>NZ_JANIJX010000032.1 GCF_024580735.1 Brevibacterium moorei | reverse complement strand
AAACGCCGAGACGATGACTTCGTCATCGCCTACCGTGAATACCTGCTCGCCGCGTAGGCCACCTCGCCATGGTCGATCACCACCACCATGATCACGACCGGGCTTGACAACCTATAGGAGCATCACGCACTGTCTCAGCCGTGCCGCCCGTCAGACTTCGGTCCTCAGCTCGCGGGTGAAGTAGACCCGATCGAATCCGTCTTCCGAATGTCGACCCGTTTCACGGAACCCGCGCCGCGGATAGTACTCAAGGTTCTCCGTCATCTTCGCATTGGTGTACAGACGCATCTCCGGCCGCTCTTGCGACCGCGCACAGTGCTCCGCGTATGTCAACAGCAGCGAGCCGACGCCGGAGCCCTGGATCTTCGGGTCGACCGCCAGATTGGCGACATGGAGATGGTCGGGGTGAAGCTCCATGACCATCATGCCCACCACTTCGCCATCGCGGCGGGCGACGACGACGTGCCCATCCCCGACGAGCTTTGCATAGTCCGCATTCATCGGCGCCGGTTCCCGACCGATTCTTTCGACATACTGGCCATAGGCCGCCGCGACGATTGCGCGGATAGCGGGGACATCCGACGGCCTTGCCGCCTCGATAACAGGGGACGCGGACATGCGCTCATGCTACCCGGTCATTCCACCACGTCGACCACACCGTCACTCCGGCATACCGTAAGACACGCGGGCCCGTGATATCTTTTGACCTATGCCAAATGAATCGAGTGTGCAGGAGGCCGCCCGCAAGCACACGGCCCTTGCAGACCCGGGCATCGAATGGTCGATCATCGGCCCCGGTCTGCTGTCCATGGGCATGTCCGGCGACTATGAGCTCGCCGTCGAGGAGGGCGCCGACGTCGTGCGGGTGGGCCAGGCGATCTTCGGAGCGCGCAGCACTCCCGACAGCTACTACTGGCCGGGCGGGAGTGCAGATGCGCAATAAGACCGCCGCTGCACCCCCACAGATCTCCGGGCGCACCGCCGATGAGATAGTCGACAGCGTCCGCGGCCTCATCGACTCCGGCAGACTGCAGGCCGGGGATGCGCTGCCGCCCGCCCGGGACCTGGCCCACACCCTCGAAGTCAACCGGAACACCGTGTTATCGGCCTACCGGCGGCTCTCCGTATCCGGCCTGGCGGTCACCCGGGGCCGAGGCGGGACCTCGGTCGCACGGAACCAGCCCACCGCGACCGAGGGCTTCTCCCCCGGCACCGTGCTGCGCGATATCGGCAACGGCAACCCCGATCCGCACCTCCTGCCGGACCTGCGACCGGCACTGGCGCAATCGGCCGGCGATCCCGTCCTCTACGGAGCGCCGGTGATCGACCCCGGACTCGCCGCCTGGGCCACCGACTGGCTGGGCGAGGACCTGGACCGGTCCTTCGACCTGTCCCTGGCCGCAGGCGCGGTCGACGCGGTCGAACGGCTGCTCGCACAGGCCTTGACTCCCGGGGATGCGGTGGCTCTGGAGGACCCCTGCTTCCTCACGAGTGTGCAGACCGTCCAGCTGGCCGGCTACCGCATCCTGCCGGTGGCCGTCGACGAACAGGGGCTGACTCCCGACGGGCTGCGCGCGGCATTGGGGTCCGGGGCCAGAGCCGTGGTGTGCACGCCGAGGGCCCACAACCCCACCGGGGCCTCGCTGAACGCCCAGCGCGCCGCCGAACTCCGGGCCGTACTCGCGGACCACCCCTATGTGCTGGTGATCGCGGACGACCATTTCTCCCGCCTGTCCACCAGCGCCTACCAGAGTATCGTCGGGCCCGAGCACCAGCGCTGGGCCCTGGTCCGGTCGGTCTCCAAGTTCCTGGGACCCGACCTGCGTCTGGCCCTCATCGCCGCGGATCCGAAGACCACGGAACGGCTGAGCGCACGCCTGGCCCCCGGCGTCACCTGGGTCAGCCACCTGCTCCAACGCCTGGCTCTGGGCCTCCTGAGCGACGCGGACACCCAGGCTGCGATAGACCGGGCCCGTGAGCACTACGCCGAACGCAACCGCGCCTTCGCCGCACTCCTGGAACGACACGGCATCCCCGCTTGCGCCGGCGACGGGCTCAACCTGTGGCTCGACACCGGATGCGAGGCCCGCACCACCCACGAAGCGCTGATGCGCAAGGGCTGGCTGGCCCGCACCGGCGACGAGTTCGCCCTGACCGCCTCCGCCCCCTCGCGCCATCTGCGCCTGACGATCCATGACCTCGACGAGGCCTCCGCCCAGAGCCTGGCCGACGCCCTTGCCGATGCCCTGACAGATGCCCGTGGCACTGAACCCGCCCACCCCGATAGGAGCCGCCGATGACTCAGAGCACCCTGGTCGTGCGTCACCTCGCCTTCGAAGACCTCGGCATCATCGAACTCCTGCTGCGCCAACGCGGCCACGACATCGTCTACCGCGAGGCGGGGGTAGACGAGCTGAGCACCGGCGAGGCGCTCGCAGCGGACCTCATGATCATCCTCGGCGGGCCGATCGGCGCCTACCAGACCCGCCAGTACCCGTTCCTGCTCGCGGAGAGAGCCGCCATCGCCACCCGGCTGGAGGCCGGACTGCCGACTCTGGGGATCTGCCTGGGCGCACAGCTCATGGCAGCTGCACTCGGCGCCCCTGTCACCCCCAGCGGGCGCACGGAGATCGGCTACTCCCCGCTCACCCTGACACCCGCCGGCAGAGCCGGGGTACTGGCGCCCCTGGACGGTGTGCCGGTGCTGCACTGGCACGGGGACGTCTTCGCCATCCCCGACGGTGCCGAGCGGCTGGCGGAGACCCCCGGCTTCCCCCAGCAGGCCTTCGCCTTGGGCCCGGCCGTGCTGGGACTGCAGTTCCACCTCGAAGCGCAGCCGGAGAAAATCGAGCGGTGGTTGATCGGCCACGCCCATGAACTCGCCGGCGCCGGGATCGACCCGCAGCTGATCCGCGCGGACGCACAGCGGTATGGACCCGGGCTCGCCGCAGCCGCCGGTCGGGTGATCGAGGATTGGCTCGACCGGGCAGGCCTCGGCCACTGACCCGCCGGCCGTTCGATTCGCACGAAGAAGGAGCACGAAGGAGTTTGCACACGTGGAGATACTGAGGCTGTTGACCGCTCTGGCGCCGATCCTGGTCGTCCTGGTCCTACTCGTCTGTCGTGTGCCCTCGTTGTGGGCCGCCGGTGCTGGGCTGGTCACAGCGGTGGCCGGCAGCCTCCTCGCGTTCCCGCTGAGCGGCTCAGCTTTGGGGGCTACCGCTGCCAATATGGGTCCGACGCTCATCGAGGTCGCCCTGATCCTGCTGGGAGGGGTCGGGCTGGCCCAAACCACCGCCCGCAACGGCGCCCAGGACAGAATCGCCGAGTGGCTCGCCGCGGCCGAATCGGGTGAGGACCGCAGCATCAGCCTGTTCCTGCTGATCTTCGGACTCACCCCGTTCATGGAGTCGGTGACCGGCTTCGGCCTGGGTGTGGTCATCACCGCCCCACTGCTGATCCGCCTGGGCCTGAGCCCCGTCAAAGCGGTCGTCGCCGGCTTGCTCGGGCTGGTCCTGGTGCCCTGGGGGTCCCTGGGCCCCGGCACTCTCATCGCCGCCCAACTGGGCGGTCAGGACTTCCACCAGGTGGGTATCTGGTCCGCACTGCTAACCCTGCCCGTGCTCATCGTCAGCGCGATCGTGGCGACCGCCGTCGTCATCGGCCGCCCCACCGGTCGGCAGGTGCTGCTGGCGGGGTTCGTGATCGTCCTCGAATGGGCGGCGCTGACCGGGGCAAATCTCGTAGTCGGGACGCCGCCGGCCGGGGTCGTGGCCTCGGCAGTCGTCATCATCGGCCTGCTGGTGGTCGCCCGGCTGACCCACGGCACTCTGCCGAGCATCGACCGGGGGTTCGGACGCGCGCTGCTGCCCTACGGGGTTCTGGTCGGTGGTGTGCTCGCCTCCGCGGCACTGACCGCGCGCATCGAGGACGGCCTGCTCACCCTGATCGCCAATCCCGCCGTGTGGCTCATCCTCGCGGCGCTCATTTCCCTGTCCGCCGTGCCCGGGGCCATGCGCGGGCGGGTGCGCGTGGCCGGACGGTGCCTCGTGGCGTGGGTGCCGATCACCGCCAATGCCATCGGCTTCATGCTCATCGGCATCATCATGGCGGCGACCGGGATGGCCGAGGACTTAGCGGGGACCGCCGCACACATCGGCCCGTTCTTCACCGCTCTGGTGCCGGCGATCGGAGCATTGGGCGGCTATCTCACCGGTTCGAACACCGGGGCGGCCGCGATGTTTTCCACGGCCACGACCAGTGCCACCGCAGGGGTCGGGGCCAATCCGGTTGTGGCCCTGGCCGGGCAGAACGTCGCGGGGTCCTTTGCGATCATCGCATCTCCCCCGCGCGTGGCCCTGGCCGTGGGAGTCGCCCTGCCCACCGGACAGAAGCTTCCGACGACGGCAACTCGTGTGCTCATCGGCAGTGTGCTGGCCGCGGCAGTACTGCTGGGGATCGTGGTGTACTGCGCGGCCTGAGCGAGGTCGCCCGGCGGGCGAACGTGGTACCCCCAGTGGGACTCGAACCCACACTGAACCGATGTGAAGTCATTGATTCCGCTGGTTTCCGTGGGTTTGCACCCGCCCCGGATTCTCGGGGCACAATGGCATTCGATCGCCCATTGATATGCCGCTAGTTTCCGTGGGATTCCGTTGAAAACGATGAGTAAACGTGGGGCGAGTCAGGTCTACGGCAGAGGGCAACACACCAGGCCGGCACCCGCGGTGCTCAAGACCGCACGTGCGGCCCTCAAGGCCGCGGGTAGGGCAGTTATGGGCCAGACGCCCACAGCTGATGAGGTCGCATTTGAAATGCGGACCCGACTTCGCAGACTTCGCACCGGGGCTCTACAGACGACAAAAAGGCCGGGCACCCATTCGGATACCCGGCCCCACACACCACAGCCGCCTACGACTCCCCCACACCGTCCCGGCCCTGCAGCTTCGCAATCATCTCAATCTCCGCCTCCACCTGCCGACGCTGCGCCTCAAGCTTCGACCTGATCCGCGCCAACTGCCCAGGCGTCACCACATTCTGCCGATAGAACTGATCGGTCGAAAGCCCGTCCCGCGCCTCGATCTTCGACCGAAGAGCCTTCAGCACCTGATAGTTCACGGACTGCGCCTTGAACAGGCCCCGCACATCTTGTGTGTCCACCGTGTCCACATCCACGTGTTCGACCAGCGCGGCAATCCGCGCATAGCCGTCCTCGATCCGACTGAACACCTCAGCCATAGGCAACCCTGAAATGTCACCTGTTCCATATGGTCCCGATTCACGGCCCACGTCCATAGGGTCACCCTTCGCACGCACGACCGGTGGGCGCCTGGTGGTGGCTGCGGGGTCGGGCCTGTTCTTGCCTCCGTGGTCGCCCTGCGCTGTCATACTTCCCCCAGGATCGGGAAGGCGGAATAGACACTGTCGGGGAGGATGCGCCCGGACATCATGCCCAGGCCTTTGCCGCGGACGTCTGGCCATAGGTCGTGGGGGTACGCTTCCAGGTGGCTGAACGTGCGGTTGGGGCGGGGTGATTGGGCGACCCAGGCGAGGTAGGCGCGGATGCCGGCCTGTTCCCGGTTGGCGCCGTAGCGTTCCCTGGCGAGTTCGGTCCGGCGGTCGCGGTAGTCGGGGTCGGGTTCGAACGTTCCGGGGACGCCGGCGAGTTCCCGGATCGGCTTGAGCAGGGTCTCGAGTTTCCGGTCGTAGTCGGCGATCTGCTGGTCGTAGTCCCGGGCGATTGCCTCTTGCAGGTCCGCTTCGGCGCCAAGTTCGATGCGCAGGGCGGCACGGTGGCGGGCCTGCGCTGCGGTGGCGGTGTTCGTCGCGATGGTCGCGGCGGACCGGTGTTCGGCGATCTTGGCCTGTATTTCGGCGGGGTCTTCCCCGTCGAGGACGAGTGTGCCGGAGTCGGCTTCGAGTTGCGCGGCTTCCGCGGTTTCCGCTTCGGCCTTTGCCTGCCATTGGGTGACGGTTTCGGCGGCGGCCTGGGTGGTGGTGTGCGCGTCGGCAACGGCTTTGCGGGCCCGGTTGACGGGACTGGTCTTCGTAGTCATCGGACGTTCCCCTCAGTTGTTGAGGTTGACGAGGCTGGCGATTGCCGCGTCAACGTCGGCTTCGGTGACGGTCTGGGTGGGCCGGTAGCCGAAGCGGGCGGATTCGGTGGTGCGGCCTTCGGTGGGAGTCCAGCCTTCGACTCCGTGGGCGAGGGCGCCGACAATGGCGGTGGCTTCGTCGGGCGTGATGCCGCGATCACGGTGGGGTGTGCCGGCTTCTTTGATGCGCCGGGTTCGGGAGAGGCGGCCTTCGGCGAAGAGTTCCGCGACGGCTGCCTCTGCGGCTTGTTCGTCTGCGCTGCGGCCATGGTCGGGGTTGTCGCGCATGGTGGTGAGCTGGTCGATGAGTGCGTCGAATGTGAGCATTGGAGTGTCTCGATTCTGTGGTGGGGATATGGGTCCGCCCCGGCCCTTTTCCAGGGGGCCGGGGCGGTATTGGAGGCGGAAGCACACAAGAAGATCGGAGACCCAACTTCCGCACGTCCAAGGAGGATGTGAGGCCGAAAACAAGACCGAAAACGGCCTCACATCGTCTAGGCTGCCAGGTTGGTTTCGTCCGGGTGTCGTATCGTCCGGGCGGCGACGCTGGCGGGGTCGATCCGGTACTGTCGGCCGGCCATACGGTGTTCGAGCAGTCCGGCTTCGCACCAGCGTTGCACTGTGCGTGCCGTCGTTCCCAGGGCTTCGGCCGCCTCCACGGTCGTCATACCGCCGGTGAACTCCGGGGGTGTTTCCAACGCGGTCTCTACGAGCGCGGGGCGGGCGGCGACGGCTGCGCGGGCGGCTTCCTCAACCTGCGCGGCCATGATCACAATCGCGTGCTTGACCGGCTCGGGGTAGTTGCCGCGTTGGACTTCCGGAATACGGGTCTTCAGGACTCCGTGGAGCCAGATCGCGGCGACACCATGCACGGGCGCCGACAGGGGCGGGATATGAGTCATCAGTTGGTCTCCCCCGTCCTGGTCACGTCATAGATTTCTTGGAGCTTCGCCCTGGCCGGGATGCCTTGGGCTTCGACTAGCCGGCACACGTCTTGCAAGTGCTGCACAAGGTCGATGACCGAAGCGATTGGGGCCAGTTCGAACAGGGCGTCGTCTCCGGTGTTTTTGAGGCTCCGGCGGGCTTCCATGAGTCGGTCGGCGATGTCCCACCGGTCTGTGTCGAACAAGCCCGATATAGCGGCCTTGGTGATGGTGCTCAGCCCGGCTTGCACGTCGTCGATGTTGAGTAGGCCGGCGATGTTGCCGTTGCGGTCGTAGGACGGGATGATGCGGGGCCCGCCCTCTTGGTGGAGGCTGCCGTAGATGTCGCCGGCTGAGTAGCGTTCGTCGTCGTGGTTCACTGGTGGGTCTCCTTCTGGGTGTTCTGGTCGAGGGGTTCGACGCGGAGTTGGGAATTGAATGCTTCGCTGGTGGAGAGGAGCATTTTCTTTCCGGGTATTTGTCCGGGCCTGAGTAGTTCCATTTTTCCGACGATGAGGGGTTCGCCGTCTGAGGTCCAGGCGATAACGGGATAGCTGTATCGGGTTCCGGTTTTGTCGTCGTCGATGATGAGGACGTGGCCGGTCGTGCATGGGATCATTTCGCGGCTTCTTTCATTTTGCAGGCGGGGCAGGTGTGGCCGTTGAGTTTCGCGTAGCGGCCTTTGATCGTGGTCCCGCATTGGGTGCATGTGGTGTTGGGGAGGGTGTCGAGGGTCTGCCGTTCGTGCTGGGCCGTCTCGGCAGTGTTGGCAGTGTTGGCGCCTGGCAGTGACACACCCTTGGAGTGCCGAGACTGGGGAGGTGTGGGGTCGGGTGAGGTTTCCAAGGTTTCCAACCTTTCCAGGTTTCCAGTAACACGGTGGGGACTGGAAAGGTCCGGAATCGTGTCGCAGGTCACTGGTTCGTCAACCTTTCCAACCTCCGGGGTGTCACTGGAAAGGTGGAAAGGTTGGAAACCTTGGAAAGGTTCAGTGAGGCGGTAGACGTACCCGCCACGTCCTTCACGCTTCGCAGACCCCAACTTGTTCATGGCCGTGTTGACCGCCTGACGCCCGTACCCCTCACCCTGCAGGTGTTCTTTGACCTCCTTCGACGGGGCCGACTCCTTCCCTTCCATGTAGTCGCGCACTGCCTGTTCCGCTTCCTCTGCGGCGGTCGGTTTCCGCTCGGCGCGCTTTTCCTCCTTCCGCCATTCCATGACGTGATCCCGAATTGTCGCGGTCGTGATCTGTGCCCGAATAAGTTTTGCCGCGGTCCCCGGATCATCGTCGGTGGGTTCGCGAACGATTTCCGGCTGAATGTAGAACTGGACCGCATTCACCATTCCCGTGGTATTCGACTTCTCCGGTCCGATATAGAGCACGGGGTCTTCCGAATCGTGGGGCCGGGCCGCGAAAAGGACCATGCGTGCCTTCTGCCGTAGCGCCGCGGTGCCACCCATGAGATCGCGGGTATTGCCCGTGTCCTGCCGGTTCGTGTGCGTGACGAGCACTACTGAGAGGTGGTGGCGGGCTGCGAGTTCCTTCCACGGGTGCAGGGCCGATCGGGCTTGCTGCGTGTCGCGGATGTTGAGGTTGCCGTGCACGGTGTCCAACCATGCGTCCACGACGATCAACGCCGGCGACGAATCACGGTCTGTCAGCTCGGCGTCCAGGCGGGCGAAGTCCCCCGTGTTGATCGAATCCCCGAAGATAGGTGATCCGCTGCCGTCGTCGGCCGCGCTGAACACGATGACATGGTTCATGTCCGCGCCGGCCAGTTCGAGCCGGGCCCCAACCTCCGTGATGGAGTCCTCCGTGGCGATGACGACAACATCAGCCGGTTCACGGGCGGGGAGGCCGAACGGTTCGAATGCCTTGCCTCGGGTGATGTGAGCCGCGATCTTGACCCACGTCAGCGATTTTCCGATGCCCTCGGCGCCGACGAGCACGGTTATCTCATCGCGGGGAATCCAGCCGCGTGCAAGCCACGTCGGCGCCGGTGGCAGGTTCAGGGCGCGGTAGGGGCGAAGCTGCGGGGTGAAGGAGGATTCCACGGGGGTTGGTGCCACGTCGGCGGGTGCCTGCGGAATCTGAGTCATTTCTGTCCTGTCTGTCGTCGTGCTGAGTCGATTGTTCGGGCGGCCTCGGTATCGCTGAGCCCGATCCTGAGGGCGGTGTCGAAGAGGGTTGACACGGTATGTTCGTCGTCGCGTTCGAAGGCCCTGCAGGCTGCCCAGAAGAGCTTCTGATTCCGCTCCCCCTCTGCTGCCTGCGCCACGACTCCGACGAGCCCCTGTGCGGCTGCTGCGGACGCGAGCCGGGCGGTATCGCGGGGCGGGGCCTGCGGGCGTCGTAGCTTGGCGATCGCGGCCGGCGGCAGGGTGGCGAGCCCAGTCGGGGCGGGTGCCCACCGGTACGGTCGTCCCGTTGCCGGGTGGAGTGAGGGAGGCATGATGACGTAGTGCCGGCCACCCTCTCGCAGGTCCACACCCTCGGGCAGGTGGCGACTGTAGAGAGGCCCGCCGGGGTGGCGGTACCAGAGGTGATGACCTTGGTCGCCGCGGCCGCTGACACTGGTCAATGTCCGTGGCAGAGTGCCGCCCAGTGCTGCCACAAGAGCTTGTGCACTTCCACCGTGTCGGGGGTCCACGTCGAGCACGATCGCAGACCCGGGCACGGGCGCCCCGATCATTGCGCCGGGGTGCATTCCCCACCATGTCCTGATCTGGTCCGGGTCAGTGGTCGCGTCGTGGAAACCGTTCGTCGTCAAGGGTGCCTTGGCCTTCGGGCCGGCGGGGATGCATGGGAACACTTTCCAGCCTTGCCCTGCCAGTTCGAGGGCCGCGTCTAGCATCGTGTTCATTCGGCACCTTCGATCAACGTCTGCAGTTGCAGTTTCTCGGCCTGCTCGATCGCCAGGGCCTCGGCCACTTTGTCGTGGTCGATCACCGATTCGATTGCGGTCCTGAGGATGCCCCTGAGGTCGGATGGGCTGAGCGCGTCGGCCTCTACGGACTCACCTTCGAATGCCTTCGCCCGGCTGTCCGTCTTCTTCGTGGGCCTGGTCAGTAGACCGTACTGTTCGATCTGCTCTGGGGTTACTGCGATCCGCTGAAACACGATGTCCGCCTGCGGGGCGAAGTCGCGTGTCTTGGCACAGAAGGACTCCCACGCATTCACGCCGGAAGGATCATGGTCGCCGATGTTGAAGACATGCACCTGTCGGCGCCCGAATCGTTTGATCCGGTCGGCTACTTCCCAGTTGAACGACTCGGAAGCGTAGCCCTTGGTCGCGCCCAGAGGCACGCCGTATTCGTCGGCAACGGGATCGACGACACCCAACAGTCCGTCCTTCTCAACGAGTGCGATCACCGCGGTCTGCTGGAAGTCCCACAGGTCTCGGCGGTAGCTCTGAACAATGCCGTTGAGCCGGTCGGCGAGGGAATGGTAGGCCAGCGGGTAGGACAGGGCACGGCCGGCGTCCGTGACCCAGGTGTAGGGCACGCGGCCTTCCTGCCTGAGCTTGAGTAGGCGCCGCTGAACGACGGCATAACCCCGCTCGGTCTTCTCTACTCCCCCGGCACTGACGACACGGTAGAAGCAGCTGCGGACCGTCAATGGGTTTTCCAGCCGGCACGCGGTCAGGATCGCTTCGTCCAGGGCTGCGAGTTCTGCCTGAGTCCTGCGCTGCCGTTTTACCGGGTGTGGCGCATAAGTGGTGTTCATGCTTCACCGCCTACGGATTCGAGACGGTCGGCTGCCTTGGTGAGGAAGGCCGCCAGGGTGCGCATGTCGCCGGCGGTCGCGTCGAAGCTGAACCCGCGGCCACGCATGGTGTTGTCCAGGCTGACGTTCATCATGATCGCGGCCTCGGGGTCGTTCCGGTAGTCCGCGTATGTGGTGAACAGGCGGATCGTCGTGGCGGCTTCCATGTCTCCGAACCGGATCATGTCCGCGGTGGATTCGTGTTCGAGTCCGGCGCCGTACAGCTGTTCATCGCCGTACCAGCAGTCGGGCCCGTTGTCGCACCAGTCGGGGCACTTCACCTTGTCCCTGATGCCGTACATGGGTGAGTTCAGGGGTGTGGAACTGTAGAGTTCGAATCGCGCTCCAAGGGTGAGGCACCCGTCTTGTTGGCGTCGTGCGAACTCGGTCAGGATCGCGTCAATGCTGTTGGCGCTCGGGGCTGCGATACCGGTCAGGGTGATGTCAGAGAACACTTTCAGTTCGGCGGCCGGGGTGACGAGTATGCGGTCGTCTCCGATGTATTCGCCGCGGACTGCCTTGGGATAGAACACGCCTTCTTCTGTGTCGTCGGGTCGTGTGCCCAGCTCGGCCGGCGGCGCGATGATCGTTTGGAATCGTGCTTTGATCCGGTCGAGTGGTGTCGTGCCGTCTTGGTTCTCGGTAGGCTTGTTGGTGTCCATTGCTGTTGCTCCGTTCAGAGTTCGGTGATGGTGTCGGCAACCTCGGCGCGTGCATTCTTGGCGGGATGCGTGCCGGGGTTGTTGTTCTTGCTGGCGCAGACGGGCCCGATGTGGTCTCTGAGGCTTTTGTCTGCCCAGATCGGTGCACCGCAGGCGCTGCAGCGGGTGGTGAGTTCGTAGCCCAGACTGTTCGCCTTGGCTCGGACCGCTGCAATCTCCGATTCCGTGTGGACTGGCGAGATTTCGGGATAATCCGTCATCGTGTCCCCCTGTTCTCGGCTTCGATCTGTTCGGCTTCCCAGGACAGGACATCTTCCAGTCGGTAGCGGACGTACCGCCCTACCCGGAAACTCTGCGGGCCGTAGCCGTTGACCTTCCACACTGCGAGCGTCTGGGTGGGAAGCCCGTAGCGTTCTGCGAGTTGCTTCCGGGACAGGATCACTGGTGCAGCATCGGCAAGGGCGATGCCTGCTCGGCCGGGTGTCATATTTGATGACATTATCTCTCCTTCGTCAGTTGTGATGACTGAAACTGAGAGTACATGCCTTGGAACGGTTCCGCAACTGACAAATGACGATAGAACATGTATTGTCAGTTTTCATGACACAAGACCAAGGGGAGACCTGGCCCGAACGCCAGGCAAAACAGGTCGGGGTCCGCGTCAAACAGCTACGCGAACAAGCTGGCTTGACTGCAAGCCAGGTCGCGGACACCTGCACCAAACAACTCGATTACAAGCTCAACAGGACCGCTCTCAACAACCTTGAAGCGGGACTAAGAAAGAGCGTCACCGTTGCTGAAATAGCGGCCATTGCAACAGCGATCGGGGCGGCTCCCCTCTCGCTGCTCATTGACATTGCTGGCGAACGAGACGTTGAGTTTGTAGGAAACAACTTCGCCAAGCCGTGGGATGCCTGGCGCTGGTGGGTCGGAGAGAAAGAGCTTCCAGTCATTCCAGGGCAAGACAACGAGCTAGCTACCCAGTCTGGCCAGGTGGCTACGCTAATGCGTGAACTTGCCACTCAGGTTGATGCGTATTGGAATCTGGAGGAGATGTTCGTAGAACAGATACGGAGCGATCCAGACCTAGTTTCTGACCTGTACATTCGTTCTGAACTCGCTCATTATGCGAATAGGGCTCGCCACACGTACTTGCAACTTCGCAAGAGGGGAATGGATGTCACATTGCCTGACAAAATCCGATACAGAGCCAAGCTCTCAGACATCTATAGCAAAGCCGGAGTACCGTTACCGATCGAGTTCGCCAAGAAAGAGATGGACCTCGCCAAAACGGATTTCACCAAGACCGATGATGAGGACCCCACTGATGTCTAGGCCACCGATGAACCCGGGCGAGCACGGGCGTATATCGTTCACCCAACTGCCAGACGGCCGGCAACGAGCCCGGGCCCGCTACCGTGACTTCACCGGGCGCCGCAAACAGGTCGAAGCCATTGGGCGCAGTAAGGCGCGTGCCGAGAAAGTGCTACTGCAAAAACTCGCACAGGTGATGCAGACCTCCGGCGACGACATCAGCGGGACAACCACCGTAGCCCAGCTATCAACCGTCTACCTGGCCCACATTCGGGCCTCGGACAACTGGGTAGAACAGAGCGTGCAACGCTACGAGGCAGTCATCAACGGGCACATCCTGGCCGGCCTCGGGGAACTGCGCCTGATGGAAGTCGCCGTGTCCCGCGTAGCGAACTTCCTGCGCACCCTCAACGATCGCACCCCTGGCGCCGCGGCCACCTGCAGGACCGTGCTCAACGGCATGTTCAGGATCGCCGTCGAACACGACGCCCTCAAGTCGAACCCGGTCCGGGACATCACCCTTCCGACGCGGAAGAAGAAGCCAGTGCAGGCTCTCACAGTTGATGAGGTGGACGAACTGCGCGCCGGCCTGCGCGAGTGGGAGAACGAACCCGGCGTGCACGGACCTGCACGCGGGACAGAGCTATCGGACTTGGTGGACATAATGCTCGGCTCGGGTATCCGCATTGGTGAGGCCCTGGCCCTGCGTTGGTCGGACGTGGATCTAGCCGCCAGTAAGCCGACGATCACTGTGTCTGCCACCATGGCCTACATCAAGGGCAAGGGGAACAGGCGTCAGACACACCCGAAGACGGAAGCCGGCTACCGGATCATCACCGTGCCCGACTTTGTCGTCGATGTTCTGCTGCGCCGATCGGTCGAGGCGGTGCCCACGGAGTCGGACGCGGTGTTTCCCAGCGGCAAAGGCACGTTCAGGTGGCCCAACAATGTCCGGCGGGGCCTGCGTTCGGCGTTGGAGGACATGAAGAAGGATGGCTGGATTCATCCTCACGTCCTGCGGAAGACCATGGCCACGCTGGCGGCGACGGAGAAGACGTTGGAGGAGGTCGCCGCGATCCTCGGCCAGGTGGGCACGCGGACTGCACGCAACCACTACGTGAAGCGTGCCGCGGTGGCGCCTGATGCTACTTCGGTATTGGAGAGGTTCGGCGGGAACCGGATTGAAAAAGATGAGTAAGCGTGGGATTGGTGACTTGAAATCACCAGTCGGTAAGGCCCCTGATCTGGTGTTTTCCCAGGTCAGGGGCCTTTTTCGTGGTACCCCCACTGGGACTCGAACCCAGACTGAACCGATTTTAAGTCGGTTGCCTCTGCCATTGGGCTATGGGGGCGTACCGTTCCACTCTAACGCACCCGGGCCCGCGTAGCATGTCCGGCATGGAGACCGTCCCCGCGCTGCGCACCGATCACAGTCACCTGTTCCCCGGGTCCCGCCTCGGGCCGGCCGACCCGGCCACACCCGCCGAGATCCCGGCCGCCGGCGAGGTCGTGGTGCTGTTCTCCGACGGCTCCAGCGCCGAAGCAGAGCTTTCCCCGCAGGATTCCGGTCCCCTCCTCAGGGTGCAGGCGTACCGGACCGCCGCCGGCACCCCGATCGCCCAGAAGTCCTGGCGGCTCCGGGTCGAAGACCGGCACCTCAAGGTCCTGGGCCCCGCTGCCTGAGCATGAGCAAAGGGCCCGGGTGCCATCCAGTCGGATGGCACCCGGGCCCTTTGCCGGGTTCGGAGCACGGGGCTCAGGACACCGGCATCAGCTCACCGGGAGCGGCTCACTTCGCGGCGGGGGCGTCCTTCGGAGCCTTGCGCGGAGCCGGCTTCGAGTGCGCGGCCTCGACGAAGGCCTTGCGCGGCACGTCCGCGTCCTTCAGCGGGGTGACATCGCGGCCCACGACGGCGTTGAGGATCCAGTTGCCGAAGACCTTGACCTTGCGGTCCACGGTCGGGATCGCGTAGCCGTGGTACAGGCGGTGCATGAGCCAGGCCGGGAAGCCCTTGAGGTTCTTGTCGCCGAGCTTCGAAGCACCCTTGTACAGACCCAGGCCGGCGACCGAACCGATCGTCTTGTGGAAGTACTGCTTGAATTCGGTTTCACCGCGCAGCGCGGCCAGCAGGTTCTGGGCCAGGACGGGGGCCTGGCGCGAAGCGTGCTGGGCGTTCGGAACGCAGTAGCCGCCGGGGCCCATGCCCGACAGGTCCGGAACGGCGCAGGAGTCGCCGGCGCCCCAGGCATCGGCCACGACATTGCCGTCTTCGTCCTCGACGCGCAGATCGGCGCGGACCGTCAGGCGGCCGCGCTCGTCCAGCGGCAGGTCGGAGTCGACCAACAGCGGGTTGGCCTTGACACCGGCGGACCACAGGATGGTGTCGGCGTCGAATTCCTCACCGGAGGACAGCTTGACGTGCTTGTCGGTGCAGTCCTGCAGGAAGGTCGACAGGTAGACGTCGATGCCGCGGTCGCGCATGTGCTGCACAACCCACTTGGCGGTCTCCGGGGTGACCTCCGGCATGATCTTGTCCAGGGCCTCGACCAGCACGAAGCGGACATCCGCTTCGGTCAGGGTCTCGTGTTCGGCGACGGCCGAACGGACCATGTCCTCGATTTCGCACAGCGCTTCGACGCCGGCGAAGCCGCCACCGACGTTGACGAAGGTCAGCGCGGTCCGACGGGCTTCGTCGTCTTCCATCAGAGCTGCGGCGGACAGCTGGTTGAGGACGTGGTCGCGGATCGCGACGGCCTCTTCGATGCGCTTGAGTCCGATGCCCTCTTCGGCCAGGCCCGGGATGGGCAGGGTACGGGGCACGGAGCCGGCGGCGATGACCAGCTGGTCGTAGTCGAGCTCGAAGGGCTCATCGCCTTCGGCCTCGATGGTCGCGAACTTCTTGTCGTGGTTGATTGCGCGGACGTAACCGGTGATGACTTCGGCACCCTTGAGGTTGCGGCGCAGCGGCACGATGGCGTGGCGCGGCTCGATCGAACCGGCGGCGACCTCCGGCAGGAACGGCGCGTAGGTCATGTACGGGTTCGGGTCGACCACGGTGACGGTGGCTTCGCCACGGCCCAGGCCTTTCAGCAGATTCTGAGCGGTGATGAGGCCAACATAGCCACCACCGACAACGAGGATACGGGGACGCAGTTTCGAGTTTCTAATCAAAGCCATGCCCTAATTCTATGTCCGATCGACAAAGCTCGCTACAGGCGGGGTCGTCTCCAAGCTCACAATTCTTCGGACGTCCGAGAATCCGCCGGTCCGTCGCCGGGTCGACCACACGGTGATTCCGCCCCGATTCCGCCCTGTTCGGCTGCCATCCGTGCGCTTTGCCCGGCACCTGCACCACTCCCGCGGCGCACCCGGATCAGCCCGAGGCACGCGCAGACCAGCGCGGCGATGATCCCGCTTGCCAGGACGACGGGTCCCAGCACTGCCCGCGGACGACCCTGCTGGGCCTGCGCCGGGGTGTCGGTAGCGGCCGCTGTGGTGGCCGGGGCCGAGGCGCCCGCCGTGTTCTGCGGCGCCGTATCGGCCCGCCGGTGCATGGTCCTCCAGGCGGCCAGTTCCTCAGCAGCCGAGCGCGGATGCTCGGCCGGCGAAGCCGCAAGAGCCGCCAGCGGGTCCAGGCGTCCGAAACCCACCGTCGGGTCCGGCTGCGCGGCGGTGCCCCTGCCCTTGTGACCCTTGACCGGGGCGGCCGAATGCAGCAGCACGTCGGAGACCTGGTCCGCTGAGTAGTCGGGATGGGCGCTGCGGATGAGTGCCGCAACCCCCGCGACCACGGGGGCCGCGAAGGAGCAGCCCTCGGCCTCCGCATAACCTCCCTGGTAGAACGGCACCGGGATCGCCTGGGCCGGACCCATCAGATCCACCGAGGTGCCCGGAGCAGAGGATGCCTGATCGACGCGACCGTCCCGGCCCAGGCCGCCGACGCCGATCACCCCGGGCACCGTCGCCGGCGACCAGGCCCGCCTGGCGCCCTGGGATCGGTTGCCGACGCAGGCGACGACGAGGACGTCCTTGCTGTAGGCGTAGCCGAAGGCCTCGTCCCAGGACTCGGGCCAGGCCGGATCGTCCCAGCCCAGGGACATGTTGATGACCCGTGCCCCCTTGTCAACCGCCCAGCGCACCGCCTGTGCGGCCTGGGTCCGTGAATCGGAGGAACCATCGGGGGCGCCTGAGCCCAGCCACATCGAGGCCGAGAGCAGTTCGGCGTCCGGGGCCACGCCGCGCGGACCCTCTCCAACGCCCTGGCCGGCGATCACCCCGGCGACCGCGGTGCCGTGCTTGATCGTCTCCTCCGGCCCCACCGGGGTGCGGCCGTCCTTGCCGGATCCGGAGAAGTCCTTGGCCGCGACCACCGTATCGTGCAGATCCTCGTGGGAATCCTTGATCCCGGAGTCGATCACGGCGACCTTCACACCCTTGCCGGTGCTGGTCTTCCATGCCCTGTCAATCCCGTAGTCGGAGATGTACCACTGGCCCGGGCCCGCCGTGGGTGCGGCCAGTGCCGCGCCCGGAACCAGGCAACCGGCCAGCAGCGCGCAGACCGCGAACAATCCCGATGCCGGGCGCATGCTCAGTCCTGTCCCAGCCGCAGCGCCGTGCCGTCGAGGATATCGGCCTCGCTGGCCATGACGACCGGCGCGCTGCCGGTGGCGGCCAGTACCTGGGCACTGATCCGCTGGAGCAGGCGGGAGAAGATCAGGGCTCCGGCCCCGATCACGTCGACCCGGCCGGGGTGCATGAAGCCCAGTCCGGCACGCTGCGCCCGCGGCATGGCTGTGAGTTCGGCGCAGGTGGCCACGGTGTCGTCCAGGTCCAGGCGGGCACCGTGGATGGCGGCACGATCGTAGGCCTCTAGCCCGAGGACTGCGGCTGCCACCGTCGTCACGGTGCCGGCGACGCCGACAATCGTACGGGTACCCGAGACGTCGACGGTTTCCAGGGCCCGGTCGTACCAGGCGTCCACCGCGGCCTGCGCGGCCTCCACCTCTGCAGCGCTCGGCGGGTCCGAGCGCAGGAGGCGTTCGGTCAAGCGCACGCAGCCGATGTCCATGCTGAAGGCCGCGTCCACCTCCCGGGTGCCCGTGACCAGTTCGGTCGACCCCCCGCCCAGGTCCATCACCAGATAGGGAGCCGCCGGGGCGTCCTGGCCGGTGCCCAGGGTCGCGGTGGCGCCCAGGAACGACAGTCCCGCCTCCGCCACGCCGGTGATGACCTCGGGATCGACTCCCAGGCGCTCCCGGACGCCGGCGAAGAACTCCTCACGATTGGCCGCATCCCGGCTGGCCGAAGTGGCAACGAAGCGGACGCGCTGCGCCCCGTGGTCGGCGATCAGCCGCGCGTACTCCTCACAGGCCGCGAAGGTCCGCTCGAGCGCCTCGGGGGCGAATGCGCCGGTGCGGTCGACACCCTGGCCCAGGCGCACGATTCGCATCTCACGGACCACATCGCTCAGCCGGCCGGCGGCGATGTCGGCGATGAGCAGGCGGATCGAGTTCGTGCCGCAGTCGATCGCGGCCACCCGCACGGCACTACTCACCGCCTCGGCCCGTGCATCATCATCCGATGCGGGGGCCGCCGCTGTTGGGTCCGGTACCGCTGCTCCCGTCGCCGAGGCCTGGGCCGGCGCCGGTACTCCGGTCATGAGCGAGATCGCGCGGTCGCCGATCGGGTTGACCCCGGGGCCCGCCGCCAGGGCGTGGCCGACCAGGGCGTGCAGGCATTTGACCCGCACCGGCATGCCGCCGGCGGAGAAGTCCTTGATCTCCGGCACGTCATCGGTCCCGGCCAGGCGGCCCAGTGCCGCTCGGCGGTCCAGATAGTCCCGGTGGGCGTTGGCGTAGGCGGCCGCCAGGTCCGCGTCCTCGCCCAGTTCCCGCGTCCATTCGGCCATGGTGCCGGCGGCCTCCAGGCGCGAGGCCTCGGCGACGTATGCGGGATGGCTCAGATAGAAGGAGGTGGGAAACGGCGTGCCATCCGGCAGACGGGGCGCGGTGGCCACGACCAGCGGCGTGCCATCGACGGCCCTCGCTGCGATGCCGACGACCCCGCGGGGGATGCGCCCCAACTGTTCGTGAACGACGTCGAGGTCTGCCTGCGTGGCCGGTGTGATCATCTACTGCTCCTGCGTGGCGGTTCCGACGGCCTTGAGGGAGTCGAGGAGTTCGACGTACCACGGCCGGCCGCTATCGCCCTTGTTTGCCTGTCTGTCTGCCTGGGCGATCGTCTGTTCGCCCGTTGATGTGCCGTCCTCGTCGATGACGATGTAAACGGTCTCACCCTTCTTCACGTACTGCTGTTCCTGACGGGCCAGGCCGGCCAGGTAAACAGGGTCCTTCAGTTTAGCCTGTTTGCCCTGCAGATCCGTGATCTCCGATTCGAGCGCGGAGTTCTGGCTCTCCAGCGATCCGATCCGCTGCCACTGTCTGATCCCGGAATTCACCGTCGGCACGAACATCACCAGCACCAGCGCCAACGCGGCGATGATCATCAGCCGCCGCAGGCTGATGCGCCGCCGATCGTCTCGCGAGGTGGCCCGGCCGCCGGCGCGCACACCGGGCAACCGGGACCTGCGTCTGCGCGTGGCCGCGGAGTTTCTAGGACCGCGCTTTCTGCTCGCCGCCATGGCCACCTCGGATCTCGTGCATAGGGGAAGGGAAGGCACGACCCTTCAAGTCTGCCTTCCCCTCCCCTACCAGTGGCGGATTTCCACCGGTGTGTCAGCCGTACAGCGCGACGCCGTTGTCAGTCCTGCGCGAAGCGCGGGAATGCCCCGCGGCCGGCGTAGCGGGCGGCGTCGCCGAGCAGTTCCTCGATGACCAGCAGCCGGTTGTACTTGGCCACACGCTCCGAGCGGGCCGGCGCACCGGTCTTGATCTGGCCGGCGTTGGTCGCCACTGCCAGGTCCGCGATCGTCGTGTCCTCGGTCTCGCCCGAGCGGTGCGAGATCATGCAGCGGTAGCCATTGCGCTGGGCCAGTTCCACTGCGTCCAGCGATTCGGTCAGCGTGCCGATCTGGTTGACCTTGACCAGCAGGGCATTCGCCGCACCCTCATCGATCCCGCGCTGCAGACGCTCCGGATTCGTCACGAACAGATCGTCGCCGACGATCTGCACGCGGGCCCCGATCCTCTCGGTCAGATGGGCCCAGCCGGCCCAGTCGTTCTCGTCCAGCGGGTCCTCGATGGACACCAGCGGGTAGGTCTCCAGCAGCGACTCATAGTAGGCGGCCATCTCCTCGGCGGACTTCTGCTCGCCCTCGAAGGTGTAGGAGCCATCGGAGTAGAACTCGCTCGAGGCCACATCCAGGGCCAGGGCGATGTCCTGACCCGGGGTCAGGCCGGCCTCGCGGATCGCATCGATGATGAGGTCCAGGGCCGCGGCATTGGATTCGAGGTTCGGCGCGAAGCCGCCCTCATCGCCCAGCCCTGTCGAGAGACCGCGGGCCTTGAGCACGGACTTCAGCGCGTGGTAGACCTCAGCGCCCCACTGCAGGGCCTGGCGGAAGGTCGCCGCGCCGATCGGGGCGATCATGAACTCCTGGATGTCGACATTCGAGTCCGCGTGCGAACCGCCGTTGAGGATGTTCATCATCGGCACCGGCAGCACGTGGGCGTTGGGCCCGCCCAGGTAGCGGAACAGCGGCAGGTCCACGGAGGCGGCCTGGGCACGGGCCACCGCCAGGGACACGCCCAGGATCGCGTTGGCGCCCAGGCGCTTCTTGTTCTCCGTGCCGTCCAGATCGATCATGGTCTGGTCTAGGATCCGCTGCTCATCGGCTTCGAGTCCGGCAATCGCATCGTTGAGCTCGTCGAGCACGGAGACCACGGCGTTCTGCACGCCCTTGCCGTTATAGCGCTGCGCATCGCCGTCGCGCAGCTCGAAGGCCTCCCATTCGCCGGTCGAGGCGCCGGAGGGGACACCGGCCGAACCGATCGCGCCGTCTTCCAGCAGGACCTCGACCTCAACGGTCGGGTTGCCACGGGAATCGAGGATCTCGCGTGCATTGGCCGCAATAATCTCTGCCATGAATGCTCCAAAGTGTGTGAGGATACTTCCCGTCCGCTACCAGGAGTGGCACGCACGGGCACGTGCACCACCAACTCTAGTGCACGCCGGCCCCGTTCCCGCCCGCTCCCTCGCCCACCGGGCCCGCCGCGGCGACGCTGGCGGCCTCGACGCGTGCGGTGTGGGCGCGCAGTGCGGCCTCTGCATCTACTCCTGCTGTTCCTGCACGACGCACCAGGGCGAAGAGCTGGGCGCCGAAGTCCTCCGGCGTATCCCCCGCGCCAGGTGGCGGCGCTACCGCGGATTCCGCCGGTGCACCGGTGGGTGACGTTCCCGGATCGACTGCCGGCACGGACAGCCGCTGGCAGCGGTCGAGCACGGCCTGCGCCCGGGTCAGCGCCGGCAGGCTGACCGGGACCGAGGCGAAGGAGTCCGCGAGCGCAGTACCCCGGCCGCCCGCCTCGGCTCCGGTATCCGCGGTGCCGCCCGTGGCCGCAGCGCGTTCGGCCCGCTCCTGTGCCTTGATCGCCTCGTACCGGCGTTCGACCTCGGCCAATTCGACGGGCCCATCGGAGTCGAAGACGTGCGGATGACGGCGGATCAGCTTGGCCTTGAGCCGCCCGGCCACCCGGTGCAGGGTCTCCCCCTGCGCCAGCCCGTGGGACTCGTCGAGCAGGGCTGCGTGGAAGATCACCTGATAGAGCACGTCGCCCAGTTCGCCCTCGATCTCCTCTGCATCTCCGCCATCGAGGGCCGCCAGGAGTTCATAGGCCTCCTCCAACAGATAGCGCTGCAGGCTGGCGTGGGTGTGCGCCGCGGCCCACGGGCAGCGGGCCCGCAGGTAGGCCATCACGCCGGCCAGGTCCAGAGCCCCCGTATCCGGGCGCTCCCAGCGGACTTCACCGGCGGGTTCCGCTCCGGGCGCCGTCGGTTCCTCGCCTGGGGTCCCCGTCTGCGGCCCCCTCACGAGGCCGCTTCCGCGGCCTCGACCGGCAGAATCGCGTCGAGGAACGACATGCACCAGGTGATGAGCGGCCCGTCGACCAGGTCCGACTTGTCGAAGCCACTGCCGGCCTGCGGTTTGGGCACCAACACCGAGCGGATCGCCGGCTTGATCAGCGTCTTGGGGTAGAGCCGTTTGAGGCGCACCAACTGACTGTCAAGCAGCTCGACCGGCCCGAAGCGGATGAAATTGCCCTGTGCCACGATCTCGTTGACGCCCGAGGCCCTGGCGCGGATGCGCAGTCGGGCGATATCGGCCAGCACCGCCACGGCCTCGGGATAGGGCCCATAACGGTCGGTGAGTTCGGCCAGCACGTCCTGGATGTCGGCCTCGCTGGTGGCCCCGGCCAGTTTCCGGTAGGCCTCCAGGCGCAGGCGTTCGTGGTCGACGTAATCTTGCGGCAGGTGTGCGTCGATGGGGAGTTCGACCCGCATCTCCGGGGCCTCCTCGACCGTTTCGTCCTTGAGGTTGGCGACCGCCTCGCCCACCATGCGCACGTACAGGTCGAAGCCCACGCCCTCGATCTGGCCCGACTGCTGGCCGCCCAGCAGGTTGCCGGCCCCGCGGATCTCGAGATCCTTCATCGCGATCTGCATGCCCGCTCCCAGCTCGGTGTGGGCGGCCAGGGTGGCCAGCCGGTCGTGGGCGGTCTCGCTCAGCTGCAGGTCGTTCGGATAGAGGAAGTAGGCGTAGGCGCGTTCGCGCCCGCGCCCCACCCGCCCGCGCAACTGGTGCAGCTGGCTCAGACCCAGGCGATCGGCGTGGTCGATGATGAGGGTATTGGCATTGGAGATGTCCATACCGGTCTCCACGATCGTCGTACACACCAACACGTCGTAGCGCTTCTCCCAGAAGTCCACCATCACCTGTTCGAGGCGGGACTCGCTCATCTTCCCGTGTGCCACGGCGATTCGCGCCTCCGGCACGAGTTCGGCCAGGTGCCCGGCGACCCGTTCGATGTCCTGGACCCGGTTGTGGATGAAGAACACCTGGCCCTCGCGCAGCATCTCCCTGCGGATCGCGGCGCGCACCTGTTTGTCCTCGTAGCGGCCCACATAGGTCAGCACCGGGTGGCGCTCCTCCGGGGGCGTGGCCAGTGTGGACATCTCCCTGATCCCGGTGACCGCCATCTCCAGGGTGCGCGGGATCGGGGTGGCGGACATGGACAGCACATCGACGTCCAGCCGCATCGCCTTGAGCGTTTCCTTGTGTTCCACGCCGAAACGCTGTTCCTCGTCGACGATGACCAGCCCCAGGTCCTTGAACTTCATCTCCCCGGAGAGCAGCCGGTGGGTGCCGATCACGACGTCCAGCCTGCCGGCGGCCAAGTCCTCCTTGACCTGTTTGGACTCGGCCGTGCTCTGGAAGCGCGACAGACGCCCCACCGTCACGGGGAAGCCCGCATAGCGCTCGGAGAAGGTGTCGTAGTGCTGCTGGACCAACAGGGTGGTCGGCACCAGCACCGCCACCTGCTTGCCGTCCTGCACTGCCTTGAACGCAGCACGGATCGCAACCTCGGTCTTGCCGTAGCCCACATCGCCGCAGACCAGCCGGTCCATCGGCACCTGCGATTCCATATCGGCCTTGACCTCGTCGATGGTCGTCAACTGGTCCGGGGTCTCGTTGTAGGCGAAGGCGTCCTCGAGCTCGTGCTGCCACGGGGTGTCGGGGGCGAAGGCGTGGCCCTTGGTGGCCCGGCGCACCGAATACAGACGCACCAACTCGCCGGCGATCTCCCTGACCGCCTTGCGCGCCCTGGACTTCGTCTTCGACCAGTCGGAGCCGCCCATCTTGTTCAGGGTCGGGGCGTCGCCGCCGACGTACTTGGTGACCTGGTCGAGCGCATCGGAGGGCACATAGAGCCGGTCACCTGGCTGTCCGCGCTTGCTCGGCGCATACTCGATGACCAGGTATTCGCGGGTGTGCTGCTGCTTGCCGCGCCCGGCCGTGCGCTTGACCATTTCGACGAACCGGCCGACCCCGTGCTGTTCGTGCACGACGTAGTCACCGGGTTTGAGGTCCAGTGGGTCGACCTGATTGCGCTTGCGCCGCGCAGGCAACCGCCGCATATCCCGGGTGGACACGGCAGCGGCCCGGCCCAATACCTCGGCCTCGGTGAGCACCGCAAGGCCCGCGGCGTCGAAGACGAAACCGGCGAAGGGAGCCGCCGTGGTCACCGTCACCGTGCCCGGCGTACCAGGTTCGGGCAGATCCGTCACCAGGGTGGCGGGCAGATCCGCTTCGTTGAACACCTCGACCAGGCGCTCGCCGGGGCCCCGACCCTCCGTGAGCACGTAGACGTTCCAGCCGTCGTGCACGTGCGTCCGGACATCGGCCAGCACCGCTTCGACATCGCCGGCGTAGCCGCGGGGTTCGCGTGCGCCGATCTGGACAATGGTGTCGTCGGCCCCCAGCAGTTCCAGATCCTTGGCGAATCCGCCCATATTCCACCACGGCAGGCCCAGCACCCCGGCGGCCTCATGGGTCTCGGCCAGAGTCCTGAAACTCGCCGCGGACAGGTCGACGGGGGCCTGCCCGCCCGCTGCCGAGGCCGACCAGGCGGCGGCCAGGAACTCCTCGGTGGTGGCCACCAGGTCCGCGGCGCGCGCGGAAACCTTCTCCGGATCGGTCACGACCACTCTGGTGTCGCCCGCCATGCGGGCCAGCAGCGGCTCCATCCCATCGGCCAGGACCGGGGCCAGGGACTCCATGCCCTCCACCGCGATCCCATCTGCGACCTTCTCCAGCAGATCTGCGGCCGCCGGGATCCGGGGAATCAGGCTGCGGGCCCGGTCGCGCACGGCCTGGGTCAACAGCACCTCCCTGCACGGCGGGGCCCACAGGGTATAGACCGCGCCCTCGGCCACCGGCAGCGAACGCTGATCGGCCACGGAGAACGGCCGGATCTCGTCGACCTCATCGCCGAAGAACTCCACGCGCAGGGCCTGGTCGTCCGTTGGCGGGAAGATATCGAGGATGCCACCGCGCACCGCGTATTCGCCGCGGCGCGAGACCATGTCGACGCGCGAATAGGCCAGACCGGACAGGCGCTCGGCCAGATCGGCCAGGTCAGCGGTGTCGCCGGCGGCCAGTTCGACGGGCGCAAGTTCGCCGAGTCCCTGTACCAGTGGTTGGACGACCGCGCGGATCGGGGCGACGGTGATGCGGATCGCCCCGCCATCGTCCGGATGGGCCAGGCGCCGGAGCACGGACAGGCGTCGGCCGACGGTATCCGAGCGCGGGGACAGCCGCTCATGGGGCAGGGTCTCCCAGCTGGGGAAGAACGCGATCTCCTCCGGCGGGTACATCCCCCGCAGGGCCGCGGCCAGTTCCTCGGCCTCGCGCCCGGTGGCGGTCACCGCCAGGACCGGATGGGCGCGCCCGGCTGCCGCGATCAGATATGGCCACAGGCCCTTGACCGCGTCGATCTCACCGCCTTGCGGATCGGAGTCGAGCGCGTGGGTTGCGGCCGCTACGTCAGGAAGGGCCGACAGGGCAGAGGAGATACCGCGAAGAGACACCCCCCGAGTCTACAAGGTGGACCCGTGCCCGGCAGCCGACGTCCAGGCCCGGTACAGCCCGGTCGGGGAGAATGCGGGCATGCGATCCTATGGTCTGCGTTTCCTCTCCCCAGCGCTACTGCTGGTACTCATGTGGGTCATTCGCGGCCTCGAATGGTTCGTGCCAGGCGGCCTCACGCACCTGGGGCTGACCTCCTGGCGCCCCGCCTCCCTGGCGGGCGTTGTGGCCTCGCCCCTCCTGCACGCCGACTGGCCCCATCTGCTGGCCAACTCCGCACCCTTCCTGATCCTGGGCTGCTTGGTCACCACGGCAGGCGTCGCCCGGTTCTGGATCGTCACGGCAGTGGGCGCGCTGGCCTCGGGACTCGCGGCCTTCATCCTCAACCCACCAGGGATCACCACCGTCGGGGCATCCGGGCTGATCTTCGCGTACTTCGCCTATCTGCTCCTGGCCGGCTTCTACGCCCCCGACTGGCCACGCCGCATCGGCTTGTGGGCGGTGGCCCTGCTGGTCTTCGGAGCCTATGGGGCCTCGCTGTTCGCCGGCCTGGTCCCCGGCACCGCCGGAGTGTCCTGGCAGGGACATCTGGGCGGGGCATGCGGGGCTCTGGTCTGCGCCCGACTGCGACGGCGTAACATTGACCCTGACCGTCCGGGCTCGAACGGGCCCGCCATCCGAACGAGGAGATCAGCACAGTGGCGACAATTGCCTCCGATATCGTGGACCACCTCCGCGCATCCGGTATCACCCGTGTCTACGGCATTCCCGGTGACTCCCTCAACGGCTTCACCGATTCCCTGCGCACCGACGACGCCATCTCCTGGGTCCACGTCCGGCACGAGGAGGCCGCCGCCTTCGCCGCGGCCGCCGATGCCGAACTGACCGGGAATCTGGGCGTATGCGCGGGTTCCTGCGGCCCTGGCAACCTACACTTCATCAACGGCCTGTTCGATGCACAGCGTTCGCGGGTGCCCGTGCTGGCCATCGCCGCCCACATTCCCTCGGAGGAGATCGGCAGCGAGTACTTCCAGGCAACGCACCCCACCGAACTGTTCCGGGAGTGCTCGGTCTTCGCCGAAGAGGTCTCGAACCCGGCGCAGATGCCCCGGCTGTTGCGCATTGCGATGCGCGAGGCGATCGAGCGCCGCGGCGTTGCCGTGCTCGTCATCCCCGGTGACGTCGCGCTCAAGCCATCGGCGGGCAAACCAGTCGTACCGGTTCTGCCCACGGCCTCACAGACCGTCCCGGCCGCCGCTGAACTGCAGACCGCGGCTCGGGCACTGAACGAGGGCCGCAAGATCACCATCCTGGCCGGTGCGGGCGCCCAGGGCGCCCACGACGAACTTGTGGAACTGGCGGGCCTGCTCCAGGCCCCCATCGTCCATGCACTGCGCGGCAAGGAGTTCGTCGAATACGACAACCCATACGACGTCGGCATGACCGGCCTGCTGGGCTTCAGCTCCGGCTACCACGCGATGCAGGCCTGCGACACGCTGTTGATGCTGGGCACGGACTTCCCGTACCAGCAGTTCTACCCCGAGCACGCCACCATTGTGCAGGTGGACATCCGCGGGGAGAACCTGGGCAGGCGTACCCCTGTCGACGTCCCACTGCGCGGCGGAGTCAAGGAGACCTGCGCGGCGCTGACCGACCTGGTGCGCCAGAAGAAGGACTCCAAGCACCTGGACGCCATGCGCAAGCACTACGGCAAGACCCGTGGCAAGCTGGACGATCTGGCCAGCCCCACCAGGGACTCCCGGCCCATCCACCCGCAGTACCTGACCCGCCTGATCGATGAGATGGCCGATGACGACGCCGTGTTCATCCCCGATGTGGGTTCACCCGTGGTCTGGGCCGCCCGCTATCTGACGATGAACGGCAAGCGCAGGCTGATCGGTTCATTCAACCACGGTTCCATGGCCAATGGCCTGGTCCACGCGATCGGTGCACAGGCGGCGTTCCCGAAGCGCCAGATCATCTCCATGTCCGGCGATGGTGGACTGGCCATGATGATGGGCGAGCTCATCACCCTGGTGCAGAACAAGCTGCCCGTCAAGACTGTCGTCTACAACAACTCCTCGCTGAACTTCGTGGAGTTGGAGATGAAGGCGGCCGGCTTCGTCACCTTCGGCACCGATCTGGCCAACCCCGATTTCTCCAAGGTGGCCGAGGCCACCGGCATCAAGGGCTTCCGTGTCGAGAAGTCCTCGCAGCTGCCCGAGGTGGTGCGCGAGTTCCTCGCCTACGACGGTCCCGCTGTGCTCGACGTCATCACCGAGCGCCAGGAGATGTCGATGCCCCCGGCTGTGACCGCCGAGCAGGCCAAGGGCTTCGCGCTCTATGCCATCCGCACCGTGATGAGCGGCAAGGGCGATGAACTCGTCGACCTCGCCAGGACGAATCTGCGTCAGATCGTCTGAGACCACGGCGGCACTCCACCGACGAGCGGACGGGGCCCGGGAAACCAGTTGGTTTCCCGGGCCCCCTCCGCTCGGGCCACCGCGCCCTACGGTCAGCGCGAGTGGAACCTCTGCTGGGCCGCTTGCAGCCCCTCGGAGACGAGCGCCTCGACCGCGTCGGCCAGCTCCCCGACGAAGATCGGCAGGGTGGTCCGCTCCGCTGCGCTGAAACGCTGCAGCACGTAATCTGCGGTGTCCATCCGGCCCGGCGGCCGGCCCACCCCGGCGCGCACACGCAGATAGTCCTTGGTGCCCAAATGGCTGCTGATCGAGCGCAAACCGTTGTGTCCGCCCTCTCCCCCGCCCAGCTTCAACCGGATCGACTCATAGGGCAGGTCCACATCGTCATGGATCGCCACGACGTGATCGGCCGGCACCGAATTGAAGCGGGCCAGCTGCCCTACCGGGATACCGGAGTCGTTCATATAGGTCGATGATTTGACCAGGATCGACCTGGGTCCCGGGCCACCGGCCGGCAGTGGCAGCCGGGTCGTGGCCGCCTGCGCCCTGGCCTTGGTCGATCCCAGGCGGGAGCCGGTGCGCTCGAGCAGCTCGTCGATCACCAACTGCCCGATGTTGTGCCGCGTCCCGGCGTAGCGCGCCCCTGGATTGCCCAGCCCGATGATCAGCCAGGTATCGCTCATTGCGTCTCTCCTCGATAACACGACGGCGGCCCCCACCCCCACCCCCCAG
>NZ_JANIJX010000031.1 GCF_024580735.1 Brevibacterium moorei | reverse complement strand
CATTCGGCGATTGACTACCGGCCGCCTGTCGAGGTCCATTCTGAATGGATCGCCCAGTCCGGGACGGAGTCCACGGCCGCTTAGGAAACCAAGAAAAGGAGCCTCTACAAAACCCGGGGCTTGACAGATGCTCGCTTCACGGCGATCGTGGTGGCGGATCGCTGCGCAGATCGAGGATCAGTCGGTGCGGCCTGTTCTCCCGCGGGCGAAGCAGAAACGCTGCCGGCGGGAAGCTCCGCAGGTCATGGCCACCCGTCCGGGGCAGGCATGGTCGTGGGACATTACGGACCTGTACTCACCGTGGGTGGGTAAACGTTTCAAGGCCTACAAGGTCATTGACGTGTTCTCGCGGAAGGTCGTGGGACACAGGGTCGAGGAGTGTGAGTCCGACCAGGTGGCTGTGGAGATGTTCACCGAGGCGATCGGAATGTATGGGGCACCGGAGGTCGTGCATGCTGATAACGGGTCGGCGATGACGTCGAACCGATTACGGGAGTTGCTTGCCGGGTACAGGGTGGAGTCGTCGTTCAACCGACCGTATGTGTCGAATGACAATCCGTTCTCCGAAGCGGCGTTCAAGACGATGAAGTATCGGCCCGGGTACCCGCGGATCTTCGAGACCGTGGGGGACGCTCGTGCGTATGTGGATGGATACGTGCAGTGGTACAACACTGTGCATCGGCATTCCGGTATCGCGTTGTTCACCCCGGAGAGTGTGTTCGATGGGTCATGGCAGCGGTGCTGGCATGACCGGGATCAGGCGTTGCAGGAGTACTACCGGAGACACCGGGGACGCTTCAAGTCACGTCCGGTGACTCCGAAGCCGCCCCACGTCGTGGGTATCAACCTGCCGGAGCACGAAGCAGTCAGAAACTAGCCCGAGTGACTCCACACAGCTTGACACAGAGCGGTGTTGCAGGTTTGCGCATGTCATACGGAAGCGCCCACGACAAGGACGCCCGGACCGGTGCTGAGCCGTGGGGGTGCCGGGCGTGACCCCTCGGACAATTTCAGATACAGGTTGACATCCGAACATCGTTGGATATGCTTGGGTGATGCCCACACGGAAGGAACAACAGGCCCAGACCCGGCGCCGACTCATCAATGCGGCCATGGAACTCTTCGCCCGTGACGGAGTCGGGGCCACATCGCTCAACGCAGTGGCCGAACACGCGGGCTTCAGCCGCGGCGCCGTGCACGGGAACTTCGCCGCGAAGGAGGAACTGGCCGCTGCCGTGCGCCAGGAGATCGCGGAGCTGTTGGAGCCGGTGGCGTACGAGGTCCGGATGGCCGGACCCGGCAACCCGGGCGATCGCCTGCGGACGTGCATCCGGGCATTCCTCCGGTTCGCGGCCCTCTACCCCGAGGTGATCGCGGCGCGGGCGGCGGTGAACGAGTACCTGGTGCGCGCGAGTTGCTCGGCGGGCGCTGACTCGGCCTCGGCCGATGTGTCCGCTGTGCAGGATCCGGTCGCGGTATCGCTCATCGAGCTGTTCGACGAATCCGCCCCCGGAGGCTCAGGGCCTGGTGACCCCGCATGTGGAGGCGCCACCCCCGGAGGCCCCGAAGGTCCTGGTCTGGGAGGCTTCGCTTCCGGAGGCCCGAGGGCAGTGGATCCGGGGCCCGGGCCGGCCGGCGTGACCAGGGCGGTGGCAGTTGCCGGTGCGCTCGACGCGACGGCCTCCCGCTTCCTCCCCGGGCATCCTCTGCCGCTGCGCCGGTCCGAGTTCCGGCGGGCGGCAGATGATCTAGCGGCGCTCTTCGCATGGGCGGGGAGCCCGACATCTCCTGCAAACCCGGCGAAGACCGTGAACTCAGCGAAGACCGCGAACCCCGCGACCGCACGGACCTCCGGGGCCGCGACGGACCCTGCGGCCGCACCAGACGACGATGAAAGGCACACGAAGATGAAACGCACGTACCGCATGACCGTCCGCGGTCGTTTTACCGATCTGACGGAGCAGCAACGGCAGCAGCTGCGCGCCGAGCAGGACGATCACGATATGTTGATCGCGCAGTTCACGCCGGAGGGGATGTTCATGTACCCGCCCGACCTGGGTGGATACCAGTTCCGCTACCTGCTGGTCGTCGACGAGGACAACCCCGCAGACGCCGATGTAGCCGCCCAGTTGGAGGCCGAGGAGCGGGCGGCCTCTGACATCGTGGCTCACGGCCTGGCCGGCCGGATCGTCAAGACCGATTTGACCTGTGTCGAGGACGTCAAGGTCCGCAAGAGCGCTCGGCCGTAGGGCGGATCAACGCATCACCCGGCGCCTGAACGCAACGCAAGCGCAGATTCACATTGTGTGCGGATATATCCGCACACAATGTGAATCTGCGCTTGCTATGCCGGAGTCCTGGCCGGAGTCCTGGCCGGAGTCCTGGCCGGAGTCCTGGCCGGAGTCCTGGCCGGGGGCTGCGCCGACTCAGGCCGCTCCGGCCTCGCCCACGGTGGGGTTCGGCGCTTCGGGTGCACTCGCTCCACCCTGCGCGCCGGCCCCGTCCGCTCCACCGTTCTGCAGGTACTTCGCATCGGCGGGGACGCGGGCGCCGGGCAGATGCCGCCGCCAGGCGCAGGCGACGATCACCAGGCAGATGACCGCCAGCACCAGGCCGCCGAGGAACATCTGCGGATAGCTCAGCCAGGTGTGTGCCCAGGCCAGCATCATGGGGACGAAGAATCCCACATAGGTCAGCGCGTAGAACACCGCGTTGAGGCCGGCCAGATCGTCGGGTCCGGCGATCCGCTGGACCTCGGAGAGTCCGGAGACCAGGGTCAGGCCGTATCCCATGCCCAGCACGACCGCTGCCAGCAGCCCCAGTGCCAGGCTCAGCGTGCTGGCTGCGGGGATCGTCAGGGCAAGGCCCGCGACCACGCAGCACATGCCGATCACGGTGGCCCGCGCCGAACGGCGGGTGTCGATGACGGGACCCAGGGACTGGATGCCCACGCCGAAGCCCAGCGTGACGACGGTGATGAGGCCGGCGAAGGCGATCGGGTAGTTCCCGGCCGAGTCCGACAGCAGGCCGGGCAGCACTGCGTAGGCGCTCGCGGCGGCGCCGAAGACCCAGGGTGCGGCGGGCAGGACGACCAGGAGGAAGCGCTTGTGCTTCATCTTCGGAACCTTGAGGTCTTGCCACAGTGACCTCCGGGCGGGCGCGTCGGCGCCGGCTGCGGCTCCCCGGGTCCCGGTGCTCTCCGCCGCCGAGGTCCCCGCGACGCCGGCGCGGCGGGTCTCCGGGACGCTCAGCAGCCACAGTCCGGTGACGACGGTGATGGCCATGTGCAGGATGTACGGAAGATGCTGGGGCAGGGGCGCGAACTGGGCCAGCACCGCTGCCACGCCGGCCCCGGCCAGGAAGCCCAGGGTCAGTGACATGGATGCGCGCTTGGCGCCGGCGGCCGTACCGGCTCCTGCGGCATCGGAGAGCTCCTTGATCCAGGTCGAGCCGATCGCCATCACCAGGCCCAGGGCGATCCCGCAGAAGATGCGGCCGATGATCATACCGATTTCGCTGTTGGGGGTCAGGGCGATGATGAGCGAACCGATGAGGGCGGCGGGCGCGGCGGGCAGTAGCAGGGGACGGCGGCCGTGGCGGTCGGACAGCGGCCCGCCGATCAGCATGGCGGGCACGATGCCGAACACGTAGGCGGCCAGCATTCCGTCGACCGCGACGGGGGAGAACTCCCCGGAATTGCGGTACATGACCAGCAATGGGGTGAACTCATTGCCGCCCCATGCCACCGCGAACATGGTCGCGGCCACCGCCAGCCAGGACGAGGCCCTGACCCCGGGGCCGGCGGGTGCCTTGGCCCGTGGCGCCCCGGTTCCAGCCTGTGTGCCGGTTCCCCTGTTCACCGGTTCCCCGGGTGTCGTCTGTCGAGGTGTGGCCCCCGGCTGCGCCGCTTTCGCGGTCATTTGAATTCCTTCCGCACCATATCGAAGTGTTCGCGCAGTTCCTGCGCGTATGCGCGGGCGTCTCCGGCGGCCAGATGGTCGGCCAGACGTTCGTGCGAGTCAATGAAGGCCTCGGCGGTTTCGGGCCGGCCGTGTAGGGAGCCGGCGGTCACCCGCTGTTGGCGGTCGCGCAGCAGGTGCGCGAAGTTCGCCAGGATCGTATTTCCCCCGGCCGAGGTGATGGCCAGGTGAAATTCCGCGTCCACCGCCGTGTACTCGGCGACATCGCCGCCGTGGTGGGCCTCGCGCTGCCGGCTGATGAGTTCGTGCAGTTCGTCGATCAGGCGGGTGCGCTGGGCCTGGGGGAGTTCGGCGATGCGCCCGGCGGCGTGGGTTTCGATGAGGTGCCTGGCGTCGAGGATCTCCTCGGCCTCGCCGGGGGCCACGGGCACGACCAGCGCGCCGCGCTTGGGGTAGAGCGCCAGGAAGCCCTCGGTCTCCAGGCGCAGGAAGGCCTCGCGCACGGGGGTGCGGCTGATCCCCAGGTCTTCGGCGACCTCGCCCTCGCTGGTCATCGTGCCGCCGCCCAGGCGTCCGGACAGGATGTCGGCCTTGACGGAGCGGTAGGCGCGTTCCGTGGCCGAGACCGAGGTCCGCCCCGTGTTCGACCCGGCCGCGGCGGGCCTCCTCGAATCGTTCATAAATACATCTTGTATCTATGTTGGCCGTAATTCAAGATCCGGGGTCGGAATGTGAGATGCCAGACGGCTCGTGCGGCGGCGCCGGGCAGAGGCGGATACCGTGGGAAAGTGACCACTACCTTCATCCTCATGCTGTGCGCGGTGCTCGTCGGATCCGTCATCCAACGCGCCACCGGCATCGGCTTCGCGCTCATCTGCGCGCCCTTCATCATCCTGCACCTGGGGCCCGTGGACGGGGTCGTGGCGACCAGCCTGCTGGGCGGGCTCTCGGCCCTGCTCATCTACGCCGGGCACGCCAAGCACGTGGAGTACCGCAAAATCGGCCCCATCACGCTGGCCGCGATCGTCGGGATCGTCCCCGGTGCGCTCATGATGCACTTCCTGCCCGCGCCGCCGATGCAGATCGCCTCCGGCTCACTCATGGTCGTGGCCCTGATCATCAGCCTGTTCGGATCGCGGATGGCGTGGCTGGACTCCGGAGGCGGGCGGATCGGCGCCGGTCTGCTGGGCGGGCTGATGCAGGCGGTGGGCGGCGTGGGCGGGCCCGCGGTCATCGCCTATTCCAACGCCTCGCGCTGGGACCACCGGAAGTTCGCCACCAGTGTGCAGTTCTTCTTCGTCGTCACCGCAGTTGCGGCCGTGGCCATGTTGTGGCGCTGGCCGGCGATGAGTCTGCTCGAATGGGCCGAGGTCCTGGTGGCTCTGGTGGCCGGTACTCTGGCGGGCAATTATCTGGCCCGCTATATGGGTCCGAGGCTGGGGCGGACGGTCAGTATGATCCTGGCCTTCTGCGGGGCGATCATGGTCATCGTCAACGGGGCTCGCGCCCTGGGCTGAGTGGGCCGGTTGCGGGCGCCCCTGAGAACGGGCCCAGACACATCCGCGACAATGTAATGCGTTGATCCCGGCGCGTGCCGCTGTAGGCGCGCGTTGATACCGATGAGTGAGGAACCTCCGCATGTTCGACGTCCTTAGCGCCCTGCCTCAGGCGGCCGACTCCCTCCAGGGGGCGTCCATCGAGGCCTCCGGTCTGCTCGACCCCGGCCCCCTGCTCGAGGCCGCGGGCCCGTGGATGCTGGGCGTCGTCGCGCTCATCGTCTTCATCGAGTCGGGCGTGCTCTTCCCGTTCCTGCCAGGGGACTCCCTGCTGTTCGTCGCCGGCATGCTGGCGCCCAGTATGGGCATCCACATCTGGGCCGTCATCGTCACGGCCTGGATCGCCGCCTTCCTGGGCGATCAGGTGGGCTACCTGCTGGGCCGCAAGTTCGGCCGCCGCTTCTTCAAACCGGACGCCCGGGTGCTGAACACGGTGCGCCTGCAGGCCGCCGAGGACTTCTTCGCCCGCCACGGCGGCAAGTCCCTGATTCTGGCCCGATTCGTTCCACTGGTGCGCACCTTCACCCCGCTGGCGGTGGGGATCGCGGCCTATCCGTATAAGCGCTTCGTGGGTTGGAATGTGGCCGGAGCGATCGGCTGGGGTGCCCTGCTGCCGCTGGCCGGGCACTTCCTGGGCTCGATCGCCATCATCCGTGATCATGTGGACATCTGGGCGATCCTCATCGTGATCGTCAGCGTGCTGCCAGTCGTCATCCCGTGGGTGATCAGCCGCATCAAGCGCGCCCGCGGCGAGCGGAACCGCGAGGTCCTCTGAGCGCGGCCGGCCTCTGAGCCGAGGTTCTGCGGGCTGAGGCCCTGTGAGCCGGCGCGCGCACCGTGCTCCCCACTCCCCGCACACCTCCTCGACCAGACCTCTCCCCCTGCCCAACAACACGGAGCAGGGTCTTGACGGATAGTAACTTAAGTAGTTAAGTTACTTCTATGCCCGATCTCGCGTATGTCCTCCACGACCTCGTCATGACGATGGACGAACAGGCCGGCGCCAAACTGCGCCCCTTCGATCTGACGATGCGCAAGTATGTGGCGCTCACGATCATCGCCGAGCACCCCGGGGTGGCCTCGAAACAGGTGGCGGCATCACTGCGCGTGACCGAGGCCGCGATGAGCGGACTGGTGCGCTCGCTCGGCGCCGCAGGACTTGTCGTCGACGCGAAGGTGGAGGGGGCGGGACGGGCCAAGGCCCTGCGGTTGACCGCGCGGGGGACCGATGTGCAGGAGCGGGCCACCGCGGTACTGGGGCGCTCTTTCGACGACGTCGTGCGGGCCGCAGGCCAGGACCCGCAGGATCTGGCCGACAGACTGCAGCGGATCACCGCCGAACTACTCGAGGATCCGGGCGCATAGCCGGGGTTCGCGCAGCCGGCGATGACGGACCTCGGGGCCGCCGAACCTCGGCACCGGCCGCAAGGAGCCCGCTGCGAACCCGATGAAAGGGAGAACACGCGATGGAAACCAGCTCGACGATCACAGCCGCACTGGGTGCGGCCACCCCGATCCACGTCCCCGTGCCCCTGGCCGCCATCACCCTGGCCCTGTGGGTGGCCCGCGTCGTCATCTTCGCCGTGCTCCACACGATGCGCGCTCCGCGGCACCTGGTGGGCGACACCGTCAGTGACTACGCCAATGGGCCCACCGGCCGCCTGTACACGGTGATGAGCGTGTGCACGGCCCTGGCCTGGGTGTCGACCGCGGCCACCGTGCTGTTCGGACTGCCCGAGTGGGACTACCGGATCCCGTGCGCCGTTCTGCTGCTGATCGCCGCGGTCACCCCGCTGCTCATGCTGGCCGCGCCGATTCCGGAGAAGGGCCGGCCCTTGGGCGTCCAGGGCCTTGTGCACTATGGGCTGGCGATCGTGAACTTCGCCGCCGCGTACTCGCCCATGGACCGGATCGCCGGGCTCACCGGAAACCCTGTGCTCTCGGCCCTGCACATCGTGGCCCTGATCGGGCTGATCGCCTTCTGCGCGAGCCTGGTGCTGCGCAAATTACGCAAGCTGCACAGCATCACAGGACTGCTGGAGCGGGTGTTCCTGTGGTCGGTCGTGCTCTTCTACCTGGTCTTCTCCCTGCTGCTCGCACTGTCCTGAGCCTGGCCGGCGCGGCTCGAGTGGGCGCGCATGGTTCCGGCCTCGGACCCGTCCGGCTTCTGCGCACTACTCCTGCGCGCTCAGCCCCTGGCCGCCAAACGATTGAAGGCCGATTCCGGTATTGCCCGCAGTGCGCCGGCCGTCCCGCGTTCGAGGACCCGGCCGGCATCGAGGACCACCACGGGTGCCGCATCGGGCACCAGATCCGTGCGGTGCGTGATCTCCAGGACCGTGAACCGGCCGGTGGGCCCTGACCCCGCCGCGGTGCGCAGTGCATCGCGCACCCGCTCGGCGCCGGCGGCGTCCAACTGGCTCAGGGCCTCGTCGAGGACGAGGACCTGGGGCCCGGCGACCAGCGCGCGGGCCAGCGCCAGGCGCTGCAACTGGCCACCTGACAGGGCCCTGCCACGACCCTTGACGGGGGTGTCCAGTCCGGCTTCGAGGCCCTCGGCCCACGTGCCCAGATCCGCGATGCGCAGTGCCAGGCGGAGCTCGTCGGTGGTGGCGTCGGGTGCGCCCAGGCGCAGATTGTCCGCCAGGGTCCCGGTGACCAGCGCGGGGGACTGGGGGACCAGGGCCACCCGGCGGCGCAACTCGTCGAGTGGCAGGCCGCGGATGTCGGCGCCGGCCAGGCGGACCGAGCCGGACTGCGGATCCCAGCCGCGCAACAGCAGATCCGCCGAGGTCGACTTCCCCGAACCCGAAACCCCCAACAGGTAGGTCCAGGACCCGGGGGCGACGGTGAAGGAGACGTCCGTCAGCGCCGCCGGGTCCTCCGGCGCGTACCGGAAGGTCACATGCTCGAAGGCCACGGCGGGGGTTGTGGCGTGCTCCGGAGAGTGGCCGGAAACCGTCGTGGTTCGGCCGGAATCGGCGGATTCCCCCGGTGCCTCGGCGCCACGCGGCCGGGTGCCCGGTGAGCTCTGCGGCACGGTGCGCGGTGAGTCGCGCACGGTGGGCGCGGCCTCGCACACGGTGTAGACGCGGGCGGCCGCGGCGAAGGACTCGTCCAGGCCATCGACGAAGTCGGCGATTCCCCTGGTGGGTGCCCACAGGCCGATCGCCACCGCCAGCGCCAGGGCGAGCGGGCCGATGGAGCCGCTTCCGGTCACCCCGTCGGCTGTTTCGCCCGAGGCCCCCGGCACCAGCGCTGCGCACACCACCAGCGCCACGATCTGGCCCAACTCCAACAGCCGGATGATCCCGGCCCGGATCGCGCCGGACCTGCCGGCACGGGCCCGCTGCCGCACCAGAACGGCGTCGGCGGAGTCCAAGCCCGCCAGACGGGCCCCGTCGGCTTCGTAGGCCAGGGCCTCGCGCAGGCCGCCCAGATCGTCGCCCAGATGAGCGGTGACCCGGCCCCGGTCGGCGGCGATCCGCCGGGCGGAGGCCCATGAGGATCCGCCCGAGCCCAGCGAGACCAGCAGGATCGCCACGGTGAACACCGCGAGCACCCCGGCCAGCGGCCAGGCGACCGCGCCGCCCAGCCAGAGCAGCGCGATGGCGGGCACGACGAAGGCGGTGACCGCCGGCGGGAAGGTGTGGGCGAAGAACACCTCGATCCGGTCGATGTCGCGGGTCGCCCGACCGGTGAGTTCCGCGGCCCCGCGGCCCGTGGTGGCCGCCGGTGCCTGCGGGACCAGGCAGGCGAAGAATAGTTCGCGCAGCCGTTGCAGAGCGGTGAACGCGACCCAGTGGCCCGCATAGTGCTCCAGATAGCGCAGGAATGCCTTGAGCAGCGCGATGCAGACGAGCACCACGACGATGATGCCCAGGTGCAGCTCCGCCGGCGCGCTCGAGGCCCCGGTCCGGATCTGGGTCCCGGCGGCGACCGCGCGCTGCAGGGCGAACACGGCGGTGACCCACAGTGCGATGCCGGCCAGTTGATCGCCGATCCGCGCGAGCACCGACACGCCCAGGATCGGCACCAGCCGGCGCGTATGGGAGACCAGCCAGCGGGTCAGGAACATCCGGGTGGAGTGCTGTGCCGTAACCGCGGGTCGCGAGGACGGCGCCCCAGCGCCGCCCGCAAGCGCGGCCCCGTCTGTCTGGGCGCTCATACGCGGGTCTCCTGTCCGTCGGTGGGTTCCGTGGTCGTGTCGCCGTGTGTGGAACCGGTTGAGCCGGTCGGATCAGTCGGACCGGCCGGGGTCCCGGCCTGGATATCGCGGATGTCGATGACGCGGTCGGCGGCGCGGATCGCAGCCGGCCGGTGCGCGATCATGAGCACGGTGCGCCCTGCGACCAGGCGGTCCAGGGCGTCGAGCACCTGTGCCTCGGCAGCCAGCCCGACCTGGGAAGTCGGTTCGTCGAGGATCAGGATGTCACCGGAAGCGTTGCCGGCCTGCGATCCGGCACCCGAGCGTGCACCCGCACCCGTACTGGCACCAGCGCCAACACCAGCACCCGGAGCCGCCTGTCGCAGGGCAGCGCGCGCGATCGCCAGGCGTTGCGCCTGTCCGCCGGACAGGGACTGTCCGCGCGCGCCAACGGGTTCGTCCAGACCGCGCGGCATGGCGCGGACCTCGGTGGACAGGCCGACGGTGTCCAGCGCGGTCCACAGGGCGTCCTCGGGTGCGCCCGGCCGGGCCAGGCGCAGGTTGTCCGCAATGGACCCCTCGAACAGATAGGGGGCCTGTTCGACGACGGTCAGCCGGGCCCGGATGCCCGCGGGATCGGTGGTCCGGGTGTCGGCGCCCGCGATGAGCACCTGCCCGGACTCCGGGGTGAGCTGGGCCTGCAACAAGGCGCTGATCGTGGACTTGCCGGCGCCGCTGGGGCCGACCAGCGCGACCTGCTCGCCGGGTTCGATGCGCAGGTTCGCGTGTGCGATCACGGGCCGGCCGGTCTTCCAGCCGCCGGTCACATCGCGCAGTTCGAGGGCGGCCGGGGCCACCTCGCCGGCTACGGAGCCGGTCTCCGCTGCGGTGGCACCGGAGCCGCTGTGGCTGAAACTGTTGTCCCCGGCCTCGGCCACCTCGGCCTGCCGGCCCTGCGCACCGCTTCGGGCAGCGGCCCCGGCCACCGCATCCGGGGCCAGATGGTCCGCGATCTGCCGCTGGGAGGCGCGCCCGGCGATCCCGATGTAGAAGAACTGGCCGATGATGTCGACGGGCCCGATGACCAGCACGGTCAGCAGCACGATCGCCAGGGCCTGTCCCGGGCCGATCTGCCCGCCGGCCAGGCGTGCGGTGGCCAGTGCGGTCGCCGCGACCGTGATGCTCAGGCTGAATGCGGCGTCGACGACGAAGATGAGCAGCTGATTGCCCGCCAGCAGTTTCATAATGGACCGGCGGTGGGAGTCCCCGGCCGCGGCCAGATCGGCGGCGGTCCGATCCGCTGCGCGCGCGTAGACCAGGGTGCCCAGATTCTCTACGGCCTCCAGGAACGCTGCGGTCAAGCGGCCCTGTGACCTGCGGTAATTCGCGCCGATCGGCTTGACCAGGCGCTGGAAGGCGCCCACGGCCAGTGGTACCAGGATGATCAGCAGGACCAGCCAGCCGGCGGTCACCGGGTCGACGAAGACCGCCATGAGGGCCAGGACCAGCAGTGGGGTGCTCATGGCGCCCAACATGGGGCCCAGGAAGCCTGCGCGATAGTTCGCGGTCTTCTCTACCGCGTGCGTGGACAGGGACAACAGCTCGCCCGCCCTGCCCGAGGCCGCCACCGGGCCGCGTTGGAACACCCGGCCCAGGATCGCCTGCCGCAGTTTGCGCTCCGTCTGCGCGCCGGCCCAGGCCGAATACCAGTCTCCGGCGGTCACCGCGGCCGCGGCGAGCACCGCCAGGATGATGAGAGCGGTCAGGGTTCCGGGCCGCACGGTGCCGGCCTGATCGATCGCAGTGCCCACCTGCCAGAACAGCAGCGCGGTCGCCGCGCTGGCCAGCCACGCCAGGCCCGCCGAGATCCACAGACCCCCGCGCGGAACGGCACCCTTGACCGCGGCGAGCCCCGCCGGGTCCGCCTTGCCACCGGGACGCCCTCCCGGATGGCCGGGGTTCCCGCTGTGCGGGCGCTCACCCGCCCCGCCGCCCGGGCTGGCATTGCCCGGATGCCCGCCGCCCTGGCGCTGGGCCTTCGGTTGGCCGGCCGGGCCGTGCGGGGTGCCGCCTGGGCCGGAATGGTGTTGGGAGGGCATGGGGCCTCGCGCTCCGATCTACCGTTGTACTGAGGTGGTCCTTATCCCAAGAGTAGTCGGGGGCTCGGACACGGGCGGCCGGGGCAGCCGATTCCCGCGAACCCCACGCATCGAGTCGTACGATATATGAGGAAAGACGCAGGGAAGCGCCCTGCCGCAGGAGGCCGATCGTGACCCATCCGGCACCGCATCGCGTGGCCGCCCAGCCCCTCTGGCACTTCATCCGCGGCCCGCGTGCGGTCGACTTGCCGATCAGGCTGCTGCTCCTGGGGCTGGCCATTGCGCTCGCGGTGCTGCCGAACAGTGGTCTGGCCTCGGTGCTGACCATGGCGCCCGGCACGCCCCTGCCCGAGCCAGCCCCCACCGGAGCCCTGCCGACGGATCCCGTCCCCACCGCGCTGCGGATCCTGGCCTCGGCGCTGTTGATCTGCGCCGGGTTCGCCCCCTTGGCCGGAGGATGCGCGGCCGGTGTGGCGGCGGTGGGTTTCGCCCTGGCCTGGCCGCACCTCGTCAGCCCCCTCCTCGATGTCGTCACGATGTGCGCAGTGCTGCTGTTGTCCTTCAAACGCTGGTGGAGCGCCGGGGTCTTGGCCGTGTGCGGCCTGGCGCTGACCGCGGTATTCGGACGGGTGCCGGCCGAACACCATATTGCGCAGGACCTGGCATCCTTCCTGGGCACGCTGGCCGTCGGCGCCCTGTTCGCCTGGGGCGTGTGCATTATGGACGCCAGGATCGAGCGCGACGCCCGGGCCCGCGAGGCCGATGCCCTGGCCCATCAGCGGGAGCTCGACCGGGTGCGCCTGCAGGCGGCGATGGATACCCACGACTCCGTGACGCACGGCCTGACGACCGAATCCCTGGTGATCAGACACCTCATCGCCGAGGCGCGCGAAACAGGCCGCGACACCGCAGACCTGGTGGAACTGGCGTTGATCAACGCGCGCACGGTGCAGGAACTCCGCCTGCTGCTGGCCAAGCTGCGCGCGGGAACGGGATACGGCATCGGCGGTCCCACGCCCGACCAATCCGGGCCCGAAGCTGAGTCCGAGGCCTGGGCCGCCGCGGAGTTCGCCCGGGCCCTGGAGCGCGGAGCCCGCGCGATGGAGGGTGCGGCAGAGGCCTCGGGCTTCAAACTGCGCATCGTGGTCGGCGAGCTGCCTCAAGCCATTCCCCATGCGCTCGCGGCGGAGGTGATCCGGATCGTGCAGGAACTGGTGACGAATATGATCCGGCACGGCACTTCGGCAAGCGGCGCGGAGCCACACAGTACGGAGGTACCCGGCACGGAGACGAGCGATGCGAAGACGAACGGCAAGCGCACCGGCCGGGTGGAGGTCGGGCGCGCGGGGCCGGCCGCCGGACTGCTGATCCGGGCCGCTAATCCCTGTGCGGCCGAGGCCTTGGGCAGTCGACCCCGTACCGTCGCCGGGCGGGCCGCGGCCCTGGGTGGGACGTGTGCGGTCGAGGTAGTACCCGGTGCCGGCGGCTGCGAGTACACGGTGACGGTGGTCCTGCCGCTCGGGTCGGCCGGCGAACCCGCGGGCGGTGCGGATCTTGCACGTCGAGCAGATCTCGCCCGTTCGGGGGATGCGCGCGGCACCGGTCTGTGATGGGCTGAGGGGATGTCCATGCTCAGCGTGTTGATCGCCGATGACGACCATTGGGCCACCCGTGGCTTGGCCCGCGCCCTGGCCGGCGAGCCCGAGCTGCTCGTTCTGCCGCCCGTGCACTCCGGCGCCGAGGCCGTGGCCGCCCACCGCGCCCACCGCGCCCACCGCCCCTCGGTGACGCTGATGGATCTGCGGATGCCCGGGGAGGTCAATGGCATCGACGCGATCAAGGCGATCCGGGGCGAGGACCCCGCCGCCCGGATCCTGGTGATCACCGCCGAGGCGCCCGGCCCGCAGCTGGTCCGCGCGATTGAGGCGGGCGCTCTGGGGGTGATCGGCAAGGCCGCGCGCGACGAGGCCGTGCGCACCGCGGTGTTGGCGGCGGGCGGGGCCGGTACCGGTGCCGGCGGCGATGAGCCCCGTCTGCTGTGTGGCCTGGTCGATGATCTGCTGGTGGCCGGCGACCCGCGGCTGATGGGGGAGCCCCATCGGGCCGGGGAGCCCTGTCGGACCGGGGTCTCGCGGTTCGGCGACCAGGGTGCGGCACCTGTCGTGCCCGAGGAGCCGACCGCAGCGGAACTCGCAGTCCTCAAGGAGGTGGTGCGGGGCAAGGGGTACGCGCAGATAGCGGAGGACCTGTTCATCTCCGTGGCCACGGCCAAGAGCCACACGAAGGCGCTGCGTCGCAAACTGTACGCCGGCAATCTGGCGCAACTGGTGGTCCGCGCTCTGGAATACGGGTATGTGTCCTGAGGGTGCTGGGCCGAGTGTCACGGCACTCCGGTCCTGATCACCCGTGATTCCTCCGCGCGGGGGATGCCGCGCGGGCGCGCGCTGTGCAGGCTTGAAGCATGGAAGAGCAGAGTACAGCGCTGATCGCATGGCGTGCGAAGTCCCAGCTGATCACCGCGGCCCAGATGTTGTCGGTCTTAGGCGTCCTGGTGCTGTTGGGCACTGCAGCTCTGCTGCCGGGTCTGGCCGGTGATGTGGCATTCTCCAATCCCGAGGCCGCGCAGCTGCGCGTGCCCTATCTGGCCGCCGCCGAGGCCGCCCACCTCTGCGTGGTGGTGGCAATCGGCGCGGTATGGTTCGCGCTGGGCCGGATCCGGGATGCGCGCTGCGATTACGGCCGGGCGGCTGCTGCCCTGTGGATCGCGGCAGGCGGGGTGTCCGGCGCTGTGCTGGTGTGTCTGGGGATGCTCGTCCACCTGTTCTGGGTGCACTTCGCCGGTGGGGGCAATTTCCCCGCGCTGACTTTGCTGGTCCTGGTGGGATGCCCGAGCACGTGGGCCCTGGTGGCAGCCGCCCGCTGGGCCGGTGCCCTGCAAAGGCATGTCGCCCGCGAGGACACGCTGCGCTAGGCCGCAGTCCGATAGCCTCGCGCCGGCCTGCGGCCGAGGTCCTGTCCCCACCCCGCGCCGTGCAGCCGATTACGCTTGAAAGATGAACTCCGATGCGCCGACACCCGATGCGCCGGCGGCCAAAACGCCGAACCCCCTCGTCCTGGAACGTCTATCCGCGGATTCCGCGGGTGACCGGGCCCGAGTCCTGCGGTTGCTGGAGTCCGATCCGGGCTATTCGCTGCGGACCACCGGCAATGCGCCCGGTCCGGACGACGCCCGCGCGATCCTGCACGATCTGCCACCGGGACTGGCAGCGGATCGGAAGACGGACCTCGGCCTGTGTGCCGCACCCGGCGGCGAGCTGATCGCCCTGGCCGATGTCCTGTGGGGCTGGCCGGAGCCCGGGACCGCGCATATCGGCCTGCTCATGGTGGCCGGCCATGCGAGCGGACGGGGCAATGGCCGCATCCTGCACGAGCGGATCGTCGAGCTGGCCCGCCGGCGCATCGCTGCCCACCGGAACCAGGCCATCGACCGCCTGCGCCTGGCAATCGTCGACTCCAACGCCACGGTGGCACGGCCGTTCTGGGAGGCACTGGGATACCGGCCGACGGGGGAGAGCCGGCCGTATCGGGCGGGCAGTGTCACCAGCCGCTCGACGATCTGGACGCTGCCGGTCACGGCCTCGGCTTGAGGCCGCGGTGCCTGCGCTTGAGGTCAGCCGGTTCCGCCCCACTACCCTGGAACCATGGTCGCCCGTAAAGATCCAGCCGATGAGCCCTTTTTCCGTGAATGGAACGCCTGCCGGGGTGCGCTGACCCCGGACGGGCGGCCCATGAAGCGCTCGAAGGCCCGCTCCGCCCAGTTCCGTGACCTGCTGTTCGCTGACCTCGCTCCCGCACACCCGTCCGATCCGGGAGCCGACGCTCGCCTGCCCCTGCCCGTCCCCGCCCTGCTGGTGGTGGGCAGCAAGGGGAAGGGGACCTCGGTCGCGGCGGCCAGCTTCGCCCTGCGCGAGCTGGGATACACGGTCGGCACCGTGTCCAGCCCGCCGCTGCGCTGGGACGGTGAGCGGATCCGCATCGACGGGCGCACGATCACCCCGGCCGAATACGCGCGGGCCTCCGCCCTGGCAGCGGACACGCTGGCCCGGATGCCCCGTCTTGGCGCGCCCGCGCCCGACGGAACCGTCGGCTACCTGCCGCCCTCGGGCCTGTACACGCAGGTGGCGATCCGTTATCTGCTGGACCGCGGGGTCGACGCGCTGGTCGTCGAGGAGGGGCTGGGCGGGGCCAGCGACGATGTGTCGCTGTTCGACTTCCCGGTCGTGGCGCTCACCCAGGTCTTCGGCGAGCACCTGGACGTCCTGGGCGGCAGCCTGGACGCGGTCGCGGCCGATCTGCTGGGCGTGGTCTCGCCGGCGACCCACACCGTGCTGTCCTTCCCCGACCAGCCCGCCGAGGCCCGGACCCGCTTGGCGGCGCTGAATACCGCGGACGCCCCGCGCGCCCACTACATCGACGCGGTGCCCATGGAGGACGCGGCGCCGCCTGTTGCCGCAGGCGCCCAGTCGGCCGTTGCGGCCGGGCGCGCTCCAGTCCCGCCCACCACGGACCTGACCGGGACGAATATCCGTCTGGGGGTGGCCGCGGCCATCACCCTGACCGGCCTGCGCAGGGGCTATGACGACATCGTCGCCGAGGCCCGGACCCGCCTGAACCTGCCCGCCCGCCTCTCGCGCCACGAGCACGCTGGGCTGACCTGGCTGGTCGATGCGGCGATCAATCCCGCCGGGGTGCGCGCCGCACTCGCCGGAGCCCGGGCGGAACTGGGCGGGGATCCCGTGGTCATCGCCGGCTTCCCCGACACCAAGGACGTCGACGCCTGCATCGCCGAACTCGCCTCGCTGCCGGATGCGAACATCGTGCTCGCCGGCGCCGGAACGGACTATTTGAGCTATGCTGCGGCGCGGCGCTACGCCGACCGTTTCGGACCCGTGGCCGAGGTCCCCGCAGCCCTGGCGCGCGCCGTCGAATTGGCTCGGGGGCGGGACTCCGGTGCGGCCGGCGGCCCCGCTGCGGTCAGGAGCACTGCCGGAATCCTCACGGTGGGCACGATGAGCTTCGCCGGCATGGTGCTCGAGGCCCTCGACGCCGATGTCAGCGCCTGGTGGTGAAACGACACCTACAGGTGCAGGACTAAGCGTGTGCAGGGCCACGTATTCGGGTCGAGTCCTCAGCCGTTCATCGTCAGCAGGCGGCGGCCCGCGGCGAAGTGGGACACCGCATCCGGCAGGGGCTCGGCCCGGCCGGACATGTAGGTGGCCAGAATCCTCCCCTGTGCCGGGGGCTCCGGCGGCAGGGTCGGGACCAGGATGGTGCCGGTGTCCACGGATTCCCCGGCACCCTGGCCGTCCGCGCCGGGGCCCTGCGTCCCAGCGGAGCTCCCGGCCTCGTCGATCCCCAGGCGGCGGGCCGTCTGCGCGGCGACCGCGACGGGGGAGTCGAACAGGTGGCGGGTCTGTGGCCGCAGTTTGAGGATCCGATCGGTCACCAGGCCGTAGTGGGTGCAGCCGAGCACGATGTTCTCGACCTCGTCCGGGGTCGCCGCACAGCCGGCCAGGATGGCCTCGTCGATCGCAGCCGGGTCCGCCGCATCGATCGCGCGCGACAGTCCTGGACAGCGCACCGGGTACACATCCGCGGGGCTCAGCCCGGAGCCGGCTGCGGGCACGTCGGTTCCGCCCGCGCCGGGCAAGGAAGCCCCCGCGCCGGGCACGAACTCCTCGATCAGCCTGCGCTGATAGGCGCTGCCGGTGGTCGCGGTGGTGGCCCAGACGGCGAAGGGCCTGCCGGCCTCGGCCGCGACCTTGATCGCCGGCACGGTGCCGATGATCGGGATGCCCGGTTCGAAGGTCTCGCGCAGCAGATCCAGGGCGTGCACGGACGCGGTGTTGCAGGCGACGACGATCGCATCGGGGTCCCACTGCTCGATCGCATGGGCGCTGGCCAGCGCGCGCCGGCCCACGTCCTCGTGGCTCAACCGCCCATAGGGCGCGAAATCCGGGTCCATCGCCAGCACCAGATCGGCGCCGGGCAGCCGAGTGTGCAGTGCATCGGCGAAGTCGACCAGACCCAGGCCGGAGTCCAGCACCCCGATCACAGGCCGCTCGTGCGGCACACTCTTGCGCAGGCTCAGCGTCATCTCCGTGTTTCCCCCTCCACCCGTCCGGGCTCCTGAACGCCCTGATCCTCTTCATCCAAACGCTTACGCCGCAGCCGGGGATTCCCCTGCAGCCGCAGTTTCTCCTGTGACGTCGACTGCTCCGGCTCCCGTTTCGGCTCCGTGGCCGAGGCCCCATGCGGGGCCCACCCCTGCGCGGGCTCACGCTCTGCGGCGTCCTGCGCCGGCACCGGTATCTCCGCCGGCTCCTGTGCATTCGTCGCGGCCGGCGCCGGGCGCGCAGCCGGCGTGCGCCCAGTCGACCCGGGCGCGGCCTCGGCCGCTCCGACCCCGGCCCCGGATCCCTGCGCAGCCCCGGCACTGCGGGCGACCCCGGATCCCCGCGCGGGAACCGCAGCAGGGTGGTCCATCCGCCGCCGTGCGGCCTGTGCCAGCGCGATATCGCGGGCGCTCGGATTATCGCCCGAGAGCGTGCCGGGGTGGGCCACTCTACGGTGCCTGCGCGCTGGCTCTGCCGGCTCCAGCGTGCGCGGCGCGACCCTGCGGGGGCGGCCGTAGGTGAAGTCGCGGATCAGCGCCAGGTGCTCCTCGGTCAGGCCCGTGGCAAAGGGCGGGGCGACCATCAGCAGGCGCTCGCCGTAGCGGTCCGCGAAGTACTCCCTGGTCCCGGGTGCGACCAGGTCGTCGTCGACCCACACCGCGCGGTCGTGGTCGTGCTCGTCGAGCCACTCGCGCACGATCCGGGCCTTCCACCAGGACAGTGGATCGTTCGCCAGCCGGTTGTAGGACTGATCGGGCATCGTCATGGCGGGGTAGCTGTGCTTGAACTGCAGTGCCGGCTCGATCTCCGTGCGGCAGCGGTCGGACCAGGTGGACAGCCAGACGATATCGGCCAGCTGCGTGTCGACCAGGTGGTCGAGCATCTTCACGATCCGGGGTCGGTAGTGCAGTTCGTAGTTCCAGGCGAAGACCGCGCGGCGCTTCTCGGCGCGGAAGCGCTGGGGCGGCACGGGGAAGGAATTGAGCACGCCGTCGACGTCGAGGAATACGGTGACGTGTCGCGCGGCCCGCCGCTCGGAATCCCCCGCGTGTCGCGCGGAAGACCCGGCCGTCGGGCGGCGATTCTCATCTTCCGTCGTCCCAGTGCCCATCCCAAAGAGTCTATAGGGCTGACACAATGGCCGATATGACCGACGACACTCTCAGCGACACCCATGCAGACCTCCACCGCCTGACCGTGCTCGATGCCCTGGCCCTGTTCCGGACCGGCGAGCTGTCCCCGGTGGACTACCTCGAGGCCCACCTGGCCCGGATCGGGGCCCTCGACGGCAGCGCAGAGACGGGCGGGATCAACTGCATCGTCGATACCCTGGCCGAATCCGCCAGGGCCGCGGCCCGCGACGCCGAGGACGCCTACGCCGCCGCGCGCACCGCCGGCTCCGTGGTGGCCGGGCTGGGAGGCAGGGCGGCCGCGGGCGCCGGCATCACCTCGGCTGAAACCGAGGGCGCCCAATGGCCGGGCGGACCCGGCACCGACAAGCCGCTGCTGGGCATCCCGCTGCTAGTCAAGGAGCAGCACAACCTGGCCGGCCACAGCGCCACCCGCGGCTCTCAGGGTCGGCAGGGCCAGGTGGCCCCCGCCGATGCGCCGATCGTGGCCCGGCTGGTGGCCGCCGGCGCCATCCCGTTCGCCCGCACCACCACTCCGGAGCTGTCGTGCGCGACCTTCACACAGACCCGCGAATGGGGGATCACGCGCAATCCCTTCAATCCCGAGTTCACCCCGGGTGGGTCCTCGGGCGGTTCCGGTGCGGCCGTCGCGGCGGGCTTCGGGCCCCTGGCGACCGCCAGTGACATCGCCGGTTCCACCCGCGTGCCCGCCGCCTTCTGCGGACTGGTGGGTTTTAAGACGCCGTACGGCCGCACGCCCGGCACCCAGCCCTTGAACGCCGACTGGTACCGCGGCGACCATGTGCTGGCGCGCTCGGTGGCCGATGCCGCCTATGCCACGAACGTCATCATGGGCATCGACGCGCACGAGGCGAGCACCACCGAGCCCAATCCCGTGCTGGACTACGAGCGCGCCCAGGCCATTGCCGACCGCCGTGGCCCGGCCCCGGACCTGACGGGCTGGCGGGTGGCGGTCAGTGCGGACCTGGGCTGCTATGCGGTGGACCCGGCGGTGGCTCAGAACCTGCGCACCGTGGCCGAGGCCCTGGCGGGCGCGGGCGCGAGCGTCGAATGGGTGCCGGTGGGCCTGGACCTGACCGAAGTGCAGGCTGCCTCGATGACGCACTACGGCTATGTGCTGGCCGAGTACATGGTCGACGCGGTCGGCGGCGATGAGCACTTCGGGGATCTGGAGGACTATGCGCAGGTATTCGTGGACAAGACCAGGGCGGCCGCCGGTGAGCGCTCGATGTTCGCCGGCATGGCACTGGAGGCCCGCGTGCAGAATGCGATCGCCGACGCCATGGCCGGCTACGACGTGCTGCTGACCCCGACCTCTGCGGTGCAGGCCCTGGAGGCCGGCAACGCCTATCTGGACGGGATCGAGCGGCCCGATGGGCACCACGACTTCTATTGGGAGGCACATATGACGGTGCCGTTCAACATCGCCAACCGCTGCCCCGTGGTCTCCGTGCCTTCGGGCCTGGGGTCGACCGGGGTGCCCACGGGTGTGCAGATCGTGGGGCACCCCTACCGCGATGATTCAGTCTTCCCCGTGGCCGCCGCGCTGGAGCACCTGCTGGATTGGCCGCGCCCGCCGATGTTCTGAGCGGTACCCGGCGGTGTTCCGCCCCGCGTTCGGCAGTGTCCCGGGGACGCGGGGCGAGCCGTGATGCTCACCTCGTGAAATTCGAAGCACCGGCAAGTAAGCTTGAAGTATGAATGCTAAGAGATTTTCGACCATGATGATCATCGGCGGCATCGTCGTCCTGGCCTTCGGCTTCCTGGCCATTTTCTGGCCCCAGGTCGTTGCCAACGCCTTCGTCGTCGTGTTCGGCCTCTATGCGATCGTCGACGGGATCCTCAAAACCGTCATGGCGGCCAAGGCCAAGGGGGCGCCGGGCCGCGGCATGGTGATGACGATGGGCATCCTGGGTATCCTCGCCGGCCTGTCGCTGGCGCTGATCCCGGCCATCGGGATCGCCGTGGTCATGACGATCATCGGCATCTGGCTGCTGCTGCGCGGGCTCGTCGACATCGTGTCCTCGTTCACCGACCGGCTGGGCTTCGGGGCCTCGCGCTGGATGCTCATCCTGTCCGGCGTGCTGTGGATCATCGTGGGCATCATCGTCATGTGCTTCCCGGTTTTCACGGCCAGCGTGTTCACCATCTTCATGGGCGTGATCGCCGCCGCCGTCGGCGTGGTCACGATCTTCCTGGGGATCCTGCTGCGCGGCGTGGAGACCACGGTCCGCAGCCAGTTCGACCAGCTGCAGTGATTTCAGCTGCAGTGAGCTAGCCGAACAGGCAGCATCGCAAGCGCAGATTCACATCGTGTGCGGAGATACCCGCACACGATGTGAATCTGCGCTTGCACTGTCTCCGAGCACCGGCCGCGGCCCCTACAGCGTGGCCAGATCGGCCAGCAGCTGCTTGGTGTAGTCGTGCTCCGGGTGCTCCAACACCCTGTCCACCGGCCCGCGGTCCACGATGTGCCCGCGGTTGAGCACCGCCACATGGTCGGCCACGTGCCGGGCCAGGGTGATGTTGTGCGTGACGAACAGCATCGCCAGCCCGCGCTCCTCGCGCAGTGTGCGCAACAGCCCGATGATCGAGGCCTGCACCGAAACGTCCAGCGCACTCGTGATCTCATCGCACACCAGCACCCGTGGCGCATTCACCAGTGCCCGGGCGATCGCCGCGCGCTGCCTCTCGCCGCCGGACAGGTCGCCTGGGCGCCGGTCGAAGAACGACCTGCCCAAGCGCACCGCGTCCAGCGCCTCCAGCACGGCGTTCTTGCGCTCGCCGGCAGGCAGGCGCTTGCTCATATTCAGCGGCACCATGAGCGACTGCCCGATGGTCCGCCGCGGGTTCAGCGATGAGAACGGGCTCTGGAAGATGTACTGGATCTCCTGGCGCTGATCGATGGTGCGCTTGCGGGTGCTGCGCTCCAGCTGCCGCCCATCCAGGTGCACGCTGCCCGAATAATCGTCGTTGAGCCCCGCAATGCACCGTGACAGGGTCGTCTTGCCCGATCCGGATTCGCCCAGCAGCAGGATCGACTCGCCCTGCTGCAGGGTCATGTCGATCCCGTCGAGGATCGTCGCCGGACCATAGGACAGGTGCAGATCGCGCACCTCGAGCACCGCGCCCTCGGGCCGCGGCTCGCTGGCATTGCGCCAGTGTTCGGGATCAGCAGCCGAGGCGGTTTCGGCTACCAGCGCACCCGCGCTCCCGCGTGGCTCGCCGTCGGCCACCGCCGGACCCGCGCTCCCGCCGGCGGCTGCGGCGGTTGGCCCGGCCTCGGCGCCGAGGACCTTCCTCCCGGCCAGGTCGGGGACCGCGCGCAGCAGCCTGCGGGTGTAGTCGTGCTGTGGAGCGTGGATGACCTGTGCGACGGTGCCCTCCTCGACCACCTCGCCGCGCAGCATCACCGCGACCCGGTCGGCCAGCTCCGCCACGACCGCCAGATCGTGGGTGATGTAGAGACCGGCGACATCGTGCCTGCGGGTCATGTCCCGGATCGTGTCGAGCACGTGCGCCTGGGTGGACACGTCGAGGCCGGTGGTCGGCTCGTCGAGGATGAGCACATCGGGGTACATGGCGAAGGCCATGGCGATGCCGATGCGCTGCTGCTGCCCGCCGGAGAGCTGATGGGGCCAGCGGCGCTGATAGGCCCGGTCCGACGGCAGGCCCACGTCCTCCAGCGTCTGCGCGACGCGGGAGCGGCGTTCGGCCTCGGAGGAGCCGAAGCCGTGGATGTCGAGGACCTCGCGGATCTGCTCGCCCACCCGGATCGCGGGATTGAGGGACAGTGCCGGGTCCTGCGGGATATAGGCCACGCGGTGCCCGCGCAGGCTGCGCAGTTCCTCGGTCCGCAGCTCCATCACCTCGACGGTGCCGCCGTCGCGCGGGTACAGGCGCACATCCCCGCCTGTGTATTCCAGGCCGGAGCGGAAGTGGCCCATGCAGGCCAGGCCGGCCGTGGTCTTGCCGGAGCCGGACTCGCCCACCAGGCCCAGCAGCTGACCACGCTCCAGGGTGAAGTCCACGCCGTGCAGGATCTCCGCCCCGCCCACGGCTGCGATCCGCAGCCCGGCCACCGTGAGCACTGCGGCGCCGGAGGCGTTGCCGGGTGCCGCACTGTCCGGTGCCGTGCCGCCGGGTACCGCACTCGCGGTGCCGGCCTCGGCCACGGGATTCTTGTCGTCGTGCGTCATCACGCCTCCACATTCGTATTGGCGGTGGCGCGGGCGATCGCGTCCGCCAGCAGGTTCGTGCCGATGGTCAGCACGGCGATCGCCGCGACGGGCAGGAGCACTCCCCAGGGCTGGACCGACAGGGCGATCCGGTTCTCGTTGATCATCAGGCCCCAATCGGCCACCGGCGGCTGCATGCCCAGGCCCAGGAAGGACAGGGAGGCGATCGTGCCGATCGAATAGGTCAGGCGCAGGCCGGCCTCCACGCTCAGGGGGCCGGTGATGTTCGGGGCGATCTCCTGGACCACGATGCGCCAGCGCGGCACCGCGTACATCTCGGCGGCGCGGATGTAGTCCTCGCCGATCACCCCCAGGGTGGCCGCGCGGGCGACCCGGGCGACGCGCGGGGCGTGGGTGATGCCGATGACGGTCACCAGGACCCAGCCGTGGGTGCCCAGCACGGTGATCGCCAGCAGGGCGAAGACCAGCTGCGGGATCGCCAGGAGCACATCGTTGATGCGCATGATGATCTGGTCGACGACCCCTCCGGCATAGGCGGCGAAGATGCCCAGCAGTGCGCCCAGGGCCAGTCCCAGGGCCGTGGCCAGCACGGAATAGCACAGCAGCCGCAGGCCGCCGGCCAGGAAGCGGGCGGCCACCGAGCGGCCCAGGTCGTCCGTGCCGAAGATGCCCGAGTCCTGGAAGGGCTTGTCGGCGAACTCGGTGGGGCCGAAGCCGGTCAGCGGTTGGGCCAACAGTGGGCCGAACACGGATATCAGCAGCACCAGACCGGTCAGGATGATGCCGGTCCTGCCCTCGCGCAGGGCCCAGACGCGGCGTACCGCGCTCACGTGTGCGCTGGCCGATTCCTTCGCGGGGTCGGCGGCGGCGTTCTGCGCGCGGTCCCGTGCCGGGTCCTGGGCGTTCATATCGGTCCTCGTGTTCATGCCGCGCTCCTGATCTTCGGATTGGACAGGATCCCTGCGATGTCCGCCAGCAGGTTGACGACCACGTAGAGCGCGGCGACCAGCATGGAGATCGCCTGCACGACCTGCACATCGCGGAAGGTCACCGCGTCGATGAGTGCCTGGCCGATTCCCGGGTACCGGAACAGGAATTCGATGACGACCACACCGCCGGCCAGCCAGGCCAGCTGGATCGCGATCACCTGGGCGACGGGCCCGATCGCGTGCGGCAGCGCATGGCGCAGGATCACGCGGCGCTCCGGCACGCCCTTGAGCCTGGCCATTTCAACGAACCCGGAGTCCAGCACCTCCAACATGGTGGTGCGCATCATCCGGGCGATATAGGGCGCGACCACCAGGGCCAGGGTGATCGTCGGCAGGACCAGCTGGCTGGGCAGGGTCCAGACCGGGGTGCCCGGTGGGGCCATGGTGACCGCCGGCAGGATCCGGAAGACGGAGGTGGCGAAGATGCTGATGAGTGCGATGCCGATGACGAACTCGGGCAGCGCGGCCAGCAACAGCGTGACCCAGGTGATGGCGGAATCGGTCCGGCCGCCTCGGCGCAGGGCCGACCAGATGCCCAGGGCCACGCCCAGCGGCACGGAGATGACGGCCGCCAGGCCCATGAGCACCAGGGTGGCCGCGATCCGGTCGCCCAGCAGGGCGCTGACGGGGCCGCCGCTGGCCACCGAGGTGCCCAGATCGCCGGTGAACAGGCCGCCGAGCCACATCAGATAGCGGGTGACGGCCGGTTCGTCCAGGTGCATCTGCGCGTTGATCGCGGCGACGCGCTCCGGGGTGGCCTGCTGGCCCAGGATGGCGCGGGCCGGATCGCCGGGCAGCAGCAGGGTCGCGAAGAAGACGATGAGGGAGACGGCCAGGAGGATGAAGACGGAGAAGACGAGGCGCCTGGCGATGAGTTTGGCGATCATTTCACGTCTCCGATCCACACCTTGGCGAAGGCATAGCGGCCCAGGGGATAGCCGCTGGCGCTGGTCTCCAGGCCCACCACATAGCTCTGATAGGCGTCGACGTTGTTGGCGAAACCCCAGATGATGTAGCCGCCGTCGTCGTAGAGCATCCGCTGGGCGGCCTCCATGTGCTTCTTGCGCTGGGCGGGGTCCAGTGCGGCCTTGCTCTTGGCCAGCAGCTCGTTGTAGTCCGCGTCGTTCCAGTGCGTCTCATTGAACGGAGAGGCCTTCACCGTGCACTGATCGGCCTGGGGCAGGAAGTTCTTGGTGTTCCAGAAGGATTGGGAGAACGGATAGGACAGGTAGTTGCCCTCGCCGTAGAAGGTCGTGGAGTCCACGCGTTTGATGGTCACGGTGATCCCGGCGTCCTTGGCCTGCTGGGCGTAGACCTGGGCGGATTCCACCACTCCAGGATTGATGGGCGCGGTCACCAGTTCGACGCTCAGCCCGTCCGGGTAGCCGGCGTCGGCCAGCAGCTGTTTGGCCTTCTCGACATCGCGCGTGCGCTGGGGGAATTTCGGACCCTCGGGATCCATCGGCGCGAAGATGTCGTTGCCGATCGTGCCGTAGCCCGACAGGACCTGGTCGATCATCTGCTGGCGGTCGACGACCAGCCGGAAGGCCTGGCGCACGCGTTTGTCGTCGAAGGGCTTCTGGTCCACCCGCATGGTCAGGGGCAGCCAGCGGCCGGTCACGGAATCGAGGATCTTCATCCGGGGATCGGCCTCGATCACCTTCACCAGGGCCATTGGGATGGCCGCCACGCAGTCGACCTGGGAGCTCAGCAGGGCATTGATAACGGCGTCGTCGTCGTTGAAGTTCAGCAATTGGACCTGGTCGAGGTAAGGTTCGCCGTCCCAGTAGTGGGGGTTGCGGACCAGGGTGGTCTGCTGGCCGGGTTCGAAGGAGTCGAGCATGAAGGGGCCGGTGCCCACCGGTTCGTCCGGGTCATAGTCGCGCGGCACGATGTTGTTGTCGACCTGGGACAGGGTGTCGTCGAAGATGCTGTTGGGCGCCTTGAGCCGGAATTCCACCGTGGTCGGTCCGGTCTTGACCACCTTGTCCAGGGTGGCCAGGCCCGCGGCCCCGGTTCCCGGGTTGTCCGGATCGGTGATCCGCTTGAAACTGGCTATCACGTCCTCGGGCTCCAGGGGCCTGCCGTTGCTGAACTTCACCCCGGAACGCAGTTTGACGGTCCACACGGTCGCGGTGTCATTGGGTTCGATGGAGTCGGCCAGGCGCATCCGCAGTTTGTATTCGCGGTCGCGGGTGGCCAGGCATTCGTAGAGGTTCTGGGTGCGGGCGTAATCACCCTGATTGGTGGCGGTGTGGGCGTCAAGGGTGTCCGCGGAGGACCCGCCGGTGATCCCGACCCGCAGGGTCCCGCCCTTCTGCGGCGGTCCCGAGGTGTCGAATTCGAGTTGCGCTCCGGGGCCGGAGCAGGCGCTGAGCAACCCCAGGGCGGCTAGTACGGTGACTCCGCCGAGCATACTGCGGCGGTTGATGGGGGCTGGTGGCATTGTGGTTCTCACTCTTCCCTGCAGCGCCGGGTGTGACGCCTTCGTCCGGGTAGTCGGTATGTGAGCGCCCCATTTCATGGGTGGTATACGTCACATAGATCTACCCATCAAAGGTAGTGAGATTCTACCGATATATCAAGTTGGTTTGTCGGAACCGGGGTCGGCGCGGGTGGTGCGGGGGAGTCCTCGGCCTACCCGATCCCCAGCACCGTCATGACGACCAGTGCCACATTCAGGGCGATGATCGCCGCGACGATCAGCCAGGCCAGAGCCTGCAGCCACGGCCCGTTGACCCGCTCTCCCATGGTCCGTCGCTGCCCGGTCAGGGTGACCAGGGGGACGAGGGCGAAGGGGATGCCCAGGGACAGCGCCACCTGGCTGAGCACCAGGGCCCAGGTCGGGTCCACGCCGGCGGCCAGGATCGCCAGCGCGGGGATCAGGGTGACGACCCGGCGCAGCAGGATGGGGACGTGTTTGTGCAGCAGCCCGGCCATGATCTCGGAGCCGGCGTAGGCGCCAACCGAGGTCGACGCCAGGCTCGAGGCCAGTAGCCCGATGGCGAAGGCGATCCCCACGCCCGCGCCCAGGTGATCGGAGATTGCGGCGGCCGCGCCCTGGATGGTGTCGGTTCCCTCGACTCCGGGCAGGGAGGCTGCGGCGATGAGGATCATGGCGATATTGACCGTGCCGGCCAGGATCAGGCCCAGTACCACGTCCACCCGGGTGATGCGCAGCAGCCGGGTGATCCGCGCGCGAGCCCTGGGCCCGGCTGAATCGGGTTCGAGCACATGGCCGAAGCGATCGCGGACCAGCGTCGAGTGCAGGTAGATGGCGTGCGGCATGACGGTGGCGCCCAGCATGGAGGCGGCCAGCACCACGGAGTGCGCGCCCTCGAAACGGGGCACCAGGCCGCCGGCCGTCTGCGACCAGGACACGGGGCTGACGACCAGGCCGGCCAGGAAGCCCACCGCGATGATGAGCAGGAAGGCGATGATGACGCGTTCGAACACGTGCTGGCGGCGTTTGCCCTGGGCTGCCAGGATCCCCATGGAGATGACGCCGGTGATCAGCCCGCCCAGCAGTAACGGTAGGTCGAACAGGATGTTCAGGGCGATCGCGCCGCCGATCACCTCGGCCAGGTCGGTGGCCACTGCGACGAGTTCGGCCTGGATCCAGAAGGCGATCCGCTTGCCGCGGGACAGGCGGGAGCCGATGAGTTCGGGCAGGCTGGCCCTGGAGACGATCCCCAGCTTGGCCGACAGGTACTGCACCACGACCGCCATGGCGTTGGCCAGGACCAGAACCCACACCAGCTTGTAGCCGAATTCGGCCCCGGCGGACAGGTTTGCCGCGACGTTTCCGGGGTCGACATAGGCGACGGCTGCGACGAAGGCCGGGCCCATGAGGCGGAGCAGGCGGAGGGTGCCGCTGGAGGGGTGGCGGGGTTTGGCGGTCGGGGATCCGTCGCGCAATTAAGACTCCTTGAAGAAGAATGTTTGACTGGTCTAACAATAGCATCTCGGAGAGCGCTGCCGCTGCCCGTGGCCTATGCTTGAGGGGGCCTTGCGGGAGCACTCCGAGGGATTCGGCTGCCGAGTCGGTGCCACCCGGGGCCGCCCGTTCCCACCCTTGAGGAGAGTGATCCGATGTTCACCGTGTGGTTCTCCGGAATCGCGTCCTCGGCCTTTGCCGAGCAGACCGGGATGCTGCTGGCCGCCTTCCTGCTGTGCTCGCTGATCGGCCTGGAGAGGCAGATGCGGCAGAAGAGCGCGGGGTATCGCACGCACGTCCTGGTGGGCCTGGGCGCCTGCCTGTTCACCCTGGTCTCCGCCTACGGGTTCAAGGAGGTGCTGGGCCACGATGTCAGCCTGGACCCCTCCCGCATCGCCGCGCAGGTGGTTTCGGGCATCGGCTTCCTGGGCGCCGGCGTGATCTTCAAGGGCCGGAACATGGTGCGCGGCCTGACCACTGCTTCCACCGTCTGGGTCTCCGCCGCGGTCGGTATGGCCTGCGGGGCCGGAATGGTGCCACTGGCCGCGGTCATGACGCTGCTGTTGCTCATCATCCTGTTGGTCATCGCCCCGGTGCTCAAGCTCATTCCCAACCCGGACCGGCGCAGGCTGGTCAAGATCAGCTATCTGGACGGCTCGGGGGTGCTGCGCGACATCCTGCGCACCGCCTCGGACCTGGGCTTCTCCGCCTCGATCGACAAGACCAGGCGGATCACGATCCGCGGCAAGCGCGCGGTGGCCGTGGACGTGCGCTTCTTCGGCAAGCCGCCGCTGCGCAACCTGCTGTCCGCCCTGGCCGAGCTCGACGGTGTCGAGCGCCTGGAGCTGCGTGGCACCGTGGTCGATTCCGACGACGATACGGCGGATACCCCTGCAGCGCAGGTTGAGGGCTGAGGGGTGTCCGGACACTGGGTGCTGGGCTGCGGCATCCACTGACCGGTTCATGCAGGTTTTCGGACTTGTCATGTCTCAGGACATCGGGGCCACGTGATGTCTCAACCAGGTGTGTCCATTGATGTCTCATGACTTCGTGTCCATCTCGGGTCGATGCGTGTATTTCGGATCGTTGAGGAATCCTCTGGGGCGT
>NZ_JANIJX010000030.1 GCF_024580735.1 Brevibacterium moorei | reverse complement strand
TTCTGTGGTTTTGCGGTGGTGAGAGCGTTGGGGAAACGCCCGGTCCCTTTCCGAACCCGGAAGCTAAGCCCGATTGCGCTGATGGTACTGCATGCGGGAGTGTGTGGGAGAGTAGGTCACCGCCGCAATTAATTTAATATCTGATGGTCTTCTGGCTTGTAGCCACCCCGTGTGTGGGTGTGCTCGCCAGGGGGCCATCAGTGCATTCACGGGCGGATAGAATCAAGGGGTGGCGTCTATGGAACCTGCGCGGAAACCGCTGCTCACCGAACGGGTAATGGATCACGTCCGGACCTCCGTCGTCGACGGCTCCATGGTCCCGGATCACATGTACAGCTTCTATCAGCTCTCCGAAGACCTGGGCATCTCCCGCACTCCGGTGCGCGATGCTCTGCTGCGACTGCAGGACGCCGGCCTGGTCGTGATCAAGAAGAATCGTGGGTTCCTCATCAAGCGCACCCGCCCGGAGGATGTGGCGGAGATCTTCGGTATCAGAATCGCCTTGGAAGTGCCGGCTGCGCGCCGGGCGGCACTGTGGCGCGCAGACGAATTCACCCAGGTCGCGGACGAACTCCGTGCCGGCATGGTGGCTGCGGCCGAACTGGACGACGAGAAGCTCTTCTTCGCCTACGATCAACGGCTGCACGGGCTGATCCTGGACACGGCTCTGATGGGCCGCGGGCGTACCGTCATCGACAATCTACGGACCAATACCCGGCTGTTGGGCGCATCCACAGCCGGCGATGCCCGAGACTATTCGAGCATCCTGACCGAACACGACCCGATCATCGGGGCGGTCGTGGCGGGGGACCCGGCAGGAGCAGGGGAGGCCATGCGGGCTCATCTTGAGACCACTGCGGTGCTCCTGATCGAACAGGCACTGCACCGCGCCGGTGAGGACGGCGACCCGCAGGGCCTCTGGGCGGCACTGGGCACGGGCTTCATCGCCGGCTAGAACGCACCCGGAACCGCATCCGGCCCGGATAAGCCCATCAGCTCTGGGGCCCCAGGGCCCTGCGCAGTACCTGGGCCAGGTGCATTCCCTGTTTATCCTGATGCTCGGTGCCGGCGACTCCCTCGCGGATCTGGGTCCGGCAGGAATAACCGTCGGCCAGGACCATCGAACTCGACTCCAATTCGCGGACGCGCGGCAGCAGCTCGCGTTCGCCCAGCTCACGTGACATGTCCGCGTGGCCGGGTTCGAATCCCCAATTGCCCGCCAGTCCGCAGCAGCCGGTCTGGATCTCCGCCTCGTCGACGCCCAGGGCGTTGAGGACCTCGGCGGTCCCACCGTGGGCCCGGCGGGAGCGTTCATGGCAGTGCACCTGCGATAGCGCGGGAACGGGCAGTTCACCGAACGGCCAGGAATCCTTTCCGACGTGCTCGGCGACGACCTCGCCCAGGGTGCGGATCTGCCCGGCCAAGCGGGCTGACCGAGGATCGTCGGGCAGCAGTTCGGGAGCTTCCTCGGCCAGCATCGAGGCGCAGGAGGGTTCGAGCACGACCACCGGTGTGCGCCCGTCGACCAGATCGCCCAGCCGGTCGTAGGTCTGCGTGATGACCCGCTGTGCCTGCGTCAGCTGCCCGGTGGAGTGCCACGTTAAGCCACAGCACACGAAGCCCTGCGGCACGATCACCTCATAGCCCAGCGCGGTGAGGACCGTGTACGCATCCTGCGCGACCCCGGCCTCCAGATGATTGGTGAAACTGTCGGGCCACAGGACGATCCGTGCACTGCCGCTATGCGACGCCGAGGTCCCGGATCGTGTGCCGCGGCCGGCCGGCTGGGGCCTGGCGGCGCGCCGGCCGGCCCGCTTCGCCCAGGATTGGAAACTGCGCGGGGCGAACCTCACCATGGAGCGGCTGGCGTCCACGCCGCCCAGCTTCATGACGGTCCACTCGATTGGGCGCACCGACATGGCGGCACTCACGAGTGAGGCCAGGCCGGGGATCTTGTGCAGGATGTTCGACGTCCACGGCAGCCAGCCCATCGAGTAGTGCGACATGGGGCGCATCCGCCCGGAGAAGTGCTGGTTGAGGAACTCCGACTTGTAGGTGGACATGTCGACGTTGACCGGGCATTCGCTGGCGCAGGCGTGGCAGGACAGGCACAGGTCGAGCGCGTCCTTGACCTGCTCGGACTTCACCCCGTCGGGGTAGGTCTCGCCGCGGAACAGTTCGGACAGGACCCTGGCGCGTCCCCGGGTCGAATGGACCTCGTCGTGGGTGATCTGGAAGGACGGACACATGGCCCCGTCCATGGAACGGCAGGAGCCAACACCGACACAGCGGTTGACCGCATTGACGATCGACCCCTGATCGCGGCTCAGCGCGTGCAGCGGGATGAACTCCCGAGTACGCCCGCCCGGGCCCGGCCGGATGCCCTGGGTGACGGGTTCGGGATCGACCAGCACGCCCGGGTTGAGGGAGCCATCCGGGTCGAACATCGCCTTGAAGCCGGCGAACAGGGCCAGCATGTCGGCGGAGTACATGGCCGGCAGCAGGGCGGAGCGGGCCCTGCCGTCGCCGTGCTCACCCGACAGGGAGCCGCCCAGCCGGCCGATCGTAGCGGCGGCATCGTGCATGAAGGCGTTGAAGACCTCGACGCCGGCGGGCGTTCCCAGATCGAAGGAAATGCGGATGTGCACGCAGCCCTCGCCGAAGTGGCCGAAGGGGATGCCGCGCAGGCTGTGCGTGTCGAGCAGCCGGTAGAGTTCGCGCAGGTAGTCGGCGAGGTTCTCCGGGGGAACCGCGGAGTCCTCCCAGTTCGGCCAGGCGGCACCGCCATCGGGCAGGCGGGTGACCAGTCCGGCGGCGGATTCACGGATCTTCCACAGGGCGCGCATCTCGGTCGGGTCGGTCACGATGGTGGAGGCGACGATGCCGGAGTCCCCGCCGGAGAACCGGGCGACCAGGTCCCGGGCCCGGCGGTCGGCCTCGGCTGCGGTGACACCGGTGGTCTCGCAGTAGAGCCAGCCACCGGCAGGGCGGTCACCGCCGGGGACCTCGGCGGTGCCGCCTGGCAGGATGTCGCCGGCGTGCTCGCCCTGGCTGATCTTGAGCACATCGAGCAGATCCCCGCCCATGCCCTCGGACGTGGCCACGCCCGGGGCCCTGGTCTGGGGAGCCGCCGCGGCGGCGTCGAATACGGTGGGGAAGGCCAGCACGGCCAGGGCCTTGGCCGCGGGCACCTCGACCAACCGGACCACGGCCTCGACGATGATGCCCAGGGTGCCCTCGGACCCGGCGAAGGCCTTGGCCACATCGAAGCCGTTCTCCGGCAGCAGGTAGTGCAGGCCGTAGCCGGAGACCTGCCGGGGGAAGCGTCCAAGTTCGGTGCGCAGCAGGGCCAGGTTCGCATCGACCAGGGCGTGCAGTTCGGCGTCCAGGTCCGGGTCCGTGGTCCCGCCCTTGAACAGGGTGACGGGTCTGCCGTCGGGTCGCAGCACGGTCAGTTCGACGACGTTCTGCGCAGCGGTGCCCCAGGCCAGGGAGTGCGAGCCGCAGGCGTTGTTCGCGATCATCCCGCCGACCGTCGCCCGATTGTGGGTGGACGGGTCGGGCCCGTAGGTCAGGCCGAATTCCGCTGCGGCCTCGCGCAGGTCGTCGCACACGATGCCCGGTTGGATGCGGGCGGTGCGCGCCTGCGGGTTGATCTCGATGACCCGGTTGAAGTTGCGGGAGAGGTCGATGATGAGTCCATCGCCAATGGCATTTCCCGCCACCGAGGTTCCGCCCCCGCGCACGGTCACCGGCCAGTTCTGTTCACCGGCGTAGGCCACGGCCTCGCGGATATCCGCCATCGAGTCCGGTTCGAAGACGGCCCTGGGCCGGCGCCGGAAGATCGAGGCGTCTGAGACGTAGGCGCCGAGGGTCATCTCATCGTTGCGGAACCGCTGGGCCACGTCGAGCGTGGTAGTCAAATCACAACCTGCTTTCCAATAGGATTCGTGCGGCCCAGCGGCCGTTTACCACTCTGGGGGTCCGGATTATTCCGGGCTCACCGCGGTGGTGGGCTCCTTGCCTTCGAGCACATCGCGGACGATCTGCGCTGCCATCACGTAGTTTGCGTGTGCCGCCTTCTTGCTGATGCCCAGCATGTGCGGGGTCAGGACGGTGTTCGGATGCTGGTACAGGCCGTGGTCGGCCGGCGGTTCGGACTCGAAGACGTCCAGGCCGACACCGGCCAGATGGCCCGACTCGAGCGCGGCCAGGGCCGCGTCCTCGTCGATCAGGCCGCCACGGCTGACGTTGAGCAGGATCGCTCCCGGCTTCATCGCCTGCAGTGCCGTGGCATCGATGATATTGCGGGTCGACTCCAACAGCGGCAGGTGCAGCGAGACGATATCGGACTGCGCGTAGATCGTCTCCAGGCTCGCGTCGAGTTCGGCCGGGACCTCGGCCACGGGATCGTAGGCCAGGACCTTCATATCGAAGACCTCCGCCATCTGGGCGACCAGCCTGCCGATCCGCCCGAAGCCGATGATGCCCAGGGTCGCGCCGTCCAGGTCGCCCATCGGGATCGTGGTGCGCTCATCCCAGCGGCCCTCGCGGACCAGCGCGGTGAACGGCGCCAGGTTCTTCACCAGGTGCAGCATATGGGCGAAGGCGCCCTCGGCCACGGCCCTGGTGTTGCTGCCGGGGGTAATGCACACGGGAATGCCGTGTGCGGTGGCGGCGGCCACGTCGATGTTGTTGTAGCCGACTCCGTTGCGGGCCATGACCTGCAGCGCCGGCAGCTGTGCGATCGCCGCCTCGTCGATCTGGGCCGAGGCGCGCACGATGGCGCCCTGGGCGCCGGCCAGGTCGGCCGGCCCCGGATTGGGCTCGAAGCGGATGCCGGAGCCCAGAGTGGGTTCGACCTCGGCCGGCGGGACGGGGCCCAGGCCGATGACGAGGGGGCGGTTGTCCGGAGCGGAATCGGTAGCGTTCACGGGTATGCCTTTCAAATGGTGGGGTCCGCCGGCGACCGGGTGCAGCCGCCGGCGGAAATGGGGCCTGTCAGTGGACGGCCGGTCTACGGATAGACGACCATGCCGATGAAGACCGCTGCGATGATCAGGATGAAGGCCAGCGGCAGGCCGATCTTGACGTAGTCGGTGTACCTCATCCCGGCGACCATGGTCTGGGTCATACACGGGGTGCCGACCGGAGTGAAGATCGCGATGGAGCAGGCGATGGTCAGGATGACGGCCCAGCTGGTGGGATTCTGTCCCAGGGAGCCGGCCACCGACATGGAGATCGGGACGAACATCGCGGTCAGCGCGGTGTTGGAGGCGAAGCTGGTCAGGATCATGGCGACGACGCTGAGGACCAGCAGCACAAGCCACGGACCTGCGGTTTTGCCCAGGGTGCCGGAGACCCAGTCGGCGATGAGCTGGCCGCCGCCGGACTTCGTCAGACCGCCGCCGAAGGCCTGCGCGGCGCTGAGGATGATGATGGTGTTCCAGTCGATCGACTTGAGAGCATCCGGCAGTGGCAGGCAGCGGGTCAGGACCATGACGACCGCGCCGATCATGGCGACGATCGCGATGTCCGCGCCCATTGCGAAGGCCACGATGATGACGACCAGCGCGAGTGCGGAGAACGGCATCCGCCAGTTGACGCCCTTGGTCGGCTTATCGTCGGACGGCTTGTCCTCACCCATCGCGGAGAAGGTGCTGGGGATGGGGCTGGTCAGCACCTTGCTGCCGATGTTGTAGCCGATGGTGGACATGTAGAGCACCGTGATCGCGACCAGGGGAGCGCCCACCGCGGTCAGGGTGAACAGGTGCATCGGCGTAGCGCCCTCGGTCTCCTGCAGGATGCCCTGCGTGACGACCTGCGAGGACGAACCGGCCAGGGTGGCCAGGCCGCCGATGGCGGCGCCGATCCCGGCGGACAGCACGAGCAACTGGACGTTCATCTTGCGCGTCGACCGCGCCGCCAGGACCGCGATGAGCGGCAGGAAGATCGCGATGACGGCGCTGTTGGACAGGAATGCGGACAGGAAGGACGTCACCAGGGTGATGGCCGCGACCAGCAGGCGGGGGCGTTTTTCGATCCCGCTCTTCTGGAACCAGCCGACGACGATGTCGATGGCGCCGGTATTGAATAGTGCACTGCCGACGATCATCATGGCGGCCACGAAGATGGTGACCTGACTGCCGAAGGGCGCGTAGACGTCCTTGACGTCGAGGGCGCCGATCGCCCACATGAGCAGGGATGCGCCGACAGCGGTGATGGCGATCGGGATTTTTTCAAAGACGAAGAGGATCATCGCGGCGGCGACGATCAGGACTCCGAGAATGGCCTGAATTTCCATTCGCTAGTGTCTCCTTTGACCAGAAGCGGATTCTGTGTGGATTCGAAGGGGTGGGGCCGCCTGCCCGGGATCGCCCGGGCAGGCGCCGCTCGCTGAGCGGGGAGGGGATCAGCCGCGTGCGGACAGTTCGCCGTCCACGCGCCGGGGCACGTGCAGGGGATTGTCCTCGCGCAGTTGCTCCGGCAGCAGCCGGTCGGGGAAGCCCTGGTAGGCCACGGGCCGCAGGAACCTCTCGATGGCCGCGGTGCCCACCGATGTCGTGGTCACCGCGGTGGTCGCCGGGTAGGGTCCGCCGTGCTGCTGGGCATAGGTGACCGACAGTCCGGTGGACCACTGGTTCCACAACACGCGCCCGGCGATCCGGGACAGGACGGCGACGAGTTCGGTGACCTCGTCATCGTCGGTGCCCTGGATGGACGAGGTGAGCTGTCCGGCGAAGGTCGCGGCCAGTTCGACGAGTTCGCTCTCATCGTCGTATTCCACGATCAGCGAGGCCGGCCCGAAGCACTCCTCCTGGAGCGTCGCGGGATCGGCCAGCACCGCGGCGGAGTCCGTGTGCAGCAGCGTGGGTGTGGGCGGGTCGGCGTAGGCGTCGGCGTCCTGGTGCAGGACCCGGACATCGGCGTGATTCTGCAGCGCGGTCAGGGCGGCGACGTAGCCGTCCTGGATTCGGCCGTTGAGCAGCGCGGCCGCCGGCGGATAGGACTTCGTGCGCAGCAGTTCGACGATCGTCGATTCCCGCGGGACGATGAGCATCCCCGGCTTCGTGCACAGCTGCCCGGCGCTGCCGGTGAAGGATCCGATGAACCCGTCGACGATCTCCTCGGCCCGTTCCCCGGCGGCCGCCTTGGTGACGAAGACCGGATTGTCACTGCCCAGCTCACCGTAGAACGGGATGGGCTCGGGCCGGGAGACGGCGATATCGAACAGCGCCCGGCCGCCGGGGATGGAACCGGTGAAGGCACCGGCTTTGATCCGCGGATCCTGCAGCACGGTAACACCGGCCTGGGTGCCGTAGACCACCGATAGAAGCCCCGCCGGCGCCCCCTGCCCGGCGATCGCCTCGGCGGCGATCTCACCGGTCAGGGCGGACAGCTCCGGATGTCCTGAGTGCGCCTTGACGATGACGGGATTGCCCGCGGCCAGGGCCGAGGCGGTATCCCCGCCTGCGACCGAGAAGGCGAACGGGAAGTTGCTGGCCGAGAACACGGCGACCGGTCCCAGCGGGATCAGCGTGCGCCGGACGTCGGGCCGCGGGGCACCCATCGGCCAGTCCGCGTCGGCGTGGTCGATGCGCGCGTCGAAGAAGCCGCCCTCGCGCAGGACCTCGCCGAAGATGCGCAGCTGGAAGGTGGTGCGCTTGAGCTCACCGGATAGACGGTCCGTGGTGAGATTGGTTTCGGCCACGGCGACGGGAATCAACCTGTCCGCCGCGGCGTCGAGGGCATCGGCGATGGCCTCGAGGACCTCGGCGCGGCGAGCCGGGGCGTATGCGCCCCAGACGGTCGCGGCGTCCTGGGCCAGGTCGAGGGTCTGTGCGATCTCCGCTGCAGTACTGGGAACGACGCTCACGGGACCAGCACCTCGATCAGGCGCAGGCCGGAGGCAGTACCCAGTTCGTTCAGTGCGGTGCGGAACTCCTCGGGAGTGCGCACCTGGGTCGACTGTGCGCCGTAGGCCAGTGCCAGCTGGGCGAAATCGGGGTTGTGCAGATCGGTGCCGCTGACCCTGCCGGGGAATTCGCGGTCCTGATGGGCGCGGATGGTGCCGTAGCGGCTGTTGTTGACCACGACGACCAGCAGATCGGCGTTCTCACCGGCTGCGGTGGCCAGTTCCTGGCCGGTCATCATGAAGCAGCCGTCGCCGGCGAAGGTCGCGACCGTGCGGTTCGGGTACTGGATCGCCGCGGCGACACCGGCGGGAATGCCGTAACCCATTGAGCCGCTCTGCGTGGCCAGCTGTGCGGGATAGGTGGTGAAGGAACGGTGGCGCTGGGCCCAGGCGGTGTAGTTGCCGGCGCCGCACGTCATGATCGTGTCCTCGGGCATGACCTCGTTGAACACGGCCATGAAGTCGCGCGCAACCGCATCGTCGTCGTTCAGCGGCTGGTAGTTCCGGCGCACATCCGCGGTCAGCGTGAGCCAGGCGGCGCGGTCGCCGGCCGGCTCGACGCGGGCCGGGAGGGCCGCGAGGAATTCCTCAGGGGACACCGGCAGGGCGATGTCGGCGGCGTAGACACGCCCCAGCGCGTTGCCGTCGGAGTAGACGTGGACGATGGTGGCGGCCGGACGCGGCGGCGTGAGGAGCGAGAAATCGCCCATGGTCTGGGCATCCGGTCGCGAGCCGAGGAAGATGACGAGGTCCGCCTGTTCGACCACGGCGGGCAGACCCGGAGTGGTGTTCAGACCCAGGGTTCCGATATAGGCCGCAGACCGGTTGTCGATGACGTCCTGGCAGCGCAGGGCCGTGGCCACGGGAATCTGCGAGGCCTCGGCGAAGGAGGCCAGGGCGGTCCTGGTGGTTTCATTCCAGTTGTTGCGCCCGGCGACGATCACGGGGCGCTCGGCTGCGGCAAGGGCCGCGATGACGCGCTCGACGTCGGCGGGGGCGGGGATCGGGCGGCTGACCGCTGCGGTCCTGACCACCGGCGCCGAGGTCTCGGTCATCAGCATGTCCTCGGGCAGGACGACGACCACGGGGCCGGGCTCGCCCGCGGTGGTCGCGGCGATGGCACGGGACATCTGTTCGGGGACGCGGTTCGGATCGTGGATTTCGACGACTTCCTTGGCGATGGTGCCGAACATCGCGGCGTAGTCGATTTCCTGGAAGGCGCGGCGCTCGCGGTTGTGCTCGGGGACCTGGCCCACCAGCAGGAGCATGGGGCTGGCGTCCTGGGAGGCGACGTGTACGCCGATGCTGGCATTGGTGGCGCCGGGGCCGCGGGTGACCAGGCAGGCGGCGGGCCGGCCCGTGGCACGGCCGTAGGCGGCGGCCATCATCGAGGCGCCGCCCTCCTGCCGGGCCGTGACGAGGCGGATCTCGTCGGCGTGTTCGTACATTCCGTCCAACACGGCCAGGTAGCTCTCGCCGGGGACCGCATAGGCGGTGTCGACGCCGTACTCGACGAGTTGTTCGACGACGGCGTGGCCGGCGAGGCGGGGTGCGTCATGGGCGGTTTGCGTGCGAGATGTCATAGCTCATTCCCTCATTGGTGTAGCCGTACTTTCTTGTGGCCGCCCCTCCGCGCTGCTCACCGATTCGTCGTCGTCCCTGTGAATCGTCGGGTGGGGAACCGACGAAGCAAGAGTAGCATGCTACTGAGCGTGACAGTGATCCGCTCGACATCCGGCGTGGTCCGTCCACCGAGACCGGGGCTTCCAGGCGGCAAGCGAACCGGCGAGCCGGGAGTCGCCTCGGTAGGCTGGCCGCATGGCCGTCAACGACACCGCCCATGCATCCGTTACCGACCCGACCCTGCTCGAAGCCGAGGCTGTCGCGACCGCGTTTCACGTGAAACGCGATGCTGGCCTGTCGGGTGATCGAGCCGCCGCATTGCTGGCCGAACACGGCCCCAATGAACTCAGATCGGCCGGCCGAACGCCCCTGATCAAACGGATTCTGGCGCAGCTGAAGGACCCCCTGGTCATCCTCCTGCTCATTGCCGCGGTCATCTCGGTGGGGGCCTGGGCGCTCGAGGGCGCTCACGGTGCGCCGATCGAGGCGCTGGTCGTGGTCCTCGTGGTCGTGTTCAACGTGGTCATCGGCCTTGTCCAGGAATCCAAGGCGGCGGATGCCGTCGCGGCCCTGGCCTCGATGACCGAGGCCCGCGCGACCGTGCTGCGCGACGGCCGGCGTCAGACCATTCCCGGTCACGATGTGGTGCCGGGCGATGTGTTGTGCCTGGCCGAGGGCGACCAGGTGGCCGCTGATGCCCGACTGTTCTACGCCTCGGCGCTGCGGGTTGCCGAGGCCGCTCTGACCGGCGAATCCGCGCCGGTGGAGAAGTCCACCGCCGTCCTGGTCGAACCCGCTGATCTGGGTGACCGGACGAATATGGTCTTCCGCGGCACCGGGGTGTCCAGCGGTACCGGGCTGGCAATCGTCACCGCCATTGGGATGGACACCGAAATGGGTCATGTGGCCGGCCTGCTCGACCAGACGGAACAGACCGAATCCCCGCTGACCGGCGAGATCAACCACGTCAGTGGGCTACTGGGTCGGATCGTCGTCATTATCGCTATCGTCATCATGCTCACGATCGCGATCGTGCAGACCCCGCATTCGGCGACTGACTGGGTGACGATCCTGCTGCTGGGCGTGTCCCTGGCCGTGGCCGCGGTGCCCGAGGGCCTGCCCGCCATCCTGTCGGTTGTCCTGGCGCTGGGTGTGCAGCGGATGGCCAAGCGCAATGCCGTGGTGAAGAACCTGAACTCGGCGGAGACCCTGGGCAGCGCCTCGGTTATCTGCACCGATAAGACGGGCACGCTAACGCAGAACGCGATGACGATCGCCCGGGTCGTCACGGCCTCGGGTGCCACGGAGTTCACCGGGGTGGGCTACGACCCTGCGGGCGAGGCCATTGCGACGCCCGCTGGGCCGGCCGGTTCCGCTGGTGTGTCCGGCTCGGCCGGTTCCGTCGGCGCTCCGGGCGCGAGTGGTTCAGAGGGGACCGTGGGCGAGGCCGGAGCTGCCCGGGCTCTGCGCGAGGCGGCCCTGGCGGTGGGCGCGGGCGCCCTGGCCAATGACTCCCAATTGGTTCACACGGCCGCCGGCTGGGACATCACCGGTGACCCCACCGATGCGGCCTTCCTGGTGGCCGCGCACAAGGTGCCGCAACTGCGGGCGGCCGCCCGTGAGAGTGCATCCGGCCTGCCCGCCACCCGACTCGACGACATCCCATTCTCCTCCGAGCGCAAGATGATGACGACCCTGCACCATGTGGACGAGGCCGTCGGCCAGGTGGTGGCCACCAAGGGGCAGGGCGGAGCCGCCGCCGGTGGACCCGGTGCCGTGGCGGGCGCGGCCAGTGATACGGGAGCTGGCGACAACCCGCTGCTGCACTGGCTGTCAGGGCGCCGCGTCATCCTGTCCAAGGGCGCCCCGGACGTGCTGCTGGACCGGTGCACCGCCGAGCAGGTCGGCGATGATGCGGTGGTGCTGGACAAGGCCAGGCGCCGCGAGCTCCTGGCCGGGATCGAGGCCCTGTCCGCCCAGGGCTACCGCGCGATCGGCGTGGCTGCCAAACCTGCTGCGGTTGCGCCTGCGAGTAACCCGGCCGGCACCTCGGCTGCGAGAAAATCAGCCGGCGGGGACCTCGGCCACGGCGCCGGAACGGTCTCCGAACTGACCGAGGCCGACGAATCCGACCTGTGCTATCTGGGCACCGTCGCGATCATCGACCCACCGCGGCCCGAGGTCCGCGACGCGATCGAGCAGGCCCACCGGGCCGGCATCCGGGTCGTCATGATCACCGGCGACCACCCGGCCACGGCCAGGGCGATCGGCTCTCAGCTGGGCATCGTCGCCCCCGATGCGCCGGCCCTGACCGGCCGGGAACTCGATGCCCTGGACGATGCCGGCTGGGCCCAGGCTGTCGAGGACGTGTCCGTCTACGCCCGCGTCGCGCCCGAACACAAGCTCAAGATCGTCTCCGCCCTGCAGGCCCAGGGCCAGATCGTCGCGATGACCGGCGACGGGGTGAACGACGCGCCCGCGCTCAAGGCCGCCGACATCGGCGTGGCAATGGGCATCACCGGCACCGAGGTGTCGAAGGAGGCCGCCCGGATGGTGTTGGCCGATGACAACTTCGCGACCATCGTGCGCGCGGTGCACGAGGGCAGGACGATCTTCGACAACATCAAGAAGTTCCTGCGCTACCTGCTGTGCGCCAATATGGGCGAGGTGCTGGGCATGTTCTTCGGCGTCGTGCTGATGGGCGTGATCGGCCTGACCGCCGCCGCCGAGGAAACCGGCGCGGCCCTGGCGGTGCCGCTGCTGGCCACGCAGATCCTGTGGCTCAACCTGGTCACAGACACGCTGCCGGCCCTGGCCGTGGGCGTGGACCCCGAGCTCGACGACGTGATGGGCCGGCCCCCGCGCAAGCGGAGTGAGCGCGTGATCGACAGGAACATGTGGGTCGCGATCTTCACCACCGGATTCACCATGGCCTTTGGCCTGCTGCTGGTGATGGACCTGTGCCTGCCGGGCGGCCTGATCCCGGCCATCGGGCCCTTCGGCGTGGACGGCCTGGACGAGGCGCGCACCACCGCCTTCACCACCCTGGTGCTGGCCAATCTGTTCTCCGTGTTCAACGCCCGCTCCGGGGTGGGCAGCGCCTTCCACGGCCTGTTCCACAACCGGCTGCTGTGGGGCGCGATCGCGATCAGCGTGCTGCTGCAGATCGCGGTGGTCTACGTGCCGTTCCTGCAGGTGGCCTTCGGCACCGCCGGGATGTCCGTGGCCGACTGGGTCGTGGCGACCCTGGGCGCCTCCCTGGTGCTGTGGGCCGAGGAACTGCGCAAGATCTGGGTGCGGGCGCGTTCCGCGGTAAAGTGATCCGGACGACATCTGCAAAGGAGCAAAATGGACATTTCGACCCTGTTCTCACTGGAGGGCCGCTGCGCCCTCATCACCGGCGGTTCGCGTGGCATCGGCAAGATGATCGCCGAGGGCTTCGTGCGCGCCGGGGTGCGGGTCTACATCACCGCGCGCAAGGCCGAGGCCTGTGATGCGACAGCCGCCGAACTGTCCGAACTGGGCACCTGCGTTTCGATCCCCGGGGACATCTCGACCACGGCCGGCCGCGCCGAGGTCGTGGCGAAGTTCCGCGAACACGAATCGGCCCTCGACATCCTGGTCAACAATGCCGGTGCCGCCTGGGGCGCGCCCTTCGACGAGTTCCCCGAATCCGGCTGGGACAAGGTCATGGACCTCAACGTCAAGGCCCTGTTCTTCCTGATCCAGGATCTCGCGCCCGAACTGCGCGCCGTGGGCCGGGCCGGGGACCACCTGGCAAAGGTCATCAACATCGGCTCGATCGACGGGATGAGCATCAACCCGGTGGACAATTACAGCTACGTCGCGGCCAAGGCCGGCGTCATCCACCTGACGAAGAAACTGGCGCTGAACCTGATCGACGACGGCATCGTGGTCAACGGGATCGCGCCGGGCGCCTTCCCCTCGAGCATGAACAGGGAAGCCCGCGATCAGTCCGAGGCCGTGGCCCAGGGCATTCCCTCCGGGCGGATCGGCACGCCCGAGGACATGGCCGGGGTCGCGATCTACCTGGCTTCGCGCGCCGGCGACTATGTGGTGGGTACGACCGTCGCGGTGGACGGCGGAGTCACCTGGGCCCGGTGAGGGGCGTCCTGGACATCTGAGCGCATAGACACCATCCTGGCGCGGAAACTACTTGTTGTAGCAGGTGGTTTCCGCGCCAGGTTGGTGTTTGCGGGCATGCGCTTAAGCGAAGCTGCACTCCACGGTGCCCAGACCCGTGAAGTCCGCGCTCAGGGCCTCTCCGGGTTTCACCGGCACCGGCGCACAGCAGGTGCCGGTGGTGACGAACTGGCCGGCGTGCAGGGGATGGCCCAGGGCGGACAGCTCGTTGACCAGCCAGCGGAGGGCCTCGACCGGGTCGCCCATGACGTTCTCGCCGATCCCGTAGGAGACCCGGGGCTCGCCGGGCTGTGCTGACTCGGTGTCGGCCGGTGTGGCCTGAGCGCCGGCCGCGTCCTCGCCCCGCCCGGCGGCCACGCCGCTCACGGTGACGGTGACGCGGGTCTGCGGCAGGACCTCGGGCTCCCAGCCTGCGGGCACGACCGGCCCCAGGACGAACTCGCCGGTACACGCATTGTCGGCGATGAGGCCCAGCTCCCCGACCGTGGCGGGGTCGACGAACCGGCTGCTGGGCAGCTCGATCCCCAGGCGCAGCTCGCCGATCGCCGCGAGCACTTCCTCACGCGTGTACTCCTCAGGCCGTGCCGCCAGGTCCTGGGCGAAGACGAAGACGAACTCCAGTTCCGCCAGCCACATGGCGTTGTTGCCCAGATCGACGGTCTCGCCATCGCCGTAGACCTCTGAGGTCAGCAGGCGCCCGCCGAGGGGGCCGGGGACGTTGATGTGCCGCTGCCCGTCGAGGCTGGTCGCCGCGATCTTCCACCCTGCGGTGTCCTCGGCCCGTACCTGGGCGATCAGCACCTGGGCCGCATAGGCGTCCGCCTTGTCCCCGGGCTTGGCCTCCGTGGGCAGGGCGTCCAACTTATCGCCGGCGGTGCGGGCGCGCACGAGCAGGCCGGCTGCGGCCTCGGCCCGGGAGTTCGGCGATTCGCCGCCTCCCAGCGGCGCTGCGGCGGAGTCTGTGACGGGTGTGTGCGACATGGTGGACGACCTCTTCTTTGGAGCCTTCTTTGGAGCCGGATGCGCGTGGTGCGGAATGTGCCGCGGCGTGCGATGCTGGTCCAAGCCTCTCGCAGCCGCGGGGGCCAGGCGAATATGGAACACGATGTGAGATCGCGGGAGGAAGACGAAGGTGGACCGGGTGCAGCAGGTGATCATCGGCGAATACGGCGGGCCCGAGGTGCTCCGCTTTGAGACCGTGGACGTCCCGGAACCGGTCCCCACCGAGGTGCAGGTGCGGGTCGACTACGCCGGGATCAACCCCGTGGACGGTAAGACCCGGCAGGGCGGCAAAATGGGCGCTGTGGCCGGTGGCCCGCCGCTGCCCCTGGGCTGGGACGTGGCCGGGATCGTGACCGCGGTGGGTATGGGAGTCACGCGCTTTGACGTGGGCGACCGCGTCTATGGGATGCCGCGCTTCCCCTATCCGGCCGCGGCCTATTCGGAATACCTCACCGCGCCCGCCAGACAGCTGGTCGAGGTTCCGGCAGGGTTGTCGCTGAGCACGGCCGCAGCCGTGCCGCTGCCGGCGACCACCGCCTATCAGATCGTCGTCGACGTGGCCGAGGTGCGGGCCGGGCAGCGGGTGCTGGTGCTGGGTGCCAGCGGAGCCGTGGGTCGGTTCGCAGTACAGCTGGCGAAGAGCCGGGGCGCGTACGTGATCGGCACGGCCTCCACGGGCAAGCTCGCGGGACTGATGGACCTTGGGATCGACCAGGCGATCGACTACACCCGGCAGCGCTTCGAGGACGCGGTCGATTCGGCGGACGTGGTCATCGACCTGGTCGGTGGCGAATACAGTGAGCGCGCGATCGGGGTGACAGCTCCGGGTGGATTGGTCGTCAGCGTGCCCTCGGGGGACAAGAGCGAACTGGTAGAGCGGGCGGCAGCGGCCGGGATCCGACTCACGGGCATGATCGTCGAACCCGATCATGTGGCCCTGGAAGCGGTTTCGGCCGGGATTACAGCCGGGACGATCAGCGTGGCCGAGCCGGAGGTCCTACCCTTCGCCGAGGTCGTCGCCGCGCACCGGAAACTCGACGCGGGCGCGGGCCGGATGGTGCTCAGGGTTCGGGGGTAGGTGCGGGAGCAGGCATAGACACCACCTGAGCGCGGAAACGACGTGCTGCAACAGGTCGTTTCCGCGCTGGGATGGTGTCTATGAAGAATCGCGTGGAGGTGCGGGAGCCTCGCGCCGGTAGGATGGACGCGGTCGCCGCCGGGCCCGGTGGTGACCGCACGAACCCTGGGAGGAAAGCAATGGGATCCGCGTTCTTCGCCGACGATGACCCCACCGCGGCAGTCGACCCCACCGCGGCAGTCGACCCCACCGCGGCAGTCGACGCGGTGGTCGCCGGGCTGCCGGCCGAACAGCGCACTGCCCTGGTCGAGACCGCCATGGCCGATATGCGCACCCGGGTGGGCGACCGCCTGGCCGAGGGGCTGAGCGAGCACGACGCCGAGGCATTCGACCGGATGAACCAGGGTGACCGCGCCGCGATCCTGGCCTGGCTCGAATCCGAGGGGATGGGAACGGTCGAGGACTATGCGCAGACCGCCACCCCGGAGCTCCAGACCTTCGCCCTCAAACTGTTCATGCGGCTTAAAACCCCCGACCGCGCCCGGATCATGAACGAAGAGCTGACCCGTTCAGTCAAGCGCCTGGCCGCCACCGTCGATGGACTGGGCTGAACCCTGCGACTCTGCACACCGCAACTTTGAACACCACGCGCAGAAACGCCGTGGAACTCATCGCCACCTGCGCATATAAACATTGGTTTACTACCGATGTGGGGGCATACCTTATCGGGTATGCGATTGAAATCAATACTGCCGGCGCTCGCCGTCGCCCTCCTGCTCTGCGGCTGTTCCGGTGGAGCGGACAAGGATCCCGACGGCCAGACGCCCTCGGCTCCCAAAACCTCCGGGGCCACCGCCTATCCGTTGAAGTACACGAACTGTGGCACCGATGTCACCGTTGAGCGCTCACCGCAGAGGGCCGTGTCCCTCAACCAATCGGCCACGGAACTCATGTTGCGCCTGGGATTGGGAGACCGCCTGGCCGGCACCGCCTACCAGACGAACCCGATCCCCGCTGATCTTGCCGCGGCATATAAGAGGGTCCCTCTGCTGTCCGATGGGATCGTCAAGCACGAAACTCTGCTGAACACCCAACCGGACTTCGTCTATTCGTCCTACGCCTCCTTCTTCAAAGAGGAGAACGCCGGCACCCGTCAGGAATTGCAGGACCTGGGCGTGCCCACTTATCTGACCGAGTTCGACTGCACTTACCACGAGTCCGTCAAAGGTGGTGCCGACTTCGACATGCTCTTCGACGAGGTCGGGCAGATCTCGCGGATCTTCGATGTGCAGCGGGCCGGTGAAGATCTGGTGGCCCAGCAACGGAAGATCATCGATGAATCCGTGGCCAAGGCGAAGAGGATCACCGGTACACCCAAACTCGTATGGTTCTACTCGACCGCGGCGTCGAAGGCGACTCCGTCCGTAGCGGGGCCCGGCGGACTGCCGCAGACGGTCACCCAGATGGTGGGAGCGAAGAACCTGTTCGACGACGGTGACACCAAATGGCCGGAGGTCAGCTGGGACGAAGTCGCCGACCGGAACCCCGATGTCATCATCCTGGGCGACCTGACGCGTGGATACCCGGGTGACACTGCCAAGGAGAAGATCGACTTCCTCAAGAACGATCCGTTGACCAAGCAGATGGATGCGGTGAAACACAATCGGTTCATCACCATTTCGGGACCGGAGATGGACCCGGGGCTCGACAGTGTCCAGGCGGTCAAGCACGTGTCCGAGGGGCTGCTGAAGATCCAAGATGAGGAGGGTCGATGATATCCGGCGCTTTTGATCCCACCGGGGCCGATCCCACCGAAGCGGACAGGGGCCCCACCTCGGCTGCGGCCCGCCTGGTCGCAGCTTGGGACGCCCAGCAGGCGGCCCTGGTCAACCGGCGCGAGGACCGCTTCTCCACCGTTGTCGCTCTGGTGGTGCGCATGCTCACCAGTCGGGCAGAGGCTCCGACCGCATCCGCCCTGACAGTGCTCGATCTGGGCTGCGGACCGGGCAGCCTGTCCGCGCGCGTGCTCGAGCGGCTGCCCGGAGTCCACGTGATCGGCGTGGACTACGACCCGGCTCTGTTGCACCTGGCCGCGACTCACCTGGCCGAGGCGTATCCGAGACGGTTCCATCCGCTCGACTCGGACCTCGCCGGCTGCGGCTGGGCCGAGGCGGTGTCCGCGCTTCTCTCCGCCGAGGCCCTGCCCCCGATCGGAGCGGTCGTGTCCTCGACCGCTCTGCACTGGCTGCACCCGGCCCAGCTGGTCGACGTCTACACCCGTGCAGCCGGGCTTCTGCCCGCCGGCGGTCTGCTGCTCGACGCCGACCACCTGCGGTACGACTCCGTAGCCGAACCCTTCCTGTCAGCCGCCGCAGCGGCCGATGACCTGGCGACGCAGACTCGCGATCAGGCCGCGGGTGCCCTGACCTGGGACCAATGGTGGGAGGAACTGGCCGGGGTGCCGGAGTTCGCATGTCACCTGGCAGAGCGGGCCCGTCGCTTCGCAGACCGCCCACCCACGCCCCCGGCCCCGCTCGATTTCCATCTGGCGGCGCTGACCTGCGCCGGCTTCTCAGAGGCCGCCCCCGTCTGGAGGCACCTTGACGATGTCATCGTCTGTGGTGTCCGCTGATGCCGCAGCCGGCTCCGAGGCGCCGCGCACTGCAGCCCCGGCCCGCATGGGCACAGCCTTCTGGATCCCCATCTTCGCCGTGGCCCTGTTGGTGTCCATCCCCGCTGCCTGCCTCATCGGTACGGCGGATATCCGCTATTCCCAGGTAGTCGCGATTCTGGCCCGTCATCTGGGCCTGGGCGCTCTGGTGCCGAATCCCGGTGCCGCCTCCTCACTCATCGACGCACTGATCTGGGAGTCCCGGCTGCCGCGGGTACTCCTGGCAGTCGTCGTGGGAGTCGGCTTGTCTTTGTCCGGTGCCGTCCTGCAGGCGGTGACCCGCAACCCGCTGGCCGAACCGTACCTGCTGGGAGTGTCCTCGGGCGCGTCGACCGGTGCGGTCGCGGTGCTGTTGCTGGGGGTCGGCGCAGGCGCGGTGTCCCTGTCCACCGGCGCATTCGCAGGTGCCCTGCTGGCCTTCGGAATCGTGCTGGTCCTGATCGGCGGTGGCCGCGCGTCCAATCCCTCCCGGGTCGTGCTCACCGGTGTGCTGGTCTCCCAGTTCTTCTCCGCCCTGACCTCGCTCATTCTCATGCTCTCCGGTGACGCGGATGCCACCCGGGGTTTCACCTACTGGCTGCTTGGCTCCCTCGGCGGAGCGCGTTGGCAGCCTCTGGCGGTGGCCGCCATCGTCATCGTGCCCGCGGCGTTCGCGGTCGTATGGTGTGCGGGTGCGCTGGACGCTTTCACCTTCGGGTGGGATACCGCCGCTTCGCTGGGCATTCCAGTGGCTCGGATGCGGGGGCTCCTCATGGTCCTGGCCGCGCTGATGACCGCGGCGGCCGTCGCAGCCTCCGGCGCGATCGGGTTCATCGGCCTGCTGGTACCACACATCGTGCGCCTGCTGGCGGGTTCCGGACACAGGATCATGTTGCCGCTAACCGCTTTGGGCGGTGCGGTGTTCCTCATCTGGGTCGACGCACTGGCCCGCTGGGCCCTGGCCCCGCACGAGATCCCGGTGGGAGTCATCACCGCACTATTGGGTGCGCCGGTCTTCGCCCTGGTGCTGAAGAAGGAAGGGACACGATGAACGGGGAAGAGCTCCGAGCGCCCACCGGAGTGGCCACGGACGAGGCGGCGGTCACCCCGGCACCGGCGCTGTCCGCTCGGGGAGTCGTCTGGGGCAGCGGGGGCAACCGGATCCTGCACGGCATCGATCTGAGCGCCCGCCCCGGCCGCATGCTGGGAATCTTGGGACCGAACGGGGCGGGCAAGACCTCGCTGTTGCGAATCCTGGCAGGACTGCGTGCGCCTTCGGCGGGCATCGTCGAATTGGCGGGAGTGCCGCTGGCCGAACTATCGCGTCGCGCGGTCGCCCACCGTCTGGCGATTGTCGAACAGAGTCCCAGCGCCCATCTCGACGTCACGGTCGAACAGGCCGTGGCGATCGGCCGAACACCCTATCGCGGGGCATTCAGCGCGTTGACCGGATACGACTCCCAGGTCGTCGAGGCGGCTCTCGAGCGAGTCGACCTGGTCGGAATGCGGCACCGGTCCTGGGCACGGTTGTCCGGCGGGGAACAGCAGCGGGTCCAGGTGGCACGCGCCCTGGCCCAGGAACCGGAGGTGATCTTGCTCGACGAGCCGACGAATCACCTCGACATCCGCTTCCAGCTCGAGGTTCTGTCCCTACTGCGCGACTCCGGTCTGACCGTTGTCACCGCCCTGCACGATCTGAACCTGGCAGCCCGATACTGTCACGATGCGATCGTCCTGCAGGATGGGCGGGTGCGGGCCGTCGGCACGCCGGAGCGGGTACTGACCACCGAGCTGATCGCCCGGGTCTACGGGGTGCAGGCCGTGGTGGAGGGCTCCCGACACCATGCGGGTGTCCAGATCTCGTACCTGAGTGCGGGCCGGTCGGTTGACCGGCCCCCGAGCCCGAGGGGAACAGTGCCCTCGTAATATACGGATATGAGTGTATCCCGCACCACATCCCCGCAGTCCGCCCCCACCGCCCAAGCGGCCGAATCCGCCTTCCTATCCCAGGCCTCGGCCCAACCGGAGGCCGTCGCCCCTGTGCCAGCCGACGCCTATGCGAGCCTGCCCGACGACCCGTATTCGCGCGTCACCCTGGCAGACCCCTACCCCTTCCTGACCCGCCTGCGTGAAGCCGGAGCCGCGGTCTGGTTGGAGCGCTACGGGGTCTACGCCTTCGGCCGCGACGCCGAGGTCCGCGCGATCCTCGACGACTGGCAGACCTTCATCTCCGGGGCAGGAGTGGGGCCGGCGAACTACGCGGTCAACCGCCCGGCCTTCTGGCGCCCCGGCATCCTGGAGGTCGACCCGCCCATCCACACCCGGATGCGCCAGGCCATGTCCGCGGTCATCAGCCCAGGCCGGCTGCGGGCCCGCCGCGCCGACTTCGACGCCTATGCGCGAGAACTGTTAGACGAGGTGCTGGGGTCTGCAGAGGCCGCGGCCGCCGTGGACCTCGACGTGTTCGACCTGGCCAAACGGTTCACCCTGCGCGTCTTCGGCGATGCAGTGGGCATCCCGCGGGCCGACCGCGACCCCAAGCTGATCCTGCAGGGCGCCATGAACTTCTCCCGGATGGGGCCGATGAACGAGGTCGCCCGGGAACACTTCGAGGCCGCCGACGGAGTGGTCGAATGGGTGATGGAGGCCTGCGCTCGCGATCGCCTGGCGCCTGGGGGCATGGGCGCGCAGATCTGGGAGTTCGCGGACTCCGGGGACATCCTCGACGAGGAGGCGACCCTGTTGGTGCGCGCGATGCTCTCAGCCGGCCTGGACACCACGGTGCTGGCGATCGTCAACACCCTGGTCGCCCTGTCGCGCCACCCCGCGCAGTACGCCCGGCTGCGCGCCGACCCGGGGCTGATGAAGTACGCGATCGACGAGTGCTTCCGCTTCGACTCGCCCTTCCAGTCCTTCTTCCGCACCACCAGCCGGGACGTGGAGATCGGCCAGGTGACGATCCCCGCGGGCTCCAAGCTCATCGTCTTCCCCGGTGCTGCGAACCGCGATCCCGCGCGCTGGGGCGACGACGCGGATTCCTTCGATATGGAGCGCGATGCCTCCGGGCATCTGACCTTCGGCATGGGCATCCACATGTGCGTGGGCCAGCCGATCAGCCGGATGGAGATGGACTCCTTCTTCGCCGAGTTCCTGCGCCGCGTGTCCTCCCTGGAGCCCCTGGCCCCGGCCGAGCCCTACATCCACACGACCCTGCGCTCCTATGCCAGCGCCCCCATGCGCCTGCATCTGGGGTGAGTGGGAGGTCTACTCGCTCATCCCAGATGCAAGCGCACGGGGCTGAGGGGGAAGCCTTCTCGCGAACCCGGTAGCTTCGCGCGACCCTGCGTCTTATAGGTCCAGTTTCAGCACCGGATCGCAGCTGCGGGACACGCAGATCATCATGGTCTCGTTCGCCTCTCGCTCAGCGGCGTCGAGGACATGGTCACGGTGGTCGGCCCGCCCTGCCAGGATGCGGGTCTCGCAGGTGCCGCAGGTTCCGCGCTGACAGCTCGAGAGCACGCGCACGCCCGCGCCGGTCAGCGCCTGCAGGATCGACTCGCCCTCTCCCACCGGCACGGTGCGCCCATCGGCCAGTTCAACGGTGAAGGGCAGATTTCCTCCCGCCGAGGCCCCACCGCCCGTAGTGCCGACGGCACCCTGCGCACCCGGTTGGGACGCCGGTGCGGCGGCGTCGCCCTGCACGGTGCCGCCTGACCCTGCCCCTGCGGATACGGCCTGCGGGCCCTCGGCTGCCGGATCGAACAGTTCGGATTCGACGATCGTCTGCGCGGTCTCCGGGCGCGCCGCGAGCCCTGCCCGCAGCGCGTCTGCGAATCCCGCGGGACCACAGGTGTAGACGAGCGCCTGCGGGTGTCCGCCCAGCCAGGCTGCGGCCTCGGCGGCCAGATCGGGGCGCCCTCTCTTCGCTGTGTCCCAGATCGTCACGTGCTCGGGGCCGAAGGCGGTGAGGAGTTCGCCGGCATAGGCCAGGGAGTCCATAGCGCTGGAGTCCCCGGCACTGGAGTCTGTGCCGCGGCCCACGTAGAGCAGGTGCCAGTTCAGTTCGAGGCCCGCGGCGAAGATCAGCATCGAGCGCAGCGGGGTGATGCCGATGCCGCCTGCGACGAAGTACGCGGGCCGCGCCGCGCGGAAGTGGAAGTTATTGCGCGGGCCGCGGATGAACAACTCGCGCAGCTGCGCAATGGTGTGCAGGGTATGCGACAGGCTGGGGGCGGCGCTTCCGGAGGCAGCTGCGTCCTCCGCCGGGTCCGCGGCTGCCTGCGTGCAGGATGTCGCCGTATCCGCCTGAGAGTCCTGGACCGCGATGGTCCAGGGCGTGGCCCCGGTCGGATCCGAGCTCAGGGAGTAGTGGCGGATCAGCGGGACCGCTGTGGTGCCCGCGGCCTCGCGCCGGCCTGTGGCGGGGATGGGCTCAGTGGCAAGGGCGACCTCGATATGGGAACCGGGGGAGAAGGGCTCGCGTCGGTCCAGGGTGAGTTCGAGGACGCGCGGGCCCAGCCGGCGCAGGCCGGTGACGGCGACCGGGGTGAAGCCCGCGCGCAGGAGCAGCTCGGTGTGAGGGGAGGCGGGGGATTCGACGCTCATGCGCTCACTCTAACCATGAGGGGACAGTCGACGGCCAGGCGAATCACCCAGTGACCGGTTCATGCGGTTTCTGAGGCGCAGAGCTACATGAACCGGCCACTGGGTGACCCCCGGCATCATCGAGTGGGAAACGCGGGCGCCCGCTCATTCGGTGGGGACGGTCTCGGTGTGCCCTCGGAACCCGTTCGTTCGGTTCCGCAGGCCTGCTCAGTCCTCGTACATGGCGACGAGGCGCCCGCGCACCCCGCCGTCGTGCAGCCGCTGGATCCCTTCGGGGATGCCGGCGAAGTCCGTGTGCTCCACGGCCGGCTTGAGGTCGCCGGAGGCCATGAACTTCATGACATTGGCGATCGCATCGCGCGAACTGCCATTGTTGCCCAGCAGTTTCAGGCGCTTGGTGATGAGCGGGTACATGTTGAGCGTGGCCTCGAGGCGGCCCATGCCGACCTGCACCAGGCGCCCGTTCGGCGCCAGGGTCTCGATCGCGCCGGCGGTGGTGGTGCCGAAGCCCGCATAGTCGACGATGAGCGTCAGGCCCACATCCTTGAGCTCCGTGATGTCCTTGCCGACCTTCTTGGCGCCGGCGGCGTAGGTGGCGTCCCACACGGCCTCGTTGACCTCGGCCACGTAGAGTTCGCCACCGGACAGGTGGGCGACGCGGGCGCCGATCTGGCCCAGGCTGCCGAAGCCGATCACGCCGACCTTCTCGCCCGGCTGCAGGCCGCCGGTCTCCATCATGGCGCCGTAGGAGGTCATGCCGGCGTCGGTTGCGGCGGCGGCCATGTCGAAGGGCACCTAGTCGGGGATCGCGATGACATCCTCTTTGTCCGCCACGACGTATTCTCCCCAGCCGCCGGGCCGGGCGTAGCCGTAGGTGTCGCCCTTATTGCCCAGCGGCCACACGGCGACGCGGTCGCCCACCGAGTAGCCGGTGTCCGGATCGCCGACGGCGTCGACCACGCCTGCGATCTCGTGGCCGGGGATGGCAGGGACCTTCATGAGCTCCATCCATTTGGGGTCCTCGAGGATGCCGACGTCGGAGTGGCATAGGCCGGCGGCCTTCATGACTATCTCCCTTGATGGTGGATCCGTTCGTGCACCTTCACAGCACCCGGAGATTCTGGACGCCTGTCAAGGTCTTGGGCCACAGGGTCTCAGGGCCTCCGGGGGCGCCCAAGACCTTTCTGCCCCCGGGGCTCCCGGCGGCCGGTGCCGGTGCCCACAAGAACAGCAGGCGCTTTGGTCCGAAACCCACGCGGGGGTTCGTACCAAAGCGCCTGCTGTCGCGTGTTATCGAGGGACGGAGCTGATCCCGCCGGGACGGATCCCGGCGGGATCAGCCGACTATGCCCGGTCCGCCGCCTCGTCTTCCAGGGTGTTGTGCGTCGAAAGGTCCTTGCCCTTGGTCTCGGGCAGGAACAGGACGGTGATGGCGGAGACCACCAACAGGATGATCGAGTACCAGGCGAATTTATCCGAGCCCATGGCGGTGAGCACATACGGGGCGGTACCGCCGAACACGGCGATCACGATCGCGTAGTAGATGCCGAAGCCCGCGGTGCGCTGCGAGGTCGGGAACATCTCCGAATAGGTGGCCGGGGCGTGGGACAGGAAGCCCGCGAGCAGGACCAGCTGCAGCGAGATCGCCAGGGCCAGTTCCCACATGTGACCGCCGTTCATGACCAGCTTCATCATCGGGATGTAGAGGATGGCCGTGCCGATCAGGGCGATGAGCATCGAGGGCTTGCGCCCGATCTTGTCCGACAGGAAGCCCCAGGCGGGCAGCACCACGATGAAGACGACATTGCCGATCAGCGAGGCGGTGAAGGAATCGTCGGCGGTGTAGCCGAAGGACGACTTCGCCACTGATGCCATGGACACCGACCAGATGTAGTAGGCGACGGTCAGACCGCAGGTCATGCCGATGACCTTGAGGCCCACGCGCCAGTTGCGGCCGACCTCGGCGAAGATGTTCTTCTCCTTCTCACCGGCATCCTTGACGGCCGCGCGGTGCTCTTCGAAGACCTCGGACTCCTCCATCGAGGAGCGGATCCACAGGGCGCCCAGGCCCATCACCGCGCCCACGGCGAAGGGAATGCGCCAGCCCCAGGCGTCCATCTGCGCCTCGTCGAGCGTGCTCTGCAGGATCAGGCCGAGTGCCAGCCCGACCAGCAGGCCGATGGTGCCGGTGACGTAGATCGAGGAGGCGAACAGGCCGCGCTTGTCCTGCGGGGAGTGCTCCGCCAGGTAGGTCTGCGCGCTGGGCAGCTCGCCGCCGTGGGCCAGGCCCTGCAGCAGGCGGGCGAAGACCAGCAGCGCCGAGGCGCCCCAGCCCCACTTGTCGTAGGTCGGGCAGATGGCGATGAGCAGGGAGCCCAGGGAGGCGGCGATCACGGCCAGGGTCAGCGAGTGCTTGCGGCCCACGCGGTCGCCCAGCCAGCCGAAGACGAAGCCACCGAAGGGGCGGGCCACGAAGCCCACGGCGAAGACGGCCATGGTGTTGAGGAAGGCCGACTGGGGATTGCTGTTGTCGAAGACCTGTGTGGAGAAGTAGACGGCGAAGCTGGCGTAGACGTTCCAGTCGTACCATTCCAGCGCATTGCCCACGCTGGTGCCCATCAGGGTTTTGAACTTCGACTGCGGTTTGTGATCGCCCGGGCTGCTGTGGGGAGCAGCCGTGGTGGATGCGCTCATGCGGAGGGGCTCCTATTCCAGGTCCCATGCGCGGCCCTAGCCGGGCTTGCGCACGGCCTTGTGGTGTGTTGAACACGTCAATGCTACGTCCGGCGGCGGACCGGAATGTGACGCGACACCCACGAATGACGGTGTATATCGACGAAACCTCAGGGAAAACACACGCGCATCACGGAAAGAAGCAGCGAAAGAGTGGTATAAGTCACCGTACAAGATGTCTTGAATGGTGAGATATACCGTTCCTCGCCGGGCTCAGTACCGGATCGGGTTGTGCACGTGTTCCGCCCAGGCCAGGATCCCGCCGCGCAGCGAGGCGACGGCCGGGTGGGCGACTGGAGTGGCCTCGGCGGCCAGGAGCCGCGCCGCGGTCGCCGAGCGCACACCCGTCTTGCACATGAACACGAGGGTGCCGGGGCCTGTGCTCTGCGCGAGGACCCCGTCCAGGGCCTCCCAGCCGCGCGCCTCGATCTCGCCCAGCGGGACGGCGTGCGCGCTCGGGTGGGCGATGACCTCGCGCTCCCAGTCCTCGCGCACGTCGACCAGCGTCACGGGACCGGCCTGGTTCAGCCGTGCCGAACCCAGCTGCGCCGGATCGACCTCGGTCACCGGGTCGGGGGCACAGACATCGGCGAAGGTCTCGATCGCGGTGACCGGCGGCCGGTCGGGATCGGCCTCGAAGTGCAGTTCGCTCATCCGCGAGCCCAGCGCGTCCACACGGGCCAGCCGGCCCAGCAGCGGATCGCCGATGCCGCAGATCAGCTTGATCGCCTCGGTGGCCATGAGCGATCCGACCCAGCCGCACAGTGCGCCGAACACCCCGCCCAGAGCGCAACTGGGGACGGAGTCGGCCTCGGGCACATCGGGGAACAGGTCGCGCAGCATGGGGCCGCGGCCCGGCCAGAAGGTCGAGACCTGGCCCGAGAACTGGAACAACGTGCCCCACACCAGGGGAGTGCCCGTGAGTTCGGCGGCGTCATTGCAGACATAGCGGGTGGCGAAATTGTCCGCCCCGTCGACCACCAGATCGTGGCCGTTGAACAGGTCCACGGCATTGGCGGCGGTGATCCGCTCGCGCAGCGCATTGACCCGGGTGCCAGGCGCGGTCTCGGCCAGGCGGGCGGCGGCGGAATCGACCTTGGGTGTGCCGATCGCGGGCGTCGAGTGGATGACCTGGCGCTGTAGGTTCGAATCCTCCACCGTGTCCGCGTCGATCACGGTCAGTGTGCCGACGCCGGCGGCCGCCAGGTATTGCAGTACTGGAGAGCCCAGGCCGCCCGCGCCGATCACCAGCACCCGCGCATTGCGCAGTCGGCGCTGCCCGGTTACGCCCACCTGGGGCAGCGGCAGATGCCGGGCGAAACGCGAGATATCGGCGGGGCTCAGCTCGGGCCCCTGCGCGACCAGCGGCGGCAGGGCACCTGCTCCGGCGCGCATATCCACGTCCATCAGATCGCGGCCTCGAGCCCGGTGGCGACCATGCCCTCGGTCGGCGATGAGGCCAGGGCCAGGGAGCGCTGCGGGATCCGGCCGGCCAGCCGCGCGGCCCGCCCGCCCTCGACGGCGCGCGCCATCGCCAGGCCCATCAGCGCCGGGTCGTGGGCGCGGGTCACCGCCGAGGCCAGCAGCACCGCGTCACAGCCCAACTCCATGGCCAGCGCGGCATCGCTGGCCGTGCCGACCCCGGCGTCGAGGACCACGGGCACGTTCGCGCGCGCCACGATCGTCTCGATATTGTGCGGGTTGAGGATGCCCAGGCCCGTGCCGATCGGCGCTCCGGCGGGCATCACCGCGGCCACCCCGGCGTCCTCCAGGCGGCGGGCCAGCACCGGGTCGTCGTTCGTATAGGCCAGCACGGTGAAGCCATCGGCCACCAGCTCCTCGGCCGCGGCGAACAGTTCGATCGCATCCGGCAGCAGGGTCTCCTCGTCGGCGATGACCTCGAGCTTGATCCAGTTCGTGTCCAGCGCCTCGCGCGCCAGCTGCGCGGTGAGCACCGCATCGCGCGCGGTGAAACAGCCGGCGGTATTGGGCAGGGGCCGGATGTCCAGCTTGCCCAGCAGGTCGAAGATGCCCGTGCCCGTGGCCGAATACCGGCGCATCGCCACGGTGGTCAGCTGCGTGCCGCTGGCCACCAGCGCATCCTCCAGGCTGGCCAGGCTCGTCGCCCCGCCGGTGCCCATGATGAGCCGCGAGTCCAGCTGCACCCCGTCGATGACGAGCGGGCGCGGATCGGTGAAAGTGTCTGCTGATGTCATGGTGTCTCCTCCTCAGCCGCCCTGTGCGGCGGTGACGACCTCGATCGCGCTGCCTGCGGCCAGCACGTGCCCGTCCCATTTGCCCCGCGGCACGACCCGGCCGTCGACGGCCACGGCCACGCCCAGGCGCTTGCCCGAGGCGGCGGTTCCCTCCGCTGTGATCTCCTGTCCCAGCAGTTCGGCGACGAGTGCCCGGACCGAGGTGCCCTGCACCAAGGTGCGCGGCGTCCCGTCGACGCTCACGGTGATGGTGTCGGTCGTCGTGTCGGATGTCGTCGTATCAGGTGTTTCGGTGTTCATGAGTGGCCTTTCCGATAGTGCGGTGAGGTCAGGGTTCTGATTGTGTGCGGGGTGCTCAGGCCCGGGTCGGTGCCGCCTGCAGGGGCTCGGCCTGCGGCGCCGCCGCCGAAGCCTGCAGCGGCGCTGTGGCCAGCGGGTCGGCCGCCAGGGCCGCGGCGGCCTCGGCTCCGGTCGTCGTCGACAGTGAACTCGTCGCGCTCGCGGCCAGCTCCTCCGGGGTCAGCGGCGCCCGGGTGCCGGCGCCATCGGGCAGCGCGGCCTCGGCGACGTCGGCGGTGACGGCCGCGCCCCACGGGCTGAGCAGGATGCCGTGGCGCGAGAAGCCGGTCGAGGCGATGATGCCCGGCGCCAGCCGGCCGATGATCGGCAGGCCGTCGTGCGTGCCGGGGCGCGAACGCGCGACCACGTCGTCGATCGTCGTGTCCACGATGCCCGGCACGATGCGGCGGGCGTCGTCGAGCAGCTGCCAGACGCCCTCGGTGCTGGGTGCCTCGAGGTCGTCCTCGCGGGTGGTCGCGCCGATCACCAGCGAGTTGTCGAAGCGCGGCACCAGGTAGATCGGCCGGCCTGCGACCTGACCGCGGACCACTCGTGAGACCAGCGGCGGGTGGCCGGCGGGAATGCGCACGCGGATCACATCGCCGCGCTGCGGGCGGACGTTGAGCTCTTCGACTCCGGGGACCTGCCACACGGCGGTGGCCAGGATGATCTCATCGGCCTCGAGGCGGGTGCCCTCGGCGCCGATCCGGTGTTCGGCCGCCGGATGGATGTAGCCGGTCGCGGGGGAGGACGGGGCCGTTTCGGGGGACGCTGTCGCGCCGGCAGATGCTGTGCCGGCCGGCGATGTGTCCCCGTCGTCGAGGATCGCGGTGGCCGAACCCCCGGCGGGGGCCTCGACTACGCGGGCCACATTCGCGCGCACGAAGGTCGCGCCCTTGGCCAGCAGTGCCGCCTGCAGCGCGACCGCATAGGTGCGCGGGTCGATCTGGTGGTCGCCCGGATGGCTCACCCCGCCCACGATCCGCGGGCCCAGGGCGGGCTCCAGGCGGCGCGCCTGGGAGCCGGTCAGTCGTTCGGTGGGGTTGCCGGCGGCGCGCTGGGCCTCGATGAGTTCCCAGATCCGCTGGGCGTCGGAGCGTTCCGCGCCGATCACCAGGGTGCCCTCGGTCTTGCGGTGTGCGTCGATGCCCGAGGCCAGGCGGACCGAGGCCTCGAAATCGGGGTAGAGGCGGGCGGCGCGGGCCATGATGGGGGCGAGTTCGTCCTCGCCCCAGACCATTTCGGCCGCCGGTGCCAACATTCCGGCCGCGGCGTGCGAGGCGCCGTTGCCGGGGGTGGCGTCGCAGACGGTGACCTGGTGTCCGCGATTGAGAAGCTCCCAGGCGATGCTGAGGCCCACGACCCCGGCGCCTGCGACGATGATGCGCATGAACGTCCTTCCTACGACGGCATGATCCGTATCAGGTATAGCGGTCGGCTTTCGCCCTCTCAGTCCTGCTGCGTGCTGCATGTGCTGTGTGCGCAGCACTCGCGGGACTCCCGCGGATTTCCGCCTTCCATTCTACGCCGGGGTCATTCGATGGCGGAGGGCCTCATCGAGTGGCCGGTTCATGCAGTCGAACGCACGGCAGCGCTGCTGTGAAGTCTCGGGACATCGTGACCACAGATGTCTCACAACATCATGACCACCATGTCTCACCACATCATGACCATACCCATGGTCACGTGGACTCATGACCCGTGACTACAAGCCCACACAAGACCCGAACATCCGCCTGAAAGTCGCACAATTCCCCGACCCCGCCCCAC
>NZ_JANIJX010000003.1 GCF_024580735.1 Brevibacterium moorei | reverse complement strand
CCAACCGACAAAACTTTCCACCCCAGTCCATGCGGACCGGGGTCGTATCCGGTATTAGACCCAGTTTCCCGGGCTTATCCCGAAGTCAGGGGCAGGTTACTCACGTGTTACTCACCCGTTCGCCACTAATCCATGACACAAGTGCCACTTCATCGTTCGACTTGCATGTGTTAAGCACGCCGCCAGCGTTCGTCCTGAGCCAGGATCAAACTCTCCACAAAAAAATGCTTGTGATCAAGCGATCCCAACCGAAAAGAACAGACTGACGAGAAAGAGAACAACACCGGAAACCAGCATCGTCCTCTCATATCATCCATCATTATTATTTTCAGCCAGAAAATATGTACTACTTAGTTCTGGCATCACGAAAAAAACTATTCAAGTACGCTATTGAGTTCTCAAACAACAGGCACACACCCACCCGTGAAACACACGACCACACTCGGCCACCATGATTCCCGGTGAAGGGATGCTCAACTTCTTGTTCATCGCCGCCTAGAACGTGTTCCCTGCGAACCGCTGGGCCGTCCTGGCGACAAGAGAAAACATTACACGACCCGCAACCGGCCCGCAAACCGGGCGGGCATGACCCTGATCACATACCCTGGTGGGCATGCCACAGACGAACCACCACCCCGACCTCCCGCCCACGCTGCAGGCGGCCCTCGCCGCCTCCCCTACTCCCTTGGTCCTCGATGGAGCATCGGGGACCCACCTGCAGGACATGGGGGTCGATGTGTCCGGTGATCTGTGGTCGGCCGCCATCCTGGCCACGGAACCGGAGCTCGTCTCCACCATGCATCGCGACTATCTACAGGCCGGCGCCAGGATCGTCGAATCCCTGGCCTACCAGGCCTCGGTTCCGGCATTCGTGCGCGCCGGCTATTCCACTGCGCGCGCCCAAGAGCTCATGGCCTCTTCCTGGTATCTAGCGCAGAACGCGACCCAGGACTATACGCGTAGCACCGGCATCCAGACCTGGGCCGCCTCCGCGCTGGGCCCCTATGGTGTCCACCTGGCCGACGGCTCCGAGTACTCCGGCGCATACTCCATTGAGCGCGGCGCGCTCTATTCCTATCACCGAGATCGCGCAGCCCTCCTGTACGAGGCGGGTTGCAGACTATTCGCCTGGGAGACCATTCCCCGGGTCGACGAGGCCCTGCTCATCGCCGATGTCATGTCCGCGTACCCATCAGCGCGGTGGTGGCTCAGCTGCAGCAGCGGGCCGATTTTGCCAGATGGCGGGGACTTGACCGAGCTCACCCGGCGGCTGGCGCGTGTCGCCAATCCCCCGATTGCCGTGGGTGTCAACTGCTGCAGTGCCGATTCCGTGGAGCCGGCACTGCTGGCCGTTGACACCGCGGGGCTGCCCGGCATCTGCTACCCCAACTCGGGTCATGTCTATTCCGCCGCAACCCAGACGTGGAGTGGCGATGGCTCCGATGATGTCGATCTGGCCGTCCATGCCAGGGCCTGGACAGCGGCGGGAGCCCGCATCATCGGCGGCTGCTGCCGCACCACTCCCGAGGACATCCGGGCGCTGGCGGCGGCGATTCAGGCCGGTTCGGGCAGCGGTGCGGTCAACGACTCGTAGTCATTGCGAACATTGCCGACGGCCGGATCCACCCGATACCGCAGGATCCGCTCCGGATCGAAACCGTCGATCAACCCCGCGAGCGCAGCGGAAGCTGCGTCGCCGGCCATGCTGGGTTCGATCCAGGTGTCCACTTGTCCCCGGTCCAGCATGATGGGCATCCGGTCATGGACTTCTGCCAGGTGACCGCGGGCGGGGCACGTCATGATGGTCGTCGAAACGAGCCAGTCACCGTAGACGGCAGGGTCGCCCTCTCCGGTGCGTTCACCGTCTGACAGCCGCTTGAACTCGTAGAGCCCCGCCATGAACAACCAGTCGTCGTCTGCCGCATGCATCAGCCATGGCTGTTTTAACGTCCGGGCCTTCGATGCAGCGGTTCCGGTTTCCCCCAGTTCCGCGAGCGCCTGCCATTCGTAGTATCCATTGACGGCGACCACACAGCGCCGGGCGGCGAAGGCCGCGCGGAACATCGGTTTGCTCGCCACGGTCTCCACCCTGGCATTGAAGGCGCGGAAGCCGATTTTGACGTCCTTGGCCCAGCCGGGCACCAGACCCCAACGGGCCGAGCGGATCTGGGTGGACAGTTCCCCGTCCTCGTTCGGTCGGCTGACGATGATCGGCAGGACGGCGCCGGGCGGAACGTTGTAGCGCGGCCGTGCGGCATAGGCCTCGTAGACGGCGCCGAGGTCGGCGGCGAGATCCCTCGGGTCCGCCTGCATGTTCAAACGTCCGCACATGTCTCATATCGTGCCACGCCCACTGCAGCCCGTCACTCCACGGCCTCGCAGAACACGCATATCCGTTCCACACTCGGGTTCCCACCGACCGGCGCCCTCGGATTCAATACTCGGATTTAATACACTGAGGCCCATGGCAGAGGAGACGGATCCGATCGCGGAGTCCCGCAGGCAATGGCTGGCCCACGGATGGGATGATGCGGCCGATGGAATGACCCTGGTCATCTCCATCATGCGCACCCAACAGCTGTTCCAGGCCCGCATCGACGCGGTGCTCAAACCCCTGCAGTTGACCTTCGCCCGGTTCGAGGTGCTGGCACTGTTGTCGTTCACGCGCAGGGGCAGCCTGCCGATGAACAAGATCACGCAGAGGTTGCAGGTCCATGCCACCTCGACGACGAATTCTGTGGACCGGCTGGAGGCCGCCGCCCTGGCCCGCCGGCAGCCGCATCCCACGGACGGGCGCACCACCTTGGTGGAGATCACCCCGGCCGGGCGCGAACTGGTCGCCCGTGCCGCTGCTGCGCTGAACGCCGAGGTCTTCGCGCGCCCTGGTGCCGGCCCGGAGGAAGTCGCGGCCCTGCTCGATTCGCTGGCACTCCTGCGTTCCGGGCTCGAGGCCGAGCGCGCCTGAAGGCGGCTCCTCCGGTCCGCCGGTGGCAGCGTCGCCCGTCCCGTCCGGGGCGTATCCAGGCACACCAGCCTATTACTTGGACGTCCTAGTGTTCTGTTAGTCTGTAGTCCAGACCACAGCGGTGTGGTCGGCCAGATGATCGGAGGACCTCCATGGCACACAGCAGCGCGGCGGCCCGCCCGTTCGGGTTGGACGAGGACCAACTCGAGCTCGCGGCCATGTGCCGCCAATTCGCAGACGAACAGCTCGCACCCCATGCACTGGAATGGGACGCCGCACACCACTTCCCCATCGACGCCATCAAAGCGACGGCAGAGTTGGGCATGGGCGGGATCTACGCAGACGAGGATTACGGCGGCTCGGGCCTGGGACGGATGGACGCGGTCGTCGTGTTCGAAGCCCTGTCGACCGCGGACCCGGCGGTCGCCTCGTACATCTCCATCCACAATATGGCTACGTGGATGGTCTCCCGCTACGGTTCCCCCGAACAGAAGGAGAAGTGGCTGACGCGCCTGACGTCCTTCGAAGCCCTGGCCAGCTACTGCCTGACCGAGCCGAATGCGGGTTCGGATGCCGCCGCGATCGCCTCGACCGCCCGGCGCGACGGTGAGCACTACGTGCTCAACGGCACCAAGCAGTTCATCTCCGGAGCGGGCGAAACCGATGTCTACCTCCTCATGGCCCGCACCGGACAGGCCGGGGCCCGCGGCATCTCCAGCTTCCTCATCGACCGCGACACCCCCGGGCTGTCCTTCGGCGCCAATGAGAAGAAGATGGGCTGGCGGGCCCAGCCGACCCGGCAGGTCTACCTGGAGAACGTGCGCGTGCCGGTGGCCAACCGACTCGGCGAGGAGGGGCAGGGCTTCAAGATCGCGATGAGCGGATTGGACGGCGGCCGGCTCAACATCGGTGCCTGTTCCCTGGGCGGGGCGCAGGCCGCGCTCGAACAGGCGGTGGCATATTTGGGCGAGCGCCAGGCGTTCGGCCAGGACCTGACACAGTTCCAGGCGCTGCGTTTCGAGGTCGCCCAGCTGCAGGCAGACCTCGAGGCCGCAAGGTCCCTGCTGTGGCGGGCCGCCCGGGCCTATGACGCAGGCGATCCCGACACCTCCCTGCTGTCGGCCATGGCCAAGCTCAAGGCGACGGATACGGGCTTCGACGTGGCCAACCGGGCGCTGCAGCTACTGGGCGGCTACGGGTACCTCCAGGAGTACGGGATCGAGAAGATCGTCCGCGATCTGAGAGTGCACCAGATCCTCGAGGGCACCAATGAAATCATGAAAGTGATCATTTCCCGCAAAAGCACAGGAGTAGGTTGATGAGCAACGAAGCCACACCACCGGTCGATCCCACCGTCATCACAACGGTACGGGGCCGGCTGGGCCACATCGAACTCAATCGTCCGCGCGCGATCAACGCGCTGAACGAGGAGATGGTCCACCTGGTGGACGAGGCCCTGCGCGCCTGGGCGACCGATGCCGCAGTCGATGCCGTACTGATCACCGGCGCCGGCGAACGCGGACTGTGCGCCGGTGGCGACATCAAGGCCGTCCACGCGGCCATCACGCAGGGCACCAGAGGCGCGCTGGACTTCTTCTCCAAGGAGTACCGGATGAACGACCTGATCGCGACCTATCCCAAGCCCTATATCGCAATCATGGATGGCATCACGATGGGCGGCGGCGTGGGAATCTCCGCCCACGGAAGTGTGCGCATCGTCAGCGATTCGACGAAGATCGCGATGCCGGAGACGGGCATCGGACTGTTCCCCGATGTGGGCGCGACCTATCTGCTGGCCCGCATGCCCCACCGGATCGGCATCTACATGGGCCTGTCGAGCGAGTCGATCGGTGCAGCCGACGCTGTGGCCTATGGCCTGGCCGACTACTATGTGCCGGCCGAGCGCCTGGCCGAACTCCAGGAAGCCCTGGCCGCCGATGCCTCCGAGGCGACCGTGCGCCGCTTCGCCGCGGAACCGGGCGCCCCTGCCCTGGCAGGCGACCTCGAGTGGATCGACGCCGCCTTCGCGCACGATACCGCCGCCGAGGTCGTGACGGCTCTGCGCTCCCGCCCCGAGCCCCGCGCGCAGGAGGCGGCCGCGGCGATCGCCGCCAAGTCCCCCCGTTCGGTCGAACTGACCCTGCGGATGATCCGGAGTGCAGCTGACATGGACCTGCACGATGTACTGGAACGCGATCTGCGGGTGGCGCTGAACCTGGGCGAGCACCCCGATCTGGTCGAGGGCATCCGCGCGCAGGTCATCGACAAGGACCGCAACCCCTCCTGGAACCCCGCGACCCTGGAGGCCGTGGATCCCGCCGAGATCGATTCCATCCTGACCGACGAACACGAACAGAAGGTCTTCGCATGAGCACCTATGAAACCATCCTGACCGAATCGGGCGAGGGCATCGCGACCATCACGCTGAACCGCCCTGAGGCGCTCAACGCGCTGAACAATCAGATCCTGGCCGAGGTCACCACCGCCGCGGCCGCCTTCGACGCGGACCCGGAGGTCTCGGCGATCATCATCACCGGTGCGGGCCGCGCCTTCGCCGCCGGTGCGGACATCAAGGAAATGGCGGACCTGGGCTTCTCCAAGGCATTCGTCAACGACTGGTTCGCCGGCTGGCAGCGCTTGACCGATGTACGCAAACCCGTGATCGCCGCCGTCAACGGATTCGCCCTGGGTGGCGGGTGCGAGCTGGCGATGATGTGCGACATCCTCATCGCCAGCACCAAGGCGAAGTTCGGCCAGCCGGAGATCAACCTGGGCGTGCTGCCCGGGATGGGAGGCTCCCAGCGCTTGACCCGCGCGATCGGCAAGGCCAAGGCGATGGACCTGTGCCTGACCGGGCGGATGATCGACGCGGCCGAGGCCGAGCGCTCCGGCTTGGCGGCTCGGGTGACCGAGCCCGATGACCTGTTGGCGACCGCCAGGGAGGTCGCCGGGACGATCGCCGCCAAATCGCAGATAGCCTCGGCGATGGTCAAGGAGGCCGTCAACGTCGCCTTCGAGACCAGCCTGCAGGTGGGCTTGGACTATGAGCGCCGACTGTTCCACTCCTCGCTGGCCACTGCCGACCAAACCGAGGGTATGGCAGCGTTCGTCGAGAAGCGCGAGGCGCACTTCACGAACAACTGACACGGGTCCGTTTCGGAGGACCGGCTGGGGCGGGTCCGGATGCGCTTCCGGGCCCGCTCTTCCTTCACACGAAAAACAGTCAGATTGGACTGTATACCCTGAAAGTGGACTACAGTAAGACTGAACGAACGATCATGCAGCCCAAAGGAGACGCTCATGGCCCTACCCGAAATCCTCGACGGCAGGCTTTCCCTGCCCGTGATCTGCTCCCCCATGTTCATCGCATCGGGGCCCGAACTGGTCAAGGCCCAGTGCCAGGCCGGACTCGTCGGCTCCTTCCCCACCCTCAATGCGCGCCCGCAGGAGGCCCTGGCCGACTGGCTCGACGACATCTCGGAGTCGAATGCCGCCTATGCCGCGGCCAATCCGGGTGTACCCGTGGCGCCGTTCGCCACGAACCTCATCGTGCACAAGACCAATAACCGGCTCGAACACGACCTGGGCGTCGTCGTCGACCACAAGGTGCCGATCGTCATCACCTCCCTGGGCGCCAGGGAAGACGTCAACGCGGCCGTCCACTCCTATGGCGGCATCGTCTTACACGACGTCATCAACAACCGCTTCGCCCACAAGGCCGTCGAAAAGGGAGCCGACGGCCTCATCGCCGTGGCCGCCGGCGCAGGCGGGCACGCGGGCGCCCAGTCCCCCTTCGCCCTGCTCCAGGAGATCCGCAGCTGGTTCGACGGGACCATCGCCCTGTCCGGCGCGATCGGCCACGGCCGCTCCATCCTGGCAGCCCTGGCCGCCGGCGCGGACGCCGCCTATATGGGCTCGGCGTTCCTGTCCACCCCCGAGGCGAACGTCGTCGAGGGCTACCGCGACATGGTCGTGTCCTCCGGCGCCGAGGACATCGTCTACTCCAACCTGTTCACCGGGGTGCACGGGAACTACCTGCGCGGCTCGATCAGCCAGGCGGGGCTGAACCCTGACGACCTCCCGCAGTCCGATCCCACCCAGATGACCTTCGCCACCGGGGCCGACGGCAAGACCGCGCCCAAGGCCTGGAAGGAGATCTGGGGTTCGGGCCAGGGCATCGGCGCGATTACCGAATCGCGTCCGGTGGCCGAACTGGCAGCCGAACTGAGCGGCCAGTTCGCAGCCGCCCGCGCCGAGCTGGAGACGAAGCTTAACCGCTGGTGAGGCTCCGAGCTCGTTCCACGGGGCCGGGGCCCTGGCCTCAGCCGAGGACCAGGGCCCTTATGACCTCTCCCAGGGACCGCATATAGTCCTCGACCCCGACGCGGTGATCGACCGCTGAGGCATGCCAGTTCGCCCCCACCGCATAGCTCACGGTGCGGGCCGGCCCTTCCACCAGGCCGACGTCGACCCTGATCTGGGAGTCGCTGCCCGTCTTGTGGCGGACCAGCAGGGAACCGTCCGCCTCGATATGTGCCAAGGGGTCGATATGGAATCCCCCTGCCACCATCGACACATCTGTATCGGCTGCCAGATAGCGCAAAACCCGCGCGGACACCTCCGGGGAGACCACAGCGCCGTCCTGCAGCAGCCGCATGAGCCGCGAGAGTTCCCCCGCCGTGCCATAGGACGGGGTCCACGGCAGCTCAGGGGTCCTGGCGTCGCGGATGAAATCCAGCAGCGAGGTCTGCTCCAGTCCCAGCGCCGGCGCCACCGCCTGCACCGCTTCGAGCCCGCAGCGGGCCAGCAGCCCGTTGGTCGCCAGATTGTCACTCACCGCGCCCACCAGCAGGCAGGCGTCGTCGAGCGTGATCGCCCGGTCGCGGAACAGGTAGAGCAGGCCGGAATCTGCGACCTCGTGTTCGGCGGGCACCTGGAGCCGGTCGGCCGGGTCCAGGCGGCCGTCGTGGAACCGGGTGCAGACCTCGATGAGCAGGAAGATCTTGCCCACGCTGGCGGTCCGCAGTGTCCGGTCCCGGTCGTGGGCGAACAAATTGTGGTCCGGCTGTGGGCGGGCGGGTGAAGGCCTGTCGGGCGCAGGCCGATCCGGTGATGTCCGATAGGCAGGGGCCCGCTCGGCGACTTCGTCGATGCTGATGGACCACTCCAGACCCGAAGCGTCAGGAGGAACGGGGAAGGTCGGATTCGAGGGCATATCCGCATGCTATTCGGTTCGCCTCGCCCGCGCCCGCCGAGTCCGGCCCGCACACAGCCCTTGACCCCGCCGGCCGACTGTGGTTTATTGACCTCACTACCGCCCGCCCCTTGGAGGTGGCCCCTATGGAATCAGCCGGGAGCGCAGATGCGGACGAAGTGACGGCGCCACAGGGCTACCGGACCTTTCTGCACGTGCTGGTCAACACAGCCGCCGCGAATGTGACGACCAGCTTCGTCTGGTTCGCCCTGACCTTCTGGGCCTATGCGCAGACGCGCAATGTGATCGTCGCCGGCGTCATCGCCGCGGCCTATATGCTCTTCGTCTCCGTTTTCAGCATGTTCTTCGGCACCCTCGTCGACCGGTTCCGCAAGAAGGCGGTCATGACCTGGGCCACGCTCGCCGCCCTCATCGTATTCGCCCTCGACTCCGCCGCCTTCTTCGCAATTGGCGAGCAACGGATCATCGACCTCGGCCTGCCGTGGTTCTGGCTGTTCGCCATCGTCCTCTTGGCCGGCGCTGTGGTCGAACAACTGCGCTCCATCGCGCTGTCGACGACGGTGACCCTGCTGGTCCCGGCCGAGCGCCGCCCCAACGCCAACGGCCTGGTGGGCACCGTCCAGGGCGTGGGGATGATCGTCACCAGCGTCTTCAGCGGACTCTCCGTCGGATTCCTCGGCATGGGACCGACCCTGCTCATCGGGGTCGGAGCGCTGACACTGACCCTCCTCCACCTGCTGTCACTGCGCATCCCGGAACGCCGGATCGCGACCGCGGGCGAGGTAACCGGCTGGGTCGACCTGCGCGGCGGCTGGCTGGCCGTGGTGGCCGTCCCCGGGCTGGTGGCCCTGGTCCTGTTCACAACCGTGAACAACCTATTCAGCGGCGCAGCCATGGCCGTGATGGACCCCTACGGCATCGAGATGTTCGGCGTGCAGGGGTGGGGCATCTGGTTCGCCGTCATGTCGACCGGGTTCATCGTCGGCGGCTCGGTCGTCGCACTCAAGGGGCTGGGCCGCAATCCGATTCGCACGATGCTGCTGCTGGCCGCGGCGATCGGCCTGATCGGAGCGCTCAGCACGATCCGCGAACAGGGATGGGTCTTCATCCTCGGGATCTGGGTGTTCATGGCCCTGATTCCCGCGATCGAGGCCGCCGAACAGACGGTCATCCAGCGCGTCGTGCCCTATGAGAAGCAGGGGCGGGTGTTCGGCTTCGCCAATACGTTCGAAGCCGCAGCGGCACCGATCACCGCGCTGCTGGTCGCTCCCCTGGCCGAACTCTGGATCATCCCCGCCCTGCGCACCGAGGCGGGGGCCGCCCTCTGGGCGCCGGTGCTGGGCAGCGGGCACAATCGCGGCATCGCCCTGATCCTGTTGGCCACCGGGATCGGGTGCATCATCCTGGCGGGGATCGCCGCCCTCACGCCACAGTACCGATTGCTCTCACGCCGCTACGCGCAGACAGGGACGCCCACATGACACGTCCGGTCATCACCACGCAAAGGCTCGAACTGCGGCCGATGACGCCGGCACACCTGCCCTTGCACCGGCAGCTGGACACGGATCCCCAAGTGATGCGGTTTCTGCTGGGCCGTGCGCGGAGCCTTGCGGAGACCGACGAGTTCTGGACGCCGAGGTGCGCCGACACCAGCGCGGATGCCGTAGGCCTCGGCTGGTGGGTCGGGTATGCAGGCGACCGGTTCGTCGGCTGGTGGGACTTGGGCCGCGGCGACTCCGAACCCGGCGCGACGTTGGAACCCGAGGCAGCGTTGCAACCCGACGAGGCTGAGATCGGCTGGCGGGTGCTGCGCTCGCAATGGGGGCCAGGGGTATGCGCCGGAGGGGGCCAGAGCGCTCCTGCAGTACGCCTTCGGAACAGTCGGGCTGCAGCGCGCGTGGGCGGAGACGATGGCGGTCAATACCCCCTCCCGGCGGGTCATGGAGAAGATCGGGATGCGCCACATCAGGACCGAGGTCCGGCACTGGGACGATCCGCTACCAGGGGCGGAACTGGGCGAGGTCGTGTATGAGATCACCGGGGAGGAGTGGGAGCGGCGCGCGATGCTAAGGCCGGATCGTACGTAATACAGCCGCCGTCAGTCGATCGGCATAGGCGTCGTTCAGCTCCCCTGTCCTCAACAACCACCGGTGAAAGATCGGGCCGAAGATCAACTCGACCACCAACTCCGAATCCACCGATTCAGAAGCCTGCCCCACCACGACAGCTGCCTCGACTCGCAGCGCAGTGGCCTCCATTTGAGGTCGGAGGAGTCGTTCAACAAGATCCCGGGATACATCCAGATCGGCTTGGACCTCTGCCACCAGCGCACGCTGCAATCGATCCGTCGAAGCGTCTCTCAGCTCAGTAACCGTGGCACGGATGAGGGTCCGCAGATCCGCCCCCCACATCCCCAGTGTCTGGGATGACGACCTCGCCGCCGTCCTGACTGTTCTGCTCCAGGATGGCATCGAACACTACCGCAGCCTTGGACGGCCACCACCGATAAATGGTCTGCTTCCCCACACCGGCGTCCGCAGCGATTCCCTCGATGCTCATCCGAGAATAGCCGACATCTCGGGCCAGTTGAAGTGCCGACGTCAGGATTGCCGTGCGCGCTCGTTCACTGCGACGAGCAACATTGGGCCCCGGGGCAAAGGCACGCTTGTCACTGGAGTTCACACTCGCCTTTCCTCGGTTATGTGTGGATGCTGCGACGGATGCATCTTCATTTGACGCGTTCTGAGGTGAGGCCGACATGAAAAACATCCTAACTGAGTCAACGAGACGGTCCGTCTTGACTCGTTCGGACCGTGTGAGTAACAATGACGAGACGTATCGTCTCGCTTAGGGAGTCTGTTATGACCATGTCACTTTCCACTCCACGCACATGGTTGATTACCGGTGCCGGACGCGGGCTGGGACGCGCATTCGCCGAGGCTGCCGCAGCCAATGGCGATAACGTCGTCGGAACGGTCCGTGCGCGAGGAGCTCTAGACGACCTCGTCAGGGATCATCCGGATACCGCGGCAGAGGTCGTACTCGACGTCCGAGATGCGACCGACGTGCAAAATGCCATCAACTGTGCTGCCAAGATCTTCGGCGGGCTCAATATTGTCGTCAACAACGCCGGCACTGGGTTCGTGGGCGCCCTCGAGGAAGTCACCGAGTCCGAGGCTCGGGACCACCTCGACCTAAATCTGTTCGGCGCTATGTGGGTCTCCCGTGCCGCGATACCCCACCTCCGCGCCTCCGGAGGTGGGGATCTCGTGCAAATTTCGACAGTCGGCGCCATCGGTTCCATGCCCATGTTCGGCCTTTACAACGCCGGCAAATGGGGCTTAGAGGGTTTCAGCGAGGCCCTTGCCGCCGAGGTGGCACCATTCGGCATCTACGTCACGATCGCACAGTTGGGCGGATTCGCTACAGACTGGGCGGGTTCAAGCATGCCCTTTGCCCATCCCCTGGATCAGTACGATAGCCAGCGCACCGCCGCATTCGGAACTTCCGAAATCCCCTGGCCCCATAACGATGCCGCCGCGTCCGCCCAGGATGCGGACCCCCGCATTGCGGCCAGGGCACTCACCGAACACCTCCGTCGCCCAGAGCGACCGATGCGTGTCCTCATCGGCAACGACGCATCCGAGCTGGCCACCATGGCCTACGCAGCTCGGCGTGATTCCTATGGAACAAACAGAGGGTTCGAGTGGCCGTCCTAATCGCGTTAGTGGACTCCACGCATCACCCGATGCAGTCCCGGTAGTCAGCTCATCTGTGCCAACCACTGGGAGATTTCGCTCATCGGCATAGGCTCGAAATCGTGCGCGTCGACTCCGACGTGAAAGGAGTTTCCCTGTGGCCCATGGTCGATGTCGTGAGTATGCCCGTGAATGAGCGGCAGCCCGGTGTCGGTAGGACGCAACTTGGCATACCGATCCTCGCCGTGCGAGTCTCCTGCATATGGAAAGTGGCTGATGACCACCTCGCGCCCATCAAGCGCCGCGGTGACCTCCTCTGTCAGCAACTGCCACCCAGCGTGTTCCAGCAGCTCTGCATTGAGTGCTTTGTACTTCGCGCTCGCGCGGTAGTGCGACCAGAAGACGTCATGATTGCCGGGCACGATGAGTTTTCGGCCATTGAGTGCGGCAGTGAGACCGATCGAGCGTTCTCGCTCTCCGAGCGCAAGGTCGCCAAGATGAAGGACAGTGGCATCTGGACCCACGACATTGTTCCAGCGGCGGATCAGTTCGCCGTTCATCTCCTGAACGCTACTGAACGGGCGGCCGCAGAGTTCGATGATGCGAGCGTGCCCGAAGTGGGTATCGCTCGTGACGAAATCTACAGTGGAGAGATCGAGAGCCGCCTCACTCACAGTCATGCTGGGTTTCCCTTCGCGAACGCTGCTTCCTGAAAATGATGAGCCGATCAGTCTATGTAGGAGCCTGTGTTGAGGTCAATCGAGCGACTGACGATGTCCACTGTCATCGCAGTCTTCCCATGGCTGTCGAGAGAAGACACGAAAGAGGCCCGGACCGCGCAGATTCCTGCGGGTCCGGGCCTCCGACCAGCCTTGATGGGCTTCGGGCTAATTCCGGGACTCTAGAAGTCCCGGTCCTCGTCTTCGGTATTGACTGCCTTGCCGATGACGTAGCTGGAGCCGGAACCAGAGAATAAGTCATGGTTGCGGTCAACACCCCCCTCCCGATGGGTATGGAGAAGTTCGGGATGCGCCGCTTCAGGACCGAGGTCCGGCGCTGGGACGATCCACTACCAGGGGCGGAACTGGGCGAGGTCGTGTATGAGATCACCGGAGAGGAGTGGGGACGGCGCGTAGAGCGAATGCTCTAGTGCAGCTTGGCGGCCCGCTGCTCCACGAGCGAGATCAGATCGCTCAGGCCTTTGTGGTCAAGCGGAAGCTGCAGCCCGGTGGTGGACTTCTCAGACAGCGGGTCCTGCGCGTCGACCGGATCATCGGCCCGATACACATCGATGCCGATTCGATCCATGAGCGCATGGATATTGCCCGAGTTCGGGTCGCGATCAAGAGTCTGGAGACTGACAGTCACAAACACGTCGTCCCGTTGCCCTGCGACCCACATCCAGTTGGAGAGGTCGAACGGCGGATCGAGCCGTCCACCGCTCGTATAGTTCCGCAGCCCGCGACCAGCAATGCCCCGCGTCTTCACACTGAAGCCGGCGGCTTTCAGAGCACCGGCGATAAGGTTGCGCTGAGCGTTGCGCGCGGTAACGTAACCAGCACGAGCCTTCTGGAACACACCGATGCTGTCCAAATCAACACTCACTTCAAACGGACTCCCGTGCCGACCAAACTGAGATAGCCTGCGGCGCGGCCCTATGCCAACATTTCAAGTCAGCATAGGACCGCACAGTTCAGACGTCCAACTACACCCGTCCTGTTACCGAACGTACTCTACCCACGAGACGTCCTCGGATCGTTCCCTGGCGCGATTGTGTCCTGGGCACGAATCCTCCCATTGAGTCCGCGGACTTGGAGTTCGCCTCCACCGTCATTCCGGAGGATGGCACGAGCCCGATCGATACCATCGGCCTGCGTTGGAACGACTGCGCTTGCACGGCTGGCACCGGGTTTAACCACTGCCCAACTGCCGTCGCCTTGACGCTGTACTACACGCTTGTTTATGTCTGACACGGTGAGCCTTTCGCTCTAGTCGCAAAGTGCCTGACGCTACGATCTCAGATCTGTGAGAAGAAATGCACTTCCCGCACGACCGGCGCATTGTGTAACACGCCGAGGTGCACGTCAGGTACGATGGCGACAGCAGGGCAAGGAGGACCAGTCCATAGCCCTGCTGTCAGCCTGTTGATTTACTTAGATTTCTTTGCGGGCTTCTCTACGACGGTCGTACGCGGATGGCGTGCGGCCGTCGCTCTCGTTACGAAGCGACCTGTGATTGCGCTACGCGCGCGACCTTTACGGATTGCCATGTTCACCTCCTCCTATTATTTGAGTGCGGGCAAATTGTGGGCTGAGCATCAATTCGATGCTTCCGCCCGGCTTATGGGTGAAACCCGGTGGCCTGCCAGTTGACAGGCCACCGGGCCTGTGACCTGGGATCACTTAGAAGTCCCAGTCCTCGTCTTCGGTGTTGACGGCCTTGCCGATGACGTAGCTGGAGCCGGAACCGGAGAAGAAGTCGTGGTTCTCGTCCGCGTTGGGGCTCAGCGCCGAGAGGATCGCCGGGTTCACATCGGTCACCGCCGCCGGGAACATGGCCTCATAGCCCAGGTTCATCAGCGCCTTGTTCGCGTTGTAGTGCAGGAACTTCTTGACGTCCTCGCTCAGGCCCACGCCGTCGTACAGGTCGTGGGTGTACTGGACCTCGTTCTCGTACAGTTCGAACAGCAGGTTGAAGGTGTAGTCCTTCAGCTCCTGCTTGCGCGCCTCCGACTCCAGTTCCAGGCCCCGCTGGTACTTGTAGCCGATGTAGTAGCCGTGCACGGCCTCGTCGCGGATGATCAGGCGGATCAGATCCGCCGTGTTCGTCAGCTTCGCGTGGCTCGACCAGTACATGGGCAGGTAGAAGCCGGAGTAGAACAGGAAGGACTCCAACAGGGTCGAGGCGACCTTGCGCTTGAGCGGGTCGTCGCCCCGGTAGTAGTCCAGCACGATCTTCGCCTTGCGCTGCAGGTTCTGGTTCTCCGTAGACCAGCGGAAGGCCTCGTCGATCTGCTTCGTGTTCGACAGGGTGGAGAAGATCGAGGAGTACGACTTCGCGTGCACGCTCTCCATGAACGCGATGTTCGTGTAGACGGCCTCCTCGTGCGGGGTCAGGGCGTCGGGGATCAGAGAGACCGCGCCCACTGTGCCCTGGATCGTGTCCAGCAGTGTCAGCCCGGTGAAGACGCGCATCGTCAGCGTCTTCTCATCCTCCGTCAGCGTCGCCCAGGACTGCACGTCGTTGCTCAGCGGCACCTTCTCCGGCAGCCAGAAGTTGGCCGTCAGCCGGTCCCACACCTCGGAGTCGACATCGTCCTGGATCCGGTTCCAGTTGATCGCGTCGACGTGCGACACGAGAGTGAGCTTCTCGCCCGAAATCATTTATCCACCCAGTTATTCGTAACAGACAGTTGTGTGATGTGTACGGTCACAGCATGCAGGATACGCAGCCATCGACCTCCGTGCCGGCCAGGGCCAGCTGGCGGATGCGGATGTAGTAGATCGTCTTGATGCCCTTGCGCCACGCGTAGATCTGCGCCTTGTTGATGTCACGGGTTGTGGCGGTGTCCTTGAAGAACAGCGTCAGTGACAGGCCCTGGTCGACGTGCTGCGTCGCCTCGGCGTAGGTGTCGATGATCTTCTCGTAGCCGATCTCGTAGGCGTCCTGGTAGTACTCCAGGTTGTCGTTGTCCATGAACGGCGCGGGGTAGTACACGCGGCCGATCTTGCCCTCCTTGCGGATCTCGATCCGGCTGGCGACCGGGTGGATCGAGGAGGTGGAGTTGTTGATGTAGGAGATCGAACCCGTCGGCGGCACGGCCTGCAGGTTCTGGTTGTAGATGCCGTGTTCGGCGACCTGTGCCTTGAGTTCGCGCCAGTCGTCCTGGGTCGGGATGTGGATCCCGGCCTCGGCGAAGATGCCGGCGACCTTGTCGGTGCGCGGCTCCCACACCCCGTCGATGTACTTGTCGAAGTATTCCCCGCTGGCGTACTTGGAGCGCTCGAAGCCGTCGAAGGTCCGGCCGCGTTCCTTCGCGAGCTCCATGGACGCCCGCACCGCGTGGAAGGCCACGGTGTAGAAGTACATGTTCGTGAAGTCCAGACCCTCGTCTGAGCCGTAGTGGATCCGTTCGCGGGCCAGGTAGCCGTGCAGGTTCATCTGTCCCAGGCCGATCGCGTGTGACATATCGTTGCCGCGTTCGATCGAGGGCACCGAGGTGATGTGCGATGCCTCGGAGACCGCGGTGAGTCCGCGGATCGCCGTTTCGACGGTCCGTCCGAAGTCATCGGAGTCCATCGTCAGGGCGATGTTGAGCGAACCCAGGTTGCAGGAGATGTCCTTGCCGATCTGGGCGTAGCTCAGGTCGTCGTTGTAGGTGCTGGGATCGGCGACCTGCAGGATCTCCGAGCACAGGTTCGACATGGTGATCTTGCCGTCGATCGGGTTGGCCCGGTTCACGGTGTCCTCGAACATGATGTACGGGTAGCCGGACTCGAACTGGATCTCCGCCAGGGTCTGGAAGAATTCGCGCGCGTTGATCTTCTTCTTGTGGATCGCCGCATTGTCGACCATGTTGTAGTACTCGTCGGTCACGCAGACTTCCGTGAACGGCTTGCCGTAGACCTGCTGCACGTCGTACGGGCTGAACAGGTACATGTCCTCATTGCGCTTGGCCAGCTGGAAGGTGATGTCGGGGATGACCACGCCCAGGCTCAGCGTCTTGATCCGGATCTTCTCATCCGCGTTCTCCCGCTTGGTGTCGAGGAACTTGTAGATGTCCGGGTGGTGCGCATTGAGGTACACAGCACCTGCGCCCTGCCTGGCGCCCAGCTGGTTGGCGTAGGAGAACGAGTCCTCCAGCAGCTTCATGATCGGGATGACGCCGGAGGACTGGTTCTCGATCTTCTTGATCGGGGCACCGGATTCGCGGATGTTCGTCAGGCTGAATGCCACGCCGCCGCCGCGCTTGGACAACTGCAGGGCGGAGTTGATCGAGCGGCCGATCGACTCCATATTGTCCTCGATGCGCAGCAGGAAGCAGGAGACGAGTTCGCCGCGCTGCTTTTTGCCCGCGTTGAGGAAGGTCGGGGTGGCCGGCTGGAAGCGCCCGGAGATGATCTCCTCGACCAGCTGGCTTGCCAACACCTCGTCGCCGGAGGCCAGGAACAGCGCGACCATGACGACACGGTCCTCGAAGCGCTCCAGGTAGCGCTTGCCGTCGAAGGTTTTCAGCGTATAGGAGGTGTAGAACTTGAAGGCGCCCAGGAAGGTCTGGAAGCGGAACTTCTTCTTGTACGCCTGCTTGGACAGCCGGGAGATGAACTCGAAGGAGTACTGGTCGAGCACCTCGCGCTCGTAGTAGTCGTGTTCGACCAGGTACTTCAGCTTCTCCTCGAGGTCGTGGAAGAAGACCGTGTTGTTGTTGACGTGCTGCAGGAAGTACTGGCGGGCGGCCTGCTTATCGCGTTCGAACTGGATCCGTCCGTCGGCGTCGTAGAGGTTGAGCATGGCGTTGAGCGCATGGTAGTCCAGATCCGTGTCCTCGCGGATGACGGCCTCTAGATCTCGCTTCTCTGCTGTCGTTGACACAGTTCTTCCAACCCTTCGTCGACTTTGGCCACGTCCTCCGGGGTGCCCAGGAGTTCGAACCGGTAGAGCACGGGGACGTTGCACTTGGCTGCCACCAGGTCGGCGGCGCGGCAATAATTCTGGCCGAAATTCGTGTTCCCAGCCCCGATCACACCGAGCAGATTGGTGCGATTGGCCTTTGCGGTGGCGAGGAACTTCTTGACCTGTTTCGGAACGGAGCCCCGATTGGGCCCGGCGCCGTAGGTCGGCGTGATGAGCACGTACGGTTCGTCGATCTCCGGCATCTCATCGCGCGTCAGCAGGGGCAGACGCTGCGTGGGATGCCGGAGTTTGCGGGCGAACTTGTGCGTGTACTCGGAGCTACTGGAATAGTAGACGACGAGCATCTCAGGCCACGCTGGGCGCTTCCGTTTCGGACGCCAGGGCCGAGATCTTATCGGGACGGAAGCCCGACCAGTGATCGTCGTCGGTGACGACGACCGGTGCCTGCATGTAGCCCATGGCCTTGACGATGTCCAGGGCCTGCGCATCCTGGCTCAGGTCGACCGAACGGTATTCGATTCCACGCGCATCCAGCGCCCGGTACGTCGCATTGCACTGGACGCAGGACGGCTTGGTGTAGACGGTGACCATAATCGGGTTTCCTCCAACATTCGGGCGTGTATCTGCAGGTCACAGGATCCGCGTCCCCGCAAGCTCCCAGCCCCTGGGATAACGGAGCCGGTGCGGAATTCGGGTAGTAGGGGCTTCACCCCGACAACCACTAGATCTTGTGTTCAAGAGAAGACGATACCCCTACATAAGCCGATTTTCCAGTGCGATTTCAACCGTCCGGGCCCTATCACACCACCCCCTGTGCATAGCTGTGCACAGGGGGTGGACAGCAGAATTCACCGGGTGGCTTGAGCCCTCCCCCGCGTCCCAGAAGCCGCCTTCCGCGGTTTCTCGCGGATCGCTCAACACACGTCGTCCGGTACCGATTCGCGGGAATGAATCACATATCGAACGGATGCGGAGTTTTCCACAGGATGCGTACACCGTTCCGGGTCCACGTCGCTCTTCTCACAGCGTCTGAATTTGCATTCAGAGCGGGCTGGGTTATGGCTCCGACTGCGCGCCTTCGGTACCCTGCCTGGCCCGCGCCCGGGCCTCGGCCACAGCGACGAATGCCAGCACCAGAGTGCGGGCCGCCGCCTCCGTAGCCGGTTGCTCCACCCTGGCCCTGGCGATGAGTTCGTCCTTGTCGAATCCCAGTGCGGCCAGGGCCTCGGCATTCCACCGCTCCATCGCGTCCGGGCCCTCGTGTTCCGGATGGAACTGTACGCCCCACGCCGCCTCACCGATGCGGAAGGCCTGATAGTCCAGCACCGCACTGCCGGCGAGCACCACCGCGTCCTGCGGCAGTGCGGTGATCCGATCGACGTGACTCTCGATGAACCGGGTGGTGCGCGGCAGGCCCCGAAACAGCGTATCGCCGGCTGCGGCCTCGGTCATGGTGATGGGCGTGGAGCCCTTTTCCGGAGCGCCGGTGGCAGCAGCGACCGTGCCGCCTGCGACCTGGGCCAGCAGCTGGCAGCCCAGGCAGATGCCCAGTAGCGGGATGCCATCGGCCAGGCAGCGGGCCACCAGACCGGCCTCGCGGGCCAGCCAGGGTGCGCGAGCCGTGTCATCGGGCATGAAACCGCCGCCCAGGGCGATCATGCCGTCGTAGGCGTCCAGTTCGTCCACCGCGGGAAGAGTTCCGTGCGCGCCGAAGCGCACATCGAACTCGACCCCGGCGGCCACCAGCCAGCCGGCCAGGTGCCCGGGACCCGACTCGGGGTCGTTGACCACGACGAGCAGGCGCGCAGCCGGGCTCGGAACCGGGGAATCAGGCATCCGCGGCCTCGTCCCGGGCCCCGAACTCGGCCAGATACGCCGGATCGTGGGCTTCGAGGACGCGCAGCAGGTTCAGTCCGCCGATCCCGTCGAGTTCGGCCTCGCTCCAGCCCCGCGAGCGCAGCTCGGTGAACAGGGCCTGGTACTTCCCCGCGTTCTCCAGGCCGGTGGGCATGGAGTCGGTGCCGCACAGGTCGGCGCCGAGTGCCAGGTACTGTGCGCCGATCCGGTTGCGCACCCAGTCGCAGTGGTCTGCGACCTGGGCGACGGTCACCTCGGGTTCGGGCCCCGTGGAGCCGGCCTGTGCCCAGGCATGGCGTTCGGCGGATACGAACGATGGGACGAAGGTGATGCCCAGAACCCCGCCGTTGGCCGGCAGGCGGTCGATGACGTCGGTGGGGACGTTGCGCGGGTGCGGATTGATGTCCGCGACGCAGGAGTGGGTGAAGACCACGGGCAGCTGGGTCTGGTCGAGCACCTGGTGCATGACTTCGGCGGATACGTGGGACAGGTCGGGGATCATTCCGATCCGGTCCATCTCCGCCACGACCTGCTTGCCGAATTCGCTGAGTCCGTGGTGGACGGGTTCGTCGGTGGCCGAATCGGCCCAGCTGTGGGTGGTCGACCAGGCCAGGGTCATATAGCGCACACCCAGGCGGGCGTAGGCGCGCAGCACGCCCAGGGATTCGTCGATCTGTTGCCCGCCCTCGGCGCCCATCAGCGAGGCGGTGCGGCCGCTGCCCCAGACCGCACGGATGTCGGCGGCGGTGGGCGTGTAGACCAGCCGGTCGGGGTGGGCGGCGATGATCCGGTGGACCATGTCGATCTGTTCGAGCGTGGCGGTCACGGCGGCGGGCCCGGAGATCGCGGAGTCTACGTAGACCGACCAGAACTGGGCGGCCACCTCGCCTTCGCGCAGCTGGTCCAGGGTGGTCATCGGCACGGCCTGCGGGTCGTTGACCGGGGCGATATCGCTATCGCATTCCTCCCGCAGATACCAGGCCAGATCGTTGTGTCCGTCGAATACCAGGGTCATGGGTCTCCTGTCAGAGGGTCTGTCGGTGCAGAGGGTCTATCGGCGTGGGCGCAGCTCGCGGTGCCGGCCGGCCGCGAGGCGGCCAGGACACCGGGAGTCCAGCCTAGTCCCTGGCGCATTTCGGCTGTGTTCCGGGCCACGTGGCGGGTACCCGGCCGGTGGCCTCGAGCTCTCCGGCCAGGTACTTCGCGACGGCCGCCATGGCGTGTGGGTTGTCCGAATACGTGGCCAGCACGGTGCGTGCCCCGGCCGGGGCCTTCTTCCACGGCGCACCGGTGTTGACGACCACCCGCGCCGAGGTTCCCGTCCCCAGGGCAACGCTCGTCGTGCCGGACCCGGCGGATTCGCGCACGCTCAGGCCTGCGGCCTTGGCTGCCTTGGTCAGGGCTTTGCGCGCGGGTTCCTCTCCCCCGACGATGTGGATCGCCTTGGCGGGCTTCGTCACGGTGCACGCACCCTTGAGGACGCTCAGGGATTTCTCCGACAGTCCTGTCAGCGCGGTGTCCGCCGCTTTGGTCGCGGCCTTGGCATCGCCGTGGTCGGGTGCCTGGGCGGCGGCGCGGTCCTGCCACAGCTGCATGGCGACGACCCGCCCGGCGGCTTCGGTGATGCGTTTCTTCGAGATGTCGCCGGAGTCGATCGCCTGGGTCAGGGCCTTGATCGCCGCGGTCGTGTCGGCCGGCATGAGTGCCAGGTCGGCACCTGCGCGGATGGCCTTGACGGTCTCCTGTCCCGCTGGCTCCTTGATCGCGCCCATGTTCAGGGCATCGGTCACCGCGACCCCGTCGAAGCCCTGGGCGCGCAGGGCCTTGTACACGGCGGGGCTGAGCGAGGCGGGCACGTCCGTGTTGCCCGGCAGGCCGATGTGGCCGACCATCGTCATCGGCACGCCCGCTTCATCGGCCGCGGTGAAGGGCACCAGGTCCCGCTTCTTCATCTGCTTGATGGATTTCTTCGACACGGGCAGTTCCGAGTGGGAGTCGACGGTCAGGGCGCCGTGGCCCGGGAAGTGCTTGGCGCTCGAGGCCACGCCCGCGGTGTTGTAGCCGGTGATCGCGGCTGCCACCGTCGTTCCCACCGCCTTCGGGTCGTCGCCGGCCGAGCGGACGTTGATCGTCGGGTCCGCCGCGCCGATCGTGACGTCCGCGTCGGGGGCGAAGTCGGCGGTGAAGCCGAGTTCGCGCAGTTCGCCACCTTGGCCGGAGTAGGCCGCCGTGATGGTCTTCGCGTCCCGCGCGGCCCCTGCGGCCATGAGCGGCGGGTAGCCGGTCGCGGCGTCCTTCAGCCGGGCGACCGGACCGCCCTCCTGATCGACGCCGATGAATACCGGCCAGGCGCGGTCTCCGCGGGCCTCGCCGATCGTTCTCGTGGTCGTGCGCACGGCGTCCGCGGTGGGGGTCTGGGGCAGGTTGTAGCCCATCACGATGGCCCCGGCCAGGTGGTTCTTCTCCACCAGGTCCTGCGCGGTCTGCGGATCGGTGCCGTCGTATTGAGCGATGACGACGGAGCCGGCGAGCTCTGCCGTGTCCATGTCCGCGACGATCTGTTGGGCCCGGTTCCGGTCCGCAGCGGACACACCTGCGGCGGCCGGCGCCCCTGGCTTGGCCGAGGTGGCGGGGTCGGACCCGCCGTCGGCCCGTGTGGACTGCTGGGCGGCGGCCGAGGTCTCAGCCGGTTGGGGTGCACCACCCGAGCCGGAGCACCCGGCGAGGGCCAGAAGGGATGTCAGGGCGAGGATCGCGGTCTTTCGCATCCCTTAATGCTAACGATCTTCGGTACGGCCCACACCAGGGTGACCATGACGAACAACTCCACCAGCGTCTGAGTAACCACGACGACCGGTGTCAGGGCGTGGCCGGTGGCCAGCGCCAGTGGCAGCACGACCAGGGAGTTCCGGGTCACTCCACTGAACAGCAGGGCCCGCCGGGCGGGCACATCGATCCGGTCCCCGCCGGGCAGTCCCACGGCCCAGCCCAGTGCGGTCATGCACCCGGCGAAGAGGACGAAGACCAGCGCGGCTGTGGCCAGTGCCAGCAGATGGGCCACCACCCCGCTGATCTGCGAGGCAACCACCAGGGCGAGCACCACCATCATGATGGGCACCATGAGACCGGACATGGCACCGTGCAGGTAGCGCGCCCAGCGGAGGCGGCGCTCCAGGGCCTGGACTGTCAGGGCCGCCACCAGGGGAAGCAGGATCAAGGTGACGAAGGCCTCGGCGAAGGGTGCAGGGTGCAGGCCGGCCAGGGCCGAGGGGCCGGCGAAGAGCCACAGGTAGCCCGGCAGCAGCAGTGCCTGGGCGCACATGAGCAGAGGGGTGGCGGCCAGCAGCCGGTCGGCTGCGCCCCCTGCCAGCCCGGTGAACACGATGACGTAGTCCACGCAGGGGCACAGCAGGACCAGGAGCACGCCCAGCAGCAGGGCCGCGTCGCCGGCGACGAATCGGAACAGGCAGAAGACGATCACGGGTGCGGCCAGGAAGTTCAGCAGCCCCAGGCGCAGCAGGAAGCGCCAATCGCGCAGGGCGCCGCCGGCCAGTCGGGCGAACGGCACGCCCAGGAAGGTCGAGAAGAGCAATAAGCCCAGGGTGGGGTTCACTCCCGCGGCCAGGCCCGCCGCTGCGGGCCACGGGAGTGCCAGGCCGAGGCCGGCGCCGAACGCCAGGGCCGCCAGGTACAGCGACACCTGCCGGCGTTCGGCCCAGGCCACGAGTCCTCCACGGCGCGTGACCGCACCGGGACCGGCCGTGGACCCAGCCGGGGCCGAGGCCTCGTCAGCCAAGGGTGCGGGCGAGCTCTTCCGCCCGGCTCCGCGCCCGCACCGTCGCCGCCGCGCGCAGTTCACCGGCCAGGGCCGGATCTAGTTCGGGCAGCAGGTCCGCCAGGGTGCGGTCGACCGCGATCGATTCCACCGCCATGCCCATGGCCCCGCCCAGCAGGACGTCGAAAACGGGCAGGATGTGGTCGTGGGACGCGAGGAACGCAGGGTCGTCGTAGGCGGCGCCCCGGGTGGTGATGACGATGACGGGCTTGCCGGCCAAGGGGCCCTCGGTAGCGACGTCGGCGGTGGTGCGGCCGGGTACGTGCAGGTAGTCCAACCAGGCCTTCAGGGGCGAGGGCAGGGAGTAGTTGTACATGGGGGCTCCGATGACCACTGCGTCAGCCGCCTCCAGTTCCGCGATGAGTTCGTCCTGCAGTGCCGCGGCGGGGTCGTCGGCGGCGATACCGGGGCGGTGGGCGAAGTGGAGGGCGAATTCCGGCAGGTGCGGCAGATTCTGGGCGGCCACATCACGGTGAACCACGGAGCCGCCGGCGGCCTGCCAGGATGCGGCGAAGGCCCCGGTGAGTTCACGGGAGACGGAATCGGGGTTGATGGACGAATCGATACGCAGAAGTTTCGGCATGTGATCAAGCCTACGACGGATGGGCCCGAGTTCTGACACCGCTGCGAATCCGACAGTGCCGACCAGTGCAAACGTCACCGGCCGGCACTGTCGAGAGAGAACACTCTGCAGTTGTAGGAATCATGACAGGCTGGTATCCATGGGAACCGAACGCAGCTCAGCAGTGAAGTACGTCTCCGGTAGCGGTTCGCTCGGCGACCTCCCGTACGGGCGTCTCGAACGACTGATGGCGAAGGACCATTCCGACCTCAAGGGCGAACTCACCCGCGAGGGCATATGGAACATGGTGACCCTGATCTGCTGTGCGGCGGTCATCGGGGTGGTGCAGACCTGGGGACCCATGATGATCACCCCGGGACGTGCTCCGAGCGACAACGTTCCGATGAACAGCGGCCTCAGCGAAGTGCTCATGCCGCTGAGCCTGCTCCTCGGTGGAATCGGTCTGCTGATGATCGGCGTGACTTGGTGGAAGCAGGGCCGGCTGTGCAGGTACGAATTCGCTGTAGCGGCTCTTGTCTCCATCGTCTGCTGCGGTGCGACGGCCAGGTGGGCCCGCATGTCCGATGACGTCTCCCCGTTCGCATTCGTCGTGACCTGGCTCGACATCGCGCTGGCCGGAATCGTACTGGTTCTCCTGGTCTTCGCCTCGCGCCGAGGGAACACCCGAGTCGCCGGCTTCGAGCAACTTGGAGAGAAGATCCGCGCCTTGCCGGAGGTGCAGCAGGAGGCGATCCTCGCATCGCGGGACGAAGTGTTCGCCTGTGTGCTGAACCGGGATCCGGGGATGCGGGGAGAAATAGAGCAGGCCCGCAGACTACCGGTGGGCGATCTTTGGAAGGCCGAGCGGTTCTATGTGAAGAAGCACGGCTGGCCAACCGCAAGAGACTCGTGATCTCTCTTCGCAGCTTGACCGCGGGCGATGATGGAATGGGTCGTCGGGTTTCATCACGACCGTGACCACCGCACGACCATTCCGCGTCATCTGAACGAACATCATGTCGTTCTCTGCCGGGGGAAGTTCTTGGGAAAACCCTTATGAAACAAGCAAAGGCCCCGGAAACTCAAGGTTTCCGAGGCCTATCTGGTGGAGATGGGGGGAATCGAACCCCCGTCCGCAAGCAAGTTGCCGAGTCTTCTCCGGGCGCAGTCCGTGACTGTGTTTCTTAGGTCCTGGTTCTCACACGAACATGTGAACCAACGAACGGAGTCGAGTAAAAGTCCCGAGAACACCCTCGACATGTGTTCTCAGCAGTGGCTCCCTAAACGACGCCAGCTACCGGGGCGGAAGCAAACCCGGACTGACGGAGTCGCTCGCTAGCTCAGGCTGCGAGGGCGAACTCGGTGCGGTTGTTAGACTTAGCACCTATTGTTTGCGAAGGACATTAACGAGATGACTTCGCGTTCTCGGCCCGCTTCTCTCGACGCGTTGTCCCACGTCGAAACCGATCATCCCCATATTCAGTTACCAAACCGTGTACCGACCGACCTTCCGATCATTCGGCACACCGGTGGAACACCGTACACCGGCTCACTATTCCCCGCCGCGTTCCCGCACACGAAATAGAAAACCGACGAAGCTCAACGATACCCCAGGAACAGGGGTCGCGCCAGTCAGCGGTTCTTGCCGCGGTTCTTCCGCAGGGCATCCGACATGGCACGGCGGGCCTCCAGGTTGTCCTGGCGCTCCTTGATCGCCTGCCGCTTGTCCCAGTCCTTCTTACCCTTGGCGATCGCGATCTCGACCTTGACCCGTGAACCCAGGAAGTAGATCTCCAAGGGCACCAGGGTGCGCCCGGACTCGCCCAACTTCTGCTCGATCTTGAGGATCTCGTCGCGGTGCAGCAGCATCTTGCGGCGCCTGCGCGCAGAGTGGTTCGTCCAGGATCCCTGCAGATACTCCGGGATGTACGCCTGTTCGAGCCACGCCTCGTCCTGGAAGATCAGTCCGAAGGCGTCGGTCAGTGAGGCGCGGCCCTCGCGCAGGGATTTGACCTCGGTGCCGGTGAGCACCAGGCCCGCTTCGAAGGTCTCTTCGATGTGATAGTCGTAGCGGGCGCGCCGATTGCGCGCCACCACTTTCTTCTCCGGTGCGGGCCGCTCATCGGCGACCGACCCCGCATGCTTCTTAGCCATTCTCAAGCCTCTTGGGCTGCTTCCTTTTCCTGTTCCTTGCGCCACCGGATGCCGGCCTCGATGAACCCGTCGATGTCACCGTCGAACACACCCTGCGGGTTGTTGACCTCGTATCCCGTCCGCAGGTCCTTGACCATCTGGTAGGGGTGCGTGACGTACGAGCGCATCTGGTCGCCCCAGCTGGCCTTGATGTCGCCGGCCAGGCTCTTCTTCTCCCGCTCTTCTTCCTCCCGCTTGAGCAGCAGCAGGCGGGACTGCAGGACGCGCATGGCGGCGGCGCGGTTCTGAATCTGTGATTTCTCGTTCTGCATCGAGACCACGGTGCCGGTCGGGATGTGCGTGATGCGCACAGCGGAGTCGGTCGTGTTGACCGACTGGCCGCCGGGGCCCGAGGACCGGAAGACGTCAATGCGCAAGTCGTTCTCGTCGATGTCGACGTGGTCGGTCGTCTCGATCAGGGGCACGACCTCGACGGCTGCGAACGAGGTCTGGCGCCGGCCCTGGTTGTCGAACGGGCTGATGCGCACCAGCCGGTGTGTACCGGCCTCCACACTGAGCTTGCCGTAGGCGTACGGGGCGTTGAACTGCACGGTGGCGCTCTTGATCCCCGCACCCTCGGCATAGGAGGTATCAAGTTCCTGCACGCCGATGTCGTGCTGCTCCGCCCAGCGGATGTACATCCGCGTGAGCATCTGCGCCCAGTCCGTCGCATCGTCACCACCGGCGCCCGAGCGCACGGTCATCACGGCTGCGCGCTCATCGTATTCGCCGTTGAGCAACGTGGAGATCTCCAACTGCCCCAAGTCCTCGCGGAGCTTGTCGATCTCGGCCTCCGCCTCGGCCAGAGCGTCCGGATCGTTCTCCTCCTCGCCCATCTCGACGAGGAGTTCGACGTCCTCGATCCGGGAGTCGAACTTCTCCAACCGCTCCAGGGTCGACTGACGGTGCGAGAGCTTCGAAGTGACGGCCTGGGCCTCATCCGGGTGATCCCACAGGTCCGGAGCAGCAGCCTGTTCCGTGAGCTCGGCGACCTCGCTGCGCAGCAGGTCGACATCGGAGACCTCGCGAATCGAGGAGAACGTCTGTTGCAGGGCGGCGATTTCAGCCGCAAAGTCCATGGCCATAATGCCTCAATCCTAATGGACGCCCGGTCGACACGACAGGCACCCCCTGGAACTCGCCACACCCCACCATGAGCAAGTCCCACGCGAAGTCGGAAATATTTCACAAGAAACTCTTGCAAACAGTCCGAAACGCTCTATAAGGTCAGTAACAGATAGACGTGACTCACAACACTCATCAGCGTAGCGAGGTCCCCTTGGAGCCCATCGATATCATCTCCGGCGAGGTGCACAATCGTATCCGCGAGCGCGGCATCGACCCGCGGCTGGACTCCGGGCTGACCCGTGAACTCATCGCCGAGACCATTGCCGACTACGATGAGCGTACCCTCTCCGGGAGCCTGCCAATCGTCGCCGACAAAGACGAGCTGGGGCGTCTGATCGCCGACGATGTCGTGGGTTTCGGCCCCTTGCAGAAGTATCTGGACGATCCCGAAGTCGAAGAGATCTGGCTCAATGGCCCACACGCGGTCTACGTCAGCCGGTCCGGGGTCAGCGAATTGACCACGACGGTCTTCACGGAGGCCCAGGTCGATGATCTGATCGAGCGGATGCTGCGCACCACCGGACGCCGGGTCGACCTGAGCAGCCCCTTCGTCGACGCCAGTCTGCCCGATGGCTCCCGCCTCCACGTGGTCCTGCCCGATATCACCCGCAGGTACCCGGCCGTGAACATCCGTAAATTCGTCACCCGCCCGCACGGCCTCGACGCCCTGGTGGCCGCAGGCTCCCTGACCCCTGCTGCGGCGCACTTCCTACACGCGGCGGTGACCTGCGGGGCGAATATCATGATCAGCGGCGCGACCCAGGCCGGCAAGACCACAATGTTGGCCGCTTTGACCGGCTCGATCCCCAGTCGCGAGAGAGTCATCACCTGTGAGGAAGTGTTTGAATTATCTGTGCGGGCCCGCGACTGGGTGGCCCTGCAGTGCCGCCAGCCGTCTTTGGAGGGCACCGGCGAGGTCACCCTGCGCACCCTGGTCAAGGAGGCCCTGCGCATGCGGCCCTCACGGATCATCGTGGGCGAGGTCCGCGAAGCCGAGGCCTTCGACATGCTGATCGGTATGAATTCCGGCCTGCCGGCCATGTCGAGCATCCACGCCAACTCCGCCCGCTCCGCCGTGACGAAACTGTGCACGCTGCCGCTGTTGGCCTCGTCGAACGTCGACGCGGGGTTCGTCGTGCCCACAGTCGCCGGCTGCGTGGACATCATCGTGCACCTGCGGATGAACGCGCAGGGCCACCGGACTGTCGAGGAGATCGCTGCGGTACCCGGCGGGGTCGAAGGCGATGTCGTCGAGTTGGAGACCCTGTTCACCCGTGACCGGGCCGGCCGGCTGCTGCGCGGTTCCGGCTTCTCACATCTGGGCGACCGGTTCGCCGGCTCGGGTTTCGACCTGCACGACATTCTGGAGCAGGCGGCATGAGCTCATCGACACAGGCCGTTCTGGCGGGTCTGGGACTGGGCATCGGCCTCTTCCTGATCTGGTGGTCCATGTGGCGGATCGAACGCCCACTGCGCACTCCCACACGCTTCACCACGGAGACCCGCGATATGCTCACCGCCGCGGGCCTTCCGCGCACCTCGGTCGCCCAGTTGCTGGGCCTGTGTGCCCTATCCGGCCTCCTGGTGGGTGCCGTGGGACTGCTGTTCACCTCGGTCGTGAGCATCAGCGCCTGTTTCGCATTGTTCGCAACCACCGGCCCCTACTTCTTCGTTCGGGCACGGGCCCGCCGCACCCAGGTTCAGCGCCGCGGGTTGTGGCCGGAGGCGATCGACCACCTGAACTCCGGGATCAGGGCGGGCCTGTCCCTGCCCGAGGCCGTGTGCGGCCTGGCCGAACGCGGACCGGACCAGCTGCGGGGCCTGTTCGCCGTCTTCGCATCCGAATACCGGGCGACGGGATCGTTCGGCGCCGCCCTCGACGCATTCAAGGCAGCCGCCGCCGACCCTGTGGCCGACCGGATCGTCGCAGCCCTGCGCATCACCCGGGAGGTCGGCGGCACAGATCTTGGCACGATGCTGAAAACCCTGGGGAGCTTTCTGCGCGAGGACGCGCGCACCAGGGCGGAACTGATCGCCCGCCAGTCCTGGACCGTCAACGGCGCCCGGCTGGCAGTCGCCGCGCCCTGGATCGTCCTGGCCCTGCTCGCCACGCGCACGGAGACGACTACCGCCTACGACAGCGTGCAGGGATCCCTGCTACTGGGCGGCGGGCTGGTCGTCTCGCTGGCGGCCTACTCGGCGATGAAGCGAATCGGCAGGCTGCCGGAGGAACCCCGGGTGCTGCGATGAGGAGGCCATCATGCTGACCTGGACCCATCCTGCGGTGGTGATCGGCACAGGCCTGGCGCTGGGATCCTCCCTGACTTTCCTGGTCTGCGCGTTGCCGCTGTTCCGCAGACCGACCCTGGCCGACCGGATTGCCCCCTATCTGCGCTCGAACACCGCCCTGGGCCCGCACGTCTACGCCCCGGCAGCGCCCACGGCCGGCGGTATGGGCGGCCTCCTGCGCGGCCTGATCACCGATTCGGCGCGGTGGGCGGCGCGCCGCCTGACCACCGATACCTCGATCCAGACCCGCCTGGCCCGACTGGGGCCGGGGGCCACGGTGGAGGGCTTCCGCGCCCGCCAGATCCTGTGCATCGTCGCGGGTCTGCTCGCAGGTGCCGTGCTCGCCGGCCTCGTCTCCTTCAGCCGCGGCTTCCATCCGCTGCTCGCCCTGGCCCTCATCGTGCTCGGCGGGGCCGCGGGCCATCTGGGCAACGACTGGTGGCTGACCCAGCGCGTCAAGCGCCGTGAGGAGCGGATCCTTGCGGAGTTCCCCACAATCGCGGAGCTGCTGTCCCTGTCGATTATGGCCGGTGAGGGCACCGTCGACGCCCTGCAGCGCGTATGCCGCACCGCCTCAGGGGAGCTCTCCGGCGAACTCGCTGGTGCGCTCGCCGCCGCCCGCACCGGCACCGGCCTGGTCGAGGCACTGGACACGATGGCCCGCCGCACGGGGATTCCCAGTCTGGTGCAGTTCGTCGACGGCATCGCCATCGCGATCGCCCGCGGCACTCCCCTGGCCGAGGTCCTGCGCGCCCAGGCGGCCGACGTCCGTGAGGAGGGCCGCAGGTCGCTGATGGAGCTCTCCGGCAAGAAGGAGGTCGGCATGCTGGTTCCCGTCGTCATGTTCGTCCTGCCGGTGACCGTCGTCTTCGCCGTCTACCCGTCCCTGGCCGTACTGAATCTGGGAGGTTGAGTCCGGCCACCCCCGTCTTCCCACCCATTCCACCCGCGCACCATCGAAGTCCCGAAGGAGACCCCATGTCCCACCTCACCCTGCTCTGGCTGCGTCTAGCGGCCCTCCTGCACTCTCTGTCCTCCCGCTTGTCCGCCGGTTCTTCCGCGGATTCCGCCCGTCCAGGGGTGCGCAGGGCACTGGCCTCCGACCGGGGCGATGTCCCGGGCTGGGTGCTGATAACGGTCATGACGGTCTCACGAGTCACCCCGTGATCGAGGTGTGAGCTACTACATCAGTCGCACAGTGGACTCTCAGTCTATGATCAGAGAGATACCCCTCCCTTTTCGAGAAAGACCACAGATGTCGTTCCCTGTAAAACTGGCTGCTGTTGCGGCCTCTGCCACTCTTTTGCTCACCGCATGCTCGTCCTCTCCTGCGGCTGACGCTGGCTCGTCCAATGCCGGAGTAACCGCCGAGGCAGCAGTCGCGCCAGACCTCACCGGCGCGTGGGAACAGAAGGACGTAGACCAGTCCGGCTACCAGGAAGCCACGATCACCAAGAAAACGATCACGATCTACTGGATCAGCGACGACCAAAAAACCAAGAGCCTGTACTGGGCCGGGTCCTTCACAGCGCCCAAGACTGCCGGGGACTACACCTGGGTCTCGAAGAACGACAAGGACAAGACGGCTAAGTCTCTCCTGGCGTCCGACGACAAGACGAAGGAATTCACGTACAAGGACGACATCATCAGCTACAAGGCGTCGGCCATGGGTAGCGAAATGACGATCGAGCTGAAGAAGAAATAGCCGCTGCAACGACGAAAGTGCCCCACCCTCATCGAGAGGGTGGGGCACTTTCGGTTGGAACATATCGCGGACAAACCCGTGACAGGTCATCCGGCGTTCTGTTTCTTGTACTGCAGGTGGGGGTCGTCGGCGGCGGGTTCGCCGATGGGCACGTGGACGCACAGGGGGCAGCCTTCTACGCCCTCGGCCGTGAACTCCTCTGCGAACACGTCCGGGTACTGAGTCGCGAGGTCCTCCGTCGCCCGCTTGAGTTCCCGGGCCACGGCTTTGCGGTTCGTGCGGATCAGCTGCTGCCGCTCGACCTCCAAGCGGGCCAGCTCGAGTTGAGTGTCGTCCATGTCGGTGAAGTCTGGTCCTTCTGCCATCAGTGCCTCGGCTCGTAGTCAGCAGGGGCAGGGGTGGTGTCCGTGTCATCTACCACCTCGGCCTCGTCCCCGTCGCCGTCCGAGTCGTCCCCGATCTCGACCGGGTCAGGATCCTCGGCGCCGGCCTCATCAACCAGCTCGAAGTCGTCATAGTCCACAGCCTCGGCACCATCATCAGCAGTGAGCTGGTCGGGGTCGATGTGGACGTAGTCGGCGTGGTCGTCGGCCGGCACCTGGTTCGGTGCCGCGCCCAGGCCGATCGTGCGCAGCAGCGCTTCGACCTGCGGGATCGCCATGATGCGGGCGACCAGGGCGGAGATGAGGGACGCGGCGACGGCGACACCGGACAGGGCCGCATAGACCCATGCCGGCAGGGTGACATCATGGCGGGCGAACTCGTCAATGATCGCCTGCACGACCGGGGGCGCTGCGATCAGGGCCAGGGCTAGCGTCGGGATGAGCGTCTGAATGAACGTGCGCAGCGTCGCCTTACCGGGGTGCTCCGTCTGGGAGGCCTGCGCGTTCGGGGTGATGACGAGCTTCATGTCAGTTTCCAATCGTGTCGTGGCCGGCGTAGGTGATGGTGATCGGGTGCTTGGTGGGGTTCTCGATCTCCATGTGCAGGCGCGGCTTCTCGTCCCCGTGGGGCCCGTACCCGCACTTCCCATCGACGAATGCGCCGTCCTTGCGGACGTAGGTGCCGTTGCCCGTGCCGTGGAGCTCGTGGAAGACGCCGCGGGACCGGATGGTGGACCTCTTCTTCTTCGCGTTGTAGTCCACGATGACGCGGCGGATGTTGACCTTCTCGTGGGCGAGCAGGCCGGTGGCGCCGAGCGTGTACCCGGTGACGAGGCACTGGCCCTTCTTGGTCGATCCCATCGTGTAGTCGCCGTTGGCGTTGGTGCGGATGCGCACGGTTTTGCCGGCTGGGATGGTCTGGTGCTTGGAGTGGCTGCCGGAGTGGATGCGGTCCATGTCGGTTCCCTTCTCGGCGGGCACGCTGGTCCCGCCCTTGGTGATTTTCTGTGCGAGGGCCTTGACGGCGGCGGTGCCCTTGTTGATCTCAAAATGCATCTCGTCCTTGCGGCCGCGATAGTTGCCGCCCCACCGGATTACGCCGTCACAGCCTGCGAGGATCTTCGCGATCGCCTTGCGCTGGGCCTTCGAGAACGTTCCAACGTCGCCGAGCCAGTGATCAGACGAGTTCAGGTCGATTGCGGTGCCGGACGCGTGATTCGACAGGGTGGTGGAGCTGCCGCGAATCTTGCGCTCCGCATACCCGTAGCACTCCCTCGGGTTGAGAGGCTCGACCGTGGCATGGAACCGCTGCGCCACGTGCATGAGCACGATGGACACGTCACCCTTGCGGACCGGGAACCGAGCGCCGGCGACCGTGCTCGTCTTGATGAGGCTGCGGTCGTTGGCGATATAGCCGTTCTGGCTGGTACTCATTCGTGCCTCCTTGTGGGCATGAAAAAGGACCGCCGGAGCGGTCCTGACATCGATGAAACCCGAGCTACCCCGCAGGCGTGGGCTCAGGATTCGGTTCTGGGGTGGGGACACGGCAGGGCCCGTCAACCGTGGTCGTGGTGTCGTCGGTGTAGGTGACGTGCCAGTCGTTACCCGAACTGCACGTGATCGTCTTGATGCCACGGCCAGGCTTCCCGTCATCACCAGCCGGGCCCACCGGGCCACGCTCCCCCGGCTTCCCGTCCTCCCCAGGCGCCCCGGGCTTGCCGGCGGGGCCCGGGACAGTGGAATCCTGGCCCGCTTGACCGTCCTTGCCCGGTTGCCCGGCAGGGCCGGGGATGATTGAACCCTGCCCGGGCTTCCCCGCCCGGCCTGCAGGCCCTGCAGGGCCTGGGCTGCCGTCGGTACCGTCACGGCCGGGCGCACCACGGGGCCCGGGCGGGCCGGCCAGGGCGCCGGCGTCGACGTCCTGGGCCTTGGCCTGTGTGTCGTTGGCCTGCTGGCAGATCGAGCGGCCGCCGACGAGAATGTCGCCCTGCGCGCAAGCCCGCTGCACCTCCGTGGCGAGCTGCTCCGCGTTGGACGCCTGCTGGGCCGCCTCGTGGCGAGCCTCCCACTGATTGAACGCCAGCAAAGCCACACCAGCCAGAGCGAGGGTGATCGCCAGCCAGAGCTTCCACTGGGCAGGCAGGTGCCGGCGGTGGCGTGCATGTCTACTCATGGCCGCTCCCGAAGCTGGTTGCGCAGGTGCTCGTTATCGTCATTGAGCTGGCGGATCCGCTCAATGAGCTCGTCGCGCTCCTTGCGCAGCGAGTCGTTGTCGGCACGCTGTTCGTCACGCAGCTCCCGATCCGTCTTGCGGAAGTACAGGAAGACCCAGACGACCCCGCCGACCAGACCTGCTGGCCCGCCGAGGGACTTGAGGAGTTGCATGATGTCATCCACACGCGCGGCTCCTTTCCGTGTCCTCTCAGATACAAGGGCCGATGTCTTCAGCCGAGGTCATGATTCTGAACTCTTGTGGTCGAAGCTGATCCCGGCTAGGTCCACCCACGTCATGATGTTGTTGCTGACGAATAGTCGGCATGATCCGTCAGCTTTGACGTGGAGTGCACCGAAAGGGACCGTCGCTTGGGAGAATCCCCCAGTGACGATGAACCGCTCTTCCGCCGCCGGCGCCATGTCATCGGGCAGCTGCAGGACATTGAAACCGTCCCCGCCGTCCACATTGGGGTTGAACGTTGTAGCGTCTGCGCGGGTGACCCTGCCACGGAGGTAGACGCGCCCGTTTTCCGTCTTGTAGGCCGCCCGGTGCCCGTGCCCAGGCCATTTATAGGAGGCGGTGTCGGCTCGTTCATGCCAAGTACCGCCGACGCGCTTCCATGTTTCCGGTGCACCGGTTTCTTCCGATGATCCCCAGGCCCGGTATTCGCGTTCGGGTGGCTCGTTGGTGACGGAGGCCCGTGTGCCCCAGAGGACAGTGGAGGGGTCGGGGAGGTCCACGAAGTGGTCCACGGTGATGGTCGGGGCGATCTTCGGGCGGACTCGCTGCGGGGTGGTGGCGGCGAGGAGTTGGTTGGGGTTGCGGGGGACGCGCCAGAGGGTGATGTGGATTTTGCCCTGTGTGGTCGGTGGTGTGCCCGCGTACACCTGGAGGGTGATGGGCCCGGCGGGGTTGGTTGCCTGCTGCGGATCGTAGGTGAGACAGACATAGTAAGTGGTGGCTTTGGTGACGGGAGGGAGGCTGATCGTCTTGTCAGCTGTGAGACGGTGGAAGAACCCGCCTATGACCGCTTTGGCGTCCTCCGCAGTTTTCGACACGGTGATCTGTGCAGTGTCGGTGGCGTTGTCGAGGTTGCGCAACCAGTAGGGCTGCCCACCCTGGTCCAAGACACCATTACCCTGGGCCATCATCATCTGCCGGTACTCGGCATCCGTAATGTCCTGCCCCACCACCGGGAAGCTGTATTCGGTGCCTGCTGGAGGCTTCGGCTGCGGCGTGACGAGGGTTTCCAGATCTGTCAGGCGGTCATCCTGGACGAGGTCATATGCTGTCGGATCAGCCATCAGGGGTCCCTTCCATCAAACAGCCCCGCGAGCGCCACATGGTGTGGTGCTGGCGGGGCTGGGGGTGTCGTGTGTGGTGTGTTAGACGGTTTGGAGTCGTCGGAGGTCGGTGCGGAGTTTGTGGACTCGTTTGACCCAGGCGGGGGCGTCGAGGTCTTCTTGGGTGGGCCCGATCTGGAGTTTCACTTGGCGGCCTTTTTCGTCCCAGGTGATGTCGGCGGTTTGGACGATGTCTTGGATTTGGACGCCGGTGGCGAGGGTGACGGTGACGGTGTCGCCGAGGTCGAAATCGCGGGCGAAGCGTTTTCCGATGGTGTCGGTGGTTTCCAGGGTGATGGAGGCTTTCTCCTGGCCTTCGGTGAGGGTGTCGGTGCCAGCTTTTTCGAGCTCGTCGGCATCGTCAGTGTCACGGCGGTCTTGGAATTGGAGGACGTTGACGCCCCACTCGTTCGGGTTGCCGGTGTGGAGTTTCATCGTGCGGGCGGCACCGACGCCTTGGCCGGCGACGAGGACGCGGGTGACTGTGGGTGCTTCGAGTTCGTACGTGTACCCGGTGAGTCCGGCGGAGGCTTCGGAGAGGCGGACGGAGCGGGTGAGGTTGCGGGTGGCGATCGCGCCGGCGTGGATCTGGCTGCCCTCCATCCAGGTGGTCAGGCGGAGGGTGCCGAGGATCGCGCGGGTTTCGTCGAGGAGGTTCTGGAAGCGGGAGTCGACGAGGGTTTGGGCGCCGTCGGGGCCGCGGGTGATGGTGATGGGGCGGCGGTTCTCGTCCCGGGCGGTCTGGCCTATGTGGGTGCGGAGCATGTCGTAGATGACCTGCCCGGCCGTGCCCTTGACCTTGTAGTTGGCGGTGTCGGTCTGCTGGTCGACGGGGCGGGAGGGTGTGGGCAGGGTGATCATGTCGCGGACCCAGCGCAGGTGCGATTGGCCGGAGATGACCAGGTCGTGGACGCCGTTCTGACTGGTCACGGAGATCTTGTCGGGCTGGCCGGTGAGCAGTTGGGTGCTGTCGTCTTCGAGTGCGATGTGCCAGCCGGTGGTGAACCGGGCTGCGATCGGGTTCTCAGTGTGGACGTTCAGGGAGAACGTGCTCACGTTGGAGTTGCGCAGGACAGCGGAGCCGCCGAGGACGGGCAGGATGCCGCGCGGGGTCAGTCCCGGGTCGTACATGCGCACCTGCATGGTCATCACATGCCTGCCTTCCATGTCTCCTGATAGGTGATCTCCACGGTCGAGGCGGCAGTGGCGTCGACCATGGCGATCGAGAACTCCACCTGGCCGGGGTTCATGACGAGGATGGAGGGTTCCCCGGTGACGCGGTCCCAGATGTCCTGGCCCTGCGAGGTGACGTCGTAGGATCCCGGGCGGGAGTCGATGATGATCGGATCGGTGATGTCACCGGCGATCAAGATCTGCTCGCCGGTGGCCTGGTTCGTGATCGTCACGTCCCGGCCCGGCCCGGTGACCGTGGCGACGCCATAGGCGGGCAGGTCGCCGGCGACGGTCATCCGGTAGGTTCCCTGGACGGTGGAGCCGGACAGGCGGATCGGGAAGAACGGCAGGGCACCTGTCTGGGACTTCGCCTCTTCCTGCGCAGTCGAGCCCGGCCCGGAGACCCACGTGTACGCCCTGCCCGGGGCGGTCGTGTCGCCGTCGAAGAATGCGCCGGCGCGGCCGGTGGCCTCTTCGATAACCTCGTCGATCCAGAACGACTCCCCCGCCGGCACGTCCCGCAGCTGCCCGCCGACCGAGCGGAGCGCCTGGACCTGCAAGGCGAGCTGCCCGCCGCCGGGATTCGTGAGTGCGGCGATGTCGAGGCGCTGCCAGTCCGTGGACGCTTTGAACGTCGGGTTCGGGCCGATCGGCCGCCATACAGGCGGCGTGGACGTGCTGAGATGCCAGATCTGCATGCGCAGGTGCGTGATCCCCGCCGACGCTTTGACCTGCAGGCCATATGCGGGGATCCCAAAGCCGGCGAGCCCACCACTGGAGGCCTGGGGCGTGAGGATATGCGGGGTACCGGAACCCTCCGCCGACGTCACCCGGACAGAGCGGGAGCCCGAGACGTGCTCGGCCGAGTCGTAGGCCCACGCCTGAGCATCCGCACCACCGAACGTCCACGGATCGGCAGTCGCATGCTCGAAACCGCCGTTGGGCTGCCGGTTGATTCGCACAGCATCGCCGGAAACACCCGTAATGAACGGCTTCCGCCGGGTTTTGACCTGGAACCGCTCGCCCCGGGCGGCGCCATACCACCACGGGTCCACACACCGGATCGTCAGCGAAAGCTTCTGCCCGTCGTGCGAGTCCTCCCCCGACCCATAGGCGCCCTGCAGACCGTCAGCGTAGTAGCCGTAGCGGGAGCGGACCAAGCCGTCCGGGTGCGTCACCCGGATCTCCACCCGATCATCGAAGAGACGCTCGAGGCGGCGGCGGTGATCCCGGCGCACATAGTAGTCCCGATCCGACAGGAGGAACGGCACGACGACGTCAGCCTCGGCGGTACGCCGATGCCGCAGCACCGACCCACCACCGGGCAGAGCCGCCGTCGTCAACTCCTGCGGCCCCCACCCCAGGCCAGTCGAGCCCTGCATGAGCACGAAGTCCCCGGCCCGCGGGTCGAGAGTCACGGACTCCCCACTGCCATGCAGGGACACGATCGGCTTGGGAATCACGGGTTCGTCCTCTCCTCTAGATGAGCGCCAACGCCTCACGCTTGCGGCGTTCGGTGTCGAGCTTCCGGAACGCGGCATCGAGGTCGACGGCCTGCACCGTGAGGTGCCCGGCGAGCATCGACGTCGACGACTGCGTCCCGGCGCCGGCCAGCAGTTGGTCGGTCACGTCGGCCGGCAGAATGTACTCCGGCCGGCGCGTCTTGTTCGCCACCAGGGACACGCCCGGTTCGAGGACCCCGCCCTGGTCGTAGAGCTTCGGGACGAGGCCACCGTGCCGGTAGTAGTTGTGGCCCTGCCAGAACGCCTTGGCGGCCGTCGGCGTGCCGTACCGGGATTTGATGTACTTCAGACCCCAGCCGGCCTGCCCGGCCGCGGTCTTCTCCACCGGGCCGTGCATGCTGGTCATCTTCTGGAACAGGCCCCGCGCCGAGGTGGTCGGGTTCGCGGAATTCTGATTCCAGGAGGACTCGTGCGAGACCAGCCAGTCGATCGCGTCCCACTGCGCCCCACTGCCCCAGCCATACAGGGCTGCGACAGAGCGGACCTGCGCCTTGGCCGCGCCCGTGGCCAGCGAGTCCACCACCTGACCACCGACGTCGATCAGCGTGGCGGCCTTCTTCTTGATGAACTCGACCGGCCAGGAGATCGCCTTCTTCGCGGCACCCTTCATCAGGTCGGTGAACCCACCGGCCCCGGGCACCTTGTCGATCAGCTTGTTCAGCACAGTGAACGGGTTGAGCATCGACATAATGTCGACGCCTCCCCCACCACCGCCGATGAACTGACCACCGGCCTGCGGCAGATAGAAATGCTGATTGAACAGCCGGTCCGTCGCACCGCGAGCGCCGGATCCTGTGGCGGGGCCGTGGTGGCCGTAGGATTCGACGTTCATGCCGGCGAGGGTGCCGGCGGTGTGGCCTGGGCTGCCCTGGTGCACGCCGATCGAGAATGCGCTCTTGAGGCCGGGTTTGAAGCCGCCGGCGCCGTGGCCGCCTGCGAACGACGACGTGGCAAACAGCCGGTGATACGGGCTGCGGCCGGTCAGGACGTTCGTGATGGCGGACATGAAACCGGAGCAGTCGTAGCCGGCGGGGCCGACGCCGCCCCAAATGTAGGGCTTGCCGACCTGGCTCTTGGCCCACTGCTGGGCCTTGAGGATCATGGGCGAGGAGTCGGTCTTGCCGACCGAACCGCCCTTCTTGAATGCGGAGAGCTTCTCGCCCCCGTATTCGAGGTAGTCGTGCATGCCGCGGAGGCCACGGCGAGCGGCGACCTTCATCATCTGGCGGTAGCCGGCGCCCTTTTCCCCGTTGATCGCGTGGAGCAGGGGGAGGTAGCGGCGGGTGGCGCGCGCGTTGACGACGAACTCACCATCGGAGAGCCACGCCGGGATGGAATCCGAGGTGCCGGACCCCGGGCCCGAGATGTGGCCACCAGTGCGGAAGCCCTTCGGCAGGGAGACGTGTGGGATCTCCTTGACCTTGAAGAACGACGCGATCTTGTTGAAGTTGTCGATGACACCCTTGTTGATGACGGTGTCTACGACGAACTGGACCGGCTTCTTCGCGACGTCCTGGAGCTTGTCCCAGGCCCGCCCGATCGCGTCCTTGCCATGCTTGAACGCGTCCGGCAGGGTCTTCATGATGAACTTCTGCAGGGGTGTGAACACGTAGACCCGGATCTTGGTCCAGACCTTTTCCAGGTTGCCCCGGATCGTGTTCCACACGTGGGTGACGGTGTCGCGGAACCAGGTGAACGCGGGCCCCAGCGTGTTGTGGACGAAGTTCTTCATCGGCGTGAAAATGTACGTTTTGATGAACGTCCACGCCGCCTGGATCGCGGCTTTGATGCCGTTCCAGACCGGCTTTATCACCGAGTTGTAGAACCACGTGAACGCCGGCGCGAGGACGTTCTGGATGAACGCCTTGATCGGCGTGAAGACGTAGTTCTTGATGAAATTCCAGACAGCCTGGATCGCCGCCTTGACCCCATTCCACACGGGCTTGATCACGGAATCACGGAACCAGGTGAACGTCGGCGCCAGGACGTTCTGGATGAACGCCTTGATCGCGACGAGAATGACCTTGATAACTGCCCAGGCCACCTGAATGGCGACCTTGATGCCATTCCACACGGGCAGGATCACGGAGTTGTAGAACCACGTGAACGCCGGCGCCAGGACGTTCTGGATGAACATCTTGATCGCGGCGAAGATGATCTTGATGATGCCCCAGGCCACCTGAATGGCGACCTTGATCAGGTTGAATGCGACCTGGACTACACCCCACAGGAACGTGAAGATCGGCGCCAGGACAGTCTTGATGAACCAGACGACCGCGGTGAAGATCGCCTTGATGATCGTCCACCACACGGTGATGTAGATCTTGATGCCGGTGAATACGGGCTTGATGATGTACGTGTAGAGCCACTGGAAGATCGCGCCGAGCACCGTGATGGTGCCCTGGATAACCGGGGCGACATAGGTGGAGAACCAGCCGACGACCGCGGCCACGGCGGTCTTGATCCCGTCCCACGCGGGCTTCAGCGCATTGTTCCACAGCCACATCGCACCGGTCGCGATACCGTCCCAGACGGCCTGCAGGACTGGGGCGACGTTCGTGGAGAACCAGTCGACGACCGCGGCGACCGCGGTCTTGATCCCGTCCCACGCGGGCTTCAGGGCGTTGTTCCACAGCCACATCGCACCGGCTGCGATACCGTCCCAGACGGCCGCCAGGACCGGCACGACGTACGTCATGAACCAGTCGGCCACGGCCTTCGCCGCGACCTTGATGCCGTTCCAGACCGCGTTGATGAAATCGCGGAACCAGCCGACCTTCTTGTACATCATGACGAACGCGGCGATCAGCAGGACGATGCCCGCGATGATCAGCCCGATCGGGTTCGCCGACATGACCGCGTTCAGGCCGGCCTGGGCTGCTGCGATACCGTTCGTGATCGCGATCCGCGCGGCACCCAGGATGACGTCCTTGGACGACCACAGGTAGGCCGCCCACGACAGGGCGTTCTGGATCTTCTGCACGACGATCCACGCGGCGACCGCGCCCGCGATCCCCAGGATCATCGGCGCCCAATCCTTCAGGATGCCGATCGTGGTCCCACCGACACGGCCGATGGTGTCGAAAATGTCCGGGAGCTTGCCGATCCCGGCAATGATCGCGTCTCCGATGGGCTTCATCATTGGCGCGAGCTTCTCCAGCAGCGGCATGATCTGCTCACCGACTGCGACCTTGATCCGGTCGACGAGGATCTTCCACTGATTGCCGAACGACTGCGCGCCCTCTTCGCCGGCCTTGAGGGTCTTCTCCCACGTGGGCCCCGCGGCATTGGCCATGACGTCGATGACCTGGTCGATCTGCACCTTGCCCTTGGACACGTCCGTCTTGATCTGCTTGGCGGACTTCCCCGAGGCCTCTGCCAGGCCCGCGAAAATCGGGACACCGGCCTCGGAGAGCATGTTGAGCGTGTCCAGCTGCACTTCGCCGCTGTTCACCATTTTCAGCATCGCCGAGGACGCCGAATCCATGCTGTCCGTGTCGCCGCCGGCCGCGGTGATCGCCGTGCCGACGTTCTTCAGGATTCCGACGGCCTTGTCACCTTCGACCCCGGCATAGGCCAGGGACTGGGCGGCACCGGCATAGGCGTCGAACTCCATCGGGCTGGCGGCCGCGACCTTGCGCAGCTTCGCCATCGTCTCCATGGCCTTGTCCGCCGACCCGTACAGGCCACCGAGGACCTTCTCCGCGGTCTGCTGGTTGATCGCAGACTTCACGCCGGAGATCAGCGTCGCACCGATCACGGCGCCGGCCGCGACCGCGCCGGTCTTCGCCGCGCGGCCGGCCCACTTCGCGATCGACGCGCCCATCGACGAGCCGGCCTTCTGCCCTGCGGTGGCGGCCTGCGGGACCACGTCCTTGACGAGCGCCTGACCGAGACCACGAGTGGTGGGGAGGATGCTGACATAGGCGGTCGCCAGTTCGACAGACATGCGGTCTCCCCTTCTACGGTTCGGTCAGGCGGATCGTTTGGAGGCAATCCACGCGTCGATCTCAGTGACGGTCGACGGTGCTTCGACCGTGTACGTCTTCGTCGACTTGTCTACGACACCCGGGCGCGGGATCGGCTTGGGCTTGCGGCCCTTGCCGCCGCCCTGAGCCCAGGCGTCCATGTTGAGGCGGTCGACCATGGCGGCCAGCAGTTGGTTCGTCATGGACCACTCGTGGTCATCGACGGTGACCTGCACGATCGCCATGTCCGGGGTGGCGTACTCGACGAAGTCCAGCAGGTCGCCCATGGTCAAGTCCTGGTCCGGATCATCGAGCCAACGCAGCCGCAGACCGTGCTTGAGCAGGTCGGCGTTGAGCGCGTGACTGTGCTGGTCGATGAGTCGGGCCAGGCCGACTATTTCCCCGCGGTGACCCCGGACGCGGTCGACCAGTGCTCCATGAGCACCTCGACCTCTTCCCCGGCGATATCCCGGACCGCGGGCGCCGAGTCCGGGGCGTGCTTGTCCAGGAACGTGATGAACTCGCCGAAGCTGCCCGTGTCGAGGGCTGCGACGATGCCCAGCGGGAGGGTGTCCAGCTTCGGCAGCGTGAACTCCCCATCGAAATCGGGCATCTCGAAGGACACCATGGGGTACTGCTTTTCGCCCTTGCGCTTCGGGCTCATCGTCTTGCGTCCGGTTGCCATGCGAGGCTCCTATCGTGTGGTGCGCGCAGGCTCGAAAAAGTGTGTGGACCCAGGGCGGCGGCGAGCCTACGCATGAATGGGTTCCGCCGCCCTGGGAATCTGTGGAGCCCGCTACCGGGTCAGTACTCGGCCCGGTAGCGGGCGGTCATTCCCCCGTGGCACCGCCCTCATCGCCGCCACCGGTCTCCCCGCCGCCATCAGCGGGGGCGACTGCGATGCGCTCGATGAGGGTGTTGCCGTCGTCGTCGGGGTCGCACGAGACGGTGACCTCGTAAGCGATTGCCTCCCCGTCGACATACGAGATGTCGCCGACCTCGGTCACCTGGGCCAGGCCCGCGTCGAGGTGGCGCGAGTTCGTGCCGTCGAGCATCGGGATGAGCAGCTGACCGTGCGGCAGGGTCTGCGAGTTCCGCTTGACCGTGATGACACCGCCCTCGGTGGAGACGTTGTCGGCGCCATAGACGAACTTCAGCGTCTCGGCGCGGAGAGACTCGATGAGCGTGAACTGCAGAGTGGTGCCGAACTCCGTCTGCACGGTGCGGACCTTGTCGCCGCCCCACGCTCGAATGTCTTCGGTGGACCGCTCGGAGGTCTCCGTGACACCGTCATCGGAGACATACCCCAGCGAGGCATACGCCGCGTCGATCGCGGCTTCGAGAGACGTGGGCCGGGTCGTGCCCAGCGGGGCGAACATGACGCCGCCGGAAACCTTGAGATTCGGCTTTCCAACGGCGACGTTCTGGGTGGATGTACCAGCCATGATGCGTGCTCCTCAGCAGGATTTGCGTAGGCCCCTTTGGAGTGCATGAAGCGTGCCGGCTCAGGTTCCCCTGAGCCGGATCGTGAGAGTGAATGTGAACCGGTGCTGCTCGGATTCGTCCGGCAGATCGACCGGCGGGCCCGACTCCCGATACCGGTAGACCGGGCGGCCCGCCCACTCCGGTGCCTCGCACAGGAGTCCCCGGATATGGTTGGCGCGATCCTCGGCCACGACCTCCGAGTCGTCCCACGATTCGACAGTCAGCGCGACCTCCTCGAGGACCGGACCCAGGCGGCCGGCGCCCCCGGCGTTGAGGATCCGCACGAACCCCGGCGGCCTCTCCGCAGGCACCCGCGTCACCACGGGCACGTCGAGCAGGCCCGCCAGATGCTCCCGCAGCAGGCGGCGAGCGCTGGGGAATTCGGGCATTACTGCCTCCCTGCGTTCAGTGCCTTTTGGAGGACGTTGTCCTGGGCTTGGCGGCGGCGGCCTTTGAGGCTGTCGGTGCCGACTGATGCGCGTGCGCGGGGGTTGCGGCCCTTGGTGCCCGGTTGGGCGTCGTGGGCTTCGAAGCCTTCGCCGGCGGCGTTGGAGATCTTGCGGGCGCGGCGGTTCAGGTCGGCCATCACCTCGGCGGAGTTGCGCAGCTGGGCGAAGGCCTTGGTGTTGAGCTTGATCTTGCCTTTGGCCATGGTCAGCCTTTCGCTCGGGTGATGGTGATGACGGCCCCGGACTGTGCAGCCTTGAAGGGGTCGGACCATCGTGCGATCTCGCCGACGACGCGGTAGCGGTGGCCGCGGACGGTGATGTGGTCCCGGTCGGTGACTGGCGTGTCGACGGTGTCGTAGAGGTCGAATCCGTCGACGACCATGCGTCGGTTCGGATCGATCTCGGCCGGTTCGACGTGCGGGGCGACGGCGATACCCGTGCGGGTGTAGTCGTCGCCGAACGCCGGGACCGGGTTGCCGTTGGCGTCCAAGGCTCCGTCTATGTAGGGGTGGACGGTGATGGTCTCCCCGTGCGGGTGCCTCACCGCTCCCATAGGGGCTCACCCCCGGTCAGGTCCGCGCCACACGAGCAGGAGCGAGCGCCGAAGAACTGTGAGCACCAGGGCTGGTGCTCACAGGCCGGGCCGCCACCGGCAATGTCCACGCCGAATGCCTTCTGCCCGCCCTGGCCCAGGGCCTTCTTCTCGGCCTTGGTCAGGTAGAAGTCCCCGTGCGGGTTGGCGGGTGTCTGGGACATGGCGAACGGGCCCGTGGTCAGCGACTGCTGGGACAGGCCGTCCATGTCGGAGGCTTCGGCGGCCATGGCCCGGCGGACGACCGCGCAGACGATCCGCCGGCGCGTGGACGCCGTGGCGTGGACCGCGGTGGGACAGACGTCGATGATGAACTGCGAGGCGTCCTCGAGGAGGACTCCCGCGTGGGCGTCGGCCCCGGGTGGGAAGTCCGGCCAGCGGGCCTTCAGGTCTTCGACCGTGGCCATGGGCCAGGGCTCGACCGGAGGTGGTGTCTCATCGGCCATGGCCAGACCTCCTTATCAGCCCTCGGTGGGCGGCGTTTCCAGCTTGGTCACGCGGGCGGCCAGGGCATCGAATGCCGCCTTGGTCACGTCCGAGTCCTTACCCTTGTCGCCCGGTGCCCCCTTCAGGTCCGGGCCCTCGACACCGTCGATGACGATCTTGGTGCCGTTCATGGTCACCTTGGGGGACTTGCCAGCGTCGCCGGGCTTTCCCTTCAGGTCCGGGCCCGCAGTGCCGTCCACGACGATCTTGGTGCCGTCGAAGGTGATGACCGGGCTGTGGCCATCATCGCCGGGCGTACCCTTACCGTCCTTGCCGTTGAGCGCGCCGGAGTCCACCAGATCGCGGATCTCCTTCACTGCGGCGTTGAGCTTGTTGTGGTCCTCCGGGTGTCCAGAGTTTCCCTCCTTGGCTTCCGCCGGGAGGGGCGCCTTCCATTCGGCCATGGTGGTCTCCAATCAGTCATTCGGGGTGTGGGTGGGCGCGGGGCCGCCCGCTACCAGGCCGGTCAGTACGCGGCCTGGTAGCGGGCGGTCATTCCCCCGCGTCGCCACCCTCATCGGCGCCGGCGGCCTTGATCACGGCGAAGCGGTCCGCGAAGACGTACCAGCCATAGACCAGCTCGAGGCGAAGGGCGATCTGGTTCTTCCGCTTGAGGTCTCCGCCGCCGTCCGGGTCGCCGAAGCGGATCAGCTCGATTGGCAGATCCCGCTGGATGCCCCAGCGGATTCCGTTCGTGTAATCGCCGACGATGCCGCGCACGCCCGTGGGCTTGGCGGCTTCGGGCTTGCCGGAGACGGTCGAGCCGGAGGCCGCATTCAGGCCCAGGAAGGACTCGATGTTGGCGCCCAAGCCGAGGTTCGGGTAGCGCTGCTGGCCGGACGGGTCGCCGTTGGCCAGCTTCCCCTGAAGGTTGGCCAGGTCCCAGACCGCATCCGGGGCCAGGGCCAGGCCGGTCGGGGTAATGGGGTCGTCGTCGCGGTTGACCAGCAGGCCCACGGCCTCGCGGATCACCTGATCGAACTCGTCGTCGTCGGTGACGACGTTGGTCGTCGACGTCAGGTAGTTGTCCCACCCGGTGATGACCGCTCCGGACAGGGGGTTGATGCGGTGGTACAGGCCCAGGTCCAGGGCGCGGGACAGGGCCTCGGAGCCCTTGGCGCCCAGCTGGTCGAGGATACCGAGCTGGTTGTCCTCGTCCATCCACTGGACTTCCTCGTTGAACCGCATCGTGACCTGAGCCTTGTGCGGCTTCGCAGTCACCGATCGGAACCCGCCCGAGGTCGACCCCTTGTCGGCGCCTTCCTCGACGAACTCGGCGCGGGGGAAGTCGTCGAAAATGATGTAGTCGACCTCGCCGAACTTCTGCGGCTCGGACGCCGAGAGCTTCGCGACCGTCGATGTGGACTGGGTCTTCGTGATCATGCCGTCAGCGATCGTGCGCGGCATGAGCACCTTGGCCTGCTTGCTGTCGAATACAGCCATCAGGGCCTCCTTCTGTTAGTCGTTGCTGAACAGGCTGCGAACGGCCTGCATCTCCTCGGACACCGGCGGCGCCGGAGGATTGTCACCGGCGCTGGGAACGACCGGCGCTGACGGTGCCGCGCCCTGCAGGGTTTCCGCCGCCTTCGTGAGCGCGTCCTCCGTGTCCCCGGCCATGAGGGCCAGGACTGTGGCGTCGACGTTCTTCTCACCGGCGATCTTCGCGACGAGGTCCGTGCGGGCCTTCGCCGTTTCGAACCCCGCGACCTTGTCCGTGAGGCCCTGGTTCGCCTGCTCCAGCTCGGTCGCCCGAGTCTGGGCCGCGTCCCGTTCGTCACGATTGGACTTCGCGCGGGTCTCCCACTTGCGGGACTCGGCGACGGCGGCGTGGTACTTCGCCTCCCAATCGGTCTGGTCCCCGGCGGGCGCCGGCGGCGGGGTCTTCGGGTCGGTGGTGCTGGCGGTGGTGTCACCCATGAGGGCACCGTCCTTTCATGCCGTGCGGCAATCGGATATGGCACAGGCCCCGTGCGGGGCCCGAAAATCGTGGAGCCCGGAGCGCTTCCGGGCATAAGAAAACCCCCGATGGGTGGTCGGGGGTTGGACTATATGCTGAGCCGGTCTAGACCGGCTGTCTGGCTACGATCGCTTGCTGGTCGGCATACAGGTCGGCATAGTCTTCGGTGTCGCCAGTTTCTTCAGCCACCCGCGCGAAGCGCTGCATCAGGTCGGCTGGCACCCGGACGTGGTGTTCGACAAGCTGATCAACGGCCATGGTCACCGGTGCCATTGGCCCATCGGCGTGCAGCACGTCTTGGATCTCGACGGCCCGGTCATCTCCGATCTCCGACCGGATGAGGTCGATGAGGTCCTGGGCGATCATTTCCATCGTGGGTTGGTCAGCTAGGAGGGAACGCTGTGATAACACGGGCTTTTCCTTTCCTTCGTCCAATGGCCACTCTGATCGGTGATCCCTCAATCATACCCTCGTAGGTCGCCTGCGACGTGTCGGTTATGTCAACCGTCTGGAGGAATTCTGCGATGTTCTGGGCGATCTTCTCAGGCCCCCATGTCGGCGGAAACGGCGTCCCTCCGCTGATCCATTCGTACCCCTTTTGGTGAGCACCCCCGGACCCGAATCCATAGAGAATGTGGTTCCATTCTTTAGAGCGTAGTGCCGGCAGATCAGTCGGCCACCATTCGGGCGGTTCTGCTGGGTGCTTTGGAGGCATCAGGTAGTCGCCCCCTGAGGTCTTCCCCTCTTGGTATAGGCGGGCCAGAAGGTCGCGTCTATGCTGCTCGTACTTGCTCAGTTGGAGCGTCCCATCCTTGCTCGTCCCGGTGGGGAGTCTCGGCCAGATACCGTCCGTGTACCTCTCCGGGTGAAGCTCGCGCATCTTCGTCATGATCTCTTCGGCGGTGGCGTACTTACCGTCATCGGGCAGCTGAGAGCGGGCTTCCTGGTACTGGTCGTAGAGCGCTTCCGGGTCGTACCCGGCCGGCACAGTGCCATCTTCCGGGACGATCTGGCAATCACAGTGCGCGTGATACCGATTGAGCCCACCAGCTGTATTCCGGTCGGTGTAGACGAATCCACGGGAGGCGAGCATGGTGCAGAACGAACAGGTGGTCCGCCCGGCTGGCACCCGTGCGAAGCGGACCTTCCGTCGCTGAGCCGAGGTCTGCACTGTGTCCTTGCCCTGGGCCCTTACCAGGCGATCAGCGACACTGGCCAGGTTGGCGAGCGCAGTGTCCCAGTCGCCGTCGAAGGCGGGGCCCATAGCCCAACGGAGTGAACTGTTGGCCTGGTCGGCGGGTATGGGGTCGGCGAGGACTGCACGCTGGCCTGTGCGCTCTTCAAACCATTCGGCCGCCGCCGTGGCCGCCACATCGCCGAACTTCTCCAGCAGGGCCGGGAAGATCTCCTCGAGCTGTTGGCGAGCGCGGAGCGGGTCGGCGTCGAGCTTGGCCCAGATGCGGGCCAGTTCCTGTTGGACCTGGTCGGTGACGGCGTTCTGAGCGTCTGCGAGGCGGTTGGTCTGGGCGCGGGTTGGCATTTACTTGTCCTCGAGGTCGTCCGCTTCGGTTCGGGGTGGGCGGAACGATACGGGGATCGCTCCGGTGAACTTCACCCCGGTCAGGCCCAGGCGGCGTGCTGCGTCGTCGGGGTCGACGCCGGAGCGGATTGCGATGCCGAGGGCGTCGAAGCGGGCCTTCATGTCGGTGGCGTCAACCCCGTCCGGGGGCGTCGGTGGTGGCCGGTTCCGGTTCGCTGCCCGGGGCCTGTCCGAGGAGGTTGTCGACCAGGTTGGATCCGCGGGCGCGGCGCTGGTCGTCGAGGATGCGCTGCACCTGACCCTCGTCGAACACTTGTTCGAGGAGGACGGGGTGTTTGACGAGCTGGTCCATGGAGGCGGAGAGCTTCTGGACTGCGTCGGCGCCTGCGGCCTGGCTGCGGAACTCAGGGTCGGCGAACCTGGTGGTGAGCTTCCACCAGTCGGCCGGCTCTTCGGTCAGCGTGTCGCGGACCATGACGGTGAGGATCATGAGATCGCGGACCTGTGCGGAGAGCACGTATTTGTTCTGGTAGGTCGCGTCGATGAGCAGGTCGTGCTCGGCGGCGCGGATCGCCTCGGCACTGGCGGGGTTGTCGTGGAGGACGCCGAGGGACGACGGTGGGATGCCGGTCTCTCCGGTGAACGCCATCGCGATGGTGCGCAGCATGTCACTGTGCGGTGTCATGGATGCCTGGGTGAGCTGCTGCAGGCTGGGGGTGTCGCCGTCCTCATCCTTCGTGATCGCCAGGAGGCGGCGCATGGCCAGCTTGAAACGGCGCGTTTCGGACATGTCCTCGTAGGCTGCCTCGTCGACGCCGAGTAGGGCGAGCTGTGGGGCGGAGTAGAGTTCGGCGTTGCCCTCCATGCGGACGTAGCTGCGGGCTGCCATGTCGGTGAGCCCCATGACGGAGTTCGTCAGGCGGGACCGGCCAAACTGGCGGCGCAGCTGGGGGTCGTGGGTGATCGGCACGGCCAGGACGCGGCCGATCGGGTTCGGGAGCCGTTCGGCCGTCCAGCCGGTGGTCTTGGTGAACTGGCATTCGATGACGGCGTCGGGCAGGTAGACGGTGAACCGCTTGGGCTTGTCCGTGGAGTATTCGGCGATCGTCAGGGCCGCGGCCAGGCGACGCAGGCGGGGATCCCATAGGGCGGCGACGTTCTCGGCGGAGTGGGCGTGCATCTGCACCGGGGACTCCCCCGGACCGCCCTTGGTGACCGTGTACAGGGCCATGCCGTGCGTGTAGGCCGAAACGATCGCCTGACCCAGGTACAGGCCAAAATTGTTCACGGCCAACAGTTCGCCGAGTTCGAACGGATTTTCCGAACCGGGTAGGCGCAGGCCGTCGAACTGCGAGCGCATGGCGGGTTTGCGGACGGCCTGGGTGGCCCAGCCGAGGCAAAACTTGGCCTTCTTCAGCTGGGGCGGCAGGGCGATGCCGAGGTCCTTGAAGGCCTGTTCGGTGTCGTAGTAGAGGGACCGCTTCATGTTCTTCTCGCGGCGGGCGCGCCAGACGGTGAAGAGCTTCTTGATGGTGGCCAGTTCCGCGTCGTCGATGCCAGTGATCTTGATGTTCTGGATATCGTTGGCGGTCCACTCCACGGCGACTCCCTTCTAGAGGATCTGTTTGCGGCCTCCCTTGCGGGGACGGCGGCGGGTTGTCTTGGCGGCCCAGGCCGCGGTGGTGGCGGCTTCGAGCAGGGTCACGGAGCCATCTTCGGGGGCTTCCCAGCCCCAGCCGCCGGCCTTGCCGATCGCGCGGCGGCCGGCGCCTTCGACCTGGGCATCGAGTTCGGGCTGGCCCGAGTGGGACAGGGTGCCCTGCTTGACGGCCTCGAGGAACATCGTGTGGGCGGTGATGACCTGGTCTGCGGTCGGCGTCCAGATGAGCCGCTTGTTGCGCACGCCTTCCTCGCGGAGGGCTTCGACGAGGTAGCCGACGCCGTTACGGCCGTCGATGACGAACTGCGCGGCGGTGTCCTTGCGGTCTACGAGGAAGTCGACGAGCCACTGAGTGCCGGCGGACATGGGCGCCGACCGGATGCCCTCGACGAAGAGTTGGCCGTCTGGGTCGCGGCGGGCCGCGGCGAGCGCGACCTCGGCGCCGTCTGCGGAGAACCTGATGCCGAACGCGTCGATGCCCTCGTCTGGCGGGGTGCCGCGCAGCTTGTCCCAGCGTGCCTTCGGGATCGGGTGCTTGCGCTTGAGGGTCTCGTCCCAGATGCCTAGTCCCTCACGCTTGAAGCTGTCGGGGCCGAGCAGGTCGCGCATACGCTGGATCGCCTCTTCGGAGGTCCGGTGCGGGTAGGACGGGTTCGCCTTGCGCAGCTGGCGGCGGTCGTCCGGGTTCGCGTCCTTGTCGGCGGACATCTCCACGTACAGGGTGTTCTCGTTGCCGTCCAGGGCCTTCTGGCGACGATTCGTGAACACTTCTCCGGGGTCCGTGGGCCGCGGTGGCGTGCCCATCATGAAGACCAGGCCGTTGGGTGCGGCGTTCGTGGCCGGGACCATGTCCTCCATGGCCTTCTCGGAGAGGATCTGCGCCTCATCGAGGACCAGCACGTCGACCTTGGCGAAACCGCGGCCGAATCCGGACTCGCGAGCGCCGAAGAGGATCCGGGAGCCGTTGGTGAATTCGATCTCCTGGCGGCCGTTGCCCGAGCGAATGTTGGCGACGTGCTTCGCGGCGCGGCGCCGCTTGGCCATGGCCGACATGTCCATGAACGTTTCGTCGGCGGTGCGGGTGCGGTGGGCCGTCCAGATGATAGTCAGCTTCGGCAGGATCGTGGCCAGCGCGAAGAGCATCCAGCCGATCAGGTAGGTCTTGCCGACCTGGCGGGGGATGGACATGACGACGCCGCCGATGCCCGCGGCGTACTTGCCGGTCTCGCGTTTGCCCAGGGCGACCTGGCCGATGCCGGTCTGCCACCGGTCGAAGCCCACGCCGAAGCTCGCGCAGCGGTCACGGACGCCGGGCCAGGCGGTGGTGGTGATCCCCGAGGGGATGACCAGGTGGGAGGCGACCTCCGAGAGCTTCCGCTCAGACCTCGTCCGGGTCGAAGGCCTCGTCTTCAGAGACGCCACCATGGGTCGCCTCCTCTTCCTCCTGAGCCTGGAGCGATTCGATCTCCTTGCCGATCTCGATCTGCCGGCGGGTCAGCGCGGCCAGGTCCCGGGCGGGCGTGCCCTCATCGTCGATCGCGCGGGCGATCCGCCGGCGCATCGCGGCGAGCTCCCCGACACGGTCGCCGGCGGCTGCCGCGGCGGCGACGGACTGGGCCTCGGGCTGGTCAGGCTGCACGTGGGGTTCCTCGGCGGCTACGGCGTGCAGTTTCACGGCCATGCTTCCTCCAAGGGTTGCCGGTGACGCGGATGAACCGCGCTCGGGAGTAGTACTCTATGTTGCCGTCTCGGCGGCCCCGGGCCTCGGGCGCCTCAACGAAGATGTGCAGGCCGCGGCCCGACAGGGAGACTTCGGCCCAGACGGGGTCCGGGATGCCGGCGAGCAGGTCCGCGGCCCAGGCTGCGAGCGCGCCCGCATCGTCGATGCAGTGGTCGAGGTCCCAGCAGGCGAGGCCGCCGCCGAGCATGATGCCGTAGCCGTCGCCGGGCCCGTCCTGGACTTGGTCGAATGTCGTCCAGGTCCAGGAGTTCGTCGAGGAGGCGGGCCGACCGCGGACTGTCAGGGGGCGTTTGCCGGCGGCGCGGGTCCAGCGGGCCCGGGAGGTCATCCGCTCCGGCAGGGCCTGGGGGCCAGCTGCCCGGCGGGCGCGGTAGGCGCGCTGCCGGCAGGCGTTCGAGCAGTACCGCGGGATACGGCCACGACCGGCCGGCGCGATATCCTTCCCGCATTCACATTTCCCCATACCCCAATTCTATCGGGGCGCGTTACGAAATACTATTCTCACCAGGGTTAATACCGTGTGATTTGATGCCGTCAGGGAATCGCCTCAGAAGGGCCACAATCAGAGCCAAGTCAAATGCTTCATTCGGGGAATCGCTGGGCATTTCTGGGAAATCGTGGTGCCAATCGGGCCTATGCCACATTTCCGGGGACAGATTTGGAAAAATATCGGGGAGATATTTCGCTATGCCGCGGGGTACGGGAATCAGGCCCCTTTGGGGTATACCCCCTGGGTACCTCTTTACCGGATAAGAATAACACTAGTCTGATAACCCCGCCACCACCCGGCGATACCACCCGGACGGGATACCCTCGAATACCCCGACCGGGCTACCACCGGGCTGCCACCGTGGGCCGAATCTCCCGGGCCCGGCGCACCTGCTTCCGCCGGCGGGGCTGCTTATCCCCCATCGACTGATTGCACCGCCTGCACACCACTTGCGTGTTCTCGTAAACGTCGAGACCACCGAGTGATGCAGGGACGATGTGATCGACCTCGACCGAGTTCGGCCGCTTCCCTCGCTCATAGTCGAGGACCACACGGCAGCGCGGGCAGTGCGTCAGGCCGTCGTTGATCGCAGCCTGGATGCGACGGTCGCGGATGCGCATCCACTTCGTGGTGCCCGTGCGCGACGCCGCCATGCTCACTCCCCAAACCCGCGCGGCCCCGACCGTGATGGTCGAGGCCGCGCGCCTGCTGCTGGTCCTACAGTTTGAACGGCACCTGCGCGGTGCCGTCGAAGGCCGGGTCTGACAGGATGAAGTACTCGGGCTTGGCATCTGCCGGGACCGAGATGACTGCAATGACCTTCACCTTGTCACCGGGGTTGATGAACTGCCCGAAGGCCTCATCATTCTCCCGGCTCAGGTTCCCGCTGATATCGTCATCGGCGCCGGTCTGGGCGAATGATCCATTCCCGATTCCCGCCATCGGGGTCAGGCTTGGCATCGACGGCTTATTACCGACGTTCTCAACTTCGTATTCGACGACGAGGAATTGCTTTCCCTGCTTCGGCTTAGCCGTGGTGTATCGGTCATTGCCACCGTCGTAATCGGGATTCGACCCACCGTCTTTAATACTCGTGCTGGTCTCGCTCTTGAGTACCCGCAATTTGTAATGGTCCGTCTGATCGGAGTTCATATACTCTTCAGTCGCACCCTTGGTGATTCCGTTCGGATCATCGGCAGCCTGCTCATCAGCAGCAGTATCAACGATCGATTCAACCGGCGATGCTGCCGGAGTCTCGGCCGGGGCAGAGTCACTGGAACCACAGCCGGCCAATGCGAGGACGCCGGCGACGGTCAGGACTATGGGAAGTGTGGGGATCTTCATGGCCACCATGCTACCGGCAACCAGCGTTGCCGGTGGTGTGGGCCCGAGCCTCCCCACGAAGCCCGGGCCCGGTAACCATCCCCATCCATCAGGCGTGACCCCGAGGAACAGTCGAACATGCAGAAGGGCCAGGGTGAGCAACGCTCAACCTGGCCCTTCCGACAATCATTCGACTATGCCTTCAAGGTAGGGTACAAACCCGCCGAATGTCAAGACGCCGCCCGAGACGCGCGCGAGGCCTCAGCCAACGCCGCCACGTCCCCCACCGCGTACAGGGCCACCCCATCATCGTCCCGATCCACCGCGGTCAGGCGGCCACGCTTGACCCACTGCTTCGCCGTACCCAGCTTCACCGGCACGCCCTCACGCTGCAGCACACCGACCACGATCGACAGACGGGCCACATACCCGGCAGCCTCGGCCACCCGGGCCGCCTGCCTCTCGGCTACGTCCCACCGGGCGCCGCAGTCCGGGCACTCCGCCACCGGCTCACCCTCGACCGCCCATACCTGCCCGAAGCACTCCCCGCCCGCCACAATGGCACCACAGTCCCCCAGGCTCACCCGCTCCACCGGCAGATCCACCACACGCAGACCCCGCACCAGCAGATCGGACAGACGCTCAAACCAGGCGTCCGCCTCATCCCGACGCGCCATCCACCACGCCCACTTACACGCCGCCCGGACCAACTCCCCCACGTCCGAGCAGTACACGAACCCCGACTGCCTCAAGTTCCCCACCCGGACGCCGGCCACATACACCTCCTGCACCAGCGCCCGAATCCCATCGAGCACCTCGGCGGCACCCACATTGAACACCAACGGATTTCCCGCCACGCCATGGCCACCCTGATTCCGGGCCACCACATCACGCCGCTGCACCGTCACCTCCAAATCACCCACCAACACCACCAACTGCGCCAACACCCGCTGGAACTCCCGCTTCGAAACCGTCATCTCAACTCCCGTCCAATCCGACCCGACACCAAATCACTCGGCCGCCACACGCCCGCATCCTGCCCAGCATCAGCCAACGCCCCCAACCAATCCCTCTGCGCCGGTCGAAGCCTGCCTGTCTCCGTCTTCAACTCCCGCCACATCACCCGAGCCCGACCAGGATGGACGAGGCACAGATCAGGAAACCCCGGATCAGACCGACGTGAATCGTGAGTGTGATAGCTCATCCAACCCAGACTGCGAGCCATCGCCACAACCTGCGATTGGAACTGAGCCTCTGTCCACGACCGAGCTTGGAGTGCGCGGTAGTCGGCGGCTTTCATCTGCGGCGTCGCTTTCTCTTAGTGCCAGGAGCAGGGGCAGGTCTGAGGCTGGCAGGATCGTGCTCCCGGCCAGTCCCAGCCCCGTCCCCTCCTGACAAGGCCCTACCCGACCCGTCCCGACCCGACCCGCAACTGCCCGTCGACGTGGAGTCGCCTTCGGGCAGTTCCGGGCAGGATCGGGCAGGCCGTGGCATGGCCCGTGTTTTCCCAGGTGAGACACCCTGCAACCCGGTCTTGCGCTCGCGTGGTTTCGCGCTCGCTAAGGGTTGCCTTAGTGCTTGTTTGTCCTCCGCGGGGTCCGGTGCCGCCTGGCTGGCGGCTGTTTCCCTCGGACCGGAGGTTTCCGCGCCTGCGGGGCCACCCACCGTGGTGGGGATGCCCTGCGGACCAGGCGTGGACGCTGCGGGGTCGTCCCGGCCACCTGGCTGGTGGTCGGGGACCCGCGGGCCAGCGGTTTGGGCCACGCCCGCGGGGTCCGGTGCCGCCTGGCTGGCGGCTGTTTCCCTCGGACCGGGCGTGGGTGCTGCTGCGGGGTCGTCCCTGGTGTGGGGACCCTTCGGGCCAGCAGCTGCAGGCGCGGGGCCACCCACCGTGGTGGGGATGCCCTGCGGACCGCCTGCGTTCTTGACCGGCTGGCTGCCGGCCGAAGTCTTCTTGGTGAGATACACCTGTGCCCCCGGAGCGGACTGGCGCTTCGACGGGGACGGGATCTTCACATTGTTGTTGATGACCCACTTCAAGCCCCGGAGCCACGTCACTGTGGACTCGCTGAGGTAGGGGCTGAGCGGGACGGGCATGAGGTGGATGGCTTTGTCCTCGGCGGGCATGTCGCCGAACTTGCCATTGCAGCTCTGGCAGGCCACAACCAGATCCGAGATCGTCTCGGCCTCGACGCCGGGGACGAGATGGTCGTAGGTGCCTGCCATGGCCGAGTTGTTCGACCCCCACTGGACGACGCGGCCGCAGTACCGGCAGCCGTCACCGTCGCGCAGGCGCACGGGTACGACGATCTGGTATTTGTTCCGGTCGCGCTTCTGTTGTTTCGCCCATTCCCGCTCCTCGTACGGGACCAGGTGGATGAAGTCGTCATCTTGGAGCAGCTCATAATAGTCCGCTTCCGGGTCGGCGGGGACGGACCAGTACCCGCAGGCGATCGCCGCGTCGATGAGCAGGCGGGCGCGGGTAGGGGAACCACCGAATGCGAGCGCGGTGCCCTTGGGGATCTTGTACTCGATGTTGTGGGCGGTGGATTCGAGCGCGCATCTGGCCACGAACCCGAAGAGTTCGTTGGCGATCCGCTCGTCCGCGTCGGCGAGCGCCAGTGCTCGGTTGACGACGGGGTGGTTGGCGGAGGTGTCGCCGAATCTGGCCCATGACATGCGGTTCGTGTCCTTTGCGGTGGTGTGCGGTAGGGGTGGGTGCCGGCAGGCCGTGGGGACTTGCCGGCACCGTTGTGGGTGGGCGCGTGCTGTTAGGTGGTGGGCCTGTTCATCCACGGGTAGACGTCGACGGCCCGAGGCAGGTTCAGGGTTGGTTCGATGACCTCGGCGAGCTTGATCTCGTCGCGCCACTCGACCATCCAGATCACGTCGATTCGGGTCTGGTCGGTGCTGTCGCGGCCGTAAACGATCTGGGCTTTCGACGTGTCGGCCAGGGCGTAGTGTGCCCAAGCCGTGCGGAGGCGACAGTGCAGGTAGAGCGATACCGGACTGCGGTCAGGCCGCTCGTAGTAGGCCTGGGCCAGGTTCACGACCTGCCGCAGCGGCTTGTAGACGCCGCTGGACTCGTCGATCGTCTTGCCGTCGCCCAGGATGATCGTTGTCATTCGTCGTCCTCCTCCGTGTGCAGTGGGGCGTGGAAACCGACCGGCCGGTGTCCGGCGTTCTCCAGGTAGGCGCCCATGTCGACCTCGCGCAGAGGCTCCGGAGTTGGGCCGGGCTGGGGCTGGGCGCGTGTGATGGACAGGCCCAGGGTCAGGCTGATCTTCACTGCGCGCTCCAATCGCAGGAGATACCGCCCTGGCCCTGGCGATTGACGTCGTCCAGATAGATGCACTCGATGGACCTTCCGTCCTTGAGCTTCACCGTGTCCGAGGTCAGGCGGCCCTTTCCGCTCTCCGCGTGGCCTGCGCATCCGCCTAGGGCTACGGCAGCGAGGACGAGAGCAGCTGCGAACGCAGCGGTCTTCTTGGGACGAGTCATTGGTGGTCGTCTCCTCTGTTGATCTGGCGGGACCGGTCGAGCTGCGGGTCATCTGCCGCGGCGGGCCGGTAGTGGCGCATGTACTCGTCGGTGACGATCCAGTAGACCGGGACCTCGATGGTCAGGCTGATCGTGGTGCGAGCACTGCGGGGCATTGTTGTGCCTAGTCGTGTCATAAGGTCAGGCGTTTCGTATCCGTGGGTGATCGTCATCCCATCGCCGGCCAAGTGGCCTTCTGCGATGATCCATTGGCCTCGGTTCGGGTCATAGACCGCGATACGCGCTTCAGCTCCGCTCATTTGGGTCCACCCCCAGGGCCGCGCAGATCGGGCGCACAGTGCGGCAGGGGTAGAGCTGCCACTGTCCCGAATCCGTCCCGCACCCGGCGCAGACGCGGATCGGGCGCTTCGTCCGCCCCAGCTCGTCGACGGCTTCAATCGGCTGGTGCACCTGCAGCACGCCTTCCAGGGCCGTCAGGAGGTGTGGGAGCGCTGCGCGTGCATCTGCGATGGCTCTGATGTCCGCCGCGCTCCCGACCCCGTAGTGAGTGTCGTCTGGGATGATGCCCGGCAGGATTCCAAATTCTCCATCGACGTCGGCTTTCCACTCACCTGGTGTGGCCGCGGCTGCGATCCGGTGGCGCTCTGCCAAGTAGCCCTTAAGCGTCTCCTTTTCGCTCATCACTCGATCCCCAATCGCTGTGCGACCGTCTGTTCCAGGGCGATCTCGCCCGGCGTCGGGTCTCGGTCCGGGTCGTTGACCATCGCCAGATAGGCCACCAGCGTCGCCGTCCGCGTCTCGTATGCCTGGGCCATGAGCGCCTGGAACTTCCCTTGGTCAGCCGACATTGAGGCCTCCGGCCCTGGTACGTATGGGTTCCCTGGCAGTGGACTTGTCCAGCTCATTCCTCTTCCTCCTTCGTCGTGACGGCTGTCAGGACGGCCCGGGCCATGTTCTCCGCACTTCTCCAGGTACGTCCGAGCATCGCGGTATGAGTTGCGGCGGCATCTGCGGCCATCTCCACGGCCTCGTCTCCCAGCAGCGCGGCACGCACGGCTTCCGCCTGGTGGGCGGCATGTTGGCGGTAGGTCCGGTAGGTGTCGTCACATTCGCATGCCATCGCTATATCCGGCCCAGCCTCATGCACCATCGCCGCCTGATGCCGGGCCAGCGTCTCCGCGATCAGATCAGGCATCACGCGCCTCCCTGGCGGTCCATGTGCCTCGCCCACCCGGCGTCCGAGTAGGCCTTCTCTGCTTCCTTCGTGCGCCGGTTCAGATCGTTGATGGCCCGCTGGGCGTTGAACGCGGCAGTGGCCTCTACGACCTCTATGGGGAATTTCAGGTCTTCGACCAGGGTCGGGCCACATGGGCGCCACCGGTCGCCAGTGACTATGACCGGGTCGTCCTCGTTCCGGGGGCGGGCCGCGAACCATTCCCCTTCCTCGGTCTCCCAGGCCAGCCAGACTTCACCTCCGGATCGCATCAGCAGCTGGTCGCTATGCGCGGCGTCAAGGAAGCTTTCTATTGTCTGGTGTTTCATCGGTATTCCTCTCGTGTGATGATTCGGTTGCAGCACTTGCAGTGGTCGGCGACGATCGGGCCGGCCTCCGGGTCGATCAGATCGAACGGGGTCGCCGCGTGTACCGGTTCTAGGTGCTCGTGTTCGCAGACTCGGTAGACGCGCTGATAGGCGCCGTTCATGGACTGCTCCTCGGTGAGGTCGTGGGGACAGTCCTCATGGCCGGGCATCGGCTGGTCACTCATTCACTTCCTCCTTCTTCTGCGTGCTGCCCGTATCGTCGTCTGGTGGGTTGTGGTTGCAGTTGGGGCAGCAGGGGCGGCCGCGGTCACGGGTGAGGATCTTGCATGAGTGCCAGGTGACTTGGCATAGCTGGCATCGTGAGAACTTGTCGCCGGGCGGGTGCGCGGTCATGGCTGCCAGCCTTTGACCGGTCGGTCTGGGCGTTCGGCTGCTGCTGGGCAGTGGGCTTCCTGAGTGAAGTTCGGCGAGTAGATGCGCCGCCATTTCTGCCCGCATGCTGGACAGGTGGCTTCCATCTCCCAGCTGAAGATCCACTTCCCGTCGCTCAGGTACTGGTGCCACCATTGGCGGTCGTGAGTCTCTAGGTCGATGCCGTATCGGGTCCCTTCCGGATCTCCGAATCTTCGATCGCGCCAGATTCTCTTTCCCTTGAGCGGGCCCACGGCCACGGTGAACTGCTCCCGGAATTCAGCGTCCGGGAGCCCAAGGCCGAGGTAGATGAATTCTTCGGCAGGTCGGTCGTTGTCGTCCAGCAGGTCGAACAGGTCCCCGGTCTGCGGTGCGGCGGTGGTCACGCTGTGCTCCCTTCTGCGGTGTAGTCGGTGTCGTCGAGGTCCCAGGCGGTGTCGGTCGAGCGCTGGTAGATGCTGTCGTGGCCGCAGTGGCGGCAGCGGGTGGCGCACAGGTCCTTGAGTGGGCGGGCTGGGCGCCGGACGTCGACCGTGTAGAGCCGGCCGGACCGGGTGCGCCGGAGAGCCTGCTCTGTGGTGGTCTCGCCCGGGTTCGGGTGGATCGTTCCAAACGCGGTGACCTGGTACTGCTCGTCGATGACGCCGCAGGCCGTGCAGCACGTCGGGTCGCCGTGCCAGGCCAGGGAGCCGAGGTTGACCGTCTCCCAGGGCGACCACGCCACCCGCCGGCCGTCCCACCGCGGCGGCAGGTCGAACTCCCGGCCGCCGGGCAGGGCCATCAGGAGTGGGGTCTGCTGCCACATGGCTGGTCACCTGCGAACCCAGGCGCGGCCGGCGGGGCTCATGTCGATGTACGCGGCGAGGAACCCGTCATAGACCTCGTAGTCGAGGGTCGTTCCGACACCGGTCTCAACCCGGTGGATGTCCTGCTGCGTGAGCTTCGGGGAGACGGTCCAGGCGGCGAGTTCCTGGTGGGAGATCCCGTGGGCGCGGCGCAGGTCGGCCAGGGCGCGGCCGGCGCGGCGGTTCTGCGCGTTGATGTACTTGCGGAACCGGCGGGCGGACTTCGGCGTGTACCGGGAGCGGACGGGGAACGGGCGGTACGGCAAGTGACGGAGTTTCGTCTTGAGTCTCATGGTGTGGGGCCTTTCGGGATGGGTGCGGGCGGGTCAGATGTTGGTGTCGTTCATCCAGCCCGGGAGGTGGTGGGGGCCGAACCAGTCTTCGTCGATCTCCACAAAGCCGTATGCCGGTTCGTCCTCCTCCTCGTCGTCTTCGGGGATGGGCTCGTCGACGTCCTCGTCGACGTCCGGCAGTGGGGCTGGCTGGTCGCGGGCCTCAAGGATGAGGCCCGCCACGACGAGGCCGGCGAGTGTGACCAGGACCCCCGCGGTGAAGGTAAAGGTGGTCTTGAGCATGATGGGTTCCCCTTTCAGGGCTAGAAGGGTGGTTCGCCGTTATCGGCCGGGGCGGGCTGCTGACTCCAATCAGCGCCACCACCAGGTGCGGCGGAGGCCCAGGGGTCGTCGGTCGTCTGCCCGGTACCCGTGCCAGCACCGTGGACGTTCTGCGGGTCGCCCTGCGGCGCCCGACCCCAATCCGACCCGCCACCGTAACCACGCTGATCGGCCTGAGCGCGCTGGTCCGGCCGGGCATTACGCTGCACATTCGCGGTGGCATAGCGCAGGCTGGGACCGACCTCGTCGACGTCGAGCTCGAATACCGTGCGGTTCTCGCCCTCCTTCGTCTCGAACGAGCGGGTGCGCAGGCGTCCCTGCACGACCACGCGCGTCCCGCGGGACAAGGAACTTGCCACGTTCTCCGCCATATCGCGCCACGCGGCGCACCGGAGGAACATGGTCTCGCCGTCCTTGAACTCGTTGCTGCGACGGTCGAACGTGCGCGGCGTCGAGGCCACCGTGAAGTTCGCGACCGCGGCACCGTTCGGGGTGAAACGCAGATCCGGATCGGCCGTGAGGTTGCCAACCAGCGTGATGATCGTTTCCCCGGCCATCAGGCAGCCTCCCCAGTCGGGACATGCACGTGGAAGAACGTGCCGGCGGTCGGGTCCTGCTGGCCCGTGTCCCCGTTGAACCCGGCCACATACCGCACCGACGTGTCCGAATCGTTGATGTCACCGCCCTGACTGACGTAGGCGATCGCCATACGGTTCCGGATCTTCTCCGGCTCGATCTGGTGTGCCGGGGCGGCCGCCTCATAGCCACGGCGGACCGCGTCGAGCTGCATGCGCAGGTCGAAGATCTCCGCCGCCGCGGACCCCACCAAGTGGCCGGCCCGGTCCATGTCCAGAGCATGCCGGTACGTCAGTGCGTGCGACGTCCACCCGCCCCCGACGATGAGCATCGCGGCGGTCAGGATCACCGCGGAGACGACCAGCGCCACCATGTCCCCGGGCTCACCACCTCTCGCTGCCAGCCGGAAGCCGGAGGTGATCACGGCAGTCAGGCCACACACCACGGCGATGACCCCGGCGATGGCCATGAACCAGCGGCCCCGCCGGTACTCGCGTGCATGATCCTCGCGCCGATGCTTGCGGGCCCGGGCCTCGTCATGCTGCTGCTCGGGTTCTGCCTGCGGGTTGATTTCAGGCTGCATGGTGCATCTCCTCTTCGTCGTCATCGGCCCGTCTGGGCCGGGTGGTCAGCTTGTGGAACTTCTCTTCGACCGGGCGCCACCGCGGGAACCCCGACTCCACGGAGCCCTGCAGGTAGGTGATCGTGAGCGTCGAATGGTTGCCCTTGACATTGCGGATGCCCACCGGGGAGCGGCTGAGCTGGCTCAGCCGGTTGAGGAACTGCTCCTTTGCCGTTCCCGGTCGGACCTGCTCGAACCCCTCGGCCACCGGCGGGGTGGTCTCCGTGTGCGTGATCGTCGTGTGCACCAGGCACCGCGCGTCAGGCGTGATTGTGTAGGAGGTCATCGGGTGCCGTCCTTCCTGGCCGGGGCCTGCGGGTAGATCGGGATCGGGGTCAGCGAGCGCGGTGCCGGGTGTGGTGAGCGGGGGCGGTAGATGAGTCGTTCGTGGCCGCCGGTGCTGTTGATCAGGGTGATCGTGAGCGCTGCCTTGTCGATGTGGTGGACGGTCACGTGGTTGTTGCGGATCCGGACGAGGCGGGCCTCGAACTGCTCACGCGGGGTGCCGCGCAGGGGCACCGTCTGGGTGAGGACCGCTGGGCGGGCGAGGTGGTAGCACTCGTCGCGGTGCTCGACTTCGCACTTCTCCCCCGGCGTGAACCGGTCGTCGCTGGCGTTGAGTTCTTCGATCAGCATGGCGCCTCCATCGGCGGGACGAGGGCCACGTCATCCTGAGTCAGCGGAGGCATGAACAGGTTCCGCAGGCTCCCGATGGCTTGGAAGGTAGCCACGCCGAAGCATGGGGCCACCTTGGTCGGGGTGACGTAGACCGTGGTGTCTGGCGCGTCCTCGCTGGGCAGGGCCAGAATCCTCTCATCGAGAATTGGACGAACCTGGCACGGGTCGTTTCGGTGCCACCTGATCATGCGGGGCTGTCGATCGGCGCGGTACTCGGGGCGGCCCCAGGTCCAGACGTCGACGGCGGCCAGGGCTGCCTGGTGGGTGATGGTCAGGGCGATGGTGCCGGCCGTGTCGTGGCGGGCCTCCCACTGGCCCGGGCGGGCTCGGCGGATCGTGATCCTCGGTGTCATCAGTGGCACCGGTCCTCGATGAGCAGGGCGGCCAGGGCGAGGATCGCCACGCCAGCCAGGGCGCCCATCTGGCCGCTGACGTTGTCGTGGACGACCGCGACCAGGTAGCCGGCCGAGAGGGCGAGGGCCGGGGGCGTGTACAGGAGGAAGAAACGGCGCCTCTCGTGCTTCGCGCGCATCCGACGTCGGGCTCTGGCTTGGGCAGCCTGTTCGGTCTGGGCGTCGTTGAGCATCTGATTCAGCAGCGATTCCATGGGGGTCTCCTATCGGGTAATGGGTGTGGGGTTATGCGGCAGCAGCCGCGGGGATTGTGGTGGGGAGGGCCCCGGCGCGGAGTGCCGCGATCCGGGCCTCCAGCTCAGCCAGGGGCGGGCCGCCCGGCGTGTACGCGCGAGCCGCGGCCTCCGCGACCGTGCCCTCCATGTAGGTGCGCACCAGCCCGCGGGCCAGGATCTGCCCGGCGCCGGCAATCGCCTCATCACGCGTCGGCATCGGGGCCTCCCAACTGCATCTCGGCCTGTACCTCTACCGCGGTGGACTTAACCAGGCCGAGGCGCCCGGCGAGGTCGGGCGCGTAGTACTGGCGGACGTACAACGTCTGTCGGACCTGGCCGTTGTGCAGGCGCGGCGCATTGTGCTGGGGTCTCAGGTCAAACCACTCGGACGACCGCTGGCCCTGCCGCGCCCGCCACTCGAAGTCCTCGACCATGCGGTTTTCCTTGCGGGACCAGTGACTACCGACCTTCTTGCGTGTGGCCAACCGCCTCTGATCGAGGAGCTCACGGACCCGCGGGCCAGTCGTCTGGTACTGGCCTGCGAAATTCTCGATCGTGATGATGTCGTCGGACTCCGCCACATACCGCTCGTGGTAGGCGACGATTGGGGCCTGCTGCTCGACCGTCTGCTCCAACTCGGCGATCTGCGCTGTGGTGATCTGCAGCGCCCGGGCTACGATCTGCTGATCATCCAGCGCCGGCGCACCGGTCCCGTAGCTGCCGGTCTTGCGGATCGAAGGCAGGACCTCCGAAGTGATCCAGCGTCGGAAGACCGCCGCTTCCGGCTTATCCGACCGGATGACGACCTCGTACATTCCCGCTTCGGAAACGACTGCCGTGCTCTGCAGCCGCCCCAGGGTGTCGGCAATGGGGTGATTCTGAATCATGTCGTCACCCAATCGGTCCTGTCGGTACTGCTTGAGCCCGAGAACCCGGATGAGGTCCGCGAGGACGAACCACGGTCCGCCGTCGATCAGGACCGTCCGCACTTCGGTACCCTGGTAGTTGAAGATGTTCAGCTCGTTCATCTCGATCTCCTTCCTGGAGGTCAGAGCCCTCGCCTATTGCCGTAGGTGGGGGCTCACTTCGTTTCTGTCTTGCGCGCCCACTGGTGACCGGCATGCACGTGCGGGGGCTTGGCGACCTCCGCCTTCTGGCGGCCGGCGTTCCGGCTGTTTCGCTCGGCGATCGCCTCGCGGAACAGCACCACGGTCGGGTCGTTCTCGGTGACAGGCAGACCCGATGCCACGCAGTGCGCGATGTCCCGGCCGAACTCGTCGATGCGCAGGTCCAGGGTGTCGTCGGGTGTCGTGGCCCAGTAGCTGTCCATCACGCAGCCCCTTTCTCGTCGTGGCCTTTGCGGGCCTCTCCCTCGGTAGGATTGGCGCTACCCCTAGAACCACCTACCGAAGGAGAAGAATCATGAGCGGACTCGCCATGCTGACCATCGAGAACGTCACGATCCAGATGAACGTCAGGGTCCACAACGACCTCGATTTCGTGATCCGAGAGAACCTTGGGTTCAATGACGGCGTCCTCGTCGTTGGTCCGGATGAGAACGGAGTCGAGCAGCGTCTCTGGGTTGGCCCGCACGTGGATTACGATCTCCAGGTCATCCACCTCGACCCGTCCGCTCCCCCGCGTGTTCCCGAAGCCGACCGGATGATGTACGAGGATGAGCTTTACGACACGCGACGTGCGGGGCGAACTGCCGTCGCCTACGTCGGCGGTGAAGAGCTGATCCTCGAGTCCGAGTGACTGAGCGCGGATTCGAGACCGCAGGCTCTTGATCTCCTGCGATAGCTGTCCGACCTGTTCCCGTGCGCCGCTTGCCTCGCGTTCCGCTTCTCGGAGCCGGCCGGACAGATACGCGATCGTGCCCTCTAACTGCTGCATCTCCTTGTAGTGCATGGGCCGATCCGAATCAGGGAATCGTACTGCCATCACGCCGCCGCCTTTCCGCGAGCGCGAGGCGACTTATTTGTCGCGTGCGCTTGATTTGTCACTTTGGGCTTGAATTCAGCTTCTTCGAGTTCGAAGAGGTCCTCCCAGTCGACGCCGAGGCGGGCCGCCAGCAGGAGCCCGAAGTCTTCCGTGATCGTCGGTAGCGTGCCCTTTTCGATCTGGTAGATCGCCGCCTGCGAGCGCTTGCACAGGAATGCCAGGTCGCGCTGGCTGTACTGGCGATTCTTCCGCTTTCGGCGGATCATCGCCGGGTCTTTGACCTTCATCCACGTCTCCTTCCGTACGAGGTTGAGGTGTCGCCGCGTGCGTGTCGTCATCATTCTGCCTTCCTGTTGTCCTGTTGACAAGTTAAGTGTGCGCGATTTGTTATCTACTTGTCAAGCCGACAAGTGGCCTCACCCTACTTTTGCCCTGTGATCGTGTGGGATTATGTACTTGTCAGTTGTCATGGGAAAACTTGACTCTCTGTACCTACCGCCGCGCACTCCAGGAGGCTGGACCTCGTGAATACCTCGCTCAAGGCTCTAATCGACCAAGCTGTCGCCAAGCATGGCGGAGCATCAGGTCGCGCCCTTGGGCTGCTGGCACAGAAGCATGGCCACAAGATCGTCGGTACCACCATCAACGGGATTCGGAACGGGACCTACAAGTTCAACCCGTCCGATGAGACGATCCGTGCGATCGCGTGGCTGGCCGGCGTGCCCGAGGCTGAGGCGTTCACCGCAGCAGGAAAGCCCATCCCAGGGCCACCCTTCGCCGCGGAACTCCCACCCGGAGTCGACAACCTGTCGGCCCGGTCCCGGAAGGCCGCCCTGGCGATGCTCTCGGCCCTGGTCCACGCGGAAGCAGGAACCAGCGATGCACAAGACGACGACACACCTACCACAGACGACGGACACGACGCCCAAGCCACTACCGTGGCTGACCCGCCGGCACCGGGAACACCACGCCCGACCGACAATCAAGAGCAGAAGACCCGGCCCGGGCCGAGCCCGGAAATCGAAGCCTTGCAGGCCAGGGCTGACAGCATGTCCACGAAGGACATGATCGGCCTGGCCGCAGACCACGGCCACGCATCCGGCGACGACGAGGAGACCGGCGAGTGAGCCGGTTCAAGCCGGGATGGGATTCGGCCAGCACGTTCCACCTGGCCACCCAACGCCAGGGCCGCTACGGAGTGGCATACGTCCGATCAGTGTGCACGCAATTCGGTGTCGGTTTCGGTGAGACGTCGGCCGACGAGGATACGATCGGTGTCGATGGGCAGATTGAGTATGAGGTCAGCCCGCTACGCATCCAGATCAAGTGCACTACCAAAGCGTTCACAAAGCAGGAACCCCACATCTCCTGGCCGATCAAGGACAAGTGGGCCCAGTTGTGGTCAGGCATGCTAGTTCACCCATACCTTGTCGTCGTCCAAGTCCCGGAAGAACCAGCTGACTGGATCGACTACGAAGATGGCAGCACTTTGCACCACACGTCTGCCTATTGGGCCCCCTTGGACAGAACTACCTTGAAGCCCTTGGAAAAGCAGACATCCATCCACGTTCCGAAGCGCAACCTGTTCACTCCAGAAACAGTGGGAGACTGGGAACGCGAGATCAAATCACAGTTCATGGGAGGCGAGTAATGACCGACATCGATCGTGAAGACCTCACGTCCACGCTCAAAAACGGCGCTTGGACTCTCATCGGACGAGGACCGGCTGGCGAGCTCTGGCGCAACAGTCAGTCCGAGGCAGAGGTTGGCATCCCATACGACGTGCGTCCGTCTACTTCCGCGTGGTCTGATGTGCTCATCCGAGTAGCAGCCGCTGACAAGATCTCTGTGCCCGACTTGTCCAAGACGCTCATCTCAAACCGCTTCGACGTATCAGAGTTCCGTGCGGCCGGCACCAGTTGGTCCCGCTCCGTCCCAGTAGATACCGGCTATAACCTGTTCAAGACGGCGCGTCAGGTCCTGCGAGCGAGCGCCACCACCTCGCGGAACCAGACTGCTCAGATTAATGGTAACTACTCGACGGCGGGGGATGTTCTTCTCTCCCAATCCCGCTTTGGGCAGACTCGTGAGGGCTCGTACATTGTGCCGCTCTTGGTCCCTGTCGTGAGTCCTGCACCGAGTACGACGGAGCAGGTCGATGAGCTTAAGCAGGACGATGAGGTGTTTGGGAAGACGGCCCATGGTGAATCGGTGGGCCGGCGTGCTACTCGCATGATGGCCCAGTCTCTTGATGCTTTGTACCGTGAGGTTATCGAGCCGGCGGTTGTGCCCGGTAAGGAGCTCGTCAACCACCTGGTCATGTTGGGTATCAGCCGTGAGTTCATCTCTGCTGTCGAGTCCACGATCTCAGAATCCATGGTGGATCGACTGGACGTCGACTTCCAATGGTCTCCGCGTGGCGGCGACCTGCCAAAAAGCATCGAGCATCATTTCTCCATAGAGTCGGAGGCGGCTGAGCTTCTAGAGCGTACGGCAAAGAGGTTCGTCCGCCCGCCAAAGCACGACTTGGAGACTTTCACCGGCCCGATTGTCCAGCTGCGGGACGAAGAATCTACTTCCTATGCCGACTTGACCATCGACACCACAAGGCGAAACAGATCTGTCGAACTCTCGGTTCGCGTATCGACTAGAGACGGTGCAGCGGTCCACGACTGGTTCAAGCAACGCGAGACCGTGATCGTACAAGGTCTCGTCCGCACACAGTCTGGGCGGCTGCGGATCGATTCCCCGAAATCGATCGGCTTGGCGAAAGACACCGTGCTACCAACCGAGTGATGTCAGTGCCTCGTGATTAGCTGCGAGCGTGCGACCCTACCCCCATCCGTGGGCCGATCTGCTGGCCCGTGAGCACGTCGTCGTGTCCTGGCATGGCGACCTGCCCCCGGGCATGCGCGGCGCCACCAACGGCATAGACATCATCCTGCTCTCTACCCGCCTGCGCCTGCAGCCGGAGCGACGCTGCACACTCACCCATGAGCTCGTGCACGTCGACTGGGGGCATACCTGCGGGCAATCGCCCGCTATCGAATCCCGCGTACGGCGGGAGACCGCGCGGCGCCTCATCCTGCCCGAACACCTCGAGGACGCGGCCCGCTGGGCATCCAGCACGGCCGAGGCCGCCGAAGCCCTCTGGGTCACCGAGGACGTCCTCATCGACCGCCTCCACTGCCTCACCACCAGCGAGCGCGATGCGCTGATTTCTGTGTGTCGTGGTCATTGGCAGCAACCGTAACCACTGCGAGCGCCCGGGCCCTGCCCGTGGCGGTGTTCGCGCACCCCATTTTCGAGGAGAACCATCATGTCCGATAGGGCAGTTTTGTATCTGCGTCAGTCTGTGGCGCGGGAGGAGTCGATCAGTCTGGAGCTGCAGGAGTCGGCGTGCCGGCGACACTGTGAGGAGCGCGGCTATCAGGTGGTGGCGGTGAAGGCGGATCCGGGGATCTCGGGGCGGACGTGGCGGCGGCCGGCGGTGGTTCAGACGATGGAGATGATCGAGGAGCATGAGGCTGAGGTGATCGTGCTGTGGAAATGGTCCCGCCTGTCGAGGTCGCGGCGGGATTGGGCGGTGGCGGATGACCGGGTGCGTGTGGCCGGCGGGCGGATCGAGTCGGCGACGGAGGACATTGACGTGTCCACCAGTCATGGTCGGTTGGCGCGCGGGATGATGGTGGAGTTTGCGGCGTTCGAGTCGGAGCGGATCGGGGACCAGTGGCGGGAGGCCCATGCACGGCGCGTGTCGATGGGTCTGCCGGCGAACGGCAAACCGCGGTTCGGGTATCGGCGGGCCGGTGAGGGGTTCGAGCCTGACCCTGAGACCGGGCCCGTCCTGGCGGAGGCCTACAGGCGGTTCGTCTCCGGTGAGAGCTCCGGCCCGATTGTGGAGTGGCTCAACGGCTTGGGCCTTCACCCTGCCAGCGGATACGGCCACTCCGTGGATTCCCTCTGGTCACGGCGTACTCTCATCCGCTGTCTTGATACTGGGTTCGGAGCCGGGTTCATCCGCTCACATGGCGAGCTTCTCCCTGGCGTTCAGGAAGCCGTGATCACTCCTCAGGAATGGGAGGCGTACCTCGCGCGGCGCCGCAAGCAACAGTCTGGACCGCGAAACGTGGCCCGCTCCCCCTACCTACTTTCCGGGTTCATCCGCTGCGCATGCGGCGGCATGATGACGGGAGGGACCCGGCGGCGTGGGACTCCCCAGGAACGGTCCCAGTATCGGTGCAGGCAGTCCAGCGAGAAGAACACCCATCGTGGCGGGTATGTCAACGCGAACTATGTGGAACGGGCAGTGCTGGACTGGCTGCGCCGGCTGGCCGACGACCTAGATCATGCGACGACTGCAGCTGCAGCAGCAGAGCAGCGGCGGACACGAATCGTGGCCGATGTGGCCGACATGGACCGGCAGATCCACCGGCTGGGGCAGAGCCGTGCCCATCTCACGGTGCTCCTGGCGCAGGGTGCTATCACGCATGGCGCCTATCAGGGGGCTGTCGACGAGATGGAGGCCGATCTGTCGGATCTGGCGAGTCGGAGGTCTGCGGCCGCGGCGGAGCGGGCACGACTGCCAGTGGACATGTCTGCAGCCGCTCGGGACATCCTGACACACTGGGATGTACTCCCCGTCACCCAGCGTAGGGAGGCCCTGTCCCGCCTCATCCGCGTAGTAGTCGTCACCCCCAGGAAGCCAGCCGGTACGATCCGGATCGTGCCAGCGTGGACAGAAGATGAGTAGCGGAAGCCTCACGAGACTGTCATGGTGATGACTGCGGCATTGGTAGTCGGATTATGGGCACTCGCGGGCCAGGCCTTCACCGAGTTCTTCAACGACAGCATGGACAAGGTCCGGCGGGCGGGGTGAGGCCACGATGAGGCTGCGCGAGGACCGGGGTTCGGCCGTCGCCGAGTTCGCCCTGGTGGCCGGCCTGCTGTCGCTGATCTTCGCCGCCGTCCTGCAGATCGGCTTCGCGGTGCACGTGCGCAATACCGTGATCGATTCCGCATTGAGCGGCGCGCGCACGGCAGGCCTGGCCGACCAGGGCGGCGCGGCGGGACGCGATACGGCCCGTGAACTGCTTTCGGTGTCCCTGGGCGAGGCCTATGCCCGCGACATCACCGTCGACGCGCCGGGCCCGGGGCGGATCGTCACCGTGACGGTCCGGGTGCCGGTGCCCCTGATCGGTCCGGTCGGACCACGGCTCTGGGAGATTTCGGCCCGGTCCCTGGCCGAGGATCCACAGGAGGGCCGACGATGAGAGATCGCGGCAGCGCACCCGTGGAGTTCATTTTCGGCTCGGTGGTCCTGCTGATCCCGCTGATCTACCTGTTGGTGGCCTTCGCACAGATCCAGGCGGCGTCCATGGCGGCCCAGGCGACCGCGGTGGACGCCGCCAGGGCCGCCGCCCGTACTCCGGAGGTGGCCTCGGCCACGGCGCACGAACTCGCGCGCATGCACTTCGCCGACTTCGGCGTCACGCACGCCGGCCTGGACCTGTCCACCGACTGCGAAACAGACTGCCGGGCCGCCGGTACCCTGGTCACCGCCCGGGTGGCGCTCAGAGTGCCTCTGCCAGGAGTCGCGCTGATCTTCGGACGCGAGGGCCCCGGCACCGTCACGGTGCGCGCCTCGCACACCGACCAGATAGCGCGCAGCGGTGCCGACTCCCCGAGTGGGTTCCGATGAAGCCCGTAGACGACCGCGGCTCGACACTGCCGCTCATCATCGGGTTCACCACGATCGGCCTGCTGTTCATCGTGCTCGCCGTACAGATCACCGATATCTATCTGGCCCGCGCCCGGCTGCACGCCATCGCCGACTCCGCCGTACTGGCCGCCGCCGAATCCTTCGAACCGGGGACGGGTGACGCTCCTTCGATCGATTTCACGGACGCCGGCGTCGAAGCCGCCGCCAAGCGCTTCGTGACCCGCACCGCCGCCGATCCGCGGTTGAGCGCAACCACCGTGCGCGGCAGCGCCCATGGCGCCTCTATCGAGGTGCGCATCAAGGCGCACTACCGTCCGGTGCTCATCGCACCACTGACTCCACGCGGCATCACACTGGAAGTCTCGGCGAGCTCGCGCGGCGGGCTGCGGCGCTGAGACCGCCACACCGGATCCGTACGGGGCTACTTCGCAGGCCCGGCCGGCGCCCCAGTGCCGGTGGGGACGGTCGGCTCATCGGCCATCAGCGGTTCGAACAACACCATGTCGACGTCCTTGGCGAACAGCGCGGCGTGGACCATCAGGATGAACATCATGAAGGTGTTGAGCAATGCGACGACGATGAACACCCGCGGGTCCTCGAAATTCCCCTGGGCCACGATCATCGCGGCCGCGGTGTTGCGCTGCGCGGTGCCCAGGGCGCCGATCTCGGAGAGCTCCCGACGGCCCTGGCCGTTGCCATAGCCCAGGAAGAACGACAACAACAGGGCGACCACGCCGGCCACGATGGCCACCCACAGACCGGGATCGACCATCGCCGGGGCGTGCCCGATGACCGAGGCCGCGAGCATCGCATACAGCGCGATACTGCTGATCCGCGCCACCCATGGCTGCACCACCGCCGTGACCTTTCGGGCGAAGCACAGCAACAGCATGCCCACGGCCATCGGCAACACCATCTGCTCCACCAGGGACTTCGTCATCGCCCAGCTGTCGACCGTGACATCGCCGAGGAACAACGGCAGGAGGAAGGGCAGGAACACGATCGTGGCCACCATCAGAACGAGCTGGACCGTCGCCCCCAGGGCCACGGTGTTATGGCTCTGCACCGTCAGCTTGATCAACAGGGGCGCCCCCGCCGCACAGGCGAAGAGCACCAGGCCGATCCGATAGACCTCTTCGACGTGGAGGACATCGGCGGCCAGGATCATCAGCGCCGGCACCACCAGGAAACTGACGATGAGCATCCGCACCAGGAAGCGCCAATTGCGCAGATGGGCCACGATCTTCAGGGGATGCTGGGTCAGGCCGACGTTGAGCATGCTGCTGACGACGAAGACGGGAGTCAGCCAGCCGACGGCCACCTGGAGGAAGTGCAGCATGTTAATCTTTCAAGTTCATATGCCGAATACGGATCTCCCACGATAGTGTACAGGTGTCGGGAAAATACCAGCAGTAAATACCAGTACACAAAGGTGAGCATCATGCCGGACACCCCATCACAGTCCCCCAACATCCTGTTCATCCTGGCCGACGATCTGGGCCAGGGCGACGTCTCCTGCTTCAATCCCCACGCCGGCTGGCACACCGGCCACATCGACGCCCTGGCCGCCCAGGGACTGCGGATGACCGATTCCCACGCGACGAGTTCCCTGTGCACGCCCAGCCGCTACGCCGCCCTGACGGGCCGGTACAACTGGCGCTCGCGGCTGAAAAGCCTGGTCCTGCCAGGGGACTCCATGGCCCTGGTCGAGGCGGACCGGCCGACCCTGCCCCGGCTGCTGCAGGACAACGGCTACCGCACCGCCGTGGTCGGCAAGTGGCATCTGGGGCTGGACTGGCATCTCAAGGATTCCGGAAACGACTACGACGCCTTCGGCCTGTCAGCGGACGAACACCCGGAACCCGCCAACCGGATGGGCCGCAACGGAGACTTCGCAGCCCGCGATATGTGGCATGTCGAGGGCCTGGACATCGACTACATGCAGCCCGTGCGCCGCGGCCCGAACCAAGTGGGATTCGATTACTCCTTCATCACGGCGGCCAGCCTGGACCAGCCACCCTACGTCTACCTCGAAAACGGCATGCCCCAGGGCGTACCCAGCGTCTTCGCAGGCGACCAATTCAACCTCGACCGGGTGACGGACTCCCAACAGCAGCAGATCCAAAAGGGTCCGATGGTCCCCGGCTACGACATCGGCCGTGTCGCCTCCGACTTCCAGGCCAGGGCGCTCGACGTGCTCGACGGGTTCCTGGCCGATCCGGATACCCCGTGGTTCCTCTACGTACCCAGCCATCTCGTACACGGGCCCGTCATCCCCGATGCCGAGTACAGGGGCGCCAGTGGCAAAGGCCCCTATGGCGACTGGGTACTCCAGCTCGACGACTACGTGGGCCAGCTGGTCGACCGGATCGATGCCGCCGGTGCCGGAGGGAACACCATCATCGTCTTCACCTCGGACAACGGGCCATCGGGCGTTGCGGGCTTCGAGACCCTGGCCGCCCAGGGCCACGATCCCTCGAACGGCTGGCGCGGGCACAAATCCGATATCTGGGAGGGCGGCCATCGCGAACCGACGGTGATCCGCTGGCCCGGCACAGTGGCCCCGGGAACGACCAGTGACCGAACCGTCGCCCACAGCGACCTGTTCGCCACTTTCGCGCAGATCCTGGACGTGGCAGTGCCCGAGGACGCCGCCGAGGATTCGATATCGAACCTCCCACTGTGGTTGGGCGGCGACGAGGCCGTGCGCCCCGACCTGATCTCCAGTTCCGGCGGTGGCGGCCTGGCCATCCGCCGCGGTGATTGGAAGCTCGAGTTCGTCACCACCGGAGACGGCATGGATGTGCTCAAGGACCCGCACACCACCACGTCCTATGAGCCCGCCCAGCTCTACAACCTGGTAAGCGATCCCGGGGAAACCGACAACGTCATCGCCGCGCACCCACTGCTCGTCTCCGAACTCACCGAACTACTGGCCGAACGGATCCGTCGGGGCCGTTCCACACCGGGACCCGACGGGGTCAATGACTGGCCCGGACCCGACGGCGACTGGCACCAGATCGGCTGGCTCTCCGACGCCGAACAGGTCATCGACGATGCCCGCCATGTCTGAGCTGACCGCGCTGATCGACGTACCGGCCGGCTGTGGACAACTCGGCAGCGAGGATTTCTATCCTGAGGAAAAACCGGTCAGACGGGTTCACATCCCCGCCTTCCGCCTCGAGGCCCATCCGGTGACCAACGCCCAGTTCGCGGACTTCACCGCCGCCACCGGCTACCTGACGACGGCCGAACTCCCCCTGCCCCCGGATCTGGCACTGGGACCGGGCCGGACCCCGGGCTCGCTGGTATTCACCCCAACCCCCGGGCCGGTCCCACTGGACGATTGGCAACGCTGGTGGACCTGGGTCCAGGGAGCCGACTGGCGCCATCCCCACGGTCCCGACGACGACCTTGTCGGCAAGGACTCGCACCCTGTCGTGCACATCAGCCGCGCCGACGCCCTGGCCTATGCCGCCTGGGCCGGCAGGCGGCTGCCGAGTGAGGACGAATGGGAGTACGCGGCGCGCGGACCCGGGGCCGCTACCGTCTACGCCTGGGGCGATGAGCCCCGCCCCGGCGGGCGCATCATGGCCAACACCTGGCAGGGCGAATTCCCCCACCACAACACCGGGCGCTGGCGGACCACCTCACCGGTGGGCAGCTATCCTCCCAACGGCCTCGGCCTGCTCGACATGATCGGCAATGTCTGGGAATGGACGGCCAGTCCCTTCGACCGGGCCGGCACCTCGCCCGGTGCCGTCCCCGGTGGGAGCTGCTGTGCAACGGCTCCGGCCGCACTCGGCCCGGACCGGCACACCTTCACCGTCAAGGGCGGATCCCACCTGTGCGCTCCCGAATACTGCCACAGGTACCGGCCGGCGGCCAGACAACCGCAGACGGAGGACTCCGCAAGCACCCATCTGGGCTTCCGCTGCGCCGTGTGAGTCCACCGGCCACCGGCGCATCATCCGCCTGTGGACGGGCGGACGTTGTCCACAGCCCGTCTCTCCGGGCTTCCGCCGCGCCGGCGGCCCGGTCTACGGTGCGCGCATGGAACAGATCGTCCTCCTCCGCTCTCCCTTCGCCCTGCGCGCCCTGTGCGTCGACGCGCCCGCCGGTCGTCCCGTCGCCGAAGTGCTCGCCCACGTGCTGACGGCCCGCCACCGCCCACCTCCAACCTCACAGGCCAACGATCGTCCCGGGGCGGGGCACACCGCGACCGGGCACACCACTTCGGGCACCGTCGTGCCGGACACCGGCGAGACCTGGGGCCGCTGGGTGGGCAGGGCCGCGGCGACGGTCCTCTGGGACCCGGGCTCCGCACCCGCCCCGCCGGCTGTCGGCCCGCGGGCCGAGGTCGTCACCGGCCCCGATTCCGGCCACATCCTGCCGCTGCCGGCACGTGCGTGGACGATCGCGCGCGGCCCCTCCGATCTGCCCCTGGCGGACCCGCACCTGAGCCGCGCGCCGCTGACGGTCTCGCCCAGCTCCCACGGTTTCTCCGTGACCGATGAGGCCGGAACCCCGGTGGAGCTGCCGAACCACCACGGTGTGTCCCGGATCCGCGTCGGGCACTCCCTCGTCCTGCTGCGGGCGGGCTCGACGGCCGGTGGTGGCTCGGCGCCCCCCCCCCCCCCCCCCGCGGCCAGGGCCCGGCGGACTGGCCCGTGCTGCGCCCGGTCCCGGAGCCCACCCGTGCGCACTGGCTGCTGTACCTGGTACCCGCCCTGTTGGGTGTCGTCCTGGCGCTGACCACGGGCATGTGGTGGTTCCTCCTGTTCAGCCTCTCGGGACCGCTGACGGCAGCGCTCACCGGGTGTGTCGAACGACGCAGGCACCGCGCCGACTGTCTGCTGGCGGCAGCCGAATACCGCAGGCGGGTGCGCGAACGCGAGCACGACATCGATCGGCTGTGCCACGAACTGCACGAGCTCTCCTCAACCCGCCGCGCCCCGCCCGGACACGTCGAACTGGGCTACGGCACCGTCGCCGCGGCCCACGGGATGACGATCGGCGAATCCGATCCGCAGGACCTGCCGCAGCCCCTGCGCGGACACTCCGAGCTGCTGCCCCCGGCACCCCGACGCCCCGGCATCCGACTGGACGGACGCTGGCATCCTCTGCTCGAACAGGTGCCCGTACGCATCGACCTGGCCGATGGCCTCAGGGTGACGGGCCCCGCGGACACAGTAACGGCCCTGGTCCGCTCACTGCTTCTACAGTCCCTGGCCGATCGGGTCCTCTCCACTCCGCCACCCCCGGCTGCAGCCGGCGGCCACCGGTCAGAACAGCGGACCGCCCTGTACGTCCACGGCGAGCGAATGCCGGACTTCTTGGCCGGGGTCGACGCGATCCTGTGCCCGTGCACGGGGCGGGTAGTCTCCTGCGTGGGCGCGGCCGTTGCGGGAATCCACCTGTTCCTCAGCAGCACGGGGATCGACCTGTGGCGCGGTACCGGACAGGCCGGTCATACGGAAACCGCCGGACCGGCGGGCGGTGAGCTGTGGAGGTTGGAATGTTCCACGGACCGGTCACTCCTGACCGGCGAGCGCCCGGGGCCGGCCGACTGGAGCATCGTGATCGACGGCCCGGTGGACCTACGGCTGGTCCGCCCCGAACTCTTCGCCGTCTCCTGGCCCCGCTGGTCCACCGGCACTCCCGCCTGGGAACAACCGGTCGAGTTGGGCGACGTCCTGTCCGGGCCACCCGGCCCGGTGCCGACCGCTGCCGTACCGATCGGGGTGGGGAAAGATGGCGCGATCGCCCTCGACTTGTTCGGCCAGGGCCCCCACGCACTGGTGGCGGGCACCACTGGCAGCGGGAAATCGGTATTCCTCCAGACCTGGGCCACGGCTTTGGCCGCCGCGCTGTCCCCGGAGGAACTGCGCCTGGTCCTGGTCGATTTCAAGGGCGGCGCGGCCTTCGCGCCCCTGGCCGCGCTGCCGCACGTCGACTCGGTCACGAGCGATCTGTCCGGACGTCTGGCGGTGCGGGCACTGCGCGCGGTCAGGGCCGAGGTCACGCGCCGGGAGGCGGTACTCGCCGCCAGCGGTGCGTCCGACATCGACGCACACAATGCCGCGGTGGACACGGCAGATGGTTCCGGACCGGGTCACCTGCCGCGCGTGGTGCTGATGATCGATGAGTTTCAGGCGCTGATCGACGACGACCCGGGAGGTGTGGCCCTATTGGAGTCCCTGACCGCCCTGGGCCGGTCGCTCGGCATCCACTGTGTGCTGGCCACTCAGCGTCCCGCCGGTGTGGTGACCGCCAGGATGAAGGCCAATATCAACCTGCGCATCGCCCTGCGGGTCCGCGATCCGCAGGATTCCCTGGAGGTCGTCGACTGTCCCGCTGCCGCCGAACTGGATCCGGACCGTCCCGGCCTGGGTGTTATCGCCGCCGGAGCCGGTGTCCGATCATTCCACAGTGCCCATGTGGACTTCACCCGGGTTCCGGGGCCGGAGATGCTGCGCATACGCGACCTGCATTCGGGCGAGGAAACGAGCATCCCCCTGCCGGGGACAGAAGGACACGGCCTGTGGGAACAACTCACCGGCCCGGCGGCGAGGACTTCCGCAGACCGGGCCGGTGCGCACAGCATCGTGCCCCCACCGCTGCCCGCCGAACTCCCTGCCACCGATCCCCTACAGCTGGGATCGGTCGAGGACCCACGCTCGCCGGGGGCCGAACCGTGGTGCTATGCCGGCGGGGACCTGCTGATCACCGGCGGCCACGGGCGAGGGCGCAGCACTGCGCTGCGCACCTTCGTCCAGGCGGCCTGCTCCTCCTTACGGGCGCCGGCGATCATCGTCGCCGACCCCGTGCCGGGACGGGGTTCCACACGCGGTTCCGATGCCGTCCCCTGCGCCGTGCATATCGATCCGGCGCGCACTGATCTTCTCGAATACCTGGTGGGACTGCTGACCGGAGCACGCCCCATCGGGCCGCTGGTCCTGGCCCTGGACGATTGGGAGGACCTCCTCGCGGCCCCGGCGAACCGCGGTCTCGTCGAACGCCTGGAACACCTGTTGACCGTGGGCGTACCCGGGTCGGTCATGGGGATCGTCGCCGGACGGCGGTCACTGTCGACGGGCCCGGGTAGCTCGGCTCCACACCGATTGATCTTCCCCACCCCGGCGCCGGCCGAGGCCGTGTACTACGGTCTGCAACCCGAGCGCTTCGCGGACCCGTCCGAGCCGGGACGCGGCGTGCTCCTGACCCCGGATGGTCCAGAGTCCGGCTGGGATGCACAGATCGCCAGGCCCGCGGACGGCGTCCACGATCCGACGACCAATGCTGCAGTCATGACCGTGAACGGCACCCAGCCGGGCACATCGCCGACAGCCGTACTGCGCTCATTGTTGGGATTGGAGAGCCCGCCCGAACCGGGCGCGCACGCCAGACCCGGCGCCCTCCTGCTGGGCACCGGGCCCTTGGGCGAGGCCATCGTCTGGCGGCCCGACCGAATGGGCCCGTGTTTGAACGTCCGGGTCCCGCCCGGGCGCGTAACAGAACTGGGAGAGCGGCTGCGCGCCCTGGGCCCGCCGGTGGAAACGGCTGGTTTAGCCGGTCAGGCGGGCCCGACCGCCCGGTCCGCGGGGACCGCCACCGGGGATTCGCCGCGTGTGATGCTCACAGCCCACGGCTGGCAGCCACCGTTCGGCTCGGACTTCATGGCCGCCGTGGGTCTCGGCCCCACTCTGCTGCTGTGGCCGCGCGGAGCCGGGGACCTGTTTGTCGACGGACGCCGCAGCCTGCCGCGGCTGCACGGGGCCGACGGCTGGTTCGTCGACGAATCACGGGCGGTGCCCATCGACCTCGTGATCTGAACCCGATCGGCTCCGGCCCGGAGCCCGGGATGCAGGATCACGGGCCGCAGCACCGGGGGTCTAGAACCCCTGCGCGACGCGGTAGTACACGTTGTTCCACCGCAGGGCGTCCTGGAACCCGGCCACCGTCGTGTCCTGGTCGATCACGGCCAGTTCGATGCCGGCCATGGTGGCCAGATCGCGCCAGGCGTCCATGCCCACGGCGGTGGTCATCACCGTGTGGTGGGCCGCTCCCGCCGACAGCCAGCAGGTCGTGGAGGTTTTGAAGTCCGGAGCGGGTTCCCAGACGGCGCGGGCCACGGGCAGCTTGGGCAGCGGCTCATCGGGTCCCACCACTTCCACGGCATTGGCCGTGAGCCTGAAGCGGTCGCGGATATCGGACAGGGCGACGACGACGCCCGGGGCAGGATCCGCGTCGAAGACCAGGCGTACGGGGTCCTCGCGGTCGCCGATGCCCAGTTCGTGGATCTCCAGGCTGGGGCGCCCGGTGGTCAGTGAGGGGCAGACCTCCAGCATATGGGCGCCTAGGATCTTCTCATTGCCCGGTTCCAGGTTGTAGGAGTAGTCCTCCATCAGGCTGGCCCCGCCCGGCAGCCCGTAGCCCATGACCTTGGCGATGCGGATGAGCACGCCGGTCTTCCAGTCGCCCTCGGCACCGAAGCCGTAGCCGTCTGCCATCAACCGCTGCACGGCCAGGCCGGGCAACTGCTTGAGGGCGCCCAGGTCCTCGAAGCTGTCGGTGAAGGCGGTGGCGCCCTCCTGTTCGAGGAAGCCGCGGATCGCGGCCTCCTGCCGGGCCCCGTAGCGCAGGGATTCGTGCCGCGCTCCCCCTGGCAGCAACTCGGCTGCCACATCGTAGGCCTCCAGGTATTCGGCGATGAGCCCGTCGACCGTGGACTCGTCGACGGCCTCGATCGCAGCGGCCAGGTCGTTCACGGCCCAGGTGTTCACGGACACGCCCAGGCGGATCTCCGCCTCGGTCTTATCGCCCTCGGTCACGGCGACATTGCGCATATTGTCACCGAAGCGCACCATCTTCATGTGCTGTGCGGCATCGTAGCCGGCGGCGGCCCTGGCCCACACGCCGATCCGCCCGGTCACATCGGCGTGGGTGACGTGTCCGACCACGGTAACCCTGGGGATGTTCAGCCGCGTCAGGATGTAGCCGAACTCACGGTCGCCGTGGGCGGCCTGGTTGAGGTTCATGAAGTCCATGTCGATGTCGGCGTACGGCATGCGCTCGTGGACCTGGGTGTGCAGGTGCAGCAGTGGCTTGCGCAGCGCCTCGAGGCCGCGGATCCACATCTTCGCGGGGCTGAAGGTGTGCATCCAGGTGATGACGCCCAGCACATCGTCGTTCGCTCCGGCGTCCAGGATGGTCCGCAGGATCGATTCGGAGTCCGTCAGGACCGGTTTCCAAACGACCTTGACGGGGATATCGGATGCGGCGTCCAATGTGGCGGCCAGCTGCTGGGACTGTGCGGCGACCTGGTCCAGGGTCTCTGGACCGTAGAGGCCCTGGCTGCCGGTGAGGAACCAGATCTCCTTGGATTCGAATGGATTGGCCATCATGGTGGGTGCTCCTAGGTTTCTTCGCAGGGATGGGTGGGGCGGCGGGGCTTATTGGCCGTAGACGTTCTGGTAGCGGTCGTAGAGCCGATCGATGATCTCCTGGTCGATCGGCTGCACCTCGCCCAGCTGCTGTGCGATGTGCACGGTGCGGGCGACCTCTTCGACCATCACGGCGGCCTTGACCGCCGATTCCGCGTTGCGGCCGATGGTGAACGGGCCGTGATTGCGCATCAGCACGGCCGGCGAGCGGCTGCCCGTCAGCGTCTCCACGATGCCCCTGCCGATCGATTCGTCGCCGATGATCGCCAGCGGGCCCACCGGCACGGGGCCGCCGAACTCATCGCCCATCATCGTGAGCACGCAGGGGATCTCCTGGCCGCGGGCGGCCCAGGCTGTGGCGTAGGTGGAGTGGGTGTGCACGACTCCGCCCACCTGCGGCATGTGCCGGTAGACGTAGGCGTGGGCCGCGGTGTCCGAGGACGGCGCATAGTCGCCCTCGAGCAGGTTTCCGTGCAGATCGCACACGACCATCGCATCGGGGGTCAGCGTCTCATAGCGCACGCCGGAGGGTTTGATGACCAGCAGGTCATCGGCCCCCGGCGTCGCGTCCTCGGATACCGGGACGCGCTCGGAGACATTGCCGGCCGTCCACACGACCAGGCCCCAGCGGGGCAGTTCCGCGTGCAGTTCGGCGACCCGGTGCTTGGCGATCTCCACGCGTTCGCGCACCGTGGTCGACAGGCGCGCGGTCTTGTGCGGAGTGGTCTTCTCGGACATGGGTGATTCGGTCCTTTCTATACTGCGATTTCCCGGCAGCCGGTCGGTGCGCAACCTGGTCAGGGCGCAAGCTCGTCAGTGCGCGGTCCTATCGGTCGCCGCGACGGCGGTGGCCTGCAGGTCCAGGCCGCGGCGGTAGTGGTCGAGGAAGCGGCGGAAGCCGTTGGCGTCCACGGGCTCTGGCCGCACGGTCTGCGCCGGAGCATCGGCGAAGACGGTATTGGCCAGGAAGGTGTGCAGGGGCGCCTGCGCGTGGTCCAGGTAGGCGGCCAGCAGGGCGATGCCCCAGGCCCCGCCCTCCCCGGCTCCCTCGGTCACCACGATCGGGGTGCCGGCGGCCGCCGCCAGCAGCCGGGCTGCCACATCGGCGGTTTTGAGCAGGCCGCCGTGGGCGTTGAGGAAGTCCAGGGCGACGTCCTCGGCGCGCAGCACGTCGAGGCCGATGGCCAGGGTGGCGAAGACGGAGAACATCTGCGAGCGCATGATGTTCTCCAGGTTCAGTGCCGTCTCCGGTCCGCGCACCATGAGCGGACGGCCGTCGGCCTGGCCGGTGATGGGTTCACCGGAGATGTAGTTGTACGACAGCAGCCCGCCGGCGTCGGGCTGGGCCCGCAGGGCCGCCGCCAGGAGTTCGGCGTAGGCGGTGTCGGGGTCGATCTCGGTCTCGGGGGCGAACAGGCGCGCGGCCTGGACGAACAGGGCCACCCAGCGGCTGAGCTCGTCGGCCCCGTTGTTGCAGTGGACCATGGCCACGGCCTCGCCGGCCGGGGTGGTGACCAGGTCGATTTCGTGGTGGATCTCCCGCAGGGGTTTCTCCAGCACGACCATGGCGAAGATCGAGGTGCCAACGGAGACATTGCCCGTGCGGGGGCGCACGGAGTCGGTGGCGACCATTCCGGTGCCGGCGTCGCCCTCCGGCGGGCACAGTGCCGTTCCGGGCTGCAGAGCCCCGGTGGGGTCGAGCAGCAGGGCGCCGGCGGCGCTCAGGGTGCCTGCCGGGGTGCCGGCGGTGAGCACCCGGGGCAGCAGGCGGGACAGGTCGGACTCGGGCACCAGGGCCCTGATGTGGGCGTCGAAGGCGTCGAGCATTCCGCGGTCGTAGTCGCAGCTCGTGGAGTCGATGGGGAACATCCCCGAGGCATCGCCGATGCCCAGGACCTTCTCACCGGTCAGGCGCCAGTGGACGTAGCCGGACAGGGTCGTCAGGAAGTCAACCTGTGGCACATGGGGTTCGGCGTCGAGGACCGCCTGGTAGTAGTGGGCGACCGACCAGCGCAGGGGGATGTTCACGCCCAGGACCGAGGTCAGTTCCCCGGCTGCGCGCGCGGTCGTGGTGTCGCGCCAGGTGCGGAACGGCACCAGGAGTTCGCCCTGGGCGTCGAAGGCCAGGTAGCCGTGCATCATGGCCGACACGCCCATGGCGTGCAGCCTGGTCGGGGCCGCGCCGTAGCGGGCAGTGGTCTGGGCGCTCAGGTCGGCGTAGGCTGCGGCGATGCCCTCCCAGATCGCGTCGAGCGCGTAGGTCCAGTGGCCGTCGACCAGCCGGTTCTCCCAGGTGTGTCCGCCGGTGGCCAGGGGGCGGCCGTCCGGTGCGGTCAAACACGCCTTGATGCGCGTCGATCCGAGTTCGAGGCCCAGGATGCAGGACCCTGAGGCGATGAGCTGGGCGGTTTCGGGGATGTTCTCGACCATCGTGGGCGATCCACCTTGCTTCTGTTCAGACACGACTGTTAACGCTAACATTAATGCCTTGGAGTCCGGGCCGCCAGTGTTCCGGACGGGAGGGAAGCATGGAACTGCGCGACGCACCGGAGTCCGTAAACCTGGCCCACGGGGACTATTCCGCGGTGATCGACCCCGTCGGAGCCGCCCTGGCCGCCCTGCGCCACGCCGAGCGCGATCTGATCCTCCCCTTCGCCCCTGGCTCCGAACGCCGCGGCGCACAGGGCTCTGTGCTGGCACCGTGGCCCAATCGGATCGGCGGCGGGCGCTACGCCTTCGCCGGCCGCATCCAGCAGCTGCCGCTGAGCGAGCCCGACCGCGGCAATGCGATCCACGGCTTGGCCATGTGGACCCAGTGGCGGATCGCGCGGGCCACCTCGGATTCGGTCGTCCTGACCATCCGCGTGCCGGCCCAGCCGGGGTATCCCGGCGCGCTGGACGTCAGCTGCACCTATCAGCTGGACGATTCCGGATTGACCTGGCGGGTCGAGGCGCAGGGCGTGGGCCCTGGTCCCGTGCCCTACGGCGTCGCGGTCCATCCCTATCTGACCCTGCCGACCGGCCGGGTCGACGAGTGGCGGTTGTGCCTGCCCGCCGCAGAGGTCCTCGTCCCCGATCCGCAGACCCTGCTGCCGCGTGCCCTGGAACCGGTCGCAGGCGAGCTCGATCTGCGCACCGGCGGCCCAATCGGTCCGGCCCGGATCGATCATGCCTACACCGGTCTGCCACCCGCGCCGGTATCACTGACCCTGTGCGGTGCCGCCGCCCAGGAACCGCGGGTCACCCTGAGCTGGGATTCCCGGGAGATGCCGTGGGTGCAGGTATTCACCGCGGACCTCGGCATCGCAGGGATGGATCGGCGCGGGCTCGCGGTCGAACCGTCCACGTGTCCGCCCGACGCCTTCAACTCGGGCACGAACCTCATCGTCTTGGAGCCCGGGCAGGAGCACCGGGCCCTCTGGCACCTGGCCGCGGGATGAGGAGGACCGGACCGCCCACCCACCCTGGCACCCTTCGGCCCGCAGGCCGGTAATAGTCTTGACGGTGGGTCGAATCCCTTTCGCCCCCCGTTGTTCATCCCCGGAACGGACCGATTTCACAATGCCCACCCCTCCAGCCGACACTCCGCGCCCCACTCCACCGGCGCCCCGCCGCAAGGCCGCCGGCCGGCGGCCCTCGATGGCCGATGTCGCAGGACTGGCCGGTGTCTCCCACCAGACGGTCTCCCGCGTCATCAACGACATCCCCGGAGTCCGCCCGGCGACCCGTGAGCGCGTCATGGCCGCGATCGCCGAATTGGGCTACCGCCCCAACAACGCCGCACGCACCCTGGCCACCTCCCGGTCGGGGCTGATCGGCGTGATCGCAGTCGGGTCCTTCCTCTACGGCCCCACCCGCACGCTCTCCGGGATCGAGGAGGCAGCCAGGTCCCATGGTTTCGCCACCCTCCTGTCGACCATCCCCGAATCCGACCGGACCGCTTTCGCCGCGGCGATCGACACCTGCCTGAACCGCGCCGTCGAGGCCATCGTCGTCATCGCCGCCCGTAACCGGGTGGTGGAGTTCCTGGCCGGCCTACACACCGACGTGCCGATTGTGGCCGTCGGGCCGGCGGCCGCCGACCTGCCCCGCCTGACCACTCTGAGCGTCGACCAGGCAGCCGGCGCCGAGGCCGTGATCGAGCATCTGCGGGACCGGGGACACGGCCACATCGCCCTGCTGGCCGGTCCCGAACACTGGACCGATGCCCAGGCGCGCACCAGGGCGGTCCGCGGTTGTTGCGCCAGCTTCGGAATCGAGCTCGAAGTGTTCCCCGGCGACTGGTCGGCGGCTTGTGGCTTCGCACTCGGCTCGCAGCTGGCCACCCGAGCCCCTCAACAGCGGCCCACTGCGGTATTCGCCGCCAATGACGGAATGGCACTGGGACTGCTGGCCGCCTTCAACCGCGCCCGGATCCGGGTACCGCGCCAGATCGCGGTCGCGGGCTTCGACGACGTCCCCGAATCCGGGTTCTACAGTCCGGCGCTGACAACCGTGCACCAGGACTTCGTGGAACTGGGCCACCGCACGGTCCTGGCCGTACTCGACCTGGTCGACGGCCGGGAGCCGGACACCACCCCGATCGCACCCACCCTGGTGGTGCGCGCGTCCACAGTCGAGGACTGAACCGCGCGGCGGCGCGCCGCACCGGCGCACCCCTTTGACACCTCGGCCGACACGGGTCTAGGCTTCCTCACGATCGAATGTTAGCGCTCACTTCCGGGCTCCTCCCGGACGTGGGTCCCACCCCATCCCCATCAGTACTGGGCATAAGACACTGGGCGGAGAGTCAGCGCGGACGCCTCTGCGAAACGCCGACCCACACGCCTCGAGGAGCACAATTGGGCAGCGACAAGAAAATATCCAGCGCCTTCATCTACTTCTTCGGCGCCTTCGGCGGCATCCTCTTCGGATATGACATCGGTGTGATGACCGGCGCCCTGCCGTTCTTGCAGAACGACTGGGGCCTGGGCGATTCCGCCGGGGTGATCGGCTGGATCACCTCGGGCGTGATGTTCGGCGCTATCTTCGGCGGCGCTATCGCCGGCCAGCTCTCCGACCGCTTCGGCCGGCGCAATATGATCCTGGCCTCCGCCCTCGTCTTCGTCCTCGGCTCGGTGCTGTGCGGACTCTCCCCGCACAACGGCTCGATCTACCTGGTGTGCGTGCGCATCTTCCTGGGCCTGGCAGTCGGTGCCGCCTCGGCCCTGGTGCCCGCCTATATGTCCGAACTGGCACCGGCCCGCCTGCGCGGGCGCCTGTCGGGGCTGAACCAGACGATGATCGTCTCCGGCATGCTCATCTCCTATGTCGTCGACTTCCTGCTCAAAGACCTGCCGGAGACCTGGGCCTGGCGACTCATGCTGTCCCTGGCCGCGGTGCCCGCGATCATCCTGTTCCTCGGCGTGCTCCGCCTGCCGGAATCGCCGCGCTTCCTGGTCAAACACGGCAAGGACGAAGAGGCCGCCAGGGTACTCGGCTACATCCGCAAACCCGCCGAGATCGACGCCGAACTGGCCCTGATCAAGAACACCGCGGTCCTGGAGGAATCGGCGCAGGCCAAGGCCGGCTGGGCGACCCTGTTGTCAGGGCGCTATCGCTACCTGGTGATCGCCGGCATCGGCGTGGCCGCCTTCCAGCAGTTCCAGGGCGCCAATGCGATCTTCTACTACATCCCGCTGATCGTCGAGAAGGCCACCGGCAACTCCGCCGAATCGGCACTCATGTGGCCGATCATCCAGGGCGTCATCCTGGTCCTGGGATCCCTGCTCTACATGGCGATCGCCGAACGCTTCAACCGTCGCTTCCTGCTCATCGGCGGCGGCATCATCATGGCGGCGTCGTTCCTGCTGCCGGCCATCATCAACACGGTGGCCCCGAATTCCTCGCCCATGCTCATCGTCGTCTTCCTGTGCGTCTACGTCGCCCTGTACTCCTTCACCTGGGCTCCGTTGACCTGGGTGATCGTCGGTGAGATCTTCCCCCTGGCGATCCGCGGACGCGCCTCGGGCCTGGCCAGTTCCTTCAACTGGATCGGCTCCTTCCTCGTCGGCCTGCTGTTCCCGATCATGACCGCCCGGATGAGCCAGGAGGCGGTCTTCGCGATCTTCGGCGTCATCTGCGTCTTGGGCGTCGTCTTCGTCAGCCTGCGCGTGCCCGAAACCCGCGGCCGCACACTCGAGGACATCGAGGCGAACGCGCTCAAGCGCTGAGCCCCCTGGCCCGGTGATAGCACAGCGCCGCGCCGCCACGAGTTGTGGCGGCGCGGCGCTGTCTGCTCTCCCGGCTCAGTCTCCCGGAGTTCAGTCCCCCAGGGTCGTGTACGTGTAGAGCACGCGGGCCAGGTGCGCTGTCAGCAGACCGTCGAGCAGTTCACCGAGCACCGGCATCTCACTGGTGACCTCCACGTCCACCGGCACATCGGTCGACAGGCGCGCGATGATCACTCCCGCGTCCTGCAGCGCTGCCTGATAGTCGGTATCGGAGGATGTGGCGGCCACAGCGGCCTCCTCGGCGTCGAATGCCACGCCGACGGTCAGCTCCGTGGCCTCCTCTGGCACGCCGTCCGGCCCGGCATCCGCCGATCCCGGGGCGGCCTGCTCCGGCCGACCCGCGGCTTCGGGTACGGCGTAGGACACCGCGAAGGCGCTGATCCGGCCGGCGCGGCGCAGCAGGGCCGCTCCATAGGCGCCGGCGGCCTCGGACAGGAAGGCTGCGTTGATCCGCCCGGGACTCAGGGGCGCCACCGGGTCCACCCGGTTGACCCCCGCGTACCAGGCCCCGAACGCCTGGGTCAGTGCGACCGATCCGGTCGCGGTGACCTGGAAGTCCTCGACCCGGTCGGCGCCCAGATTGCCCAGGGCCATGGGCTGTACCCGGATCACCCGGGTGGTGGACAGTTCACCGAAGCCCCAGTGGGCGGCGATCGCGGCGCCGGGCGCCTCGGCTGCGATCCTGGCGCGCAGTGGCAGGCCCTCGAGGTCCGTCCCCACTGTCTGTTCCCGGACCGCCGCCAGCAGGGCGGATCCGATACCGTGGCCGCGTTCCTCGGCCGCGACCTCCACATGCACCCAGGCCCGCGCCGGGTGCAGGGGTGCCGCGGCGATTGCCGCGGCGCCGACGACGACATCGTCGTCGTCCAGAGTCGCGACCACACAGCACAGGGCCGGGCCCTCTCCGGTGGCCCCACTCGAGGGGGCGCGCAGCAGCGAGCGCGCAAAGTGTTCCGCAGGGGTCGTCGGGTCGTGCAGGAGCTCCGTCAAGCGCAGGTCGTCGCCGGTCCGGAAGGGTCGAATCTTCACCATGGGACAAGTCTAACGAGGCCGGTCCTCCCGCATCGCGGACACCGTGGGCGCAGAAGGTCTCAGGTAGGGTAGCGGGCATGAACGACTATATGGAAACAGCCCGTTCGGCGGCCGCCACAATCAATGGGAACGCGGGTGTGCAACGCCACGATATCGCCCTGGTACTGGGCTCCGGATGGGGCGAGGCGGCCGGCCTGCTGGGTGAGACCGTCGCCTCCCTGCCGGCTGAGCAGGTGCCCGGTTTCCACTCCCCCGTCGTCGCCGGCCACGGTGGACGGCTGGACACGGTGGCCATTGGCGACACCGGCCGCCACGCCTTGGTCCTGGGGGCGCGCACCCACTACTACGAGGGCCGTGGCGTCGATGCGGTGGCCCATGGAGTGCGCACCGCCGCCGCCGCCGGCTGCACCACCCTGGTCTTGACGAACGGTTGTGGTTCGACCCGGGAGGAATTCGCGCCGGGATCCCCCGTGCTCATCTCCGATCACCTCAACCTCACCGCGGTCTCTCCCCTGCACGGGGCGGATTTCACCGATCTGACCGATCTCTACTCCGCCCGGTTGCGCGCCCTGGCCCAGCACATCGACCCGAGCCTGGCCGAGGGCGTCTACGCGCAGTTCCCCGGACCACACTACGAGACCCCGGCCGAGGTCCGGATGGCCCGGACGTTGGGTGCCGACCTGGTCGGCATGTCGACCGCGCTCGAGGCGATCGCCGCGCGCGCCTGCGGCATGGAGCTCATGGGCATCTCCCTGGTGACGAACCTGGGAGCCGGGGTATCCGCAACCCCGCTGGATCACGCCGAGGTGCTGGCCGCGGGGCAGGCAGCCGGCCCCCGGATCTCCCGGCTGTTGGCCGATATCGTCGCCGGCATCGCCGCCGAGGAGGACTGAGATGGCCTCTGAGACGACAGCGTCCGACGGACCCGCGCGCGTGCCCGACCACTTCTCAGCCGGATTCGACCCGGCTGTGGTACGGGCCTGGGCCTTCGACGATCCGGACGCAGCCGATCGCGCCGCTCTGCTCGACCTGCTCGACCTCGCGCTCGGCGGCACCGCGGCCGAGGCCGCGGCCCGCACCGAGTTGGAGGACAGGTTCGCGGGACCCCTCGAGTTCGGCACCGCGGGGTTGCGCGGCGCGATGGCGGCCGGGCCCAATCGGATGAACCGGGCCGTGGTGATCCGGGCCGCGGCGGGGCTGGCGGCCTTCCTCGACGATTATGTGGGCCATGGGTTCTCAGTGGTGATCGGCTGCGATGGCCGGCACCACTCCGAGGAGTTCGCCGAGGACACCGCGGCGGTCGTCACGGCCGCGGGCGGGCGGGCCCTACTCCTGCCCGTGCGCCTGCCCACCCCGCTGACGGCCTTTGCGCTGGAGCATCTGGGCGCGGATGCGGCCGTTATGGTCACGGCCAGCCACAATCCGAAGGACGACAACGGCTACAAGGTCTATCTGGGCGTGCGCCCCCTGCGCGCGGTCTACGAGCGCACCGGCGATCCGGCCGGAGACGAGTTGGCAGCGGCCGGCGCCGGCGCACAGATCGTCCCGCCCTTCGACGCGCTCATCTCCGAGCAGATCACCCGGGTGCCGTCCGTGGCGGCGGTGCCCAGGGCCGCCGACGGCTGGGAGAGGCTGGGCCCGGCCATCGTGATGGACTATCTGGAGGCCATCGGCTCCGCCGGGGTCACCCAGACCGCACCGCTGCGAATCGTGCACACCGCAATGCACGGGGTGGGCACCACCACGGCGCTGGCGGCCTTGGAGCGCGCCGGCTGCAAGGACCTGCATCCGGTGCCCGAACAGGCCGAGCCGGATCCGGAGTTCCCCACGGTGGTCTTCCCCAATCCGGAGGAGGCCGGCGCCCTCGACCTGGCCATGGAGCTGGCCCGTGAGGTCGACGCGGATCTGATCCTGGCCAACGATCCGGATGCTGACCGGTTCTCCGCAGCCATCCCGGATGCCTCGGCTGCCGTGGGCTGGCGGCAGCTGGCCGGGGACGAGGTGGGCCTGCTGCTGGGCGAGTACCTGGCCGGTTTCGGCCATGTGGGGCCCGAGGCGGTATTCGCCAATTCGATCGTCTCGAGCCGCGGCCTGGGGGCCGCCTGTGCCGCGCACGGAATCGCACACCGCACGACGCTGACCGGTTTCAAGTGGATCTCCCGGGTTCCGGGGGTGGCATACGGCTACGAGGAGGCACTGGGCTACTGCGTCGCCCCGCAATTGGTGCGCGATAAGGATGGGATATCCGCTGCCGTGTTCTTCGCCGGGCTGGTGTCCCAGCTCGCGGCCAAGGACATGTCGGTGGACGACGAGCTGGCGCGCATCCGGGCCCGCGACGGAGTCTATCTGACCCGTCCGTTGACCTTCCGCGTCACCGATACCACGCTGATCGCCGACGCCATGGAGCGCCTGCGAGGCCGGCCTCCGCAGGCCCTGGGCGATGTCCCCATCGTCACCGTCACCGACCTGGCGCAAGGATCAGCGCAGCTGCCCCCGACCGACGGGCTGCTGCTGGAAGCCGAGACCGGGGATCGGGTGATCATCCGGCCCTCGGGCACCGAGCCCAAACTCAAGTGCTACTTGGAAGCCTATGAACCGGTTCCCGGCCATGCCGCGGCCGAGGTCCCGGCGGCCCAGGCCAGGGCCGCGGCAAGGCTGGCGGCGATGGCCGACGGCCTCACCAATGATCTGGACCTCGGCTAGGCCACGCTCCGGCCGGGCGGACATCCACCCGGGTGACGGCCGGCGCTCTCCGGGGCCGGGGCGGGCGGCTCAGCCCAGCTTGTGCAGGTACAGCCGTGCGCCCAGCCAGGCGACGTAGACGACGACCAGCTGCGTGGTCGCCAGGATGCGGGCGTCGCTGCCTGCGCTACTGATCAGCCCCGCGATCCCGTAGACGGTGATCGTCAGGCCCACCGCGATCATCCCGGTGAATGCCAGCGCCCCCGTCCCATGCGGGACGGGCCCCGAGGGAGCCTCGGGACGGTCGGGGTCCCGCACCCACCAGGATCCGCCGACCTGCAGAAATGCGATGACGACGAGGACGATGCCGGGCAACCACTGGGTCCAGGCGAGGTTGAGCAGTCCGAAGGCCAGAGCGATGATGGCCAGGCCAAGGCTGTGCTTGGAGAAGGGAAGCTGACGCATACCCCCATGGTACTGCGCTGCGCGCCGGCGCCCGGCAGGTGGCTGGCCCGCCGGACGCCGGCGACTACTCACTTCTCGTCGTAGAGCTTCAGGGCCAACAGCCCGTGAGTGTAGGCGCCGCCGGCGCGCAGGGCCGCGGCGATGAGCACTGCGCGCGAGATCTCCTCGTCACTGGCCCCTGCGCGCTTCGCATTGCCGGTGTGTCCGGTCACACAGAAAGGGCACTGGGTCGTCGCCGCCACCGCGATCGCGATGAGCTCTCGCTCCTTGACCCCCAGGACCTCGTCGGCAGGGTCGAACACCGCCTTGTCGAAGCCCTGGAAGCCCTCGACACCGCCGCCGGAGGTCTGGCGCAGGATCCGGGCATAACTCCTGTCGCCCGGTTCTGTGAAGTGCTCCAGCCCAGCGCCCTGGTCGGCCGCCTTGTGGACCAGGAAGCCGTGCGTGAAGGCTCCTCCGGCGCGCAGTGCCGCAGAGACGAAGACCGCACGCGATACCTCGGCCTTGCTCGCACCGGCGCGCTTCGCATTGCCCACATGGACGTCCAGGCAGTAGGGGCACTGCGTGGTCGCGGCGACGCCGATCGCGATGAGCTCCTTGGTCTTGATCGGCAGCACCTCGTCGCTCGGGTCGAAGACGGCCGCATTGAAATCGTTGAAGCCGGCGGACTGCGCGGGCGCCACTTCTGCCAGTTCCTTGGCGTAGGCGAAGTCCGACGGGTCGTGGTAGTGCTCTGCCATGTGTTCCTCCAGTGGATTCCGGTGACGTACATCTCAACCGTACGCCCACTCCGGCATCCGTGTCAGGGGCCGTCGATAGGATGGACGCAGCCCGGGCGTTCGCGTCCGGGCGCCTTTGTGCCAACTTCCCCAATAGAAGGATGACGAGCGTGGAATCGCTGCTGGAGAACCTCCAGACGTATACCGAATCGCTGCCGGACTGGCTGCACTGGGTGGTAGTCCTGGTGATGGGCGCCGTGCCCTATGTCGGATCGCACTTCGCGGCCCTGCTCGGCACCCTCGCCGGTGTGTCGAATCCCGTCACCCTGGCTTCGGCCTTCGGCGGCAACGCGGCGGCGCTGCTGGCTACCGCCGCCGTCGCCGAGCGCGCCAGGCGGCAGATGCGCCGTTTCGGCCGCAGACTGCCGATCCGCCGGCGGAAGTCGAAACTGGAGCGTCGGGTCAGACGCGCGATCGACCGTTACGGGGTCGCCGGGTTCGCCCTGTTGGGCCAGGTCGTGATCCCCAGTCAGCTGAGCACCGCCGCGATGATCGCCCTGGGCGTCAACCGGCGCAAGGTGATCGCCTGGCAGCTGGCGGGTTCGGCGCTGTGGGCCTGTGTGGCCACGGCGCTCACCGACTGGGGCCTGGATACGCTGGTCCGCTGATCCCTCCCACCGGCCTACTCCAGTCCGTCGAGCACTCCGGCGGTGCCGGACAGGCCCAGTCGACTGGCGCCGGCGGAGATCATCTGTGATGCGACCTCGGCCGTGCGGATCCCGCCGGAGGCCTTGACCCCCAGGCGGTCCCCCACGGTCCGACGCATGAGTTCCACGGCGTGGGCGCTGGCGCCGCCGGCCGGATGGAAACCGGTCGAGGTCTTCACGAAGTCCGCGCCCGCGGCTTCGGCGGCACGGCAGGCCGCGACGATCTCCTCATCGTCCAGCGTTGCCGATTCGATGATCACCTTGACCAGAACAGGGACTTCGAGGTCGGCGGCAGCGGCCGCACTCGCCGCGACGACGGCGCGGATATCGGCCTCGACCAGTTCCCAGTCGCCGGCCTTGGCGGCCCCCAGGTTGATCACCATGTCGATCTCCGTGGCGCCCTGGGCCACGGCCAGCGCCGCCTCTGCAGCCTTGATCTGGCTCTTGACCGCACCGGAGGGGAAGCCCACGACGGTGGCCACCGTCAACTCGCCCGTATCCTCCAGCGGCAGCTGGTTCGGGGAGACGCAGACGGCCTTGACGCCCAGACGGCGGCCCTCGGCCACCAGGGCCGCAACGTCCGCGCGGGTGGATTCCGGCTTGAGCAGGGTGTGGTCGACCAGTCCGGCGACCTGTTCACGAGTGGGCATGTTCCTATCCTCTTTCCTCATCGACGCCTGTTCTCCTCTGCGACGGCTGTCATCGGGCACTGATCTGTTCGAACACAACCGAACCCGGCGCAGTGCCCCCGGCAGGGCCGATCGTCGCCGCCGATTCCAGGGCCTCGAGTGCCCGGGGCAGGCGCGCCTCGTCGTCGGTGTGCAGGGTCAGCAGCGGGGCTCCCGCCACCACCGAATCACCGGGTTTCGCGTGCAGTTCGATACCGGCTCCGGCGGACACCGGGTCCTCCTTGCGGGCGCGCCCGGCACCCAGCCGCCAGGAGGCCACGCCCACGTCCAGGGCGTCCAATCCGGTCAGCACGCCGGTCTCCGGTGCTGTGACGGTGTGGGCGTGCGCCGCCTGCGGCAACGGTGCCGTGGGGTTCCCGCCCTGGGCCGCGATCATGGCGTTCCACCGGTCCATCGCACGGCCGTCGCGCAGGGCGGCGGCGACGTCCACGTCGACGATGCCCACCAGGCGCAGCATCTCGCGGGCCAGCGCGACAGTCAGTTCGACCACATCGGCGGGCCCGCCGCCGGCCAGGACCTCGAGGGCCTCGCGGACCTCCAGGGCATTGCCCACGGTGCGGCCCAGCGGGGTGGACATATCGGTCAGCAGCGCCGAGGTCCGTACCCCGTGGGCGGTTCCCAGGTCCACCATCGTGCGCGCCAGTTCACGCGCGGAATCCAGGTCCTTCATGAAGGCCCCGGAGCCCACCTTGACGTCGAGCACCAGGGCCGACGTGCCCTCGGCGATCTTCTTCGACATGATCGAGGAGGCGATGAGGGGAATGCAGTCGACCGTGGCGGTGGTGTCGCGCAGTGCGTAGAGCTTCTTGTCCGCCGGTGCCAGGCCGTCTCCGGCGGCTGCGACCACAGCCCCGACCTCGGACAGGTGGCCCAGCATCGCCGCGTGGTCCATCCGGGAGCTCCAGCCGGGGATCGATTCGAGCTTGTCCAGGGTTCCGCCCGTGTGCCCCAGCCCCCGGCCGGACAACTGTGGGACCGCTGCGCCGAAGACCGCCACCAGCGGACCCAGCGGCAGGGTGATCTTGTCCCCGACCCCGCCGGTGGAGTGTTTGTCCGTGGTGGGTTTGGACAGTGCGGAGAAGTCCATAGTGGTGCCCGAGGCGATCATCGCGCCCGTCCACTGGGAGATCTCCCCCGCGTCCATCCCGTTGAAGTAGATCGCCATGGCCAGGGCCGCCATCTGTTCGTCCGCCACGACCCCGCGGGTGTAGGCGTCGACCACCCAGGCGATCTGCTCGGCCGCCAACCGCCTGCCGTCGCGTTTGGCGGCGATCACATCGACCGCATCGAAGGGTTCGACCATTCTCATTCCTCCCTCAGGTGCGCCGGCCCGAACGCATCGGGCAGGACCGCGTCCATCCGCTGCGGGCCCCGCGGCATATCGAGTACCAGCTCGGGGCCGCCGTGTTCATAGAGCAACTGGCGGCAGCGGCCGCAGGGCACCAGTTTGTTGCCATGGCCGTCCACGCACGCGAAGGCCACCAGGCGGCCTCCGCCGGTGCGGAACAGGTCGGAGACCAGGCCGCATTCGGCGCACAGGCCCACTCCGTATGCGGCGTTCTCGACATTGGCCCCGGAGACTGTGCGACCGTCGTCCACCAGCGCCGCGGCACCCACCGGGTAGTGCGAATAGGGCGCATAGGCCCCCGCCATCGCGGTGCGCGCGGCCTTCCGCAGCCCCTCCCAGACCTCGGCGGGAAAGACCCGGATACTGGTTGCCTCACTGCTTGGCATAGGGCTGCCCCTCCGCCGCGGGTGCGCGCACCCGGCCCACGAAGCCCGCAACGGCGAAGATCGTCACGATGTAGGGCAACATGCTCAGCAGGTCCGAGGGCAGCGGCGAGCCGATGGCCTGCAGCGCATTGCCCAGGTTCGTCACGAAGCCGAACAACAGGGCCGCGAACAGGGCACCCAGTGGGTTCCACTTGCCCAGGATCATCGCCGCCAGGGCGATATAGCCCTGTCCGGCCGACATGTCCTTGGCAAACGCCAGGCCGGAGCCGATCGTCAGGAAGGCCCCGCCGAGGCCGGCGAAGGCGCCGGCGATGAGGGTGTTGATGACGCGCCAGCGGTTGACCTTGATGCCCACGGTGTCCGCGGCCTTGGGGTGTTCGCCGATCGCGCGCATCCGCAGGCCCCACTTGGAGCGGAAGACCAGGATGTGCAGGGCGATGACGACGACGTACATGAGGTAGACCAGCAGGTTCTGATCGAACAGCACGGGACCGAGCACCGGGATCTGCGCCAGACCGGGGATCGGCAGCTTGGGCAGTTCGAAGGCGGTGTTCCAGTGGCTGGAGTCCTTGGCCAGCACGCTGGAGAACAGGAAACTGGTGATACCGGTGACCAGCACGTTGATGACCACGCCGATGATGATCTGATCGACCCAGTACTTGACCGCGAAGAACACCAGGATGACCGCGACGATGATGCCGCCCAGGGGTGCGGCCACGAGGCCCGCGTAGGGATTGCCCGCCAGCGAGGCGGTGACGGCGGCGACGAAGGCCCCGGCCAGCAGTTGGCCCTCGATCGCGATGTTGACGATGCCCGAGCGCTCGCCCACCAGACCGGACATGGCCCCGAAGATCAGCGGGACGCTCAGCGTCAACCCACCGGCCAGCAGGCTGGTGGTGGCGATGACACCATGGTCGGCCCCGGCCCAGGCCAGGAACCCGAAGACGAAGAGCACGCCGAAGACGATCGGCAGCCAAACGCCGGTGCGCACGCGCCGGGCCACGGACCACCAGGAGAAGCCGGCGAGCGCCAGCAGGACGATGCCGACCGACAGCGTCGCGGCCTTGGCCCCGACGACCAGGTCGGGCAGCCGGAGGAAGTCGCCGTCCTTGGAGAAGCGGAAGACGGTGTGTGCGCCCGCCTGGGCGCCCAGGCCGAACCACAGCACTGCCACGAGCGCCAGGATTCCGTAGACCACCGGCATCTTCCAGTTCCGCGGCGCCAGCAGGGCCGCAACGGACGGATCGGGGGTCGTGGGCTGGGTGGAAGGGGTGAGCGCGGTGCTCATGCGGCCTCCTTCTTCGCGGGTGCGGGCAGTCGGAAGATCGCGCGCACCAGGGGCGGTGCCGCGATGAGCAGGACGATGACCGACTGCACGACCAGGACGATCTCGATCGGGGTGCCGGTCTGTGCCTGCATGAGGTAACCGCCGGCCTTGAAGGCGCCGAACAGCAGGCCTGCGAAGAAGGTCCCGACCGGTTTGGAACGGCCCAGCAGGGCCACCGTGATCGCATCGAAGCCGATGGACCCGCCGACGCCCTCGGCCAGGGAGTGTTCGGTACCCAGCGACTGCATCGAACCGCCCAGGCCGGCCAGTGCGCCTGCCATGGCCATCACCAGGATCGTCACCTTGCCCACGGAGATGCCGGCGGTGCGCGCGGCCTGCGGGTTCTCCCCCACCGCGCGGAACTCGAAGCCGATGGTGGAGCGTTCCAGCAGCCACCAGACGGCCCAGGTGACGAGGATCGCCAGGAGGAAGCCCCAGTGCAGCCGGAAGGGCGCCGGCAGAATCGTGGCCAGGGCCGCGTTGTCGTCGATCGAGGTGGTGATGGGCGTGTTCTGCCCGGTCTGGGTGAACCAGCCCTGTTTGAGCAGATAGGTCAGTAGGAAGCCGGAGATCGAGTTGAGCATGATCGTCACGATCACCTCATTGGCCCCGGTGCGCGCTTTCAGGACGCCCGCGATCGAGGCCCACAGTGCGCCGCCGAGCAGGCCGCCGAGCAGCGCCACCAGCACGTGCAGGCCCACCGGCAGGTGCAGTGCGTAGCCGAAGAAGCAGGAGATGATCGCGCCGAGCACGACCTGTCCCTGCCCGCCGATGTTGAACAGGCCGGAGCGGAACGCCAGGGTCATACCCAGGCCGGTGAAGATCAGGGGCGAGGCGTAGACCATTGATTCGGTCAGCGGCCGGATCGAGCGTTCGAAGTTCGAGGCCTTCCAGTCGAACACCGCCCCGCGCAGCAGCGCCATATAGGCATCCCAGACACTGTGCCAGGCAGCTGTGAAGAAGTCGCTGGGGCGGGCGAAGAAGTAGCCCATGGTCGCGCGCACGTCCTCATCGGACAGGGCGATGAGGACGCCGCCGATGATGAGGGCGATGACGATGGCCAGGACGGACACCAGCCAACTGCCACTGAGGATGTCCTTGAGGAGCGCTTCCCGCGCGCCGGGTGTCTCCTCCGCCTCCGGCGCCGGCCTCTTCGGGGCCTCGGTGGTGTTCTGAGTCATCGGCTCTCCTCCCCTGTGTCGGGGTCTGTCTCTTCGACTGCGCTGATCTCCGTGGCGCCGGTCCCGTCGGCGATCCTGTCCAGGGCCTCGGATTCCGGGACGCCGGCCATCATCAGGCCCAGCACGTCGCGTGGGGTGTCGCCGGGGACGATGCCGACCATCGTGCCGCGGTACATCACGGCGATCCGGTCGGCCAGGGCCAGGACCTCGTCGAGTTCGGTCGAGACGATGATGCAGGGGGTTCCGGCATCGCGTTCGGCCACAATGCGGCGGTGGACGAATTCGATCGAGCCGACGTCGAGGCCGCGGGTCGGTTGGCTGGCCACCAGCAGCCGGAGCTTACGGCCCAGCTCACGGGAGAGCACGACCTTCTGCTGATTGCCACCGGAGAGGGTGGAGATGGGATCGTCGATCGAGCCCAGGCGGATGTCGAACTCCTCGACCTTCTCCCGGGCTGCCGATTCGATCACCTGGGGCTGCAGGGCCAGGCCCTTGGCATAGGGCTCCTGGTCGTACCAGTCGAGGATCATGTTCTCGCGGATGGCGAACGGGCCGATGATGCCGTCTTCCGTCCGGTCCTCCGGCACGAAGCCGATGCCGGCCAGCAGGCGCTCCTTGACGCTGAGGTGGCCCAGCTCGTTCCCGTCGAGGGTGATCGTGCCGGCGCGCGGGCGGACCAGCCCGATGATGGCCTCGGCCAGTTCGGACTGACCATTGCCCTGGACGCCGGCGACGGCCAGGATCTCGCCGCGGTGCACTCCGAAGCTCAGGTCGTCGACCACCGGGAGCCCGGTCGAGTCGAGCACCGTCAGATCGCTGACCGTGAAGGTCTCATCGCCGGGCTGTGCCGGGGCCTTGTCGATTCCCAGGTTGACCTCGCGACCGACCATCAGCCCGGCGAGTTCGGATTCCGAGGATTCCGGCGAGGCCATGCCGACGACCCTGCCGCGGCGGATCACGGTGATCGCATCGGCCACAGCGCGGACCTCGCGCAGCTTGTGGGTGATGAAGACGATCGAGGTGCCGCGGGCCTTGAGCTGGCGCATGATCTCGATCAGCTCGTCGGTCTCCTGCGGGGTCAGCACGGCGGTCGGCTCATCGAGGATGAGGACCTCCGCATCCCGGGAGAGCGCTTTGATGATCTCCACACGCTGTTGTGCACCGACCGGCAGGTCCTCGATCCGGGCGTCCGGGTCGATCTCGAAGCCGAAGCGCTCGGAGATCTCCCGGACCTTGGCCCTGGCGGTCTTGAGGTCGAGCAGGCCCAGTCCCCGCGTGGGCTCGTAGCCCAATGCCACGGACTCCGCGACGGTGAAGACCGGAATGAGCATGAAGTGCTGGTGGACCATGCCGATGCCGGCGGCCACGGCATCACCGGGACCGGAGAAGGCGATGGGCTTCCCGTCGATCAGGATCCGTCCCTCGGTGGGTTCGTAGAGCCCGTAGATGACGTTCATGAGCGTAGACTTCCCGGCACCGTTCTCACCCAGCAGGGCGTGGATCTGTCCGGGTTCGATGGTCAAGTCGATGGCATCGTTGGCGGTGAAGGACCCGAATCGCTTCGTGATCCCGTCGAGCTGGAGCCTCACGCGGTCGTTCTCCTCGCAGAGTGTGGCGGAAACGCCCGGGCCCGCCGCCGGCCGGGCGGACCGGCCGGCGGCGGGCTCGGGCAGGTGGAATCAGTCCGCCGTGGGGGCGTTCTTGGAGTCGAGCTTGATCGTGCCGTCTGCGACCTGCTTCTTGAGGTCTTCGACCTTCTTCTTCAGATCGTCCGAAAGCTTCGAGTCGAAGTCGTGGTAGGGGGCGATGCCCACCCCGTCATTGGCCAGCGTGCCGATGTAGGCCTCGGACTTGAAGTTGCCGTCCTTGCCCTCCTTGGCCGTGTCGTAGACGGCGTTGGAGATCTCCTTGAGCGTCGAGGTCAGGATGATGTCCTTGTAGTCGGCTGCGGATTCGTAGCCGTCGGAGTCGGTCCACACCACGGCGTTGTCGCCGCCTGCCTTCTTCACCGCTGCGGCGGCGCCCAGGTTGACGGGGCCGGCGACCGGCATGATGACGTCGGCGCCCTGGCTGAGGAACTCCTCGGCCAGCGTCTTGCCCTTGCCCTGGTCGTCGAAGCTGTTGGCGAAGGAGCCCTTCTGCTTGTCCTTGTCCCAGCCCAGCAGTTTGACGGACTTGCCGTTGTCCTTGTTGAACTGCGCGACGCCGTCGGCGTAGCCGTCCATGAACACGGTGACCGAGGGGATCTCCTGGCCGCCGAAGGTCGCGATCTTGCCCGACTTGCTGTAGCCGGCGGCCACGTAGCCGGCCAGGAAGCCCGCTTCGTTCGACTTGAACAGCAGCGGCTTGGCGTTGTTCAGGGTCTGCACCGCGCCCTTGGCATCGGTGAACGGCGAGTCGATCAGCGCGTAGTTCAGATCGGTGTTGTCCTGTGCCGACTTCGTCATCGTGGCGGCCAGGTTGAAGCCGACCCCGTAGGTCAGCTTGCAGCCCTGCTGCACCATCTGGTCGACGTTCGAGGTGTAGTCGGACTGGTCCTTCGACTCCGCGTCCGATTCATCCAGGCCGAATTCCTTGACGGCCTTGTCGAAGCCCTCTTTGCCCGACTGGTTGAACGAGTGGTCGTCCCAGCCGCCGGCGTCGGAGACCATGCAGACCTTGTAGTCGGACTTTTCGCCGCCGGCGCTGTCCTCCGGGGCACTGCCGCAGGCGGTCAGGGTCAGGGCGGACACCGCGGTCAGGGCCGCAGCGGACGAGAGAAGCTTGATATTCACTGGAGAACTCCCGGTTCTAAGTACCTCACGGCCCAGACCACTCACCTTCACAGCGAGCACACGGACCGCGAACATGTCAGTCACAGACTACCCGCCCCATACCAGTTTCACACAGCCGGTACCGTGCGCGTCCGCACTGTGGCGCCCGGCGTGCCCGGATTCACCCGCACGTGAAAGAACTTGGCTCGTTTACCAAATTGCAACCCAATGTCTACGACGGGTAACGTATCAATAACGAAACCCACGAGTGTGAAAAACAATTCACACAGTCACGGCTAAGCCGAGGCCCAGGGATTTTGCGAATTCAATCATTTATGCTTTACACATGGAAACCATAGTTCCCTCAGACTTCCGGAGTGTTATGAGCTCTGCTTCACCAGACGACCAGTACGACACGGGCGCGGTCCCGCCGCTGTTGGACCTGGTCCACCAGATCGGCCTACTCGGCTCCCAGCAGTGGATCGCCGGTTCCAAGTTCGCCCAGGCGCGCAACCTGAACTTCATCGACTTCTCAGTCCTCAGCCTGACTCTGTCGGCTTCCTCCGAGCTCGACACCCCGCCGACCCCGGGATACCTCAGCGACCGTCTGGCGCTCTCGGCTTCCACCCTGACCTCGATCCTGGAGCGGCTGGCCTCGGCCGACTACATCACGCGCGAACGCGATGCCGCCGACCGCCGCAGAATCTCCATCATGCCCACTCAGAAGGCCAGGGATCTTATCACCGATTACCATGCGGCCATCTTCCAGTCCTTCGAAAAGACCATGGGGGATCTGGGCAATGAGGAGGTCATGCGGATGATCCTGACCCTGCGTGGCCTCATCAAACCCGCCGAAGCCGCTCTCGAGGCCCTCGACGCCCGCCCGCCCCGGCACCGCAAGCGGACTGCCAAGGAGGAGAAGCTCGTGGCCATCGCCCGGCCCAAGAACACCTGAGAGCACTGACCGCACCGGCCGGAGTCGTCTGCTCCGGTCCGCCGCCCCGGAGGGACCAGCGTCCGCCCGGGGCGGTTCGCTGTTCCGGGGCCGATTCAGCCCTCGAGGGCCTCGGAGGCCTCCAACCAGGCCAGTTCCAGTTCGTCCTTCTCCTCCAGCAGGTCCTGTCGCTTGGCGTTGAGCTCCGCCAGGCCACTGAAATCCGACTGGTCGTGGACGGCGAAGGCGCCGTCCAGCTTCGCCAGTTCGGCCTCGACCCTGTCGATCTTGCGCTGCAGCGCGTTGACCTCCTTGGTCAGTCGGCGGTGCTCCGCCGGACTCAGCCCCTGCTCCTGCCCGGCCGGCGCCTCATCCCCCGACGCCGCCTCCTTCGCACTCCCGGTTCCGCCGTGGCGACCGGTTGCGGCAGCCGCAGCCAGTTCGAGGTATTCGTCGACCCCGCCCGGCAGGTGCCGCACCCGGTGATCCATCACGGCGTACTGATCGTCGGTCACCCGTTCGACGAAATAGCGATCGTGGGAGATCACGATGAGGGTGCCTGGCCATTCGTCGAGCAGGTCCTCCATGGCCGCCAACATGTCGGTGTCCATATCGTTGGTCGGCTCGTCGAGGATGAGCACATTCGGTTCGTCGAGCAGAATGAGCAGGAGTTGGAGCCTGCGCGCCTGTCCGCCGGAGAGGTCGCGCACCCGCGACTGCAGCGCATCACCCAGGCCCAGGCGCTCCAGCAGCTGAGAAGTGCCCAGTTCGCCGCTCGCCGTCTTGACCTCCGTGCGGTGGCGCGCCAGGATCTCGTGGAGTTTGAGGTCCAACAGGTCATCGAGTTCGCGCAGCTGCTGGTCCAGCAGAGCGATGCTGATCGTCTTGCCCCGTTTGACCCGGCCGGTCGCGGGCTCCACCTCGCCCGTGAGCAGGCCGATCAGGGTCGACTTGCCCGCGCCGTTGGCCCCCAACAGTCCCAGCCGGTCGCCTGGACCCACGATCCAGTCGGTCGGCTCGATGGTCGGTGCCGACGCACCTGGATATGTGGCCGAGGCCCCCTTGAGTTCGAAGACGTCCTTGCCCAGCCGGCTGGTCGCCAGGGCCGTCAGCTCCAGCTTGTTCCGAACCGGCGGCACGTCCGATATGAGTGCATTGGCCGCCTCGATGCGAAATTTCGGCTTCGAGGTCCGCGCCGGCGCACCGCGGCGCAGCCAGGCCAGCTCCTTGCGCGCCAGGTTCTGCCTGCGCGCCTCACTGGCCGCGGCCTGCCTGTCACGCTCGACCCGCTGCAGGACGTAGGCGGCATAGCCGCCCTCGAAGGCGTCGACCGTCCCGTCGTGGACCTCCCAGGTCAGGGTGCACACCTCATCGAGGAACCAGCGGTCGTGGGTCACGACCAGCAGCGCACCCTGACCCGCCGGCCAGCGCTTGCGCAGATGGGCGGCCAGCCAGCGCACGCCGGTCATGTCGAGGTGGTTGGTCGGCTCGTCGAGGATGAGCACGTCCCAGTCCCCTGCCAACAGCGCCGCCAGGGCGACGCGGCGGCGCTGCCCACCGGACAGGCCACCGACTTCCGCCGAGAGGTCTAGATCGCCGATCAGCCCGCCGACGACGTCGCGGACCTCGGCCCGGGAGGCCCATTCGTGATCGGCCAGGTCGCCCAGCACCGTGTGCCTGACCGTCTGGGCATCGTCCAGATCGTCGGCCTGGCGCAGATAGCCCACCCGGGTGCCACCGCGTTTGGTGACCCGACCGGTGTCCGGTTCGAGGTCACCGGCGAGGATCCGGATGAGGGTGGACTTGCCGTCGCCGTTGCGGCCCACGATGCCGATCCGGTCCCCGGCCGAGACCCCGACGGTCAGGTCCTCGATGACCTGGCGGTTCGGATAGGACAGACTGATCGCCTCGGCGCCGAGCAGGTGCACGTGGACTCCTTCTTCGAATGGTTCAGGTGGCCCCGATGGGCCCCGACCAGTCTAGTCGAGCACCCCTGCCGGTCCGGCGGGGCCCGTGGTGCGCAGCACCCGGGCCACGCCCGGGGTGGCCTCGAGCATCACGGCCAGGTCGAGCGCATGGTGCGCATCGCGGACCGGGAAGACCACGGTGGGCCCTGAACCCGAGAGCAGAGCGGCCAGGGCGCCGGCATCGCGCCCGGCCCGCATGATCGGCTCGATCCCCGGTTCCAGGTCGAGCGCGGCCGGCTCCATATCGTTGTGCAGCACCCCGGCCAGCCGTTCCGGGTCGCCCCCGGCCAGGGCCTCCAGGACGGCGTCGCGCCTGGCCGCGGTGCGCTCGGCTGAGTCCACTGCGGCACCGGCGGCACGCAGTTCGTCGAGTCTGCGGTAGACGGCCGGGGTGCTCAGCCCGGTGCCGGCGGTCGCGACCACCCAGTGGAAGCGCTGCCGGGTCATCACGGGAGTGAGTAGGTCTCCCCGGCCGGTGCCCACCGCGGTGCCGGCCCGCAGGGCGAAGGGGACATCGGCGCCGAGTCCAGCCGCGACCGCGTCGAGGCCGCCGGTGAAACCGCTGAGCCGTTTATAGGCCAGCAGGGCTGCGGCCGCGTCCGCCGAGCCCCCGCCCATCCCGGCGGCCACCGGCACGTTCTTCTCGATCTCGATCAGCACGGGAACCTCCGGTGCTCCCGCGGCGATCAGTGCCCTGATCGCCGCCAGGGCCAGGTTCGATTCGTCCAGCGGCACCGTGGGGTCGGCGAACCGACCGCTCAGCCGCACCTCGAACTCCACTGCCGGCGTCAGGGTGATGGTCTCCGCGAGGTTGAGCGACTGGAAGACGCTCGTGAGGTCGTGGTACCCGTCGGAGCGCCGCGCACCGACGGCCAGCAGCAGGTTGACCTTGCCGAAGGCACGCGCGCTCACCGGCGCCGGCACCGCTGCCGGCGCTCCCACCCTGTGCGCCCGGGTCATAACGACTCGGCTCCTCCGGCCGTGGGTCCTTCGGCAGGTGCCTGCCCTCCGGCGGGGACGATGGTCCGACCCGCGGCGGCGATCCGCACGAAGTCGTGGACATCCAGGCGCTCCCCGCGGGTCAGCGGGTCTATCCCGGCAGCCTGCAGCACCTCGCCCGCGCGGGCACCGGAGCCCGCCCAGCCGGACAGGGCCGCGCGCAGCGATTTACGGCGCTGGGCGAAGGCCGCATCGATGAGCGTGAAGACCTCGCGCCGGCTCACCCCCGCCCGACCGGCCTCGCCCGCGGGATCGTCAAGGGCCGCGGGGTGGACCGTGATTCCCACCAGTCCCGAGCCCACATTGGGCGCCGGCCAGAAGACGTTCTTGCCGATGTCCGAACCTCGGTCCACCGTGCCGTACCACTGGGCTTTGACACTGGGAACCCCGTAGACACGGGACCCGGGAACGGCCGCCAGGCGGTCGGCGACCTCGGCCTGGACCATCACGAGCACCCGGCGCAGAGTGGGAAAGGTCTCGAGCATGTGCAGCAGAACGGGCACCGCCACGTTGTACGGCAGGTTCGCGACCAGGGCGCTGGGCGCGCGACCGGGTTCGGCCTCCGGCAGCTCGGCGACCCGCAGCGCGTCCTGTTCGAGCAGTGCGAACCGGGCGTCGGGGCCGGCGTGCTCGGCGACGGTGGCCGGCAGGCGACCCGCCAGCAGCCCGTCGATCTCGACGGCGGTGACCGGGTGCCCGGCGTCCAGCAGGCCCAGCGTCAGGGAGCCCAGGCCCGGGCCCACCTCGACCACGGGCTGCCCGGGTTCCAGGGCGGCCTCGGCGACGATCTTGCGCACCGTATTGGGATCGATGACGAAGTTCTGCCCCCGCTGTTTGGTGGGACGCAGGCCGAGCTCCGCGGCCAGGGCGCGGATGGTGGCGGCGGTCAAGAGTTCACTCACGCCTCAACCCTATGACATCGTGGCCCGGCACGGCTCGGTCAGCGGGGAACGAGGCGCCCGATAAGCTGGGGACATGGAACCGGACACTCTGCGCGCCCTCTTGGATCCCGCCTCCCTGGCCCTGCTGGACGGGGTCGAATACGAGCGGGGGCGGGAACTGCAGATCGCCACCCGATTGCGCTCGGAGCTGGCCGAAAGGGGGCTGCCGGCCGGCCTGGCCGCGGCCCTGGTCACCCAGGCGGAACTGCGGCAGGCCGCACCGGCGAAGTTCGGCCCCTTCGCGGATTCCCTTCTCTTCACCCGGGATGGTCTGGCCCAGGCCACCCGCCTGCCGGTCGCGGCCCACCACGCCGGGCGAATGCGGCAGGCCGCACTGCGCGCCGGCCTGGACTTCGAGTCCGCTCCGATCGCCGATCTGGGCTGCGGGATCGGCGCGGATTCCCTGGCCTTCGGTGGGCTGGGGGCCCCGGTGATCGCCATCGACGCCGATGAGGTCACCGCAGCCCTGGCCGCCTATAATCTGCGCCACCTGGAGAAGGTCACCGTCGAACACGGGCGGGCCGAGGATTTCGACCCCGAGCGCGCCGAACTCCTGTGGCTGGATCCGGCCCGGCGCTCCGGCACCAAGCGCGGCGGGCAGGCCCGCCGGCTCAACGACCCCGAGGACTTCTCCCCCAGCCTGTCCTGGGCCTTCGGCGCGGCGGCGGACTATGCGGGCACCGGAATCAAGCTGGGGCCGGCCCTGGACCACGGGCTGATCCCCGCGGGCTGGGAGGCCCAGTGGGTCTCACACACAGGCGATGTGGTCGAGGTCGCCCTCTACCATGGGGCCGCCGCCCGCGCCCCCGGCCGCACCGCACTGGTGCTGGGCCCGGCCGGCGCCGCCGAGGTGTCCCAGGCCGACCTGCCCGCGACCGCGACCCCGGAGGACGGACTGGGCACCCTGGGCGCGTATCTGTTCGAGCCCGATGGCGCGGTGATTCGGGCGGGACTCGTCACCGCCCTGTGCGGCCCGCTGGGCGCCCACCGGCTGCACGAGCAGATCGCCTATCTCACCGGCGAGCGCCCGGCCGGGGGAACCGCCGCCCGCCTGGTGCGCACCTTCCGGATCGTCGACACCCTGCCCACCAAGGTCAAACCGCTGCGCGCCGAACTCATTCGGCGCGGTATCGGGCGGGTGGTGATCAAGAAGCGGGGCGCCGACATCGTCCCCGACGTTCTGCGCAGACAGCTCCGCCTGCCCGCCGGTGATCCGGCTACCCTGGTATTCACCCGACTGGGCGATCGGCACATCGCCCTGCTGGTCGAAGAAGTCGTCGAGGAAACGAAGGACCGTTCATGACCCGTCTGCCCACGCTCATCTCACCGGCCGAACTCGACGAGCTGTTCGCCGGGGCCCGTCCCCCTGTCGTCCTCGACGTCAGATGGACTCTGCCGCGCCCGGACGGACGCGAGGACTTCATGCTGGGCCATATCCCCGGCGCCCTCTACGTCTCGCTCGATGACGAACTGGCCGCCCCCGCACATGACGACCCGACGGCCGGCCGACATCCGCTGCCCGATCCACAGGGCTTCCAGGCGACGGTGCGGGCCTGGGGCGTCGACGAGGACTCCACCGTCGTGGTCTACGACGACAACCAGTCCCTGGGCGCGGCCCGCGCCTGGTGGCTGCTGCGCTGGGCGGGCAAGACCGATGTGCACGTGCTCGACGGGGGTCTGGGCGCATGGCAGCGGGCCGGCCTGCCCCTGGCTGGTGGGCCCTTCGTGCGACCGCGGCCGGGGACCTTCACCGTCACCGGTGGACACCGCCCGGTGATCGACGCCGCGGGTGCTGCGGATTTGGGCGCCAGGGGCCGGTTGATCGACTCCCGGGCCCCTGAGCGCTACCGCGGGGAGGTCGAGCCGATGGATCCCCGGGCCGGTCACATCCCAGGAGCCCTGAACCGGCCGACGACGGAGAACATCGATCCGTCTACCGGTAGGTTCAAGGACCCGCAGACCCTGCGCGCGGAGTTCGAGCGGGTCGCCGGCGCCGATGCGCTTGCGGGCGCCGCCTCGGCCGCGGCCCCCGCTGCGTCCCCGCAGGAGCCGACCGGTGAGCTGGGCGTGTACTGCGGCTCCGGGGTGACCGCCTGCCACAATCTGCTGGCCCTGGACACCCTGGGTGTGACCGCCGCCCTCTACCCCGCCAGCTGGTCCGGCTGGTCTGCCGACCCGCAGGCGCCTGCCGCCACCGGCGACTGAGGCCACCCGCCCCGCTCACCGTTCCCCCGACTCACCGAACGCTAGGATCTACTCATGGTGACTTTCGCGCGTTCAGCCCGTTCCACCCTCGGCGTCGAATGGGAGCTCGCCCTGCTCGACCGCCACTCGCTCGACCTTGTCCCCGCGGCCGCTGCCGTGCTCGAGCGCACCGCGCAGGTCCCCGCTCTGCGGCGCAGCGTGGTCGGCGAGATGCTGACGAACACCGTCGAGGTGGTCTCGGGAGTGCACACGGACGTCTCCGGGGTGATCGGCGACCTGCGCGGGAAGGTTGAGGCTCTGACCCCGCTGACAGATGCCCTGGACATCGACTTGATGTGTGCGGGCACCCACCCCTTCGCCCTCTGGCAGAACCAGACGGTCACCGACAAGGACCGCTACGCCGAACTGATCAACCGGACCCAGTGGTGGGGCCACCATATGCTCATCTACGGGGTCCACACGCATGTGGGAATCGACTCGCGCGAGAAGGTGCTGCCGATCCTGGGCGCGCTGCTGGCCTATGTGCCGCACCTGCAGGCCGTCAGCGCCTCGAGTCCGTTCTGGGAGGCGACCGACACGCGCTACGCCTCGAATCGCGCGATGATGTTCCAGCAGCTGCCGACCGCCGGGCTGCCCTTCCAGTTCGAGACCTGGTCGGCCTATGAGAAGTACGTCGCGGACATGATGCACACCGGGGTGATCGACGAGATCAACGAGATCCGCTGGGACATCCGGCCCTCGCCGGGCTGGGGCACGATCGAGGTGCGGGTGTGCGACGGCATCCCCACGCTGGACGAGATCGCCGCGGTCACAGCCTTCGTCCAGTGCCTGGTCGACGATTTCTCCGAACGGCTGGACCGCGGGGAGACCCTGCCGCGGATGCCCGACTGGTTCCATGTGGAGAACAAGTGGCGGGCCGCCAGGTACGGGATGGAGGCGATCATCATCGAGAACGCCGCCGCCGAGGAGCGGCTGGTCACCGAGGTGATCGCCGACGAGGTCGCCCGCCTGGAGCCCGTCGCCGAGCGCCTGGGCTGTGCGGAGGAGCTGGCGGGCATGCTGCGCTTCGCCGAGGTCGGGGCCAGCTACCAGCGCCAGCGCGCGGTGTTCGAGCGCACGGGAGACCTCAAGGAGGTCGCCCGCCTCCTGGTCGAGGAGTTCAAGACGGGAGCCACCTGACCGGACTCCAGCGGTGGCTCCACAAATACATGTGTGGCTCGAAAACTCATGAGTTCGCGAGCCACACGCGTATTTGTGGAGCCACCGTCAGGCTTTTACAGACCGCCCTGGATCTTCGCCTCGTGGCCGGCCCACTCCTTCGCGCGCAGGGCCTGCTTCTGGGTCTTGCCGCCGCCGGACTTCGCCAGCACGGGCACGAACTCGATCTCGCGCGGGTTCTTGTACCGTGCCAGATGACCGCGCAGGTGCTCCAAGATCTCCTCGGCCGTGGTCTGCACACCGTCTTCGAGCACGACGAAGGCCTTGGGCCGTTCACCCCAGTGTTCGTCGGGCACCCCGATGACGGCAACATCGGTCACGCCAGGGAAGGCGTTGATGGCCTGCTCGACCTCGATGGTGGAGATGTTCTCACCGCCGGAGACGATGATGTCCTTGGCCCGATCGCGCAGTTCGATGTAGCCGTCCGGGTGCATAACCGCCAGGTCGCCGGAGTGGAACCAACCGTGGGCGAACGCCTTGGCGGTGGCCTCGGGGTTCTTGTAGTAGCCCTTCATGACGTTGTTCCCGCGCATCACCACCTCGCCCATCGTCTGGGCGTCGGCGGGCACGTCGACCAATTCGCCGTCCACCGGTTCCCGGTAGACCACGCGCACGGGGTCGAAGGTCACCATGCCAACGCCCTGCCTGGCCTGCTTGGCCGCACGGGCGTCGGCGTCCAGGTCCGCCCAGGGGCTCTGCCACTGGTTGTACGTGTAATTGCCGTAGGTCTCCGTGAGCCCATAGGAGTGCTGGACCGTGAAGCCCATATCGTGGATCCGCTTGAACATCGTGGGACTCGGCGGAGCGGCGGCGGTGCCGATCACCAGTTCGTAGTCCAGCCGGTGGGCCGCCGGATCGTTCATCAGGGTGGAGACCACAGTGGGCGCACCGTTGAGCCGGTTGATCCCGTGCAAGTCGATCAGCCGCCAGATCTCCGGGCCGCGGACCTCGCGCAAGCACACCTGCTTGCCCCCGACCGAGGCCACGGCCCAGGAATTGCACCAGCCCTGGCAGTGGAACATCGGCAGGGTCCACAGCAGGTTGGTGTCCATCCCGAAGCGCAGGTGGACCACCTGGGACAGGGCGTTGAGGTAGGCGCCGCGGTAGCTGTACTCCACGCCCTTGGGCGCGCCGGTCGTGCCCGAGGTGTAGTTGATGGACAGCAGCTGGTTCTCATCGCGGACCGTCCAGTCCAGTTCGGAGCCGTCCGCCTCCCCAGCGGCCAGGAACTCGGGTGCCCGGACGACCCGCACCCCGGCGGGATCCACTGGGAGCTCCGGCTGGTTCGCATAGAGCTCGTCGCGGGCCAGCACCACCGTGGTGGTGGTTTCCAGGTCTGGCACGATCGCCGCGATGTCCGGCCAGTACTGGGTATCGCACACCAGCAGTTTGGCGCCCGAGTGGTTGAGGATGTAGCGGACCTCATCGGCGGCCAGCCGGGTGTTGATCGGGACCAGGACCGCATCGATCAACGGGACCGTGAAGGTCGAGTAGAAACTCACCGGGGTGTTGGGCACCATATAGGCGATCCGGTCCCCGGGTTCGATCCCGGCGGCCAGGAAGGCGTGTGCCCAGCGTTCGACGTCCTCCCGCACCTGCCGATATGTCCAGGCCGAGTCACCGTACACCAGCGCGGTGCGCTCGGCGAAGACCGAGGAGGAACGCTCAAGGAAGGAGATCGGGGTGAGCTGGGTGGTCCAGGGGTTCATGCCGGCCTTTCTAAACAGGGATCCGCACAGCTTCTCACGCCGCGGGTTCCCCCTCAGATTAGGCCGGGTGTGCACCGGGCCGGTCATAAACCGTCATGTTGTGTCATGCAGTTCCCATCCCCCGGTCCGCGCGACTCCCCCGGTCTCAGCCCTTCACGCGCCTCGTGTGGCCGCCCCATTCCCGTTCCCGCAGTGCGTACTTCTGGATCTTGCCCGTCGAGGTCTTCGGCAGGACCGGCACGAACTCCACATCGCGCGGGTTCTTGTAGCCGGCCAACCGCTCGCGCAGGAACTCGCGCACCTCCTCGGCGGTGGCCGCGGATCCCTCGGCCAGCACGATGAAGGCCTTGGGACGCTCGCCCCATGTGTCGTCGGGCACTCCGACAACCGCCACATCGGTCACTCCGGGGAAGCCTGCAATGGCCTGCTCGACCTCGATGGTGGAGATGTTCTCACCGCCGGAGACCACCACGTCCTTGGCCCGATCGCGCAGTTCGATATAGCCGTCCGGGTGCATCACGCCCAGGTCGCCGGAGTGGAACCAGCCGCCTGCGAAGGCAGCCTCGGTCGCCGCCGGGTCGGCGTAGTAGCCCTTCATGACGTTGTTCCCGCGCATCACGACCTCACCCATGGTCGCCCCGTCTGCCGGCACATCGACGAGTTCCTCACCCGGTACCGCCGGAGCCACGACGCGGGCGCGTTCGGCGACGATCATCCCAACCCCCTGCCTGGCCTGCAGGCCGGCCCGGGTCTGCTGATCGAGTTCTGCCCAGGCGTCCTGATACTGGTTGACGGTGTAGGGGCCATAGGTCTCCGTGAGTCCGTAGACGTGGACGACCGAGAAGCCCATGGCCCCCATCCGGGTGAGGATCGTGGGGCTGGGCGGGGCGCCTGCGGTGGTGATGGTCACCGCCGCCGCCAACTCATGGGACTCGGTGGCATCGAGGATCGTCGAGACCACCGTGGGGGCGCCGTTGAGGTGGGTGATGCCGACGGTGTCGATCAACCGCCAGATCTCCGGACCCCGGACTTCGCGCAGACAGTACTGGGTGCCGCCGGAGGCCACCAGCGCCCAGCCCGTGCACCAGCCGTTGCAGTGGAACATCGGCAGGGTCCACAGATACCGCGAGTCGGTGTCGAACCCGGAGTGGACGATCTCCGAGAGCGCATTGAGGTAGGCCCCGCGGTGGGTGTACATCACGCCCTTGGGCTTGCCGGTGGTCCCTGAGGTGTAGTTGATCGACAGGGTCCGGTTCTCGTCGTCGACGCTCCACTCCACTGGACTGGCGTCGCCCGCGGCCCCCGCGAGGAATTCCCCGCGCGTGAGTACTCGGGTGCCCGCCGGGTTGGCCCGCGGCGCCGGGCGTTCGGCGTATTGTTCATCGTCGATGAGCACGATCGTCTCGACCGTACTCAATTCGGCGGCCACCGCGGTCACCGCAGGCCAGTACTGGCTATCGATGACGAGGACCTTCGCACCCGAGTGGTCCGCGATATAGCGGACCTCCGCGGGCGCCAGCCGGGTGTTGACCGGCACCAGCACGGCATCGATCAGCGGCACCGCGTACATCGACATGAGTGTCTCCGGCAGGTTCGGCATCATATAGGCCACCCGGTCCCCGGCCTCGACTCCCAGCGCGCGCAGGGCCCTGGCACGGACCTCGACGGCCTCGCGCAGTTCTGCATAGGTCAGGGATTCCGTTCCGTGGACCAGGGCGGGTTTGGCCGGGAAGACCTCGGCCGAACGGGCGAGATAGGACAGGGGTGTGAGTTGCGTGATCCAGGGTTGCATCATGGCCTCTCTGTCAGTGATGTGCCCTTCAGTGTAATTCGGACCACTTGCCCAGCTTCGGGGAACGACATCTGCGGTCATCTTTCCATATACTCGATTATGACAACCTCCATTGATGGAAAGGCATATCATGGGCCACCGACGACACACAGCCATTGCGGCCGCCGCGCTCATCACAACCCTCGGACTCACCGCTTGCTCGGGCGGACGGGCCGAATCCCAAGACGACGGACAGACCGCTCCCGAGGCCGCACAGGCCCCCAGCGGTTCCGCCGACCAGCCGGTCGACTCCCCGGCCGCGGAGCAGGGCGACGGAGCCGCTGCCCCGGCAGACGACGATGCGGCCGCCGGCGGAGCGGTCCCCGCCTGGGCCAAGGAGCCGACCTCCGGCGGTGAGGAGATCGCCTCAATCGACGCAGGAGACGTCAATGTCAAGGTCTTCCAGATGGGCGTGGAGAAGGCCCCCAAGGAGGGCCGCTGGGTCGACCCCGACACCAAGAAGCCGTTGATCGCCAAGGGCGACGACATCGTTTTCGTCAACTACGTCGTGACCAACAACGGCGATCCGATCGATCTGGGTTCCAGCCTGGTCAAGGTCACCCCCAAGTACGACGACTGGAAATACGCCCAGGGAATGGGTGGGATCACCGACAGCTCACTGTCGAAGAAGGTGGGCATCGAGACGAGTGCGATCGCCAACCGGGCCGATCCGACCGTCTATCCCTTCGCCAAGGGGGAACATTTCAGTTATGGGGAGAACTTCCACTACCAGAAGAATTCGCCCATCACATTCAAGGTCAGCATCACCCCGGTCGACGATGCGGGCAAACTCGTCCACGCTGAGCGGACCGAGCAGGAGGGCAAGGGCACCATCGCCTGAACCCGCCCACAGCGCTGCATGTGCAAGGCTCCCCCTGTAACCTCCAGGGGGAGCCTTGCACATGAGACGGCCCGGGCCCGTGGGCCGCGGCGGCTCAGACAGTCAGACTGCGGCGGAGTTCGGTCCAGGCGGCGGCGAACCCGGGGTGCAGATCGTAGTCGGCCACCTCGTTAAGCGGCACCCAGCGCAGTTCGACGCTCTCGGCGTCGGTGATCGTCTCCTGCAGCCGTGCGGTGGCCCTGGCCACTACGGTCGTATAGGACCAGCCGTGCTTGTCGACCACATGGGTGTCGATGATCTCGATGCCCGTGCCGTCGAGATCCGGTACGCCGGCCTCCTCGTTGGATTCGCGGATCGCGCCCTGCACCGGGGTCTCGCCCTGGTCGATCGCCCCACCCGGCACTCCCCAGGTTCCGCCGTTGGCCGACCACCAGATCCGATGCTGAAGCAGCACGCCGCGCGCGGGATCGTGAATGAGCAGGCCGGCTGCCCCGTACAGACCCCAGAACCTGCCGTCGGGGGTTTCGGTCCAGCCGTCGCCCGACCGGCGGCGCGCCCGCAGACCGGCGCGTGAGGGACGTGGCGGATTTCCCAGGGGGAAGTCCGCGGTGGGCGGGTGATTGTCGGCTGAGAAACGCGACCAATCGGCCTGTGCGAAGCGCTCCTCGATGCCCTGGGACCTATCTGGGGCCGGACCGGTCCCGCGGTACCCCCTCCCGCCGCTTGCGCCGGCGGGGGAAGTGGGCCGGCTGGAATCGGCGGGAGAATCGGACCGGGTGGGTTCGGCGGGAGAATCAGACACAGACGTCCTCGACTTCCAGAGAGGAATCGACTCCGAAACCGAAGTCGCTGGCGGGCAGACCGCGGGAGACTATCTCGGCGCCCAGCGCCGCGACCATCGCCCCGTTGTCCGTACACAGGTCCAGGGGCGGCACCCGCAGCGTCACCCCGTGCTTGGCGCAGGCCTCGGCCAGGGTTTCGCGCAGGCGGCGGTTGGCGGCTACTCCCCCACCCAGCAGGACGTGGTCGATCCCCGTATCCTCGGCGGCCATGAGCGTCTTCCTCACTAGCACGTCGACGATCGCGGTTTCGAAACTGGCGGCCACATCGGCCAGCCGCGTCCGGTCCCCGCCGGCGTCGACCCTGGCGCGGTCGGCGGTGACATAGCGCAGCGCGGCGGTCTTCAGCCCGGAGAAGGAGAACGAGTACCGGCGCTCGGGCCGGCGCAGATCCTTCGCATTCATCAGACCCCGGGGGAATGCCACCGCAGCGGGGTCGCCCGGCGTGCCGGGACCCGCGGGACCGTCGAACCCGCCCAGGGCGGCCTTGGAGATATTGGGACCGCCCGGATAGTCCAGGCCCAACAGGCGGGCCACCTTGTCGAAGGCCTCTCCTGCGGCATCGTCGATCGTCGAGCCGAGCATGGTCACGCCCGAGACGATATCGGTGATCTTGAGGATCTCCGTATGCCCCCCGGAGACCAGCAGCGCCAGGGTCGGGGTGACCAGTCCGGGCGAGTCCGGGGCGACCAAGTCCACGGCCACGTGGGCGGCCAGATGGTTGACCCCGTACAGGGGCTTGCCGGTGGCAGCGGCCAGGCCCTTGGCCGCGCACACGCCCACCAGCAGGGCACCGGAGAGCCCGGGGCCGGCGGTGACCGCGATCGCGTCGATCTCGTCCAACCCCACCTGGGCCCGGTCCAGGGCCGCCCGGATCACCGGGGTGAAGGATTCCACATGGGCACGGCTGGCGACCTCCGGGACGACCCCGCCGAAGCGGACGTGTTCGTCCATCGAGGATGCCACGGAGTTCGTCAGCAGGGTGTGCCCGCGCACGATGCCCACCCCGGTCTCATCGCAGGAGCTTTCGATGCCCAGGACGAGGGGGCCCTGTGCGCTGTCAGTCATCATCGTCATCTTCTTCGTGTATCGAGATTTTCCCGGGGACGGTTCCCGTCCTCAGGCCAGGGGCTCGCGGGCCAGCTGGGCGTAACGCGCGCTCAGCGCGTCCTCCCCCGGGTCGGCCATTCCGGTGCCCAGGGCCGAGGCCAGCATCCGCAGGTGCGTCTCCCACACCGGGCCGAACTCGGGGGTGGCGGCGCGGGCGGCCGATTCGGTTTCGAAAGTCTGGGCCAGGGAGACCCGGGTGGCGGTGCCGTCCGCCGTGGGTGCCAGAGACAGGCCGACTCGGCCGAGGCCGGCCAGATCGAGTAGTACGTGAACGCCCGCCACACAGCTGAGCACCTGAGCGGCCAGGGTTTCGGCGGGGCCGAAGACGAAGGCGATCCGCTCCGGATCGTCACCGCCGGTACCACCGGTGGCGTCCCCGGTACGCTGCCAGACCGCGAACCACTCCCCGCAGCGCACGGGGTCCGTGGCCAGCAGCCAAACATGGGCCGGATCGGCCGCGACGTCGACGCGCAGGAGCAGATCGACTCCGTCCTCCCAGGACGACAGTTCGGCGGCGATGTTCACGGTCGTGGGCGCCGGCGGGTCGCCGAGATAGCCGGAGGAGGAGATCATAGCCTTCAATCTATCAGCAGCGCGCGCATCACAAGCGCGTCCGCGTCATGGTAGTAGACCGGCCGCCGGCCCAGCTCGGCGAAGCCCAGGGAGCGATAGAGGCCCAGCGCCGGGGAGTTGTCATCGCGCACGTCGAGGTAGACGGCCTCGGCCCCATTCGAACGGGCCAGGTCGATCAGCCCGGTCAACAGCGTGCGCGCAATCCCCCGACCGCGAGCGCTCGGGGCGGTGGCGATGGTGAGAACCTCGGCCTCCCCGCCGGCCACGCTCAGCCCGGCGTAGCCCAGCAGCTCATCGGTACCGGCATCGCGCACCACCCGGAAGTGGTTCCCCGGTCCGGCCAACTGGGCCAAGAAGAACTCGGTGGTCCAGGTGTCAGGCCCGAAGGCCATCCGGTCCAGGGCCACGACCTCGTCGACGTCGAACCACCGCATCCGGCGGATGATGGGATCAGGCGTGCAGGGGCTTGGCATCCGGTTCCCGCAGGTACAGGGGAGTCACCGGCAGCAGTTCACGGCCGGCGGCCCGGGCGCGCAGTGCCGCGCGCGCCACGTCGGCGGCCAACGGTTCGGCGCACTGCGGGAAGTCCGAGGCTCCCAGCAACTCCGTGTAGAGATCGAAGCCGATACCGGCGTGCAGCACCCCTGCACGCGGGTGGACGGCTGCCAGGTCGGCGGGTTTGGAGACGTCTGGGCCGGAGACCACCACGGGCAGGCCGGCCTCGTCCAGCCCCCGGTACAGGGTCCAGTAGACCTCTTTGCGGCGCGCATCGGTGGCCACCAACAGGGTTCGCCCCGCGGCCTGCGGGCGCCCGTAGACGCGCAGCGCCAGACCGTCGTGGCTGGGCCAACCGGCGATCGGCACGTCGCGGCCGACGGCAGCGCCCAGTCCCATGGCGATCCCGGCGCGCAATCCGGTGAAGGGCGCGGGTCCCACGCCCACGATCACCTGATCGATGGAGGGCGCGGCGGCCAGGAGTTCCTGCAGGGCCGGGCCCAGGTGTTCCGCGTGCTTGCGGGCATGGGTCTCGCTCCACTGGGCCACGACGGTTTCGCCGTCGAGGATCGCGGCCGAGGCCGCCCCCGATGAGTCAAGGGCCAGGGTGATCATTTTTCGTCTTCCTTCGTTTCCTTCTGCACGTGCGGTTCGCGCGCGCCCGCATCCTGTGGCGGGGACGCCAGCAGGGTCAGTCGGTGGGCCCACGGGGCACCGCGGCCGGTGAGGACCACCGTTCTGCGTTCGGATTCCGGATCCTCGTCGGGGCGGTCCAGCACGATCTCCAGGCGCTCGTCATCGAGCTGTTCGGCCATCCCCGCGCCCCATTCGACGATGGTGATGGATTCTTCGAGTTCGGAGTCCAGGTCCAGATCGGCCAGCTCCGTCTGTCCGTCCAGCCGGTAGGCGTCAACGTGGACGAGGTTGGGTCCGGTACCGCGGGACTTGTGTTCACGGGCGATGACGAAGGTGGGCGAGGATATCCGCCCTTTGACGTTCAGCCGCGATCCCAGCGCCTGGGTGAACGTCGTCTTGCCCGCGCCCAGATTGCCGGTCAGGATGATGAGGTCGCCTGCGCGCAGGAGTGGGGCCAGGCGCGCCGCGAAGTCCTCCAGCGCCTCGAGGTCGGCGATCTCGAGTGTCACGGTCAGCTGATCGGTCATGCGCCCTCCCCGGATTCCCCTGCCACGCGGGCCACGCGCCCGGAGATGCAGGTGACGAACTCGTAGTTGATCGTCTCCGCCCAGCCGGCCCAGTCGTCGGCGGTTGGGGCACCGGCATCGGGGCCGAACAGCACGGCCTCGTCCCCGGGGGCGACGCCGTGGTCCGCCGGCCCCAGGTCCACGATGAACTGGTCCATCGCGATCCGGCCCACCTGCGGGTAGCGGCGGCCGCCGATGAGCACTTCCGCCCGGCCCGAGACCGTGCGCGGGATGCCGTCGGCATAGCCGCCGGCCACCAGGGCGAAGCGGGTGTCCTGCGGTGCCCTGTACATGTATCCGTACGAGGCCCCGTGACCGGCGGCCACCTCCTTGACCGTCAGGACCCGTGAGCGCAAGCTCATGGCAGGGCGCAGGCCCAGATCCGCCGGGGTCTCCTCGGGGAACGGGCTGAGCCCGTAGATGCCCAGGCCCACCCGGGCCATGGTGCCGGGGAACGGATCCAGCGCCAGCGCGCCAGGGGTGTTCGCAGCGTGGATGTCGAGCTCGTCTGCGGCTCCCAGCCCCGGATGGGCCTCGAGCAGGGAGCGGATCCGGCCGATGAAGGCCTCGAAGACCTCGAGCTGCTCGGCCGTGGCGGGGTCGCCGGGTTCGTCCGCCTTCGCCAGGTGGGTCATGATCCCCACGATCCGCAGGGGCGCGCCGGTCACGTCCGCGCCGGCAGCCGGGGTGCCGGCCGCGGGGGCGGCGTCGAGCGCGCTCAGGGCGGGGAGGAAAGCGGCCAGCTGTTCGGGGGTGAAGCCGTTGCGTCCCAGGCCGGTGTCGCATTTCAGGTGGACCCGCGGGACGACCCCCGCGGTCCGGCCGGCCGCGATGATGGGGTCCAGGGCCCAGGCCCCGGGCAGGGCCAGTTCGATCCCGGCGGCCACGGCCTCGGCCAGGTCGGTGCCGACGTCGTAGAGCCAGGCCAGGATGCGGGCCTCGGCGGCTCCGGGGGTGCCGGCCGCGGCGAGTTCGCCCAGCAGATCGGCCAGCTGCAGGGCCTCGGGCACGGTGGCCACGCCGAAGTCGCGCACTCCCCCGGCCAGCGCCGCCGGCACCACATGGGCGATACCGTGGCCGTAGGCGTCGGCCTTGACCACTGCCATGAGTGTGGCCGGGGCGATCTGGGCGGCCAGCACGCGCACATTGTGGGTGATCGCCGATTGGTCGATCCGGGCTGTGCAGACGGTGGTGGCGTATTCGGTGACGGGTTTCATCGTGTCCTCGATAGATGGGAGGGGATGGTGGGTGCCGGCCGCATCGGATTCGGTGGCAGGCATGTGGCGATGCGCTCGATGAAGGCCCGTGCATGGGTGGGCGTGGGCCCGGCCGCGGGCCGCGTGCCTATCCGGTTGTGCAGCAGCACGCCAGCGGCGGCCAGCAGGGCCGAGGTCTGGTTCCCACGGTGGGCGCCGGTGGCCAGCAGGGCGCCGAGGATGCCGGCGAGCACATCGCCCGAGCCGGCAGTCGCCAGGTTCGCGGGTCCCGGGGTCGGAGCGTAGACGGCGCCGGCCGGGGTTGCGATGAGGGTCTGGTGGCCCTTGAGCAGGACGACGGCTCCCACGGCCGCGGCGATCCCCCGGAGCGCGGCGAGGCGCTGCTCGGGGTCGTCCAGGTCCGGTCCGGTGGGCGCGTGGTCGGTGCCCGGGCCCTCGGCTCCGCCCGGTGCCGAACTCCGATCCTGGTCTGCGGCCGCTTCCGGGACGGGGGACGGCTCCAGCAGGCCGGCGCGGGCCAGTCCCGTGTACAGGGTGCGGAACTCCCCCACATGCGGGGTCAGAATGGATCCGGCGGGCAGGGCCGCTCCGGCGCCCAGCAGTGCAGGAACCTGGAGCAGGGCACCGGCGTCGAGCACGAGAGGAGCATTGGCCTCGATGGCGGTGGACAGAAGTTGGGCGACCTGCACCTCGTCCGGGGCGCCGGGGCCGGTCAAAAAGGCCCGACAGCGGCCGGGGGCGTCCAGCTCACCCGGCACGGCCTCGGGCACCGTGTCGATGATGGCACGGCGCAGCTTCTTCGCACCGAACACCCGCACCATTCCCAGGCCGCATGCCACGGCTGCGCCGGTGGCCAGCCGTCCCGCGCCCGGGTATTCGGGGGAACCGGCCAGCACACCCAACACCCCGCGGGAGTACTTGTGGTCCGTGGGTGACGGGTAGGGCAGGAGTTCTTCCAGGTCCGCATCCTCGACTTCGGCGATGGTCCGGGACTCGGGCACCTGGCTCAAGTCCAGTCCGATGTCGATGACCTCCGTGGGCAGGCCGGCCAGCACCAGGCCGGCCTTCTGCGCGCCGAAGGTCACTGTCAGATCGGCCGGCACGTGGACCGTTGCCCGGCGACCGGTGGACGCGTCCACGCCGGTGGGCACGTCCACGGCAACGATCAGGGGCAGGGGCCCACAGCGGTGCGCCGGATCGTCCCACGTCTTTAGCCAGGCGGTGATGAGGTCTGCGATGGGGCCGGTCGGCTCCCCGGTGGCCCCGGTGCCCAGGATTCCGTCGATGACCAGATCCGCACGGGCCAGCGGGCCACGGGCCAGGCCTTCCCAGGGCGCGGTTGCCGACTCCGTGGAATCGGCATCGGTGAGGGCCGCGGTGGACGCCCGGTCCCCGGTCGGAGCGGGGGCCTCCGGTACGGAGTAGAGCAGGGCACCGGCCGAGCGGGCCGCGGCCAGACCCGCGGGGTGGACGGTACCGAGCACCGGCACGATCGTCACCTGGGCCCCGCGCGCGGCCAGATTCGCAGCGGCGTACAGGGCGTCTCCACCGTTGTTACCCTTGCCGGCCAGGACGACCACGCGGGCGCCGGTCACGGCCCTACGGTGGGCGATGAGCAGTCTGCGGCAGGCACTGGCCAGTCCCGCTGCGGCCCGACGCATCAGGGCCCCACCCAGCCCGGCGTCCAACAGGGGACGTTCCGCGGCGCGCACCTGGGTCGCGGTGTAGGCAATCTGCATACTTCCCAGGGTAGTACGTGCCGCGCGCCACAGCAGGGTTGGCCGTGTCCCGGTCCCGGCACGCCGCAGCGTCTTCCAGTGTCGACACAGTCAGGACCGTGCGGACACAAACCGGGTTCGGTGGTGTCGCAAAAGTAGGAAGGTGTCGTAAAAGGGCGGTCTACACTCCGATTCACCGGAACTTTGTGACACCAACCTACGTTTGCGCCTGTGGACTGATCTGCGACCACAGCTTCGGCGGCTGGGGAAACTCAGGCCGTTTTCCACAACCCGGCCTACATGCCTTGGAGCGCAGCTGCGATTCGACCATGCTGACCAGATGACCGAATCCCAGGAAGAACTCCGAAGGAAGTTCCCACCGCGCTACTGGGCGCCGGGCGTGCGCCGCTTCAATGCGCCCTTCCTCATCACAACGGAGCAGGCCCGAGACTTCGGCGTCACTTCGCACCAAATGAAAACTCGGCAGGCCGCACCCGTGCTCCACGGCGTCCGGTCGGTTCCGGGACGTTTCGAAGAACTCCAGGTGCCCGACTGGGCCGATGCCCGATGGGAGGAACTGCACACCAGGGCCCGGGCCTTCCAGCTCCTTCATCCGCGGTCCGTTGCAGGTGGATTGTCCGCGGCGTTCCTCTACGGCTATCCGCTCCCTCTGAGCGCAGATCTGGACAACCTGCACGTCACCGTACCGGGTAGTGCCGAACGCCACCGGATCACCGGGGTGACCAGTTCCCGGTCCAAGCTGTTTTGGCCGGTCGAACGTTATGGCATTCGACTCAATGCGGGTCCGTACATGTTGATGGAACTGGTCGACGAACTCGCAGAAGACGAGCTGATAATGGTCATCGAAGCCGTGGTCGGGGGCTGGCGGGGCCCGCCAGAGCTATCCGTGGCCGATCTGCGCGAGCGCATCGTGTCCGCGCCACACGACCGTCGCACATCCCGGTTGCTCACGACCGTCGACCGTGCCAGAGACGGGGTCCGGTCGCCGAAGGAGACCGAATATAGATTGGCCTGCGTCGCAGCCGGGCTGCCCGAGCCCATACCCAACTTCCTGGTCAGGATCGCTTCGGGCAGAGTCCGCGAGGTAGACCTGGCATTCGAGGACTACCGGGTCGGTTTCGAGTACCACGGACGCGATCACTTCAACGATCGAGCTGCCCGCACCCTTGATGCGAACAGGGCGGACGATCTGCGAAACGTCGGCTGGCACATGATCGACGGCTATGGCGGAACCCCTGTATCCGACTACCTCGCACGAATCGAACGTGCGCTGAGACAGCGGGGGTGGCCGGGCCCACCGCACCTCCCGGGTTCGGTGGTGTCGCAAAAGTAGGAAGGTGTCGTAAAAGGGCGGTCTACACTCCGATTCACCGGAACTTTGTGACACCAACCTACGTTTGCGCCACCGTCCTATCGCTAGACCAGCAGCCTGCGGCGGGCGAGCTCCGCCAGGAACAGCGCATGGTCGGCCAGTGCCGTATCCGTATGGCGGGCCCTGGGCGAATGATTCGCCTGCCAGTCCTGCGGGTCCACATCCGCCAAAGCCGCCCCGAAATGGCCATAGGATCCGGGGACGGCCTGCAGCACACGGGAGAAGTCCTCGCTGGCGGTGCGCGGATGCTCCATCGTGTGCACCCGCTGCGCCCCGAACAGCTCCCCTGCGCACTCCAGGTAGAAGTCGGCCTCCGCATCGTCGTTGATGGTCGCGGGCACCACGGTTGCGAACTCGACCTCGGCGCGCAGTCCATGGGCCGCGGCCGCCCCTTCGATCAGCCGGGGCAGTTCCCGTGCACAGTATTCGGTCGTCTCCTGGGAGAAGGTCCGCACCCCGGCGATGAAGGTCGCCTCGTCGGGGATGATGTTCGGCGCGGTCCCGGCGTTGAACTGCCCGACGGTCAGCACGATCGGGTCGAAGGGGTCGATCCGGCGGGTCACCCAGACCTGCAGCTGCCCGATGATGTCGGCGGCCGCCTGGATCGGGTCGAGCGCGGCATAGGGCCGGGCGGCATGTCCTCCGCGCCCGTGCACCGTGACATTCAACCGGTTGAATGCCGCCATATACGACCCGCGGCGCGAATACACGTTCCCGGCCGGCTGATCGGCGGACACATGCACTCCGTAGGCCGCGATGACGGGGACCCCCACCACGTCCAGCAGGCCCTCGGCCAGCATCCTGCCCGCTCCGTCCTGGCCTTCCTCGCCCGGCTGGAACATGAACAGGACGTCGCCGGCCAATTCCCCGCGGATCGCGTGGAGCAGATGGACCGCGCCCACCAGCCCGGTGGTGTGCAGATCGTGGCCGCAGGCGTGCATTGCCCCGTTGGTCGAGGCGAAGTCGAAACCGGTCGCCTCCGTCACCGGCAGAGCGTCCATATCGGCGCGCAACAGCACGGCCCGAGGGTGTTCCGGATCCCGCCGGCCGCCGCGCAGCACGATCGCCAGCGAGTTCAGCCCGGTTCCGCGGGTGATCTCCAGTCCGTCGAGGCCGGCCAGCGCGTCAAGCACCGTCTGCTGAGTCCGCGGCAGCTCCAGGCCGATCTCCGGGTGGGCGTGGATGTCGCGGCGCAACTCCACCAGCCGGGGCTGTAGTTCGGTGGCGCGGGCGCGCTGTTCGGCACATGTGTCAGACGTCATGTTCACGACTCTAGTGCAGCCGGTGCCCGCACCGCCGACCGGCTCCCGACCAACATCCCGTTGTGCGGTCCCCGGGTCAGTCGGTCTTCCCGCGAGCGGCGTCACGAGCGGCCCGGAGCTCGGCCTTGGCGGCCCGCGCCCCGGCGCGGAATTCGGCCAGCCGGGCCAGCGCCTCGGGCGACCCGGGGAGCAGCGGCTCGGGCTGGTCGACCGGCGGATGACCGGCCAATAGCTGGGAGTCGTCTGCGCCCTCGGCCACGACGAAGGTCATGGTGCGATCCGCATCGTGGGTGATCGACAGGTGCAGGCGCTGCCCGCCCATCGTCCGGAAGTGCTCGAGGACCCAGCCGGTAAGCCGGAAACTGGGCGCGCCGGAAAAGGCGGAGACGACCTCGGCCTCGTGCCACGGGATGATCTGCGGCAACCGCAGCGCCTTGACCAGGGCCTCCTTGGCGGAGAACCGTGCGGCCAGGGACTCCGCGGTGCGCAGCTTCCCGTTCTTCTTCAACTGCTCGGCCGGCGTCAGCAGCCTGTCGAGCAGTTCGGGCACCCGCTCGATGTGCTCGGCGAACCGGGGCACATCGGCGATGTCGACGCCCACTCCGATGATCGGCATTATTCGACGGTGACCGACTTGGCCAGGTTGCGGGGCTGGTCGACGTCCAGGCCCTTGGCCGTGGCCAGTTCCATCGCGAAGATCTGCAGGGGCACGGTGGTCAGCAGCGGGGCCAGCAGGGTCGCCGTGGCCGGCACGTAGATGACCTCGGAGGCGAACTGCTCCACATCCGTGTCGCCCTCCTCCGCAATGACGATCGTGTTCGCCCCGCGGGCGCGCACCTCCTGAATATTGGAGATGACCTTGTCGTGCAGGTTGTCCCGGCCGGAGCGGTTGGGCACGATGATGAAGACCAGCTGGCCCTCGTCGATCAGGGCGATCGGACCGTGTTTGAGTTCGCCGGCGGCGAAGCCCTCCGCGTGGATATAGGCCAGTTCCTTCAGTTTCAGCGCGCCCTCGAGGGCGACGGGGAAGCCCACGTGCCGCCCCAGGTAGAGCACCGATTCGGTGTCTTTGAGGCGGCGCGCCAGATCCAACACCTGGTCCTTGTGGTCGTCGAGCAACGACTGGATCTTCGCGGGGATCTTCTGCAGTTCGCCCAGGATCAGCCCGATCTCGTCGCGGTACTTGTTCCCGCGCAGCTGCGCTAAGTACAGGCCCAGCAGGTAGCAGGCGACGATCTGGGACAGGAACGCCTTGGTCGAGGCGACCGCGATCTCCGGGCCAGCGTGGGTGTAGAGGGCGGCATCGGATTCACGCGGAATGGTCGACCCGAAGGTGTTGCAGATGGCGATGACCTTGGCGCCCTGCTGGCGGGCGTGGCGCACGGCCATGATCGTGTCCATGGTCTCGCCGGACTGGCTGATCGCCACGACCAGGGTCTTCTCGTTGACCACGGGATCGCGGTAGCGGAATTCGTGGGCCAGTTCGACCTCGGTGGGGATACGGCACCAGTGTTCGATCGCGTAGCGGGCGACCTGGCCGGCGTAGGCCGCGGTACCGCAGGCGATGACGACGATCTTGTCGATCGATTTCAGGATCGACTCGTCGATGCGCATTTCGTCCAGGGTCAGCCGGCCCTCGGTGTCCATCCGGCCCAGCAGGGTGTCCGCGACGGCCTGCGGCTGATCGTGGATCTCCTTGTCCATGAACGAGGCGAAGCCACCCTTCTCCGCGGTCGCCGGATCCCAGTCGATCTCGAAGGACTCGCCCTCGACCGGTGCGCCGGACTGGTCGATGATCGCAACGCTATCGGGGGTGATCGTGACGACCTCGTCCTGACCGATCTCCACCGCCGAACGGGTGTAGTCGATGAACGCGGCGACATCGGAGCCCAGGAAGTTCTCGCCCTCGCCCAGGCCGATGACCAGCGGGGAATTGCGACGCGCGGCAACCACGGTGCCGGGCAGGTCCGCGTGGACTGCCAGCAGCGTGAAGGCGCCTTCGAGCTGCGTGGTGGTGATGCGCATGGCCTCGGTCAGGTCACCGGTGGCACGGTAGTTCTTGGCCAGCTGATGGGCGGCGACCTCGGTGTCGGTCTCCGAGGTGAACTCGACACCCTCTGCGAGCAGACGCTCCTTCAGGCTGGCGAAGTTCTCGATGATGCCATTATGGATGACCGCGAGCTTGCCGCCATCGGCCAGGTGGGGATGGGCGTTGACGTCGGTGGGCCCACCATGGGTGGCCCAACGGGTGTGACCGATTCCGGTCTGGCTGGCGGTGACCGGCTGTGCTTCGAGCAGTTCGGCCAGATTGCTCAGCTTGCCGGCCTTCTTCCGGCTCTCCAGGGCCCCGTCTTCGGTGACCACGGCGATACCGGCGGAGTCGTAGCCCCGGTACTCCAATCGTTTGAGACCGCCCATCAGGACGTCGACGGCGGTGTGCTGGGCATTCGCCAAGGGCACACCGGACACATAACCAACAATTCCACACATGGGTCCAATGGTATCGGTAGTGGCGGACCTCCGCGGCCGAACCCGCGCCCCACCCTGTGTGAACAGCGCGGATGATGGAATAATCGATTGCGGAAAGTGTGTGCGCCACCACCGGGCGGCGCCTCGACCCGAGCGTGCCGAACGCGGCACAGACAGGATCATCATGACCATTCCGAACGTAGAACTCAACGACGGCAATGTGATCCCCCAGCTGGGATTCGGCGTCTGGCAGGTGTCCGACGAAGAAGTCGTGCCCGCCGTGGCCAAGGCCCTCGAGGTCGGCTACCGCCATATCGACACTGCCGCGATCTACCGCAATGAGAAGGGCGTGGGGCAGGCCATCGCGGACTCCGGCGTCGCGCGCGAGGACCTGTGGGTGACCACCAAGTTGTGGAACGACCGCCACACCGACGCCCGCGCCGCTCTGGAGGAGAGCCTGGAGAAGCTGGGCCTGGACTATGTCGACCTGTACCTCATCCACTGGCCGGTGCCCGGGCAGGACAAGCGCCTGGAGGCCTGGGAGGCGATGGAGCAGGCCAAGGCGGACGGCCTGGTGAAGTCGATCGGCGTGTCGAACTTCCTGCCGCACTTTGTCCGCGAGGTCCTCGACGCCGGTTCCACCGTGCCCGCGGTCAACCAGGTCGAACTGCACCCGACTTTCCAGCAGCGCGATGTGCAGTCGATCGACGCGAATCACAGGATCGTCACCGAAGCGTATTCGCCCCTGGGCACCGGTGCCGACCTGAGCAACGGCACGATCGGCGAGATCGCCGCGCGCCACGGCAAGACCCCCGCCCAGGTCATCATCCGCTGGCACCTGCAGGCCGGCCGGATCGTCATTCCGAAGTCGGTCACGCCCGAACGCATCGCCCAGAACTTCGACGTCACGGACTTCGCACTGTCCGCCACGGATCTCGCAGCGATCGACGCACTGGACTCCGGCAACCGCGTCAACGCGAACCCGGACGAGTTCGGTCCGCAGTAAACAGCTGCGACCCGCAGCATCCCGCACGGCCGAGGCCGCACCCGGGTGACACGATTCGTCACCGGAGTGCGGCCTCGGCGTTCGATGCGGTGTGCGCGATGGCACATGAGCCGTGGCAGAATTGTCTTCCGTGACTGATGACGCTCATGATTTCGGACTCGAACCCGCCCGCCGGCTGGCAGGCCTGCTGCCCAAGCGCAGGGCGACCGCCACCCATACGCTGAGCCCCTTCTGGCAGTTCGATCGCGAATCGTGGGCCGAGCTGGCCCAGGCCATCTCCCAGCCGCTGACCGACACGGACGTCGAACGGCTGCGCGGCCTCGGCGACCGGATCGACATGGCCGAGGTCGCGCAGATCTACCGGCCCCTGTCGCGCCTGCTGAGCATGCACGTGGCCGCCCGCGCGCACGAGCACCAGATGACCCGCGACTTCTTCTCCCCCTTGACCAAGACGGGGAAGAACCCGGTACCCGAGCGCACCCCCTACGTCATCGGGGTGGCGGGCTCCGTGGCAGTGGGGAAATCGACCACCGCGCGCGTGCTGCGCGAGATGATGGCGCGCTGGGAGAACACCCCGCGGGTCGAACTCATCACCACCGACGGCTTCCTGTTCCCCAACGGGGAACTCGAGCGCCGGGGGCTGGCCGACCGCAAGGGGTTCCCCGAATCCTACGATCGGCGGGCGCTGCTGCGCTTCCTCCAGGAGGTCAAGTCCGGCGCCCCCGAGGTCCGCGCGCCGATCTACTCGCACCACACCTACGACATCGTGCCCGGTGCGCAGGTCACGGTGCGCCGGCCCGATGTGCTCATCGTCGAGGGCCTCAACGTGCTCCAGCCGCCCACGCCCGGCTATGACGGGAAGCTGGGCCTGTCGGTCAGCGACTACTTCGACTTCTCCATCTACGTCCACGCCAAGACCCAGTACATCCGGCAGTGGTACATCGAGCGCTTCATGCATCTGAAGGAGGGCGCGTTCACCAAACCGGATTCCTACTTCCACCGGTTCTCCGCCCTGGATGCCGCCGAGGCGACAGCGTTGGCCGGAGAGATCTGGGATTCGATCAACGCGCCGAACCTGCGGGAGAACGTCCTGCCCAGCCGGGGTCGGGCGGATCTGATCCTGCACAAGGGAATAGATCATTCGGTCAAACGCGTTCAGTTGAGGAAACTGTAAAGGCACTCGATAAGACAATCGAATAACGGGAGGCCCATGTCCACGCCTTCACCACAGATGATCCTGCGCCGCACCGTGAAAGCGGAGGACTTGCGCGGGACCCAGGTCACCTTCAATCGCGCGACGCTGGCCCGGATCTGGGGCTTCGTCGCAGGCCAGAAACGGCCGTTCGTCCTCTTCATCCTCGTCTCGATCGCAGCCGCGGGGATCGGCGTTATCACGCCGGTGCTGGCCGGCGACATCGTCAATGCGATCAACGCCCGCGGCCCGCTTCGCACGGTCGTGTGGCTGTCCATCATCATCGGCGTGATCGCCCTGGTCGACGCCGGCCTGTCCCTGGCCAGCCGGTACTTCTCGTCCCGCGTGGGCGAAGGACTCATCTACTCCCTGCGCACCGCCGTGTTCGACCATGTGCTCAGCCTGCCGGTGGCGTTCTTCTCCCGGACCCGCACCGGCGCCCTGGTCTCACGCCTGTCCACCGACGTCATCGGCGCCCAGCGCGCCTTCTCATCGACCCTGTCATCGGTCGTCTCGAACCTGGTGACACTGCTGTTGACCCTGGCCGTCATGTTCTCCATCTCGTGGACGATCACCCTGGCCTCGCTGGTGCTGCTGCCCGTCTTCCTCATCCCCGCCCGCTTCGTCGCGCGCCGTTTGGGCGCCCTGCAGACGCGGGCGGCGAACCTCAACGCGGACATGTCGACCCGGATGACCGAACGCTTCTCCGCCGGCGGCGCCACGCTGATCAAGTTGTTCGGCAGGCCCACCGCGGAGTCCGAGGAGTTCTCCCTGCGGGCCGGCCGGGTGCGCGACATCGGCGTGCGCACGGCAGTGCTGCAGGGGACCTTCGTCGCAGCCCTCACCCTGGTGTCGGCCCTCGCGGTGGCCGTGGTCTACGGGATCGGCGGTTGGCAGGCCGTCGTCGGCAATCTCAGTGCCGGCGCCGTGGTCACCCTGGCGATGCTGCTGACCAAGCTCTACACGCCGCTGACGATGCTGGCCAACGCCCACCTGGATGTGGTCGCGGCACTGGTCAGCTTCAACCGCGTGTTCGAGGTCCTCGACCTCAAGCCGCTGATCTGCGAAGCGGAGAATCCGCGGGAGCTGCCCGCCGGGCCCAAGGGACTGCGGTTTACGCACGTGGACTTCACCTATCCGACCGCCGCACAGACTTCCCTGCCGTCTTTGGAAGAGGGCGAGGGCAGGGTCGCCCAGCACGAGGGTGGTCAGGTGCTCCACGATATCGACTTCGAGGTCCCCGCCGGTGGGACCGTGGCCCTGGTCGGTTCGTCCGGTGCGGGCAAGTCGACGATCGCCTCACTCATCCCCCGGCTCTACGACGTGGATTCCGGGCGGGTGTCGATCGGCGGGGTCGATGTGCGGGAACTGAGTTTCCGCACCCTCAAGGACGCCGTCGGCATGGTCACGCAGGATGGTCACCTGTTCCACGACACGATCCGCGGGAACCTGCTGCTGGCCCGGCCCGATGCCGGCGATGAGGACCTGGCCGATGCGCTGGAGCGCGCACAGCTGTCCCGCCTGGTGGCGGCCCTGCCCGACGGAGTGGACACGATGATCGGCGAGCGCGGCTACCGGCTGTCCGGCGGCGAGCGCCAGCGCCTGACGATCGCCCGGCTGCTCCTGGCCGAACCCGAGGTCATCGTCATGGACGAGGCCACCTCGGCCTTGGACAACACCTCGGAGGCCGCGGTGCAGGCGGCGCTGGACGAGGCGATGGCCGGCCGGACCTCGGTCGTCATCGCCCACCGGCTGTCGACCGTGGTGGGGGCGGACCTGATCCTGGTGGTCGAGGATGGCCGGATCCTCGAACGCGGGGACCACTCCTCCCTGATGGCCACCGACGGACGTTACGCCGAGCTCTACCGCACCCAGTTCGCCCACCTGCCGAGCTGAGACCGGGGTTTGAGAGTGGCCCGGGCCCGTCCCCGGGCCCTCAGCGCACGGTGGTGCGGGAGACCGCGACGAAGGCCAGGGCCGCGGGCACGCAGATTAACAGCAGGCACAGCCCGATCGTCATTGCGGAGTTCAGCCAGAAGGACACCAGCACGTAGACGATGATCGGGGCGGTCAGCGCCAGGAAGGCAGCGGTCAGCCAGCGCCAGGCGCCCACCGATCCCCCGGCGGTCCGACCCTGCCCGTTCACCCCAGTACCCGGAAAGTGGATCCGGCCCCGGGTGAAGCCGACGACGTAGTTGATCACGGTGGCCAGCGCCCCCAGGACCAGCATGGACCAGGCCAGGGATGCCATATTCTGCCAGAACACCGGCAGGCCGCCGGCAGCGCGCAGGCACAGCAGGACGATCCACCAGATGATCGTGACACCGGCGGTCAGACCGCCGGAGGTCAGTCCGGAGCGCAGCGCCAGTTCGGTTCCGGCGTTGCTCTTGCCGGACCCGGCGGAGCCCCGGCCGGCGCTGCTCTTGCCGGCGTTCACACTGCTCCCATGTTCACTGCACCCTCACATCTCCGCGCCCGCGCGATCACAGTGCCAGGAGGCGTTCGACGTGACCTGCCAGGCGTTCGGCCTGGGCGCGGGCGACCTCGGCGGTCTTCGCCTCGACCATCACGCGGATGACCGGTTCGGTGCCGGAGGCACGCAGCAGCACGCGACCGGTGTCGCCGAGTTCGGCCTCGACCGCGGCGATCTCCACGGCCAGTTCCGCATCATCGGTGCGGGCCTTGTCGACCCCGCGCACATTGATCAGCGTCTGCGGCAGCTTGGGGATCTGCGCTGCCAGATCCGCCAGGGTCCGCTTCGAGGTCGCCACGCGGTGCAGCAGGTGCAGCGCGGTCTGCACGCCGTCACCGGTGGTGCCGTGGTCGAGCATGAGCACGTGGCCGGACTGTTCACCGCCCAGGTTGTAGCCCGAGGCCAGCATCTCCTCGAGCACATAGCGGTCGCCCACCGCGGTCTGCACGGTCTTGATGCCGTGCTTCTCCATTGCCAGGCGCAGGCCCAGATTGCTCATCACCGTGGTCACCAGGGTGTCCTGGGCGAGCTTGCCCTCTTCGTGCAGGGCCAGGGCCAGGATGCCCATGACCTGGTCACCGTTGACCTCGCGGCCCACGGCGTCGACGGCCAGGCAACGGTCCGCGTCGCCGTCGAAGGCCACGCCGGCGTCGGCCTGGTGTTCGACGACGGCCTGCTGCAGATGCTCGATGTGGGTCGATCCGACCCCGTCGTTGATGTTCTCGCCATTGGGCTCCGCGCCGATCACGACGACCTCGGCCCCGGCCTGGCGCAGTGCAGCGGGCCCCACCACGGACGATGCGCCGTTGGCGCAGTCGATGACGACCTTGAGTCCTGCCAGGGGCAGCTGGTCGGCTACGTCGCCAGCGCCGGGGATGACGCCCACGCCGGACACCAGGTGCTCGGTGAAGTTATCGCTGGCCGCAGGGTAGCGGGAGATCCGGCCCACCGCGGCGCCGGTGGGGCGGTCCCATTCGGCGTCGAGCAGTTCGAGGATCTGGTCCTCGACCGCATCGTCGAGTTTGGTTCCGCCGAAGGCGAAGAACTTGATGCCGTTGTCGGGCATCGGGTTGTGGCTGGCCGAGAGCACCACGCCGAAGGCCGCGCCGGTGGCCTTGACCGCTTGGGCCACACCGGGGGTCGGGATGACTCCGGCGTCGCGCACGTCGACCCCGGTCGAGGCGATGCCAGCGGCGATCGCCGAGGACAGGAAGTCGCCGCTGATCCGGGTATCGCGCCCGACGATCGCGAAGGGCTTCTTCTGACCCGCCGTGCGGTCCTCCGGCTTGCCCAGCACGCGGGCGCCGGCGACTCCCAGCTGCAGCGCCAGGCGCGCCGTCACGTCGCGGTTCGCCAGTCCCCGCACTCCATCGGTTCCGAATAGCCTGCCCATGTCCACTTCTCTCCACGCTTCTGCGGGACCGCTACTTCGCACACGTACGGTCCCCTGCCAATCCGGAACAAGTTTATCCGTTCACAACCAGTGGAGTGCCCACCGCGTTCCCAGATTGAGGCAAGGGCACCGCGAGGTCGACGGTGAGTACCCCGGAATCCACTCGCGCGCACAGTTCGGCACCGCGTACGTCGGCGCGGGCGCGCAGGCTTTTGACCTCCGCTGCCCCGGCCGAGGCCGCACGCAGACTGTTGCGGGTGCGCAGTCCCAGCCGGCCGGCTCGGGTCTCGACGAACAGTGCGGGGACGGGTGCGGGACCTGCGTGTTTGAGGATGTTCGTGGCCAGTTCGATGATGAAGAAGTTCAGGTCCGCCGCCAGGTCGGGGGTGATCCGGGTCCGGCTCGAGTCCCGGTCGATGTCCGTATGGATTTCCAGCGGGCGGCCGGCGGCGTAGAAGGTCGCCTCGAGGTCGTCGATCGTCGTCTCGAGCACCTCGTGCAGGGGACGGTCGACGGCCACGGGGGTCGAGCCCAGGCCGGCCAACAGTTCGCGCAGCCGCTGTTGGGTACCGCGGTTGTGCAGTGTCAGCTGAGCCAGGCGTTCACGCTGTTGCGGATCCTCGGCCTCGGCGAGCAAAGAGGTGATCATGAAGTACTCGGCGGTCAGCCCGTGGGACACGGTGTCGTGGGCGTCGATGGCGAAGCGCTCCCGCTGTTTCTGCCGTTCGCGTTCGGCCACGACCGCCTCGGCTGCGGATTTCGCGATGAGGAACTGAATACGACCCTCGGCCATATGCGAGGCCAGACCCAGCCCGCCCAGGAGGATCACGTCCGCGCTCATATAGAGCACGCCCTGCCACGTCAGGTCCCCCGCAGGACCGACGGCGGTGACAAGTGCGAGTCCTGCGAAGGTGAACGCGCCCAGGACCGCGCTCCGGACCCGGCCGTAGGACATGAGCATGGCGATCGCAGCCGCCACCGGAATGTCATAGGAGACGACACTGGGTTCGAAGACCGCGGTGACCACCGTGGCCAGAGCAAGCAGCCCTACCAGAGAAACGCCGGGAGCGAAGCCGGCGAGGCAGACCAGCAGGCCAGCGGCGAAGTCCAGCGCCCCATGCAGTCCGCCGAGCAGTTCGGGAAGGGCCACCGCCGACAGGTACAGGCCGTAGCCGATCAGCAGGCTGCGCGCATAGGGATCGATGAAACGGCTGCCGCGCAGCATCGCGCGCATGTGCATGCGGGGACTCTCCTGTGATGGGAAGGGCACTGTTTGGAAAGGAGGGGCGCTGAAATGGGCGCTGAGAAGAATGTACGCCATTCAGCGTATACGGTGGCCGCTGAACCCGACATAGGTTGGAGCCACAGGCCGGAAGCCGTACCCACTCCCGGCGCCGGCCCCTTTGAGAATCAAGGAGTACCAACCCATGCGCACCACCGTCGTCAATCTGGCTTTGGCTACCAGCATCCTCAGCCTCACCGGGTGCACGATGATCCCCAGCCGCCATTTCGACATCGTCGATCGGGAAGCTCTGCACCTTGATACAGGGGACGTCTACTCCGTGTTCATCAGCCCGCCGAACCGGAGCATGGACCGAGGACCGGGCACCAATACCTCTTATCTGACCCTCATCGACGAACAGGGACATATAAGGGCTATACGCACGAGTCCGATGGACCGCGGGACGCCATTGTGGAATTCGTCCGGCCTCTATATGTCCGACCGTGACCAGGACTTCTCCTTGACACCGCAGATGCAGGTGTCGAAAAACAAGAAACCCGAGCTCTTGGAGTCCACCGGTTTCAGCGACGACGGACAGTCCATCCTGTCGCTGTACAACGAGGGTTGGGAGGACGACGGTCATTACAGCATGATCGCCGAATTCCGGTCTTCATCCACTTTCGCCCGGGGCAGAGCAGACGGCTTGTACTTCACGAACAGCATCTGTGGCGATGCCATGTACGGAGTCGGCGAGTCATTTGCCGAAGGTCACGACCCGGAAGTGGGGAGTCCGATCGCTTTTTCCACAGTAGTGGAAAAGGATCAGACGAACGAGAAGATCATCAAGACGTATGCCCCGGATGACGATGTCAGCGAAGGCGGACTCCTGCAGTCACCATGCCATGAAAACACCATCTACACATTGGCCGACTTTCCCGAAACAGATGCACGAGACCACCACGGAACGGCTCGAACATGGAATGTGGAAACCGGACAGAGGTCGGACGCACGACTCGTTGCCGAAGACGGCTCCCGATTCCCCCTCCCCACTCTCGACTACTTGGACCGCTCACATTACAACAAGCACACCTACGCAGACGGTCGGCTCCAGTGGCTGGCCCCTGACAGCATCATGTGGGAGACCGATATGAGCACGGACAGGACCCACCGGCTGTACAGCATCGACGTCGACACGGACATGGGCAGTGATGGTGACACTTCCTTCGACATCAGCCCCCATCACATATTCGTCTTGGCCTCCAAGGGGTCGAAGTCCACGATCAAGACCTTCAGCCGGACCGACGGGCATCTGGAGTCCGAACTCAAGATACCCGGCCTGGGTCGTCTGACAGGCGAGTACCGCTGGGCACAGGGCTTCGCCTACAACCCGGCCATAGGATGATCGCATGAGCACCGTGATCATCGTCGATGACGATCCCTATGCCGTGCTAGGAATTCGCGCCACGCTGGAGGCGGCCGACGATTTCGAAGTCGTGGGAACAGCGAACACCGGCACCGATGCCGTGACATTGGCAGCCGAGTTCGCGCCCGATTTGGTGCTGATGGATCTGTCCATGCCCGGTGGGATCTCCGGCATCGAGGCCACCGCCCGGATCATCGCCGCCCGGCCCCGGGCACTGGTGGTCGTGCTCTCCAGTTCTTCACCGGGCCCCGGCCTGGCGCGCGCCCTGGAGGCCGGGGCCAGGGCGACGGTGCGCAAGACCGCTCCCCCGCCCAAACTCGTCCGCACTCTGCGCCAGATTCTGGCCGGCGATGAGATCCCCACCATGTCCTATCTGGCCCACGACATCCTGGTTGCAGGGGATCTACCGGAGTCGGACCTGCCTGAAAGCCCACCGACGGAGCGGGAACTCGACGTCCTGAGCTGCGTCTGCCAGGGTATGGGTCCGGCCCAGATCGCCACTGAGCTCTTCCTGTCACCGGCCACCGTGCGCACGCACATCGGCCGGCTGCATCGGAAACTGCATGCGGGTACCGCCGCCCAGCTGATCGTGCGCGCCCTGCAGTTCAAGTACTTCACGCCCGCTTGACTCCGCATCCGGATAAGGAGACAGCCATGTCAACACCCACCGTCGCCCGCCCACCCACGTCCCCGAGTCCAAGCGATGGCCGAAGCACACCTGCACACGACGGGCTCTCCGCGGTCGGCTACAACCGCCTACTGACAGGATCCCTCCTCATCACCGCCGGCACGGCGCTGATCACTTCGGTCTTCGCAAATATGACGGCTGAAGCAGACGACACGGGTTTCACCGGTGACCCCCTCTTAACGGGTGCGATCACCCTGTTCCCGGGTATCGTGGCCGTGCTCCCGTGCATCCTGCCCGCCGGGCGCCACCCGAATCGTATCCGCCAGCTCTGTGCGTGGATGGCCTTCGCCTGCACTGTGGGCTTATTCGCCCTGTACCCACTGACCGCGCCAGATGCCGACGCCTGGCTTCCCCTGCCCGCTATGCTGCTCGCGTTCGCCTTCCTGGCCGTCAGCGGGTCTGTGGCGAACCTTCTATCGTCCAAGCCACTGGACTCCAGCCGCGGCATCCGGATCACCGGGCGAATTGCGGGCGGAATCCTCATCGGCCTGCCTGCAATCGGCTTGGTGTCGATGATGGACGGGTCTTCGACGATCGGCGAGGTCGTGGAGACCGGGCTCATATGCCTGGTCCTGCTGGCTGTGGGTTTGGCCGTCGCCTGCGATGTACGGCCCTGGGGCCTGCCCATCGGAATCCTGCTCACCGGTCTGCTGGGACTGGTGATCATGGGAATGGGGCTTTCCAACCTGTCCATCGTCACCTGGCCGTTCTGGCTGTTGGGCTCCTTCTACCTGTGCCTGAGCCTGTTCGCTCTGGCCGTCACTCCCAAAGAGGCGCCGAGCCTTCAGCGCCTCTGACTCACGGGAGCCGCACCGCTGGCCGCCCGGCACGAACTGAGATCCTACGGGTTTGAGGGTGTGGGAAGCGTGTCCGACCGGGGCGCTCTTCCCGTGTTTCAGAAGGGTGGGACGTCGGTATCATCGGGGTCGGTGTCCTCATCCGAGGCGTAGGAACCATGAGTGCCCCACGGCGCGACGGGACCTGGAGGGTCGGTGCCCAGAGTACTGGATAGTCCTGAGGAGTTCAGTGAGTCTGGTGGATCGGGTGGGTCGCTCAGGTCTGATGCTGTGTCCCAGTCAGGTGGGGAGAAATCCTCCGGCACCCACACCGGCGGCAAACCCGCAGCGTTCCGCGCAGCACTCACATCCACCAGAGCCGCAGTGAACCGGGAATGGAATAGGGGCCGCTGGTCGATATCAACATGCCGGGGTGGAATCCACGCCGGCAAACCACCAATCAACTCGGCCCTCCACCCATGCTGGTCATGCCACGTGTGATGGAACCGGCACGCCAAGGTCAGATTCGATACCGTCGTGGGTCCACCAGTGGACCAGGGGATCATATGGTGGGCATCGCACCACCCCACCGGCATATCACAACCCGGGAACGTGCACCCCCGATCCCTGGCCGCAATCAACTCAACCTGCCGCCGCGTAGCAAACCTGCCCGCACTCCTCACGGTCACCTCCCGCGTCCCGGGCTGGTTGGCCTGGAAATACACGAGCGCACCCGGAGAAAGGGACTCCAGATCCTGTAACCCGATCGGGCCGGCAGTGGATTCCACCTCCGCCTTCCCCCGCGCATACTCTTCAGCAGTCGCCGTGACCACCAGGGCCATGCCCGCACCCTGCGGACCCGAACCCGCAGCCCGGTCAATCAAGGTGGCGAACATGTCATGACGCCTGGCACCATCGGGCCGCTCCCGATACCCAAACGGATGATCCGCCTTCGTGGTGGGCCGGCCATCAACCGTCACCGCGCTAGCCGGCAGGTCCTGAGGTGGCAGGTCACCGGGCGGCACATCAGCTGTAACGGATTCCGCACCGTCGGGCACACCGGTGCCGACTCGCTGGACCTCCCCGGAGTTCACTTCAGTCGTGTCCTGTCCGGGTTCCTGCCGGTTGGTCAACAAACCATGCAACTTCCCACCCGTCACCGGATCCAACAACCCCGTCAGATTCCACGCACCATTCCTCCGCGGCGTCACGGTCACATGAAACTCATCAACCAACGGTGGGATCTCCGCGAAGCGCCCATCAGGATCCAGGTAGGCTCGAATCCGAGAACCCAGCACACGGACCTGGTCCACGTCAACACTCGGCACCGTCTGAACCAACAGTCTCTCCGCCGTGGCGTGATGGACGTGTCGCACCTGGCGGGGGATCTTCTCGATCTCCCGGATCACCGCCTGCGCCTGATCCACCGACACACCCCCGTCCGCCAGGGCGAGGGCAACATGGGGGTAGGCCGGTTCCAGGCGGGCACCCGTTAGAGACCGGCCGGCACCGATCGCGTGTGCGAACCGCACCCGCCGCCTCGCGGCCGCCCCATCAATCCTCAACAGGCGAGTCAACAAGACGGGAAGAGTCTTCGCACCATAATCAACAGTGGGCACCTCGTATTCGGCCCGCGCCAGAACAACAGCCTCCGTCGAGGCGGTCACGCGGGACAGGTGTTCGATTCCCTTGAGCACCAGGAGCAGGTCGGAAGCGTCAAGACTGGGATCCGTACCCACACCGGCACCCAGACCAGCGAGTGACTCACTGGCGTGAACGAGTTCCGGAGCGATCTCCTGCAAACGCTCCCAATCGTCGGGGGTCAGCAAGGGGTCCGCCGGGCGGGCGAAGACCCCAGGGTTCTTGTCATCATCGGGGGAACCAGCACGTGGGAGGGTGGAATCAATGGTCATGATCTCTCCCCTCCTCCTGTACCGGACCCGGGTCCGGACGCTGCTGTCAGAAGCCGCACTGAGTATTCAGCACACGCGTGTTGTGACTGTGTCGGGGAAGACGAGCCGTAAAACCTGACGGGACTTTGCTGTCCGATTCGGGTTTCCTGACCTACCTCAAGTGTAGCGCGAGTCACTTATGAAGGGAAGGGTTTATTCGAAACTGGTTTCCGATGTTTGCCGAGTAACGACTGTCTGTTTCGGTGGCAGCAAACGCGCTGGGTGGCACCAGATGCGCGCGCATCCGGTGCCACCGAATGCAAGTGGTACCACTGAAAAGGCGCGGGCACCCCACCCCACCTGCACCCACCCGGCGAGTACCGCCGACAAGGCCGGGTTAGAGGCCGGAGGCATCCCGACCACCAGACACAAAACGCTTCGGCCCCGCCTGGAGAAATCCAGACGGGGCCGAAGCGTACGGCATGCAGTGAAGGCTGAAGATCAGCGCTTTGAGAACTGCGGAGCCTTGCGGGCCTTCTTCAGACCGGCCTTCTTGCGTTCCGGGACGCGAGCGTCGCGCGTGAGGAATCCGGCCTTCTTCAGTTCGGCGCGGTTGTTCTCACGGTCGATCTCGTTCAGCGAACGGGCGATACCCAGGCGCACGGCACCGGCCTGGCCCGAGGGGCCACCGCCCTTGATGCGCACGTGCACGTCGAAACGGCCTTCCAGGTCCAGCAGGCGGAAGGGCTCGTTGACCAGCTGCTGGTGCAGCTTGTTCGGGAAGTAGGTCTCCAGGTCACGGCCGTTGATGGTCCATTCGCCGGTGCCGGGCACCAGGCGCACGCGGGCGATGGCCTGCTTGCGACGGCCCACGCCGGAACCCGGAGCGGTCAGCGACTGGCCACGGCCACCCGCCACTTCCTGACCGAGTCCGGCGCCGGCCGGGGTCTCGGTGTGATATTCGTTCAGTTCGACTTCTTCGATGATGTCAGCCACGGTTCTCCTCGGTTTCTGTTCTGCCCGGCGCTTTACTGCGCGACCTGGCTGATCTCGTACGGCTGCGGGTTCTGAGCGGCGTGCGGGTGCTGTTCGCCCGCGTAGACCTTCAGGTTCTTGATCTGGGCGCGGCCCAGACGGCCCTTGGGCAGCATGCCCGCAATGGCCTTCTCCACAGCGCGCTCCGGGGACTTCGAGAGAAGTTCCGCGTAGTTGACGCTCTTCAGACCACCCGGGTAGTTCGAGTGGCGGTAGGCGCGCTTCTGAATCAGCTTGTTGCCGGTCAGAGCGACCTTGTCGGCGTTGATGATGATCACGGAATCACCCGAGTCGACGTTCGGGGTAAAAGTCACCTTGTGCTTGCCGCGCAGCAGGCGGGCGGCCTGCGATGCGAGGCGGCCGAGGACGACGTCGGTGGCGTCGATGACGTGCCACTGGCGCTGAACATCGCCGGGCTTTTGGGTGTAGGTACGCAAAAGTAGCCTTCTTCTCGTTTACTTTCGGTAGGCCGTCGGAACACTTATGTCGTGATCTTCGTGTAACGGCAGCCCGTGCTTACGCGTTGTACGCCTGACACCTGCACCTATACCTGCAACGCGAATTCGGCTCTTAGGCATGATGTTGAACGTACGCAACGACTCTCAACTTTACATGGGCCGGGCCCGGCACCGCAAGTGCGATACCGGGCCCGGCCCATGTGATTCACGTCGAACGCTCAGTGCCGTGTGGCCTTGCGCCGACCGATCACCACAGCGGCGGCACCGACGGCCAGGAGTACGGCGCCCGCGCCCGCGGCCAGGCCGATCTGCGCACCGGTCATCGGCAGGTCTCCGGCATCGTCGTTCGATCCATCGTCGTTTCCACCGTTTCCATCGGCGTCGGCGGATCCGCCCGGGGCCGAGGTGGCGCTGGGCTCGTCACCCGACCCGTCCGTGGGCTCCGAGCCCGGCTGCGTCGGCTTCTCGCTGGGCGAAGAGCTCGGCGAGGAGCTGGGACCGGTGCCCGCAGCGTCGACCACGCTGACCTCGACCTTCCCCGAAGCCGGCAGCGGGAGCGGGTTGTCGTCCCACCAGGCCGCTGCGGGATCGGCCTGGAACCGGCCGGTCACGGTCTGCTGCCCGGTCTGCGCATCATCGGCAGCGTGCAGGGTCACCGGGACGTCGGTCTTGCCCTCCGGGATCTGCGCCACGCGCAGAGCGGAGTCGTCGGCCGTCAGCGACTTCTTCGCGGCATCGTCGTCGATCGTGGCGGTAACGCCCTTGGGCAGATTCAGCTGCAGCGTGAACGGGCCCTTGATGTCCTTCTGCGCCTGAAGGTGCAGGGCCGCATTGGCGCTGCCCCCGCGTTCGACGCGGATGTCCGTGGCGCCGTCCGGCAGGCCCAGGGCGACCTTGAGGTCCCCGGAGTCCAACACGCTCAGCGCGTTGTCGGCCTGGCGTTCGTGCTTGTCCGGGCTGATCTGCTGCTTCTTCTCCGCGCGCTTCTCGAAGTAGGTCTGCCATACGTCGAAGTCGGTCAGGCCGGACTGTTCGAACCCGCCCTTGGTGAACGAGGTGAAGTTGTCACCGCCGGCCGCCAGGAAGGACAGGGTCGCGACCCGGTACTCCTTGTCGTCCTTGATCGGCTTCCCATTGACGAGCACCTGCTTGACGTGCTCACCCGACTTCGCCTTGGAGTCGTAGACGACGTGCAGCTGCTTCGAGATGCCCAGATGCAGGAAGGGGCGGCTGGCCCCGTCTGGTTGCCACTGTTCCTCGAACAGCCCCTTGACGTCCTTGCCCTTCATCGTCACGACTCCGTGGTCGTTGGCAAACGGCAGGACCTGGTTGAGTTCGGCGACGGTAACCTCGCCGGGGGCCTCCTTGTTGAAGATATCGTCGACCTTCAGGTCGGTGCGCAGCCCGCCGGGATTCGTGATCGCGAAGTCGGAGTCCTTCAGCGGGGAGTCCGCGGTCCCCTCGTCCAGGGCGTCGGCCACCAGGTTGCCCAGGGTGGATTCGCCGCCCCGGTCCTCCGAACCGTTCTTGAAGGCCCTGGTGATGTCCGCATCGATCGTGCCCGCGACCTCGGAGCCGATCTCCTTGGACTTCGTCACCGCACGGTCGACGATATCGTCGACCTTGCCGACGACCTCCGAGTCGTAGTCGTGCTGTTTCCCCTCGGAGTCGACTGCGTCGATCAACCCCTGGGAGTCGATCTTCCAGCTGCCGTCGCCGGTCGATTCGAGCACGGCCTGGCCCACCGCCTCGCCGTACTTCTTGGCCTGGATCACGGGGCGGTCGCCGTTGTGCAGGTCGACCGGCAGGTGAGTGTGGCCGATGAAGAAGGCGTCGACGGAATCGTCCGCATCGTCCATCAGCTTGCGGAACTCCGCGTTCGAGGCCTTGGCCGAGTCGAGATCCTCTGTCTCGGACGGTCCGGTGTGCGCCTCGACGACGGTGACGTCGGGCTTCTCCCCCGCCGGCAGCGCCTCGAGGTCCTTGGCCGCCGTGTTCACCGCATCGGTGACATCGCCGAATTCGATGTCGGAGATGCCAGCAGGACTGACCATGTTCGCGGTGTCCCGCGTGACAGCGCCGATCACCGCAACCCGGATCGGCTTACCGCCGGCCGGGTTGACCAGGTCGATGAGCTTATAGGGTTCGAGTCCGTCGGCGACGTCCTTGGTGCCCTTCTTGTACACGTTCGCGCCCAGGTAGGGGAAGTTCGCCGATGAGTCGACCCGGTCCCGCAGGTCCGCGTAGCCGCGGTCGAATTCGTGGTTGCCCACGGCAGAGGCGTCCAGGCCGATCGTGTCCAGCACGCTCAGCGTCGGTTCGTCCTTCTGCGACGACGAGGCGTAGGTCGAGGCTCCGATGTTGTCACCGGCCGACAGCGCCATGGTGGGGATTCCCCGGTCCTTGGCCTTGGCCCGCTCCTCCTCGATGACCGATGCCACGCCGTGGCCGGCTTCGGCGATGCGGCCGTGGAAGTCGGTGATGTTGAGCAGTTGGACCTTGGTCCCGGCGGGTGCGTCGGCCTGGACGGGCAGGGCCGTCAATGGCAGGGAGAGAAGTCCCAGCGTGGCGGCACCCGCGAGGACGCCCGAATATTTACGCATGCTGCTCCTTTTGAGAGGCTCAGGGTCGGGAAGGCATCAGTGAACCTTGCGGATACACTCAGGCATCCTATACCGGAATCCGACCGGAATCAGTCCAGCCGCCGTTTGGCCCTGGCCCGCTCCCCCTGCGCCGCCCACGCCGATTCCTCCGGATACCCGACGGCTTCGAGCACCAGCCCGTGCGGCTCCATCACGTACATGGGCTCGCCGGCCGGGACCCCCGCCTCGGCCAGGGCCAGGAGTTCGGCCGGCCGGGTGGTAGGCCAGGCACCCGAACCGACCCTGACCAGTCCCCCGATCAGCGCACGGACCATGTGGTGGCAGAACGCGTCGGCGCGCAATCGGGTGACGATGACACCGGCGGCGTCCCTGGCGACCTCGAGGCCGCGCAGGGTGCGGATCGTGGTGGCATCGGGACGGGGCTTGCAGAACGGCAGGAAGTCGTGCAGGCCGAGGAGTTCGCCTGCCGCCGAGGCCATCGCCGCAGCGTCCAGCCGACCGCGCACCACGGTGGTGCACGGTACCAGCAGCGGATCGAGGAAACTGTCCTCATCGGCCAGGCGATACGTATACGACCGCCAGATCGCGGCGAACCGGGCGTCGAAGCTCAAGGGGACTTCGGCGGCGGAGTGGATGACGATATCGCGGGCGTCCCTGGCGCGCAGCACCCCGCGCAGTCGGGCCAAGAGGCCCTCGGCGGGAGTCCGCTCGGCGCGGCTGCCGACCAGCCGCCGCGCCTCACCCGGCACCAGGTCCAGGTGGATGGTCTGCCGCCGGGCGTGCACCCCGGCATCCGTGCGCCCGGCCACCGTGACCCGGACCGGCCGGCGCAGGATCTGGGCGAGCGCCGCCTCGAGTTCGCCCTGTACCGTGCGCAGGCCCGGCTGGGTGGCCCAACCGTGGAAGTCGGTTCCACGGTAGCCCAGATCCACGCGCAGGCGCCCGGTCTCCTCGGTGCCCCGGTTGGGCTCAGACATGCCGTTCCCCTTCCTCCGGCGCCCGCGGCGCCTCCAGTAGCCCCACCGGTCCCTGGACATCCTGCGATTGAGTCACCGAGACGGCGGGACACGAGCGGAACAGCCAGCGCACCGGGCCGGCCGAGGGCCGGGCCCGCATCGCCCGGTAGGCGTCGACATTGTGTTGGCGGTAGCGCATGGCCGAGGCGATGCGGATCTCGTAGCGCACCAGTTGGGAGTACAGGTCGTCGACCCGCCAGGCGTCGGCACCGCCGGTCAGAACCCGGGTGTGGGCGCGCTCGATCGCCCGGCTCAGTTCCGCTTCATCGGCCCCGGCCTGGGCCGCGCGCAGTTCGGCCACCGAAACCCCCGCCTGGTCGACGACGGTGAGGAAGAGCGGCAGCAGGTCGCGTCGTTCGCGGATCGCGGCGCTCAGTTGGCGGCCGGATTCCGCCGCCAGGCCGCGTGCCATGCTCAACTGGTTGTAGCGCAGGATGCTCACGACGAGCAACAGGACCACGGCCAGGCCGAGGAGCAGTAACCCGCCCAACAGCAGCCAGTCGCCCATGCCCGTCCTCCTCTGGGCGCGGGCCGGTGGCCGGCCCACATCCGAAATTGTCAGCCGCACCAGTCTACCCGGATCCGAGGACGTGGCCGCCCGGCTCGGTTCAGTCGACCAGCCCGCGCGCATCCAGTGCCCGGCCGGTGTCATAGGCGTACTGGACGCTGCGCAGGAAGACCGGCACGGTGCGGGCACGGATATCGCCCTCGAGACCGCGGGCGGCCGCCGCCCGGCCGGTCATCGCGAACAGATCCGCCAAATACGGGATGCTGCGCACCATCAGGGCGGCGGCCAGGGCGACCCGCTCCGGATTCACGCCCACCAGGCGCAGGGGCCGGGCCAGCACGGTGAAGGCCGCCAGCAGTTCCGCGATCGTGTTCGTCAGCAACAGCAGACCGCCCGCCAACAGGCAGGTGAGCAGGGTCGTGGCGACCTGGAGGCCGACGTACCAGCCCTGGAAGACCAATTGCACGGCGACCAGGGCCACCAACAGCAACCAGACCCGACTCAGCGGCGCCAACAGACGCGACAACGGCAGCCGAGCGCTGAGCCCACAGGCGACCACGACCACCGCCAGCCCCACGTTGACCACGGGATCGCGCAGGATCATCACGACGATGCTCAGGGCGAACACGATCCCCAGCATGGCCAGGGTGGGGATGGCGTGCAGCCAGCCCCGACGCTGCACATAGCCGCCCAGAAACTCCGGACGCCGCTTCACCGGCCCCGCTCCTCGCGGATCCGGGCGACGTCCCGGGTGACGGAATCCACATAGCCGGCCACCACCTCGGCGGCGGGCCCGTGCGCGGCTATCCGCCCGTCGGCCACGTGCACCGCCTCATCGGCGCGGCGGGCGAAGTCCAGATTGTGGGTCGTGGCGATCACCCGCACGCCCCTGGCCAGCAGGCCTTCCACGGTGTCGAGCAGCAGCCGTTCGTTGACCAGGTCCAGCAGTGTGGTCGGCTCGTCGAGGATCAGTACCGCTGGGTCGACCGCCAAGACACTGGCCAGGGCGACCAGTTGCCGCTGTCCACCGGAGAGCTCATAGACGCTGCGCCCGGCCAGGTCGTCAAGGCCGAGGCCGGCGAGCACCTCCATGGCGCGCTCATGGCGTTCGGCCCGGCGCTTGACGCTGCGTTTGAGGGAGAGTTCCACGTCCTCGATGACGGTGGGCATGACCAGTTGGGTGGCGGGGTCGGTGAACACGAAGCCCACGCGCCGCCGCACCTCTTTGACTTGGCGTTCGGCATCGAGGCCGTCGACCAGGACCCGGCCCGTGTCCGGGCGCACCAGGCCGTTGCACAGCTGGAGCAGCGTGGACTTGCCAGATCCGTTCTGGCCGACGACGGTGGTGAAGTCGGCCGTCAGCTCCAGGTCGATATCGTCAAGGATCGTCCGGATCACGGGCCCGGCCTCGGTCACGTCCTGGGAGACAACGCCGACCCGGTCGAAGCGGATGCTCCGGTCCCCGTGCTCGCCTCCATGCATCAGGGCCTCGTGACCACGCATCAGCGGCGGGCCAGCAGCCGTGGGAAGGCGCGGTGGATGGCCAGGGCGACGGCCACGGCCGCCACCGTTTTAAGCGCATCGCCGGGCCAGAAGGCCAGGTCGGCGGTAAGGGCCGCACCCAGGGGCAGGTGCGCATTGAGCATCATCCCGGCGATGCCCAGAGTCCGGGTGGTGATCCAGCCGGCGACCAGGGCACCCGCCAGCAGCACGCCGAACCGCTTGCCCGCGGTGAACCTCCGCAGGGCGAAGTTCGCGGCGAAGCCGGCCAGCCAGGCGGCCAGGGGGAAGGCGATGAGATATCCGGCACTGGGACCGGCGAGCCAGGCCGGGCCGCCGCGCCCGCCGGACAGGATCGGCAGGCCGACGGTGGCCAGGACCAGGTAGAGCAGCACTGCCAGCAGGCCGCGGGTCGGTCCCAGGCACAGCCCGGCCAGCAACACGACCAGAGTCTGGATGGTGATCGGCACGCCGACGCTCAGGGGAATCGCGGGGACGAACCCGCTGGCGGCGACCAGGGCGGCGAACACGGCGATCAGGGCGATGCCGGTGCCGGCGGATTCGCGTGCGGTGCGCGGGGTGACGCCAGCAGCAGTCATGGGAACTCCTTCAAGGGGATGCTTGAACACCGTTCAAGTGAACACTGTTCAGTGTGGCTCAGGCGCCGGCGGAATGCAAACCACGCTTGCCCGGGCCGGGCGCAGCCACACACAGGGTGGCCGGGCACAGTTCCGGGTTAAAGGCCAAAATGTGTGTCTGTGATCGGCCTGCTGCCCAGTAGTTATATAGGCAAGAGGCCGATTGCTTAGCTTTCGGGGCTTAGCATCGATGGGGTGCTTCCAATCGACCGAAATGTATGATCTGCTCCGCGCCATTGAAAAAGAACGGCACAACGAGTGCCGGAAAGACCCGATACCGATGCACGAACTGCGGCGCATCGACCACCCCGAAGCGCAGCCCCTCGACTCGCCGGCACGAGCTGAACACGTTCCTCGACTGGCTCCTCGGTCCTGCCGGCCGAACACACCACAACATGCCCGCACGAACCCTGCGGCGCACGACCGCATGGTGCTGGAACGTCGAACCAACACCACCAGCGTCCACGGGTGAAATCCACTCCGAGATCTTCCTCGACGGAACCTATTTCAACGGCTGGTGCGTCCTCATCGCATCCACCCGCCACACGGTCATCGACTGGCAATTCTGTGACAAGGAGAAGACCGCCTCCTGGACCGCGCTCATCGAACGCATACCGGCACCGGACTACGCCATCGTCGACGGTAACGGACCCCTGAACACCGTCATCGGCCGATACTGGCCCCATACGCGGGTGCAGCGCTGCCTCTTCCACATCCGACACGACATCCACCGTCATCTGACCCGCAAACCCACCCTGGAGGCGAACAAGGAACTCCTCGCCCTGGTCAAGACCATCAAACAAGTCGACGACGCGGACGAGGCCGCTGCCTGGCTCGCCGAGTTCGCAGCCTGGGAAGCCCGGCACGCTTCATTCCTCAAGCACCGGACGTACGCACGATCCGGTGCGGCCAGGCCGGCGTACGTGAAACCGACTCAGATGTGGTGGTACACCCACCAACGCACCCGCCGAGCTCACAAACTGCTGGCCGGGCTGATCCGGAAGAACCACCTGTTCACCTGGATCGAAGCCGCACAGAAAGGAAAGCAGATTGCGCGGGCGACATCCGTGCTCGAAGGCGGGTTCAACCAGCCGATCAAAGACCTGCTGCGCCGTCACCGCGGCATGACTGGCACCCATGCCAAGACGGCCATGGCCTGGTGGCTGCACATGCACACCCGCAACCCGGCAACCCCATTCACGTTCGCGAAACCCCCGCATTGGACGCCAGCGCGCAGGCAGGCTTGCGAGGCCCTCGAGGAGCCCATCGGGCCAGCGGCCTACGACACCCACTTCTCACCCGAGGACGGCAACGGAATCCAACAGGGGTGGGGTGGTAGAACCCGTTAGACACGCGCGGGAAAGACACACATTTTGGCCTTTAACCCACAGTTCCTGCGACCGGGCCCGGCCCCACGAAAAAGAGCAGTCGTTTTGGTCTGAGTCTCTACAGAATTCTCAGACCAAAACGACTGCTCTTCGCAGGGGTGGGTGGGACTGCAACGCCCGCACCTCACGCCCCGGGGATCACTCCCATTCGATCGTGCCCGGGGGCTTGGAGGTGATGTCCAAGACCACGCGGTTGATCTCGTCGACCTCATTGGTGATGCGGTTGGAGATCTTGGAGAGCACATCGTAGGGCACGCGGGTCCAGTCGGCCGTCATGGCGTCCTCACTGGAGACCGGGCGCAGCACGATCGGGTGACCATAGGTGCGACCATCGCCCTGCACACCAACCGAGTGGACGTCGGCCAGCAGCACCACGGGGCACTGCCAGATCTCATCGTCCAGGCCGGCGGCGGTCAGTTCCTCGCGCACGATCGCGTCGGCCTCGCGCAGGATCGACAGCCGGTGTTCGTCCACGGAGCCCACGATGCGGATCGCCAGGCCGGGGCCGGGGAAGGGCTGACGGCCCACGATGACCTCGGGCAGGCCCAATTCGCGGCCGATCGCGCGGACCTCGTCCTTGAACAGGGCGCGCAGGGGCTCGATGAGCTTGAACTCCACATCGTCGGGCAGACCGCCCACATTGTGGTGGCTCTTGATGTTCGCAGTACCGGTGCCGCCACCGGACTCAACCACGTCCGGGTACAGGGTACCCTGGACCAGGAACTCGATCGGCTGGCCGGTTCCGGTCTCCACCGATTCCGCCAGCAGCTTGGCCGCGGCGCGTTCGAAGGACCGGATGAATTCGCGGCCGATCGTCTTGCGCTTGGTCTCCGGATCGGACACACCCTCGAGTTCCTTGAGGAACACATCGGAGTCGTCGACGGTCACCAGGCGCACACCAGTGGACTGGACGTAGTCCTCCTCCACCTGACGGCGTTCGTCCTTGCGCAGCAAACCGTGGTCGACGAAGATGCAGGTCAGCTGATCGCCGATCGCCCTGTGCACCAGGGCAGCGGCCACGGCGGAGTCGACACCGCCGGACAGGCCACAGATGACCTGCTTGTCGCCCACCTGTTCGCGGATCCGGGCGACCTGTTCGTCGATGACCGAACCAGAGGTCCAGTCCGGGGTCAGGCCCGCGACGTTGTACAGGAAGTTCTCCAGGACCTTCTGGCCGTATTCGCTGTGCAGCACCTCCGGGTGCCACTGCACGCCGGCCAGGTTCTTCGCCGCGCATTCGAACGCGGCCACCGGGGTGTCCGGGGTCGAGGCCAGCACGTCGAAGCCGGCGGGCGCCTGGGCGACGGAATCGCCGTGGCTCATCCACACGGTCTGCGCGGCCGGCTGCCCGTCGAGCAGGGTGCCCGAGGCGCTGACCTCGAGCGGTGTGGAGCCGTATTCGCGGTTGCCGGTCTTCGCCACGGAGCCGCCCAGGGCATTCGCCATGACCTGGAAGCCATAGCAGATGCCGAACATGGGCACGTCCAGGTCGAAGACCGCTGCGTCGAGCTGCGGGGCCCCGGCCTCGTACACCGACGACGGTCCGCCGGAGAGCACGATGGCCACAGGATTGCGCTTGGCGAACTGCGCGGCCGAGGCCGTCGACGGAATGAGTTCCGAATACAGTCCCGCTTCACGCACGCGCCGTGCGATCAGCTGCGCGTACTGCGCCCCGAAGTCCACGACGAGCACGGGGCGCGCTGCGGTCCCCGTTTCGGGAGTGGAGTTTTCAGTCATGGCGTCTATCCTATCCGTCTTCTATCTCAGCCCTGAACGGGGGCGACGACCACCGCGGCGTCCAGCTCACGCGCAACCCGGTGGCTGGTCTTGCGCTCCAGAATGAAGGACATGACGGGAATCACGCCGGCCAAGGCCAGCAGCAGCAGACGGCCGATCGACCAGCGCATCTGCTGATTGAGCCAGAAGCAGGAGATGAGGTAGACGACATAGCACCAGCCATGGCAGATCGCGATGGCGGCACCCAGGTCGAAGCCGCCGATCGACAGCGCCTCGCCGGACAGCCCGGCCAGCCGGAAGACGACGTATTTCACGATCATCTCAACCGTCAGGGCCAACAGCATGATGCCGGTAATGATCGCCATCACCCGGTAGAAGCGCAGGGCATTGCGGGCGGAGGTGAAGCGTTTGATCGTCCAGACGTTGTTCTCGTCGAAATCAGGCCTGGCATCCATCGGGTCAGCGGCCACGGGGTTCATCCTTCGTTTGTGCGTCGGTGGGTTTGAGTGTGTGTTCTGGCGTGGGAACCGGGACGGGAGTCGCCGTGGTGCGCAGCTCGTGTTCTCCGGCGCCCTTGACGATGACGTATTCGACGCCGGCGGCCCGGGCCTCGGACATATCGGGCAGGCCGATCCCCTGTTTGTTCTGATAGGCGTCACGCAACAGCGAGTACCACATGTAGAGGGCGAAGCCGGCGAAGAACAGCCATTCGAGGGTGTAGACGCCCGACTGCAGGTCGAATCCGCCGGTGTCCTTGGCCCCGATCGACACGTGGCCCAGTTCCCCGCCGGCGACCTTCGCCTGCTGATCGGCATCGACCATGAGCATGGCCGAATACGAATAGACGTCGAAGAGGTTGACCAGCTCGGAGGTCGACACGCTGCCGTAGGTACCGGGTTCGGACTTGTCCGTGCCCGTCGGTGCCTCGATCGGATTGATGCGCGCGTGCAGTTCGACGGCGCTATCGGGCGCCCGCGAGTCCCGCGCGGTGGCCAGGTCCGCAGTCCAGCCACGGACCACCGGAATGGCGATCGGCAGTTTGGCTTCACCGGTGATCTTTGCCTCGGCGCCCAGCCGCGCGCCTTCGGGGACGAACATGGTCACAACCCAGTAGCCGGACTTGCCCTCATCGCCCGCGCGGTCGGAGACCACGATCTGGTCATCCGGCAGGAACTTTCCCCTCAGTTCGACCCGTTGATGGGCCAGCAGGCCCGAAGTGGGAACCTGCGCAGCGATGACCTCGTTGAATGGCTTGAGCTCGTCGATGCCCTGCGCCGCCACCGCGTCGTTCTTGTGCTCGGCACGGTAAGCCTGCCAGCCGGCCAATCCCACGAAGACCGTGCACAGGGCCAGCACCAGCACCAAAAAGCCCAGCCACCGGGGGGTGAGAGCCAGGCGCAGCAAGTCAGAGGCCTCGGCCGGGGTGCGGGGAGACGACGACGTCCACGCGCTGGAACTCCTTGAGGTCCAGGTAGCCGGTGGTGGCCATGGCGCGGCGCAGCGCGCCGGCCAGGTTGACCTCGCCCACGGCCGAATGTCCCGGACCGAACAACAGGCGCTCAAGCGGTGCGACGGTGTTCATCTTCACCCGGCGGCCACGCGGCAGCTGCGGGTGGTGGGCCTCGGCACCCCAGTGGTAGCCCTTACCGGGGGCCTCCTCCGAGCGGGCCAGTGCAGAGCCGAGCATGACGGCGTCGGCGCCCATCGCGAAGGCCTTGACGATATCGCCCGAGGTCCCCAGGCCACCGTCGGCGATGACGTGGACGTAGCGGCCGCCGGATTCGTCCATGTAGTCCCGCCGGGCTGCGTGGACATCGGCCAGGCTGGTGGCCATCGGGACCTGGATGCCCAGGGCCCGGTGGGTGGTGGTAGCCGAACCGCCACCGAAGCCCACGAGGACGCCTGCGGCACCGGTGCGCATCAGGTGCAGGGCCGCGGTATAGGTGGCCGCGCCCCCGACGATCACGGGCACGTCGAGTTCGTAGATGAACTTCTTGAGGTTGAGCGATTCGGTCGTCGACGATACGTGTTCGGCCGAAACGGTGGTGCCGCGGATGACGAACAGGTCCACGCCGGCGGCGATCACCGTCTCGTAGAATTCCTGGGTCCGCTGCGGGGTCAGGGCACCGGCCACGGTGACACCGGATTCGCGGATCTGGTTGAGCCGGGCCGTGATGAGTTCGGCCTTGATCGGTTCGGCGTAGATCTCCTGCATCCGGGTGGTGGCCTGGTCGTCCGGCAGGGTGGCGATCTCGTCGAGGTAGGGCTGAGGGTCCTCATAACGGGTCCACAGGCCCTCCAGGTCGAGCACGCCCAGGCCGCCCAGCTTGCCCAGGGCGATCACTGTGTCCGGCGAGGAGATGGAGTCCATCGGCGCGGAGATGAAGGGCAGTTCGAACTTATAGGCGTCGATCTGCCAGTCGAGGCTGACATCCTTGGGGTCGCGCGTGCGCCGCGCGGGGATGACCGCGATGTCGTCCAGGGAAAATGCCCGGTTGCCTCGTTTGCCGCTGCCGATTTCAATCTCAGTGCTCACGGGTGCTAAGCCTACCAGCGGTCTACCACCGGTAGAACTCCGGGAGAACCGCATCGACGGTCACAACCGCTCACCCCGACGCCCGGGTAGGACCCAGCACAGCAGCACGATGAGCAAACCGGCAACCGGAACGCACACCAGGCCGGCGCGCAGGCCGGTCGCGGCGTGGTCGGAGATGAAACCGACCACCGGGGCCAGGCACAGCGAGCCCAGGCGCATCAGCCAGGACACCAGTGCCAGGCCCGTACCGGGTTTCAGGCCCGAGAGTTCGTCGGCGCGGGCCAGCACATTCGGGATGCAGGTTCCCACGCCCAGGCCGGCCAGGGCGTAGCCGGCAAAAGTCAGGGGTAGGCCGGGCAGTGTCAACGCCAGGCCCATTCCGAAACACACCAGAAGGCCGCCGACCCCGGTGACAGCGCGCGGTCCCAGCCGATCGCCCAAGGGGTCGCCCAGCAGCCGGCCGATGAACTGGCTGCCGGCGATCACGGTGAACCCCCAGGCCGCGAGCTGGGCCGAGGCGCCCAGGGTTCCCAGATAGACGCCCGACCAGGTGCTGCCCAGGTCCTCGACCCCGGCACCGGCGACCCCCAGCACGCCCAGCGCCAGGACTAATACCCATACCGGCAGAACCCGGGCGCCCGCGCCTTTTCGGCGGTACTCGCCAGTCCGGTGCCCCTGCTCAGGGGCGGGGTCCGATCCCGGTGCCCACACTCCGTCCGTGACGACGGTGCGGGTGCGCTCCGGGGGCAGGCACAGCCGGAACGCCAGCAGTGCGACCGTGCCGACCAACAGCGCCGAGGCCGCGAAGTGCACCGGCAGTGGCAGGCCCCAGGCCAGGGCCCCGGCGGCCATCAGCCCACCGGTCACGGCGCCGACCGACCACACCGCGTGCATGCTGCCGACGATCGACTTGCCGTAGCGGCGCTGGACCTGCAGGCCCTGGGAATTCTCCGCCACATCGGTCAGTGCGTCCATCGCCCCCGAGGCCAGCAGGCCGAACACGAACAGTCCCGGTGCCAGCAGTCCGGGAAGCGCTGGGGAGAATCCCACGAGCAGGATCGCCAGGCCCGCGAACACCGTGCCCGCCGTGGCCATCCGGGCCGAACCGATCCGGCGCAACAGACGCGCTGCGAAGGGGCCCACCAGGATCGCGCCCACGGTCGAGGCCGCCACGGCCATGCCGTAGGCGCCACCGCCCAGACCCAGGGCGGCCTTGAGCTCGGGCAGGCGCGGGGCCAGATTGGCGATGATCGCCCCATTGGTGAAGAACAACAGCGAGGCGCCCAACCGAGCGCGGCGCAGGGAGCGGGCACGGGACGCAGCGGGAGACGGAAAAGGGTGGGAGGACATCGCCTCCCACCCTATCGGTCGGGCCGTGGAGCCCCGTGCTTTTACTTACCCACGCGGCCGTATGCCGAATCGTCCGGGTTGTCGATCGTGGAGTGCTTGCGGTTGTCGTGCATGTACAGCACCGCGATCAGGCCGACCACCGCGACGATGACGACGTAGATCGGGAACCAGCTGCCGTGCCCGGCGTTCTGGAACCACAGGCCCACGGACTCGGCCGAACCGCCGAACAGCGAATTGCCGATGCCATAGGTGAAGCCCACGCCGATACCGCGGATGTGCGCCGGGAACATCTCGGCCTTCACGATGCCCGAGATCGACGTGTACATGGCCACGAAGGCCATGGCGATGACGATCCAGATACCCGCACCGACCAGGCTTGTGGAGTTGCCGATGAAGTGCAGCACGGGGATCGGGATGATGATCATGCCGATGACGAAGATCAGCATGTTGTTCTTGCGCCCGATCTTGTCCGAGACCCAACCGGCGATCGGCTGCATGATGATGAAGATGAGCAGCACGATCGTCATGAGGTCGGCGATATAGCCCTTCGAGAAGGTCTCCGCCGAAGGAGTCTTCTGGTGCACCACCAGCAGGTACTTCTGCATATACGTGGTGAAGATGTAGAACACCAGCGAACCGATGGCGGTGATGCCCAGCACCACGAAGAAGGACCGCGGGTGGCGCAGCACCTCGAGGAAGCTGCCGGCGTGTTCGTGCTTGCGCACCTCTTCGCTGGTCGTCTCCTCCAGACCCGACCGCAGCCACAGGGACACCAGGGCCGCGACGGCGCCGATCACGAACGGCAGGCGCCACCAACCGGCGGTGATCTGCTCATCGCCCAGGGTGTGCGTCATGATGACGGCCAGCAGACTGGCCAACAGCTGCCCGCCGACCAGCGTGACGTACTGGAAGGAGGAGAAGAAGCCGCGCTTGCCCTCGGTGGCGACCTCGGACATGTAGGTGGCGGTCGCACCGTACTCACCGCCGACGGCCAGACCCTGGATCATGCGCACGATCAGCAGCAGGAAGGCCGCCCAGCCGCCGATCAGATCGGAGGTCGGCAGGCAGGCCAGCAGCAGCGAACCCGCACACATGACCAGGATGGAGATCAGCATCGAGTTCTTCCGGCCCAGCTTGTCCGAGGCCCGGCCGAAGATATAGCCGCCGATGGGTCGCATCAGGAAGCCGACGAAGAACACCAGGGCCGCCTGCAGCAGCGACAGCACCTCGTTGTCCTTGACGAAGAACTGCGTTGCGAAGTAGACGGAGAAGAAGGAGTAGATATAGAAGTCGAACCATTCGACCAGATTGCCCGAGGACGCGGCCAGAATGGCCTTGACCGTCTGCCAGGTGGTCTTCTGGTTCGGACCGGGGGCGCTGCCGCTGCCAGCAGCGTCAGGAGTCGTGCTCGTCGCCATTGTGCGAACTCTTTTCCTTGAAATGCCATCGGCGGTCCGGACCGGGGATATGGGTGCGGACCGCCGACAGCGTTGTCAACTTGGTTATATTCCGAGGACAGCATACTCCTTTCACAGCGTTCTAGCAGAAATAGATCAGGGCCCCGGTCCCGTTCCGTGGTATTGGGAACGGTGCCGGGGCCCTGGAATCGGCCGGGCTCGGAAGCTCAGTCGAACAGGATGACCTGACGGATCGCCTTACCGTCGGCCAGGGTGTCCATGGCCTCGTTGATCTGGTCCAGGCGCATCGTCGAGGACACGAGTTCCTTCACCGGCAGCCGGTCCTCCCGCCACAGCTGGGCGTACTTCGGGATGTCCCTGGCGGGTACGGCCGAGCCCAGGTAGGAGCCGATCACGGTGCGCGCCTCACTGGTCAGGACCACCGGGTGGATCGAGGAGGTGGCGTCGGGCGCCGGCAGGCCCACGGTCACGGTCGTGCCGCCCACCGCCGTCGCCTCGAAGGCGGTTTCGAAGGCCGCGGGATGCCCGGCCGCCTCGACGACCACCGGCGCCTTGACTCCCTGTTCGGCCACCTGTGCCGGGGTGAAGGCCGCGGCAGCACCCAGCTCCTTGGCCCGCACCAGCTTGTCCGGGTTCGCATCCACCGCGATCACACGCACCCCATCGAGGCCCAGCGCGGTGATGAGGGCGGCCATGCCGACACCGCCGAGGCCCACGATCATCACGTCCTGGCCCGGCTGCGGCTTGCCGGCGTTGATGACGGCGCCGCCGCCGGTGAGCACGGCGCAGCCCAGGGGCGCTGCGACCTCGGGCGGGACGTCGGCGCCGACCTTGACGACCGAGGCCTGGTTGACCACCGCGTGATCGGCGAACACCGAAACGCCCAGGTGATGGTAGAGGTCCCCCGTGACATTGCCGGCTGCGTCGATCTCATGGAGCCGGGTCAGCTGCGCGATCCCGTTGCCATCGCGGGGCACGTCCGCATCGGCAGCGGTGTCGAAGCCGGGCAGATAGCCGGCGTTGTTGCTGGCGCTGCCGGGAATGCACGGCAGCTTGCCGTCTGTCAGGCAGTTCTCGCACTTCCCACAACGCGGCAGGAAGACGGTGACCACGTGGTCGCCGACGGCCAGGTCGCTCACACCGGGGCCCACCTGTTCGACGATGCCGGCGCCCTCATGGCCCAGCAGCATCGGCAGCGGGCGGGGGCGGTTGCCGTTGACCACGGACAGATCGGAGTGGCACAGGCCGGCCGCCGTCATCTTCAGCAGGACCTCGCCGGGGCCGGGGGCGTCGAGTTCGACTTCGACAACGTCCAGGGGCTTCGATTCGGCGTAGGGCCGGGGAGCCTCCATGGTGCGCAGCACTGCTCCGCGAATCTTCATCGATCTGCCTTTCTTCGGGGTTTCGTTCGTCCCCACATTACCGCGCACGCATATCTCCACGGCACGCACCCGGGGCCGCTCCGGCACACGTCCCGACGCGCTCTCCCGGGTCCGGGCACCGCGGGGTCCCGGCCCCGCCGGCCCTCAGCCCCGCGGGGTGCGGTGATTCGGCTCCTGCCAGTCCTCGCCCACATGGGCCGCCGCCCAGAAGTGCAGTTCGTACAGGCACGCCTGGCGGAACGTCTGGACCATGCGCGTGAGCTCGGCCTTCGGCGCGGCCTCCAGCAGGCCCTCGAGGATGCCCACGGCCCCCACCACCGATGCGTCGAAGTCGGGGCTGTCGTAGGCCTCGATCCAGGTCGCGAAGGGATGCCCCGCCAGATCGCGGGACCCCGCCCGCACCCGCTGAACCAGGACCTTGCCGATGTGCGCGTACACCCAGAAGCACGGCAGGATCGCGGCGACTCCCACCGCATAGGGTGCGCTCGCCGCCTGGCTGAGCAGATAGGAGGTGTAGCCCAGTGTCGTGGGGTTGGCCCCGCCGGCGGGCCAGGCCGCCCCGATCACACCGGCCGCGGTCGAAAGCCGGTCGGCGATCGCTGAGAACCCGGGGTCCGCCAGCAATTCGGCGTGCATCGACTGTTCATCGGCGATCGCCTCGCCGGCGGCCAAGACCCAGAAGCGGGTCTGGTCGTTGCTGGGTGCGGCCGCCCCCAGCAGGCTCATGGCCCGGGCATAGCCGTCCAGGTACAACTCGTCCTGCAACAGGTAGTTCACGAAGGCCTCGTGGCCGAGTGTGCCGTCGGCCAGTTGGCCCAGGAAGTCGAGTTCCTCGATCCGGGTGATGACGTCGTGTACGGAATTCCACAGCTCGCGCGTGCGCGGGCCCTGGCTGAACAGGTGGTAGTCGACCATGGTGTATCCCTCCTCGGGTTTCGGGTGCTCAGCTCGGGTTTCGGGTGCTCAGGCTCGTGCGCGCACGGGGCGCAGATCGACCAGGTGGTCGACCGGCCCGTGGGCGCCGGCCGGGTCCAGCGACAGGTTCCAGCCCGCCGCCGCGGCCAGGGCCCGGCCCAGGTACTCCAGGCCCTCGAAGACCGCGGGCTCCAGCTGTGCCCCGCGGGCCAGTTCCGCGGTGATGGCGGCGGACAGGGTGCAGCCGGTGCCGTGGGTATTGGCCGAGGCGACCCGTGGGTGCGTGTACACGTGCACCGAGGTCGCCCCGTGGCCATCCGCGACGGCGAGCACGTCGAAGACAGTGCCGCCGGTGCCGTGGCCGCCCTTGACCAGGGCCGCCCGGGCCCCGCGCGCCACGAGTTCGCGGGCCTGGGCCGTCATCTGGGACTCGTCGCGGGCCTCGGCGACGTCATCGCCGAGCAGCAGGGCCGCTTCCGGCAGGTTCGGGGTGATGACCGAGGCGACCGGCAGCAGGCGCGCGCGCACCGCGCCGATCGCGTCGGCGTCGAGCAGCCGGTGTCCCGAGGTCGAGACCATGACGGGGTCGACGACCAGGTGGGGCACGGGGGTCTCTGCGAGTTTGTCCACGGTCAGGTCGACCAGCTCTCGGGTGCCCAGCATCCCGGTCTTCGCCGCGTCCACGGGCATGTCCCCGAGCACCGAGTCGAACTGGTCGGCAACGAAGTCCGCATCGATCCCGTAGACGCGGGACACACCATGGGTGTTCTGGGCGACCAGGGCGGTGATGACGGAGGTCCCGTAGGCGCCACGGGCGGCGAAGCTCTTGAGGTCGGCGTGGATGCCGGCGCCCCCCGACGGATCGGTGCCGGCGATCGTCAGGGCGATCGGGGGCCTGTTCACTGTATTCAACGGCGTGGGGTTCGGCACGGTGTTCGTCGGCGCAGTGCTCATCGGTTCTCCCCCTGCGCGCCGAGGTAGGCCGCGCGGATCGACCGCGCTGCGGCCTCGGGATCGGCTGCAGTGCAGATATCGGAGACCACGCACACGCCCAGGGCGCCGGCGCCGGCGAGTTCGTGGACGTTGTGGCCCTTGATCCCGCCGATCGCCACGGCGGGGATCCCGAGTTCCAGTGCCTCCCGGTTCAGTTCGGTCCAGTGCTCGACGCCCAGTGCTGGGCGCTGCACGTCCTTCGTCCGGGTGGCCCAGACGGGGCCGACTCCGAACAGGTCCACTCCCCCGGCCTTGGCGGCGACGGCGAACTGTTCGGCGGTGTGGGCGGACAGGCCCAGCAGGGGTTCGGCGCCCAGGCGGGCGCGGACCTGGGCCGGCGGCATGTCCGTCTGGCCCACGTGGATGTGGGCGGGCAGGCCGCGCCGACGCAGTTCGGCGACGACTTCGACGCGGTCGTCGAGGAACACGGGGACGTTCTCGGCCGCCGTCCCGGCCGGTGCGGGGATGCCGCGCAGGGCGGCGAACACGTCCAGGGTCAGGGCCAGGACCTCGGCGTCGGAGGCGTGTTTCTCGCGCACCTGCACGACCGAGGCGCCGCCGGTGACAGCGGCTGCGACGGTGTCGGCCACGCCGCGCCCGGCGGCGGTGCACATCGCGGTGTCGGTCACCAAATACAGGCTGAAATCGTAGGGGATCAGGCGGGGGTTGAGCACAGCGGGGTCAATCATGACCATCCCTTCGCAGGAGTTATCCAGACAGGTTCGACGGGTGTGTTCTCAGCCCTGGCCGGCCGGCGGCGGCACGAACCCGCGCCGGTGCGACTACCTGGGCACCCCGTGTCATCGGCTCCACACTAACATCCACGGCAGTCTAGAGTTGGGGTATCCCCGCATAGCCCGAACCTTGGAGGAACCGTGACCGAAGCACCCGGCAGCCTGCTCAATCTTCTGCAGTTGGAGAAGATCGACCTCAACATCTACCGCGCCGGCTTCGTCTTCGACGAACCCTTCGCGCTCTACGGCGGCCAGGTCGCCACCCAATCCCTGCTGGCCGCGGCCCTGACCGTGGACTCCGGGCGCCTGCCGCACTCTCTGCACGGATACTTCCTGCGGCCCGGCGACGCCTCGAAGCCCACGGTCTTCCAGGTCTTCCGCGACCGCGACGGTGGTTCCTATTCGGCCCGGCGCGTGGTGGCACTGCAGAACGGACGGGTCATCTTCAATATGTCGGCGTCCTTCGCACTGCCGGGGAAGTCCCCCGATGTGCAGGGCGATACGGCGCTGAACGACCACGAGTTGCCGATGAAGGAGTTCTACCCGATCCCCCGACTGTTCAGCTTCGAGGGCAGGAGGACCGAACCGGGTTTCCCCGAACCCGACTATCCGCAGCGCTTCTGGGCCCGCTGTACGGCCGATCTGAGCCGCACCGGGGTGGGGGCTGCGACGATCAGCCGTGACCTCATGAACATCCTGGCGGTGACCTATCTTTCCGACATCTCGTCGGGCATCGGCACGTACAACACCGAGGAGTTCCAATCGCAGTCGAGCTTGGACCACACTCTGTGGTTCCACCGCCCGATGGACGCCGAGGAGTGGATGCTGATGGACCTGCGGCCCCGCTCCGTGGCCTACGGGCGCGGGCTCTACCACGGGGACATCACCGACTCCTCCGGCGTCCTGCTGGCCTCGATCAGCCAGCAGGTCCTGTTCCGCAAGCGCCGTGCCGGCGGTGGCGCCGCGCCTCGGCCGGCCTGAACCTCGGCCGTTCCCAGCGGCCGGATCACGGTCGGTCCCGGGGAATCCGGCCGGGGTCGAGCCGAACTCAGTATTCGGCGATGATGATCTTCTTCTGGCCCATCATCGTCTGATAGGCCCCCGGCCTGGTGCTCAGCTCCGGCCAGGTGCGCGGGACGATCTGCCAGCTCAGGCCGAAGCGATCCTTGCACCAGCCGCAGGCCTCGGCCTCCGGGACATGCGACAGAGCCTCCCACAGTGCGTCGATCTGCGCCTGGTCCTGCGCGTAGACGATGAGCGAGACACCCTCCGTGAAGGTGAAGTCCTGGCCTGCCCCTGGGTCCATCGCCGTGCACCACTGCCCGGCGAGCCGGAAGTCCGCGTGGATCACGGATTCGGCGGTAACCGGCGATTCGACCCCCGGGCCCAGGTCCGGGACCCCGCCGAACTCGCCATAGGTGTACAGGTGGCCCAGTCCGCTGGGGAGGTCGGGGCCGAAGATCCGGGTGAAGGTCTGCAGATAGTAGTCGACGGCCTCGGCCGCACGGTTCTGCTGGGGACCGCCGAAGCTCAGCGAGGGCAGCAGGAACGGTCGGGGCTGCCCGTCCGGGTTCGTCACCATCAGCTGCCAGCTCACCCCGAAGCGGTCCTCAACCCAGGCGTAGTGCGGGCTGAACGGATAGGCGTCCAACGGCATCAGTTCGCGGCCACCCTCCATCAGCACCGCGTGGACCCGGTCCAGATAGGCACGGGCATCGGTGTGCCGGGCCGGATCGAAGTTAACGGTCAGGTTGAGCGACGGGGTCGGCCGGAAGGTGTCATCGGCGTTGATGAAGGTGAAGTCCAGGTCCTCGATCCGCAGGTCGAGCGCCAGGAGTTCGCCGGCCAAATCGCGTTGGAAGTCAGGGAGCTCTGCGGGATCGGCCGGGTAGTTCTCGGCGCGTTCGACGGTGACGGAGCGAAACGCCCTGGTGTAGTGCTCAACGGCATCCTGTGCGCACCTGTCGAACCACAGGGAGACGGCCAGCGGGGTCCGTTCGGTTTCGTCGGTGGGCGGTCTGGGGTCTGGAACGGGGTTCGGTGTCATGCCACAAGTGTGCGACCGCCGGAGCGATATGTCACCCCTTTGCCCGCCCATCTGCGAAAACGCCGCGTGGCCGGAACCCGCCGGACCCCTGGATGGGTCCATGGCGGGTCCCGGCCACGCGGCACCGCGACTCAGACGATGGGACTCAGTGCGAGTGGTAGTTCGGCGCCTCGACCGTCATCTGGATGTCGTGCGGGTGGCTTTCCTTCAGACCCGCCGTGGTCAGGCGGACGAAACGGCCGTTTGCCCGCAGCTCCGGGATCGTGCGCGCGCCCACGTAGAACATGGTCTGGCGCAGGCCGCCGGTCAGCTGGTAGGCGACGTTCTTGAGCTGCCCGCGGTAGGCCACGCGGCCCTCGATGCCCTCCGGGATGAGTTCCGTATCGGTGGCGACATCGGCCTGGAAGTAGCGGTCCTTAGAGTACGACTTGCCCTTGCGCGGGGCCATAGCACCCAGCGACCCCATGCCGCGGTAGGACTTGTACTGCTTGCCGTTGACCAGGATGAGTTCGCCGGGGGCCTCACGAGTGCCGGCGAACAGGGACCCCAGCATGACCGATTCTGCACCGGCGACCAGGGCCTTGCCGATATCGCCGGAGTACTGCAGGCCGCCATCGGCGATGACCGGAACGCCGGCCGCCTTGGCCGCCTGATAGGCCAGGTGGACCGCCGTGACCTGGGGAACGCCGACGCCGGCGACGATCCGGGTCGTGCAGATGGAGCCCGGGCCCACGCCCACCTTGATGGCGTCCGCACCCGCGTCGATGAGCGCCTGCGCACCCTCACGCGTGGCGACGTTGCCGCCGATGATCTGCACCCCGGCAAAGGCCTTGTCCGACTTGAGGCGCTTGATCATGTCGGTCACGCCGCGGGCGTGGCCGTTGGCGGTGTCCACGACCAGCACGTCCACACCGGCGTCGGCCAGCAGGCCGGCGCGCTCATAGGAGTCACCGTAGAAGCCGATCGCGGCGCCCACCAGCAGCCGGCCCTCGCCGTCGCGGCAGGCATCGGGGTATTCCTCGGTCTTGACGAAGTCCTTGACCGTGATGAGGCCCTGGAGCACATTGTGCTCATCGACCAGCGGCAGCTTCTCGATCTTGTGTTCGGCCAGCAGGGCGTAGGCGTCATTGGGCGCAACGCCGACCTGAGCAGTGATCAGCGGCGACTTGGTCATGATCTGGGCGACCGTGGTTGTCTCGTACTTCGAATGCGATACGAAGCGCAGATCGCGGTTGGTCACGATGCCCACCAGGACGCCGGACTCGTCGACCACGGGCAGGCCGGAGATGCGGTACTGCGCGCAGACCTCGTCCAGTTCGGCCAGTGTCTTATCCGCCGTGATCGTCACCGGATCGGAGATCATCCCCGATTCACTGCGCTTGACGTAGTCGACCTGGGCCGCCTGGTCCTCCTTGCTCAGGTTGCGGTGGATGATGCCGATGCCGCCGATGCGGGCCATCGCGATCGCCATGCGGGATTCCGTCACGGTGTCCATCGCAGCCGATACCAGGGGGATGTTGATGTCGAGTTCACGGGTCAGGCGCGTCCGGGTCGAGGCCTCGGACGGGATGACGTCCGTGTCGCCGGGCAGCAGCAGGACGTCGTCGTACGTCAGACCTGTCAGTGCGAATGGATCGTTGTCTACTGCGGAATTGCCGCTGCCCATGGGTGCCCTCTCAAAGATTGGTAGGTCGTTCGTCGTCTGTCCCTACCCTCCGGGCCGGGCCACCGGCTGGTTCGCCGGCTCCGGGCCAGAAGATGTGCAGTTCAAACTTTGATTTCGTCAATCATATTCCCCGCCCGGTGGCGCCGGGCAGCCGAATCCAGCCGAACGTGTCGAGTCTCACGCCGGTGACGTCCCGCGAAGCGTCAGCCTCGATTCGAACGCCCGCTCCCGGCCGGTCAGCGGATCAGTGAAGGCGAGGCGGTGGGCCAGCAGCTGCAGGGGGCTGGAGAAGTCGTAGGGGTCCGGCGCCAGATCCCGTGGGTAGACGGGGTCGCCCAGGATCGGCAGGCCCAGGGCGTTCATGTGCACGCGCAGCTGGTGGGTCCGGCCCGTATGCGGATGCAGTCGGAACAGGCCGGTGCGGGCCTCCCCCTGGGCAGAGGCGACCTCCCGGACGAACTCCAGCGTCGTATGCGCGTTCGCGGGCCCTGGCACCTCGAGCATCTGCCTGGTGCCCGGCTCCTTGTCCAGCCGGCTGTGGCGCTCCAGTGGGAATCCCCCGGCGAAGGTCTCCGGGTCGAAACCGCGGGGCAGGCGGGCCAGGGCCAGGTACTGCTTGTGCACGCGGCGGGCCTGGAACAGGCTCTGGTAGGCGCCCCGGGTCTGCGGGCGGCGGGAGAGAACGAGCAGGCCGGCGGTCACCCGGTCCAGCCGGTGGATGGCCACCAAGTCCGGCTCATCGCGTTCGACGCGTGCCCGGGTGACCACGCATTCGCGCACGAAACGGCCATTGGGCGTCGAGGCCAGGAAATGGGGCTTGTCGACGACCAGCAGGTCCGCGTCCTCGTAGACGGTGGTCACTTCGAAGGGAATCCGGGCTTCGGGCGGGACGGGCCGGTGGAAGAAGTAGAAGCCGCCGGGGTGCGGCGGGTCCCCGGCTTCGACCGGGGCGCCGGACTCATCGCGCATATCGCCGGCAGCTGGGTCGAGCAGGGCTGTTAGTTCGGAGGGTGCGGCGGCGGGGAAGAGCCCGGCCAGCCACTGGTCCACGGTCGCGGGCACCGGCAGATGTGCGCCGGCGTGTGTCTGCAGGCCGCCGGGTGCGCGCAGCCGGTTGGCGCTGATGCCCTCGCGCGGGGGCAGGGGTGATTTCACGAGGCGCCAGCCTATCAGCCCCGACCGGCCGGGTGATCAGCCGCGGCTCAGCCGGCGTCGTCCGGCGGATTGACCAGGATCGACTTCTCGGCCTCGGCGATCTCCTCGGGGGTCCGCTTGTCCCAGCCGGGTTTGCGGAAGTGGTAGAAGAGCAGCGGGGGTGCCGCCAGCACCACCACGACGATTCCCACCACAACCGGGTATATGCCCGCCGGCATCGCGGTGAATCCCGATGGCGCGATGAAGCTGAGCACGAAGGCCGCGAGGCAGGCGACGAATCCGACGCCGGCGATGACGTCCATCCCGCGCACACGGTACGTACGCTCCACATCCGGCCGGGTTCGGCGCAACCTGATCGCCGCTGCGAACATGAGCATGTACATGATCAGGTAGAGGGCGGCGGCCATGTCCACGAGCGCGATGAACGCCGTATTCACATTGGGAATGACGATGAACAGCGCCGCGAGGATCGTGACGATGATGCCCTGCACGGTCAGGATCCCGGACTGGACCCCGGCCTTGTTCCGCTTCTGCAGCGCCGGCGGAAGCAGTCCGTTGCGGGCCGCCGCCAACAAGCCGCGCGAGGGGCCCGCGATCCAGGTGACGACCGAGGCGAAGGCACCCAGAGCGATCAGCGCCGATATCACCGGAGTGCCCCAGCCCATGTGCCAGGCGTCGAAGAAAGTCTGGAACGCCAGGTTGATGCCATTGGTCAGCCCCAGTTGGGCCTTGGGTACGGCCACGGCGATCGCCAGCACCGGCAGGATGAACACCGCCAGGATCAACACCGAGGCGATGAGGATTGAGCGCGGGTAACCCTTGCCGGGATTGCGCAGATCGTTCGCGTGCACTGCGTTGACCTCCATGCCCGCATAGGCGAGCACATTGGACACGATCAACACGATCGCGGACAGTCCCGTATGCGGCGGGATCAGCGCCGTGGGTTCCAGCGAGGTCTGCGAGGACTGTCCCGACCCCAGCCAGATCACACCGAAGACGATCAGCAGAATGCCGGGCAGGATCGTGCCGAACAGGCCGCTCCACGTGCCCACATTGGCGAACAGCTTCCCGCCGCGCAGGGTGATCAGGGTCGAACCCCAGTAGAGGACGAGGATCACGATCGCGGTGAACAGGCCCGAATCCGCCAGGCCGGTGTGTCCGACAACGAAGGACAGGCTGGCGGCGATGAAGGCGATCTGGGTGGGATACCAGACGACGTTCTGGATCCACTGCAGCCAGATTGCCTCGAAGCCCCAGCGATCGCCGAAGGCCTCGCGGATCCAGACGAACACGCCTCCCTTCCATCCGGTGGCCAGTTCCGCGGCGACCAGCGCCGTGGGCACCAGGAACAGGATGGCGGGGATGACGAACAACGCCACCGAGGCCAGCCCGTATCCGGCCATGGCAGGCAGGCTGCGCAGGCTGGCGACGGTCACGACCGTCATGATCGCCAGCTGGAAGACACTGAGGAACTTGGTCGCACTGGTGGCCGGGGCGCCGACTGCGGGCCCGGCGTGCGAGGCCGGGAACGGGTGTGGGCGGACGTGTTCGGGCGACGGGGCGACCGTTCCGTCGGCACGGCGAGGCGCGGCCGAAGGTTGGGAACCGGCGGGCTTCGGGCCGGTGGGCTGGGGATTCTGAGACGCGGACATCAGTGGTGGAATCCCGCGCTCCGGCTGCGCGCATGACTGCCGCCGAACTTGTCGAGGTATCCGGCCTCGCGCTGGATGTCCTTGACCAGGAACCCCGCAAGATCACGGCTGAGGCCGTTGCGGACCACGACCCGCTGCACCGTCAGATCGCTCAGGTCGTCCGGCATCGGATAGGCGGGGACCAGCCAGCCCTTCATCCGCAGCCTTTCGGAGAGATCGTAGAGGTCCCAGTCCGCTTTGTGTTCGGGGTTCATCCGCCAGGCGAACACGGGGATGTCCTCGGCGGCGTTCCACAGGGAGAACTGTGGCATTTTGGCGACTTCACCCGCAATGTAGCGGGCGACGTCGATCGTGGCCTGTCCCACCCGCGTGTAGCCGTCGATCCCCAGCCGCAGGAACAGATAGTACTGCAGCAGCACCTGGGCGCCGGGGCGGGAGAAGTTCAGCGCGAAGGTCGGCATGTCCCCGCCCAGATAGCTGACCCGGAAGATCAAATCCTCCGGCAGGTCCTCCAGCTCGCGCCAGACGACCCAGCCCAGGCCGGGGTAGACGAGTCCGTACTTGTGACCGGAGACGTTGATCGAGGCCACCCGCTCCAGTCGGAAGTCCCATTCGAGGTCCGGCTGCAGGAACGGGGCGATCATGCCGCCGGAAGCTGCATCGACATGGATCCGGATGTCCAGCCCGCGGGCCTCTTCGATCCGGTCCAGGGCGGCGGCGATGTCCTTGACCGGTTCGTACATCCCGGTGTAGGTCACGCCCATGATCGCCACGACCCCGATCGTGTTCTCGTCGACGTAGGAGTCCAGATCGTGGCCGTCGAGAACCTTATGCTCTTCGCTGATCGGAACATACCGCGGCTCGACGTCGAAGTAGTTGCAGAACTTCTCCCAGCACACCTGGACTGCCGAGGACAGCACGATGTTCGGTGAGGTCGTGGGCTTGCCCTCCTGCTTGCGCCTGTGCTGCCAACGGCGTTTCAGCGCCAGCCCGCCGAGCATGCAGGCCTCCGACGATCCGATGGTGGATGTCCCGATCGTATTGTCGGGATCAGGTGCGTTCCACAGCGCCGCGATCATCCGCCAGCACCGGGTCTCGATATCCGCGGTCGCCGGATACTCGTCCTTGTCGATCATGTTCTTGTCGGCGGATTCCTCGTAGATCCGCCTAGCGTAGTCGTCCATCCAGGTGCCGACGAACGTGGCCAGGTTCAGCCGGGCGTTGCCATCGAGCATGGATTCGTCGTGGACGATTTGATATGCCGTCTCCGGCAGGGACTCACCCTCCGGCACCCGATTGCGGGGCAGTGAGGTGGCCTCCCCCGGGCGGGTGAACATCGGGTTGAGCTCGACGTCCGTCTGGCTGGCGAGGCGGTCGTTGATATTGGGCGACTGTGCCATGGTGCTCCCTTTCCGTGCTCGCACCCGGACGGGGAGGAAAACCGGTGAGGGGATACTCTGTCGCGTCCTCGGATGTGGCTGCTGACTGTGATTTCGACTTCCGTTTTCACTATACAACTCCTTCCGGGAGCCCCGCAATAGTCCGCTCACCGGTCCGATTCCGGCCGCTAGCCGACCAGGGCGGCGGGCGCGCAGGGCTCCGGAGGAGCGGGCCGGGTCGGGTGGAATCAGCCGGCGGCGCGGGAGTTCGTCGCGATCGTCTGGGCGGCGCCGGACACCTGCGCGACGTACTCCGGCGAATTGTTGTAGCTCAGGATCGCCTGGCGCCAGGCCGCCCCTGCCGCCAGGTTCTTCCCACCGGCGCACAGGTACTGCGCCGCGGTGAAGGCCGCATCGTCGATGTTCTGCGGGTCCTTCTTGCCGTCGCCATTGCCGTCCACGGCCGATTTCCTCCAGGTCCCGGGGATGAACTGCATGGGGCCCACAGCCCGGTCGTAGCGGGCGTCGCCGTCGTATTCGCCACCGTCGGTGTCTGCGATGTGCGCGGTCTTCACCCCGTCGAGCTGCACGCCGACGATCTTGGGTCTGGTCACCCCGTCGGCTTCGACCTGACCGGAGTAGATGGTGCCGTGGTGGGATTCGACATAGCCGATGCCGGCCAGGGTCGACCAGTCCAGGTTGCAGCCGGCCGAGCGCTGATCGATCCAGTTCGCCGCGGTCACATAGCCCAGCAGCACCCGGTGCGGGATTCCGGTCACTCCGGCCTGGCGGCTCAGCCAGGAGGCGTTGATCGAATCCGCCCCGATCGGCACCAGGTCACTGGCCACGTCCGCAGCCGCGCCCTGCTTCGCCCGAGCGCCCGCGGCCGTGTCGGAGGAGTCCCGCGCGGTGGTACCGGAACCGTCCTCCCCCGAGCCTGCGGCGCCCGGCGCTGGGGCCTCGGCGTCCGAAGCCGCAGCACCGTTCGCCCGTCCCTCGGCGACAGCGGGCTGCGACTGGGCCGCCGTGGTGCGCTGCATGGGGAGCACGATGAGGGTGAAGACCGCGATCAGACCGCCGATGCAGGCGAAGGCGATGATGCCCACCGCGATCCTGCCCCGTGTCCAGACCACAGCCCACCCCACCCACTCGATTTCACAGGTTTACCTACCCATCCTAACTGCCCACCGCTTCCCCACCGGCCAACGGGGCGGGTGGGTGGGGGCGGGTTAGCCGAGGTTCTGTAAACGCACCTACCTCTCACACGAGTAGGAAGGTGGGCCGACTGATGGGCCAGAACCAGCAGGAACAGAGTACGGGGTCAGTGTCGCCGTTGCGGGCGGTGGTGTATGTGCGGATCAGTGATGATCCCGAGAGTACCGAGCGTGGGGTGGATCGGCAGGAGGCCGATTGCCGCGCCTACGCTGTCGCGCACGGCTGGGAGGTCGCGGCGGTGTTCCGTGAGAATGACACGTCGGCGTTCAAGCAGCGCACGATCACGCTGGCATCGGGTGAGCGGGTGCGCCGCGTGGTTCGCCCAGAGTTCCGCGCGATGCTCAAGCACCTGGCCGATGGACAGGCGCAAGTGATGATCGCCTACGACCTGGATCGAGCGGTACGCGACCCCAGAGATTTGGAGGACTTGATCGACGCGAAAGTGCTGGCCGGGTTCACCGTGCGCTCGGTCACCGGCTCCCTACGGTTGGACACCGATTCGGATGTAGCGATGGCCAGGGTGCTGGTAGCGATGGCGAACAAGTCCAGCGCCGACACCGCCCGCCGAGTCGCCCGCGCAGCCAAGCAGCAAGCCATTGAGGGCACCTGGCACGGCGGCAGGGTGCCGTTCGGCTACCGCGCCGAGTCCGGTGCCCTCGTCGTTGATCCGGTGGCGGGGCCGATGGTGGCCGAGGCCGCGCAGCGGGTGCTGGCCGGTGAGTCGCTGTACCGGATTCGCAAGGACTGGAACGAGCGCGGCGTGCTGACCACCCACGGGTGCGCGTGGTCGGATAAGACGATCAAGATGGTGCTGCGCAGCCCCTCCATCAAAGGCGTGCGCGAGTACCGCCCCGTATTGCCGGACGGCACCCGTGCGAAGACCTCGCAGATGCAGGTGAAAGCCGCCTGGCCTGCGATTCTCGATGAGGACACCTGGCAGCAGGTCTCCGATGTGCTCGATGCGCGGAAGCAGGCGCGGAACTTCCATCAGCCCGGCAGTGGGGCGGCGAAGCGCATGTATCCGTTCTCGGGGCTGATCCGCTGCTCAGCGTGTGGGCGGGCGATGCTCCACCGAGGCAACGTGTATCAGTGCGTGCAGGCCACCCGCGGCGGATGTCACCGCTCGATCCGCTCCGCCGACATCTCGAAACTGGTGGAAGAAGCGGTGCTGGCAACATTCGAGCAAATCACCCTGGCCCCGTCGAAGCGGGCGACGCCGAGCGTGGACGCGGGTGCGCGGGTCGGTCTCGCCGCGAGGCTGGATGCTGACCGGGAACGCCTGGCCCGATTGGACGACGATCACTATGACGGGTTGATCGACAAGGCGATGTGGGTGCGGCAGCGGGCCAGGATCGCCGAGCGGATCGAGGTCACCCGGCGTGAGTACGCCGCCGCCATGCCCGAACAGGAGGGGCCGGGCATCGACGTGACCACCGTCGCCAAAGAATGGGCGGGGCGTACCCCGTTGTGGCAGTACCAGGCCACCAGCCTGATCTTGGAAGCCGTGCTCGTCCACGCTCTGCCGAACGGGATGAACGGTGCGACCCCAGCACGTCGCCGCAACGAGACGGTTGAGGCGTTCCACACCCGCCGCACCGTGTACCGCGCCGAGGTGCTGGCCCGCCGGGTGGAGTTCGTCTGGCGAGCCTGAGCACGGCCACCCGCAGGGCGTTGTCGGCCCCGCATCTTGACCAGCGCAAGCGGTTCAGGGTGCGGGGCCTTTCCGTATCTTCGAGACAATGCGCTTGTTGGGGCGAGGTGCCGTGCAGAGTCCTCGCAGTTCGTCCAGCACCGCCGGATCGTCCACCGTCGCGGGCAAACCCTGCGCCTGACGTGAGGCAGCGGCCAGGCGTGCTCCCAACGTGAAAGCAGCATGCTGTGACGACGGCGCGGAACGGTCAGGAGTGACGGAGGCGGGTGCGGTGGGGATGCTCATGCTGATAGGTACGACGCCCCTCCCACAGACTCGCGGTGGTTCAGGGTTCGGCCTGCTTGTCTGGGTTGGCGGCCCATATCGCAGCCAGCAGGCCGGTGTCGCAGCGCAGGGAGTCGAGGGGTTCGCCGCTGAGCAGGCGCAGCAGCACCCCGTCGCCAGTCGCAGTACCAGCGTGTTTCGGAGCGGGATGCCCGAGCACGATCCGCAGCAAGGCAGCCCACGACGTCGACGGTACCCCGAGCAGCTCCGGGATAGCGCGGTCGCGGCGTAGCACCTCTACCGCGTTCGGCCGGGAGGTCAGATCGCCGAGCCGGTAGGCGACGTGCTCGATGCAGTCGGTCACGAGCACGGCATCCCATCCGGCCGAGGCGAACAGCCCGACTATCTCCGATAGGACGGCAGCGACCCGAGCGCGCTCGCTGCCGTCGAAGTCTTCCTCATTGTCGGTGGTGGGGTTGACGGCGAACGCGGGGTGGTAGTCGGCCAGGTTCTCTCGCTCCGCGAACCGGATGGCGTCGTGGAAGCCGACGATTCTGGCCGTGTGGCGCACCTTGCTCGGCGAGACGAGCATCCCCGCCGCCCGCACTTCGACGCCACAGGTGATCTTCATCGCGCGAGTGACGACCGCCCACGGGTTTCCGGCGTTCCTGGTCGAGGGGGCGAGCATGACCTCGAATGCTGCCGAGGCAATCTCCCACTCATCCAGTGCGTACTTGCGGGCCAGGCGTCGATACCTCTCTGCCGTGTACCGCATGAGTTCCGCGGCTTCACGGTCACTGCGCCAGGCCCCAGGCCCGGCCTCGTGCAACCGGATCAGCAGGGTGCGTAAGCCCTCTGGTGTCTCGAACCCGTGGCGTGGCGAGCCATCCTGGGCTGCGGCGTCGTCGCCTGTAGTGGGTGGGGTGTGTTCGGTCACGGTGGCACCTCCCGTGAAGGAGGTGCGCCACCAGAACCCACGCCAGGACGTGAACCAGCACGCCGCTACAACCGTTCGTCAGTCGATACGTCGCTGCTTCCCCGGCGCAGCGCAGGTACGACTTGTCAGAAGGCCGCCCTGCAGCGATAGGAACGGCTGCGAATGCTCGCGCCGGGAATCATTCCGGCGCGAGCATCCGCAGTCGCTCTAGGGTGCGGTTTCGCGGGTCAAGACAGCGACCATTTGCCGACCTCTCGATACTCCGAGTCGTAGATGGTCTCGGTAATCGGCTGGGCGAGGTCGTAATGCTTCATGTTGCCGCCCCAGTACCGCAGCACACGCGCCAGTTCCTCAACTGGATCTCCCGCGACGGCTCCCAGGTCTATGTCCAGGCGGAATCGGGTCGGGTTATCTGGGGAATCACTCATACTTCAAGTATAATATTGAACTGCTAGTTGAGGGTTGGAGGGTGTGGACTGCCGAAAATCCTGGACTGATGCCGTGTAAGCCTCAACTCGCACTCGAAAGGAACCATGATGCGCCCCGTCGATCTGGCAACCCGGGCCGGAGTCTCCACCCAACAGATTCGCAACCTCGAAGCCGCCGGAGTCCTCCCGCCTGCCGATCGCACAGGTTCGGGTTACCGGGTCTATCGCGGTGCGCACCTCAGCGCTCTACTCTGCTATCAGGCACTCGCACGCGGCCACGGCGCTGGATCAGCCCGTTCCATCATGGAAGCGTTGAGCACAGGACAGATCGACCAAGCATTGGCCCTCCTTGATGCCAGCCACCACGAACTTCACCAGCAACGCCAGGCCCTTACCGAAACGAGCCAGGCCCTCACCCGTGTTGCCGCTGCGGTAGAGCATCACGCCGGCCCGGACGCGCCGTTGTCCATCGGAGAACTCGCGGACTATCTCGGGATACGCACGTCAGCGCTCCGCGTATGGGAACACGCTGGTCTGCTCGCCCCAGCTCGGCAGACCAGCCGCCGCCACCGGGTCTATGACAGCGAGGACGTCAGAGACGCCCGAATCATCCATCTCCTCCGGCAAGGACGCTATCGCTTCGACCGCATCAGACCCATCATCACCGAACTCCGAGGAAGCAAGAGTGCCGATGCTCTACAGGCCGCGCTCACCGAACGACGAACCAGCCTGACACACCGAGCCAGAGCCATGCTCGACGGCGCAGCCCTCCTCCAACAACACATCACCGAGTTCATCGCCTCCGACGCACCCGCCCCGAGCGAACCAGTAACCGGCTCCTAACCCCAGCACCCCACCGACCGCTCGGCACCGGCCACCCTCTGCCTCTGAAACAACGGATGCACGTATGCCACCGCGGGTGGGGCGTGCGCACCTCCTTCATGAGACGACTCATGAGGGAGGCCAGGATGAAGGGCGGGGTGATCCTGTTCCGCGGCACAGGTGCTGCCGCGCGCCGCTATGTCGAGGCCGACCGCTCCCGCGCCGACGAGTATTACCTGGGCGCGGACAACGCCTTGTCGGAGTACACGGTGCTCGATGCTAGCGGCGAGGTCACCGCCGCAATGTCACTGTCGGCGGTCGAGTACGAGGGGTGGGTGGACTGGCACGATCCCGTCACGGGTGAGTCGATGGGCACGCCACGTAATCCGGGTGAGGGGTCGAAGGGTTCGCCGTTGTTCGCGGAGATGACGATTAACGCACCCAAGAGCCTGTCGGTCGCCGCCGCCCTCCACCCCGAAGTATCTAGCGCCCTCGACCAAGCGCAGCAGGATGCACTTGGAGAGATTCGCCGCTGGCTCGGCCAACACTCCGTCATCAGGGTCGGGCCGCGTGACGCGCGGGAAGTGCTGCCTATCGAGCAGATGCAGGTCGTCGGCATCCGCCACAAGACCTCGCGGGCTGGTGATCCGCACCGGCATATTCACATGCAGATCGGCACTCGGGTGTTTGCGGCTGGGAAGTGGCGGGCACTGGATACGGCGGCGTTGTTCAAGCAGCAAGGCGCGATCCGCGCCCTCGGAACCGCGGTCATCGCCGCGCACCCACACCTCGCGCAAACCCTCGCAGAGCATGGCCTGACCCTCGATCCCGTCTCCGGCGAGGTAGTTGAGTTGCAGCCATTCAATGGGGTGATGTCGAAGCGGTCTGCGCAGATCAGACGCAACCTCGTCCGGCTCGAAGCCGAATGGGAAACAGAGCACCCCGGCGAAGCTCTCGGCCCGATCATGACCGCGAAGTTGCAGGGCATCGCCTGGACACACAAGCGGCCAGGGAAGAAGCCGACTGATTTGAAGAACGAGCAGTGGTGGGTGCAGGAACTCCGCGACGCCGGATACGACCCCGCTGCACCTCGACGCAGCACCGTGCAGCGCCCGGTGCAGTTGGATGAACTTGCGGTGCAGGAGGTTGCATCACGGGCACTGGATCGCTGCGCCGCCGCATCATCAGCATGGACGAAACACAGCATGCAGGAGCACGTCACCCGCATCACCACCGAACACGGAGTGCAAGCAACACCTGCCGAGCTGCGCGAGTTCATCAAGATAGCGACCGACCTTGCGGTCTCGGATTGCTTCTCCGTCCTGCCACCGGGTGCGGCGACGCCGGAACATGTCGCGCACCTGACCAGCCTCACCGTGATCGCCGCCGAAACCGCGCTCCGCGACCGCTTCGCCGCCACCACCCCAGAGCAAGAATCGAAGCACCCGGACATGACCGACGCCGCACAAGTAGCGGGGCTGAACAAAGGGCAGGCGGTCGCTGCTGCTGCGGTTGCATCATCTGACCCGTTGGTGATCGTGGAGGGTGCTGCGGGCAGCGGGAAGACGACGATGCTGCGCACCGCCATCGACGTCGCCGCCCAGCACAGCAGGGCGTCACGGGTGGTTGCACCGACGCTGCGCGCGGCGCAGGTCGCGCACGAAGAACTCGGCATCCCCGCAACGAGCGTTGCGGCGCTCGTACATGCGCACGGATGGCGATGGAACTCCGATGGCGTATGGACACGCCTACACCCTGGCGACGCTGACCCCGACACCGGGCGCACCTTCACCGGCCCGCCCGACGATGCTGTGCTGTCGCGGGGTGAACGGGTAATCGTGGACGAGGCCGGGATGCTCGACCAAGACACCGCCCACGCCCTCCTCACCATCACCACCGAAGCCGGAGCGACCGTCGCGCTTGTCGGCGACCGTGCCCAACTCCCCGCTGTCGGTCGGGGCGGGGTACTCGACATGGCCGCACAGATCAGGGGCCGTACATACGACATGACCGAGCTGCACCGGTTCGCCGACGCCGAGTACGCGACACTCACGCTGACGATGCGCGACCGGGAGAACCCCGGCGAGGTGTTCGACCGGCTCACTGCCATGGGCCTCGTGATACTGCACGCGGACGAGGAACAAGCCCAGCAGCACATCACAGAGCAAGCTACTGAGGGTGAGGCGATCACGGTCGCCTCGAACGACAAGGCAGCGGCGTTGAACGAGCGCATCCGCATGGGGCGGGTCGAGCGAGGCGAGGTTGATGACACGATCACGGCGACCGGCAGCGACGAGCTGCCTATCGGTCGGGGTGATCTGATCCAGACGAGGAGGAACGACCCCGCGCTTGGCGTGGCGAACCGGCAGCAATGGATCGTGCAGCACGTCGCTGGTAATGGCACCGTGTACGCCCGCGAGACCGGCAGCGGGCGCAGGAACCCCCGCACCGTCGCCCTCCCGCCTGAGTACGTGAGTGAACACGCGCACCTGTCCTACGCAGCAACCGCGTACGGCGTCCAGGGCGCAACCGTCAACGCCTCCCACACGATGCTGACTGAGGCGACGAGCGCGGCAGGCGTCTACGTTGGCATGACCCGAGGCCGCGAGCACAACTGGCTGCACGTTGTTGCCGAGGATATGGCGGAGGCTCGGGCGCAGTTCGTTGCAGCGACGGAGCGCGATCCCGCAGACCGGGGCCTCGACCACGCCACCGCACAAGCCGCCGAAGCCGTGCGTGGCATCGTCAAGGACGGCCCGATCCAGCGCGTCACCGAAGAACTCGCCAGACTCGACAGGGAAGCCGAACGTGCTGAGCGGCATGCGGATCGATGGGAGCAGGCCGCCAACCGGCTCGATGCCCAACGCGCTGCGCACCGGGCCGAGAGCGACGAGAGCACCGCCGCGCTTCGCCAGGCCGAGGAAGAGGCCGCGCGGGTGCGTGCCAAGGTCGCCGCGCCCCTCACCAAGCAAGCCGAACAAGACGGAGCGACGTACCTTGCCAGAGTAGAAGCAGAGAGGACAGCGAGCACACGCCTCGCCACTGTCGGGCGATTCGGGCGGCGTAAGGCCCGCGACGAGCACCGCGCCGCCAGCGAACAAGCAGCAACCATCCGAGTACACCTTCGCGATGAGTGGGACGCCGAACCGCCACGAACCCGCAGCGCACTACCCGAATGGGCTACACAGGTCGCGGAGCGGCGAGCAGAAGCCGATCCCCGCGTGAGCGAAGCCAACCAAGCTGTCGAAACCGCGCGCACCGAACGAACCACAACGGTTGACCGTCACCGCAACGAACGGCTGGCGCTCTTGGCAAGCGAGTACGGGGCTGAGAATGCCCGCGCTCACCAGTACGGGATGCGCGCCCTCAACCCTCGACGCAATGCCCGCGATGCTCGCACCCGCGCAGACTTCCTTCGCGTCGAGAGTGCAGAACTCCGCAGCCTCCCGACGAACGTCGCCGCCAAGCTCATCGAGACGAAGCGCGCCGAGCAGGAGCGTGGTCGGCAGCAGGCAACGGAACGGGCCAGGCAACTGCATAGTCCGTTTGCGAACGATCCCCAACGCTATGACCCGCGCCGCGAGGGACCAGCGCGCGGCCTGTGATCAGTCACGCAGTTCCTGTGGTCCACATGACCTATCCTGGCGTCGGGTATGATGCTTGGCATGGGTAACTTGATTTGCGTGTTCGCTGCGACGCACACGCTTGCTGTCCGCGACCGCCGCGCCTAACGGCGCGCCTCGCTGAACGCTTCGCGCGTCGTCCATCCGAGAGACCTGGAGTGAGTGGTTGTTCTCGGACTTCGGGTGAAAGTCTGGTGTTTCGGGGGAACGGTAGGATTGATTCATGAGTTCCGGCAAGTACAGTGATGATTTCAAGGAGCAGGTTGTCCTTGAAGTGATCAACAAGGATCGGACGATCAGTTCGGTGGCACAGTCCTATGGGCTGGTGTCCCAGACGGTGGGATTGTGGGTGAAGAAGTACCGGGCTGCTCACCCCGAGGTGTCGGATTCGGGAGAGGTCGTGGAATCAGCGGAACTGAAGAGAATCCGCAAGGAGAACCGCGAGCTACGACTCGAGAATGAGTTCCTAAAAAAAGTAGCAGCCTTCTTCGCGAAGGAAGATCAGTGAGCGCGCGGTATGCGTTCATCTTGAGTGAAGAAGGCAATTACGCGATCACTTTGATGTGCCGCTGTTTGGAGGTGTCGAAGTCGGGGTACATGGACTGGAAGATCCGACCAGTCTCTGAAGCCGAGGTGCGTCGTAGTGATCTCACGCACCGTATTCGAGCCAGTTTCGAGGCGTCGGATGCCACCTATGGGTACCGGCGCATCCACGCCGAGCTGGAACGCATGGGCGTGGTGGTGTGCCAGGACACTGTGCGCACCATCATGCGGGAGGAAGGCTTGGTGGCGGTGCAGCCGCGCCTGCGGGTGCGCACCACGATCCCCGCCGGAGACATCGATGAGCGCGAGGACCTGGTGGGCCGGGACTTCCACGCGGATGCCCCCGGGCTCAAGTGGGTCGGGGACATCACCTACATTCCGACGTGGGTGGGGTTCTGCTATCTGGCGACAGTGCTGGATTGCTGCACGAAGAAAGTCGTGGGGTACGCGATTGCGGACCACATGCGCACCGCCCTCATCCAGGATGCACTCACCATGGCGGTGAAGAATTGTCCCCATACTCGGGGTGTGACAATCTTTCACTCGGACAGGGGAAGTCAATACACGTCGGAGGCGTTCGCACACACGTTGAGTGATTATGGGATACGCGCCTCGTGCGGGAAGACCGGGGTGTGCTGGGACAATGCGTGGGCGGAGTCTTTCAATGCGACCTTGAAGAACGAGCGGGTCCATCGAATGGTGTATCCCACACGGGAGAAAGCTATTCGCGACATTGTGTGGTGGATTGAACTCCGATATAATCAGAAACGTCTCCACTCATCCTTGGGGTACCGCACCCCCAATGAGGTGGAAGCCGAATACACGAACCGCAGTCAAGCAGCCTGAAAACCACCTTTCACCACGGTCCGAAAAACACCCCTCAGTCCAACCATTCGCGTCTCGGAACGGCGATCTTGCGCACCCATTTTTTCTCTGTGCTCTGCCCTGTTTCCGAGGCGCTCCATCCTTCTTTCTTGGAGCGCGAACATGCCTCGTTCATCCCACGGCGGCCGACACGAACTCGGCCAGAACTTCCTCACCCACACACCCACTATCAGCAAGATCACAGCCCTCGTTACGGCGACGAAGGGGCCGATCCTTGAACTCGGCGCTGGAGCCGGTGCACTCACGAGGCCTCTCGCGCAACTCGGCAGGCCAGTGACTGCGATCGACATCGACGAGCATCGGATCGCAAGCCTCCAAAGCGCACTGCCAGGCGTGACGATCAATCACGCCGACGCGCTCACCGTTCCTCTCGACCATCCCGTGATCGTAGGGAACATCCCTTTCCACCTCACCACTCCGATTCTGCGACGGCTTCTCCGGGGCGGCACCTGGACCGAGGCCGTGCTCCTCACTCAATGGGAGGTCGCACGCAAGCGCTGCGGGATCGGTGGCTCCACCATGCTGACTGCGCAGACTGCGCCCTGGTTTACCTTCGACCTCCACGGCCGGGTTCCCTCCTGGGGTTTTCGCCCACGCCCCAGCGTTGATGGGGGCATCATCCAGATCAGTAGACGCAACCATCCTCTCGTTCCCGGTTCACAGCGCAGCCGGTACGAACAGTTCGTACGCGCGGTGTTCACCGGTCGAGGCGGAACCCTCGAGCGCATCATCGCGAACGCGGGCCGCCTCGATCCTGGACAAGCCAAGCAACTCTTGAGGCAGAGTGGCATCGACACACGCGCGTTGCCGCGAGACCTGACACCAGAGCAGTGGGCCGGAGTCTGGAACGCGATGCCTGAGCAGCCACCACTCAAAACCCACCAAACACGACCACGGTCTAACGATTCATGATCTCGCTGCCTGGAGTGAGTGGTTGTTCTCGGACTTCGGGTGAAAGTCTGGTGTTTCGGGGGAACGGTAGGATTGATTCATGAGTTCCGGCAAGTACAGTGATGATTTCAAGGAGCAGGTTGTCCTTGAAGTGATCAACAAGGATCGGACGATCAGTTCGGTGGCACAGTCCTATGGGCTGGTGTCCCAGACGGTGGGATTGTGGGTGAAGAAGTACCGGGCTGCTCACCCCGAGGTGTCGGATTCGGGAGAGGTCGTGGAATCAGCGGAACTGAAGAGAATCCGCAAGGAGAACCGCGAGCTACGACTCGAGAATGAGTTCCTAAAAAAAGTAGCAGCCTTCTTCGCGAAGGAAGATCAGTGAGCGCGCGGTATGCGTTCATCTTGAGTGAAGAAGGCAATTACGCGATCACTTTGATGTGCCGCTGTTTGGAGGTGTCGAAGTCGGGGTACATGGACTGGAAGATCCGACCAGTCTCTGAAGCCGAGGTGCGTCGTAGTGATCTCACGCACCGTATTCGAGCCAGTTTCGAGGCGTCGGATGCCACCTATGGGTACCGGCGCATCCACGCCGAGCTGGAACGCATGGGCGTGGTGGTGTGCCAGGACACTGTGCGCACCATCATGCGGGAGGAAGGCTTGGTGGCGGTGCAGCCGCGCCTGCGGGTGCGCACCACGATCCCCGCCGGAGACATCGATGAGCGCGAGGACCTGGTGGGCCGGGACTTCCACGCGGATGCCCCCGGGCTCAAGTGGGTCGGGGACATCACCTACATTCCGACGTGGGTGGGGTTCTGCTATCTGGCGACAGTGCTGGATTGCTGCACGAAGAAAGTCGTGGGGTACGCGATTGCGGACCACATGCGCACCGCCCTCATCCAGGATGCACTCACCATGGCGGTGAAGAATTGTCCCCATACTCGGGGTGTGACAATCTTTCACTCGGACAGGGGAAGTCAATACACGTCGGAGGCGTTCGCACACACGTTGAGTGATTATGGGATACGCGCCTCGTGCGGGAAGACCGGGGTGTGCTGGGACAATGCGTGGGCGGAGTCTTTCAATGCGACCTTGAAGAACGAGCGGGTCCATCGAATGGTGTATCCCACACGGGAGAAAGCTATTCGCGACATTGTGTGGTGGATTGAACTCCGATATAATCAGAAACGTCTCCACTCATCCTTGGGGTACCGCACCCCCAATGAGGTGGAAGCCGAATACACGAACCGCAGTCAAGCAGCCTGAAAACCACCTTTCACCACGGTCCGAAAAACACCCCTCAGTCCAGCCCGCGATGATCAGTCGGTCGCGCGAGTGAACTCTCACCGACCGGTAAACTACAACCGCGCACACGCGCACGATCACAGGTGAGTGCGTTTAGGGCACCTCGGCTAGGAGAGGGTGACGTCCTCGCCGGCTTCGGCTAGGAGTTCGGCCAGGGTCTGCTGGGCGCGCACCAGGGTCCACTCGACCTCCAACTCCTCGCCCGCTCCGGCTGCCGCGGCCTCGGCTCCCTGCGCCGAGGCCTCTGCGACTCCTGCAACTCCCGCGGCTACTGGGCGGGTGCGGTAGGCGTAGACGGCCGGGCGCGGCAGCGCGTTGTAGGCGAACGGCGTGGAGAAGTAGTAAGCCCCGGTGTCGTGGACCACCGCGATGTCACCGGGGGCGAATTCCGGCACGTCGTAGTCGCGGCCGATCATGTCCCCGGTGAAGCAACAGGGGCCGGCCAGATCCTGCACGGTGTGCGGCGCCTGGCTGGGCGATCCGTCTGCCGTATAGGCGCTGATGCGCAGCGGCCAGTGCTCGGGCACGAACACGGTCCGGGTCGCGGTCTGGGCGCCGGCGTGGCCGATCGCGAAGCGGCGCGGGCCCACGTCCTTGGTGTATTCGATGAGCGTGGCGATATCGCCGGCCTTGGCCAGGACGGACCTGCCGAACTCGGTGACGATCTGGAAGTCGCCGTTGAACAGTTCTGGGACCTCGCGCTTGAGCACGTCGGCGTAGTCGTGGAAGGTCGGCAGCACGTCCTCGGAGGTGAAGTTCACGCTCAGGCCACCACCCACGTCGAGGCGTTCGATCTGATCCCGGCCGGCGCGGGTGTTGATCTCGTTCGCCAGGCCCACCACGGTCTTGATTCCGGCGGCTGCCAGTTCCAGCGGGATGCCCTGGGAGCCGGTGTGCACGTGCAGCTGTCGGATCCACGGGCGCGCCACGATCGCCGCGACCAGCCGCTCGCGCGAGTCCTCGTCGTACAGGGCGATGCCGAACTTCGTGGTGGTCGTCGCCGTGGACATCTGGCCGATCGACCCGGCCCCCACCACGGGGTTGACGCGCACGCCGATGTGGCTGGTCGTCGGCCCCACCCCGGATTCGGCCAGTTCATCGCGCAGAGCCGCGACCCGGCCCATTTCCTGGTACGAGTCGATGTTGAGCGAGGCGCCCAATTCCAGGGCCTCGCGCAGTTCCGCCCGGGTCTTCGCCGGGGAGTCCACCACGATCTTCTCCGGGGCGAAACCGGCGGCCTTGGCCATGGCGAATTCGCCGGGGCTCGCGACCTCGCAGCCCATCCCCCGCTCGGCCAGGAAGCGCAGCACGGGGATGATGGTCACGGCCTTGCACGCCACGGTGTGCAGAGCGGAGTCAACGCCTGCGAACGCATTGTTCAGATCGGCGATCCTGGCCTCGATCACATCCAGATTGAGAATGCCGGCCAGCTGCTGGTCCTGGCCGAGCATCGAGTTGTCCGCCAACGATTTGATCGCCGCATTGCGTGCGTGAAGTGCCGTGGCCATATCAGGTGATTCCCCCGGAGGTGTGCGAGCGTATATGAAGGTCTGTTCACCAGACCTTTCGTGACGCTCACATGATATACGCCGAGGCCGTGCCCGGGTGACGGATTCCGTCACCCGGGCACGGCCTCGGCGGGAGTCCGACCGCGAACGGCCGAACGGGGTTCAGAGGCTACGACTCACTTGTCGTCCTCTTCCTCCTTTTTCTCCACGACCAGCGTCTCGGTCGTCAGCACCAGGGCCGCGATCGAGGACGCGTTGCGCAGAGCCGAACGCGTCACCTTCACCGGGTCGATGATGCCCTGGGCGATCAGATCGCCGTAGGTGTCGGTAGCGGCGTTGTAGCCCTGTCCCAGGTCGAGTTCGGCGACTTTGGACACGACGACCGAACCGTCCTGTCCGGCGTTGGCAGCGATCTGGCGCAGCGGCTGGACCACGGCGCGGCGGACGATGTCGACACCGGTCGCAGCGTCGCCGGTCAGGCCCAGTTCGTCACCGGCCAGAACCTGTGCGGCCTGCACCAGAGCGGAACCGCCGCCTGCCACGATGCCCTCTTCGATCGCAGCGCGGGTGGCGGACACTGCGTCCTCCACACGGTGCTTGCGTTCCTTGAGCTCGACCTCGGTCGCGGCGCCGACCTTGATGACGGCGACACCGCCGGAGAGCTTGGCCAGGCGCTCCTGGAGCTTCTCCTTGTCCCATTCGGAGTCGGTGTTCTCGACCTCGGCGCGGATCTGCGCCACCCGGCCGGCCACTGCGGACTCGTCACCGGCGCCGTCGACGACGGTGGTGTTGTCCTTCGTGATCGTCACGGTGCGGGCGGTGCCCAGCTGGTCAACCGTCACCTGATCGAGCTTCATGCCCATATCCGCGGTGATGACCTCGCCACCGGTCAGGACGGCTAGGTCCTCCAGGATCGCCTTGCGGCGGTCGCCGAAGCCCGGTGCCTTGACGGCTGCGACATTGAGGATGCCGCGGATCTTGTTGACCACCAGGGTCGACAGGGCCTCGCCCTCGACGTCCTCGGCGATGATCAGCAGCGGCTTGCCGGCCTGCTGGACCTTCTCCAGGACGGGCAGCAGCTCCTGGATGTTGGAGATCTTGCCCTGGTTGATCAGGATCAGCGGATCGCTTAGGACTGCTTCCTGGCGGTCGGCGTCGGTCACGAAGTACGGCGACAGGTAGCCCTTGTCGAACTGCATGCCCTCGGTGACTTCGAGTTCGGTCGTCGAGGCCTGGGACTCGTCGATCGTGATGACGCCGTCCTTGCCGACGACGTCGAAGGCCTTGGCGATGAGTTCGCCGATTTCGGCCGACTGGGCGGACAGAGCCGCCACGTGGGCGATCTCCTGCGAGCCGTTGACGTCGCGGGCGTTCTCGCGCAGGCGGGCCTCGACCGCGTCCACGGCCTTCTCGATCCCGGCCTTGAGCTGGCCGGGTGCGCCGCCTGCGGTGACGTTGCGCAGGCCCTCGTGGACCAGTGCCTGGGCCAGCACGGTGGCCGTCGTGGTGCCGTCGCCTGCGACATCATTGGTCTTGGTGGCGACTTCCTTGGCCAGCTGCGCGCCCAGGTTCTCGTACGGGTCGTCCAGTTCGACCTCGCGGGCGATGGTCACACCGTCGTTGGTGATCGTGGGTGCGCCCCACGCCTTGTCCAGGACGACGTTGCGGCCCTTGGGGCCCAGCGTGACCTTGACGGTGTTCGCCAGGACATCGACGCCCCGTTCCAGTGCGGCACGGGCTGCGTCGTCAAACTGCAGAGTCTTCGGCATTGCCTAACTTCCTCTTCTGCTTGTCGTTTACGTCGTTAAACGTAGGTCAGTGGAAGCGGGCTCAGCCGATGACCGCGAGCACGTCGCGGGCCGAGAGCACCAGGTACTCCTCGCCACCGAACTTGACCTCGGTGCCGCCGTACTTCGAGTAGATGACCTTGTCGCCCTCGGCGACGTCCAGGGCGATGCGGTTGCCATTGTCGGCGACGCGGCCGGGGCCCACTGCCACGACCTCGCCCTCCTGGGGCTTTTCCTTGGCGGTGTCGGGGATGACCAGACCGGAGGCTGTGGTCTGCTCGGCCTCGAGCTGGCGGATGACGATCCGATCCTCGAGCGGCTTGATGTTAACCGACATGTTCGGACACTCCTTCATGTTCATAAGGTGGTGGGCCGCCTGGGCGGCCGTGGTTCGACGCGGGACCCGGAGTCGGACGCCGAGGCCTCCGCGCCGCGGGTCCGTTCGTCGTCGCGGGTGCCGAACGGTGCGATTGTGCGGGTGCCGACGGGTCCGATGTGCTGTGGAATCCCACTTAGCACTCACGGAGCTCGTGTGCTAACTCCGACTTTATGACTGACTTGGCACTCATGCAACTCGAGTGCCAGATCTCGACACGATTCGTCTTGCGCCCACAGCTGACGGGCAGCCGACTCTCAGGCCAGGGCCCAGCCGCCCAGGGCGCGTTCGGCGTTGGCGGTCACCAGGTTCGCCACCTCGGCCTCCTTGGCCACGTTCTCCGGGGTCGCGGTAGGACCGGGTTGACCGGGCTGTGCCGGCTTGCGCGCCGGCGGCGGGAACTCCGCGCCCAACCGGACCTCGGCCAGCTTGCGCACCGTCAAGGGGACCAGGTAGGAACCGCCCGGCTTGCCGCGGTGCGGATGCGGGGTGAGGAATGGCGCGTCAGTCTCGGTCAGCAGCAGCTCATCGGGCACGGCGGCCGCAGCCGCCCGCAAATCGTGTGCGTTCTTGAACGTGATGTTGCCAGAGAACGACATGAGGTAGCCGCGCCGCGCGCATTCCCTGGCCATCGCCTCGTCGCCGGAGAAGCAGTGGAAGATCGTCACGTCCGGGGCCCCGGCATCGGCCAGTATCCGCAGCACATCCGCATGGGAGTTCCGGTCGTGGATCTGCAGGGCCAGGCCCAGGCGCTTGGCGATCTCGATGTGGGCGCGGAAGGACTCCTCCTGGATCCGCCGGCCGGCCGCATCCTCCGTCTGGAAGAAGTCCATGCCGGTCTCCCCCACCACGCGCATCCGCGAGTGCGAGGCCAGCAGCGCCTCGATCTCCGCCAGCGAGTCGTAGAGCAGCCCGACCGCGGCCAGGCGCGGGGCCTCGTTCGGATGGATCGCCGCCCCGCCGAGCATCCAGTCCGGGCGCACCCCCGGCTCATCGCCCGCCGCGGCCCTGGCCACCAGGTCCGCAGTGAAGCGGGCCGATGACATCTCACAGCCGATCTGCACGATCCGCGTGATCCCCGCCGTCTGCGCGGCGTCGTGGAAGAAGCTCAGCGGCGGGAAGCCCGTGCCCTCCTGCCCGGGACCCTCGGCGCCGTCATCGGCCGGATCGACCTCGGGGGCCGGCTCCCCGGCCTTGATCGGCCCGCGCACCCCCAGGCCCAGATCCAGGTGGGTGTGCGTGTCGACTGCGGGAGCAGCCAGGGGGACGGGAATCGGCGGGTAGACGCCGGCGCCTCGCGATGCCACCTGAGCTCAGGCCCCCTGCTTCTGCCCGCCGGCCGAACCGGCCGCGGCGTCGTCCTTGGGCGCCTCGTAGCGCGGGAACACGCCGGCGGGCTTGGGCAGTTCGACGCCCGCGGCCAGCGGCGTGGCCAGTGCGGCGAAGCTGCGCGCATGGCCTGCCTCGTTGTCATCGCGGCCACCGGCCGAACCGACGGCCGGCACGCCCAGCAGGTCCAGGACCTTGCCCGCGGACTCCGGCATCACCGGCTGGACCAGGATGGAGACCCGGCGCACGACCTCGATCGTGGTGTAGAGGACCGTGGCCATCCGGGCCGGATCGGTCTTCTTGAGCTTCCAGGGCTCCTGCGCGCTGAAGTAGCGGTTGGCCTCCTCGAGCACCTTCCACAGGACCTCGACATAGCGGTTGAGCTCCTGGGTTGCGACGAAGCCGCGGGCGGCCTCGTGCGCGGCGGCGGCCTGGTCGAGCAGTGCCCGGTCCGCCTCGGTGAAGTCCGCTGCGGAGACATCGGGCACGACGCCGCCCAGGTTCTTATTCACCATGGACAGCGAGCGCTGGGCCAGGTTGCCGTACTCATTGGCCAGGTCCGAGTTCTTGCGCCCGATGATCGATTCGGCGGAGTAGGAGCCGTCGTTGCCGTAGGAGATCTCGCGCAGCAGGAAGAAGCGCATGGCGTCCAGGCCGAAGGAGTCGACCAGGTCATAGGGATCGACGACATTGCCGATCGACTTCGACATCTTCTCGCCCTTGTTGAACAGGAAGCCGTGGGCGTGGACGCGCTTGGGCAGTTCGATCCCGGCGCTCATCAGGAAGGCCGGCCAGTACACGGCGTGGAAGCGCACGATGTCCTTGCCGATGATGTGGACGTCGGCCGGCCAGAACTTCTTGAAGGCCTCGCCGTCGACGTTCGGGTAGCCCACGCCGGTCAGGTAGTTCGTCAGGGCGTCGACCCACACGTACATCACGTGCTTCTCATCGCCGGGCACCGGGATGCCCCAGTCGAAGGTGGTGCGCGAGATCGACAGGTCGTTCAGGCCGCCCGAGACGAAGGAGGCGACCTCGTTGCGCCGCACATCGGGGCCGACGAACTCGGGGTGTTCCGCATAGAGCGCCAGCAGTTTGTCCTGGTAGGCCGACAGGCGGAAGAAGTAGGATTCCTCCTCCGTCCAGGTCACCTCGGTGCCGGTGGCGGTGGCGTAGCGCTGACCGTCCTCGCGGACTTCGGTTTCGTCCTCGTTGTAATAGGCCTCATCGCGCACCGAGTACCAGCCGGCGTAGCTGTCGAGGTAGATGTCGCCGTTTTCCTCCATCCGCTGCCAGATCGCCTGGCAGCTGGCCACGTGGTCGGCGTCGGTGGTGCGGATGAAGCGGTTGTAGCTGGAGCCCAGGGTGTCCTGCAGGGTGCGGAAGGCCGCGGCGTTGGCGGTGGCCAGTTCCATCGCCGTCACGCCCTGCTTCTGCGCGGTCTGCTGCATCTTCAGGCCGTGTTCGTCCGTGCCCGTCATGAAGAAGACATCCTCACCGTCGAGCCGGTGGAACCGGGCGATCGTGTCGGCCGCGACGTATTCATAGGCGTGGCCGATGTGCGGGGTGCCATTGGGATAGGCGATGGCGGTGGTGATGTAGAAGCTCATGGGGAAAGTCTACTTCGCGACCGCCTGCCGGTTCGCGCGGCCGGGCGGGCGCAGCCCGCCGGTTGTCCGAGGCCCGCGCCCTGCCTTCATGCTTTGTCAGCCAAGTAGGCCTCGTAGACCTCGCGGGTCTTCAGGCCGGCGTCCTTGGCGATGCGGGCCGCCGCGTCCTTGGCGCGCAGTCCGGCCTCGACCAGCTCGGCCACGGCCGCCACGTGGTCCTCCGGCGCCGAGGTCCGCCCCACGAAGCCGGCCACGACCAGGGTGAGTTCGCCGCGCAGGCCGTCTGCGGCCTCGGCGGCCAGATCGGCGATCGTCCCGCGCAGCACTTCCTCGTAGGTCTTCGTCAGCTCCCGGCTGATCGTCATGGCCCGCTCCGGACCGAACGCCTGCGCCAGGTCGTCGAGGGTCGCTGCGATCCGGTGCGGGCTTTCGAAGAACACCATCGTGCGCCGCTCATGGGCGAGTTCGGCGAACAGCCGCGCGCGCTCCCCCGATTTGCGCGGCACGAAACCTTCGAAGGTGAAGCGGTCGCTGGGCAGGCCGGACAGGGCCAGGGCCGTGAACACGGCCGATGGCCCCGGCGCCGAGGTCACCGGCAGTCCGGCGCCCGCGACCGCCTTGACGACGTGGTAGCCGGGGTCGGAGACCGCGGGCATTCCCGCATCGGTCAGCAGCACCACGCGTTTGCCGTGCCGGATCGCCGCCACCACGTCCGCGGCCTTGGTCTGTTCATTGTGGTCGAAAACGCTGACGACGTTCTTGGTGTGGGCCAGGCCCAGGCGCTGGGCCAGGCCCAGGAAGCGGCGGGTGTCCTCGGCTGCGATCAGATCCGCGCCCTCGATCTCAGCGCGCATCCGCGGGGAGGCATCGGCCAGATTGCCGATCGGGGTGCCGACCAGGACGAGTGCGGCACGAGGTGCTGCAGAGCTGGGCGAATCCGGTTCGAAGGCTGCGGAGGAACTCATGAACCCATCCTCCCACGTCTGTGCCGCCGCGCGACCCGTAGACTGGCGGGGTGTCCGACCTGAGCGAACAGCAGACCCAGCACGCACCCGGCGCCCAGTCCGCCGCGACCGAGTCCGGCGGCCCGAGAGCCGGCGGTTCACGCGGTGGTTCCAGCGGGGTTGCGGCCAGACTCCACGCAGCGCTGCTCAGGCCGGGCGTGGCGTTCTACGCCTGGTTCATCCCCGTGGTGCTGACCGTCCTGGGCGGGGCACTGCGCCTGTACCGGCTGGGCTTCCCCCATTCGCTGGTGTTCGATGAGACCTACTACGTCAAGGACGGCTACGCCCTGTGGCAGTCGGGTTATGAACGCAATTGGACGAAGGAGGCCAATGACGCGTTCAACCAGGGCGACCCCTCCGGGCTGTTGGAGGCCGGGGAATACGTGGTCCATCCGCCATTGGGCAAATGGCTGATCGGCGCCGGCGAGCAGATCTTCGGGGTGCAGTCCTCCTTCGGGTGGCGCTTCGCCGCCGCGGTGTTCGGCGCCCTGTCGATCTTCATTTTGGCGCGCCTGGCGATCCGTCTGTTCAAGTCGGTATGGCTGGGCTCCCTGGCCGGATTGCTGCTGGCGGTCGACGGCGAGCACTTCGTGCACTCGCGCACCAGTCTGTTGGACCTGTTCGTCATGTTCTTCGTCTTGCTCGGCTTCGCCTTCCTGCTCATCGACAAGGAATGGGCGGATCTGACCCTGGCGCGCAGGCTGGGCCTGGAGCCGGCCGACCCGGGGGCCCGGCCGGGTGCCGTGAGCAGGTTCCGGGCCCTGGCCTCGGGCCTGTATCGCACGGCCTTCCTGCCCGGACCGCAGGACCTGGGCAGCGGACCCGGTCTAGGGTGGCGGCCGTGGCGGATCGCCGCCGGCCTGAGCCTGGGGTGTGCGATGGGAGTGAAGTGGTCGGGCATCTATGTGCTGGCCGTCTTCGGCATCCTCACGGTGCTGTGGGATCTGGGGCGCAGACGGCGCGCCGGCCTGCTGGGCAGGTGGCGCGGTTGGTTCTTCAAGGACGCGATTCCGGCGTTCGTGTCACTGGTGCCCGTGGCGTTGATCGTCTACGTGCTGTGCTGGTCGGGCTGGATCTTCACCTCCGGCGGTTACGGCCGCGACTGGGCGGAACAGAACTCCGGCTGGTGGTCCGGGTTGCCGGACTGGTTGGTCAGCCTGGCGCACTACCACTACACCGCCTACAAGTTCCACGTCGGGTTGGATTCCGAACACCCCTATATGTCCAATCCCTGGGGTTGGATCGTGCAATGGCGGCCCACCTCCTTCTACTACAAGTCCCCCGAACTGGGTGAAGCCGGGTGTGCGGTCGACCATTGTTCGGCGGCGATCACCTCAGTGGGCAATCCCGTCATCTGGGGCCTGGCGCCCATTGCCGTGCTGGGCATGCTCTTCGTCTGGATCGTCCGGCGTGATTGGCGCACTGGGGCGATCCTGGCGGGCCTGCTGGCGGCCTGGGGCCCGTGGTTCACCTACCAGCACAGGACGATCTTCACCTTCTACACGATCGTCATGGTCCCCTTCGTGGTCCTGGCGGTGGTCTACCTGCTGGGCGTGATCTGGGGCGATGCGGACCGTGTGAGCACAGGCCGCAGGGGCTTCGGCAGCGGTTTCAGCGGTAGCAGTCTGGGCAGTGGGGCCCGGTTCGCGGTCAGCCCTCGCGCCCTGTTCTGGCGCAGGATGGCGGTGGGGCTGATCGTGGCCCTGGCGGTCCTGGCCTTCGCCTTCTTCTACCCCGTGTACACCGGCGAGACCATCCCCTACGAGGACTGGCGCCACCGCATGTTCAACGCCAGCTGGATTTAGCCCGCCTTCCGCATTTTCTAGTTCCAGTCCTATAACACCGCTGAATCCGTAGGTGCTATAGGACTGGAACTAGAAAATGCAGCGGGCCGCCCCTACCCCAGGTGGATTCCGACTTCCCTGGCCTTGCGGACCATGCCATAGCCGGAGGGCCCGGGAATGACATCGCGCCATTCGACCCGGATGAGGTTGTGATGGGCCCGCAGCCGTTCCTCGCGCCGTTTCTCCCGTTTGATGTCGTCTGGGCCCGAGTACTTCGACCAACCGTCCGCTTCGACGATGAGGTTGAGGTGTGGAATGAAGAAGTCAACCCGGTCCTGGAAGCGCCCGTCGCGGGAAATGAAGACCACCTGCTGGTAGACATCGGTGATGCCCAGGTGCTTGAGGGCCAATAGCGTCAGGCTTTCCAAAGGGGATTCGGACAACCCCGTGGTCCACGACGTCAGGCGCCTGGCCCGGCGCATCCCCTTGCGGGAGTTGAGTTTCTCCAATTCGTCGAGCACTGCGCCGAGGATCTGCCTGCGCCTGCTCAGAGCTTCCATGGTCTGGGCGTCGGCAGCCTGGATTCCCCGCTCCGTTCCGCGGCCTGCATCGAACGGTGGGCGCCAGAACCTGAATCGATCGGGGTAGGCGTTGAGGCGGACGTCCTACATGTCGACCACCCCACCGACGAAGGCGTCCGCGGCGATGAAACCGTGCATCTCGTCCTTGTCGCGGAGGATATCCGCCACGGTCCAGATCGGACTGGTCATGAGGACGCCGGGAAGTGCCGAGGCAGAACCGGACAGATGTTCCACTGGCACTGTGCGACGGTGCCGCCGGATGACGGCCGTGGTCTGCGACGACCGGTCAGGGTCGGAGATGGAGATACGGGGGAACTCAGTTACGAACAGCGGGATCCCCTGGGCCGCTGCGGCGGATTGGTGGCTGATGAACTGTCCGGGCGCCAGACCATACGCTCGGATGTGACCCAGGTGGATTGCGATCCTACGGCGGAACATCGACACCTCGGACCTTCCCGGAGTTCCGGTGTCAGGCGGTTCGAGCAACTCAGGACAGTCGATCCACCGGCTAAGGGCAGCGTGTGCGGAGCACCGGCAGACCCGCACGATGAGGTAGATCCCACGGCTGAGAGTTTGGAGACAACACCGAAGACATGAGGCTATTACCGCCTTGCCAATACCAGAGTTTATAAGCGTTTGATGCGTTACAACGTTATACATGCATAGATCATGGCACACAAATGCATGACACGGTAGACACGCCACTTACCTGCATATAAGGGTCTGTTGCATTTTCTACTTTCAGTCCTATAGCACCCCCGGATTCAGCGGTGCTATAGGACTGAAAGTAGAAAATGCGGAGGCTTCACCCAGGCTGCACATCAATGTGGCCGCACGTTCACCTTCGGTTCACGGTCCCCGGCCTACGATGGCGCCCTGTGAATGAGTCAATCGATACCCCAGACATCGCCCGCGCGGCATCTCAACCGCCCGTCGCGGCATCCCCTGCAACACGCGGTTCCACCGCTCCGACGCCGAGGCCGCACACCGTTGCGATCATCCCGGCCAGGGGCGGCTCCAAGGGCATCCCGCTGAAGAACCTGCAGAAGATCTCCGGCGTCACGCTGGTGGGCAGAGCAGTCGACGCGGCGCGCGGCTCCCGGCTGATCGACCAGGTGATCGTATCGACCGATCACGACCAGATCGCGGACGAGGCCCTGGCCCACGGCGCCTCCGTGGTCCGGCGCCCCGCCGATATCTCAAGCGATACCGCCAGCAGTGAATCCGCACTGCTGTACACACTGGACCGGCTGCGCCCACAGCACGAGGGGGACCCGGCCATCACCGTGTTCATCCAGTGCACCTCCCCCTTCATCAACCCCGATGACATCGACCAGGCGATCGGCCGAGTGCTCGCCGACGAGGCTGACTGCGTGTTCTCCGCGACCGAGGACCACAGCTTCCTGTGGACCCTGAAGCCTGCCCAGACCCCGGCCCACGCCCAGACACCTCCCACGGCGATTCCCGTCGGCCACGAGGCATCGTTCCGCCCACGCCGGCAGGACCGGAAGAAGCACTTCAATGAGACCGGCGCCTTCTACGTCATGCGCACCACGGGCCTGCGCGAACACGGCCACAGGTTCTTCGGCCGGATCGCGATCCAGGAGGTGCCCCCGGAGGACGCCCGCGAGATCGACACCCTGGCCGACCTGACCGCCCTGCGGATCGCGGCGCAGACCCGCACACCGGCCTCGGCACTGGACGTCGACGCTATCGTCACGGACTTCGACGGGGTCCACACGGACGACTCGGCCTTCGTCGACGAGTCGGGCCGTGAACATGTGCGGGTCCACCGCGGGGACGGCTTGGGGATCGCGGCGGCCCGAGCCGCGGGCCTGCCGTTCCTCATCCTGTCCAAGGAACGCAATCCGGTGGTCGGCGCCAGGGCCGAGAAGCTGCGCGTCGAGGTCATGCAGGGGGTGGACGACAAGGCTGCCGCACTGCGGACGTGGATGGCGGATCGGAACCTGAACCCGGCACGCGTCGCCTACATCGGCAACGACGTCAACGATCTGCCCGCCTTCAACCAGGTGGGCTGGCCGATTGCCGTGGCCGACGCCCACCCCTCGGTGCTCACCGCCGCCCGGCTGAAGTTGAAGAACCGGGGCGGGCACGGGGCCGTCCGGGAACTGTGCGATCTGGCGGTCGGCCAACCAGCACCGATCGCGGTCCAACCCGAGGCTCCGCCCGCGGTGACATCCGCGGCCTTGCCCGAGGCCCCGCCCGAGCCCCGCCTGCACAGCGTGGCCGGATGACCCACCCCGCTGTGCAGACGGACCCGAATCAGACTTTCCAGACGCCCCAGACAACCCAGACGAACACAGGAGAAACGATCATGACGATCATCGAGAACACCACCATCGCCCGCCCCAACACGACCAACCCCGGCATCCAGGTCGGCGAACACTTCATCGGCCCGGGCCAGCCGGTCTACCTGATCGGCGAGATCGGCATCAACCACAACGGGGACGTCGAACTGGCCAAGCGGATGATGGACGTCGCCGCAGCAGCCGGCGCGCAGGCCGTGAAGTTCCAGAAGCGCAATCCGGACATGGCGGTGCCCGAGGCCCAGAAGTCCAAGCCCAAATCCACTCCGTGGGGCGAAATGACCTACCTGGAGTACAAGTACCGGGTGGAGTTCGAGGAGGCCGAGTACGCGCAGATCGACGAGTACGCCAAGCAGCTGGGTTTGCAGTGGTTCGCCAGCCCCTGGGACACGGATTCCGTGGCCTTCCTGCAGAAGTTCGACGCGGTCGTCTACAAGATCGCGAGCGCCTCGATTACCGACCTCGAGCTGCTGCGGGCGATCCGCGCTACCGGCAAGCCGGTCCTCATGTCCACCGGCATGTCGGACTTCGAGCTGATCGACCGGGCGGTTGAGACGGTGGGCACGGACAATCTGGTGCTCATGCACGCGACCTCGACCTATCCGCTGCCGGCCGAGGAGGTCAACCTGCTGGCGATTCCGGCACTGCGGGAGCGCTACGGCGTGCCGGTGGGCTATTCGGGCCACGAGACGGGCACGGCGATCTCGGTCGCGGCAGTGGCTCTGGGCGCGGTGACGGTGGAGCGCCACATCACGCTGAGCAATGAGATGTGGGGCTCCGACCAGTCCGCCTCGATGGAGCCCGATGAGTTCATCCGCCTGGCCGAGGACATCCGCCGGGTCTCCATCGCCCTGGGCGACGGCGTCAAGCGCGTGATGCCGGGCGAGGAGTCGAAGATCGAGTCCCTGCGCGTGAAGAAGTAAGCCGGTGGGCTCGACTTCCCCTGTCAGTACTCCTCCGGTCGGCACTCCCCTGGTCGGCACTCCCCTGGTCAGCGTCGTCATCCCCGCGCACAACGCCCAGGACTACCTGGGCGATGCACTGGGCTGCCTGGCCTGGCAGGGCATCGATCCCGCCCTGGTGCAGCCGGTGGTCATCGACGATGGATCACAGGATCGCACTGCCGAGGTCGCAGCCGCGGCCCTGGCCCCGTTCCCCACCGCTGTGCTCACCCGCGTGCCTGCCGCGCGCGGGGTGTCGGCGGCGCGGAATCTGGGGCTGCGCGAGGCGACCGGGCGGTTCGTGACCTTTTTGGATGCCGATGACTGGTTCGCCGGCGGCTACCTGGCCCATATGGTCGATGTCCTCGAAGAGTTGGATGTGGATTTCGTGCGCACTGACCTGGTCCGCGCGGCAGGCAAGGCGCGCAGGCTGTGGCGGGCCCCGGTGGCGCTGCGCGGGAAAGCCCTGGCCACCCGGGATTTCATCGACTCACCGGTGGGATTCCAAGCCACGATGGTGGATTTCCCAAGCACGCTGGCCGGTCTCTACCGACGGGAATTGGCCGAACACGCCGAGCAGGCGGCCGCCGGATGCCCCGGTGTCCTGTACTTCGATGAGTCCCTGCGCACAGCGGAGGACAGGGAGTGGAACTGGCGGTTGTTCCTGGCAGATCTGCGCTTCGCAGTGGTCGACTCGCACGCGCCGGTATACCGCAGAAAGGTGTCCACGTCCCTGACTGCGACCTATGACGAAAGGCAGATGGACATCGTGCCCAGTTGCCTGGGGATCATCGAACGCTGTCGGGCGGACCCGGATCTGGACCGTTTCGCCCTCAAAGCGGGGCACAATCTGCTGGCGCTGGTCGACATCCACTTGAAACGCGACGACCTGCCCGCGCATCTGCGCACCACCCTGGTCGAACGCACCGCGGGGGCGCTGACCGCTCTGCGCCCGGCCGAGTTGGACCGGCTCGCCTCCGGGCTGGGTTCCCAGCGGTCCAGACGCCTGGCACCCGTGTTGACCCGAGTGGCCGGGGAGCGCCAGAGCATCGACAGAAATAAGGATGCCGGAGCCTCCTCCGAGTACCACCGAAAGGCAGCATGAAACAGATCTTCGAGGTCTCCAGCCTGTTCCAGCTGGCCAATCTGCACGCAGCACTGTCCGCCGGACTGATCGGTCCGGCGGACGAACGGATCCTGCTGATCAGCGACAACCGGGTGATCAACGACTTCGGCGCACCGTTCCACTCATCCCCGATCGGCCAGACTCTGACTCCGGTCTTCGACCGGGTCATCGAGTTCAACCGACTGATCTGGCCCAACCATCCGGCCACCTGGCGCCCGCGCGCGGACGATCTCCCGCTCCTCGAACGCCTGCTGCGCCGCGAATGGAATCTGGGAACCGCGGACCTGGAACTGTACGTCGAATCGATCCAGAGCCCACCGGCGACGGCCCTGGCCGAGGTCTTCGGCACCTCGGCCGTGTTCGTCCACGCCGACGGCCTGATGAGCTATGGGCCCACCCGCAATGTGCTGCCGGTCCAGCTGTCCCAGCGCTTGGCCGGGCTCATCATCGCCGAGCTGGTACCGGGCCTCGACCCCGTCCTGCTGGCCGAGTACCGGGTGCCGGTCCTGCGCGTGCCCGCGGCCGCGCTGCGGGCGACCTTCGAGCTCATGAGTCGCGCGGCCGATCCTGCACTCGCCGCCTTCGCCGCGGACACCACCGCGCACACAGAGCACACCGGGCCCACTGCCATCATCGTGGGCCAGTACCTGGCGGACATCGACCTGCTCACGACAGAGGAGGAACAGGGACTCTATGCCTCGATGCTGCGCACCGCGGTGGACGAGGCCACTGCGGTGGGTTCCGGGGCCGCTCGCATCCTGTTCAAACCGCATCCGGCCGCCGGGGCCATGGTGACGGCGCTGCTGCACGAACAGGCCACTGCACTGGGCGTCCAGTTGGAGGTCCTGCCCGCCCAGGTGCCTGTCGAGCTGTGCATCCACCGGCTGTGCCCCGACCTGATCGTCGGCTGTTTCTCCACCGCCCTGGCCACCGCCTCCGGGCTCTACGGGGTGCGGGCCTACGCTGTGGGCACCGAATTGGCGCTGGAGCGCTTCACACCCTACGAGAACAGCAATCGGATACCCGTGACAATCTGCGACTTCCTATGGGCACAGGGCGGGCCGGGCGGCGAACCGTCCCCGACCTCGGATCTGGCGGCTGTGGCCGAGGCCCCCGCCGGCCGGGCCCGCGCGGCCGAGCAGGTGCCCGGGCTCCAGCGGCTGGTTCACGCCGTTGCCTACTGCATGCAGCCACAGATCCTGCCCGGACTGCGTGAGGAGGCGGCCTCACTCTTAGCCGACGCGTATCCGGCACACGCCCGGTACTTCAAACGACGCCGGCTGACCAAGCTCGACCTGCCCGGCCGGCTACCCCCGAAACCACAGCCGGAAGCCTCGGGGTCCTCGGTGCTGATCCGAAAGCTGCGGCGCAGGGCCGGGCGATTCTCCGGGCGCATCGTCCGGCGGGTGCGACGGCTACGACGTACCCGGGGAGTTCAGTCTTGAGCTGCGCGCCAGGCGGCCGCGGCGACCGCGGACTTCGCGATATCGGCCAACCCGTACTCGGCCTTCCACCCCAGTTCGGTGGAGATTGCCGTGACATCGGCGATCAACCGCGGCGGGTCCCCCGCCCGACGATCACCGATCTCCGGAGTCAACGGCCGACCCAGCGCATCGGAGAGCGCATCGATGACCTCGCGCACACTGGCACCCTGCCCCGTGCCCACGTTGAACGTCGAGACCCGCGGCCGGCCCGCCGCCAAAGCATCCAGGGCGTACACGTGTGCCAGTGCCAGGTCCTTGACATGCACATAGTCACGGATACAGGTGCCGTCATCGGTGTCGTAGTCATCACCGAAGATCACCGGGGCCAGGTCCCGGGCCTCACGGTCCAACACGATCGGGAACAGGTTCATCACCGCAGTATCGGCCAGGTCGTTCCAGCCGGTGCCGGCGACGTTGAAGTACCGCAGCTTGATCGCGTTGAGCCCGGTCGCCGCCATCACATCGTCGATCATCCATTCGCCGATCAGCTTCGTCTGCCCGTAGGGGTTGATCGGGCGGCAGTCGATGTCCTCTTCGACCATCAGCCGGTCGGGCATCCCGTAGACCGCCGCCGACGAGCTGAACACGAGGCGGTCCACGCCGGTGCGCTCCAGGGCGGCCAGCAGGTTGGCCAGGCCGGTGACGTTCTGCTGGTAGTACCACAGGGGCCGCTGAACACTTTCCCCGACCTGTTTCTTCGCGGCGAAGTGGACGACGGAGTCGACGCCGTAGCGTTCGATGACCTCGACCAGGCGATCGGTGGCATCGGCGTGGGACAGGTCGATCTGCTCCAGCGGCAGCTCGCCGATCCGGGAGGCGATGCCATTTGACATATTGTCCACGATCACCACATCGTCGCCGCGCTGTTCCAACAGCCGCACGACATGCGATCCGATATAGCCGGCACCACCGGTCACCAAGACAGTCACAAGTCCCCCTCCAAGGATTGAATACCTTACGTATCATGGCATATCACGCACAGACGGTGCCCGGCGGCACCCCGGATCCGGCCACAGCATCGCACGCCTTTGTAGAGTCCCCCCTGCAATTCCTCTCCGTGCTCGAGGCCCGGCTGATCGACGAGGCGCTTATCGTCCACGCCAGGACCCAGGCGGCGGGCATGACGGGCTTTCTGGCGCAGTTCCCCATCGACCGGCTGCCCTCCGGCGTGGTCGTCGAGGCCGAGGCGCCCGGCCAGGACGTCTCACCCGCCCGCCTGCCGCGCACCTCGGGTCGGGTGTTGGTGGGCGATGTGCTTTCCGGGAGCTTCCAGCGCCGGCTGCTGGGATCGCTGCCCGCCGTGCCCCGCGAGCTGGTGATGGTCGACGACGGCCTGGCCACGATCGGAGCCGCGCGCAGCCTGACTCGGCGCCGGCCGGCGCCCCTGGTGCGCTCCCGGCTCGATGCCTCCCCGGCCAGGCGTGCCCTGGGCCTGGCCACCGCGGTAGTGCTGCGCAGGCTCATGCGGGCCGGCCGACTGCGCTGGGTCAGCGCGATGAAGGTCGACAAGCGGCTGGCCCGGGACTTCACGGGTGCAGGCGGCAGGCTGGCACGCCACCGATTCGAATGGGCGCGCGGACTGAACCTGGGCGATGACACATCAGAGGACGCCGCGGAACCGCCGACGGTCATCCTGGGTTCGGCCCTGGCCGCCGACGGACTGATCGACCAGGACGCCTACGCCTCCTGGGTCGCGGACCAGGTCCGAACCGCGGACCAGAGGACTGTGGACCAGAGCACCACTGACCAGAGCACCACTGACCAGACGACCGAGCCCCAGGCGGGCCAGTGCGTCTACTATCCGCACCGGCGTCAGAGCCCTGAGCTCCTGGACCGACTGGCCCACATCCCCGGCCTGACGATCGCAGCCCCCGGCCTGCCCGTGGAGCTGCGGTTGGCCCACTCCCCCAAACACACCCGGGTGTGTTCCCTGCCTTCGACCGCGGTGACCACCCTGCCGCTGGTCATGCGGGCTCCGAGGGTCGAAGTCGATCCGATCCCTGCGGCCTGGTGGACCGGACGCGGGCCCGACTCCACCCGGCGCGAACTCAACGAGCTGACCCACAACCGGCTGCCGGTGAAGAAACCCCGGACGGCGTTGGTGAACATCCTGGCGATCGCCGACAGCGAATCGTATCTGAAGTGGGCCGCACGACTGGTGGACTCCCTGGCCGCGGCGCATCCGGGGATCCGGGTGGAGGTGGTGCTGATGGATACGCCGATCCGTCCCACCGGCACGCAAATCGCCCACGCCGTATCCGGCACCAGGTGGGAGGACCTGGACGTGCGCATCGTGCCCCGGACCAAGCTGCGCGCACTGCTCACGGCGGTGCGCCCCACCGTCGTCCTGGCAGCCGCCACCGGCCCCGTCGCAGCCCAGGTGTTCGCCGTGGCCGCGTCGCTGAAGAACCGGCCGGGGCTGGTCTCCGGCCTGCCCGGCATGGGACTACCCGCGACCCTGCGCGGGCAACGCTACCGACGGCTCGGCGATGTGTTCATCACGCATTCGGCTGCCGAACGCACCGCCTATGATGAGGCGATCAGGCGCACCAGGGCCCGGGCCCGTGCAGTGGTCACGACCCTGCCGATGCTGGGCAGCGCCGGGCGGATCCCACCGGCTGTGACCGACCCCGTGGATACGGTGGTCTTCGCCCCACAGGCCAAGGTGCCACAGCGCTGGGACCAGCGGGCCGCCCTGCTTGAGGCGCTGGCAGCCTGGCAGCGGGCGGGCACCGGGCAGGCGCCTCGGCGGGCGATCCTGAAGGTCCGCAGCCTGCCGGGCGAACAGGAGACGCACGCGGAGCGGCACAGTTATCTGCAGATCCGGCGGGAATTGGTGACCGCGGGTGCGCTCGCCGAAGCCGAGGTCGAGGTGGCCGTGGGGCCTATGTCCGAGTTTCTGCGGCCGGGCTGCGCGCTGGTGACGGTCAGCTCGACTGCGATGCTCGAGGCCCTGGACCGGGGGCTGCCGGGTCTGGTGGTCTCGGATTTCGGGGTGGACCGCGCAATGCTCAACGAGGTCTTCGCCGGGTCCGGGCTGGAGGGCACGCTAGCCGACCTGGCCCGTGGCCGGTTCCAGCACGCCGAGCGCAGCTGGTTGGAGGCGAATTACTTCCAGCCCGCCACTTCACAACTGTGGGACGAGATCGAGGAGCTGGCACAGCAGGCCGCGGCCGGGGAGTTGGAACGGCAGCGCACCGCTATGCTGCACCTGGGCTACCGGCGCCTCCGGGCCGAGGTCCGTAGCGTGATGCCGCGGCAAGTGGTCACCGCGTACCGACGGACGCGTCGTCGTCTACTGGGATGGTTTCCCGGTCCGGATGGGCGGGTTCTTCCTTGAACACCCAGTGCCGGTAGGCGAAAAAGCGGAACACCATGCCCAGGGCGATGCCCACGATGTTCATGGAGATGTTGTAGCTGATGGGGTCGCGCAAGCCCAGGATGTAGACCGTAAACCAGCCGGGGACCAGGACGACGCCCATGCCCACCAGGTTGACGATTGCGAAGCGGACCATGCCGCGGATATTGGATCCGGTCTGCCGTTTGCCGTAGGTCCACAGGCGGTTACCCAGCCAGGACACCGCGACGCTGACGACGGTGGAGATGATCTTGGCCTTGAGCGGGCTGTCGTGCATGAGCGCCGGCATGATCCACAGGCCGAAGACCAACAGATTCGACAGGCCCACGTCCACGATGTAACTGATACCGCCGACGGTCAGAAACTGGAATACCTCAATGGCAAGCTGCTTGGCGCGGGGCGGCATCCAGTTCAGCATGGGCGTGGGATGAACCTAACGACTCGAATCGGGTAAGCGGGACCTAACAGGCCCACTGTACCGCCCCAGGCTGTGTTCTCCGGAAGACTCCGCTGCGATCCGCATCACAGGGCTAGGGCGGTTGTGCGCAGTCGCACTTCAGAACAGACCCGTGATCTGACCCTGTTCGTCGACGTCGATGCTCAGCGCAGCCGGCTGCTTGGACAGGCCCGGCATGGTCATGATGTCCCCGCACACCGCGACGACGAATCCAGCGCCGGCGGCCAGGCGCACATCGCGGACCTCGAGGGTGTGTCCGGTCGGCGCACCCAGCAGGGACGCATCGGTGGAGAACGAGTACTGGGTCTTCGCGATACACACGGGCAGGCCCGCGAACCCGTCGGCGGCGAACAGTGCCAGCTTCTTGGCCACGCGCTTGGGGAAGACGACTTCGCCGGCCCCGTAAATGCGCCGGGCCACCGCGGTGATCTTGTCTTCGAGCTTCTCATCCAGGTCATAGGCGAACCGCGGCTCGCCCGGCTTGAGTCCTTCGTCCTCCGACGCCGAGGCCGACTCCGTCTGCTCGATCGCGGCGACGACTGCGCGGGCCAGGTCCAGGGCACCGGCACCCCCGTTGGCCCAGTGGGTGGCTTCGCATGCGGTGATGCCGCGTTCGGCGAGTTCCGCGATCAGAGCGGCGACTTCCGCGTCTGTGTCGCTGGGGAACCGGTTGATGCTCACTACCGTTGGCAGGCCGTAGACCCCACCCAGGTTCTCCAGGTGCCGCAGCAGATTGGGCAGGCCCGCGCGCATCGCATCGAGGTCCTCCGTCTCCAGGTCCGCTTTCGCGACTCCCCCGTGGTACTTCAGCGCCCGCACTGTCGCCACCACGACCGCGGCGGACGGCCACAGGCCGGCCTGGCGGCATTTGATGTCGAGGAACTTCTCCGCGCCCAGATCCGCGCCGAAACCCGCTTCGGTGACCGCGTATATGCCGTGGGCCAGGGCGGCCCGGGTGGCCAGGACACTGTTGCAGCCATGGGCGATGTTGGCGAAGGGGCCGCCGTGGACGAAGGCCGGCGTGCCCTCGATGCTCTGGACCAGGTTGGGGTCGATCGCGTTCTTCAGCAGGGCGGCCATAGCGCCGGCCACGCCCAGGTCGCCCACCGTCACCGGCAGGTTGGCCCGGGTGCGGGCGACGACGATGCGGGATAGGCGTTCTTTGAGGTCGGCCAGGTCGGCGGCCAGGCAGAACACCGCCATGACCTCGCTGGCGACGACGATGTCGAAGTGGTCCTCGCGTGGGATCCCACCGGTGATCCCACCCATGCCGATCGCAATGTTGCGCAGTGCCCTGTCGTTGAGATCCACGACTCGGCGGATCTCCACGCGGCGCGGATCGATGTCCAGGGTGTTGCCCTGGTGCATATGGTTGTCCAGGACTGCCGCGGCCAGGTTGTTGGCCAGGGCGATGGCGTTGAAGTCCCCGGTGAAGTGGAGGTTGATGTCCTCCATCGGCAGGATCTGCGCATGGCCGCCACCTGCGGCGCCGCCCTTCATACCGAAGACCGGGCCCAGGCTGGGCTCGCGCAGAGCCAGGGTTGCCGGCACCGTCCCCGCTGGGACGTCCCAGGAGTCGACCTGAGCCAGTTGGTTCAGTCCATCGGCCAGGCCGATGCTGGTAGTGGTCTTGCCCTCGCCGGCGGGAGTGGGGCTCATCGCGGTGACCAGGATCAGTTTGCCCTGTCCGCGGTCGTCCCCCGCTTTGAGCACCTTAACCGGAATCTTCGCCTTGTCGTGTCCGAACGGGATGATGTCCTCCGGGGTCAGCCCCACGGAGGCGGCGATGTCTCCGATGGGCTTGAGGACGGCGGCTTGGGCGATCTCAAGGTCAATGCTCATAGGACCATTGTGCCGTACGACCCACTTCACACTCACGCTGCTCAGCGCAAAGCGCGTTCAAACTCCTCAGACCACCGTCCCACCACAGCGTCCGGCATGAACCGATTCGAAGCAATGCCTGCCTGTTCACCCATGCGAATCCTCGCCGAGTCGTCGGAAATCATACGCCGCAACCCAGCCACCAGGCCCAAAACCGAGCCCCGCGGTGTAACGATACCCGAACGGCCATCATCGATTAGAGTACGTATGCCAGGACAGCAGTCGACAGCCACAGTCGGCACGCCTTTACGCGCAGCCTCAACGATGCTGAATGGTAAACCCTCACTATCACTCGACACCACATTAACCGCCGAATTAGCCAAAACATCACCTGGGCTATCAGTGCGGCCCATGAGCCGTACGCACGACTGCAACCCGTACTCGTCTATTCGTGCACGTAACGTTTCACGCTCTGGGCCGTCCCCCCAAAGCTCGACACACCAATCCGGAAATTCACGAGACAATACAGACCACGCGGCTACCAGCCTGTCCAGTCTTTTAATCTCTGCATACCTCGCCAAAGCAACAATGGTCTTTGACGACCTATCAGCAGTACCAAACTGCATACTCACTGGATTAGGAATAGAGGTTACAGCGGGGATTCCGTCCTCTAGAAACAGTCGTGCATCCTCATCGGTAAGTGCAGCGAATTTGTCAGCCTCAGCGAAAGCCTTACGGATGCGCGGAACATATCCTCCAGCCTGAGCTTGCTCATGCGATGCATGGTGTTGACCAAAGACTATAGGTCCCATGCGATCTGCTGGGTGAAATCCAGCATCGACAAGGTTCTCCATCGCCCACACCTGTGCCACAATCACAGCCGTAGAGCGGTCGAAAGCGTCGATGAACGGCCGGGCATTACGTCCAGCAGCAGCCCTGACGCTCAAATACTTGCGCAACTTCTTCTTATATCTTGGGTCATCATTCCCCAAAACATAATTCTCAGATTTTGGCTTACCGGGGTTAGGTTCATCATACATAGTGTGATGCTCAAGACCACCGAAATTACCATGCTGCGAGACACGATCGAACCCCAGCAGCTGCACATCATAGCCAGAGTCTTGAAACGCTTCTCCCATGACCCGCATATATGTACCTACGCCACCAAGCTCACCAACGTTATTCGCAACCAGAACAATTCGTCGGATACCGTTACCAGAAACCATCACTCACCAACCTTTGCAAGCAGGTAATCTACAGCGCGCCTCGATGCCAGACCGTCATCATTACCGCAATACCGTGAGACGAATCTTTCATACGCCTCACCTACTTCCATACCTCCGGCGAGAGACTCTTCTACCGACTCCAGCAGGCTATCAAAAGACTTAACAACTGGTCCAGGAGCTTCATCCTTCAACGAAAAGTAGGTTCCCCTCTCGACGCTCACATATGAATCATAATCATACGCGAAGAATATCATCGGCCTCTTTAAAAGCGCATAATCAAACATTACAGACGAATAATCAGTAATCAACAGATCCGACGCAAGGTAGAGGTCATTAACGTTGACATTGCGCGGTGCAGCCATGACGAACGGCGCCAGGGCCTTCGGTATTGGGAACCGGTCAAGGTAATGAGGGTGAACCACTAAATAGGTGTCGGTGCCCAGCCGGTCAGCCCAGTCCTTAAGACGGAAGACATCTCGCGGGCGTTCCGTCGCCCCACCCCCAAACGACTGTCGAAATGTGGGCGCATATAAGACCACTTTCCTATCCCGAGGTAAGCCTAATTTATCTTTGTATTTTCCTCGGCTATTACCATCCTGAATCAGGATATCATTTCTCGGCGACCCGTTGCTCACCAAATCGCCGTGGTATGAATATCCTTTCACAAAGGTTTCACGAAAGTAGTCGCTTGGACAGATCAACGCATCCCATTCAGCGCCCCGCTCAACTAGTGATTCCCGCATCGGTCTACTGGCGAACTGGAACTCCGGGGAGTCGAGCCCCATCTTTTTTAATGGGGTTCCATGCCAGGTCTGTAGATATACCTGGCCTGCACGTTTGCGGAAAAAATTCGCTAGAGTCTGGTTGTCAATGATAATTTTTGCCGTTGCTGCACGTCGCAAATATTCGGGCGACCACCGACGGACACCAACGAATCCGTGAGGTAGATCCGGCGCAGTCTGACCAGAATACACCCAGTACACAGTGTACTTCGATGATCGCTTCATCAGTTCTTCCGCTACATACCGAGGGCTGTCCCAAGCACTCCGCCCGCTCATCGACTCACAAAGTACTGCGTCGTTATCTATCGGCAGATGGCGCATTACAGAGTATGCATATTCCAGCGAGTAGCGGTCGTTTCGTTTTTGCATACCCTCTTTAAATTGCATTGCACGACTACTAGACTTAGCTACAATACCGTCTAGCTTACCTCTTCTGCCGACAGCCTTAAGAAGTCGTATACCGAGGTGTTTATTTTCTGTAACATACGTTCGATACTTCCGACGCAATGCGTTGGGCACCTTACCGTGCTGCCAGATATTAAACTTGTACTTAGCCAGGCTTTTTGAAAGTCTGAGTGGAGACCTTATCTCGGTTTCTTCAAAGATAAAGTGAATAGAGAAAATCCAACGCTGAGGACGTGATTTAGTGACATAATCCGGGACCACAATTTTTGCTGACCAGTCAACACCGCCGTCCGGCGATTCTTCATAATCATATATTGGGGTCTCGAATGTCTCATGTCCGTCCTTTAGTTTTCCTCGTAATATTGCCCGAGCACCAGTCAAGCAGCCGAGAAGGTCATCCGTGTGCCCTTTTAAGAGCAATGTCTCGCCATCGCTCTTTGCTATCTGTGTAACCACAGTCCGCGGTCTTACAGTCGACCTCGGCATTTCCAGGACGGGGTGGTCAGTAATATCCAGGAGATTAGCCCCGAGAGTTCCTGGAATTATGGTCACTCTATTGGTGCCACCTGGCTGCCAATAAGTACGTCCCTCAACTTCGACCTGACGCCCCGAAAGCATCCCCCGATCTCTGCTGAACAGAATAGCTTGGCGTATACCTTCCAAATCTCGGTTCAAAACCGATCCATAAATCCACCGCGCGAAGACATCGATTAAACCCCAGTCAGCTCGTTCAAAGGTCTCTAGCTTTGGAATAAGGATGTCGCAAAGCCCGTAGAGCCATTCGTCTGTAGAGTCATTGGCCAGGTTAAGGTAGAGCTTCGCGTCATGCCATAAAAACTTGTATTTTGATCTCTCGATGAGTGACTGCTTACCCGACGCCTGCAGTGCAGAGTCAACCATTTGCAGAGCTGAACGGCGGTCAATGACATTCTTCAAGGTGTCATTCTGAGCGGTAATAGATATGCGTTCATCTTCAGGATACACATACCAATAGTAAGTTGTACTGGGTACGATCGTGATCTTGTCGGCTTCGGCATATGCTCTTGCCGTGAATATAAGATCTTCAAAATGGACACCGTTTAGCAACCAATTATCATTGGCGACTGTAAATGCACGCTTATACAGCTTTCCGGCCGCGATTGAATCACTCAGAAGTTCCGGCATCTGCTCAGCATCTATCGCCTCGCGCAACTCGACAAATAGTTGGCTGTACCAAGCGGTGGTTCGGCCCGTCTTGACATGATAGCGTTCGGTCCTGCCTACCACTAAATCCGCGTCAGATGACTCGGCGTACTCGAGCATCGTTTTGCAAGCGTGCAGTTCCAGGACGTCGTCACCATCAAGGAAAGTGAAGTACTTGGAGCGGGACTCCTCAATACCTATATTTCTTGGTTCACCGGGTCCGCCTGAGTTCTTTTTAGTTCTCAGAATCCGTACTCGATTGTCCTTCTCGGCCAGTTCAACAGCTAATCGTAGCGTTTGATCGGTCGAATGGTCATCGACAATCAGGACCTCTAAGTTTCTCAGTGTTTGATTAAGGACCGATTCGACGGCGCGCATAAGATACGGACCGACGTTGTATGCAGCTATTACTACGCTTACTTGCGGAGACGGGGTACGTGCCTCCAGTCTTGACACTCTTTCAAGAAGGGCTTCTTCTTGTTTCGGCGTCATCTGGCCAGACGACTGCGGTTCGGCTCCCAAGATGGCGTTGGCTGCAGACATAGATTTACGTCACTCCTCGGTTACTTCCCAGTGTTTCTATATTCGCAGTCAGTCGGCCCTCAAGCCGTGACACGCGGACGCGTCTTGTTGATATCGGCAGAGAATCGCCTACTGCGGAAGGACGTGGTTGTTAGCGCGGCCTGATGATTCCTGGAATCACTTGCCCAGGTCGTTCTTGATCTGAGTCGTAGAGATCTCTGGTGTGCGGGGCAGGTAGATGACCTCGCACAGGTCCTGCAGATCATCGAACTTGCCTGCCCAGTCGTCACCCATGACGAAGGCGTCGATCTGGTAGTTCTTGATGTCCTCGCGCTTTTGCTCCCAGGTGTTCTCGGGGATCACCAGGTCTACATAGCGGATCGCCTCTAGCATGTGCTTGCGGTCTTCCCAGCTGAAGTACGATTTCTTGCCCTTGCCGGCGTTGAACTCGTCGGTCGACAGGGCCACTACCAGGTAGTCACCCTGCGCTTTGCAACGCTGCAGCAGGCGGATGTGCCCGTAGTGAAGGAGGTCGAACGTCCCGTAGGTGATAACACGGCGCATGGATCAGATCCTTTCAAGCCGGAGCCCAGGCAAGTCGTAGCCCAGGTTCGGCAACAGGTTGACAACTGGGTTAATGGTAGCTGACCGCTTGAGGCAGTACGTACCCGGTAGACTTGAGGGCGAAGTAGTAGGATCCAATCCTTACCCCAACTCTAAGGATGGTCAGGTGCCGAACCCGATCAAGTATGTAGCTAAGCAGGCCATGCGTTCGTCCGCTTGGAAGTTCACCAGCAGGTGGCTTCGCGGACAGCAGGACTACAGGGGCATCGGCGAACGCTTCAGGGGCGACTACATCAACGCGGAAGTCATGGTTTACTTCGGTGACACCGTATCCAAGACCTATCAGTTGGTGCAATGGCTGCCTGTCCTCGAGGAACTGCACAAACAGCACCGTGTGGCCCTTATGTTCCGCCGGCCCAGTGCTGCCGATACGATCGCCGGACTGACGCGGCTGCCCATAGTGTTCAAGCGGCGCTTTCAGCCGATGATGGACTTCATCCATGCTTCCGATTTCAGGTTGGCGATCTATGTCAACAACGGCGTGATGAACTTCCAGCCGTTGGGTTATGCTCCGATGGTCCACGTGCACGTCAACCACGGGGAGAGCGACAAGATCTCTATGGTCTCCAATCAGGCCAAAGCCTATGATCGTGTATTCGTCGCAGGCCAGGCTGCTGTCGACCGACACCATCGCGCACTCTTCGACTTCGACTACGCCAAGCTCGTCCCGGTCGGCAGGCCACAACTGGATATTCCACATACCAGCGATCTGCCGGACAGTGATCTGCGCACCGTCATGTATGCCCCCACTTGGGAGGGTGAGAACGAGGCGAATAACTACACCTCAGTCGACGTCTTCGGACCTCAGATCGTCAAGGCTGTGCTGGAACAACCCGGCGTTCGGATGATCTACAAACCGCATCCCAGAGTGGAGAACAGCAAGTGCGATGCCGTGAGCAACGCCAACGCTCAGATCCTCGCTCTCATCGAACAGGCCAATCGTGCCGGTGGAGAACACCTGGTCGCGATGCAGGGCGACATCCTCGGAATGTTCAACGATGTCAGCTTGATGATCACGGACATTTCCAGCGTCGGACTGGACTTCCTGTACCTGACGCCTGGCACTCCCCTGCTGATCACCGATCGCCGCAACGACCGCGCACAGCTCAACGACGAATCACCCATCACCCGGGCTACGCCAATCATCGACGATGATTCCGTCGCAGATGTCGCCGATATGATCTGCAGGGCACTGGACCATGACGAAGCCAAGTCACAGCGCGAGCGGATGCGCAGCTACTACTTTGGCGACGGTCCGCTAGGGAATTCCATGTCCGCCTTCCTCAGCGCCGTTGACACTCTCATCAGCCAGCGCAACACCGATATCGACACGCACGGGCTGCCGCGTTCGGGCGATGGTGCGGAAGCCGATCAAGGCGATGATACAGACGAAAATTGACTGCCAGCGCCGCTTTTCGCGAACGCAAACGGCGTCTGAACTATCTAGGATTGTGTGATGTTCGTATTTAACGTATCTAGCAAGATCAAGAAGGAGGCTTCGTGTCCCATGGTGTGATCTCGCGGCACAGCCCGCGGGTCGTACGAAAGGCCTCCCGTTCGATCAGGCGCCTGGCCGAACGCACGTTCCTGCGCAAACGGGATACCGAATACGTCGCCGATGGACACATCGACGTTCTCATCAACTTCCCCGATCGCAGAATCAACCTGTACCAGATCAGACAATGGTACGGGCCCTTGGAGTGGCTATCCCAGCACTATTCCGTCGCCATCTTCTGCTACAACCCGATGACTGCCAAAGTCATTCGTGAGGAAACCTCCCTCCGGGTTCTGCTGACTCCCACGTTCTCAGACATCAGTGAAGTGGCAACCAGCATCCGCCCGGATGTCGTCCTCTATCCCAATCAGAATTACCAGAACTATCGCATCCTGGGCTACAACGACGCCGTTCATGCATTCATCTGCCACGGTGAGAGCGACAAGATCTACATGGCATCGAACTGGCTCAAGGGGTTCGACTATTTTCTCATCGCCGGCGAGGCATCCCGCCAGCGCCTGTCGCATCACCTGCTGAACTATGACGTGGACACCCGGACGCTGCCCATTGGCAGGCCTCAGATCGATATTCCAGCAGAACCGTTCATCGACAAGGACCCGAACCGAATTACCGTGCTCTACGCGCCCACGTGGGAAGGCGGACGGACTTCTATGTCCTATGGCTCAGTCCTGAGCCATGGTGAGCAGATCATCGACGCGCTACTGTCGGACAGTCGTTTCCGCATCATCTATCGACCCCACCCTCGCACCGGCGTCAGGTCCGGCGAAGAGCGCCGTGCCAACCGTGATATCAAGCAACGCTTGTACGACATCATCGAGGCGGACCCTGATTCCGGCCACCTGGTCGACACGACTCCCTTCGGCTGGCAACTGGACGTAGCCGACGTCATGATCACAGACATATCGGCCGTTGCCTACGACTGGCTTACCACTGCGAAACCGCTCATCATGACCAGGCCCGTGGAGCCCACGGTACCGGTAGCCGAAGACGGCCTGGTGGGTTCGCTGGATCTTCTGCCGGCCGATCAGGCCAGCAATATCGTGTCTCTAATCGACGAACAACTGACCGATGAGACACAACAGGTCAAACGACAGGAACTCGCCGACTATTACTACGGCGATCGCGCCCCCGGAAAGTCCCTGAACCGGTTCCTGGCTGCGATCACTCACATGGTGGAGCAGTCCCGCACCTGGAAGAGCACACACGCGCCACAAGCCGAAGACTCATTCGCACCGCCCGCCACTCTGGGGAGCACCGCCAGAAACTTCAACACCACGCTGGCCCGGCAATTCCGCCGGGCCCCCCGCAGGGACGCCGCCCGGCAGGCCGTCAATGCCAGCCTCTACCAGCGTCACGCACAGGTCGTGTTCAGTGTCATGGGTAATTTGGAGGAAGCCCTTTACTCCTTCGCTTGGCTGCCCGCCTTGGAACAGCTGGACCTCAAACGTCCCACGGCCGTCGTCTGCGGCGATTTCAAGGTCTATCAGAAGATGCGAGAGACCACTGGCCTACGTGTCTTCTACGTCGCCAATACGGTCAAAGCCGAACAGGTCATGGATTCTCTGGACCCTCTACTGACTCTGCACGCAACGCAGACCCGGCTGACTCTACGGGAGACCACCTACCGGTCGACCCTTCACGCCTACCTTGCCGATTCCGAATCCCAACAGTGGATCAACAATCGCCTACGAGACTTCGATGCACTCATCGTGGGTAGCCCCGAACAGGAGTCGAGGATCCGCACGGAGCTCCGACCACTGGCTGCACAGACGCGGTTGTACCGTCTAGAACCTGACGAAGACCATTCCAGGCAGCTGCACCGCACCATCGCAGAATTAGTCGGCCTTGCCAAAGCCGAACGTGCCAAACGCGAGCAGCGCAGGGCCCACTGACAATCAACGAACGATATCCGGCCGGATCCTTAAGAATAGCCCAGATCGGCGTTCCGTTGACCGATCACAGTTAGCACTGCGTCCTCGAAACGACGCTGCTGGGCACCTGCTGTTGTGTCACCGAAGTACCACTGCGAAACTTCAGTCCACTGACTGACGTTCTCAGAACCGGGTCTGGCTGTAGCCGCATCGGCGATGGCCCCGATCAAGGCCGTCACCTGGTCGGCTCTGAAGCTCGGCACCTGTTCAAGCAGGCCGCCCGGCAAGATCTCTGCCCGTGGATTCGATGGTTTCACCATGAACAAGGGCTTGGTGGTTGGCAACCAGTCATATGCGATTGAAGAGACCTCTGCCACACATACGTCTGCGGCATGGAACTGCCAATCCGCATGAGGTCCTTTGTCCACCATGGACCCCGGCGCTGCTGACAGCAATTCCTCAATATCCCTATCGGCCTTGGCGAAGACCGAACTTATACTTCCTGCGCGCGGGTGCGGTCGATAGAGGACGTCGAGGCCCTGGTTCAGAAGCCGTTTTGCTAATGGAATCCCGTACTCGGGCACACCAGAATAGGCCATGGCACTGGACTCGCCTTCCCACGTCGGTGCGAAGAAGACCACGGGATTCCGGCGCCCAGTCCGCATTTTCGTCCATGCCTCCGGCACGCTGTAGGGTGCGTCCAGTTGTGGCCGCCCTACGTCGATCATCCGTTCCTCGCCGAAGTTAATCAACGTCTTCCGCAACCGGCTACGTGCCGCAGGACCGGCAGTAAAGACATAGTCGTACGCCTTGAGTTGGTTCGAGATCATTGAGATCTTCTCGCTCTCACCATGGCTCAGGTGCACATGCGCCGGACGAGCAAACCGCAGCGACTGGAAGTTCTGTGTGGCTTGGTTCGGGTACAGGACAACACGTAGGCTCGGGCTTCCCAGAAAGAACCCTTCAAGGTCCCCCACCGATTTTCGAAGATATATCGGCAAGTCAGTTAGACCGTGAAGCAGACTGGCGTTGCTAGCAGAACGGACAAGAATAACAACAGGCGCTTCCTCATGCAGTTCCATACGCAAGCGGTCACGCAACTGCTCCAAGGACCAAACCCATTGCTGGGCCTGATAGATGTTGCGAGCTTCACCCGCGAAATAGAACACCACGACGGAATCAGTACCGGTACCGGCGCCCGTCCCCACGGGAAGAGATCGCTCCGCACACGCTTCTACTATTGACCGCCCTATGGCATGTGACCCACGTAGCAATACCCGACGTATACTACTAGCAAGGAATTTGCTCATGACCAATGACTCTACCGATTTTTCCTGTGTGACAGAAGTACCTGGTCTGTATTGATCGTCAGCCCGTCACACACCCCATTTACAATACAGCTCGCCACGAGACCTATCACAGAATCACGACACCGACCGTTCCTACTAGCGACCATTACGGGTCAGCTTCCTTAGGCCCCGCCCTAATTTTGACATCACGTTTTTTTCATTCGCTTCAGAGCTTTTGACATTCAAACTAAGATTATGCCACTTCGTTGAGTAGTATTCCATCTGACATGCTCCATTGATAGACTTTAAGAATCCTTCAGACGGAGATGATACCCGAACCTCAGCCGAAACCGCTTCTTCGCCGGCTCCACTGCGGAGGTCAGCAAAGAAGTCATAAATTGTTGAAGAATCAGTTTTGGGCAAGACATCATCAGGAACTTCCACAATTCTATTGCGATAACTATCCAAAGACGCAGGGACTCGAGCCACGATTCGACCTTCCGATCTATCCTTTATAATCAAATCAATTGAACTAAGGCAATCAGCAATAGAATCAGCAAGTATAAAAACTAGGCTGGTCCTGTCCTTATGACGGACCGGGGCAGCAGAGATTCTCGCATCAGCAAGCCGACTCCACTGAATTAGATCACTTGCGCTGCCAGCCATGGCAAGCTCCACTTGACTGCGCGAAGTTTTATCGGCTCTTCCGGATTGAGGGTGTAGAGAATTATCCGACAGGGGTAGGTGTGTCGTAGGGGGTGTGAAGAAGGCCCCGCGGTGAGAATGGGAATTGTCTAGAAACCGATTCCTCACCACAAGGCCTTCG
>NZ_JANIJX010000029.1 GCF_024580735.1 Brevibacterium moorei | reverse complement strand
GATCCACAGTGATCCGCCGGGACCGCCGCCCCCGTACATTCACTACATCAACCGGACTGTGTGAAAAACCAAACATCCTGTGCCGAATCGACAAGTCACTTGGAACCTGTGGGCTAAAGTGGTGCTCATGCCCAAGGCAGCTCACACCACTCCGACCTCCCCGCATCCGGCCGAATCCCGACCCACCTCGGCCGATCGCGTTGAGACCGCACGCCGTCTCAAGGCGGGCCAGGCCATGTTGTCCAAGGTCACCCTGCAGCGCATTGAGACCAAACTGCCGTGGTTCCGCCAGATGAACAACGCCGACCGCGGTTGGGTCGTGGTCCTCGCCAATTCCGGGATCTCGTCCTTCATCGACTGGTACAAGAACCCGGCGGCCCCGCTGAAGGTCATCGCGGACATCTTCTCCTCGGCTCCGCGCGAGCTGGTCAGAGCGGTCTCCCTCCAACAGACCCTGCAGTTGCTGCGTGTGGTCGTCGAGGTCGTGGAGGAGCGGGTGACCGATCTGGCCAGGCACTCCGAACAGCGCGAGCTGCGCGATGCGGTCCTCATCTACAGCCGCGAGATCGCCTTCGCCGCCGCAGATGTCTACGCCCGCGCGGCCGAGGCCCGCGGCAGTTGGGACGCCCGTCTGGAGGCGCTCGTCATCGACGCGCTGGTCCGAGGGGATTCCGTAGACGAATTGGCCAGCCGCTCCGCGGCTTTCGGTTGGCGCAGCGAGTCCGAAGTCTGTGTGCTGATGGGCCGCGCCCCCAAGCGGCGCCCGCGCAAGGCCATCGACGCAATCCGGCAGGCCGCACAGAAGTGGGCGGAGGATGCGCTCGTGGGCATCCACGACGACCGCCTGCTCGTCGTCCTGGGCGGCCCCACCGATATCGCGGGGGCCGCAGACGCTCTGGCGGCCCACTTCGGCCCCGGGGATGTGGTCATCGGGCCGATGGTGCCGTCCCTGGCCGAAGCGGGCACCTCGGCCAACGCCGCGGTCTGGGCACTGCGCACCGCGCAGGCCCGCCCCGCCACGCCCCGTCCGGTTCAGGCGGACGATCTGCTGCCCGAGCGCGCGATTGCCGGTGACCCGCAGGCCGTGCGCACCCTGTTGGAGCGCTACTTCGAGCCCCTGGCCAGTGCCAATGGCCAATTGCTGACGACGGTGGGGGCGTATCTGGAGTTCGGCGGTTCACTCGAGGCCACCGCGAAGGTGCTCGACGTCCACCCGAACACCGTGCGTTACCGCCTGCGCAAGATAACCGACGTGCTCGGCCTTGACCCCACCCACGCCCGGGAGGGTTTCGTCCTGCGGATCGCATTGGTCTACGGTCGACTGTCCGAGGCCGGTCAATTGTCGGCATGACACAAGAATCGAGCCGGAACCACCGTTCTGCACTAGTTTGAGAATGTTGTCTAGTCACCAAAGAGAGTGAGCAACGTGTTAGTCATTGCATGCCCGGGTCAGGGCGCCCAGAAGGCCGGTTTCCTATCTTCCTGGCTCGAGCTGCCCGGGTTCCGGGCCAGCCTGGAGGAACTATCCGAGGCCGGTCGGATCGATCTGGCTGCGCACGGCACCGAATCCGACGACGAGACGATCAAGGACACATCGATCGCCCAGCCACTGCTGGTCGGTTCGGCCATTGCGGCCTATCGGGAGATCACCCGTGACCTCCCCTCCCCCGATTTCCTCGCCGGCCATTCCGTCGGTGAGATCGGTGCCGCGGCGCTGGCGGGCATCTTCGATCCCGCAGACGCGATGCGCTTCGTCCACATCCGTGCCACCGGCATGGCCGAGGCCTCTGCTGCGACTCCGACCGGCATGGCCGCCGTGGTCGGGGGCGTGGCCGAGGACGTCATCGCAGCCATCGAGGCGGCCGGCCTCGCCCCGGCCAATGTCAACGGCGGCGGCCAGATCGTCGCGGCCGGCGCGCTGGAGGCCATCGCAGCCTTCCAGGAGAACCCGCCGGAGCGGGCCAGGGTGATCCCGCTGCAGGTGGCCGGTGCGTTCCACACCTCGTATATGGCCTCGGCACAGCCCGCGTTGGCGCGGTTCGCGGCCGATGTCACCGTGCACGATCCGCAGATCACGATCCTGTCCAACGCCGACGGCGCCGCCGTGGCCGATGGCCGGGCGTACGTCGACACGCTGGTCAGCCAGGTCACCCACCCGGTGCGCTGGGACAAGTGCCAGGAGACACTGCTGGCCGCCGGTGTGACCGGCCTGCTCGAGCTGGTGCCCGGCGGCACGCTGACCGGTATCGCCCGTCGCGCGCTCAAGGGCGTGGAAACCTACGCGGTGAAGTCGGCCCAGGACCTCGACGGCGCACGGGCGTTCGTCTCCGCACACGCCGGCAAGTGACCCCCATCCCCCAGCAAGGAAGTACTTCTCTCATGCCCACCCTCAAAACCGCTCAGGCGAACCGGTTCTCACGGATTTCCGGTATCGGCGGCTACCGTTCCGAACTCACGGTGACCAACGACGATATCGTCGGGCCCATCGACTCCTCCGACGAGTGGATCCAGCAGCGCACCGGCATCATCACCCGCCATCGGGCCGACAAGGACGTCCAGGTGCTCGATATGGCGGAGGAGGCCGCGAACGAGGCTATCGCCAACGCCGGTCTGAAGCCCGCCGATATCGATGGCATCCTCATCGCCACAGTCACCTTCAGCATTCCGACGCCGTCGGCTGCCAGCGCGCTGACCGCCAGGCTCGGCACCGGAGACGTGCCGGCATGGGACATTTCGGCCGCCTGCGCCGGCTATTGCTACGGCATCGCCCAGGCGGACGCCCTCGTGCGTTCGGGTGTGATGGACAACGTCCTGGTCATCGGCGCGGAGAAGCTCTCGGATTACATCGACCCGACGGACCGTTCGATCTCCTTCCTGCTGGGCGACGGCGCCGGCGCCGTGGTCGTGAGCGCCTCCGAGACCCCTGGAATCGCGAAGAGCGTCTGGGGCTCCAAGGGAGAGAACTGGGAGACCATCCGGCTGACCAACAGCTTCCTGGCCCTCAAAGTGGATCCCAGCACACCGTTCCCGACCCTGCGCCAGGAGGGGCCAAGCGTCTTCCGCTGGGCGGTCTGGGATATGGCGGAGGTCGCCAAGCAGGCCCTGGTCGAAGCCGGGATCGAGGCGTCCGACCTGGCCGCATTCGTTCCACACCAGGCCAATATGCGCATCATCGACGAGCTGGCCAAACAGCTCAAACTGCCGGAGTCCGTGATCGTCGGCCGTGATATCGCCGACAACGGCAACACCTCGGCCGCATCGATCCCACTGGCCACAGAACGCCTGCTGCGCGAACACCCGGAACTGCACGGCGGCCTTGCCCTGCAGATCGGATTCGGCGCCGGGCTCGTCTACGGCGCGCAGGTCGTCGTCCTTCCCTGAGCACCCCGGATTCCGGGCAGATCACCATATTCGCGTATTATTCATCGGGGACAACTCGTCGAATATTCGTTCCACACCACGGTCACATGCGTGTGACCACACTATAAGGAGATATTCCATGGCTAACACTGAAGCCGAAGTTCTGGCCGGACTGGCCGAAATCGTCAACGAAGAGACCGGTCTGGCGACCGACGCCGTCGAAGCAGGCAAGTCCTTCACCGATGACCTGGACATCGACTCGATCTCGATGATGACCATCGTCGTCAACGCCGAAAAGAAGTTCGGCGTGAAGATCCCCGATGATGACGTCAAGGACCTCATCACGGTTCAGGACGCCGTCGACTACATCGTCAAGGCACAGCAGGCCTGACCCAAGGTCGAGCGGGACGGCGGCTTGACTGCCGCCGTCCCGCTGTTTTCCCTTCCCGACTATTCGACGAGGTATAACCAATGACTTCTCAAGTTGTCATCACCGGCATCGGTGCGGTCACGCCGATCGGCACGACCGCGGCCGAAACCTGGGACGCCGCGCTGGCCGGCACATCCGGCGCGCGCACTATGGACAACGACTGGGCGGAGAACTACGGCATTCCCGTGAACTTCGCGGCGACCGTCGACCAGTCGGTGGTCTCCGAACGGCTGAGCCGTGTGCAGGCCAAGCGGTTGGACCCGTCCAGCCAGTTCGCCCTGATCTCCGCAAAGGAGGCCTGGGAGGACGCCGGTCTGGAAGAGGTGCCGTCCGAGCGCCTCGCCGTGTCCTGGGGTACCGGCATCGGTGGCGTGTGGACCCTGCTCAACGCATGGGACACCCTGCGGGAGGAGGGATCACGTCGGGTGATGCCGTTGACCGTCCCGATGCTCATGCCCAATGGCCCCGCCGCTGCGATCGGCATGGAGTTCGGCGCGCGGCGCGCGGTGCAGACCGCGGTCTCCGCCTGCGCCTCCTCTACCGAGAGCCTGGGCCGGGCCTTCGATCTCATCACCTCGGGGCAGGCCGATGTCGTGGTCGCCGGTGGATCCGAATCTGCGATCCACCCGATCTGCATGTCCGCCTTCTCCTCGATGCGGGCCCTGTCGCGGCGCAACGATTCGCCGCAGACCGCTTCACGCCCCTACGACAAGGACCGCGACGGGTTCGTCATGGGCGAGGGCGCCGGCGCACTGGTGCTGGAGACGCGCGAGCACGCCGAGGCACGTGGTGCCACGATCTACGCGGAGCTGGCAGGCTGGGGCATCTCCGATGACTCCTACCACATCACCGGTACCGATCCTTCGGGTGACGAGGCCCTGGCCGCCATGCAGGAGGCGCTTGCTCAGGCGGGTCTGGCCGCCGCTGACATCAAGCACATCAACGCGCACGCGACCTCCACCCCGGTGGGAGACGTGCCGGAGTCCAAGGCGATCAACCGTCTGCTCGGCGAGCACGGCCAGGACGCCATCGTCTCCGCCACCAAGTCGATGACGGGCCACCTGCTGGGCGGGGCCGGAGCGGTCGAGGCCATCTTGACCGTGCTGGCCCTGAAGAACCGCATCGCGCCACCGACGATCAACATCGAGAACATGGATCCGGAGATCGACCTCAACGTCGCGCGTGACACCCCTGCCGAGCTGCCGGCCGGCGATATCGCAGCGCTGAGCAACTCGTTCGGGTTCGGCGGCCACAACGCCGTCGTCGCGTTCAAGTCCGTCTGATTTCTCGGCACCGCTCAAACGGACTGCGGGCCCCGTACCTGGAAAGGTACGGGGCCCGCAGTGTATATCCGGTGAGCTGTTCCTTAGCCGACCTTTGACAGCCAACGCACGGGAGCACCTTCACCGGCGTGACGGAAGGGTTCAAGTTCGTCATCCCACGCAGCACCGAGCACCTTGGACATTTCCTCTTCCAAAGCGCTGAAGTCACCGTTCGCCCTGCGCATGGCATTGCGAACCGTGTCCTCCGGTACGACGATGTTGCCAAAGGCATCCGTCAACGCGTGATAGACGCCAAGGCCGGGAGTGTGAGACCACCGAGAGCCGTCCTGACCCTCGCTGGGCTCCTCCGTGACTTCGTAACGCACTCCCTCCCAACCGCGCAGGGCGGAAGCGATCTTCGCACCGGAACCCGCTGGGCCTCGCCAGCAGATCTCAGCGCGGAAGGTACCGGGGGCCGCTGGCTGCGGACTCCAGTCGAATTTCGCCTGAGCACCGATTGCGCCCCCGGCCGCCCATTCGATATGAGGGCAGAGAGCACGCGGAGCAGAGTGCACGAAGAGCACACCTTCAGTCATATTCATTTTCTACCTCCCACTGTTCCGGATACGTCTTCCCCTACGGATCCGAAAAGAGGCACGCGATAATCCTACGACACCCACTGTATAGCCACAACAGGCTATCCGGGCGGCGCTCGACCATATATCCGACCGGAAATCCGAATGGGGCGCGCGGATATGAGTCCACGGCCCACTGCTGCTATGATCGAACGCGGTGTGCGCAATACGCAAACACCCTGCGCCTGTAGCTCAGCTGGTTAGAGCAGGGGACTCATAATCCTTTGGTCGTGGGTTCAAGTCCCACCGGGCGCACCAGATGCCGCGCCGGGCGCGCTACGCCTCGGGCCGCAGCCGGGTCAGTAGGCCCTTGGCCGCGTCGACGACGGCATGGACGTCTCGTGTGACATAGGCCTCGTATTCAGTCCTGCCGTCGGAACCCGGGTTGGGCATCCTGTGCGCACTGATCATCGAGCAGCCGTCCGCTGCCAACAGCAACACGCAGTACTCTCCGCGCAGTGCGTCCGAATCGTCCAGAGGGGCACTGCGAACCCCTGGGACCGGGGCCTCCCGCAGACCTCCGGCGAATACCCCAACGAATCCGCAGGAGTCCCGTAGTCTGATCAACCGATCGGCCATCGGCGCAGTGAGGTCCTCGTCATCGGCGAACACCGCCAAGCACATACCTGTACCCCCGGTGGACTGTGCCCGGGAGAGAACCGTCTCCATATGGGCCGCCAGCAGCTCCTCCCCCATCACCAACGGATCGCGTCCCAGGCCCTGGGCCACCGAGTACGGCGTACCGGTGATGAGAGCGTTGCGCGTGGTGTGCAGGGATACCGGATCGTCGGGCGGGCTGGCGACCGGCTCCGGGGTGGCCGACAGCGCACCGTAGAGTGAGCCGGAGACGAACCGGGCGCCCAGGGCATCGACCAATTCCAGATCGGCCTCGGTTTCCACTCCTTCGGCAAGGATCACGGCCCCCGTCCGTTCGACGTGGGACATCAGCGCATGCGTCAGCTCTGCCAGATAGTGAGGATCGCGAATCTGCAGCACATCGCGATGCAGGCTCACCACCGATGGATTGACGACCGGGATGAAGCCGAGCGTCTCGGAGGTCAACCCGACGGAGCGCACCCCGATCCCCCAGCCCAGCGTCCTGGCCTGGCGGACCGATCGCAACACAACCGCAGGGTCCCGCGCGATCGACGCCGGGTCCAGCTGCAGGATGACCGACCTCTCGGGTTCGTCGGTCCGGTCCTCGAGCAGGGCCAGCGAGGCGGGTTCCGCCGTGACGAACAAGCGGGTGTGCCGGGGCAACCCCGCTGCTTCCGCCGCACGCAGTCCGGACGCACGGAAGGAGGCGTCGAAGTCCCCCACCATCGGGGAGTCACGGACTGCGCGCCGCAACTGGGATGTATCACCCATATCCGGCTGCGGATTCTCATGGTCGACGTGCTGTAACCGATAACCGGCCTGTTGCCCGGTCATGTGGTCGATGACCGGGGCGAAGTACGTATCGACCAAGCCGGACCTGATGAGACGCTCAATATGGGCGGTCTGTTCGTCGACGTGCGGACCCGGTCCAGTCATGCTGTTTCCCTCCAGGGCTCACCTTGTCTTGCTCCCTCATCCTCTCACAGGGCAGGCCGGGTGCCCGTGGGCATCGGTACGGGTCCGGGCCTCAAGCCGGTTGTGCACGCGCCCGACTCCGCCGGCTCAACTGCAGGTCGGTCAGGCCGACTATGCCGGTGAGGACCAGCACGATGCCGATGCCGATGAAGGCCATGACGAAGGCCACCGCGTAGCCTCCGGCACTCAAGCCGGCGAAGAACACCGCGGTGATGACCGCGATCCCGATCGCGGTTCCCACCCGCTGACCGGTCTGCATGACTCCACCCGAGCTGCCCGCATACTTGACCGGGACCTCGGCCAGAGTAAGTGTCTGGTTGGGACTGATCACCATGCCCTGGGCGATGCCCAGGATCGCCAGACTGGCCATCAACCACCACGGACTCAGACCATAGGCCTCGACCGCCAGGACCACCGCGATAGAACCGAGTACGGCCAGCAGGGCCACCCCCACTCCCCACACGACCAGCTTGCGCCCATAGGTGAAGACCACACGGCCGGTGATCTGCGGAACGATCGCGGAGAAGGCCGCCGACGGCAGGCCGATGAGCCCTGCCGTCAGTGCGCTGAAATGCATGCCATCCTGCAGGTACAGGGCCACGACCACCCAGACACAGGGCGTTCCGACGAAGTACACACTCGACAGCAGTGCCCCCGAGGCGAAGCTGCGGGTGCGGAAGAGTTCCATATCGACCATGGGCGCGCCTCCGCGCCTGGCATAGCGGGTCTCCCACCATACCCACACGACCACCAGTCCCGCACCGATGACCAACAGGGAGTACATCCAGGCGCCGAGGCTGCGCTCCAGGAAGGGCAGCATGACCAGGAGGGTGCCGACACTCAAAAGCAGGACGCCGATGGGATCGAAGTCCGCGCGGCGCCGCTTGGGTGCAGGGTCATCGATGGAGCCGGCTTGATCCTCACCGCTCCAGGCGTCGCCGGGCAACCAGTACCGACCGATGATGAGCGCGGCAGCGGCAATCGGCACGTTGACCAGGAATGACAGGCGCCAGCCCCAGTCGCCGCCGAACAGGGCGATGAACGATCCGCCCAGGATCGGGCCGATCGCCACGGAGACTCCGACGACGGTACCGAACATGCCGAAGGCCCTGCCGCGCGCCTTGCCGTGAAAGTACTGCTGGATCATGCCCACGCCCTGAGGGCTGAGCATGCCCGACCCCAGACCCATCACGATCCGCGCCAGATTGAGCAGCAGCGGGGAGCCCGCCAGTCCCGCGGCCAGTGATCCCACGCCGAAGAACACGAGTCCGACCACGAAGAGCTTGCCCCGTCCGAACAGATCACCGGCCCTGCCCGCCGCCACGAGCAGCACGCCGAAGGCCAGCGTATAGCCCGACAGCACCCATTGGAGCGAGGAATTGGAGGCTCCGATCGAGACCTGCAGACTGGGCAGGACGACGTTGACGATCGAAATGCTCAACAGGGACATGAACAACGGGACCAGGATCACTCCCAGGAGCTTCCGCTGAGCAGGAGACATCGGCGTTTCATTACTCATTTATCCAGTCCTATACGATTTCGCTCCACTTGCAAAGACCCGGGGCGAATTCGCCTCGTCTGCGTGTCCGAGGCCACATATGGACGTCTCCTAGAATGGGACCCATGTCCATCGGTCCCGCCCCGCGCTCCGCCACGTCACCCGCTACCGCGAAAACACTGCCGGCGGCGGGCCGGTTCGCCCCCAGTCCCAGTGGCGATCTGCACATCGGCAATGTGCGCTCCGGAATCCTGGCCTACCTGTTCGCGAAGACATCGGGCCGCGATTTCCTGTGGCGGGTCGAGGACCTGGACCGAGTGAAGCGGGGCGCGGCCGAACGGCAGCTGGCGGATTTGGCCGGTCTGGGGATCGTCCCGGACGCGCCGCCGGTCTATCAGTCACACCGCACCGCACATTACGCCGAGGCGCTGGAACGTTTGGCCGAGCACGGACTGGTCTACGAGTGCTACTGCTCGCGCAAGGACATCCAACAGGCGCCCACTGCCCCGCACCAGCCGCCGGGAGCCTATCCCGGTACCTGCAGGGATCTGGAACCTGCGGTCAGGGAGGCGGAGCGCCGCAGGCTCGCCGCCGCCGGGCGCCTGCCCGCGTTACGGCTGCGTTCGGACTTGGCCGTCCACCACATCACCGATGTGTTGCTGGGCCCGGTCCAGTCCACCGTCGACGACTTCGTCCTGCGCCGTGGAGACGGAGTCTGGGCCTACAATCTGGCCGTGGTGGTCGACGACGGCTTAATGGGAGTCGATCAGGTGGTGCGAGCCGATGACCTCGCCGATTCCGCTCCCCGGCAGGCGTACCTGGCGAATCTGCTGGGGTTCCGAAAACCCACGTACGCCCATGTCCCCCTGGTCCTGGGGCCCACGGGGGCGCGCCTGGCGAAACGCGATGGTGCGGTAACCCTGCGCCAGCTCGGCGACACCGACTTCGACATCTGGTCCTGGACGGGAACCAGTCTGGGCTTCGGACCGTGGCACTCCTTGGACGAGGCTGTGGCCCGATTCGATCCCGAGCGCATGGTCGAGTGCCCAACGACCTTCATTCCGCCCGCCCGCGCATAGCCGGGTTCACGGGATTCGAGGCCGAGGTGGCGGATACGTGGCACCTGGCCCCCACGCCCCCAGAGCACAGAAAAAGCCCCTCACCAGCGTTTTCCCTGGTGAGGGGCTTCTATCGGCTCCCCCGGCTGGGCTCGAACCAGCGACCCTTCGATTAACAGTCGAATGCTCTGCCAACTGAGCTACGGAGGAATATCCGCAACCGGAACGCACTGCCCGGTAACGGATACGAGTGTAGCACGCGCCGAACCGCAGCGGGAAATCTGTGACCGCGGGCCACTTTGGCACCCCAAGGCGGCCAGAGCAATCCGGATTGGAACGCACAGAAGCCCTGGATCCTAAGATCCAGGGCTTCTCAACGCTCCCCCGACTGGGCTCGAACCAGTGACCCTTCGATTAACAGTCGAATGCTCTGCCAACTGAGCTACGGAGGAATAGTTCCCCGAGGCCTTTCGGCCCCTTGCAACGGGTTCAACTTTAGCACCGCCGCACATTCCGACCAAACCGGGTGGCGGTGTCCTTCCTCACACACACGGAGGGGGATTTCGCGCAAATCCCAATGGTTCGCCGATAGGATGTCCTGGTGTCGAATCTGCTCGCCGTCCTCCTGGCCGTCATCTCCGCGGTGGCCCTCGCATACGGGGCCATGCTCCAGCATCGGGGTGTCTCGGATGACCACGGCAGCGCTCAGGGCTTCGGCATCCGCGCCCTGTTGGCCATGTTCTCCCGCGGCGTCTGGGTGGCGGGCCTGGCCGTCACCGGCTTGGGCATGGTCCTCAACGTCGTCGCCCTTGCAATCGCCCCCGTCATGGTCGTTCAGCCGATCGGCGCGATCTCCGTCGTCGTCAGCGTCCTACTGGGAGTATCCACCCGCGGCCTGCGGACCACGAAGCGGATCTGGGGCGGAGTCGCCCTGTGCATGGCCGGAGTCGGCAGCTTCGTCGCAGCCTCGGCAACCGTCGCCCGCACACAGCCGCACTACGGCGTTGAAGCCCATATCCTGGCCGGCCTGGGGATCGGCACAGCCGCGCTCTTCCTGCTGATCATCCTCGTCCTGCGCAGGGCCGGACAATTGCTCTACGTGATCGCAGCCGGCCTCATGTACGCCTGCGTGGCCACCAATGTGCACCTGGTCAGCTTCCAGCTGCTGCACGGTGGAATCGCGGAGATCACCTGGTTCAATGTGGTCGCCCTCGTCGTCGGATCGGCAGTTGGCGGATGGTTCGTCCAGGCGGCCTATGCTCAGGGACCCCCCGAATTGGTCATCGCCGGCCTAACCGTCATCGATCCGATCTTCGCCGTCATCCTGGGCAGTGTACTGCTGGGCGAGGCCGCCACGGCTCCGGCATGGGTGATCACGGTGATGGTGATCACCGGATTGGCGGCATGTTTCGGTGTCGTTGTATTGTCCCGATATCATCCGGATGTTCAAGCCCGGAAAGAAGAGAGTCCGCGAATCATCGCAGGCTCGCACGGCTCGGTGGATTCGAACGGCCCAACCGGCCCGGATCCGCTCGACCAGACTACCTGAGGTGAGTGCACTGTTCTCCGATACTTCCGCCGCGCATGCGTCCGCACCGCACAACGGCCAGACGCTGCGCATCTGCATAGCCTGTGAGACCTACGCTCCCGAGGTCAACGGAGCCGCCAAGTTCGCCGAACGGCTCGCAACGGCCCTGGCCGGCCGCGGCCACGAAGTCCACGTCATCTGCCCCTCCCCCAACGGCAAGCGCCGCAACACCCGGCAAGACGGGGTGATCCTGCACTATGTGAAATCCGTCAGGTGGCGGCCCCATCCGACCTGGCGCATCTGCATGCCATGGGACACCCGCCCGGCAGTCGCCCAGATCCTCGATGCCATCCGGCCGGATGTCGTCCACACCCAGGCCCATTTCGTCATCGGCAGGTTCGCCTTCAACGAGGCGCGCAAACGGGGCATCCCCGTTGTCGCGACCAACCACTTCATGCCGGGCAATGTCCGCCCGTATCTTCCGGCACCGGACCCGGTGCTCGACATCGTGACCAAGGGCGCTTGGTGGGACCTGCGGCGGAAGTTCGAATCGGCCGACTACATCACGGTCCCCACACAGCTCGCGGCCGACCTGCTGACCGACCACGGGTTCACCCACGATATCCACCCTGTGTCGTGCGGCATCGACCTATCGAAGTTCCATGCAGCATGCGCCACCGGCGACACGGCACAGGCCGAGGCCCCGACGGTCCTCTTCGTCGGCCGCCTGTCCGCGGAGAAGAACGCGACGGACATCGTGCGAGCTCTGGCCAAGACCGATCCGGCGCTGAACCTCCATGCGGAGATCATCGGCCACGGCGACCAGGCACCCGTCCTCGAGGCCCTTGCGGTAGAACTGGGCGTCGCCGAGCGGGTGCGCCTCCTGGGCAAGGTCGACGACGACGCGCTGGTCTCCGCATATCAGCGCGCCACCTTCTTCTGCCTGCCGGGGACCGCAGAACTCCAGAGCATCGCAACTCTCGAAGCCCTGGCCTCGGGGAAACCGGTGGTCCTGGCCGATGCAGTGGCTCTGCCCCACTTGTGCCGCGACGGGGAGAACGGCTACCTCTTCACCCCGCGCGACACGGATGATCTGGCCGCCAAGTTCACCCGTCTGCTCACGGCATCGCAGGAAGAGCGCGCGGCCATGGGACGGGTGTCACAGGAGATCGTCGCCAAGCACGACATCGAGAACACCCTGAACACCTTCGAGGACATCTACGCAGAGGTCATCGCCGCGCACTCGCGCGTCCGACGGCCCGCCTGAGGCCCCACATTCGGGATTGCCACTCAATACACAGGTGCCCTTGACGGGGAAGCACGCATTCGCCAGTTGCCTACTGGCCAAACAGCGTTTTCAGGGTTCTCACATGTAGGGCTCATATTGCAATAAACCCTGCCGAGTGCACCCTCCCGGTTCTGCCTTGATCTTCGATTTCGGCCTCCGTAAGGTCGAACATCGTATGCGGCGTCGCCCAGCGATTCCGAACCGATTAAGTGCAGGAGGTACTCATGCACAGCAGAACCGGCAAGTCCCCCAAGCCCCACCCCGAACGACTCAAGGTCGAACACGTCAACGTCGTTCCACCCACCAAGCTCAAGCCCGCGATCGGCGGCACGCTGGTCGGCAACTTCATGGAGTGGTACGACTTCGGCATCTACGGCTACCTGGCCGTCGTGATGACCGGCGTCTTCGCCTCCGGGCTCCCCACCCAGTGGCAGCTCCTGGCGACCCTGCTCGGCTTCGCCGTCAGCTTCCTGGTCCGCCCCCTTGGTGGACTGGTCCTGGGGCCGCTGGGCGATAAGTTCGGCCGCCGCAAGATCCTCTTCTTCACCATGAGCGTCATGGCCGGCGCCACCGCCCTCATCGGCCTGCTGCCGACGGCCAATACCCTGGGTGTCTGGGCACTCGTCCTGCTCTACCTGCTGAAGATGCTGCAGGGCTTCTCCACCGGCGGCGAGTACGCCGGTGCCGCGACCTACGTCGCCGAATTCGCGCCCGACCGCAAGCGCGGCTTCTTCTCCTCCATGCTCGACACCGGTTCTTATATGGGCTTTGCGGCCGGCGCCACCGTCGTCGGTCTGACCACCTGGATCAGCACCTCCGTATCCGGGCCGGACGCCATGGCCGAATACGGCTGGCGCATCCCGTTCCTCACCGCAATCCCCCTGGGCATCATCGCCGTCTGGCTGCGTTCGCGGCTGCCGGAGACGCCCGCGTTCGAGGTGGCCGAGGCCAGCGCCGATCTCACCGACGTCGACCACGACGATCCCTATGCGCGTCACGGGTTCATCGGTCTGATCCGCCACCACTGGCGCCCCCTGCTGGTCGCCATGGCCATCGTCGCCGCCACTAACAGTGCCGGCTACGCACTGACGAGCTACATGCCCGTCTATCTCGAGGAGGAGGTCGGTTATTCCTCGATCACCTCCGCACTGGCCACCGTGCCCGTTCTGGTCGTCATGAGCATCTGTATCCCGATCGTCGGCTTCATCTCCGACCGTGTCGGCCGCCGCCCGGTCTACGCTGCCGCCGCGATCGCCACAGTGGTCCTGACGGTGCCCGCCTTCAAGCTGATGCACTTGGGGACCCTCGCCTGGGTGATGGTCGCCCTGTCGCTCATTGCGATCCCCGTGGCCCTGTGGGTCGGCCCCTCGGCCGCGGCTCTGCCCGCGCTGTTCCCCACCGCCACCCGCTACACGGGTATGGGCCTGTCCTACAATCTGGCGGTCTCCGCCTTCGGTGGCACCACCCCGTTGTTCACCCAGGCGCTCATGCAGTGGACGGGCAACAATCTGATGCCGGCGTTCTACATCATGTTCTTCAGCATCATCGCGGGCGTTGCAATCCTGGCGATCGGCGAATCGGCCCGCAAGCCTCTGACCGGCTCGCTGCCGATTGTCGCAACTCACACCGAGGCCAGGGCGCTGGTCGCCTTCCAGGATCGCAATCCCGATCTGGATTTGGAGACCATCCGAGTTCCGGTCAACGCCTAGATTGATCACACCCATCCTGACCTGGAACGATAGATAATCGTCTCACACTGTGAAGCGCCGCATCCCATATTGGGTGCGGCGCTTCTTCGTGCACTCATACCACGACAGGCGTGGCCTTCGGAAGAGTATTTTGGGTAACGAATCGGGAGTCATTGTTGCATTTGGGTAACGGCATGTGTAACACTCGAAAAGTCACAGAACGATAACACCAACACATGTCGGTACATACGTGAGGGGCCTCGAGCCCCGCCGGGTGGAAACACCCGGGCCGATGCGCACAGGCGGCCGCTTCACAGCTTCCCCGCAGCTGCGGCCCCCAACAGCGAGGATAGGTATTTCATGAGTTTCAAGACGTCGATCACAGCAGTCGCCCTGACCGCGGCACTGACTATGGGCGGAGCCATTGCGGCATCGCCGGCGAACGCGGCCTCCCTGGGCGCCGCCGGAAGCGGCTCGAGCAAGAAGTCCGACTCCAAGAAGAAGTCGGACAAGAAGAAGTCCAGCAAGAAGGCTTCGAAGAAGAAGTCCAAGAAGAAGGCTTCGAAGACCTCGAAGCGCAACGCCATCGTCAAGCTGGCCAAGAAGCAGAAGGGCAAGAAGTACCGCACCGGTGGTAACGGGCCCAAGGCCTTCGATTGCTCCGGCCTCGTTCGCTACGTCTACAAGAAGAACAAGATCAAGGTCCCGCGCACCAGCTCCGCGATCGGCAAGGCCGGCAAGCGGATCTCGGTGAAGAAGGCGAAGCCCGGCGACATCATCCACTCGCCCGGCCACGTCGGAATCATCACCAAGAAGGGCAAGGCATACGGTGTCGACGCGGGTAATTCGCGTGTGGGTGTCTCGGAGCGTTCCCTGAGCTGGATGAAGGGCGCCAAGGTCGTGCGGGTCAAAGCCCTGTCCTGACCCCACCCGGTGGCCCTGATCCACCACAGCCCCTTCACGGATGATAGCTTGAGTCCTGGGCCCGGCCTGATTGGCCGGGCCCAGGACTTTTTCAATGACGAAGGGATCCCCATGCCGCAGGCGCATCCAACCTACGACCAGCTGGCCGACCTCCCCCGGTACGGTTCGTATACCGTTCCGCCGGAGTGGGTCGACGCCAACGGCCATATGAACATCCGACATTACTTCGACGTGGGTTCTCAGGCCGCGATGGAGCGCGCGGCAGGCCTGGGCCTCGACGCCGAGTACATGACCAACCGCAATCTGGGCGTCTTCACCGTCGAACAGCACATGCGGTATCTGGCCGAGATGCGCCTGGGCGCCAACCTGTCGACGCGCGTGCGCATCGGTGGGATCGGCTCCCGTGCGCTACTCCTGGCCTCCTATGTGCTCGACGACGACAATCGGCGCTTGTCGATGATCTTCGAGACGATGCTCGTGCACATCTCCTTCAGCACCCGCCGCACCACTGACTTCCCCGACGATCTGCGCGAAGACCTTGATGCGGCAGTCGCCGCCGAGGACGCGCTGGGCTGGGATCCCGCGTTGAGCGGCGCCCTGCGAATCCGCTGAGCCGCCTCAGGAGGTCAGCTGCGCACCCTCTGCGCGCAGCTCGACCTTGCGGACTTTGCCGGAGACCGTCATGGGGAACGACTCCCTGCGTTGGACGTACCTGGGGATCTTGTAGTGGGCCAGGCGGCCCGCGCAGAATTCCCGCAGGCCCTCCGCCGTCAGCTCGGGAGCCCCCTCGCGCAGAATCACCCAGGCCATGAGCTCCTCCCCGTACTTCGCATCGGGCACCCCGACCACTTGGACATCGGCGATGTCGGGGTGGGTGTAGAGGAACTCCTCGATCTCGCGCGGGGCGATGTTCTCCCCGCCCCTGATCACCAGATCCTTGATCCGGCCCGCGACGTCGACGTAGCCGTCGTCGTTCATGATCGCCAGATCCCCCGTGTGCATCCACCGCCCCGAATCGATCGACTCCGCGGTCTTATCGGGCTGTTCCCAGTACCCGCGCATCACCGAATACCCACGGGTACACAGCTCCCCCTTGATTCCGCGGGGGACCTGCAGGCCCGTCGCCGGGTCGACGATCTTGATCTCCACGAAGGGCATCGCCCGGCCCACCGTCTGCGTCCGGCGCTCCAGGGAATCGTCCGTCCGGGTCATCATGGATACCGGCGCCGTCTCCGTCATGCCGTAGCAGATGGCGACCTCGGGCATGTGCATGGTCTCGATGACCTTGCGCATGACTTCGACGGGACAGGTCGAACCCGCCATGACCCCCGTGCGCAGACTGGACAGGTCGTAATCGGCCAGATCTGCCAGGGCGAGTTCTGCGATGAACATCGTGGGCACGCCGTAGAGGCTGCTTGCGCGTGTGCGCTGCACGGCCGCCAGAGTGCGCGCCGGGTCGAAGGCCGGAGCCGGTATCACGGTCGCTGCGCCGTGGGAGAATGCGGCCAGGGTCCCGATCACCATGCCGAAACAGTGGAAGAAGGGCACGGGGAGGACCACCGAGTCCTCCTCGGAGTAGTTCAGCATCTCCCCGATCGAGTACCCGTTGTTGAGGATGTTGTGGTGGCTCAGGGTGACGCCCTTGGGGAATCCAGTCGTGCCAGATGTGTACTGCAGATTGATCGGATCGTCGGGATCCAGCTCCGCCCCGATACGCGCCAAACGTGCTGACATCCTGATCCCGGGATCCTCCATCAGCCGTATGCCTGCGGCACAGAGCGCGGACAGGCGCTCCGCATCCGGCAGAGGGTGATCGGTCTCGCAGAGCGCCGTCGGTGCGGTATCGATGAACACCAGATCGAACGGGTGTTCGGCCTGCACTTCCCTGGCGATGGCGATGAAATCGGAGTGTGGCGGTGCGGCGATTTGACTGATCAGCAGCTTCAGACCGGAGTGTTCGACGATGAAGTCCAGCTCATGGCTCCGGTATGCCGGGTTGATGTTGACCAGGATCGCGCCGATCCTGATCGTGGCGTACATGGCCAGGGTCCATTCGGGCAGATTCTGTGCCCAAATGCCCACTCGATCACCCCGCCCGATTCCGCGCTCCGTGAGCGCCGCTGCGAGTTCGGCCGTCCTGGCATCCAGTTGCGCATACGTCCAGGTGCGCTCGGAGGCGACGTCGATCAGGGCTGTGCGATCCGGATGGGCGGAGACGACTCTGGCGAAGTTCTGCCCGATCGTCTCGCCCAGCAGGGGCGTGCTCCCGGTTCCGCACGTATATGAGAGGTCTGTCATTTCCTCGCCTTTCATCACGGCGGCCCCGCCGCCGACGGACACCCTTGTCCGATAGCCTCCCAATATGCCACCACGCCGGAAGCGGCGCAATCATCCGCCACACGGCGCTACCGGCCATGGCACCATGGGGTTATGAACGAACATTCGACAATGACAGTTACAGACCCGGACCACGCCGCTCTGGCCGATTTCCCCCAGATCAGCCGGGACACGATCCGCTACGGCGACACCGACAGGCAGGGGCATGTGAACAACAGCGTGTTCTCCTCCTACTTCGAAACCGGGCGGGTTACCACACTGGACGCCGCCAGGGCACAGACCGCCGACTCCAACCGTGAGTTCGTCCTCGCCTCGATCACCATCGACTATCTGCGCGAACTGCACTGGCCAGGCGAGGCCACGGTCGGCACACGGATTTCGAAGGTGGGGCGGACCTCGGCGACGATGGAGCAGCTCCTGGTCTCAGCCGGCGAGGTGAGGGCCAGGGCCACGAGCACCATCGTGCAGATCGATACTCTGACCCGCACTCCGACACCGTTCACCGAAGCGCAGCGGCGGGGCTTCGCGGAGACCTTGGCATAACGGCAGTCACATGGTGTCTTCCATCTCACATAGTGAGTTGGATCTATCATCGGTGCAGGTCAGATGGAAAACTGTGTCGGTCAACTCTTCCCGACCCTCGAAGGAGGGACACGAATGAATCCCGTCTACGCGATCGTCGTCGTGATGTTGTTCATCGCACTGGGCGAAATCGTCTCCATCTGGTCCAAGGCCAGGGTGCCCAGTCTGCTCATCGCGATGCTGGGCATCTTCATCGTCGCCAAGGCCGGCTGGGTGCCCGAGAGCCTGGTCGACGACACCGGCCTGCTGTCCTTGTACACCATCATGTCAGCGCCGCTGCTGTTCCACATGGGTTCGATCATCCCGTTGCGGACACTGGCCAAACAGTGGCGGTCCGTCCTTATCACCTGTGGCGGTATGGCGATCGCGGTGGGTGTCATGGCCCTGGTCATCTGGCCCCTGTTCGGTTTCCAGACCTTCGTCGCGGGCTCCGGCCCTTTGGCCGGCGGCATCGTGGCGACCGGGTTGACCACCGCGGGTCTGAAGGAACACGCCGTGGCAGGCGCTGTGCTGGTGCTGCCGTCCCTGGTCCTGATGCTGCAGTCCGTGCCATCCATGCCGATGACGAACTTCCTGCTGCGGCGCCACGCGATCAGGCTGCGCGACTCCGGTGAGCTCGAACAGCTCGCGGCCGCGCACAAGGCCGATGAGGAAATGGCCGCCACGAAGAAGAAGCTCGTCAACCTGCCCAAGGCGCTGACGGACAATGAGCTGTTCATGCTGTTCATCATCTTCTGCGGTGGCGCCCTGGCGGTGGCCATCTCCGGCCCGACCCACATCCCGTCGTCGATCGTCGCGCTGATCCTGGGCATCATCTGCACCTGGCTGGGGCTGACGCCCGACCGCGCGATGGAACGCGCCAGCTCGTTCGGCCTGGGCATGGCCTCGATCATCGCGGTGGTCGTCGCGCCGCTGATGGCAGCCTCCATCCCGGATATCCTCCACGCAATCGTGCCATTGATCGCCATTCTCATCATCGGCGGGCTTGGGATCATGCTCGGCGGCTACATCGTCACGAAGCTCCTGAAATGGAAGGGCAGCCTGGGCATGTCCGTCGCCCTGACCGCCATGTACGGCTTCCCCGCCGACTACCTCATCACCAATGAGGTCGCCCGCGGTGTCGCACGCAGCGAAGAGGAGAAGGAGTCGCTCCTGGCGGTCATGCTGCCGCCGATGCTCGTCGGCGGCTTCACCTCGGTCAGCGCCGGTTCGGTGGTCATCGCCTCGGTCCTCGTGGCATTCCTCTAGGACCCATCGGACTCAGACCCATCCGACACAGTGCAGGGGCCGTTCCCGTCTGATCGACGGGAACGGCCCCTGCACTGTGTCCGGGAGCATCGGCGCTCCCGGGCCCGGGGACCCGCGAGCGCCGATGATCGGATGGCTCAGCGCATGCGCACACCGTCCTGGAAGACACCCGCAACCCGGCGACGTGCCTCGGTCACCCCGACGGACTCCAGATCCCCGTCGAACAGCACCAGGTCGGCGGCCAGGCCGGGCGCGATCGCGCCGACCACGTCGCCGATGTCCATCAGTTCGGCCGCCACCGAGGTCCCTGCCGCCAGAACATCCGCGGTCGACATCCCAGCCTGGGACTGCAGCAGTTCGAGTTCCTCCAGGTTCTGCCCGTGCTCACCCACGCCGGCATCGGTTCCCATCGCGATCTTGACGCCGGCGGCGTAGGCCCTGCGGACGGATTCCGCGTGAACCTCGGCGACCATCTTGGCCTTCTCCACCAGGGCCGGCGGGATGGGAGCTCCCGATTCCGCGCCCTTGATGACGGCCAGCGGCGCCTGCAGAGTGGGCACGAGGTAGGCGTCCTTGGCCAAGAACAGTTCGATCAGCTCATCGGTGAGGTAGATCCCGTGCTCGATCGAGCGCACGCCGGACACCAGGGCGTTCTTGATGCCCTCGGAGCCCTGTGCGTGTGCCATCACATAGCCACCCTGCGCCTGGGCCTCCTCGACGATGACGGCGATCTCATCACGGGTGAACTGGCTGTGCCGCGGATCGTCTGCGGCTGACAACACACCGCCGGTCGAGCAGATCTTGATGTGGTCGGCGCCCGCGCGCAGGATCTCCCTGGCCTTCTTGCGCACACCCTCGACCCCGTCGGCCACTCCGTCGGGCCGACCGTAGTGCGGCAGCGACATGGTGCCGTGGACACCCGACGGCAGCCATCCGTCACCGTGCCCGCCCGTCTGGCTCATGATCTGGATCGCGAGCTTGAGCTTGGGACCGACGATCAGCCCCTTCTGCAGCGCCAACCGGCACCCGGCATCGGCTCCCCCGGCGTCACGGGCATAGGTCACTCCCCCGTGCAGTGTCTTCTTCAGCAGGTCCACCGAGCGGTAGAACTGATAGGTGAAGGGCTCGTGGAAGGAGTCGAGCGACCCGGCGGTCTCGCTGGTGACGTGGACATGGCAGTCGATGATGCCCGGTGTCAGCGTCTGCCCGGTGGCATCGACGACCTCGGCGTCCGGGTGGCCTGCCGCACCGGTTCCGGCGGGCAGGATCTCGGCGACCCGGCCGTCGGAGACCAGGACGTCCTGAGCGCCTGCGAAGGACGTGCCGTCGAACACGACGGCACCTGTGATCAGGGTTTTCTTTGTCATGGGGCCACCCTATCCGGCCGGGTGTTCTACACCACGGCACATCCGCGATTCGAAATCCCGCAGCGCAGGAACTCCGGGCTCGATAGAGTGGAGGCATACCCCTGTTCTCCAGGCCCGTCCGCCGAGATGTGCGGATCGGGCAGAAAGCGAGCCGTCTTGGCCGATCACGAATTCGGATTCCGCACCCGCGCCCTGCATGCGGGTGCCGTCCCCGATGCGATCCACGGGGCGCGTTCCGTCCCGATCTACCAGTCGACGTCCTTTGTCTTCAAGGACTCCGACGATGCTGCGAACCTGTTCGCCCTGCAGAAGTTCGGCAATATCTACTCGCGCATCGGCAACCCGACAGTCGCGGCCTTCGAAGAGCGCATCGCCAGTCTGGAGGGCGGGATCGGCGCTGTCGCCACCTCATCGGGAATGGCCGCGGAATTCGTCACCTTCGCGGCGCTGGCCCAGGCCGGCGACCACATCGTCGCCTCCAGCCAGCTCTACGGCGGCACCGTCACCCAGCTGGACGTCTCACTGCGCCGCTTCGGTGTGGAGACGACCTTCATCACGGGCACGGACCCGGCGGACTTCGAAGCCGCGATCCGGCCCAACACCAAGGCCGTCTACACCGAACTCATCGCCAATCCCTCCTCCGAGATCGCCGAGCTGGAGGGCCTGGCAGCGGTCGCGCACGCCCACGACATCCCGCTGGTCGTCGATGCGACGCTGAACTCCCCCTACCTGTGCCGCCCGATCGAATTCGGCGCCGACATCGTCATCCACTCCGCCACCAAGTTCATCGGCGGCCACGGCACCACCCTGGGCGGTGTGGTCGTGGAGTCGGGGAAGTTCAACTGGGCCAATGGCAAGTTCCCACTGATGACCGAACCGATCCCCAGCTACAACGGCATCAGCTGGTGGGACAACTTCGGCGAATACGGCTTCCTGTTCCGGCTGCGCAACGAACAGCTGCGCGATTACGGTCCATCCCTGCAGCCACAGGCAGCCTGGCAGCTGATCCAGGGAGTCGAAACACTGCCACAACGCCTCGACGAGCACGTCGCCAATGCGCAGGCTGTGGCAACGTGGCTCGAAGCCGATCCGCGCATCGCCTATGTGAACTATTCGGGCCTGGAGAGCCACCCCCACCACGCCCGCGCCCAGAAGTACCTGCCCAAGGGCCCCGGCTCCGTGTTCTCCTTCGGCACCGCAGCCAGCGGCGACAAGGACGGTCGGACGGTGGGCGCCGACTTCATCGAGCACCTGCAGGTCGCCAGCCACCTGGCCAACATCGGCGATGCCCGCACCCTGATCCTGCACCCGGCATCGACCACCCACCAGCAGCTCTCCGCAGAACAGCTCGAGGCCGCCGGCGTCGGCGCCGATCTCATCCGCATCTCGGTGGGGTTGGAAGACCTGGCCGACATCATCTGGGACCTCGACACGGCATTGACCGCCGCCACCGGTACAACCCACGAAGGAGGTGTGGCCGCATGACCGCACAGGAGACAACTCGCACCTGGACGGGCCCCGGAGCCCAGGATCGTCTGCGCATCATGAGCGAGGCGAAGTCCGTAGCGATCGTCGGAGCCTCCGCGAAGCCGGCCCGTGCCTCGAACTTCGTGGCCACATATCTGCTGGCCGACAGTCCCTACCGCGTGTACTTCATCAATCCGCGGGAGCAGGAGATCCTGGGCCATCCGGTCTATGCGAGCCTGGACGAACTGCCGGAGGTCCCCGACATCGTCGACGTGTTCCGCCGCGATGAGGACCTGCCCCAGGTCGCCCGCGACGCCGTGCGGATCGGCGCCAGGACGCTGTGGCTCCAACTGGGATCCTGGAATGAGGAGGCGGCCCACATCGCCGAGGACGCCGGTCTGGAGGTCGTGATGGACCGCTGTCTGAAGATCGAGCACGCCAGGTTCCACGGCGGGTTGAACCTGGCAGGGTTCAACACCGGCGTGATCTCAGCCAAGCGCCAGATCCTGGACTAGGAGTCCGCGAGTACGGCGAGGAGTCCCTCGCCGTACTCGGCCAGCTTCTTCCGGCCCACCCCGCTGATCGAGCCCAGGGCCGACACCGACCCGGGCCGCGCCTCGACGATGCCCACCAGGGTGGCGTCGGAGAACACCATGTACGGCGGAATCCCCTTCTCCCTGGCCACCGAGGTGCGCCAACCGCGCAAAGCCTCGAAGACCTCGCGGGCGGCCGGCTCGAGGGCATCGGCGGCGCGGCTGCCCGCCGAACGACCGCCGATGGTACTCGAGCGGCGTTTGCGTTCGGGCCGCCGGTCCTCGGCCAGTTCGACGGCCACCTCGCCGCGCAGCACCGGGCCGGCGTGTGGGCCGGGAATCAACACCCCGTAGTCGCCCACCGCGTCCAGGATCCCGCGGGCCAACAGCTGACGGGCCAGGGTGCGCCACTGCTTCGGCCCCAGCTCCGAACCGATCCCCCATACGCTCAGTTCCTCGTGCCGCGATTCGCGTGTCCGGTCACTCTCATTGCCCAACAGCACATCGACGATCTGTCCAACGCCGAAGTGCTGGCCGCGCTCGCGGTCCAGCCGGATGACCGCTGAGAGGAACTTCTGCGCGGGAATCGTCGCATCCCACACCGCCGGCGGATTGAGGCAGGTGTCGCAGTTGCCGCACGGTTGGGAGTTCTGCCCGAAATAGCGCAGCAGCTGGACCCGACGGCACCCGGTCGTCTCACACAGTGCCAGCATCGCGTCCAGGTGGGCATTGGCATTGCGCCGGAACAGGTCCCCGGCATCCGAGCGCTCGATCATCCGCCGCTGGCTGACCACATCGCCCATCCCGTAGGCCAGCCAGGCCACCGAGGGCAGGCCGTCGCGGCCGGCGCGACCGGTCTCCTGGTAGTAGCCCTCGATGCTCTTGGGTAGGTCCAGATGGGCGACGAACCGGACATCGGGTTTGTCGATGCCCATTCCGAAGGCGATCGTCGCGACCATCACCACCCCGTCCTCGCGCAGGAAGCGCTCCTGATTTCCGGCCCGCACCGCCGGGTCCAGACCTGCGTGATAGGGCAGGGCGTCGATGCCGCGGGCCGCCAGCCATTCCGCGATGGTCTCCACCGATTTGCGGCTCAGGCAGTACACGATCCCGGCCTCGCCCGGGAACTCCCCGGTGATCAGGCTCAGCAGCTGGTCGCGCGGCCGGTCCTTCGGTTCGATCCGGTACTGGATATTGGGCCGGTCGAAGCTGGAGACGTAGTGGCGGGCGTCGTCGAGCGCCAGGCGCTCCGTGATCTCCTCGTGCGTCTCCGCCGTGGCGGTGGCGGTCAGGGCGATGCGCGGGACCGTGGGGAACGCCTCTGCCAGGACCGATAGGCCCAGGTAGTCCGGTCGGAAGTCGTGGCCCCACTGGGCCACACAGTGGGCTTCGTCAATGGCGAACAGCGCGATCGGGGCGCGGGACAGCAGGTCCAGGGTGCGCGGCAGCACCAGCCGTTCGGGCGCCAGGTAGAGCAGGTCGAGTTCGCCGGCCAGCAGCTGGGACTCCACGGCCCTGGCCTCGTCGAGGTCCTGGCTCGAGTTCAGATAGGCCGCGCGGATGCCGTTGCCCTCCAGGGCTGCGACTTGGTCGGCCATGAGCGCGATGAGCGGGGAGACGACGATTCCGGTACCCGGCCGCAGCAGGGCGGGGATCTGATAGCACAGGGATTTTCCGCCGCCGGTGGGCATGAGCACGACCGCGTCGCCACCGGAGGCCACCCGGTCGATGATCGCGGCCTGGTCTCCGCGGAAGGACTCGTAGCCGAACACCTCCTGCAGGATCTGCAGGGCGCGCGCCCTGCGTGCCTCTTCGTCTCCGGGAACCCCCTGGGGCCCGCTGTACGTCATCGCCTCGGTGTGCTCGTCTTCCACCCCGTCAGCTTAGGACACGTGCCCTGCGGCGCTCACCGCCGGCCTCGCGCTTCACTGCACGGTCAAAGACGTCCGCTCGTTGAGAGTGGCCGGATGGAAACCGGCGGCGACCTTGTAGTCGGAGGCGATCGTTTCGAGTTCCGCCGCCGAGATCACATCGTGGATGTGGGTGAAGCCCTGCGGGGCCCGTTCATAGGCCAACAGCATGACCAGTTCCGGCCCGGTCTGCCGCGTCTTGGCCAGGAGCGCCGCGGTCGCAGGACGCTGGACCGCTTCGTAGGCGGCCAGCGCCGAGTCGATGTCCTCGGCCGTAGCCAGGTGGAAGGCGAGGGTCCGGGCGTCGAGGATCGCCTGGGAGCCGCCGTTGGAGCCGTTCGGGTACATCGCGTGGGCGGCGTCGCCCAGCAGGGTGGTGCGACCGAACGTCCACTGGTCAAGTGCGTCGCGGTCGACCATCGGATACTCGAGGATCTGTTCGGCCGCGCCCAGCACCGCGGGCACGTCCAGCCAGGGGAACTTCCAGGCGGCGAACCGTTCGAGCAGGGGCTCGGCGGCCACGGGGTGGTTCCAGTCGGCCGTGGGGTCCCCCGCAGTGCGGGCCTCGGCGATGAAGTTAATCTTCTGCGTTCCGTCGGGACGGACGTTCTCTAGGGGGTAGGCCACGAACTTCTGGTCGCCGTCGCCTGCCATCACCATGGTGGCCCCGTCCAGGAAGGGGTCGACGATCGCGGTGCCGCGCCAGTTGATCAGGCCGCTCCAGGGAGGGGCGCCCTCGGCCGGATAGCGCAGGGCCCGCAGGGCCGAATGGATTCCATCGGCGCCGACCAGAACGTCGGTGGACACCTCGACCGGTCCCGAGGCCGTTTCAAAGGTCGCCAGCTCCGTCCCGTCGGGCTGCGAGCGCACTCCTACCAGCCGGTGACCCTCGTGCACGGCATCGCCCAGGCGTTCGCGCACGGCATCCAACAGGAGCATCTGCAACCGGCCGCGGTGCACCGACAGCTGTGGCCATTTATAGCCCGCACGGGTGCCCCGTGGTTCGCTCCAGATGTGCTGGCCGTAGCGGTTGTAGTACGCCAGAGTGGTCGGTTCCACGCCGAGTTCCTCCAGCCGTTCGGCCAGGCCCAGCTCGGTGAGTTCGCGCACCGCGTGCGGCAGCAGGTTCAAGCCCACGCCCAGCCCTCGAATCTGCTCCGAGCGCTCATAGATGTGCACGTCGGACAGGCCGGCGGCGTGTAGGCTCAGGGCCAGGGAGAGTCCACCGATTCCCGCTCCGGCGATGGTGATGCGCATGTTCTGACTCCTATGTCGGGGTTCCCCACTATAGGAGCCGTCCGACCAATCTGCGCGGATCGTCTCAGCGTGCGAACGAAGGGAACACAGTGACGTCCGGTTTCACAAAAATCACCGTTCTGGATGCAGGGGTACTCGGCAGCCAGATCGCGCAGGCGGTGCCGGATTCCACGGTGCCCGCCACGAACTCATCGGTTCTGTTACCCAGCAGGCCTGGGCCGCCTATCTCAGGGCCGACTACCTCGACCGGGGCACGTTCGGCGTCGAATCGGGTGAGGGTTTCTACCGCTGCGACTGAGCGAACCCGTAGGATCGAAGCGTGAAGATCATCGGTGTGCTGGGCGGTATGAGCTGGGAGTCCTCACTGGACTGGTATCGGATGGCCAATGAGCAGGTCCGGGATCGGTTCGGCGGCTTTCATTCCGCGCCGATCCTGCTGGACTCGCTCGATTTCGCTGAGATCGAGGCATTGCAGGCCACCGGCGATTGGGATGGTGCGGGCCGTATCCTCGCCGCGCATGCGCGGGGGCTGGAAGCCGCTGGGGCGGGACTCGTGGTGTTGTGCACGAATACGATGCACTTGGTCGCCGACCAGATCAGCGCAGCCATCGACGTCCCATTCATCCACATCGGTGACACCACCGCCGAGGCGATCAGGGCCAAAGGCCTGGCCACGGTGGGGCTGTTGGGAACCGCGTTCACGATGGAGCAGGCCTTCTATCGCGATCGCCTGGCCGACCACGGCATCACATCGTTGATCCCGGACGAAAAGGACCGGGCGACGGTGCACCGGATCATCTACGAGGAATTGGTCCGCGGTATCGTCACCGAGGATTCGCGGCAGGCGTATCGGGAGGTCATCGGCCGGCTCGTCGCTGCCGGAGCCCAGGGAATCGTCCTGGGGTGCACGGAGATCGAGCTGCTCATCGGCCAGCAGGACTCGCCGGTCCCGGTGTTCCCAACGACCGCGCTGCATGTCACCGCGGCCTTGGCCGCCGCCGAGGAATGACCGCTGTCCCTTTCATCCGCCGGCGTGGGGATTCGGGGTGCGGCGTGCTCAGAGAAACGAAAAACGACAATGCCCGGACCCTCACGCTCTCAAGCGATCGGAATCCGGACATTGCCGATGATGTGGAGGTAAGGGGATTCGAACCCCTGACCTTCTCCATGCCATGGAGACGCGCTACCAACTGCGCCATACCCCCGTGGAGCTAAGGGGAATTGAACCCCTGACCTCTTCATTGCGAACGAAGCGCTCTACCAACTGAGCTATAGCCCCGGGCCGCCCGGCGTTCCGGGCAACGAGATAACTATAACCAGGTCCTGGGCGGCATTGCAAAACGAGACGGCATATGTGGCCGATTTGTGCGATGATTCACACACCTGCATCGGGCCGGCGCTCATGCCCCTGCACTCATGTTCCTGGCTCGAACAGCTGCCGGATGTCATCTGCGGTGATGTCGGAGGAGAACGCAGTCTCATTGTCCATCAGGCTGGAGAACAATTCGGCCTTCTTCTGCTGCAGGGCCAGGACCTTCTGCTCGATCGTGCCGTCTGCGACCATGCGGTAGACCATGACGCTGTTGGACTGCCCGATCCGGTGGACCCGGTCGATCGCCTGTGCTTCGGCCGCAGGGTTCCACCACGGGTCGAGGAGGAAGACGTAGTCCGCCTCCGTCAGTGTCAGGCCGAATCCCCCGGACTTCAGGCTGATGAGGAACACCGGCTGGTCCCCTGACCGGAAATCCTTGATGACCTGCGAACGCGCCCTGGTCGCCCCGTCCAGATAGGAGTATGCGATGCCCCCGTGTTCCAGCCGGCCGGCTACCCGGTGTAGGAAGGAGGTGAACTGGCTGAACACCAGAACCCGGTGGCCCTCTTCGATGACCTGGCCCAGGCGTTCGGAGAGTTCGTCGAGTTTGCTCGATGGCACGTCGGCGTACTCCTGCGGGTCGACGATCGCGGGGTCCAGTGCCAGCATGCGCAACAGGGTCAGCGAGCGGAAGACGATGAACCGGTTCTTGTCCAGGTCGTCGACCAGCCCCAGGATCTTCTTGCGTTCCCGTTGCAGTACGGCGTCGTAGAGCCTGCGGTGTTTGGGGACCAGTTCGACACTGACGGTCTGTTCCTGCTTGGCCGGCAGATCGGCCGCGACCTGTTCCTTGGTCCGCCGCAGCATGAAGGGCCGCACCCGGGCCCGCAGCGATGCCATCCGGGTCGGGTTCTCCCCCGATTCGATGGGCTTGACGTAGTGGTCGCGGAACCGCCGGGCCGAGGCCAGTAGGCCGGGTTCTGCGATGTTGAGCAAGGCCCACAGGTCGGTCAGCGAGTTCTCCATGGGAGTGCCGGTAATCGCCAATTTGAAGTCGGCGGGGACCCGGGCGGCCGCCTGATGGACCTGCGCGGTCTGGTTCTTGACGAATTGCGCCTCGTCGAGGATGAGACCGGACCAGGCTGTATCCGCGAACTCGGCCTGGTCGATGCGCAGGATGGTGTAGCTGGTGATGACCAGGTCCGCCCCGGTGATCGCATCTGCCAGCGGTGTCTTGCGTTTGCCGGTGGTGGAGCCCAGGCGCACTACGTTCAGGTCCGGGGTGAAGCGCGCGGCCTCCTGCTGCCAGACTCCCGTGACGGAGGCGGGCGCAACGACCAGGAACGGCGCGCCGGCCGTACCGGGCCCACTGCTTTCGACCGCGTGGGCGATCAGCGCCAGTGTCTGCATCGTCTTACCCAGGCCCATGTCATCGGCCAGAATGCCACCCAGCTTGTGCGCGTGGAGGAATGCCAGCCATTGGAATCCCGCTTGCTGGTAGTCGCGCAGCTCCGCTTTGAGACCCGCCGGCACTGCTATCGGCTCGATGGCCGTGATGTCGCGTAGGCCCGCGATGGACTCCAACCAGTCCTGATCGGCGCGGGATTCGTCTGCGATGTCATCGAGTTCGTCCCAGAAGGCGACCTGGTGCTTGGCCATTTTGGGAGCCTCCGGATCCCATTCACCCAGGGCGTCCGCCTCCGTGAGGAGGTTGCGCAGTTTCTCGAAGGCCGGGTGGTGCAGGGAGAAGAAGCTCTTATCGACCAGCAGGAGTTTGTCCTTGCCCTGGGCCAGCGCCTTGAACAGCGTGGGGAAGGGAATGGTCCGCCCTTCGACCGTGATCTCGAAGCCCAGGTCCAGCCAATCGTGTTTGTCGACTTTGTCCGCGGTGACGCTGATGTGCGGTTCTGCCTGCAGCTGCTGGTAGGCGGGCCGATTCCCTGAGATCATGACCGCGACGTCGTCCGTCCGCTCCAGTTTCGGCAACGTCAGATGGGTGAAGGCGGCGGTTGCGACGCCTTCGAGGCTCTGGCGTCCGGTCACGGCCAGGTCGCCGTCGAGCAGTCGGACCCGGGCCACGACCTCGGCTTCGAATGATCTATCACGGCCGGCTCCCTCCTGGAATTCCAGCGGCACGGGGCCGACGTGGCCGGGATAGTCGAACTCCCAGTCGATCGTCAGCCGGTCCTTGGCCCCGTAACGCAGATGGGCCAGGAGTTTCGGCCGGGCCGGTTCCGGCAGCACGACGGAATCGTCGGTGCTATCGAGGTCTACCTGGGGCAGGATGCGCGGGTAGTAGTCGGCGAAGAACTCCTGGGAGTCCTCGGCCCCGATGCGCACGGGTTCGCGGAGGAACATGTGCCGGACGGCCGGCGTCAGCGGTTCGCTCAGTGGGTGCAGGGTCAGGGCGTGGCTGGGTCCGGTCCGCCCCCGCCCGCGAGCGGGGGCGTCGGTATCGCCCAGAGCGACGAACTCCCCGATGCCCACCCCGCCGATGGTGTGGACTCCACCGGCCGGGCGCGGGCGCACGGTCGGTTCGAGTATCAGGTCCCCTCGATCGCCTCCGGACGGTTGGCGCACGTCGATGAAGGCGGTCACCGGCTCCCCCAGGCCAACGTCGCCGATGAAGCCGGCGGGCAGAAAGACGACACCGGCGGCCTGCGCCTCCTGCAGCAGATCCCAGACGAGCGTCGAGGTGAACTGTTCGATCCCCAGCACCTCGCCATTGGACCCGTAGCCTTCGTGTTCTGCCGAATAGAGCCGATAGATCCGGGCCAGGACGTCCGTCTGCGCATGTTTGTACTTCGAGGTCTGTGCCGAGTTCGTCAGTGAGCGCCAGCTCAGGCCGCCTTTGATCCAGTTATTGCGCTTGCCCGGTCGCATCAGTCGCATGGCCACGCGCATCTCCGGGTCCGCAGCGGCGTCCTCGGGTTCGAATGAATCTGGCAGTTCCTGGCCCCACCAGTTGCGCACCGGCTTCGGACGCAGTTCGAACTGGATGGCCACGGGCACCAGGGTTTCGTCCGCTTCGATCCAGCGCAGCGCACCCAGTTCCTGCCGCCAGGTGGACTTCGGCGCCTGTGGGACAGCCGGCGGGGCGAAGCGTGCGGGTACAGAGGAGTCCGTCCCTGTGCCTGCGGCAAGGGCATCTGCGAATTGCACGTCCAGGCCGTGTTCTTGCGCCCACTGCATGAGGTTGTCGATCGCGGCTGCGGTTTCCGGGGCCGCCTGCCCAACTGTGCCGGATCCGGATACCGCAGGGCCCGGGTGGACCCGCTGCTGCCGGAATTCCGGTGTCAGAAGCCAGGCGATGGCCGCCGCGTGCTTGCACATGACGCCGACCGGGCACGCACAGCTGGCCCCGACGATCTCCGAAGCGCGCCCATCGGAGTATTCGACCACCGTCAGCTTCGTCGAGTACTGGGCGCCCTGCGAACCGGCGACTTCGGCGTATAGGGACGACGTCCGCTCCTGGCCGATCGGCCCTTCGACGAGGCTGGAAGCCGACAGTTCGAGCGCCTCGACCATTCCCCGGTTGGCATAGTCGGACCCGCGCTGCGAGGTGCGCGGATCGAATCGCTCGTTGACCGTCTCCGGAGAGAGTTCCGGCAGCTGTACGTCTTCCACACCTCAATCGTTGCATACGGTACTGACGTTGATACTTGTAGGGATGGTTTCCATCCAGGGTGTGACCCAGGCACTGACTGGCCACCACAGTGTGTGCCTTTGCCGTGATCTGTCCACCCACCAGGGAATCATCGAGTGTCCCGACCGG
>NZ_JANIJX010000028.1 GCF_024580735.1 Brevibacterium moorei | reverse complement strand
ACCGGGGACGCTTCAAGTCACGTCCGGTGACTCCGAAGCCGCCCCACGTCGTGGGTATCAACCTGCCGGAGCACGAAGCAGTCAGAAACTAGCCCGAGTGACTCCACACAGCTTGACACAGAGCGGTACTGCAGGTTTGCGCATGTGATGTGGTGCGCTTGCGCTGCGGCCAGGTCAGACCCGGCCCGGGCCGAACTGAGCCCGGGTTAGACCCCGGCCGACTGGACCCCCGCGTTCATATCGGGGACCACGCCCGGGTTCATCTTGGGCGCCTTCGCCTTGCCCCCATCCTTGCCGCCATCCTTCGCACCAGGCTTCGCACCGCCTTGAGCCGGACCCTTGGCACCGCCCTTCTTCGCAGCGGAACCACCGGCCTGGGCTCCCGCGGTGGTCTTCTTGCCCTGTTGGATGTCCGCCGCGGTCCGCCGGATCTCGTCGAAGGTGGCGTAGAAGGCATCGCCGGGGCAGTCGGTGTCGCCCACATCGCGGTGACCCACGATGGTCTTGATCTTCTTGCCCTCGACCGATGTGGTGCCCTGTGCCGGGACCTTGCCCAGGGACAGCTTCCAGGCCACGGCACCCGCCACGGCGTCCCTGGTCTTCTTCGGTGGGGCAGTCTTGGCATAGTCGCCGATCACCGAGATGCCGAAGGTTCCGTTGTTGACCTCCGAGGCGTGGGCGCCGATCACGGGCTTGTCGATTCCGCCGGCCCGGCCCTCCCACAGCCGACCGTACTTATCGGCGAGCATGTTGTAGCCGATGTCGGACCAGCCGCGCCCCTCTTTGTGGAAGGTCTGGATACCGCGCAGGATCGCGGGGACGTCCTCGGGCGAGTAGTCCTTATTGCCGTCTGTGTGGTGGATGACGGCGGCCGTGACCTTGTCCGCCGTCCGGGGCTTGTCCTTCGGCCCGCTGGCTCCCCAGTTCTTGCGCGAGGCGAACTTCGGTCGCTGCACCGGCCCCGCTTTGGACTTCGCAGCGGGCTTGGGCTTCGCACCCGCCTTGGGCTTGGCCGCCACCGCCGAGGCCCGAGCCGCCATGGGCGCGACTTGGTACGCCCGCTGCTCGCCGGCGCCCGGCTCGGCGCTGCCCTGTGACTCACCGGCACCCTGTTGTTCGGCTCCGGGACTGATCAGGGTGGGCGCATTGTCGGCCACCGCCTTGGCGTCCGAGTCCAACCGGTGCGGATCAACCAGGAAGGCGCGCGCGTTCTTCGGCACGCCGCCATCGCCCAGGATCCGCAGTTGGGCCTGCTGGGCCCCGGTGACGTAGTACGGGTCGGTGCCGGTGCTCCCACCGCCGGAGGACTCGCCTCCCTCTGCGCCGCCACCTTCTGGGGTCGCGTGCAGATGAGTCCAGTCGGACCAACCGTCCGCGGTCTTGGTGCGCACCTCGAATTCGACCCTGACGTCGGAATCGTCGAAGAGCACCCCGATCACGCTCGGCGAATCCGCCGGCAGGTCGACGACATCGGACAGCGCCGCGATCGTCACCCCGTCCCCGGTCCGGGTGCCGGCCGGCTTCCGATGCAGGTCCGGGGCCGAGGCCTCGGCCTGGGAACCGCCCGTCCCGCCGGCCGATGGCACTGCTCGGGTGCCGGCGCCCGGCGCACCCAGCGCCAGGGCGAGACCGCGGGCATGGCTCGTGACCGCCTGGGTGAACCGCTCGCCGATCCCCGCCAGGGCGGCCGGGGACAACAGCGCCCCGGGCAGTGCGGCGGTGGACTGCGGGCCGGCCGCCTGCTCGCGCGCCTGGGCCGTGGACGTGGACCCGTCGGTGGCGCCGGGAGTCAAAATGCCGGAAGCACTGACGGCGCTCAGCGGATAGTCCGAGGTGGTGGGCGCCGGAGGTGCCGCCGCGGTCGATGCCTGGGCCGGCACACCGACTCCGATGGCCACACTCAGCACGGTGCCGCAGGTCAGGGCACGCAGAAGGCGATGCATAGAGGTCCTCTCCAGGGGAAGATCGGTGGAACCGGGGTCAGGCTATCCGCTGGGGGAACGCCCGTGCAATGCGCCCGGCCCCTTCGGCGCGGCGGACCCATCGGATTCGGTGGGCGCCATGCATGAGATCGCTCGCTCTACCCGAGCACACGCTTCAGATCAGCTCCACCCTTAGGTATGCTTTAGCTTCGGCATATTCCTGTGCCACAGCCTGCTCAGAGGAATCCATGATCGACGTTCGCGCTGATATCGTCCGCCCTTCGGCCGCCCTGGCCTCGCACTACCGCGCCCTGGGCTACTGGGAGGATGAGTCCCTGCCGGTATTCATGCGCGCCAGGGCACTGCGCTTCGCAGACAATATCGCCGTCACCGGCCCCACCGTGGCCGTTCCCGGGGCCGCGGCGGCCCCCACCGCCCTGACCTACCGCGAGCTCGACGCCGACGCCACCGCATTCGCCGCGCGCCTGGCGGCCTCCGGGGTGAGCGCTGGCCAGGCAGTGATCGTGCAGGTGCCCAACAGCGTGGAGTTCCTGTCGGCGCTGTTCGGCGTGTTCTATCTGGGCGCGGTGCCGATCTTCGCACTGCCCGCCCACCGCGAAACCGAACTGGCCCACTTCACCCGGCTGGCCGGGGCCACCGCGCACGTCGTGGTCGGCTCCCAGCAGCAGCGTGAGACCTCGGCGAAGCTGGCCGAGGCCCTGACCGCCGAGGGCATCGTCGCTCCCCTGACCATCGACGTCTCCCGCCCGCCGTCGGCGACCGAGCTCGCGGCCGGCGCCGCGACTGCAACCGGCTCCACGGCCGAAACCGCGACGGACGACACGTCCTTCCACGACGGCCGGGCCGACGACCTGGCCTTCCTGCAGGTCTCCGGCGGGACCACCGGCGTGCCCAAGCTGATCCCGCGTACCCACACCGACTACCTCTACACGGTGCGCGAATCCGCCGCGATCTGCCGGGTCACCGAGGACACGCGGATGCTGGTCTGCCTGCCGGCGGCACACAATTTCGCAATGAGCTCGCCGGGCATCCTCGGCGTCCTCCACGCCGGCGGCACGATCGTCATGGCTGGCGACCCCAGCCCCCGCACGGCGTTCAAACTCATCGCCGAACACCGCATCACCATGGCCTCCCTGGTACCCCCGCTGTTGCAGGCCTGGCTGGCCTCGCCGGCGCGCACCCGCTTCGACCTGTCCAGCCTCGAGACGATCCAGGTGGGCGGCGCTCCCCTGCCGGCCACCACCGCGCAGCGCGTGGCCCCGGAACTGGGCGCGACCCTGCAGCAGGTCTTCGGAATGGCCGAGGGCCTGGTCAACTACACGCGCCTGAACGATCCGATCGACACGATCGTGCACACCCAGGGCCGGCCGATCAGCCCAGACGACGAGGTCCTCATCGTCGACGAGGCGGACAATCCGGTGCCCGACGGCACCGAGGGACTGCTGCTGACCCGCGGGCCGTACACGATCCGCGGATACTTCCGCGCGCCGCGGGTCAACGCCGATTCCTTCACCGCCGACGGCTTCTACCGCACCGGCGACCTGGTGATCCGCAGACCCGACGGCTACCTGTCCGTGACCGGCCGCATCAAGGACCAGATCAACCGGGCCGGGGAGAAGATCGCCCCCGAAGAAGTCGAGGAGGCCCTGCTGAGCCACCCCGCAGTCGCCGATGCCCTGGTGTTGGGCCTGCCCGACGAGTACCTGGGCGAGAAGATCCTGGCCGTGGTCCTGCCGCGCGAGGACATCGCCGAGGCCGACTGGCCGACGGCATCCGAGCTGCTCGACCACGTGCGGGCATCGGGCCTGGCCCGCTTCAAGGTCCCCGACCGCCTGGAGGTGGCCGCGACCCTGCCGACGACCGGCGTGGGCAAGAACAACCGCCGCGCCCTGCGCACCCGTGTCCTGGCCGAACTCCAGGAGGCTGAGGCCGGCAGCACACCATCCGAACACACCGCCGGCGCGCCGGCCCAAGCCGCAAAGGACATGGCATGACCACAACACCGCTCGACCTCGACTCCGCGTGGACCAGCTGGCTGCAGGATGCCTTCTCCCGCATTCTGAAGGACCCGCAGGCCGCCCAGAACCTGCTGGCCGCCCCCGAAGCCGATATCTTCGAGGCCGGATTCGACTCCCTGCGCACCTTCACGCTGTCCGATGAGCTGTTCGCCGCCGGCGTGGACGTGGACTTCGCGCAGATCGTCGAACAGCCCACCACCGCCTTCCTGGCCCAGTGCATCCGGGATTCCGGCGCCTCGGCCCCGGCCTGAGCGCCGCATCTTCTAAGCGCCACACTTCCTGAGCACTTCGCCCCCACCTCCTACACCAGCCCGACCGAACCCGAGGACATGAACGCAATCCCGCTCTCCCCCGCCCAGCGCGGGCTCTTCTTCGCCCAGGAACTCGACCCGGGAACCCCCGCGTACACGACCGCCGAGCTCGTGGAATTCGACGGCCCACTGGACGCCGAGGTACTCGCCGCAGCCCTGGAGCGCGCCTACGCGGAGTTCGAACAGCTGCGTGTGAGCGTGCACACCTCGGCCGCGGAAGCAGGAGTGGAAGCAAGCGCGGAAGCCGACGCCGCGTGCGAGGCCGAGGAGGCGGGCGGCGAGCAGGGCCCCGTCCAGGTGCTCCACCCGGCCGGGCCCGCCCTGGAGATCGTCGAGGACGAGGACCCCCGGGCCTGGCTCGAAACCGCCCTGGACACCCCCTTCGACCTGGGGACCGGACCCGTGGTCCGCACCGCGCTGCTGCGCGAGGACGGACGCTCGCTTTGGTTCCACGCGACGCACCATGTGGCCATCGACGGCTTCGGTTTCATGGTCTTCGCCCGCCGGGTCGCGGCCCTCTACACGGAGATCGCGCAGGGCGCCGGAACCGATTCGACCGGTCCCGATTCACAGGCGCACCCGGCCACTCCCAGCCGGGCCAAACGCCCGACCCCCGCTCTGGCCGAACTGGTCGCCGAGGCCCGTGCGCTGGAAGCCGCGGAGGCCTCGGCCGATGCGGAATTCTGGAATCCGCGGCTGGACCGGATGACAGAATCCAGTTCGATCGCCGGCCGGATCGCGACGCCGGCACGGCACGCGCAACGCCACACAATCGACGTATCGGCGGACACCCAACAGGCACTGCTGCGCGCCGGGCGCGCCCTGGGCACCCCGTGGACCACCATCGCCGAGGCCGCCTTCTCCACCTATCTGTGGCGCTTCCTGGCACCCTCCTCCGAGGCCGAGGTCCCCGCCGTGCGCATCGGCATCCCCCACCTCAACCGGTTCCGTCCCGGGCACGGGCGCCTGGCGCGCGCCGGGGCCGTGTGCACCGCGATGAACGTCCTACCGCTGGGCCTGTCGGGGACCGCCGAGACCCTGACCGTGGGCGGCGCGGTGGAGGCGCTGGCGGCCGAGCACGCGGCGGTGGCCGGTCACACCGAGGCCCGGCAGGCGGACCTGACGCGCAGCCTGGCCCGCAGTGGCGCAGGCCAGTTGTTCGGTCCGCAGGTCAATCTGCTGCCCTTCGAATCGGCCCTACACTTCGGCGCTGCCGCCGGCACCATCCGGAATCTGACGGCCGGCCCGGTCGAGGATATGACCTGGTGCCTGCGCGGGGCCCCGGGACGCGGCACCGTGCGCCTGGAGATCGACGTCAACCCCGATCTGTACCCGGCGGGCTCGGCCGCGGCCCATGCCGGCCGCCTGGCGGCCTGGCTGCGCACCTTCGCCGAGGCTGCGGGCAGTGGCGCCGAAATCGCCTCGGCCGCCGCCGGGAAAGCGGCCGACGCCGCCACTGGCAGTCCCACGACCCGAATCGTGGACCTCGAACTGCTGGATGCCGCGGACCGCGCCCGGATGGCCGAATGGACCGGGGCACACCGCGAGTATCCGCGCCGCACCCTGCCGCAGGCCTTCGTCGAACAGGCCGGGCGCACCCCCGAGGCCCCGGCTCTTATCTGGGACGATGCCACAGGCCGCACCCACAACTGGACCTACGCCGAGCTGCTCGACCGGGCGGGCGCTCTGGCCCGCACACTGCGAGAGCTGCACGAGCAGAGCACCTCGCACGAACACAGCGACGCGCGGGACGACCTCGGTCCCTGGACGGTGGGCGTTGCCCTGCCGCGCGGCCCCGAACTCTTCGCGGCCCTCTACGCCACCCAGTTGGCCGGTGCGGCCTATGTCCCCCTGGACCCCGACCAGCCGGCCGCGCGGCTGGCCGATATGGTCGCCGATGCCCGTGTCACCCTGGCCTTCGCCTCCGCCGAGACCCGGGACCTGCTGCCGGCCGGCGTGACGGTGCTGGACCCCGTTTCACGTGAAACACGGCTCTCCGCCGGAGCCCCCGAAACTCCCGGAACCCCCGCAGCATGGTGGGCCGGAGCCGAGGACCCGGCCTATGTCCTGTTCACCTCGGGCTCGACGGGCCGATCCAAGGGCGTCGTCGTCGGCCAGGCCGCAATCGACAACCGCCTGGAGTGGATGCAGGAGCTCTACCCCCTGCATCCAGGGGACCGCGTCGCACACAAGACGCCGATCAGCTTCGACGTGTCCCTGTGGGAACTGTTCTGGCCCCTGCGGGTGGGGGCAGCGATCGTCATCACCGCGCCCGGCGCCCACCGTGACCCGCGCGCCCTGGCCACCACCTTCCGCCGCCACCGCGTCGATACCGTGCACTTCGTGCCCTCGATGCTCCACGCCTTCCTCAGCGATTCCGTCGCACTGGCCGAACTCGGCGACACACCCGCCCTGCGGCGGATCTTCTGCTCGGGCGAGGCGCTGCCCGGCACCCTGGTCCGGGCCTCGGCCCGGGGACTGGGGATCGCGCCGATCAACCTCTACGGCCCCACCGAGGCCGCAGTCGATGTCACCTACTGGGACTGCGATCCGGCGGTCGACCTCGCAGATGTGCCGATCGGCCGGCCCGTGCCGAACGTCCGCTGCCATGTGCTCGACCCCGCCGGGCACCCCTGCCCCGCCGGCATGACCGGCGAACTGGTGCTGGCCGGCGTGCAGGTGGCCGATGGCTACATCGGCCGGCCCGAGGCGACGGCCAAGGCCTTCCTCGCCGAACCGGCCGAACTGCGCGGGGCCGCCTCGGCGCCCGGGGACACGGGGCCGTCGGCAGAGCCAGGCAGCATGGGCCCCACTCCCCCGGCGCACGCCCGCATGTACCGCACGGGCGACCGGGCGCTGTGGCGCGAGGACGGTGTGCTGCTCTACCGCGGGCGCTTGGACGATCAGGTCAAGGTGCGCGGACAGCGGGTCGAACCCGGCGAGATCCGCGCCGTGCTGGCGCGCGTGCCCGGGGTGGACAACCTGGAGATCCTGGCGGTCACAGGCTCCGGGGAGACCCGCCTGATCTGCTATTACTCCCTGGCCGAGGCGGCCGCCGGCTCGGCTAACGGCACGGGCACGACCTCGGTGGGCACTTCCCCCGCCCACTCAACCGCCGTCCCCGGCACCCCCTCCCCCGACCCGGCCACCGTCCGCGCTGCCCTACAGGCCGCGGCCCTGGCCGAACTGCCCGCGGCCATGCGCCCGAGCGCCTACGGCCTGGTCGAACACTGGCCCCTGACCGTCAGCGGCAAGACCGACCGCAGGGCGCTGAGCGCGCTGCCGGCCGAGGTCGTGGGAGCCTCGGGCCAGGGCACCGCCGGCCCGGGGGCACGGGCCGCGGGCAATCTGCTCGAACAGGAGATCGCGCGGGTCATGGGCGAGATCCTGCAGACCGTGACACCTAGGCCGGACGAGGACTTCTTCGCCCTGGGCGGCTCGTCCCTGACCGCGCTGCGACTGCTCACCGCGGTCGAGGCGATCGCCGGGCACCGCGCGAACCTCGCCGATGTCTTCGCAGCCCCCACCGCGCGGACGCTCGCCGCCAGGCTGACACCGGACGCCGCCGGCTCTAGGCAGAGTGGCCCAGGGGCGGGCACCGACTTCGGCGATCCACTCGGCGCCGTGTTCCGGCTGCGCGCAGGGGATGCGGACCAGGTGCCGCTGGTGGCGCTGCCCCCGGCCGGCGGCCTGGGCTGGTGCTGGGCCGGACTATTGCGCCACCTGCCGGCCGACAGGCCCATCTACGTCATCCAGGTCGAGGGCATGAACACCGGCAGCCCGGTCGAACACCCCGATCTGCACTCCTGGGCCCAGCGCATCGCCAAACTGCTCGAGCCGGTCACCGGAACCACGGGCGTCGATCTGCTGGGCTGGTCGATCGGCGGAATGCTGGCCCAAGAGCTCGCGGTGACCCTGGACGCGGCCGGCCGGACTGTGCGCAGTGTGACCCTGCTCGACGCCTATCCGGCCGAGCAGTGGGCCAAGCAGCCGCTGCCCGATGAGCGGGAGACCCTGATCGGCCTGCTGCGCATGGCGGGCCTGGAGCCTGCGGAGGGGGAAGCGCTGGACCACGATTCCGTCCTGGCCCACCTGGCCGCCGACGGTTCGACCTTCGCCGGCCTGCAGCCCCAGGTGATCTCCGCCTGTATGCACAATGTGCGGGCCTCGGCCCGGATGATCCACGCCTCCGCGCACCGGACGTGGCAGGGCGACCTACGCTTCTTCGCCTCGGCGGATTCGCTGGCCCAGGGCTTCGACCCGGCCGGTTGGGCAGCCCATGCAACGGGCGCGATCGAGGTCACGACCCTGCCGGTGCACCACGGCCTGATGGTCCGCGAACCCGCGATCGCCCAGGTAGCGCAGTGGCTGCGACACATGGCCGAGCGGCCCGCCGAGCTCACCGGAGGGCTGCCGTTTCCAGTCGGTCGATAACGGTGAACGGGGCACTGCTCCGGGTCGCCACCGCAGCCGAGGTCCTGGCCGAGCTGAGCGCGCCCGAGGCCCTGGACGCCCTGAGCGAGGCCGAACGCGACCGGATGGAGCGCCTCCGGCTGCCGGCTGACCGCAGGGATTTCCTGGCCGCCCACGTGCTGGTGCGCCTCATCGCCGCGCAGTGGCTTGGCGCCGATCCGGAGTCGCCCGCCGCACCGGAACCGGGAGCGGTGGAGATCGTGCAGAGCTGCGCCGTCTGCGGCGGACCGCATGGGGTGCCGCGCATCAAGGGACGCCCCGACCTGCAGGCGAGCATGTCGCATTCCCGCGGCTTCGTCGCGGCGGCGGTGGCCCGGGTGCCGGTCGGCATCGACGTCGAGGCCCTGGCCGGGATCGAGGTCCCCGCCGGGGCCCTGCACCCGGCCGAGCAGGAGGCCCTGCAGGCGGCATCGCCCGCGGCCACAGACTCGTACACCGGACCGGCCGCCGCCCGGCTCTGGGTCCGCAAGGAGGCTCTGGTCAAGACCGGCGCCCTGGCCCTGGAACAGGCGGGCGGGGTCGATGTGCGGGACGACCGATGCCGCGGCGCGCGGATCGACGACCTCGCAGCGCCCCCGGGGGCCGTGGCGGCCCTGGCCCTGCTGACCGACTGAATGGACCTTAGCCGGCGGGGTCCTCGGCGTGGCGCCTGGCCAGGTCCAGCACGACCGCGGCGATCTCGGCGGGATGCGATTCGGGCAGCCAGTGCGATGCGCCCTCCAGCGGCACAAAGGTGTAGGGACCCTCGACGTAGTCCCCGCTCAGTCGTGCTGTGGCCGGGGCGAAGGCCACGTCCTCGCTGCCCCAGACGTAGGCGGTGGGCACCGTGATGGGGGTGCTGGGCAGCTGTTCGCCCGTGCCCAGTGCCCGGTAGTACTTCAGGGTGGAATCGAAGGCGCCCGGTGCGGCGAACCTTTCCACGTACGAGGCCGCGAGCGCCGGGGCGACCGCTCCCCTGTACATGTCGATCAGGCGCTTTCCCCCATCGCGCAGCAGGGTCCGCGCGACGCCGTCGGGATGGTGCCGGATCGATCGCAGGTAGGCCATCCGCTCATACTGGTCCGGGTCGTTCTTGATCTGCAGCCCGTGGGCGATCGGGTGCGAGGTCGACACGACGGTGCAGGTGTAGAGGCGTTCGGGGTGGGTCGCGGCGAAGGGCCAGGCGACGATGCCGCCCCAGTCGTGGCCGACCAAGTGGAAGCGGTCCAGGCCGGCGGCCGCAGTCAGCTGGGCCAGATCTGCCACCAGGTTGGCGACGCAGTAGTCCTCCACCTGTTCCGGCCTGGCCCCGGGCGAGTAGCCGCGCTGATCGTAGGCGAGGATGGACATTCCGGCGGCCAACAGCGCGCTGGCTGTGCCCTCCCAGCAGGATGCGTATTCCGGCCAGCCGTGCACCAGGACGGCCGTGCCCAGGCTCTCATCGGGCCGGGCCGGGGTGGCCCGGAAGGCGGAGAAGTCCCCGGTGCCGATCGACAGGGTCGTGGCCGAGGCCTCGGCCACGTGTGGCAGCGCCGCCAGGCGGGCGGCCACGGACGCATTGTCGTAGGGGGCGCCGAGCGGGGGTTCGACGGTGGATGAAGTCGATGGAACGGACATGCTCGGCCTCCTTGCCGATCGGATTCCGCGTACTCGACCAACCTACAACGGCGGGGCCGCGTGCCCACTCGGTTGCACACCCCGCAGGTGACGATCCTCAGTCCTGCAGGTCCCGCAGTTCGATGGCCAACCACAGTTCGAACCGCTGGTCCGCCACGTCGAGGGATCTGCCGCTGACCTGTTCCACCGGTGCCAGCCTGGTCCGCAGGGTGTGCCGGTGGATGCCCAGACTGTGCGCCGCCTGTTCCATATTGCCGTTGGCCCTCAAGTACCCGCGCAGCGCCGCCAGCAGGCTGCTGCTCTGCGCATGGGAGTCGATGTCCTCGAGGATTTCAGCGCAGAACGCGGCCCGGTCGTCCGTAGTCCCCATCGCCAGCAGGGTCCGGAATCCGTCGACCGCGGACAGCTCCGCGACCGGCAGACCGCGCGACTCCGCGATCCCCAGCGCGCGTCTGGCCTGCTGTGCGCACCGGCTGATCGACCCGAGCCCGGTCGAGGTCCCGAGCCCGGCCCGGACGCCGCTCTCGGCTGACCGGACGCCACCCTCCACGGACCACTCGGCCCGCTCAGATCGCCCGGTCCGCGGCGGCAGTCTGCGCAGGCCGGATTCGAGCGCGCGCACCAGCCCTTCGCCCGGATCGCAGACCAGGGCCGTGGTCCCCGTGGAATCGGCATGATAGACAAGCTCCGAGCAGGCCCGCTCCAACGATGAGTCGAGGATAAGGCAGTCGGTCTCATCGAGGCGGTGCGAGAACCTCACGACACGCGCGCCGGCGCATTCGATCCCCGCCCTGGCCAGCTGGAAGACCGCGTCGACCTCGGAATGCGGTTTCGACACCAGCGCGCCCACGACGGCCTCCCGGCGCCGGCGGTTCTGCTGTCCTGCCGAATACCGCAGTTCCAGGAGCACGCTCAGTTGGGAGACGACCATGCTGAGCAGCGCCTGGTCGTCGAAGCCGGCCTCCCCCGTCCTGGCGGCGATCATGATCCCGCGCAGGTTTCCCTGGGTCCCCAGCGGAGAGACCTGGGCGAATTCGTCCTCTCCCGCCCCCTCGCTCAACGACCAGCGCATCCCCTGGGGCAGGTGGACCACGATGTCGTCCACGAACCGCGCGAGCAGGGCATCGGCCCCCGGCCCGTGCTGCGCGATGATATGCAGCGCAGGGTCGGCAACGACCGCCGAGAAGCCGCTGACATCGTAGAGCACCCCGAGCACCTCGGCGACCCCGTTGTGGCGGGTTGCCGCATGGCCCAGGCGACGCTGCGCGGCGAGTGCGCGGCGCAGCGGCAGGGTCTCCTCCTCATTGAGCGAATGGGAGACCATCCGCACGATCGACTGCAGCGGGGTCAGCTCCGGGACGGCGGCCAGCGAAAGCCCCGTGGCCCGGGCGGCCTCGATCAGGACTTCGGGGAATTACGAATGCGGCAGCGAGGGGCCCGTGCTCAGCCCCAGCGCCGAGACCTGTGCCGTCACCAGCCGGCGGCAGAACTCGAGCGTCGCTGCGCGCTCGCGGAACAGGCCGAGGCCGGTGGTCAGCAGGAACTCTCCCCCGGTCAGCCACGGGGCCGGGTCGCTCAGTTCGCTGACATGCGCCCAGACGATCTCCGGATCGCCCACGGCCACGAGGATCTCCAGACCGAGCGTGGGTTCGCCTGCCAGGCGCGACAGTCGCAACATGCCATCACCCGCTTCTCCCGCTGCACGCCGACGGCACCCAGTCTACTGGCGCTCGGGGAGGGCCGTTCCGCTGGCGGGCCGAGACCTCACGCCGCCATGATGCGGACCATCGCCGTTTCGTGCGGGCCAGTGTGGACCCGCAGATAACCGGCAAACCTGCGATCGACCCGATCCGATCCGCTGTCGATGTAGAGCGGTCCACCGCGCAGTTCGCCCAGCTTGGCGGGCGTGGCGATCACGATGAAGTCCGCCGGGGCCAGGCGTTCGAGCAGTTCGGGCCGCAGCTGTTGGTTCCCCCTGCCCAGCAGGAAGCCCTGACCGCCGATCGGGGAGAGCACGAGCTGGACCGCCTGCTCGGCCACGAGCCGCTCGAGCGTTCTCGCATCGCAATCGCGCCACAGCCTCCGCCGGCCCGCGCCGGGCACCGATACGTCCACGCCCAGCAGGCTGAGATCGCCCAGGCCGTAGTCCGCATCGAGTTCGGCTGCGGCACCGCGCACGGTGGAGCCCGGTCCGAAGATCCAGGCCTTCGCCGGATCGAGTTCGAGCTGCAGTTCGCGGGCCAGCCCCCAGTGGGAGCCTGCGGTGGGCCCGGCTGTGCCGATCTTTCCGCCCTGCAGTTGCAACGGCCGGTCGGGCACCGGCAGCACTCCGTACAGGCGCGCCGAAACGGTCCCGGCCCGGCGCGCCGCCTCGTCGATGTCGGCGACGTCGCCGGGCCTGGTGCCGTCTCCGGCCGGATCCCAGCCCTCGACGAGGGCGGCGGCCGTGGCCGGGGACCGGGCGAATACGGCGGAGTGCATCTTGACCCCCGAGGGGATGCCCAGCACGGCGGTTCGCCCCGCCGCACCTGCGGCTGCACATGTGGTCAGTCCCGCGGCGGTGCCACCCGCGGCCTCGACCGCGTCGAGCACATCGCGGGCCGTGCCGTCTCCGCCGACGAAGACGATGAGGTCCACGGCCCGCTCCAGTGCGCGTTCGACCACCGCGCGGGTATCGGCGGACGTGGTGTGTCCGTCCGGGTCCTGCCGGGCAACGACCTCGGCGTCCGCCGAGCTGACGGGCGAGGTGGCCAGCGCGGCGCCGCCGAGCTCCCCGGCGCCGGTGACGACGACCCGGGCCGCGGCCAGGCCCGCGAGGAAACGGCGCGCGCGCTCGGCCGCCTGCGAGCGGAATCCGCGGGCGGCGGCCAGATACTGGATGGCCGCGCCGTCACTGCCGGCCAGCCCGGCCGCACCGCCGATGCCGGCGACCGGGTTGATGACCAGGGCCAGCCGCAACGGCCGGCTCACCGGTGGTGTGCTTTGGGCGCGCGTTCGGGCACCGGCAGGTCGGCGGCGGGAGTCCACCGCTCCGACACAGGAAACGACCTGCCCTCGTACTTGCGCTGGTACGCCCGCCACGATGTCACCCAGGTGTCGGGATCCGTGGTCGCGTTCTGGTCGACCGTGTGGATGCTGGAACGGTGGGGCGCCGTTCTCACCTCGTCCGGATCCACCCGGGCCAGGGCCGCGATATCGCGCAGCGCGTCGACGTATTCGTCGATCTCCGCCTTGGCGTACGACTCCGTGGGCTCCAGAGTCAGCGGTTCGGGCACGATGTAGGGGTGATGGCTGGTCCAGTAGTGGAACCCGTGGTCGGCCATGGCGGCGCCCAGCTCGCCCGAGCTCACGCCGGTGTCGTCGGCCAGCGGCTGCCAACTGTAGCGGACCTGCTCCAGACGGTGCTTGCCCTTGGCATACGGCACCTCCAGGCCGGGGATCTCGAGTATCCGCGCGAGCAGATAGTTGTTGTTGAGCACGGCGATATCCGAGACCTCGCGCAGGCCGGTACCACCCAGGGCCCGGATCCAGGCATAGGCGCGGATCAGGTTCGGGATCACCCCGTGGCCCGGCCGGATGTCGGCGATCGCGCGCGGGTCCCGCTGCGCGAACCGGTACCCCGTCCCCTCCGCAACCACGCGGCGGCCTGGCAGATAGGGCGCCAGGGCACTGCGCGCGCCGATCGCGCCGGCCGCGGGCCCACCGCAGGCGTGCGGCGTGGAGAAGGTCTTGTGGAGGTTGAAGTGGCACAGGTCGAAGCCGGCCTCCCTGGCCCGCGCGATGCCCAGCAGGCCGTTCGCATTGGCCTGGTCGTACACGCACAGTCCGCCCACCTCGTGAACCGCGTCGACGTAGTCGGTGATGCGCGGATTGAAGATGCCCGTGTCCTCGGGATTCGTGATGAACAGCGCGGCCGTCCGCTCCGAAACCGCTGCGCGCAGCGCCTCGAGGTCGGGGAAGCCATTGCCGTCCGGGTACAGCGTGATGACCTTGTAGCCCATGGTGCGGGCGGTCGCGGCGTTCGAGGGATGGCTGTAGATGGTCGTGATCACCTCGTCGCGGACGTCGGCCTCACCACGCTCGCGGTGGTAGGCGCGCACGATCGACACATTGCCGAAGATCGCGGCCGACCCCGACCCGGCCTGCAGGCTGATGGCGTCCATTCCGGAGACCTCGGCCAGGTAGTCCTGCAGTTCCTTGAGGATCCGCAGGGTCCCCTGCACCGTCTCCACTGCCTGCCGGGGGTGGGCGCCCGCGCTTTGCGGCGCAGCTGCGAAGCGCTCGTTGATCTTGGGGCTGTACTTCATCGTGCAGGTGCCCTGCCCGATGTCGACGTTGAGGTTGGCGCCCAGGGTCTCCTGCGACAGCCGCAGAAAGTGACGGAGGACCTGTGCCTGCCCGATTTCGGGCAGCTCCACCCGCGTATCCCTGCCGATCCGGGCCTCCGGGGCGTCCTCCGGCAGTTCCTGCAGCGGCGCCGGCACAAGCATGCCGCGCGCTCCGGGCGTCGAGAGCTGGTGGATCAGCGGTTCGTCCCAGCGCGGGGCGTGGTACTGCCGCGGCTGCGTCTTGACGGGGTTGAACGGGGTCTGCGCGGGCACTGCCGCCGCAGCCCGGTCGGGGGAAGCGGTGGTGCTGCGGTTCGCAACGGTCATGGTGTGCCTTTCGTCTGCGCCGCGGGGCTTCAGCGGAGGATGTCGGTCAGCGCCGCGAGGTCGTCGGCCGTCGTCTGCTCGGTCACGCAGAACACCGCCTGATTCTCTGCCGCTGCGGGGCCGAAGACCTCGGGGGCGGGGGCGCCGCCGTGGATGCCCGCGGCCAGCAGCGCGGCGTTGACCTCGACCGCATCGTGGCCGGCGTATTCGATGAGGAATTCGCGCCAGTGCGGATGCCCGGCGTCCACGACGCGGACGCCGGGGACCTGCTCGATCCGGGTGATCGCGAACCGGGTGTTGGCCGCGATCGTCCGGCCCAGTTCCGCCATGCCCGCAGGGCCCAGCTGCGCCAGATAGACCGCGGCGGTGATGCCCCACAGCGCGGCCGCCGTGCCGACCCATTCCACTCCCTGATCGCGCATGGCCAGGCTGGTCCGCTCATAGGCGACGTCGACGAAGCCGAGCTCGCCGTCCACGCGCGTGGACGCCAGGCCGAAGAGCCGCGACGGGAATTCGTAGACGAAGCGCTCATCGTCGTGGGTGGCGATGAAGCCGCCGTTCGCCCCGCCGAAGTGCATCCCCAGGCCCAGCGATTGGATGTCACCGCACACGATGTCGGCACCCCAGCTCGCCGGCGCGGGCAGATAGCCCAGGCTGATCGGGTCCGTCGCGCAGACGAGCAGTGCGCCCGCGGCGTGCGCGCTGCGCGCGATGTCCGGCGCGTCCGTTTCGATGCAGCCACGGTAATTGGGCGTTTCGACGAGCACTGCGGCCACGGTGTCGTCGAGCTGTGCGGTGATGAAGCCGGTGTCGAGCGTGCCGCTTTCCGGGTCGCACGGTACGGTCACCGGCTGGGCGACGCCGGCGAGGAACGCGTCGATCCGCTCCCGCTTGGCCGCTTCAAGGGTTGCGGGGACGAGGACGCGGGAGCGGCCCGTGATGCGCACGGCCATCCGCAGGGCCGTCGCAAGCGCCTGGTAGCCGTCGTACGTGGGGACGTTGACGACGTCCATCTCCAGCAGGTCCGCCATGAGCGAGGTGTACTCGAAGATCGCCTGCCACTTGCCGTGGTCCTCGTACGCCTCCCCCGCATAGGCGGTGAGGAACTCGGCTCGGGAATTCACCTCGGAGCAGACGGCGGGAACGTAGTGGTGGTAGGTCCCCGATCCCAGGAAGGAGATCGCATCGGCGGCCGGCCGGTTGGCGCCCAGCACCCGGGTCATGTGCCGGTCCAGATCGCTTTCGGCGACCAGCGCCGGCGGCAGGTCCAGATCACGGTCCCGCCGCAGCTTCTCCGGGATGACGGAGAGCAGGTCCTCGACCGAGTCGACGCCGATGGCGTCGAGCATCTCCCGTTTGACGCCCGCTGCTGAGTTGGGGATGTATGGATGGACCGGAGTCGACGGCACGGACAAGAGTGGTCCTTTCACGGCGGGGGCTCATGACGGGCGCTATGGGGGTGCATCCCGTTGCCAGCTCACTCTATTGGCGGACCGATTCACTTTCCCTATACACAACGGCGAATCCGATTTCGGGTTTCACCGTTTCGTACAATATTTCGCACAATCCCGTGCCCACAATTCGTGCCCACAACGTCGAATGGCCGGGATGCATCCGGCGAACAGCGGAAATCACTGTTCGCCGGACGCATCCCGGCCATTGAGAGCAAAGCACCGGGCTCCAAGCCGGGGGCTCAGAGCATGCGGCTCAGGCCTGGCGCATCGCCTTGAAGGCCCCGCCCCATGCCTGCAGGTCCTCCAGCAGCGGCCCCATGGTCTGCGAGGAGACCTCCTCGGGGGCGAACTTGCCGTCCTTGACATCGGTGAAGATGGAGAACGCGCCGGCACCACGGATCGCGGCTGTGCGGTAGTTGGCGAACACCAGGCGCAGGGCCTCGGTGGCGCGCACTCCCTTGTCGGCGCCGTAGCTGACGAAGGCCACGACCTTGTTGTTGAACTCGGTGGACACGAAGTCCAGGGCGTTCTTCAGCGAGCCGGAGAACGAGTGATTGTATTCGGGGGTGACGACGATGTAGGCGTCGTACTTGTCCAGCTCTGCGCCCCAGGCCTTGGTGTGCTCGTTCTGGTACTGGTGGGCACCGCCGGGGATGGCCTCGTCGAGCAGGGGCAGATCGAAGGTCGAGAAGTCCACGACCGTGGCGTTGAGGTCCTCGTTCTCATTTGTACGGGCCGCGACCCAGTCGACGACCTGACCGTTGAGGGCTCCCGGACGGCTGGTGCCTGCGATGATGGCGACATTGAGCATGTGTTGTGTTCTCCCAAGGGTGATCGTGCGCGGGTGGTGCTGACAGGGCGAGAGCCCTGTTGAATAATCATATGGTTGATCATTCAACCAATCGGGTACAACCCGCAACCCGTAGGATTGATTCCCGCCGCACCCCTGAGTATGAGGCACTTCACACGATGCCGAGGCGGGAGGGCCCCGGGCGCCCCCTCTCCTGGGGCGCCCCTTGGCACTCCGCCAGCCCGGGCCGGCCGGCCAGGCTCGGCCCGCTTCAGCGATTCGCCAGCAGGATCGCCTCGGCCTCCTGGGCCAGCGTGTCCACTCCCCTGCCGGCGCCCTCGACGTCGACGTCCAGATCGCCCATCTGCCCGCGCAGCAGGCGGGTGTAGACGCCCTCGCGGATGCAGGCGAACTTCCACAGCGCGAAGGCCTCGAAGTAGGCGACGTTGTGTGCTTGGAACCCGGCGATGGATTCGTAGTGCGCGATCATCTCCTCGCGCGTCGGGAAACCATCGGAGACCTGCGGCACCCAGGCGCTGCGCAGCGTCTCCTTGCTATTCAACATCGCCATCACATAGCCCAGATCGGCCTCGACCTCGCCGGTCAGCGACAGCTCCCAGTCCACCACCGCGCGGATCTCGCCGGCATCGGACCAGATCAGGTTGTTCGGCTTGTAGTCGCCGTGGACCAGGCCCGTAACGGCCTCCGGTGGGGCCTGTTCGACCAGCATGTCGTGGACCCGTTGGATCTCCGGGATCTCCCTGGTCGTCATCTCGTTGAACTGCCCCAGCCAGCGGCGCAACTGCCGTTCGGTCAGAGTGCCAGGGCGGCGCAGATCACCCAGCCCCACCTCGTCGATGTCGACCTTGTGGATCCGGGCCAGCACGTCCATCATCCGCAGCCCGGCGGCATGCCGGTCCTCCCGCGGAATGCGCTCGAGGTCCGCCGGCTCGTTGAGCGAATGCCCCGCGCAGTAGTCCATGAAGACGAAGGGGACTTCCAGCACCTCCGGGTCGTCGACCAGGTCGAGGACGTTGACCGTGGGCACATCCGTGGGGCCCAGGGCGTGCATGATGCGGCCCTCGCGCATCACATTGTGGGCGGATCCGCCCTTGTGGCCCAGCGGGGGCCGGCGCAGCACCCAGCAGGGTTCGCCGTCGACCAGCAGCTGGAATGTCAGATTCGACCGGCCCACCGACAGTGCCCGGTATTGCACCTCGGTGACGCCGAAACGATCGGCGATCCAGCGGCCCAGGCGATCGGCGTCGATCCCGGCCGGAATGTGCGCAGCGGTCATCTTCGACCCCTTCCAAGAAAAGTGAACGTTTGTTCGACGCTATTAAAGTTACGAGGGGCCATCGTACCTGTCAACCAGCCGGGGCACAGCACGCCCCTGCCGCCGAATATGCGGGCACCGCCTGTCCCTCCCCTGAACGGCGCACCCATTCGCGGCGGAAATGTGCAAGACTGAAAAGACCGAACGTACGTTAAGGGAAGATGGGAAGAGGAGGACCGGTGCTCGACGAGGATGCACAGAAGGTCGCACAGGACGAAAACACCATGGGCCTGCGCCGCCCGGCCGGCCCGGGAATCCTCGAAGACGTGGTGATCGCCGATTTCTCCCGCGTCCTCGCCGGCCCCCTGGCCACTATGATCCTGGCCGATCTGGGCGCCACCGTCATCAAGGTCGAGGGCCCGGCCGGCGACGATTCGCGGGCCTGGCGGCCCCCGGCATATCGCGACGAGGCCAGCTACTTCCAAGCAGTCAACCGCAATAAGAACTCGATCGTGCTGGACCTGGCCGATCCGGCGGACCTCCACACCGCCAAACGGATCGCGGCCCGCGCGGACGTCTTCATCCACAACTTCAAGCCCGGTTCGATCGACCGCTTCGGCCTGGACTACGAATCAGTGCGCACCCTGGTGGGAGACTCCCTGGTCTACGCCCACATCACCGGCTTCGGCACCGAGCCCGGTCCCGACGGAGGCGCGGGCCTGCCCGGCTACGACGTGCTGGTCCAGGGCATGAGCGGCTTCATGAGCATGTGCGGGGAGGCCGACGGCGACCCCACCCGTTCCGGGGTGTCCATTTTCGACATCACCACCGGCATGATGACCGCCAACGGCATCCTGGCGGCACTGCGCCACCGCGATCGGACCGGCCAGGGGCAGAAGATCGACATCAACCTGCTGTCCTCCGCGGTCTTCTCCATGATCAATCAGTACCAGGCCGTTGCCACCACCGACTTCCTGCCCACCAGGCAGGGTCGTGAGCACGCGACGATCTACCCGTACCACGCACTGCCCACCGCCGACGGCGAACTCATCGTGGTCGCCGCCAACAACGGCCAGTTCTCGCGGCTGTGCGATGTGCTCGGCATTCCGGACACCGCACACGATCCGCGCTTCGACACCGCCGAGAAGCGCAACCTCAACCGCCGTGAGCTCGAACCCGTGCTGGTCGCGGCGCTGGCCGAGGACACTACGGCCGGCTGGTTCGCCCGGCTGCGCCAGGTCGGCATCCCATGCTCGCCGGTCCAGGACGTGGCAGGCGGCCTGGCCTCGGTCCGCGGATTGGGCCTCGACCCCGTCCAGCTGCCCGAGGCCGCGCCCACTGGTGTGCCCACCATCGCCGGTCCCCTGCGATTCTCGGCGACACCGACCTTCTACTTCAAAGAGCCTCCGGCATTGGGTGCCGACGGTGCTGCTGTCCTAGACTGGTTGGGCTCGGATCCGGGCCCCGATAAGGAGACACAGTGAAGACCGGTAATGGACGCGAGGCCATCCTGCTCGCAGCACGCGACACCTTCGCTCGCAAGGGCTACGACGGGGCGAGCATCCGCGACATCGCGCAAGAGGCCGATCTGAGCCTGTCCGCGCTGTACTACTACTTCAAGTCCAAGCAGGACGTGCTGCACGAAGTCGTGTCCCACGCCTACCGCAGCTACATCTCCACGATGGGCACGGTACTGGACGCCTGCGGCGATGACGCGGGCCTGCAGCTGGCATCGGCCGTGCGCTATCTGGTCAACTACCGGGTCACCCACACCGAGGTCAGCCGCGTGGTCATCCGCGACGCGGACTCCCTGGACGCGGACCACTTCGAATCCGTCCACCAGCTCCAGCGCGATGCCCGCCAGCTGATGATCGACATCGTCGACCGCGGCAATGCCGCCGGGGTGTTCGCCACGGAGAACTCCGTGCTGGCCGCCCGGTCCATTCTGGCCATGTGCAATGCGATCCCGCTGTGGTACCAGTCCGGCGGCGCCCTTGACGCGCACGACCTGGAAGTCTCGTACGTGGGCTACGCCCTGCGCCTGGTCGGCTTCACCCAGGCCGAGGAGCGCGGCGAGTACTACTTCTCCCTCGAACTGCCCGACGCCGAGGACGCCGACTAGTCCCAGCGGCACACGGCGGCCGGAAGGCTGCCAGAGGGCGGCCGGGGGGCGCCCGGGCCCAACCGATCCACGACAACGACGAACACGACGAAGGAGTCACCATGTCACAGCCAGACCAGCAGACCGATGCGCCGGTCCTCACCGAGAACCGCGCGGGCGTCTTCATCATCACGCTCAACCGGCCGCAGGCCAAGAACGCCGCCAATGCCGCAATGGCCAAGGCGATGGCGGCCGCACTCGACGAGTTCAATGAGAACGACGATCTGCGGGTCGCTGTGCTCACCGGCGCCGGCGGCACCTTCTGCTCCGGCATGGACCTCAAGGGATTCGTCGGCGGGGAGACCCCCAGCATCCCCGGGCGCGGCTTCCTGGGGCTGACCCAGGCCCCGCCGGCCAAGCCGATCATCGCCGCCGTCGAGGGCTACGCCGTGGCCGGCGGCTTCGAGACGGCACTGGCCTGCGATCTGATCGTCGCGGCCGATAACGCCAAGTTCGGTCTGCCGGAGGTCAAGCGCGGCCTGGCCGCGGCCGCCGGCGGCCTGGTCGCCCTGCCCCTGCGCACGCACCGCGCGGTGGCCCTCGAGATGATCCTGACCGGCGACTTCTACGATGCACAGTTCATGCAGGCCAACGGGATCGTGGGCCGCGTGGTGCCCGCCGGAACCGCGCTGGACGGTGCCCTGGAGCTGGCCGCCCGCATCAACGCCAACGGCCCGCTGGCCGTGCGCAGGTCCAAGGAGGTCGCGGTGGCCGCCCCCGAATGGCCGGCCGCGGAACGCTATGCCCGCCAGCAGGAACTGATCGACGACGTCTTCGACTCCGCCGATGCCAAGGAGGGCGCAACCGCCTTCGCCGAGAAGCGCGCCCCGCGCTGGACCGGTAAATAGGCGGTAAGCAGACCCCTCCCCGGCTGGCTGGGGACAGGTTCACCTAAGGGGGATGGCCCCCGCAGGATGCGTAGACTCGTAAGTTATGCCCCGCATTACCTGTCCCCAGCTCGCTCAGAAGGTCACAACCGCGGAAACCGCCGCCCAGTACATCCACCCGGGTGACAATGTCGGCATGTCCGGCTTCACCGGCTCCGGCTATCCCAAGGCCGTGCCCAGCGCCCTGGCCAAGCGGATCCGCGCCGCCCACGAGACCGGCCAGGACTTTTCGATCGGCCTGTTCACCGGCGCCTCGACCGCTCCGGAACTCGACGGCGTGCTGGCCGAGGTCGACGGCGTGCACCTGCGCGCGCCCTTCATGGGCGATCCGACCATGCGCAAGGCGATCAACGACGGCCGGGTCGAATACAACGACGTGCACCTGAGCCATCTGGCCCAGCAGGTGTGGTTCGGCCACTACGGCAAGCTGGACGTGGCCGTGGTCGAGGTCTCCGCCATCCTGCCCAACGGGCTGTTGGTCCCCGGTTCCTCCGTCGGCAACAACAAGACCTGGCTGGATCTGGCCGACAGGGTCATCCTCGAGGTCAACGAATGGCAGCCCGAACACTGGGAGGGCTTCCACGACGTCTACTACGGCACCCGCGTGCCCCCGCACCGCAATCCGATCCAGCTGCTCGAACCGAACCAGCGCATCGGGGATCCATACCTGCGGGTAGACCCCGACAAGGTCGTGGCGGTCGTCAAAACGAACGCCCCCGACCGCGACAACGCGTTCAGCCCCGTGGACGCGAACTCGGAGGCGATCGCCGGGCACCTCATCGACTTCCTGCGCCACGAGGTCCGCGCCGGGCGGATGCCCAAGTCCCTGTTGCCCATCCAGTCGGGCGTCGGCAATGTCGCCAATGCGGTGCTGGCGGGCCTGGCCGACTCCGAGTTCGAACACCTGACCTCCTTCACCGAGGTGATCCAGGACGGACTGCTGGACCTGGTGGAATCGGGCAAGATCGATTCCGTGTCCGCCACCGGCTTCAGCCTCTCGCGCGAACGCGCCGAACGCTTCCACGCCGATATCGCCAATTACAAGGGCCGCGTGCTGCTGCGCCCGCAGGAGATCTCCAACCACCCGGAGACCATCCGGCGCCTGGGCGTGATCGCGATCAACGGCATGCTGGAGTCCGACATCTACGGGCATGTGAACTCCACCAATGTCTCCGGGTCGAAGATGATGAACGGGATCGGCGGGTCCGGCGACTTCGCCCGCAACGGATTCCTGAACTTCTTCGTATCGTCGTCGACCGCCAAGCGCGGCGCGGTGTCCTCCATCGTGCCCTTCGCCAGCCACGTCGACCATACCGAACACGATGTCCACGTGCTCGTGACCGAACGCGGTATCGCCGATCTGCGCGGGACCTCGCCGGTGCAGCGCGCCAGGCGGATCATCCGCGAATGCGCCCACCCCGACTACCAGGACCGGCTGCTGGACTACCTGGACCGCGCGATCGCCGCTAACCCGCACGCCCAGCACGAACCGCACATCCTGGCCGAGGCCCTGTCCTGGCACGTCAACCTGGCCGAGACCGGCCATATGTGAGGGGTTGAAGCCCCAGTGCCAGCCCCGAGTGCGCCGGCGCGTGCCCTCGGCTCGGGTACCCGGCACCCCGGCTTGCTAGTGTCATGAGATGACCACACTCATATGGTTTCGCGATGATCTGCGCTTAACCGACCATCCGGCTCTGCACGCAGCGGCGAGTGAGAGCGAGGATACCGTTGCCCTGTATGTGCTCGACGAGGAGTCCGAGCACGTCCGGCCACTCGGCGGCGCCGCCAGGTGGTGGCTGAACCATTCCCTGAGAGCGCTGAGCCATGACCTCGGTAACCTGGGTGTCCCGCTCATCCTGCGCCGGGGGCCCGCTGCGGTCGTCGTCCCGGAGGTGGCCCGGGAATGTGGGGCGAAGCGGATCCGGTGGAACCGCCGGTATGGACCCGCGCGGCAGACAGATGCCCTGATCAAGGCGGAACTGTGCGAAGCCGGGCGCGACGCCAGGTCATTCCCCGGAGACCTGCTGTTCGAGCCGTGGACGGTCAAAACACGGCAGGGCACGTCCTACCGGGTCTACTCCGCCTTCTGGAAGGCCGCGACCGCCGGCCGGGCACCGGTGCGCCCCCTGCCCGCCCCGCACTCACTCACGGCCGCACCCGCACAGCCCGGCAGCGAACAGCTGGACGATTGGGGACTGCTGCCGCACGCCCCGGACTGGGCCGCAGGGCTCGCGAAACGCTGGTCACCGGGCGAGGCCGCAGCGCAGGAACACCTGCGCAGCTTCCTGTCGAATCGGCTAACGGACTACGCGGACCGCGATTTTCCCGCCCGCAGCGCAGGCTCGGAACTCTCGCCACACTTGCGCTGGGGCGAGCTGAGTCCCCGCACGGTATGGCATAAGGCCCTCGAGGCCGCCGGCGATCCGGGTGCGTTCCTGTCCGAGCTCGGCTGGCGCGAGTTCGCCAAGCACACCGAATATCATGCGGGGTCGCTGGCCGGCGCCAACCTCGACGACAGGTTCGATCGGTTCCCGTGGCGGATGGGCCCGGAAGTGGATACGGGCGAACTCAGGGCATGGCAGCGCGGACGGACCGGGTTCGGCATCGTCGACGCCGGCATGCGGGAACTGTGGCAGACCGGTTTCATGCACAACCGAGTGCGGATGATCGCCGCGTCCCTGCTGACGAAGAATCTGCTGTTCGACTGGCACATCGGCGAAGCATGGTTCTGGGATACCCTCGTGGACGCCGACGGTGCCAGCAACCCGTTCAACTGGCAATGGGTGGCCGGTTGTGGGGCCGATGCGGCACCCTATTTCCGCATTTTCAATCCCGAACTCCAACAGCGCAGGTTCGACCCCGAGGGGCACTACACCAACCGGTGGGCTCCGGACAGTGCGGCACTCACACCGCTAGTCGACCTGCGGGAATCCCGGGCCAGAGCACTCGAGGCGTACCGCTCACTGCCCCACTGACGCACGGAAGCGGCGCGCTCAGCGGTTCAGCACAGAGTCCATAGCCGCTTGAGCGGTGGGGTGGGTGAACTTGAATCCCGTCTCCAGGAGGACTGCGGGGAGCACGTGGGCATCGGGCAGTAGGAGTCCGTCGGCGGCCTCGGAACCGAGTACGGCACGCAGTGCCCAAGCGGGCGCTGGCAGGGCGAAGGGCCTATGCAGCCGGTGCGCCAGAGCGCGACAGAGCTGATTCGCCGTGGGGCTGCTGGGACCTGCCAGGTTGACCGGTCCGAGCAGTCGCCTGTCCAGAATGTGCAGGATCGCCGCGACCTCGTCCGGCAGGGAAATCCACGGCCAATGCTGTTCCCCGGAGCCCAGCGGGCCCAGCAATCCGAACCGCGCAAGCGGGACGAGGGGCTTGAGCAGGGCCTGCGGATGCAGCACGGGAGCGGTTCGCAGGAGGGAGACGCCTGTCCGCAGCACATTCGCCTCGGCTTCCCAGCGCTGGCACAGCCCGGCGAGGAAGGTCCGGCCCGGCCCGGCGGACTCCGGGAGATACTCGGCGGGGCGATCGCCGTAGTAGCCGACGGCCGAGGCCGAGACCAGGTGTGGGGCGCCCTCACCCAGGGCGGCGAGCGCCCGGACCAGGGCGCGGACCGGCTGCACCCGCGATTGGACGAGTTCACGGCGATAACTCCGAGTCCAGGGGACACGGCCGATGCTCGCGCCGGACAGGTTGACCACGGCCTCGGCATCGGCCAGGACGGCTGGATCGAGTTCGGCGGTCCCCGGATGCCAGTGGTACTCCCCGGGGCCGCGCGCGGGGCGTCTGACCAGGCGGAGAACGTCGACACCGCGCCCCTCCAGTGCCCGGCACAGCTCGGTGCCGATGAGACCCGATGAACCCGATACGACTACTTTGCGCATCGCCCTACCCCCCCATCACTGACATTTTTTCTTATCTTTAATGCTATAGTAACATTTAGTTAAATACTTTTCGAGAGGACCACCAGGTGATTTCACTAGTCTCCAACGCGTCTCCGGCCAGCTCCGACGGTGCCGCGTACGCATCGACGCCCCAGCGATACGACGGCCTGCTGCTTGCGGGATTCGGAGGGCCGGAAGGACAGGACGATGTCATTCCGTTCCTGCGCAACGTCACACGGGGCAGGGGCATCCCGGACGAGCGGCTGGAGGTCGTGGCCCGCCACTACCGCCACTTCGGAGGAATCAGCCCCATCAACGAACAGAATCGTCGGCTGCGCGCAGCCTTGGAGGCCGAGCTGGCACAACGCGGAATCGATTTGCCGGTGTACTGGGGCAACCGCAACTGGGAGCCCTATCTATCGGATGCGCTTAGGCAGGCCGCCGAAGCCGGCCACACACGCCTCCTTGCCTTCGCGACAAGCGCGTACAGCTCGTTTTCGAGCTGCCGGCAGTATCGGGAGGATTTCGCCATGGCGCTCGAGGAAACGGGCCTGGACGATACGATCAGCATCGATAAGATCCGCCAGTTCTTCGACCACCCGGCATTCGTCGAAGCCTTCGCACAGGACCTGTGCCGGACTCTGCGCGATTTCCTGGCAGACGGTCTGGACGCTACCTCTATCCGCGTCCTGTTCACAACGCACTCGATTCCAACGGCGGATGCCCTGTGTTCGGGTCCGCGGGACCGCGAATTCGGGCCGGAGGGCGCCTATGGGGCCCAGCATCGAGCCGTCGCAGCAGCCGTGATGGCCAATGTCGTGGACAAAGATCCGCGGCTGTCCGAAATCGCCTGGGAGCTCGTCTTCCAATCCCGCTCCGGCCCGGCCTCGCAGCCCTGGCTCGAGCCGGATATCTGCGACCGTATCGCCGAACTGCCCGCAGAATCGGTTTCGGCCATCGCGATCTGTCCGATCGGATTCGTCAGCGACCATATGGAGGTCATGTGGGACCTGGACACCGAGGCGAGGGAAGCCGCCGCGGCCTGCGGAGTACGGGCGGTCCGCACGGCCACCCCGGGAGCGGCCCCGGGGTTCGTCGCGGGAATCGTCGACCTGATCGAGGAGAGGATGTCCGCCCTGGAGCCGGACCGACGACCGGCGGTGACCGCGCTCGGACCCTGGTTCGACGTGTGCAGGCCGGGTTGCTGCGAGAACAAAAGAGCAGGATTCAAGCCCGCCGTGGCCGGCCTCGCCCCCTGAAACCCCATCGGTCGGCACACGAGGTCGGCATACGAGAAACAGTCGGAACAGAGACTTGTCCGAATAGAGAATAGAGGAGAACTAAATGACAGAGATCACCGCACACGACATAGTGACGGCAGTGCGCAAGGCCCCGTGGGTCATGCTGACGACGACGCGGCCCGACGGCGCCCTGGTGTCGCATCCCATGGTTGCCCAGGAAGTGACCGATGCATGTGACATATGGTTTTTCATCTCACTATCGGCAGACCAAACCGAGGCGCTGCGGCAGGCGCCCGCGGTCAACATCGCCGTAGCGCAGGCGGGTACCTGGGTGTCGGTTTCCGGCGTTCTTTCATTCGTCGACGATTCGGCGAAGATCGCCGAGCTGTGGAATGACCGCGCAGCCGAATGGTTCGAGGGCGGATTGGCGGACCCTGACCTGGGGCTGATCCACGTGAAGAGCGAGTCCGCGCAGTACTGGGGAACCGAGGGCGGCAGGATTCGCAGCCTGGTCGAACTGGTCAAATCCCGGATGGGCGGTCATCGGCCGGAGGGCTCCTCGGAGACCTTCTCCCTCTGACTCCCAAGCGCTTGCGGACGTACATCCGGAGCAAGAGGAACGTGCGTACCATGAAGAGCATGACAGGCACCGCGAGCAGGGATCACGAGGATCCCGTTGCCAAAGCCCTTTACCGCCCGCGGCCGATCGACCCGGCTACACACGACGCCGGGCCGATCGGGCGCGCCGCTGCCGAAAGTTCGCAGGTCGACAGGCTGATGCGGGCACTGGCCGAACTGCGAACCGCTGAACGGGTAGTCCTCGAAGCCTCCGAGAAGTACATGAAGCTCAGTGCCCAGGACATGCGCGCCGTGCACTATCTGATCGCCGCCAAGCGAATCGGACAGATCGTGACCCCGGGGATGATCGCAACGCACCTCGAGATCTCAGCGGCTTCGACGACGAAACTGTTGAATCGCCTTGAACGGGGAGGCCACGTGGTCCGCCGCGTGCATCCGGTGGACCGGCGCGCATTCGCAATCGAGGTCACCCCCGCAACGGAGAACCTTGCCAAGCAGACCATCGGACGGCAACATGCCAGGCGCCTGAATGCCGTGCTCGGGCTCACGCCCGATGAACGTGAAACCGTCATCGGCTTCCTGCACGACATGGCCGCAGAGCTGTCGCTGTCGAACGCCGATTGGGCGTGAACCGCCGGCCCGACCGGACGAAACCGACCATCCAGCGGACACCCCTGGAGGTCTCCTGACACACGTCCTAGGGTAGAGGGCATGGATATTCCCAGTGTTCCCGTAGGCGAGATCCCAGACGGCGCCAACATCCTCGATGTGCGCGAAGACGATGAATGGACCGCCGGCCATATCGACGGCGCCCAGCACATCCCGCTGGGCGACCTGCCCGCGCGCTACGGCGAGGTCCCGATGGATGAGGACGTCTACGTCATCTGCCGCTCCGGCGGCCGGTCCCGGCAGGCCACCGCATGGCTCAACCAGAACGGCTTCGACGCGGTGAATGTCAACGGTGGAATGGGCGCGTGGAACCTGGACAACGGTAAACCGATCGTCTCCGACGGCGACGCCGAACCCTGGGTGATGTGATGAGCGAATCCACCACCGCCGGCCGGACGGACGGGGCGGGCGAAGCGCCCGTGCGCGCGGGTCTGCTGCCCCTGGAGTCCGATCTGGTCGACGTTGAGGCGCTGCTCGACGCCTACCACGACATCGTGCCGGACCCCAGGGAATCGACCCAGCGGATCTCGTTCGGGACCTCGGGCCACCGCGGCTCCAGCTTCTCCGCCAGTTTCAACGAGGCCCACATCGCCGTGATGACCGCGGCGATCGTCGACTACCGCAAACAGCAGGGCTACACCGGCCCGTTGTTCCTGGCCCGCGACACCCACGCGCTGAGCGAACCGGCGTTCCTCACCGCGCTCGAGGTGCTGGCCGCGGCCGGCGTGCCGATCATGATCGACGACCGGGACGGCTACACGCCCACCCCCGTGCTCAGCCACGCGATCATCCGCCACAATGCGACCCGCGGCACCAGCCAGGGCCTGGCCGACGGCATCGTCATCACGCCCAGCCACAATCCGCCGGCCGACGGCGGCTTCAAGTACAACCCGCCCCACGGCGGGCCGGCGGACACCTCGGTCACGAAGTGGATCGAGGACCGGGCGAACGCGCTGCTCGAAGACGGCTGGGAGAAGATCCCGCGGCAGCTGTTCCAGCGCGCCTTCCACCTGGAGAACACGACGAACTTCGACTACACGGCGAACTACGTCGACGACCTGCACCGGGCCATCGACGTGGACGCGATCGCCGCGTCCGGGGTGCGCATCGGCGCCGACCCGATGGGCGGGGCGAGCGTGGACTACTGGGTCGCGATCGCCGAGCGCCTGGGCCTGGACATCGACGTGGTCAATCCAGAGATCGACCCGACCTTCTCGTTCATGCCGCTGGACTGGGACGGCAAGATCCGGATGGACTGCTCGAGCCCGTTCTCGATGGCCAATCTGGTGTCCAACCGCGACTCCTACGATCTGGCCACGGGCAATGACGCGGACTCCGACCGCCACGGCATCGTCACCCCCGACGCGGGGCTGATGAATCCCAATCACTACCTGGCAGTGGCGATCGACTACCTGCTGACCCACCGGCCCGGCTGGGACGCGGGTGCGGCGGCCGGCGCCGCGGTCGGCAAGACAGTCGTGTCCTCGTCGATCATCGACCGGCTGGTCGCCGCGCGCGGGCGCAAACTGTACGAGGTCCCCGTCGGCTTCAAATGGTTCGTCGACGGCCTGTCGACCGGCGGACTGCTGTTCGGCGGCGAGGAATCCGCCGGCGCCAGCTTCCTGACCAGGGACGGCGGCGTGTGGACGACGGACAAGGACGGCATCCTGCTGGACCTGCTGGCCGCCGAGATCATCGCGACCACCGGCAAGACGCCCTCGCAGCGCTTCACGGAGCTGGAGGCCGAACTCGGTTCGAGCGTCTACGCCCGCAAGGACGCCCCCGCATCCAAGGCGCAGAAGGCCAAGCTCAAGGCGATCACCCCCGAACAGGTCACCGCGGACACCCTGGCCGGGGAGAAGATCCGGGCCGTCGTGTCGCAGGCCCCGGGCAATGGCGCGGATCTGGGCGGCGTCAAGGTCGTCACCGACAATGCGTGGTTCGCCGCGCGCCCGTCGGGGACCGAGGATGTCTACAAGATCTACGCCGAGTCCTTCACCGGCGCGGACCACCTGGCACAGGTGCAGGAACAGGCACAGCACCTAGTCGACGGCGTCATCGGGTAACGAGTCCCCGTGTGACGCCCGGCTCTACCGCGGCGACCTTACGATCGGATAGGCTGTCTGTGCATATTGTGAATCAGCCCCGGCGCTCTGGCGCCGGGGCTGGTTTGGTGCAGGCGAGTTATCCACCGGCGACCGGCCGGCATTGAGAATCGGGGAGGTCAGCGCAGATGGCGAAAGACGAGTCGGGGCGGAAGGGGTCCCTGCTGGGCCCGTACAAGGAGATCTTCGCACTGCCCGGCGCCCTGCGCTTCTCCCTGTCCGGACTGTTGGCGCGCTTCCCGATCGCCGTGTTGGGCCTAGGCATCGTGCTCTACATCCAGGGCACCACGGGCTCCTACGGGATGGCCGGCTCCGTCACCGCGGTGTTCATGATCGTCCAGGCCATCGCCAACCCCATCGTCGCCAAACAGATCGACCGGCGCGGCCAGGCGAAGGTCATGGTGCCCCTGGTAGTGGTCCACCTGGTGGCGCTGGTCGCGCTGATGCTGGTGGTCCCGTCGAACCTGTGGGTCGGCCTGACCTTCCTGTGCGCCGGTGCGGCAGGTGCCACCATGGGCAGCGTCGGCGCCCTGGTGCGCGCCCGCTGGGCCTACGCCGCACAGACACCCGGACAGTTGAACACCGCCTTCTCCTGGGAGGCCGTGGCCGACGAGATCCTGTTCGTCTCCGGCCCCGTCATCGTCACGGCCCTGGCCACCGCGGTGTTCCCGCCGGCCGGACTGCTCATTGCGATGATCGCGCTGACGATCGGCTCGATCCTGTTCTACGCGCAGAAGTCCACGGAACCCGAACCCTCCCCCAAAGCGCCCACCGACGCCAAGGGCAAGGTGCTGTCGAACTCCGGCATCTTCATCGTCGTGCTCATCGAGCTGTTCCTGGGCGCGAACTTCGGTGCCACCGATGTGGCCACCGTGGCCTTCGCCGAGGAACGCGGGCTCAAGGAGATCTCCGGCATCGCGCTGGGCATCTACGCCGGCGGTTCGCTGATCTCCGGTGCGATCTACGGGACCATGGTCTGGAAGTCCCAGCCGCGGACCCGCTATGTGCCCCTGCTGGCGCTGTTGTGCGTCGGCACCTGGCTGCTGCAGTTCACCGACAACCTGCCCGTGCTGTGCATCCTGCTGTTCGTCATGGGCTTCACGGTTTCCCCCTCGCTCATCATCGGCCAGCAGATCATCCAGGAGCTGGCCCCGCCGCGCCGCCTGACCGAGGCCCTGGCCTGGGCCAGCACCTCGATGGGCTTCGGGGTCGCCGCCGGAACCTCGGTCGCCGGCATCCTGATCGACGCTTCCGGGGCACACGCCGCCTACCTGGTGCCGGCCGTGGGCACCACCGTCAGCGTGGTCCTGGCACTGCTGTTCAACCGGCGCTTCGACCCGACGATCCGGTCCCATGCCGCCCGCCAGGCCCGCGCCCAGCGGACCATCGTGGAGTAAGCGGCGGGGAATGCGACGCTCGGAGAACCGAGCGGGATGCTGTGAGCCGCGCGGGTGTGATCCGCTGCGCGCAGCGTGCAATATATCTGGAAAACTATCTGCAAGGTTAGGCGGCCTTTGCTGGCAGACTGTTTCGCGGGCGGCTTAATCTGAGGGTGCCGTGGCGGTCAGACTGAAACAACGTGTGGCCGTCATGGTTTTTATCTTCCCGGCTGCGCGTGCGGACCCGCGGCTCCCCGCTGTTTTTTCCACCCCCGTTGATCTAGATCACAGCCACAGCCCGTAGAATTCAACCATGCGCATCCTCCTGGCCCCGGACAAGTTCAAGGGCACTCTCACCGCGGCACAGGTGGCCCATATTCTGGCGCGCACACTCCTGGCCTCGGGCCCACAGTCATCCGATGATTCAAGCGATCCCATCGTCGTCGAATCCGTTCCGATCGCCGACGGCGGCGACGGCACGGTCGCGGCGGCCATCGCCCACGGCTTCACCTCAGTACAGGACACGGTCACCGGGCCCCTCGGCACCCCCGTCAGTGCGACCTGGGCGCTCTCGGACGGAGTACCCACCGGCCGCACGGCGATCATCGAACTCGCCACGGCCTCGGGCCTGGCCCTGCTGCCCGCGGGGCCGAACCCGCACACCGCAACGGCGGCCACCACCCGCGGCACCGGCGAGCTCATCGCCCGGGCCCTGGACGCAGGCGCGGACACGATCGTCTTGGGAGTGGGGGGCTCGGCCACCACCGATGGCGGACGCGGCATGCTCGAAGCCCTCGGCTGGACCGGGGAGCCCGCGGGCCCGGTCGCGGACGGCCCAGGGGCCGTCCCCCGCCTGCCGGGGCTCGACCCCCGGCTGGCCGGGGTCGACGTGATCGTGGCCTCGGACGTCGTCAATCCACTGCTGGGGCCCAACGGCGCCGCTGCGATCTTCGGCCCGCAGAAGGGCGCCGACCCTGCCACCGTCACAGACCTCGAGGCCCAGCTGGCCGATCTGGGCCGGCTGCTCGACCCACAGGACCGATTCGCGCGGGTGCCGGGCGCAGGTGCCGCAGGGGGCACCGGATTCGGCGCGCTGGCCGGGCTGGGCGCACGGCTACAACCCGGCGCCGACTACGTGATGGAGCTCGTGGGCTTCGCCGCCGCCCTGGCCAGGGCGGATCTGGTCATCACCGGCGAGGGCTCCTTCGACTCCCAGAGTCTGGACGGCAAGGGACCGGGCGCAGTGCTCGACGAGGCCGCGGCCGCCGGAGTCCCGGCCCTCGTGGTGGCCGGCCGTTCGGACCTGGACGCCGGAGCCCATCCGGCTCTGCGCGGTATCTACCGGATGACGGACATCGCGGCTCCGGACGTCTGTCTGGCCGAACCCGAGCGAGTGCTCGACGAACTGGCCCGCCGACTGGCCGGGGACCTCGGCGCGGGGATTCCAGGCGGAGCAGCCCACTGCGCGAATCCCGGTGGCGACCCGGGCGCAGACAGCGCCAGCTGAACCCGATTCATCCGAACACTTCATATGCACAGCTGCGGGCCGCACGGCCCAACACCGGCCGGCCGCCACTCGTAGAGGGAAGAAATGCCGTCATTCAGACATGACATGTACATCCAGCTGACCCGCCTGTACCTTCAGGAGGACACGTTCGACAGTGTCGAGCAGGCGGCTCAGTCGGCTCTGGCAGATCGTCAGCGCGACCAGCCGGGCCCACCGCCCCACCTGTCCGCGCGGATCACCCGCGAGGTCGGCCGGCTGGGCTTCCCCGTCTACACCGTGCACCCAGCCAACGGACCCGAGGCGCAGACCCCGCCGATCGTCTATCTGCACGGCGGCGCGTACGTCCGCCAGATCCGTCCCCAGCACTGGACCTTCGCCGCCCGTCTGGCCCAGGCAACCGGAGCGCAGATCATCGTGCCGCTCTATCCCCTGGCCCCGGAACACACCTGGCACGACTCACACGAACAGCTACTGCAGTTGATCCTCGACATGCCGGGGCCCCGTCCCATCCTGATGGGCGACTCGGCCGGCGGCGGGCTGGCCCTGGCCCTGGCAGCCGAGCTGCGCCATGAGCACGGCGTGACCGATCTGCCGGGCATCGTGCTGTTCTCCCCCTGGGTCGACCTGACGATGCCGGCCGGCGATGAGGATTACGCCGCAGCCGACGACCCCTGGCTCAACGCCACGAATCTGCGCTTCACGGGGCGCCTGTGGGCCGGGTCCGAGGACCCCGCCGATCCACGGATCAGCCCGGCCTACGCCGACCTCTCGGATCTTCCGCCCACACTCATCTTCTCCGGTTCCCGGGACGTGCTCCACGGCCAGGTGCTCGACGTCGCGGCGCGGCTGGAGGCCAGCGGCACCCGCTGCGAACTCCAGGTGGGCCGCGGGTTGGTCCACGTCTACCCCCTGCTCGCCGTGCCCGAGGCCCGTGCCGCCTTCGACACGATCGTCACCTTCGTATCCCGCCAGGCCTGAGCACCGCGACACCGTCCTAAGCTGCGCAGGTGCGCGGGTGGTACCACTTGCGCTCAGTGGCAGCAGATGCGCGCGCATACGGTGCCACGCAACGCAAGTGGTACCACCGAAAAGGCGCGGGCGCCCAACCCGAGGGGCACCCGACTCGCGAGTATCACCGAAAAGGCGCGGGCACCCTCGAAGGAGGGTGCCCGCGCCTGTGGAGGGGTCACTTGTCCTGGTTCAGGCCCTTGAACTTGCGGATCAGCAGGGCGATGACGATGCCCAGCACAGCGCCGGCGCCGATCCCGATCAGCACGCCGGTGCCGGTGGAGATCCCCGACCCGGTGTTCTCCTGATCCACCCCGCCGCTGAGCTCGTTACCGCCCAGCGCGGCCGGAGTCTGTTCATCGGCCGGGGCCGCCGCGCCCGCGGACTCCTCGGCTTCGGAGGTGCCCTGCTTCGCGCTGCCGCCGGCCTCGCCGTCGCCCTTGACGGTGAAATCGATCGTGCCGGAGACGGGGTGGCCGTCGGCGGACACCACACGCCACAGGACCTTGTAGTCGCCTGTGGACAGATCGTCGGGCAGCGCGGACATCAGCTTGCCGTCCTCGATGGTAATCTCGCCGGCGGAGACGTCCTTGCCCTCGTGCATCACCTTGACCTCGGTGCCGGTCTTCTGAATCTTGCCGCTGAAGTTCAGCGTGAGGTATTCGGGTGCGGTCTTCAAGGTCGCACCGTTTTCCGGATCTGATGACACCAGCTGGTCGTGGGCCGAGGCCGCGGGGGCGAAGAACATACCGCACACCGCGAAGGCGGCGGCCAGCAGCAGGGCCAGTGGCATGGTTCGTTGGGGACGGATCGGGATAGACACGGAGTGCTCCAAGAGACGAACGTTCGGGACACGGACAGTCTACGCAGCCGCGGCTGGGAGATACTTCAATGCCACTACCGGTGTTCCCACTCGATGGCGGCATGTTTCATCGACTGGCCGGTTCATGTGGATTTCTTCTCCAAGAATCTGCTGTGAAGTCTCGGGACATCGTGACCACAGATGTCTCACAACATCGTGACCACCATGTCTCACCACATCATGACCATACCCATGGTCACGTGGACTCATGACCCGTGACTACAAGCCCACACAAGA
>NZ_JANIJX010000027.1 GCF_024580735.1 Brevibacterium moorei | reverse complement strand
ACTATTCAAGTACGCTATTGAGTTCTCAAACAACAGGCACACACCCACACTGGCCAACCCCGACAACCACCCGTGAAACACAGGCAATCACAAGAGGAGTCACCGCGAAGGGATGCTCGATTATGTTGACTGCCGCCGGGATTTCCGGCCCCGCGAACCCGCTGGGCTGTCCTGGCGACAAGAGAAAACATTACACGACCCGCAACCCGGCCGCAACCCGAACCAGAGTGATCCGTGCTACTCCCCGGCACCTCGGCGGCCTGCAGCGGACCCGCCGACGCCCGGACCGCGAACAGCCGGCCCGCACGTCCCTCCGGCCCCGCACACTCCTCAGGCGCGCACCGGCCAGGTATGCACGGGATCCCCCGTCGCCTGGTTCTCCAGGTACAGCTCCATCACCCGGGCCAGGGCCTCGGCGCGTTCCGGGCTGCCCGGTGTCGTGACCCGCGGCTTCAAACCGTTGAGCGTGCGCAGCTGCCAGGCCGCGCCGTTCTGCCGATTGTTCGCCCTGGCATCCATGATCCCCATGTACTTCTCGATCAGCCGTGGGGCCACGCCCAACTTCTCCAACCCCTTTCGAGCCTGCGGGATCAGCCGCTGCCGGGCCAGCTCGGCCACATCCACCCTGCCCAGGGTCGGCCAGTCGACCCTGGCGTAGAGGCCGGAGCGCGCCGCGGACTCGAAGTTGCGCTGCGCCTCCGGGAAACGCAGGCGCGACCACACAGGCCGGTTCTGTTCCGAGAGGTGCTTGACCAGGCCGTAGTAGAAGGCGGCGTCGGCGACCATGTCATCGACGGTGGGACCTGCCGGCAGTAGCCGGTTCTCCACCCGCAGGTGGGCGTCATCCGTGCCGTCCCCTGGAGAGTAGATGGGCCGGTTCCACCGCCACACGGTCCCATTGTGCAGGTTCAAATAGTGCAGGCTGGGCGCATTGCCCTTCATCTCCGGGGTCCCCGCATCCTCCCGCGATTCCGGCAACAGCGCGGGGAAGTACCTGACGTTCTCCTCGAACAGGTCGAACACACTGGTGATCCAGCGTTCCCCGAACCACACCCTGGGTCGCACCCCCTGGGCCACCAGTTCCGGAGTGCGCGTGTCGATGGCCTGCGCAAAGACCGGGATACGGCTCTCATGCCACAGTTTGCGGCCCAGGAACAGCGGCGAATTGGCCGCCAGTGCCACCTGCACCGCGGCGATCGCCTGCGAGGCGTTCCACGCCACCGCGAACGAGGTGGGCGCCACCTGCAGGTGCAATTGCATAGAGGTGCAGGCAGCCTCGGGTGCCACATCGGCGAAGTCCCCGCGGAAGTATTCGCGGTCCTGCACATCGACGTGGACCAGTTCCCCACGGGCGTCCAGGATGGCATTCGACAGGGCCGCGTAGCGGTTCTCCTGCGTCATCCAGCCCTCACCGCCCAGGAACTCCGGTGTCAGGGTCGGCAGGGTTCCGATCATCCCCAGCCGCGAATCCGAGGACCTGCAGGCCGCATCGGCGGCGGCGACCCGAGCGCGCAGACCGTTCGCCAGGTCTTCGAGCCCGTTGCCCTCGACCGAGAGCACCGGATGGTTCATCTCGAAGTTGAACGCGCCGATCTCGGTTTGGAAGTCCCCCGCGTATTCCGGGGCGTCGCGCGCCAGGGCGGCCAACACCTCGGGGTTGCGGGCCGCCGGCGCCAACTTCCGGTCCATGATGTTGAGCTCGAGCTCCATGCCGATCGTGCCGTGGGACATGAAGTCCGCATCCTGCAGATAGCCGTCGAAGGTCTCGAGGTCGGCGTTGAGCCGCTTGCGGTAGCTGGTGCGCTGCTGCGGAGTGTACCGCCGCGCGGATACTGCTTCACCCATGGGCTTACGAAACCACACCCACCGGCTGCACACAAGTGGGTCCCTGCATAGGATGAGTAGGAGACGTATCACAGCCTCCCGCTGATCCGAACAAGACGATCCGAACAAAGGAAGTTCCAGTGCCGGCACCGATCGACATCCCCGCCCTCCTCCCAACATTGACCACCCTGGCAGAGGCCAAGCTGCCCCAGATGCTGGGCGACATCGAACGACTCATCACCATCGAGACGCCGTCCGAGGACAAGGAGGCGGTGGCCGCCGGCGCACGCGTGACCGCCGATATCGTCCAGCAGCGCCTGGGCGCCCGCCCCGCCGAGGTGATCGTCGAGGGCACACCCCACCTCGTCCTGCGCTTCGGCGCGGAATCGGCCGGCGAGCGCCCCGCCGACTACCAGCCGCGCGTCGTGCTGGTCGACCACCAGGACACCGTGTGGCCGCACGGCACCCTGGAGCGCAAGCCCTTCCAGGTGGCGGACGGCGTGCTCACCGGCCCCGGCTCCTTCGATATGCTCACCGGCGATGTCATGGCGTTCACAGCCGTGCAGCTGCTGCAGGAGGCCGTGGCGGCAGCCGGCGGCGATCCGCAGGCGGCCCTGGCGGGCCTGACCGTGCTGGTCACCGGCGACGAGGAGATCGGCTCGCCCACCAGCGCCGGCCTGATCCAGGACGAGGCGCGCGGCGCCAGGGCCGCCTATGTGATGGAGGCCTCTGGCACCGGTTCGACGGGCCCTGGTGCGCTCAAGGTCGAGCGCAAGGGCACCTCGATGTACGTCGTCGAGGTCCACGGCCGGGCCTCGCACGCCGGTCTCGAGCCGGAGAAGGGCATCAACGCCGGTCTCGAGCTGGCGTCCCTGCTCCAGCAGGTCGCGACCTTCGGCGACGCCGGGCTGGGCACGAGCGTCACCCCGACCCGCTTGTCCGGCGGCACCACGACGAACACCGTGCCGGCCTATGCGCAGTTCGACGTGGACGTGCGCGCGAAGACCGTCGCAGAGCAGGAGCGCGTGGACGCCGCCATCCGGGCGCTTACCCCGCAGCACGCCGAGGCGAAGATCGTCATCCGCGGTGGCATCAACCGGCCGCCGCTGGAGCGCGCAATGGCCCAGGGCCTGTTCGACCGGGCCCTGGCGCTCTCTGAGTCCCTGGGGATCGAGGCGCCCGAGGGCATCGAGGTCGGTGGCGCCTCGGACGGCAACTTCACCGCCGGGATCGGCGTGCCCACCCTGGACGGGTTGGGAGCCGTCGGCGACGGAGCGCACGCCGAACACGAACACGCGCTGGTCGACTACATCGCCCCGCGCACAGCCCTGCTGGCCGCACTCATCGCAGACCAGCTCTGGGCCGACTGAACCCTGCCCGGGCACATCCGGCCGGACCCGGCCGAATCCCGGCCGGACCCACAGATCACACATTGTTCGAAACGAATCAAAGAGAACTAGCGAGAACAAGAGAAGATGAAACTCACCGGACTCAAGCTCCACCGCATCGCGCTGCCCCTGGTCGCGCCCTTCACCACCTCGTTCAGCACCCAGACGGTCAAGGACACCTTCCTGCTGGAGGCCGCCTTCGAGGGTGAGAACGGCCCCGTCACCGGCTGGGGCGAGTCGGTCGCGATGACCGATCCGCTGTACTCCCCGGAATACGTCGACGGTTCGATCGACGTCATCACCAAGTGGCTGGCCCCGCTGCTGCGCGACGCTGAGGACCTCACAGCCGAAACGGTCGCCTGGCACCTGCGCCACATCATCGGCCACCCGATGTCCAAGGCCGCCATGGAGATGGCCGTGCTCGAGGCCCAGCTCAAGGACCGCAACCTGTCCTTCCGCGACTACCTGGGCGGGGTCGAGACCTCGGTGCCCTCCGGCGTGTCCGTGGGCATCCAGGATTCGATCCCCGATCTGCTCAAGGTGATCGGCGGCTACTTGGAGGAGGGCTACGCCCGCATCAAGCTGAAGATCAAGCCGGGCAAGGACATCGAGCCCGTCGCCGCCGTGCGCAAGGAGTTCGGCGATGACTTCCTGTTCCAGGTCGACGCGAACGCCGCGTACACCCTGGTCGACTCGGCCCGTCTGCGCCGGCTCGACGAGTACGGCCTGCTGCTGATCGAACAGCCCCTGGGTGAAGCCGATATCCGCCAGCACGCGGAACTGGCCAAGCGCATGTCCACCCCCATGTGCCTCGACGAATCGATCGTCTCCGCCGAGGCAGCCGCCGACGCCATCGCGCTGGGCGCCTGCGACATCATCAACATCAAGCCCGGCCGCGTGGGCGGCTACCTGGAGGCCCGCAAGATCCACGATCTGGCCAAGGCCGCGGGCATCGCCGTGTGGCACGGCGGAATGCTGGAGACCGGCCTGGGCCGTGCGGCCAACGCCGCCCTGGCGACCCTGCCCGGCTTCACCCTGCCCGGCGACATCTCCGGGTCCAACCGCTTCTACGCCGAGGACATCACCGAGGAGATCGTCATGCACGACGGCCGCGTGGACGTGCCGACCGGCCCCGGATTCGGCGTCACCGTCGACCCGGCGAAGCTGGAGAAGTACACGGTGAACACCATCACGGTGTTCTGAGCCGAAACATCGTGTTCTGAGCCGAAACGGCTTTGACCCGTAGCCGAGGCGGCCGCCGGTTCCAGCGGATGGAACCGACGCCCGCCTCGGCTTTTCTTTGATTCCTCTAAGTCCGGCCTCCAGCACATCTAATAGGCGCGGCGTCCGCATCCCGGTATGGTGGATCGCGATATGGACACCTCATCCGCCGACTCGCCCGATACCGCCGGTCCCGTCGCCACAGATCCGGAACTCATCGCCAGATGGCAGCGCTACCTGGCCAATGAACGTGCCGAGGAGCAGGTCTACCGGCGCTTGGCCGCGAAGAAGAAGTCGGGCGAGGACTTCGAGATCCTCACCGCCCTGGCCGATGCCGAGCGCCGCCACCAGGACCATTGGATCAAGCTGCTGGGCCCGCATGCGCAGGGCCGCCGCCGGGCCTCGTTCGACATCCTGCTGCTGAGCTGGCTGGCCCGCATGTTCGGTTCCATCTTCGTCCTGGCCCTGGCCCAGGGCTCCGAGTCCCGCTCCCCCTATGCCACCGATGCGCATGCGACGCCGGCGATGGCCGCCGACGAACAGGTCCATTCCGAGGTCGTGCGCGCCCTGGCGGGCAAGGCCCGCGCCCGCATCTCCGGGAACTTCCGCGCCGCGGTGTTCGGCGCCAACGACGGCCTGGTGTCGAATCTGGCCCTGGTGCTGGGGGTGGGTGCCGCCGGGGTCGGCACCCACGTCGTCCTGCTCACCGGCGTCTCCGGCCTGCTGGCCGGGGCGATGTCGATGGCCGCCGGCGAGTTCATCTCCATGCGCTCCCAGCGCGAACTGCTCGACGCCGGGCACCCCGACCCGCATTCGACCGAGGCCCTGGCCAGCCTCGATGTGGATGCCAATGAGCTGGCCCTGGTCTTCCGGGCCCGCGGGATGGAGTCGGCGGCCGCCGAACTCGCCGCACAGACGGCCATCGGCAAATCGCGCAGCCACCGCCGCGTGACCTTCCTGCCGCGGAATCTGGAAGTCGAATCCTATGAGGAGCTGGGCCGTGCGCTGCCCGCGGCCGCCGCGTCCTTCTGCTTCTTCGCCTCGGGCGCCCTGGTGCCGATCCTGCCGTACATCCTCGGCATGTCGGGACTGCCGGCCGTCGCCCTGGCCACGGGACTGGTGGGGCTGGCCCTGCTGTTCACCGGCGGCGTCACCGGGGTGCTCTCCGGCAAGGCGCCGCTGCCCAGAGCGCTGCGGCAGCTGGCCGTGGGCTATGGAGCCGCGGCCGTGACCTACGTGCTGGGCCTGGCCTTCGGCGCCACAGCCGGCTAGGGCCTCGCGCATAATCTACCCCCAGTCCCATAACACCCCTGTCTTCAACGGTGATATGGGACTGGGGGTACAAAATGCGGGGGCTACCCTGAAGACATGACACAGCCCGCCGTCGATCCGGACTTCACGGATCCCGCATACGATGCCACAGTCGGTACCCTGAGCCCGGCCACCCGCGACTATCTGGCGCAGGTGGCCCAGCGCTTCCCCACCCCCGTCGAGGACCTGAGCCTGGCCCAGGCCCGTGAGAATTCCCAGAACGCGCGCTGGCGGCAACGCGAGCCCGAGGCCGTGGCGGCGGTGGTGCACCGCTTCCACTCCGCACCCACCGCCGACCTGCCGGTGCGCCTGTACTATCCGGCCCCCGCACCCGCGGCGGAGGCCGAGGCCACTACGGCCAGCACTGATTGCTCCGGTGAGAGCACCGGCGGCCGCACTGCGCTGCTCTACCTGCCCGGTGGCGGCTGGACGCAGGGCACCTCGACTCTCAGCGATGTGATGGCCAGGCGCATCGCGAACCGCTCCGGCGCGGTGGTCGTCACCCTGACCTATCAGAAGGCCCCGGAGCACCCCTTCCCCACCGCTCTGGCCGATGTGCTCAGCACTTTCGACTGGTTGGTCGCAGGTGCCGAGGAGTTCGGCATCGACCCACAGCGGATCGTCATCGGCGGTGATTCCGCCGGTGGGAACCTGGCCGCCGCGGCCTGCCTGGCCCTGCGCGACGCGGCCAGGGTCGCCGGTGCGCCGGATGCCGCCGCCACACCGGAACTGCTGATCCCAACCCTGGCCGGCGATCTGGGGTTCCGACCGGCGGGCACCGCGGTCCCCGCCGCCCAGCTGCTGATCTACCCCGCCGTGGATCCGGCGATGAACACACGCTCCTATGAGCTCTTCGCCACCGGCCATGGTCTGACGGCCTCCCGGATGGTGTTCTACTGGAACAACTACATCGCCGCGGTCCCCGGTGCCACTGTCAACCCGCTGGTCGCGCCGGCGCGGGCGGCCGACCTGAGCGACCTGCCCACCGCGCTGGTCGTAACCGCCGGCTGCGATGTGCTCCGCGATGAGGGACGGGCCTATGCCGTGGCCCTGCGTGCGGCTGGGAACACCGCCGAGCACTGGGAGTACGCGGGTACGCCCCACGACTTCATCTACGCCGACGGGAAGCTCGCCGCATCGGCCGATCTGGTGGACCGGCTGGGCCACGAGCTACAGCGCTTCGCCGGTGACAGGTAGCCTGGCGGGCCTGCTGAACTAGCCTGGCGAGCCGCTGAACCGAGGGCCGTCTGAACCGGGGCCGGCGGCGGGACCGGGTAGGGCCTCGTGCCCGGTCCCGCCGCGACTGCCGGACCCGCGCGCGGTCACAGTGTGGGCCCGATGATCGCCCGTAACATAACGATGGTTTAATCGTGGCATGAGCGCTCAACCGAACACAGTGATCTCCCGTCCCGACGGCTTGCCGGCAGTCAACTCCCTGGCCCTCATCGACCAGGCCGCCGGCACCTTCGAACTGGCCGATCCGCACACCGCCCACCTGTTGGTCGACGATCTGGCCCCGCACCGCGGCGACGGCATCTTCGAGACGGTCCTCGTCACCCTCGATGCGGCGGGGTCCGTCACCGTGCACTCGCGCGAACCGCACTTCACCCGATTCCAGGCCTCGGCCGAGATGCTCGAACTGCCCGAACCCGATCAGGCGCTGTTCGATCGGGCGCTGGAGGCCGTGATGGCCGCGTTCATCTCCGATAATCCGGGGATCACCGGGTTCAGCGTCCGCTACGCCATGACCCGCGGGGTCGAGGGCACCTCGGGCAAGCCCACCGCCTGGGCGCTGACCATTCCGATCGACCCCAAGTACAACAAGCAGCGCGAGGCGGGCATCCGGGTGCTCACCCTGGACCGCGGCTACGAGGCCTACTTCGGCCAGAAGGCACCCTGGCAGCTGATCGGTGCGAAGACCCTGTCGTACGCGACCAATCAGGCCGCCGGACGCTATGTGCACGCCAACGACGCCGACGAGGCCCTGTTCGTCTCGCACGACGGCCTGGCCCTGGAGGGCCCGACCTGCAACCTCATCGTCAAGCGCGGGAACACCCTGTCCACCCCGGAGCCGCGCGCCGGCCTGCTGCACGGCACCACCCAGCGGGTGGTGTTCCGCGGGGCCGAGGCCGCCGGCTACACGGTGGAGTACGCGGACATCCCCGCCTCCGAACTCAAGACCGCCGACGCCCTGTGGATGGTCTCCAGCGTGCGCACCGCCGTGCCGATCAAGTCCGTCGACGGTGCGCCGATCCCGGTCGACGAGCCCCTGACCCAGCAGCTCATCGACTGGGTCCTGCAGGGCGAATGACGCGCGCCGCGATAGGCTGACAGCAACATCGTTACCGACGTTGAGGAGCATGATGAACAACGGCAAGCTCATGTGGCAGATCGCAGGGGTCGGCGGCGCCGCCCTGGCCGGCATCGCCGCCAAGCAGGTTCTGTCCTTCGCCTGGAAGAAGTCCACGGGCCGTCCCGCGCCCAAGAACGCCGCGAGCGCGGATTCCGGGCTGGCCGAGGCCATCGCCTGGACCGTGATCTCCGGCGTGGGTGTGGCCGTGGTCCAGCTGGTCATCCAGCGCTATGCGGCCAATGCGGTGCGCACGAAGTTCGGCGAGGAGGCCCTGCCGAAGAACCTGCGCAGCGCAGTCGAGGACCTCAAGGCCTGAGATAGCGGAAGCCCGATGGTCCGCCGCGGTCCCCGAACGGGGATCGCGGCGGACCTTTTTCGTCTCAGTCCCTTGCGTCTCAGTCCTGCAGGCCCTGAGCGGCGAAGATCGATCGCAGCTGCTGCACTCCCAGCTGTCCGGGGGCCGAGGCCCGCTCCAGGGAGGCGAAGCTCGCGGCAGAGCCGAACTCCCCGGCCGTGCGCGTGATCTGGCCCAGCCGGCCCATCGCGATCGCGATGACGGGGATCGACAGCGACCCCGATGCCGCTGGAGACTCCGGGGCCGCTGCCCGCACGGGTGCCCCGCTCCGGTCGGGGTTCGGGCCAGGGGCCAGGCGTCCAGTCGCCCGGGCCGTCACCTCGAGCACGCGCAGCACATCCTGCAGGGTGTGCGGCAGCACCGCGAATTTCGCCACCGCTGCGCCGGAGTGCTCCATCGCCCGCAGCAGCTCGGAGAGGAACTGCGCATCCGGCGTCGACTCGAAGTCGTGGAAGGATGCCACCGCCGCAACTCCGCGGTCAGCGGCCGCCTGCAGCAGCCCGGCGGCGGGAGCGCGGTGGAACTCCACGTCCACCGCGCACAGGCCGGCACCGAACTCCGGTCCCGCCCCCGTCCGATGTTCCGGGACCACCCGCAGGCCATGTGTCGGGGTGGGTGTTGCCAGCTCGATCAGCCCCGTCACCGCAGTGTCGTAGACCGGGTCCGGGACCGGCACGGGACCGCCCTCGGCTCCGGTGCGGATCGTGGCCAGCACCGGCAGACCGGTGGACTCGAACACGCGCAGACAGGCCGCGCGTTCGATCGCGAAGGCGGCCTCGGCCCCGGCCTGTCCGGCCGCCCAGCGCTGGAAGACCGCGAGCGCGTCCACCCGCCATTCGAGCACGTCGATGCCGCTGCCCGGTGTCAGGCCCGAGACCAGCCCGGTCAACGCCTCGGCGTCACCGGCCTCCAGCGGCACGATGATCTGCGGGTGGAGGTGGGCGGGCGCGAAGGGCAGTGGCTTCGTAGGCTGCAGCATGCCTCCCACCCTACTGTTGGCCCCGCACCGACTCGCACACAGAGTTCCACTACGCCCCAAAATGTCGATATATCGACGTTTCAGCCCGAATTTCGACAATTCAGGACGTAGTGGAACTTCTGGATAGGGTGGAGGACATGAGCTACCCGCTGCGCCCATCGCGTTCGCCGTCTCCGCAGCCGGTGCCCGGGCCGGTTTCGGTCAGACGACCGGGGCGCATGCAGCCCGTACCCGGCACCGTCGCGTACCACCGGATGGGGCGGGCCCAGCGCAATCATCGCTGGTGGCGGCCCCTGCTGGCGCTGGTGACGGCGGCCGGACTCTACCTCGTGTTCATCCTGCTCATCACGTTCTGGGGTGTGGCCGTGCCCCTGGTGTTGGCCGGCGTCGCGCGGTCCGTGGTCACCGGTTCCACCGTGCCCGACCCGGACGCCGGGCAGAACCCCTTCGGTCCCGGCGCCCCGGGATCGGCGGGGACGGACATCCTGCCCGGCTGGCTGACCGCCGATCCGACGTTCACGGATATGGGCAATCCCGTGACCTTCGTGGCGGCGATCGTGTCCATCATCCCGATGCTGCCGGCCGTCTGGCTGGCCACCTGGCTGGTGTGGCGGCGCCCGCCCGGCACCCTGTCCTCGGTGTTCGGCCGGTTGCGCTGGGCCTGGTTGGGCAGGGCCATCGGCTGGGCGGCCCTGATCATCGTGCCGGTGCTGGTCCTCCAACTGGGCTTCGATGCGCAGTTCGCGCCCGAGGGCCCCGGCGCCACCGGAGGCGGCACGGACGGGGACACCGCGTCCGCCGGCGGGGCGGGCCTGGGCCGCGCCCTGCTCATGATCGTGCTGACCCTGCTCCTGGTGCCGGTGCAGTCGGCCACCGAGGAATACGTGTTCCGCGGCTTCCTGGGCCAGCTGGTCGGTTCCTGGCTGAAACATCCGGCCTGGGCGATCCTGCTGCCGCTGCCCCTGTTCGTCTTCGGGCACCTCTACGACTGGACGGGGTTGGCCGATGTCGCCGTGTTCGCGGTGGTCGCCGGCTGGCTGTGCTACCGCACAGGAGGGCTGGAGGCCGCCATCGCCGTGCACATCGTGAACAATGTCAGCGTCTTCCTCCTCGGCGCGGTGGGACTGGCCGACCTCAATGCCGCCGGCCAGTCCCTGCCGGGCCTGCTGGTGTCCGCCGGCATGACGGTGGGCACCGGCGCACTCCTGGCCTGGCGCGCGCCCAAGCTGCCCGCGCCCGCTCAGCCGAACAGGGTGCTGCCCACGTAGTCGCCCGCGCCGGCGGCCCCGGGCGGAATCGCCCAGACCGTGGAACCGATCGGGGTGGTCCACTGGTTGAGCAGGTCGACCTCGCCCAGCCGTCGTTGGATCGGCAGGAACTGCCGGGTCACATCGGCTTGGAAGGACGCGAACATCAGGCCGGTGCGATCGAACTCGATGTCCTGGACGCGTTTCTCATCCGCGGTCTCGGCTCCGACCGAGCGCGGCACGTGCACGGGTTCGTCCATCACGTCCTGATAGGCGTAGACGCGGCGGAAGATCTGCTCGGCCGGATCCGACTCATTGCGGCTGCGCGCCACGTGGCTCGACGGCGATATCACCGTGAACCCCACCGAATCGGTGGCCCCCAGATCGGGCACATCGTGTTCCTCCCGACCGGTCAGCGGCGCGCCGTTCGACAGTCTGCGGCCGACCGAGAACTCGCGGGCCGGTCCGTCGGCCTCGTCCCAGGTGGCCATATTCATCGCGATATCGCGCAGCACCAGGGTCGTCCCGCCGTGCAACCACTTCGGCAGTCCGGCGCCGAGGTCCGCCGGCGGTTGGCCGCGCGGCCCCCAGTCGACTCCCTCGGCACCGCCGGAGGACTCACCCCAGACCAGGCGGTCGAAGGCGGGGGTCCCCGGTACCGGATTCGCGGTCCCATCGACCTGGCCGAAGGGGTTGCGGATCGTGGTGCCCGCCGGATCCGTGCCGTAGGCGCGGCGCGAGGCCGCCTGGGTCCAGGCGATCCGGGCGAAGGAGCGGGCATCCTTGAGCAGCATCCGCACCGCGTGGGAGAGGGTCAGCGGGTCCTCGCAGCAGACCTGCAGGAGCAGATCCCCGCGGCTCAGCGACTTCTGCAGACGGTCGACCGGGAAGGCGGGCAGCGGGGCCAACCACGCGGGCCTGGCCCGCGGGCCAGCCAGGGAGACGAGCCCGGGGCCGAAGCCGAAGGTGATGCTCAGCCGGGCGGGCCGGCCGGCGAGTTCCGGTTCACTGTCGGCCAGTGGCGCCCGGCCGGCCATCAGGGCCGCCGCGTCATCGCTGAGCAGGCGCAGCATCCGCACCGCGTCCGCGGCACCGACTCCACGGCGCAGATCCAGCGCCACGAATCGGGCGTGGGCCTGCGGTGGGGTCTCGACGCCGGGCTGGTGGCGGCCGTAGAACGCAACGGTCTGCCCGCCGGAGGCGCCCGCGGTGTCCAGGGTGGCCCCGGCCGGCCCACCGGCTGTGGCACTCCCCCATGCGCGGCCGCCTGCCACACCGCCACCGGCGCCCACGACCAGGCCGGCGGCCGCCCCGGCGGCGGTGCCGGTGAGCACCCGCCGCCGGTTCGGACCCCGGGATTCCCGCTGGTCCGCAGCGTCCGTGACATCCGCAGCACGCGTGACCCCTGCGGTGTCCGGGACCCCGGAGGGGTTTGGTGCGTCAGTGGTCATGGCCGGAGGATTCGTCCATGTCGTAGTTCTCCTTGGCGCCCGTATAGTCCTTGGCTGTCGCGGCGAAGGTGACGGAGCCGGTGTCGGCGGTGGCCGCGACCGTGATCTGTTCGCCCGGTTGGATGTCCCCGGTCAGCTTCATCAGCATGATGTGGTCGCCACCTGGCTTGAGTTCGTAGTCGCCGTGCGCCGGCACCGTGAAGCCGGCCTTCTTCTCCTGCATCTTCGACGAGCCCCCGCCATCGACGACTGTTTCGTGCAGCTGCACCATGCCCGCGACCGGGGTCTTGGCCGACCGCACGACGATCGGCGCGTCCGTGTGGTTCGTCAGGGTGCCGAATACCGCAGTCATCTCGCCCTTCTTCGCGGTCTTCACCCAGGCCCGTTCCAGGCTCAGTCCGGTCTGGGCGGCCGCGGAGGCCTCCCCGGCTGCGGCGGATGTGGGGCTCTGGGACCCGGCGGACCCGGTCGACGCGCCGGAGCAGGCCGTCAGCCCGAGCGCCAGAACGGCACCTGTCAGGGCGGTGGTGGTGCGCAGCAGCGCGCGGCGTGCCGTGATGTGGTTCCTCTGCATTGTTCTTCTCTGTTCCTTGTCCTCGAAATGGGTGCGCACCCGCACTGGGACGTGCGTGAGCCGGGCAGACGCGATTGGCGCGAGCCGGCGGAGGCGGGGTGCACGGAATACGGCGCACTGGCGCCGCGGGGCCAGGGCACGGAAGTGTCCCCGGCGGTGCCGGGGCCTCGGCCGGCCCGCTCCGGGCGCAGTCGCGCCACGGGCAGAGCCGGGAATGGTGCCCCGGCGGATTTCAGAGGAGGGGAATGGGTGGACCGCGTAGCAGTGCGGGGGTATGTGCGATCCGCAGTGCGGGCACCGGCACGTCCCGCAGAGCGGGCAGGCGGCGCGGGCTGACGGGGATCGGACGGAAGAACTCCAAGAGGGCCCAGGCCAGCCGGGCCGTCAGGCGCACCAACCCCAGCAGGGCGTCCTCGCCGCATTTGAGCACGAGGACGGTGAGCACCAGGGCCAGGCCGTGGGCGGTGAGCATCGCGGGGCCCAGCAGATCGGCATGAGCGCTCATCGCCCCGGTCCCGCCGGCTGTGTGATGGACCGCGCTGTGCGCCAGGTGCCGGACGTGTTCGGCCTCCAACCGGGCGTGGCCGGCGTGGGAACCGATTCCAGTCCCGGCGATCCCGGCCCCGCCGAGCACGATCGGCGCCGCGGACAGGATCGACAGCAGTCCGTGCACGGCCACCTGGGCGAAGGCCACGATGGCGCTCAGCGCCCAGACGCCCAACCTGCGACCGGCCAGCAGGGACCCGATCCACAGCGTGCCGATGAACGCGACGACGACGGCCAGCACACTCGATGCCCCATGGGCCCCCGTGTGCAGGGCCAGGGCGACGGAGGTCGCCAGGAGCGCTGCGAACAGGGCACGGGCCATCCGCCAGGGGGCGTGGGCTGATTCCACGTGTGCACTCCCTTCGCTACCGTCTACACCGATGAGGCGGTTCCGTGCCGACCACGGACACCTGCGCCGGGGCCGCACGCGCGGCGGTGCCGGAATCCGGCACCGCATACTACCGCCAGTAGAAGAGCTTAGCCGACCTGCGCCCGGCAGCCGCACGATGGCCGCGCGACGGTGGTTGCGGGCGCCGCCGTCCGAGCGCGGGTCCGGCCCACCGCAGATCACCGCGCATCTGTCAAATATAACGATACGATAACGGTGGCCCGTGACCCGCACACCCCCCGTGTTTACTGGCGATGCAAGGGCCCATGCCGTTTTCCGCCGCCTGGGAAACATCCGCGAAAACCCTCGAAAAACAAGGAACCCGACTACAGTGGAAGGGTCAACGGACTTTTATGGGACCGGTTCGAGCGCAGCCATACGCTGCCGCGAACCCAGTACCGGCGCGGGCAAGGAAGACACGAGTCGGCAAGCCGCCCTCACAAGGACGGTTACCTTGGCCGCGGCAGCCCCCTGCCGACGGAAAGGAGACCCGATGCCGATCGTCAAAGCATCGCACGTCTACAAGGTCTTCGGAAAGCGAGAACACGAGGTCATCAAGCGCCTCGAAGCCGGCGAGGACCGTTCGGAACTCGCCGGCCTGGGAACGGCCGCCGTCATCGACGCCAATTTCGAAGTCGAACGCGGCGAGATCTTCGTCGTCATGGGCTTGTCCGGTTCGGGCAAGTCGACCCTGCTGCGCACCATCAACGGACTCGGCAAGGCCACCTCGGGCAGCATCGAGATCAACGGCAACGAGATCGCGCAGATGAACAACAAGGAGATCCGCGCGATCCGCGCCAAGCACATCTCCATGGTGTTCCAGCACTTCGCCCTGATGCCGCACCGCACGGTGCGCGAGAACGCCGCCTACGCCCTGGAGATCCAGGGCGTGCCCAAGACGGAGCGCCTGGAACGCGCGAACACCTGGCTGCAGACCGTCGGCCTGGCGGGCTGGGAGGACAAGTACCCCCACGAGCTCTCCGGCGGTATGCAGCAGCGCGTGGGCCTGGCCAGGGCACTGGCCGCGGAGACCGAGATCCTCTTGATGGACGAGGCGTTCTCCGCCCTCGACCCGCTGATCCGCAGGGAAATGCAGGATCAGCTGATCGAACTCCAGCAGCAGCTGGGCAAGACCATCATCTTCATCACCCACGACCTCAACGAGGCCATGTACCTGGGTGATCGGATCGCCGTCATGCGCGATGGCCGGATCGTCCAGATCGGCACCGCCGAGGACATCCTGACCAATCCGGCAGACGAGTACATCGCGAACTTCGTCCAGGACGTCGACCGCGCCAGGGTGCTCACCGCATCGACCGTGATGCGCCAGATCGACGACACCGTGATGTCCGGCGCCGGGCCCCGCGTGGCGATGCGCGCCATGGAGTCCAACGGCTGGAACATCCTGCTGGTCACCGACCGCGAGCGCAAGCTGCTGGGCTACGTGACCGACCGCGCGGTCGTCAACGCGGCCCGCGCCGGCGAGCGCACGATCGAGGGGATCGTGGAGACCGAGGGCATTCTGACCGTCGGCCCCGATACCCCGGTCTCCGAACTGTTCGCCCCCAGTTCCGCCTCCCGCGTGCCGTTGTGCGTGGTGGCCGAGGACGGACGCTTCCTGGGCATCGTTCCGCGCGTCAACCTGCTCAACTCGATGGCGCAGGTCAGTCCCACCACCGGGGAGATCCCCGCGGTGCAGACGCTCGAGCAGCAACCCGGCGATGAGCGCCGAGACGATGAACGCGAAGGCGAAGCGACCAAGGAGGCAGAATGAATCTCAATCCGCTGAGCCCCCGCATCCCGCTGGGCGAGTGGGCCGATAAGTTCCTCACCTGGTTCCAGGACGTCTTCGGCTGGCTGCTGGACTTCATCTCCACCGTGCTGACCGGTATGTACACCGGCCTGGAACTGGTGTTCGCCTCCCCGTCCTTCCTCATCATGACGGTCATCCTGGCCGTCATCGCCTGGCTGTGCGCGGGCTGGAAGGTCGGCCTGGTCACCCTCATCGGGTTCTACCTGGTGCGCGCGTTCAACCAGTGGGAGAACGCGATGGAGTCGCTGGCCCTGGTGCTGGTGGCCGTCATCATCGCGCTCATCATCGCCCTGCCCGTGGGCGTCTGGGCCGCGAAGTCCAAGACCGTCTCCGCGATCGTGCGACCGGTCCTCGACTTCATGCAGTCGATGCCCGCGCTGGCCTACCTGGTGCCGGCCATCGTGATGTTCTCCGTCGGCACCGTCCCCGGTGCGATCGCGACCATCATCTTCGCCCTGCCGCCCGGCGTGCGCTTCACCGAGCTGGCGATCCGCCAGGTCGACGGTGAGGTCGTCGAGGCCGCCCAGGCCTTCGGCGCCGGTCCCTCGCACATCCTGTTCCGCGTCCAGCTGCCCCTGGCCCTGCCGACCATCATGGCCGGTATCAACCAGGTCATCATGTTGGCCCTGTCCATGGTCGTGCTGGCCGGCATGGCCGGTGCCGATGGCCTCGGCGGCGCGATCATCGAGGCGATCAGCTCCGTGAACGTGGCACTGGGCGTCGAAGCCGGCGTCTCCGTCGTCGCCCTGGCGATCTTCCTCGACCGCGTCACCGCGGGCCTGGGCCGCAAGGGCAACCGGGTCGCAGCGGCCTGATTCGCAAACCATCCCCGGCGCGTCCGGACCCGCGCCGGCCGCGCCGGGGGAAACGTACCCATAAGAAAGAAGGGTCATCATGAAAACCATCAAGAAGACCAAGGGCCTGGCCCGCATCGGCGGCATCGCAGCCGCCGCCGCGTTGCTGCTCAGCGGCTGCGGCGCTTCGAACTCCACCGACGATTCGGCGGCCGGTGGCTCCGACGAGGGCGCCACCGCCGATCAGAACTGGGCCGACTGCATCCCCGGCACGGACGCCAAGGACACCAGCTCGATGGATGCCGATGGCAAGAAGGACATCAAGATCGCGGCCTTCAACGGCTGGGACGAATCCTTCGCGGTGAGCCACCTGCTCAAGAACAACCTGGAGAAGAAGGGCTACAAGGTCTCCATCAAGGCCTTCGACGCCGCTCCCGGTTATGTGGGCGTCGCCAACGGCGACTACGACTTCCTGGTCGACGGCTGGCTGCCGCTGACCCACGCCGACTACGTTAAGAAGTACGGCGACAAGCTCGACGCGCAGGGCTGCTGGTACAACAACGCCAAGCTGACCCTGGCCGTCAACAAGGACTCGAAGGCCAAGACCATCGAGGACCTCAAGACGATGGGCGGGGACTACGACAACACCCTCTACGGAATCGAAGCCGGTGCCGGCCTGACCAAGGCCACCAAGCAGGCGATCAAGGACTACGGCCTGGACAACATCAACTTCAAGCCCTCGTCCACGCCCGCCATGCTCACGCAGCTGAAGAAGGCCACGGATGCCAAGAAGGACGTCGCCGTGACCCTGTGGCGCCCGCACTGGGCCTACGATCAGTTCCCCGTGCGCGACCTCGAGGACCCCAAGGGCTCGATGGGCAAGGCCGAGGTACTCTACAACTTCTCGAACAAGGAGTTCACCGGTTCAAATCCGCAGGTCGCCCAGCTGCTGAAGAACCTGGTGCTCGACGACGATCACCTGGGCTCGCTGGAGAACGACATCCAGAAGGCCGGCGATGACAAGATCGACGATGCCGTGGCCAAGTGGGTCGACGGCAACGGCGACTGGGTCAGCAAGTGGGAGAAGGGCGAGCTCAAGGGCGAGGCCAACTCCGCGACCAAGTGATCGAAGTGATCCACGTGATCGACGGGGTCGAACCCCGCGGGTCCTGAGCGCAGGGCCTGCGGGTTCGAACGGGGAGGGGCCGGGTTCCGCTGCTGCGGAGCCCGGCCCCTCCCCCTCTTACATCCGCAGCCAGGTGTCGGCGCTGTCGGCGATCCGCGCTCCTGCGCCCGCCGCCGTCTCCAGCCACTGCACGTCGGCGCCGTCGGCGCCGACCAGGGCGTCCGCGAGCACCGTCGCCTCGAATCCCAGGACCAGCGCTGCCATCACCGTGTGTTCCACCGCGCGGGACTGGTCGACCCCGCCGATCACGACCCGGTCGATATTCATCGCCTGCAGGCCGGTGGCCAGGTCCTCGACCCCGTCGAACACATCGGGGACCTCCGAGGCCAGGACCAGATCGTCCGCGGTCGGCTGCACCGGGGCCGGTTTGCCGGCCCACTCGGCGGCCTTCCTGACCGCCGCGGCCGCCGCCCCGCCCGGCGCGTTGGCGCCCGCCGAATCCACGGCCTCGGCGTCCTCGTCCGGGGCCTCATAAGCCGGCTGGTGGGCCGGCGCCGTTGCGAAGACCACCACGCCATCGGCCACACGGGCCCGTGACAGGATCTGCTCCAGGGGCTTGAGGGGGGCCTGCGGCAGGTGGGTATTGACCAAGACGAGTGCATCCATGCACCTAGCGTCTCATAGGCCGTGGGCGTGAAAGGATGAGGGCATGGCACAAGCGATGGACGACGACTCGGCACCGCATCTGCAGGGCCTGGTCTTTACCGCCGACGGGTCCTGCACGGAACTCGATACGCTGACCGCGGCCCTCGCCGCCCGCCGCACCGCAAGCGCCCCGGGCGGCACCGGCAATCTCATCTGGATCGACATCGACCGGCCCACGGATGATGAGCTGAGCGCGCTGCAGGCGGCCTTCGGGCTGCACCCCCTGGCCGTCGAGGACGCCCGTGAGGGCAATCAGAGGATGAAGTTCGAGCGCTACGGCCAGACCAGTCTGCTGGCCCTGCGCCCTGCCGCGATGTCCGAGGCCCCCGCACGTCCCGCGCACCCCGACGCTCCCGGCGACGAGGTGCCGGGCGAGGACGAGTCCCTGCTGATCGGCGAGCTCGAGATCTTCGTGGGCGCCGGCTTCGTCATCTCGGCCCACCGCTCGGGTTCGCCCCTGGCCGCGGCACGCGAGTTCTCCCGGATCCGCGAACTCCTGCGCTCCTCCCCCGCCCTCAAACGCCTGGACGCCTCCACCGGGGCGGACCGCGCACACGGCGAGCTGGTCGTCGCATACACCCTGCTCCACCTCATGATCGACCGGGTCGTCGACCTCTACACCCCCGTCCTGGAATCCTTCGAGGAGACCGCCGACGATCTGGAGGTGCAGATCTTCAAGGGCACTCCGGTGCGCTCCCAGGAGATCTACGCGGTCTCACGCGGAATCCTCGACCTCGACCGGGTCGTGAAGTCCCTGCCGCAGCTCATGGTGCACCTGCGGGCATTCGCCGCCGATACCGGGCTGCCGGACGAGCTGCTGCGCAATCTGCGCGATGTCGCCGACCACGTCGGGTCCAATCAGGACCGCCTGGGCCGCCTGCGCTCGATACTCAGCGAGATCTTCTCCATCAACTCCACCCTGGTCGCCGAACGCCAGGGCGATCAGTCGAAGCGGATCTCGGCCTGGGCCGGCATCTTCTTCTTCCCCAGTCTGGTCGCAGGCATCTACGGGATGAACTTCGTCTTGATGCCCGAACTCGACTGGAAACTGGGCTATCCGGCGGCGCTAGGGCTGATGGCTGTCGGCTGTATCGTCATCTACTGGATCTCCAAACACAACGACTGGCTGTGAGATGCGCGGCACACGGCGGGCGGTTTCACGATAGGTTGGTTCCATGACGACGAAGACGTTCCATCAGCAGATCGGTTCCGGCGAGCTCTCGCTGGGCACGTTCATCCTCGAGTTCATGACCACCGGGGTCGGTGCGTTGACCGCACGGGCCGGCGCGGACTGGGTCCTGTACGACCTCGAGCACTCGGGCTATACCCTTGACAGCGCGCGGGCCGCGATAGCGGTCTCCCGGCGCGAGGACATCGCTACCTTCGTGCGCGTGGCCGGCACCGCCCAGCACCTCGTGTCCACGGCCCTGGACGCCGGAGCCGAGGGCATCATGGTCCCGTATGTGAATTCCGCGGAACAGGCCGAGCGGATCGGCACCTGGCTGCACTACCCGGGTTGGCTCGGCGACGGGAACACATCGGCGGGAGTGCGCGGCTCCGCCTTCGGCGTCGCCCACGACCTCTACGCCCCTGGACTGCCCGCGGACAAGCAGGCGGCTGCGAACGAGTCCGTGGTCTTCCTGCCACAGATCGAAACGCCCGAGGCCGTCGACGCGGCCGCCGATATCGCAGCACTCGAGGCCGTGACCGTGCCCTTCATCGGACCGATGGACCTGAGCACGAACCTGGGCGCGCCGGGCGATTGGCAGAATCCCCGGTTCCGCGGAGCCCTGGACACGGTCGCCCAGGCCTGCCGTGACGCGGGCAAGGCCGCCGGCATCTTCTCCACCGGCCCTGAGCTGACCGAGCTGGCACTGCAGGCGGGCTTCACAGTGATCTCGCTGTCGGCCGACGCCGCTGTCTATTCGGCGGCTCTGGGCCAGGGGCTGGCCGACATCCGACGCGCCGTCGTCTGAGGTCTCTCAGGCGTCCTCGGCCGCCTTCGCCTGTTTGGCGGCCTCAGCGCGGCGGGCGGATTCACGGGCCTCTGCGTGGGTGATGGCCTCGGCCAGCTCATCGCGGTAGAGCATCGAGCGGCGCAGCTGCTTGGTCCGGTAGCCCGCGCGCCCGATCATGTGCACCGCCAGCGGGCTGGTCAGCATCTGGATGCCCATGACCAGGGCCGCGGTCGTCAGCGTCTGCCAATTGGGGTGGGCCACCACGATCGCCACCAGGATCAGGAACAGCCCCAGCACCTGTGGCTTGGACGAGGCGTGCATCCGGGAGAGCAGATCGGGGAACCGCACCAGACCGACCGCGGCCGCCAGGGAAAGCACCGCGCAGCCGAGCACGCAGACGGCCACCACGATCTGGGCGTAGAGCGGAATGGTCATCGGGCCTCCTCCTGATCCGTGGCGGCCGGTCCGGCCGCTGCTGCGGGCGGTTGTGTGGGTGCGACCGGTGGCAGCGGGTACTCGTTGAGCGTGGCGCCGCGGGAGACATAGCGCGATACGGAAACCGTGCCGATGAAGCTGAAGGCGGCGATGCACATCATGACGATGAGCAGGTCCCAGTGGCCGGTGAACACGATGAAGCAGCCGATCCCGCACAGCAGCACGCCCAACAGCACATCGGTGCCGATCATCCGGTCGAGGATGCCGGGGCCGCGGATGATCTTGACGACGGCCACCACGGCGGCCACCCCGAACAACGGCAATGCCACGGCCACGACGATCCACAGCAGAGGTGTCAACGTCAGCGTCATCGCCGGCCCCCTTTCGTGTTCACAGTCTCGGCCGCCTCGCGCCTGGCCCGCGCCGCGCGCATCCGGGCCAGGTTCTTCTTCCCGATGACCGGAGGCAGGCCGCGCTCCTCGCGCCAGGCATTGAGGACGGTCAGGTCGCGCACCGAACCCATCATCATGATGACGAGGCGTTCGATCGTATAGGCGTCCGCGCGCGCCTTCTCCACCAGTTCGTCGGTGTTCGCGCCCAGGGTGTGGATGTAGAGCACGCCGTGCACGCGGTCGACCTCGGTCACGAACGATCCGGGGATCACCCCGTTGACCAGGGAGATCACCGTCATCAGCAGATCGGAGCGGGTGTTGAGGTCCACGGCCACGATGCTCCCGGGAGCGACCCGTCTGGGCCCCAGCGCGGTCCAGGCGACGTGGATCGAGGCGCCCACCACGTTGACCAGCAGCCAGAGCAGGAAGTAGCCGGCCCAGATGACGTTGAAACGCCCGGAGAGCTCGACCGCGGGCAGATAGAAGACCCTGATCACGCCCAGGGCCACGAGGATCCCGGTGAGCACGGTGAGGACCGTCAGACTGTCCCACAGCAGGACCCAGACGACCGTCAGGATCGCAATGCCCAGAATCTGCACGGACAGTGGGCGCAGTCCTGGCAGACGATTGTCGCGGCGCTTGCGGCCGGCTTTCCCATTCATCGGGCACCACCTCCCAGAACTGCCTGCACATAGGTTCCCGCGTCGCTCAGCGCGGCTGCCGCGTCCTGCGCGAAATCCCACAGCGGACCGGCACACACCGTCAGCGCTACGCTGACGGCCACCATCGCGACGGTGGGCCACAGCATCGAGCGCGGCACGCGGGGCAGTGCCGCATCGGCCGAGGCGAGTGCCTCGGCACTCAGGGCGTTCGACTGGGCGTCCCTGGCCTCGGCGGCCTCTTCGGCTTGGAGTTCGGCGGCGGGCAGTTCCTGGCCCGTCGCCGTGAGCACGGTATCCGTGCTCTGCCCGCCAACGGCCTCGGAGACCCGGTCCGCGGCTTCGGCAGCCGCGGTGGCGGAGTCGTCCGCGGCCGGGGCACCGGGGGCTGCGGCAGCGGGCACCGGCTCCCCCGACGCCTCCGCCCCGACCCGGGGCTGCGCACTCGTTGCGGCCGGTCCCCGGCCGGTGTGGGCGGCGTACTGGGCGACCAGACCCGGCGTGGGCTCCTCGACCTGCGCCGGCTCCCGCCAGAACGCGAAGTTCCAGGTGCGGGCCACCACGTAGAGCGTCAGCAGGCTGGTCAGGGTGCCGGCGGCGATCACCGTGAAGTCCAGCCAGGTGCCGTCGGCGAAGCCCGCACGGAACAGCGCGACCTTGCCGATGAACCCGGAGAACGGCGGGATACCGGCGAGGTTGAGGCCGGGGATGAGGAACAGCAGCGCCACCACCGGGGTGAGTCTGGCCAGCCCGCCGAGCCTCCGGGTCGAGGTGGTGCCGGCCCACTGCTCGACCAGGCCGACGGCCAGGAACAGCGCCGTCTGCACGATGATGTGGTGGGCTGTGTAGAAGATCGCCGCGGCCAGGCCCTGCTGCGTCCCCACCGCCACGCCGAACAGCAGATAGCCGATGTGGCTGACGAGGGTGAAGGAGAGCATGCGCTTGATCTCGGTCTGCGCGATCGCACCCAGGATGCCCACCAGCATGGTCAGCCCCGCGATGATGAGCAGGGGCACGCGCAGGCTGTCGGCGGGGAACAGCACGGTCTCCGTGCGGATGATCGCATAGATCCCGACCTTGGTCAGCAACCCTGCGAACACCGCGGTGACCGGGGCGGGCGCCGTCGGGTAGGAGTCCGGCAGCCAGAACGACAGCGGGAACACCGCGGCCTTGATGCCGAATCCCAGCAACAGCGCCACGTGCAGGATCAGCTGGATGTCCAGGGGCAGATCGGCCAGGCGCTGCGAGAGCTGGGCCATGTTCACGGTTCCGGTGGCGGCGTAGACCAGCCCGATGGCGGTCAGGAAGATCAGCGAGGAGACCAGCGAGACGACGATGTAGGTCGCGCCCACATTGATCCGCGCCGGGGTCGAACCCAGGGTCAGCAGCACATAGGAGGCCGCCAGCAGGATCTCGAAGCCCACGTACAGGTTGAACAGATCGCCGGCGATGAAGGCGTTGGAGACGCCGGCGCACAGAATCAGATAGGCGGGGTTGAACACACTCAGCGGGGTGTCCTCGCTGGTGTCGGCCATGTCCTGGCCCAGGGCGTAGAGCAACACCAGCAGGGTCACGATGGTGGACACGACCAGCATCAACACGCTCAGTCTGTCCGCGACCAGGGCGATGCCGAACGGCAGCTCCCAGCCGCCGACGGCCACCACTTGGATGCCGGAGTCGGTGATCGCGAACGCCAGCACCAGTTCGATGGCCAGGGAGATGCACAGGGTCGCCACCGTGACGGCGTTCTGGATCTTGACCTTCCCGGCCAGCAGCAGGGTCAGACCGGCGCCCAGCAGCGGCAGGACGACGGGCAGTGGGACGAGCAGGGCGGGGTTCACGAGCGCTCACCCCCGGCGGGTCGGTCCGGCGAGGCAGCGGGGCGCTGCGCGTCCGGGGCCGAGGCGCCCGTCGGGACCGACTCCCCCGCCGCGGCCTCGCGTCCGGCCCGCGGGCCGTCGTCGTCGAGGTCGAGGGCACCGGCGACGGGCGCCTCGGCCTCATCGCCGAATTCCGTATCGTCCTGGTCCACTCCCTCACTGGCCTCGGCCGCGACCTGTTTCGAATCGCGTTCCAGGCTGACCCGCAGATCGGCCATATCGTCCTCCAGGTTCTCGTGGCGCAACAGGCGCCACGAGCGGTAGATGAGTGCCAACAGGAAACCGGTCATCGCGAAGGTGATGACGATCGCGGTGAGCACCAGCGCATGCGGCAGCGGGTCGTTCATCCCATCCGTCGACAGGTTCTGCCCATCGGTGATCGGTGGACGGCCGGGAGCCCCCGCGGTGAGCACGATGAGCATGTTCGCGCCGTTTCCGAACAGCAGGAAGCCCAGCAGCACGCGGGTCAGCGACCGGTCCAGCATGAGGTAGACACCGGTGGCGAATAGCACGCCCATGGTCAGGAGCATGATGAAGCTGGTGCTCACAGGCTGCCTCCCTTCTCCGTGTCGTCCACGTCGAAATCGTCGATCCGGCCCAGCAGGGCGGGTATCCGCCGCCGGGCGCCGGCGCCGATGCCGGTGGTGGCAAGCGATTCCGCCAGGCGCGCCTCGTCCTGTTCCTGATGGACGTCGACCTCTACGCCGATCGCGCGCAGGATGTCGATCATCAGGCCGATGACCACAAGGTAGACGCCGATGTCGAAGATCGTCGAGGTGCCGAACGACAGGTGCCCCAGGATCGGCACATCGGCCTGCCAGTACGCCGATTCCAGGATCGCGTCGCCCCAGAGCATGCCGCCCAGGGCCGTCAGGCCCGTGGTCAGCATGCCGGCGCCCATCAGGATGCCCGCGTCGATGCGCACGGCCTCGGCCAGTTCGAAACGGCCTCCGGCCAAGTACCGGGCGATCAGCGCGAGGCCGGCGACCAGGCCGGCGGCGAACCCGCCGCCGGGCAGGTTGTGCCCGGCGAACAGCAGGTAGACGCTGAACACCAACATGAGGTGGAAGATCAGGCGCACCACGACTTCCAGGATGATCGAGCGATTGCCCGGCGCCAGGGTCCGGCCGGCCAGCAGCCAGGCGTTGCGGCGCACGTCCTGGCTCGGCGTCGGTTCGGCCACCGTCGCGATCCGGGCGACCCCGTGGGGCCGGCGGGTGGACATCCGCTCCAGGGTTCCCTCGCGGGACCGCACGAAGATCAGGCTGGAGATGCCGATGGCCGCGACCACTACGACGGACAGCTCGCCCATCGTGTCCCAGGCGCGCATATCGACCAGGGCGACGTTGACGATGTTCTTGCCGTGGCCGCCCTCGTACGCCAGTTCTCCCCACTTCTGCGAGATGGGGGTGGCACTGCGGGCGCCCATGGCCACCGCGGTGAGCACCATGGCCAGAACACCGAAGGCCGCGCCGATGAGCAGCCGGATGGCGGGTGTGGCACGTGACCCGGGCGAGCCGATCCGCCGCGGCAGCCGGCGCAGCACCAGCACGAAGACCACCAGGGTGATCGATTCGACCAGCACCTGGGTCAGGGCCAGGTCGGGGGCTCCCTGGAAGGCGAAGAAGGCGACCATGCCGTAGCCGGTGATGCCGACGATGACCACTGCGGCGAAGCGCTTCTGGGCGACACACGCGGCGATCGCCGCCGGGATCATCACGGCAGCCAGCAGCACCTGCTGCCAGGAATCGGCCACCCTGATGGACTCGGGCCAGGTGTCGTTGGCCAGCAGGGTCACCCCCAGGGCGCCCAGGGCCACCAGGTAGATGACTGCCTGGTAGAAGGGCAGCGAACCGCGCTGGGTGCGGGCGGTGACGAATGCGGCGAAGTCCTCCAGCAGTTCGATGGTACGGCGGTAGCCGCGGGTGAAGTTCCACTCGCCGGCGGCCGCGGACTGGAAGACCGCAACCTGTTTGGAGAACACGCACAGGGCCACGCCCAGGGCGATCGTCAGGGCCGAGAGCCCGAGTGCCGGTTCGATCCCGTGCCACAGCGCCAGGTGGTAGTCCGAGTGGACGACCGTGGCGAACAGGGCCTCGAACGGTGCGGGGTTCAGGCCCAGCACCACGATGGCCACGGCCAGGATCAGCGGGGCGGTCAACAGCAGGGCGCCGGGATGGGCCGGTGCGATCCGGGCCACCCCCGGTTTGACGGCGAAGGCACCGGTCACGAAGCGCCAGGCATAGGCCAGGGTGAGCACGGAGCCGGCGACCAGGCCGATGAGCGCCATGATCGACTCCTTGGTTCCCGTGCTCAACAGGGTGGAGTACAGCGCCTCCTTGGCGATGAAGCCGTAAAGCAGCGGGATGCCGGCCATCGAGGCCGCGGCGATGACGGTGGCCACGGTCAGGGTGGGGCAGGCGCGGCCGAAGCCGGAGAGTTTGCGGATATCACGGGTGCCGGCGTGGTGGTCGATGATGCCGGTGGCCAGGAACAGCACGCACTTGAACAGGGAGTGGCTCAGCAGCATGGCCAGGGCGGCCTTCGTGGTGTCCGGGGTGCCGAAGGCGGAGATGACGGTCAGGATGCCCAGCTGGGACACCGTGCCGTAGGCCAGGATGCTCTTGAGGTCGAACTGTTTGAGGGCCTGATAGCCGCCGACGAGCACCGTGGTCACGCCCAGGATCAGCAGCAGGGGCAGCCAGCCGGGGGTCTCGGCGAATCCGGGGGCCAGGCGCAGCACCAGGTAGATGCCTGCTTTGACCATGGCGGCCGCGTGCAGATAGGCGCTCACGGGGGTGGGGGCGGCCATGGCGCCGGGCAGCCAGAAGTGGAAGGGAAGCAGCGCGGATTTCGAAACCGCGCCGATGAGGATGAGGACGATGGCGGTGATGATGACGCCGGGTGGCCCGTGCACCGTCAGCCCGGGATAGCCCAGGGACACGATCGTGGAGATCCGCCCGGTGCCTGCCACCGTCTGCAGGATGATCATGCCGATGAGCATCGCCAGACCGCCGGCGGTGGTGATGAGCAGGGCCTGCAGGGCGGCGCGGCGGGCGGCTCGCCTGGCCGCATTGTGGCCGACCAGCAGATAGGAGAACACCGTGGTGCCCTCCCAGAAGATGAACATGGTCAGCAGTTCATCTGCGAGCACCAGTCCGTACATCATTCCGGCGAAGGCGGTGAACTTGGCCGCGAAGTTCCCCAGGGTGGGGTCGCCGCGCTCGAAGTAGCGCATACAGTAGACGAACACCAGGGCGCCGACCCCGGTGACCAACAGACTCATGAGCCAGGACAGGGCGTCCATCCGCAGCACCAGGGACATGCCCAGAGCGGGGAGCCAGTGCACGTCCTGCGTCCGGGGAGTCTGGCCGGGCACCGACAGCACCGAATAGACGAACGCTCCGGCGGGCACCAGCGCCAGCAGACCGAAGGCGTTGCGTCCCAGGAGCTTGAACAACCAGGGCGCGATGAGTGCGGCTACGAAGAATGCACAGATAAAAGCGCCCACGAGTTCGACTTCCTGTCGGGACGGTTGAGAACGAAACCATTCTTTCACAATCCGACATTTGCGGGCAAGTTATTATGTCAACCGCGGTTGTCGCGCAAAGGGCCGGACTCCGCAGTCCACCACTCTTTCCGATGGCCTCGCTCAGCCCAGTTGGTGCTCGGCTACCAGGAATCCGTCCGAATCGAAGGCGACACCGTTGGCGGCCCTGATCACCGCCCCGGCGAGACGGTCGATCCGCTCCGAGGCGAAGACGCGCATCGCCTGGAATTCCTCACCCAGCGACTGGTGCTCGGAACCGAATTCCGGGTCGATCCACCTGATCTGATAGCCGACGAAGGCCTCGGCCCGATCGGCCAGCAGTTCCGGGGGCGCCTCCTCGACGTAGACCCCCAGCTCCACCTCGCCCGCATCCTGGCCGTTGAAGCTCAACGGGACCTCCACCGCGTAGCCGTCGGGGATCACGCCCTCGTCACCGGGGGCCATCAGTTCCCGGGCCCTGGCCTGGGCGGCCGCGGAGATCTCCGCGGGGAACTCGGCACCCGGTTCGACTGCCCGCACCCGCTCCAACAGCAGTTCGGGGCACAGCCAGAGCGCGGAGTACACGGTGATGTCGTGCGCCCGGCCGTAGTCGGGCACCAGGAGTCGCGCAGCGGCGGAGCCCGGTTCATCGGCCAGCCGCAGGGCCGTCTGCAGCCGCCGGGCGATCGCCGCCAGCAGATCCAGATTGCGGCCCTCCTCCTGCTCGGGCAGACCGTGCGGGAACAATTCGGCCCGTCCCTCGACGTCGCGGAACCAATCCGGCGGCGGCTCGGATTCCCGCTGCCGGGGTCCGCTCAGGACGACCAGCTTCTCCACCCACTCGGGCAGGCCCAGGGCTTGGGCCATGGCCGCGTCGACGGCGATGGGCCCGGCCAGGAACGAGTACCTGCTCAACCGTGCGGTCCACAGATCGAGGACGCCGAGGCCCCTGCCCAGGACGAGCGTTTCGACATCGGCCCTGCCGTGGCGGTCGGGATCGGCCCGTGGGCCGTCGAACGACAGGCGCGGATCGCGGTTGCCCGCGAGCGCGACGACGTCGGAGAATCCCGACTGGGCGTCCAGGAGCAGCAGATGGCTCTGGGCGAGCTCGATGGTCGGGGGAAGTGCGGTGCTCATCTCTGCCTCCTCATGCACGGGCCGGCACAGCCCGGCTGCGCTCGGCGCATCATCGGGTGGCCCCTTTTCAGAAGGGGCTGCGGTAGAAGTTCAGATACGACCGGCTGGCCGTGGGGCCCTGCTGGCCCTGGTAGCGGTTCTTCGTCGCCGGGTCCGAGCCATAGGGGTGGACGGCCGGTGAGGACAGGGCGAAGAAACACAGCTGCCCGATCTTCATACCGGGCCACAGCGTGATCGGCAGCGTTGCGACGTTCGACAGTTCGAGGGTCACGTGGCCGGAGAATCCGGGGTCGATGAAGCCGGCTGTGGAGTGGGTGAGCAGGCCCAGCCTGCCGAGGGAGGATTTGCCCTCCAGGCGGGCTGCCAGGTGCTCGGGGATGGTCACGAGTTCCTTGGTCGACCCGAGCACGAACTCGCCGGGGTGCAGGACGAAGGGCTCTTCCGGGTCGACTTCGACCAGGCGGGTCAGTTCGGGCTGTTCGGTGGCGGGGTCGATGACCGAGTATTTGTGATTGTCGAACAGCCGGAACCACCGGTCCAGACACACATCGACGCTCGACGGCTGCACCAGCGCAGGATCGAAGGGGTCCAACCCGATCGTCCCCGCCGCGATTTCACCGCGGATCTCGCGGTCGGATAGAAGGCTCACACCCGTGATTCTAACGCGCCGACCGGGTCCCGGACGATTCGCCGCGACACGCCGAGGACACTGCATAAGGGCTGTAGATTCACTCACTCATGGTCTAGAGTGAACCCGACAAGTGCCCGCGCCGATGGTGCCTTCCTCTTTCAACCATGGAAGCCGGGAAAGCTGTCATCTTTCGCGTGGGCGGACATCGCACCAACCGAAAGGTCATACTGTGAAGACTGTCAAAGGTCTTGTGCTTGCCCCCGCAGTAGCCGTTGCGGTTACCGGTTTAGTCGCCGTGCCCGCAGTCGCTAGCACATCCGATTCGGCAACCGCCAAGAGCGCAAAGGACTCGGCCAAGGTCGATCCGCAGGCGGCGACTGCCGCCAAGGAGGTCGACCAGACCGCCATCGCGGACAAGTCCAAGGGAATCAAGTTCACCGGCACCGGGCTGAGCGCGGGGAAGACCGCCAAGGTCACCGTGATCGGCACCGACGGCACCCCGTACACACCGGGGACCGATCTGCGCGTTGATGACAAGGGCCGTGTCACCGGCAGCTATTTCTTCAACGTCTCCGGCAGCGCCAAGGTGCCCGAGGGCGCCTACCAGCTCTACCTGACCGACTCCACGACGAAGAAGGCATCGGCCAAGGTCACGTTCAACGTGGTCGCCGATGACAAGGAGTCCACGAAGCCGAGCGAATCCGCGCAGCCCAGTGAATCGGCAACGCCCAGCGAGTCCGCGACGAGCCAGGCGCCCGAGACCTCGGCGCCGCAGACCAGCGCGGCCGCGGAACCCACGGACACTGCGACGCAGGATCCGAGCGAATCGGCGAGCCCCAGCAAATCCGCCGAGCCGACCCACGTCCCAACCGCGGGCACCCTGCCCGCAACCGCGACCGCCAAGCCGCCGGTGGTCGACCAGCCCAGTGAGTCGAGCACGCCGGCGGAGTCCACCGCGGCGCCCGAGCCCAGTGACACGGCCGAGCCCACCGATGCGGCGAGCCCGACGCCCACCGAAACCACCGCGGCACCCGAGCCCAGTGAGCCGGAGACCTCCGCGCCCACCACGAGCGAGGCACCCGCGCCCGCGGAATCGGCGACCACCGGTGCGCCCACCGCTCCCGCGAGCTCCGCCCCGGCGCCGAGCGCGCCTGCGACGAGCGCTCCGGCCCAGACGCCCGCGCCCACGGACACCGCCACCTCGGCGGCTCCCACGACGCAGGCGCCGAAGCCCACCGCGACCGCAAGCGGCAAGCCCACGGAGTCCACTCCGGCGCCGAGCGCATCGGCGACGCCGAGCGCCAAGCCCACCGAGACCGCGACTCCCAAGCCCAGCGCAACGCCCGAACCCGCGCCGACCACGAGGGTCGAGAAGGCGCCGGCGCCCAAGCTGACGTATTCGGACCAGGGCATCCTGGCCTCCGATTTCGCGGTCGAGGCAGGGGCCAAGGCCAAGAAGATCAAGCAGTCGGCCGACGGTCTGCGGATCTACATGCAGAACGCCCTGCCCGGCGCGACGTACACGCTCACGGTCGACAAGGTCGAGGGCTCGGTCAAGACCTTCAGCACGACCGCCAAGGCGAATAAGAAGGGCGTCGTGTCCTTCGGGGTGGGCGTCAACATCGACCTGACGAAGACGAAGAAGGCCGATCAGGAGAAGGCCCTCGCCGACTTCATGAAGACCTATGTCGGCAAGTACGACATCACCGTCACCGGCAAGGGCGTGCCCGACAAGATCGTCAAGGTCAAGGCCGAGGACAAGGCAGCCGGGAAATCGGCTGACAAGACCGCCGGGAAGCAGAGCACGGCCGAGATCGCCAAGGCCGGCACGCAGCCCAAGCAGAAGGACGCCGCACAGGCTAAGGAGAAGGACAAGGCGGCCGAGCCCAAGGTCTCCAAGCCCGAACCGATCAAGGCCACCGGCTGGTTCTACGTCTACAACGAATCCGATCCGAATTCGGTCAAGGCCGCGGGCAAGCCGATGACCCAGCAGGACGAGGACGACGCCCAGAAGGCCACTGCGCCCCAGGGCCCGCAGGACTCCGACTCGCAGGGGTCGCAGGACTCGACCGGGCACGATGCGCAGAACACCGGCACCGGGGCCTCACAGGACCAGGGCTCCCAGGGCAGCGGTTCCCAGGGCCAGTCCGCCGGTTCGAACGAATCGACCAGCGGTGGGTCCGGCTCGGACTCCGAACCCGCCTACAGCCCGGACAAGGGCGGCGAGGGATCGGGTGCCGACACCTACACCTCGCCCGAGGATTCGAACGATGACTCCGCGGATGAGACGACCGGGGACTCCGGCGATGACTCCGACGACAGCCAGGCGCCCTATGCGGCCGATCAGCCCGGCTCAGGTTCCGGAGAGCAGGAGGCGGGTGCCGACTACTCCGACTCCGCAGACGAGCAGGGCACCGGCGGGGACGCATCCGACGAGGCCACCAACGCCTCGCCGGCATCCGAACTGCCCCGCACCGGCGGTGCCGAGATGGCCGGTCTGGCACTCGGCGCCGGTCTTCTGGTGGTCGGCGGCGCGGCCGTCGTCGTGACCCGCCGCAAGGTGGGCGCCGGCAGCTGAGGCTGCGAACCGGCACCATCTGAACGCGCGGCGGCCCGCCGCCGTGCGTTCGACGCGACCGGGGCGCTCTACACTGGATCGGTGACGACTTCCCAGCCCGCCCAGAATTCCCAGACCCCACAAGCCCACTCCGGCACCCCTGTTCCACCTGCGAACGGCGGCCTCGACCTGTGCGGCCTGCGCGTCGGTGGGGCAAGCCTCGATGTGCGTCCGGAGCCCCTGGCCCCGGGCGAATCCCTTGTCCTGGCGGGCGATCCGGACAATGTCGCAGACGTCCTGGCGGGCCTGCGGGCCCGGATCGGAGCGGGCTCGGCGGCGGACGCGACGGTGAGCCCGGCGGAGGGTAGGGGGACCTCGGCCAACCGGCTCCTGGCCGGCGGCCCCCGCGTCCGCCTAGCCAGGGCGGTGGCCCGTCTGGTCGATCCACGCTCGGCGGCCTTCGCCCGCGCCGGCCGCCACTTCGCGCTTGACTATCCCGCCCTGCGCCGGACCCGGGTGGGCGAGCTGGGCCCCGAACAGTTGGGCCGTGCGCAGCTGGCCTGCGAATTCGCCCACGCCCTGGCACACGGCCGGGCCCAGGCCTGCGTCCACGAACCCTTCATGGGTTTGAGCGGGGGCGCCCGCGCCGGCCTGCGGGCCAATGCCCTGGCCGCGGTGGCCGATTTCGGCATCGGACTGATCACCGCGACGAACAACCGGATCGACGCGGCCCTCATGGCCCCGAATGCGGCAATGGTGGAGAAGGACCAGCTGGCCGACTACGGCCCCCTGGGCGAACAGATCGCAGCACCCCGATCGAATCTGGCCGCGAGCATCGCAGGGGTCAATGTCTTCTCCGGGCTGGCGCGTTCGGGCTGGATCTCGATCGGCCATTCACAGGTGCGCGCCAAAACGGAACTCGACGGCAAGCTGTTCGTCACCATCCCCACCTCGGCGGCCGTGCTGTCCCTGGACGAATACGATCCGGCCTTCGACGCCGAGGTCGTCTTCGAAGCCCTGGTGACCGGGATCCGCGACTCCGGCGACCGCGTCCAGGTCACTCTTTCCCCCTCGGATACCGAGGTCGGACTGGTGATGGCCGCGGACCTGTTCGACTTCCGCGGCGCCACCGCGCCAGGACACGAGTGGGGCCTGGTGCATCCGGGGCTGGGGGCCTCGGTCGCCGCGCAGCGCGCCGCGATCCACGTGGGCACCCGGCTGTGGGTCCAGGTCCGCACCGCCGAGCTGCGGGCCTACCCCGTCGACGCCGCCCCCACCGTCATCCAGAACTGACCCTCCCCACCCGCCCCCTTGAGTTCCACTACGACATGAATTGTCGGAAAAACCGATTGGGAGCGCTCTCAATCGACGATTCAGGGCGTAGTGGAACTCTGGGCGGACTCCACCGTGTGTGGGATACGCTGGTGGGCGTGAGGGCAATGGGACACCGGAATGGAGCGCGCACCGGCGCCGGGCGCATCTGGCTGAGCGCCGCGTGCATCGTCGCACTCCTGGCCGCCGGCAGCGTCCCCGCGCTCAACGCCCTGCGCTATACCCCGGCCCAGGCCGTCCTGCACTATCTGCGCGCTGTGGGCGCCGCCGACGCCCATGCGGCCCTGCGCTGGGTGCGGGCTCCGGCCACCGATTCGGCGGCCTTCAGCGAGGCCGTTTTGGACAATGCCGCGGATCTGCCCCAGAAGCCCACCGTTACGGCGGTTGACTCCACCGGTGATACCACCGCGCGGGTCAGCGTCGAGTTCCTCCTCGGCACGGCCTCCCGGAAACTCGATCTGGACGTCGTGGCGGGCCCCGGCGATTGGGGCATGTACCGCTCGTGGGCCGTGGACGTGCCCGCCTGGCCCACCCTCGACGTCTCCGGTGGGGTGTCCAATGCGACCGTCAACGGGCAGTCCCTGAAACTGGGCGCCACCGACCATCTGCCGGTGCTCTTCCCCGCGACCTACTCCGTCGCCTCGAACGCCACCTACCTCAAGGCCACCCCGGTGCGCGCGGAGGCGCTTGAACCAGGGGCCGAGGTCCCGGTCACCCTGAACCCGCAGCCCACCGCGGCCCTGACCCGGGCCGTGAACGACCGGGTGCGCTCCCAGCTCGACGCGTGCGTCAAGCAGAAGGTGCTCATGCCCACCGGCTGCGCAATGGGCTACCAGAGCGATAACGACATCCTGGGCGATGTGACCTGGCGGGTCACGGACTATCCCGACATCCGGCTCTCCAGCACGCCCGAGGGCATCCTGCTGCGCCCGGCGCCGGCCACCTTCACGGTCTCGGGCCGCTCCCGGGATGCGGTGAGCGCCTATGAGCAGGACTTCACGTCAACCGTCGAGGTCAACATCTCGGGAAAGGTCGGGGTGACCGGCGACGAGGTCTCCTTCACCCCCGCAGCAGGCGGCGAGGACCTGGGCACCGCCTCCTAGCAGCCAGCGGCCCGAACCAAACACGTCGTTTCCCCGCAAACACGCTACTGCAGCAACGTGTTTGCGGGGAAACGACGTGTTTGCGCCTCAGGCCCCGCGCAGCCCCAGTTCGAGCTCGTGCGGGCCGTCGGCGGAGAACGCGACGGGGATGCCCCAGTCCTGCTGGTACAGATGGCAGGCCGCGTGCAACGGGATCTCCCCGCCCGGCTCCCCATCGCAGGCAGCCGCGCGCGCCGTCACGTGCAGCACGCCCTCGGCGAAGCCATCGGCCAGAGTGATGCTGCGGCTCAGCCCCTCGGCGCCGCCGGCACCCGCGGTGATGAGCTCGGGCGGCGTCGAGGAGACCTGCAGATAGGTCGGATCGCCCCACCGGTCGTCGAGCTTCTGGCCCGCCGGGACGCTGAAGGACACCTGCAGATCCAGCTCTCCCGTGCCCAGCACGGTGGCGGGTCGGCTGGTCTGCTGCGCGCCCTCGTTGACCTCGAGCGCATCAGCGGGGATCGACACGGCGGTCAGCCGGTGCGCAGCCGATTCGGCCACCAGCAGGCGGGCGGGTTCGGCGTCGTCGAGCACCAGGATGTCCGAGGGCTCGGCCAGATCGCGGGCCAGGGTGCTCATGCGCCCACTTACAGGATCGAAGCGGCGGATCGCACCATTGTAGGTATCGGCGATCGCGATCGACCCGTCGGGCAGTTCGGCTGCGCCCAGCGGATGCTGCAGCCGGGCCTCGGCGGCGGGGCCGTCCTGGAAGCCGAAGTCGAACAGGCCGGTGCCCACCAGAGTGGTCACCGCGCCGGTGGCCGGATCCAGCCGGCGCAGGGCCGAGGTCTCCGAATCTGCCACGAGCACATCGCCGGCCGCGGACAGGGACAGGCCCGAGGTCTGGGCGAACCAGGCTTCCTCGGCACCTGCGTCCTTCAGGCCCTCGTTCATGGTCCCGGAGAACTGGCGGATCAGACCGGTGGCCGGGTCGAATTCCCAGATCGTGTGATTGCCGGCCATCGCCACGAGCACCCGGCCGGTGGCGGGCACGAAGAGCACATCCCAGGGGCTGGAGAGCTTCACCCCGGTCGCGGGACCGGCGTAGCGGCCGGTGTCGCCGGGGCGGGCGGGCACATTGTCCCCGGCTCCGACCATGTACTGCTCCCCCGTGCCCGCCAGGGTGGTGACGGCCCCGGTGTCCAGGTTCACCCCGCGCAGCTCGTGATTGACGGTGTCGGCCACCACCACGTGGTAGCCCACCCGGTCCGCCAGCTCCGCGGGCAGTTCCGTGGTGCCGCCGGGTTCGCTGAAACAGGCCTCGGCGGGTCCACCGTCGGCCTTTCCGCGCTGACCCGAGCCGATCCGGGCCAGCACAGTGGTGCCGGCCGGATCGTATTCGACCAGGCTGTGGTGTCCGGAGTCCGAGACCAGCAGATTGCCCCGGTGCCCGGCAGTGGCCAGGCGGGTGATCTTGCCGGGGAAGAACAGTTCGCCCTCCGGTGCCGGCGGCGGCACATAGGGGCCGTCACCGCGGTGCAGGGTACCTGCGGATTCGTGTTCGGCCACCAGCTGGTCGATCAGTCCCGTCAGCCCGGCGGAGTGCCCTTCGCCGGACATCGAGGCGACCAGATAGCCCTCGGGATCGACCACGGCCAGGGTCGGCCAGGCGCGGGCGGTATAGGCCTGCCAGGTGATCAGGTCGGGATCGTCGAGCACGATGTGGTCGACGTGGTAGCGCTCGACCGCCTTGTCGAGCGCCTCCTCCGTGCGTTCGAACTCGAACTTGGGACTGTGCACGCCGATGATGACGAGCACATCGGAGTACTTCTCCTCCAGCGGGCGCAGTTCGTCGAGCACGTGCAGGCAGTTGATACAGCAGAAGGACCAGAAGTCCAGCAGCACGATCTTCCCGCGCAGATCCGTCAGTTTCAGGTCCTTGCCGGCAGTGCCCAGCCAGCGGCGGCCGGTCAGTTCAGGGGCGCGGACTTTGAGGGTTTCAGCCATGTGCCCATTCTTCCACGGCGGCTCCCAGACGGATCGACGGGATTTCACACTGTGACCGCTGTGACCTGCCGCGCGAGCCCGCCCGCAACGCTCAGCGCCCCGGGGAGCGCCACGTAGGATGGGAGGCATGTGGGATACGGAGATTCGGACCAACCTCGACGACATTCGAACCCGGGTGGACGCGGCAGCGGCCGCCAGCCCCTACGGCCAGTCCGTGCAGGTGCTGCTGGCGACCAAGACACAGCCGGCCGAGAAGATCCGGGTGGCCCTGGAACACGGTTTCACGCTGATCGGCGAGAACCGCGTGCAGGAACTGGTCGCCAAGTTCGATGAGCTGGCCGATATCGCACACGAGTCCCACCTGATCGGGCCCCTGCAGAAGAACAAGGTCAACCACACACTGGGCCGGGCGTCCTGTATCCAGTCGATCGACGATCCGGGCCTGGCGGAGAAGATCCAGCGCCGCCTGGACGTCCTCGATTCCACCGTCGAGTACTTCGTGCAGGTCAACACCTCGCGCGAGGATTCGAAATCGGGGGTCGCCCCCGAAGCCGCCGCCGAGCTGGTGCGCGCCCTGGCCCCGCTGGACCGGATGCGCCTGCGCGGGCTTATGACGATCGGCCTGCCGGGTGAGACCGAGGAGCAGATCCGCCCCAGCTACGCCGCCCTGCGCACCCTGCGCGATCAGTTGCACGCCGATGGGCTGCTCGACGATACGGCCCTGGAGCTGTCCATGGGCATGTCGGGCGACTTCGAACTGGCGATCTCCGAGGGCGCGACCATGGTCCGGGTGGGCTCGAGCGTCTTCGGCGCCCGCCCCAAGCCCACCGTCTAGGGCCGCCCCTCTACGACGCCGAGGCCGCACCAGGGTTCCGATTCCTCGGAACCCTGGTACGGCCTCGGCCTGAGTCGGTGCGGCCTGAGTGGGTGCGGTCGGGCTGCTGCCGGACCGGCATCCGGCCGGTCCCGCCGGATCAGTCCTGCGGCAGGCCCTCCGCGTTCGGATCGATCTGCTTGATCAGGATCGTCGTGTCCTTGTTCCCCAGGCCCTCCTCGATGAGCTTGGACAGGTTCTCGTGCACCAGGGTGGCGGCCGGCAGGTCGATCCCGGCCTCCTGTGCGCCGGCCAGTGCCAGGCCCACGTCCTTGTGCATGAGCATCGTGGAGAAACCGGGCTCGAAGCCGTTGTTCGAGGCCGCCGTCGGGCTGACGCCTGGCACCGGGTACCAGGTGCGCAGCGGCCAGGAATCGCCCGAGGACACCTTGGCGATGTCGAAGAAGGTCTTGGGATCCAGGCCGAGGCGCTGGGCCAGCACCGCGCCCTCGACCACGCCCTGCATGCTGATGGCCAGCTGCATGTTGTTGACGATCTTCGCCGCCTGACCCGCGCCGTCGCCGCCGGCGTGGAAGACGTTGCCGGCCATCACGTCGATGATCGGTCGGGCCTCGGCGACATCCGCGTCGGTCCCGCCGAGCATGAACGTCAGCGTCGCGGCCGCCGCACCCGTGACACCGCCGGAGACCGGTGAGTCGATGAAGCGGAAGCCGTGTTCGCGCGCCGCCTGGTGCAGGTCCTTGGCCGTGGCGACGTCGATCGTCGAGGAGTCGGCCAGCAGGGTGTCCTGCGAGGCCAGGGCGAAGATGCCGTCATCGCCGAAGTAGGCCGCGCGGCAGTGTTCGCCCTTGGGCAACATGGTGAAGGCGATATCGGCGCCGGCCAGGGCATCGGCAGCCGAGACCGCAGGTGTCACGCCGTCGGCAGCCGCCGCGGCGACGGCCTCGGGCACCAGGTCGAAGCCCTTGACAGTGTGGCCGGCCGCCACCAGGTTCTTGGTCATCGGGCGGCCCATGTTCCCCAGCCCGATCCACGCGATTGTAGCCATCGATGCCTCCTTGCATCCGTATGATTCACATCCAGCTATGTCTCGTCTCCCCACTCTAGGCCGTTTGCCCCTGACTTGGTGACCTGGGTCATGTGCACGGGTGCAGAAACTTCGCACCCGGAATGTGCACGAGCGCAGAGATCCGATGAGCTGGAATCGGCGGGCGCTGGACCTGCGGCCCGTCTCAGCGGGCCTGCGCGTGGCCTGCGGCGCGGGGCTTCAGCTCGACAGCAGCAGGAGGACGAGCTCGGCGATCCCGATCGCCCACAGGCAGCACGTCAGGGTGATGACGGCCCGCAGGTTCGGCCGCACCCGGCCGCCCACAATGCCCCGGGCGCCGCGCGTATAGCGGATGCGCTGGCGGGCCAGGACGAGCAGTCCCGTGATCGCCAGGCCCGCGACCAGCACCAGGATGGGCCAGCCGAAGTTCCCCGTCCACTTCAACAGGATGGCGGCCGCGACCAGGAAGGACACGGTGGTCCGCGTCCATGCGAGCGCCGTGCGCTCGGGTTGCAAGCCGAGGTCCTGATGGGGGCGGGGATCCTTCACAGCAGCACGATCACCAGGGCGATGACGCAGGCCAGCACGGCGGCCGCTGACAGCAGCGGGATGATCGCCGGCAGCGGCAGCGCGCGGGAATGGCGCATGGCCCGCTCCACGTGGATCCAGCGCACGGCGGCGCCGGCCGAGATCGCCAGGCCCACCACGATGACGAAGACGCCCAGCAGGGTGCGCATCCAGTCGGGAACCCCGTGCAGGGGCACCGCCTCCAGGGCGATGCCGCCGGCCAGAAAGGCCAGCGAGGTGCGCGTCCAGGCCAGGAACGTCCGCTCATTGGCCAGGGTGAAGCGCGGATCGGGTTCCTCGCCGTCCGGGAACACCCGGCGGGCCAGCGCGGTGCGCTCGTCGATCGGATGGCCGTCGACGAGGTGCTCGTCGGCCGCGCTGCGCTCATCGTCGTTCATAAATCCTCCCCGCCCATCGTAACCGCGGCAGGCATCCACCAAGGGTCCGTCCAGGAGTACCGTGCCCGTCCGGGAACACCCGGCCCGACCCCGCCCGGTCATGCCGCACCCGGCGCGCCGATATCATTCAATCCATGAACGCCAGCGAGAAACCGGTTGTGCACCCGCACATCGCCCCCGACGACCTGCTGACCCTGCTGACCGTCGCCAGACTGGGCAAGTACACCGCTGCGGCCCAGCGCATGGGAGTCAACCACACGACGATCTCGCGGCGCATCGCGGCGCTGGAGAAGGCGATCGGGCAGCGAGTCCTGACGGCTGCAGCCGGCGGGTACGAACTGACCGGCCAGGGCAGGGAGCTCCTGCCCGCCGCCGAGGCGATCGAACAGGCCCTGCTGCGCATCACCTCGGGCACGGCCCAGACGGGCACCGGCGAGCTGGTGGGCACGGTGCGCATCGCCGCCCCCGAGGCCTTCGTCCTGCACTTCGCGATTCCCGCCCTGGCGGCCCTGCAGCGGCAGCATCCGGGACTGCAGTTGGAACTCAACACCGTCACGCGCAAGGCGCGCAGGTACCGCACGGGGATGGACATCGAGGTCGTCGTCGACAAACCGCAGGTGAGCAACTCGACGCTGCACCCGTTGCGCAAGTACTCCCTGGGGCTGTTCGCCAGCCGGGACTATCTGCGCCAGGTGGGCACCCCCGAGGCTCTGCCGGACCTGGCCGGACACCGGATCGTCTACTATCCGGAGCACTCCCTGGACGTCGACGCACTCGACGGGGCCGTCGACTCGAGTCCCACGACGGCCGGTTTCGTCTCCTCGAACTCCGTTGAGGCGCAGGTCCGTGCGACCATCGCGGGGATGGGCGTGGGCCTGTTGCCGGTGTTCATGGCCGGCGAGCACCCCGGGGACTCCGAACTGGTGCGCGTCGTCCCCGACTTCACCCGTCGGATCAGCTACTGGGCCTCGATCCGGCCCGAGGCCCTGCGCTCGCCCCTGGTCACCGCGGTCCTCGGCGCGCTCAAACAGCAGCGCTGAGGCCCTCGGACGGTCTCGGTCCTGTGCGGCCGGCACATCGCATGCGCAAACCTGCAACACATACGCGTATATGCGTATGTGCCCTCTTTGCCAAGCTGGTTGTGAGTCAGTCACGATCAAGCAAAGGAGAGTGATCTCGCATGGTCAGCGTTGTGGGATTCACCGTCGAAGAGGTCCGTGAGTTCGTTCGCGAGTACGAGCGTCAGCC
>NZ_JANIJX010000026.1 GCF_024580735.1 Brevibacterium moorei | reverse complement strand
GTCGATGTGCGGGTGCGGGTACAGGCCGGTAGACTTCACTTCGAAGGTGATCTTTCTTCTGCGGGAATTGAACTCTAGACAAGTCCTATTTTCCCAGGTCAGAGGTCACCTTCACCTATTCATCCACACCCCGGACACCCCACACCATGAAAAACCCAGGCTAGCGGAGGATGGTTCCACTGCCTACTCTGGTTCAATCAGGTTTGCAGGACGAGACTTGCTGCGTTTGTCGGATCGGCAGATGCGCTCTGTGCGCGGCAACGACATAGCTATGGTCTTCCAAGACCCGATGAGCGCGCTGAACCCCGTCTATCCGATCGGGGAACAGGTAATGGAAGCAGTGCGCTCCCACCAGCGCGTGACCAAGGCGGAAGCGAAGTGGAGAGCCATCGATGCCCTGCAGGCTGTAGGTTATCCGGAGCCGGAGGACGGATTCAGCAACTACCCGCACCAGTTGTCCGGCGGTATGCGTCAGCGCGTGGTCATCGCGATTGCGGTGGCGTGTGGGCCCAAGCTGCTCATTGCCGATGAGCCGACAACTGCGCTGGATGTGACGACGCAGAAACAAATCATCGACCTACTTCTGGGGCTGTCCCGGGACCGTGGCATGGCGGTGTTGTTCATCTCCCACGATCTGAACTTGGTCGCGGATATCAGTGACCGCGTGGCGGTCATGTACCACGGCCGGATTGTAGAACAGGGGACGGTGGCCGAGATATTCGATCATCCCGAGCGGGCTTACACACAGGGTCTCATCGCCTGTATTCCACCGTTGCACGGTGCTTTGCCGCAGAAACTGGAGACGATTCCGGCGAACCTCGACGAATACGGTGATCGAGTCACTATGAAGGACGATCCGAAGGAGGTTTCCGATGGCGCGCTCTGAAAAGGTTAAGGACATGACTGGTGAAATGGTTGGAGGGGGCGCGACCGACCCCAGACCATTGTTGCAAGTTTCCAACTTGAAGAAGGACTTCAAAGTGACTCGGCGGGCAGGGGCACTGGCCCGGCGGGAGACCGTTCACGCAGTGGGCGGAGTATCTGTCGAAGTCTTCCGCGGCCGTTCCCTGGGCATCGTCGGCGAATCAGGAAGCGGCAAGTCGACCTTGGCCCGCTGCATCCTGCGCCTTGAAGAGCCGACCTCTGGCACTGTGCATTTCGACGGGGAGGAAGTCTCCGCAATGAACAATGTAGATCTCAAAGCATTCCGTCGACGGGTGCAGATGGTGTATCAGGATCCATATTCTTCGTTGAACCCCCGGCAGACCATCGGGGATGCGGTGTCCGAACCATTGTCGGTGCATAACATTGGTGATCCGTCCGGCCGCCAGGACCTGATGCTGGCGATGCTGGAACGGATGGGTTTGCCCGCTGAGTTCGCATTCCGCTATCCGCATGAGCTCTCAGGCGGTCAGCGACAGCGTGTGGGCATAGCGCGGGCGCTTATCAGCGATCCGGAAATGTTGGTCTGCGATGAGGCCGTGTCCGCACTCGATGTGTCGGTACAGGCACAGATTCTCAATCTCCTCAAGGATCTGCAGGTTGCTGAGGACTTGACCTATTTATTCATCACCCATGACATTGGCGTGGTCCGATTCATTGCTGATGACGTCATCGTGATGCACAAGGGCCAGGTCGTTGAACAGGGCGCAGTGGGCGATGTGATCGACAATCCACAACACGAGTACACGAAGAAGCTGATCTCTGCCATCCCTACTGGCAGCGAGCGGAGGAGGAGTGCAGCATGATGGAGGAGCAGACTTCCGTGGGTTCCGGGGACGATGCCCTGCGAGTCCTCCTTGACGCCTGGTGCGCCGAGGCCGAGCTACCCGGCATCACGGTGGGTGTCCGCCGTCCCGACGGCAGCGTGTTCTCGTATCAGCAGGGCAAACGCGGCGACGAGCCCGTGCTGCCCGTCACGGACAACACGCTGTTCGGGGTTGCCTCGGTGACCAAGTCGTTCACTACCCTTGCCACGGTGCTCTTGGACCAGGCCGGTCGACTGTCCCTTGACGACCCTGTGTCTCGCTGGATTCCGGCCCTGCGGCTGCCCGGCGGAGCCGAGTCCGAGGTGCGGATCCGGCACCTGGCCAGCCACACCTCTGGCCTGCCGGGGCTGCCGTATATCCACGGTGCGCGAACGCCGGGAATTCTGGCCGATCCGGACCATGACAGGCTGCGCGACCGCGCGCCCATCGCCAGTGACTGGGCTTGGATCCGTACCACCAATGATCTGGTTGCCGCGCTGAGCCGCTGCGAATACGAGCTGCTCGGCGCGCCCGGCGCAGTCTTCAACTACTCGAATGAGGGCTTCGGACTGCTGCAGGCCGTGATCGAGGCCGCCGTGGGGATGCCGTACATCGACTATCTGAGCGGTGCGATCTTCGCACCCCTGGGCATTGAGCGCTTCGGCTTCACAGCGGCGGACTTGGTGGCCAAGGGCGATATCGCGCAGTTGTTCGCGCCCATGCGCGAAGCGGTGGAGGCCTATTCGCCGTCACCGGCGTGGTGGGACGTGGGCGATATCTACTCGAATGGATCGCTCAAGATCTCCAGCGCCGCGCTCCTGCGGGTGCTGGAGGCGCTGTGCGGGTTCGACGAGTCTGCTGACAGCGGCACCGGCATGGAGCCTGGCTCGGCGGAGACTGGGCGGATCGGCTCGCCCTTTGACACCCGGATCCGGGAACTGCTGACCGAGGTTCAGGCCGTCCTGCCAGACGGTGGATTCTATGCCCTGGGCACTGAAGTAGGGGAGGCGTCCGGACAGAAATGGTTCGGTCATGGCGGTTCGATCAAAGGAGTGTCAACGAATTATCGCTGTTACCCGGAGACCGGATGGGTCTTGGTGTGTCTGATCAACGCATCGGGTGCGCCCGCAGCGGGGCTGACCGATCGCCTGGCCAACTACTTGCTGGGCAAAGAAGAAGCCGGCTCTCGTGATTTCGCCTCTTCGGATACGGGCGGACACACTGTGGATCTGGACCTGCTTCAAGGCCACTACGAATCGGGCGAGCTCAACGAGTTCGATGTCGGCGTCGATGAAGGCGTACTCGTTGTGAGGGCCAACGGTTCACCAACGCCTCTTGAACTGACGCCAGTCGAATCGTCGCACGTTCGTAACGCGGCATTCGTCTCGCCGGCCGGTGCTTCGTTCGTCTTCGAATGCGATGCGACCGACCAAGCGGTCTCGCTGTTCACCTCGAAGCGAGTCCATCCGCGCACGGACTGAGGAGTCGGAGAACGAGGAAGGGCCCTGCCCGTGACATGTAGTCACGGGCAGGGCCCTTCTTTTGCTTGCGGACTTACTCTGCCGATCTCATTCGGGCGAACAGTTCGGGACCCATGGTCACGGTACCTGTCTCCAACTCGCCGATGATAGTGAGCATTTCGCACAGCAGCGGCACCCCGATGCCGAACTTCTTTGCTGTCTCAAGCACTGGTACATAGTGTGCAGGTACCTCGGTAGGGCGTTTACGCACATTGATGTCGCGCCAGATCCCGGACCGTGTTTTCGTCTGACCAGCCAGCCAACTTACTAGGTCGGAGAAGGCCTTATTCACCGCGTCCTCGCTAGCAGTTGCCCTGAAATCATCGGGCGCGAAGGCATCGAATCCTTCGAGCTCAATGTTCAGGGAATCAGACACGGCGAAGGATTCCCTGGCCAGTTCGAGCATGACATCGCGATTGTCGTCGATAACTTGAGCCATATCGTCATCGATGAACGCGGATGCGGTCAGCATCGCGCCGAACGCGATCTTTGACCAGAGGAAGCCGTCGACGTTCTCACTGAGGATCGGTGTGCCCCAGTGGTGTAGATCAGTGGCAAGGCGTTCCAGCCGACTGCTGAGGCCACCCGCATATTCGCCTAGCGCTATCGTGCCGAAGCCACCGTCTTTGACCACACCGGGGGCGATGACATCGGCAAAGAGATCGACGAAGGCCTTGACCGTGCGCTGTGGCCCCACGAAGTCCGCGATCAGGTCCTCGTTCAAGCCATTCTGCAGGGAGGCCACATAGCCGTCGGAGCGCAGCCGCGGCGCGATCCACTTCATCGCCGGGCGGGTCGCCTGGGACTTCACCGCCAGGATCACCGGGCCCAGGTCACCTGGTGCGTCGTCGAGGGTGAATGCCGGGATGTCGATAACCAGGCGTTCGTCGGGGCTCTCGATGATGATGCCTTTGGCCCGGATCGCCTCGACGTGTTGTGCATCGGCATCGACGATCTGTACAGTCGCACCTCCAATACTCAGGTGCGCGGCCAGTGTTCCGCCTATAGCTCCGGCGCCAACAACTGTATAGGTGGCATCGGTGCTCATTCTGCTTTTCCTTCCTGTTGTTTGGCAGCCGCTCCATCGTGGGCATCGGAGACCTCGGTGCGGGGCTTGGCCCAGTGCACGGGCAGGTTCATCGCTCCGGTACTGGATCCACCGTCGACCCGCAGCACCTCACCGGTGACCCACTCAGCAGCTGGCGACGCCATCCATAGCACAGCTCGGGCGATATCGTCAGGCCGGCCCTTGCGTCCCAACGGAGTTTCCGAGACCTTGGAGATGTAGTCCGCACTCGACAGGTTGAGAGTGCTGTCGACCACGACAAAGCCCGGCGCCACCGCATTGACACGTATCCCTTGGGGCCCTAGTTCAAGCGCCGATGCTCGTGTCACCATTTCCAGTGCAGCCTTCGAGGTCGTATAGTGCGCAGCCCCGGGGCGCGCGCGCAGAGCTGCTCCCGAAGAGATGTTGACTACACAGGGGTAGCCTGCGGGGGCTTCGATGCCGGCTGCCAGCACTTGGCGGGCGAAGGCCACGGTCAGCAGCAGTGGTGCACGCACATTGATCGCCTGCACTGCATCCCAAAGGTCGGCAGTCAGCTCCAACAGCGGAGCCGCCGGGTAGACTCCGGCCGCATTGACCAGCACGTGTGCAGCCCCCCTGGCGAAGACCCGTTCCATCATCTGCGGAATCGCAGAGGCGTCGCGCAGGTCCGCGTCAATCGTCTCGACAGTGCCCGGGGCGTCGGCTGCTGTGTTCGGTAGGCCGGCTGCTGCCTCAGCAAGGCGATCCGCATCGAAGTCGATCAGAACGAGGTCTGCCCCCTGTTCTGCGAACTCGCGGGCGATTTCCTTGCCGATTCCGCTGGCAGCCCCGGTCACGATGACCTTGGGACGGAAGCCGGCGGCGGCCGACATTGCCGGGTTCATGTCCGTCATTGCAGTTTCTTTCCCTTCGTCTCCGGCATCGTCAGGTAAACGACCAGGCCAATGGCAGCTGCAATGGAGCAGTAAAGCCAGACGAGAGATCCGTGTCCTGCGCCGTTCATCCACGTGATGATGTAGGGAGCTGTACCACCGAAGATCGCAACCGCCAGGGCATAGGGGAATCCGATACCGGTGGCGCGGACTTCGGGTGGGAACTGTTCGGCCATGATTGCTGCACAGTTGGCCGAATAGCCCAGAAGGAGAGTGAGTCCGATGAGCTCGATGACTAAGAATCCTGCGAAACTGTTTCCCAGGAAATGAAGCATCGGGAATGAAAGTACAAGGAAACCGCCGGCGAAGATTGACATTGTAGGCTTGCGCCCGATTACGTCCGACAAGATCCCCGCAAACGGGAGCATGCAGATGAAATAGGCCAGGCCGATGAAGTTAACCGTCAAAGCCTGTCCGAGTGGCATCCCTGTAGAAACGTGAACATATGTGGGTAGGTAGGAAACCCAGAGGTAGTAGAGTAAAGTGCCTGCGATGGTGATGCCGAATACGCGGGCTACAGCACCGGGATGCTGTGTGAAGATCGCCAAGTAGGAAATCTTATGTGTCGTCTGAGCACCTTGTTGAGCCTGCTCTTTTGCCGATTCGAAGGAGTCGGTCTCCTCTACGCTGGTCCGCAGCCAGAGACCGACAAGGCCCAGGAGGCCGCCGACGGCGAAGGCGATTCGCCACCCCCAGGAGTTTAGCGATTCTGAATCCAAGGTAGATGTAATGAGTGCACCCATGCCTGCTGCAATAAGGCTACCGGCACCAACGGATACCTGTTGCCAAGAGCCGGCGAACGCACGGCGCCTCGGAGCTGCGGATTCGACCATGAACGCTGACGATGCTCCGAACTCGCCACCGGCTGAGAACCCCTGCACCATCCGAGCAATGACCAGGATGATGGGGGCGAAGATGCCGATGACTGAGAAGTCTGGCGTAATCGCGATCAGGAATGCTGCGCCCGCCATCAAGCTGATGGTCAGGGTCAGGCCTTTCTTCCGTCCATGCTTATCGGCGAAGTGGCCAAGTACGGCAGCGCCGATGGGCCGCATGATGAAGCCGACGGCGAAGACGGCTAGGGTGGATAGCAAGGCGGCTGCGGGATTATCCGATGGGAAGAAGTGCACCGCGAAGACCGAGGAGAAAGTCGTGTAGACGGCCCAGTCGACCCATTCGACGGTATTGCCGATAGCACCCGCGATCAGCGCTTTCCTACCCTTTTTGCTGAGCTTCGTGCCGTGTGGCTCGGTGGTGGCCGGAGTATCAGTCATCATCGTTTCCTTGTGTGTTCTGTAATGAAGTGATGCGGATGTCAGCTAGCGGTGCTTCCTAGGGTGAACTTGGTGTGCAGGAATTCGGCGAATTCCGCATGGGTGCCGACCCAGATGTCAGGGTGTCCCTGTGCGTACTGGATGACCCGTTCGACCATGGAGATGCGTGAGCGGTGGCCGCTGATGTGCGGGTGCAGGGTCAGTTCGAAGACCCCGCCCTCTGCATAAGCCATGTCGAATTCGTCTCTCCAGATCTGTTCGACATCGCGCGGGGCGGTGTGCGGGCGCAGGCCGCCGAACCGGTCCATCATGAAGTACGGTGCATCATCGCGGATCCATTCACACGGGATCTCGACGATGCCAGTGGGCGTGCCTGCTGCCAGAATCTCGTAGGGTTCCTCATCGGCCATGAGTGAGGCATCGTAGATGAAGCCCATCTCCCGGATAACCTGCAGGGTCGAATGCGAGAAGTCCCAGGACGGTGTCCGAATCCCCACGGGCCTGGTGCCGCTGAGTTGCTCCAGGGTGTCCGTGGCCCGTCCGATCAGGTCCAGTTCGGCTTCATAGGGCAGAAGTGTATTCCGTTCGTGGATCCAGCCATGGACGGCAACTTCGTGGTCTCCAGCTGCGAAGGCCTCGATGTCCTGTGGGTGCAGCAGCGCGGAAACGCCCGGCACGTAGAAGGTAGCCTTCACATGATTGCGTTCCAGCATTTTCAGCACTCGAGGTACTGCTACTCGGGACCCATACTCGCCCATTGCCAGGGAGCCTGGGGAAGTCTGGTTATCACGCAGATAGGGGGTTTCGTGGTCTGCATCATATGTGATCATGACGGCACACTTCGCTCCACCAGGCCAGCGCTGGGCCGGGTCCGGATCGACCAGGGCCTTGCCTGCGCGGACGCGTTCAACCTCGGACCGCCAGGTGGGTTCATCCCACTGCCAGGGTTCGAGGTCCTTGATCGGATCGGTGTTCATGATTGCTCCTTTGATAGTCGTTCCACTGGTATGTGCTCCTGTTATTCCCCACCCGGTGCCAGATATTCCAGTAGATCCAATGGCCGGCCTGAGGACTCGAACCGCCCATTGCTGATCGAGGTCCATACCCGTTTGCGGGTATCGACTTGCAGGGCCAGCTCGAAGCTCCTGATCCCCGGGACGGCGCCCAGGGTTCTGGTCGAGTAGTTGTAGACATCTGTGTAGTCGGTCAATGCCACCTGGCCCAGCAGATTGTGCTCACCGGTAGTAGTCGCCAGATATTTGGTTTCGTCTTGCGCGGCCAATGTCACGGCGGCCTGGTGCAGGGATGAGGGTTCGACCTGGGCAAAGAGCATGAGTTCGGCGTTGTAACCTAGGTTGGCCGGCTCCACCAGGATGCGGTATTCGAGAACCCCAGCCCGGGACAGAGAATCGATAATGCGCGAGGCTGTGGACTCGGACTTTCCGATCGCCTCGGCCAGCCGGGACAGTGGTGTCCGGCCGTCATGCATGAGCAGGCCGAGCACCTTGGCCTCGGACTGGGACAAAGATACTGGCGGGGTCTTCGAGTCATCGGGCAGGTCAAGGCAGCGGGGACTGTCTACAGAGCTCTGCGGTTTCCAGAAGTGTCCTGAGGTGAAGGCGTGGGTGATGAACGCTGTATTGGTCTGCGCTCCTGTGCCATCTAGAACCTCCTCAATGAAAGGCCCGAAATGTGTGCCCTTGGGGAGCACCATCTCGACGGCCAGATCGGAGGACCCGACAATCGTAGTGATAAAACGGACCTCGCGCCGTTCCTGTAGTCGTAGGATCAATGGCTCCAACATGCCCTGTGCATGGGAGATGCGCATGAAGAACGGATGTCCTAGGCCTAACCTGGTCACTTCGGTGGCGGCCACCACGCGGATCAAGCCTGCTGAATGAAGTGCATTGTAACGGCGCTGAACTGTGGGTGCGGAAACATCGAGTCCGGCGGCTATCCTCGCCCAGGATGCGCGGCCGTCTTTGTGTAGGGCGTCGATGATGCCTCGGTCGAGTCCGTCCAGGGAAGATGGGGTGGGACTGGAAGTCGATACCGTGCTTGTAATCACATAATGATCATATGCTTCAGATGGGTGCGGATCAATGATGGATGTGCGCAAATTTGAAATTTTCAGTGTTCGGAATCTGCGGCATGCCGTTTGGTAACGTCACAACGTAATCCAGGCCTGCGCAGTTTTAAGGCTGGGTAACCGGCCAACAGTCGACTTAGGAGCGAGGTCCCAGCATGTGCCCTATTACCTGATGCATTGGCCGACCGGGTCGCCTCGGTGATTGGGGTGCATCACAGCCCTGGGCTCATCACCTGAGCGCCAGGGACCCAGGCCACGGGGACCAAGGTGTTCTGACGACTGCGGATGCCACTCGGAAGGCCGGAGGTACCGCCGCCGACTTCGGTGCCCTGGGCAGGGAAGACGTCTGGGTCGGCACCCATGCCGAGCTCGCCGACTTCCTGCGTGGAAAGTTCGAGATGGGTTAGCGCCGGTGGCTCACCGGCTCCCGGTCGTATAGAAGATTGGACTGTCTATTTCAGATTCCACTGTTTGAACAGTGGAATCTGAAATAGACAGTCCAAAGAAGTAGAGAGCCTTCAGCCCCTCAGTGCCGCGCCGCCAGGAACTTGCCGGCCCGCCGTCCGGTCCAGGCGCCTCGGTCCACGACGTGCTCACCTGCGACGAATACGTCGAACAGTCCGGCAGGGGCGTCAGTCGGGTGGGCGAAGGTCGCATTGTCGGTCAGGGTGTCCGGGTCGAACAGCACCAGATCGGCGAAGGCGCCCTCGGCCACCACTCCGCGGCCCTCCAGGCCGAAGGTCTGTGCCGGTAGGGATGTCATCCTGCGGATGGCGTCGACCAGGTCGACGGCCTTGGTCCGGCGGACGTAGTGGTCGAGCATCCGGGCGAAGGAACCGTAGCCGCGCGGGTGAGGTTTGCCGCCGGTGCCCACCGGCAGCCCGTCCGTGCCGATCATCGTGAAGGGGTGCTGCAGGCCCAGGGTCACATCCTCCTCGCGCATGGCCCAGAGGATGACGGTGATGTGCAGCTGTTCGTCGATGAGCATGCGCGCGACGGCCTCGATCGGTTCGACACCCATCGTCGCCGCTATCTGCGCAACGGATTCGCCTTCATAACGATGCGAGCCCGTGCTTGCGACGATCACCCCGTCCCAGCCCGCAGTACGCGCATAGTTCTCGAAGGCGGCCTCGGAACTGGCGATCTGATCGCCGGCGCGCCGGACCAATTCGCGGGACTTCAAACGCTCCAACAGCTTCTGGGCCCCGCCGTCGTGCATCCACGGTGGCAACAGCGCGGTCATCATCGTGCTGGCGGCGGAATACGGGTACATGTCCTGGGTGACAGGCAGCCCGGCCGTGCGCTGTGCGTCCAGGTATTCCAGCGCGGTCGCCATCTGGGACGAGGACTGCCGATCGGCGAACTTCAGATGCGAGATATGGCAGCGGATGCCGGCGTTCTGTGCCACGTGCACTGTCTCCCGCAGACTGTCCATCAGGTGATGGCTCTCCGAACGCATGTGGCTGGCGTAGATCGCGGTGGGCGGCAGATTCGACGCCAGGGTCACGAGTTCGGATGGTTCGGAGAACACTCCGGGCGGGTAGATCAGGCCGGAGGACAGCCCGCCGGCGCCGTTTTCGATCGCATCGTCGACCAGGTGCTGCATGGTGCGCATCTCGGTCTTGTCCGGGGCACGCATCTCATCGCCCATTGCGGCCACCCTGACGGTATTGTGCCCGATCAGGGTGGCGAAGTTCGTGACGTATTCGTGTTGGTTCATCGCCGCCTTGTATTCGGCGAAGGACCGCCAGCCGTACTTGGCGGCGGGGAAGATCCGAGTGACGAGTGTGTAGAAGCCGTCTTCGTGCAAAGGGTCGATCGGCGCCAGGGAGAATCCGCAGTTGCCGTTGACCTCGGTCGTGCACCCCTGCATGATCTTCGAGGTGTCGTCCTCGGCCAGCAGTGGGCTGTTGTCGGCATGGGCATGGGTGTCGATGAAGCCGGGTGAGAGCACCAGTCCGTCGGCGGATACCGTTTTGACGTCGGCCAGGCCGGCGAAGGTGCCGGGTTCGCGGATGGCCTCGATCTTCTGGCCGTCGATCAGCACGTCGGCTACGAAGGGTGCGCGTCCAGTGCCGTCGATGACGCGGGCCGCGGTGATGAGGGTTTTCACGTGATGCTCTCCTTTACGCAGTGGGATTTCCGTCCGCGGCCGAGGTCCCGGCCAGTCGGGCGCGGGACCTCGGCCGGGCGGCTACATCGGCTTCTTCATGACCTTGGGCAGGATGATGATGGCCACTGCGGAGATCACCAGCAGGACCACCATCGTCATCAGGCCGCCCTGGGCCGAGCCCGTGGCATCCTGGACGAATCCCATGATGGTGGGGGCGACGAAGCCGCCCAGGATGCCGAAGGTGTTGATGAAGGCGATGCCGCCGGCTGCCGCGGTTCCGCCCAGCGTGGTCGTCGGGACTGCCCAGAAGATCGTGTACGCGGCCCAGACGCCGCAGACCGCAATGCACAGCGCGATATAGGACAGGGCGAAGATCGAGGACGCGTAGGCCGCGACGACCAGGGCCAGCGCCCCTACGACCGTGGGAATGAGGGAGCGCCAGAAGCGGTCGCCCGTGCGGTCGGAGCCCTTGGTGAGGAACCACAGGACCGGAAGGACGAGGAGGTAGGGCAGTGCCGTGGCGAAGCCCAGGGTGATGTTGTTGGTCAGTCCGCCGTTGTGCAGGATGGTCGGCAGCCAGAAGCTCACGGCGTAGATGCCGCACATGATGCCGAAGTAGGCCAGCGCCATGACGTAGACGGCCGGGTTCTTCAGTGCGTCGGTGAACTTGGAATCGTGGTGGCGCTCCTTCGTCTCCTCGAGCTTGGTGGTGATGAGTTTCTTCTCATCGGCGTTCAGCCACTTCGCCTGCAGTGGGTTGTCCGGGATGAGGAACCAGAACAGGGCGCCCAGCAGTACGGCGGGCAGGCCCTGGATGAGGAACATCCACTGCCAGCCGGACAGGCCCCAGGCGTTGTGGGTCAGTTCGATGATGAGGCCGGAGGTCGACGATCCGAGGATCGAGCCCAGGGGACCCGCCATGGCGAACAGTCCCACGACTCGGCCCATCCGCTTGGCGGGGAACCAATAGGTGAAGAAGAGGATGACGCCAGGGGCGAAGCCGGCCTCGAAGATGCCCAACAGTGCCCGGATGATGTAGAACGAGACCTCATTGTTCACGAACAGCATTGCGGCGGACACCAGGCCCCACAGCAGCATGATGCGGGTGATCGTTTTCCTGGCGCCGATCCGGTGCATGAGCATATTACTGGGGATCTCCAGGCACGCATATGCCAGGAAGAAGATGCCTGCACCCAGGCCGAACACGGCTTCCGTTAGGAACGGCATCTCCTGTTGCATCTGCAGCTTGGCGAACCCGATGTTGGTCCGGTCCAGGTATGCGAACAGATAACAGATCATCAGGAACGGCAGCAGGCGCAGTGTCACCTTGCGGTAGACGGCCTTCTCCGCCGGCGTCTCGGCGATTTGCTGCTTCGCCACAGGCGTGCTCATAGGGCCTCCAGGATTGAAGTTGGGCGGGGAACCGGACTAACTCTAACGGTGGAAGTGATGCAGTGCATAATGTGCAAGAAGGTTGATAATATGCCAAAACACTGCATGAAAAACACGCTGGAATACGAGGTGATGCAGGAATGATCCATGAAAGCCAAGACAGTGAGTCAGGGGCGACGGACCCGGTCGACCTCGACATCGTCGATGCGATCCAGCTCCACCCGCGGGCTCCCTGGTCGGTCATCGCCGAACGCGTTGGTGTTTCCGAGGCGACGGTCTCGCGGCGCTGGCACCGGTTGCGGAGCTCGGGCCTGGCGTGGTCGGGCGTGGCCCTGCACCCTGCGGTGTCGATGGGTGCCTTCTTGGAGATCCGCTGCTGGTCGGACGACCACGCCACCCTGATAGGGGCGTTGGCGGAACACCCCGATGTCATCACGATCGGACTGACCACGGGGGACTTCAACATCTTCGTGATCATCCTGGGCATCGATCTGCCCGCAGTTCTGCGCCGCGTCTACCAGAACCTGCCGGAACTCGATCTGGCCGACCGGGTACGGGTCAGTCTGTTCCACCGAATATCGGGTGGCGTCAGCTGGCGGCAGGGCCTGCTCAAGGTGCCCACGGCCGAGGCCCTGGTCGCAGGGACCCCACCCGGGGACAGGGAACCGCGGAAAGTCGCGGTCCCCACTGTCGACCTGCGTCCCCTCTTCTTGGAGCTGGCCGGGGATGCCCGCGTTCCCGTGCGCGAACTGGCCCGCCGCCTGGATACGACGCCCGGCATTGTGAGCCGGCAGTTGGCCGGGCTGACCGAGCACGACAGCGTCATCTTCCGGTGCGATGTGGCCCGCCCCGACTTCGACTACCAGGTGGGCATCCTGGTGTTGTTGCAGGTGCCGGTGCTGCGGTCGGCCGCTGTCGCCGAGGCTGTGGGCGGCTGGATCGAGACGCGATTCTGTACCGCTACCACCTCGGCGGCGAACATCATCGTGGTCGCCGGTCTGCGCGATCTGCCGGATAGCGACAGGTTCCTCAACAAACTGGCCCGGGTGGATGCCGGGGCCCGAGTCGTGGATGCCCGGATCGTCACCGGGAACACGAAGGTCTACGGCTGGCATCTGGACGGGTTGGGCCGAGCCGCCCGCTGTACCCCCGTCGATCCCTGGGCGATGGCCTAGCCGGCACCCGGGCCCGGCGCGGCGGGATCAGCTGAGCAAGACGGCGTTGCGCTTGTCCGTGTGGATCGCGATGAAGGTATCGCCATCGGTGATCCGGCCGGCCCAGGGTGCTGCTGCTAAGAACTCATCGAGGCTGTTGCGGTGCGCCAGGTCGACCTTGATGAGGAACTGCCAGGGCCCGGCGATTCGTACGGCGTACTTGATCGAGTCATCGGCTCGCAGTTCTGCGCTCAGCGCCGCGACCTGACTGGGGTGGGTCCTGCACACCAATATGTATTCGGCGTCCTTGCCGATCAGGCCGGGGTCGAAGACCGCACGCAATTGCAGGATGCCAGAGGCCCGCAGGGCCTCGACGCGCCGCCGGGCGGTGACGTCGGAGATCCCGATGATGCGCCCCAGTTCCTCGAAAGTGCGCCTGCCGTCCTCGCGGAGTGCTGCGAGCAGTGCCAGATCGCGCTGGTCCAGATCAACGCCTGGGCCCACGTGCAGGTCCACCGGTGCGGGCACCCCCACCAGCATCCGGGAGCGTTCAGCAGTGCTGAGGATCCCCGGGCGCCAGTTGCGGGCAGTGCGCAGGTATTCGAGCACTGGCAGGGTCTGGGCCTGGGCCAGGCCGGCCAGCGCCGGGATCTCATCGAGGTAGAAGTCGACTTCCTGTTCCGGTGAGATCGCGACGTCCGCGATCAGATCGTAGGTGCCCGTGGTGATGTGTGCCCACATCGTCTCCGGTCGGGCACACAGGGCCTTGCTGGCCATTCGGGCCTGTCCCAGTCCGCAGTTGCCCAGCACGATGGCCCCGCGGGCGGGAATGGTGATGGCGCGGATGCGCAGTGCGCCGGAGGCCAACAGGGCCTGGGCGCGGCGCGCGACGGAGCGTTCGTGCAGGCCCAGGGCGGTTGCGATCTTCTGCCAGGAAGCGCGGGCATCGATATGCAAGGATTCTATGATCTTTTGATCGGTGCGTGAGCCGGATTCCGCCACTGGCACCCTCCCCTGATCTCGATTCCAGCGCCTGTCGCTGTCGCTAATCTACATCTCCTGTCAAAAGTTGGCAGAATCCATGCAGGTTTCCCTAGGGTTGTGATCTATTCGACAGATTGCGTGCGGTGGGGCGACTCCGTGGTTCGACCACGGGGCGAACGCCGCTCACACAACGCCCGTGTGTGGACGGTGCGGACACCCGTGGCAGACGGAGGACCAATGGCACGATTCCTGATACGGCGATTGCTGGCGCTGATACCTGTTTTATTGGTCGTCGCCATCGTCACCTTCACGCTCATCCACATGATGCCCGGCGATGCCGCCGCGGTCATGCTCGGCCCCAATGCAACCGAGGAACAGGTTGCGCAGCTGCGCACCAGCCTCGGCCTGGACCAGCCGTTGGTGGTGCAGTTCTTCGCCTGGTTGGGCAATATCCTGACCGGCGACCTGGGCGAGTCCGTCTTCATCCACCGCCCAGTGGCCGAAATCCTCGCCACCGCGCTGGCCCCGACGGTCAATCTGGCCCTGCTGGCGGAGATCATCGCGATCATCGTCGGCGTGCCGGCCGGCATCATGGCGGCCCGCCATGCCGGTTCGGCCCGCGACAAGTCCTTCATGACCGGGGCGATGATCGGCATCTCCATGCCCAGCTTCCTCACCGGTCTGCTACTCATGCTGATCTTCTCCGTGCTCCTGGGGTGGTTCCCGGTGGCCGGCTACCGAGCACTGGAGGACGGGCCCATGGACACCCTGCGGTACCTGGTGCTGCCGGCCGTGGCACTGGGACTCATGCAGGCCGCGCTCATCGCCCGGATGACCCGCACATCCATGCTGGAGACCCTGTCGAAGAACTATATGAAGACCGCGAAGGCCAAAGGCCTGGCCGGCAACAAGATCGTGTACAAACACGCGTTGAAGAACGCCTCGCTGCCGATTATCACAACCATCGGACAGACCCTGGGCACCCTGCTCGCCGGAGCCGCCGTGGTTGAAACGGTGTTCAGCATCCCCGGAATCGGGCAGCTCATCGTCAATTCGATCGAACGCCGCGACATCGTGGTCATCCAGGGAGTCGTGCTGCTGATCGCGGTCGTCTACGTGGTCATCAACTTCATCGTCGACGTCCTGTACAGCATATTGGACCCCCGGGTCCGGATGGCGTGAGGTGACTCAGTGACTACCGAAATGACCACCGGTTCCGCACACCGGCTCAATCGCTCCCGCAGCAGGCGCTCCCTGCTGGTGAAGAAGTTCGGCAAGAACAAGATGGCCCTGGCCGGCGCCGCGATCTTCGTCTTCATGGTGCTGCTGGCGCTGTTCGGCCCCCTGTTCGCCAAGGATCCCATGGCGATCGATCCGATCAATCGTCTTGCCGCGCCCAGCTTCGAGAACTGGTTCGGCACCGACAACTACGGCCGCGATGTCCTCTCCCGTGTCATCGCCGGAGCCCGGGTATCCCTGCTGGTCGGCATCATCACCGCCCTGATCACCGGTGTCATCGGTGGGCTGCTGGGCCTGATCGCCGCCTACAACAGGGTTGCCGACGCCATCATCATGCGCATCTGCGACGGGCTCATGGCCTTCCCCGCGATCCTGCTGGCGATCGCCATCATGGCGGCCCTGGGAGCGAAGACGTCCAACGTGGTCATCGCATTGAGCATCGTCTTCACACCCTATGTGGCGCGCATCGTGCGTTCGACTGCGCTGGTGGTGAAGGAGCAGACCTTCGTCGAGGCGTTGAAGGCCCAAGGCGCATCGTTGTTCCGCATCATCTGCATCAACATCGCCCCGAACGTCCTGTCCCCGCTGGTCGTCCAGATGACCTTCATCTTCGCCGATGCCCTCATCACCGAGGCCGCACTGAGCTTCCTGGGCGCCGGAGTGCCGCCGCCCGCAGCGTCCTGGGGCAACATGCTGCTGGACGGGAAGACCCTGATCTTCAACTCCTGGTGGATGACCGTGTTCCCCGGAGCCTTCATCATGATCACCATTCTGGCCGTCAACCTGCTGGGTGACAGCCTGCGAGATCTGCTGGATCCGACACACAACAAGACGAGGAAGTGACCGATGGCATTCGTACTCGAAGTAGACGACCTGCGTACCCGGTTCACGACCGAGACCGGACAGGTCACTGCTGTCGACGGGGTCTCGTTCAAAGTCCGCGCGGGGGAGATCGTCGGGCTGGTCGGAGAATCCGGTTGCGGCAAGTCGGTGACCGCGGAATCGTTGATGCGGCTGCAGGACCCCGATACCACCGAATACTCGGGAAGTGTGAGCTTCAAGGGGCAGAACCTGCTGGAGGTCTCCGAGGCCCAGATGCGCAAGTACCGTGGTGGCCGGATCTCCATGGTGTTCCAGGATCCGATGAGCTCGCTCAATCCGGTGTTCACCATCGGCAATCAGCTGGCGGAGACCATCCTGGCGCATGAGGACGTCACGAAGAAGCAGGCCATGGCCCGTGCTTTGGAACTGCTGGAGCGGACCGGCATTCCGGAACCGGCCGAACGGCTGGGACAGTATCCGCACCAGTTGTCCGGCGGCCAGCGGCAGCGCGTCGTCATCGCCATGGCTCTGGCCTGCAATCCGGAGCTGCTCATCGCCGATGAGCCGACCACGGCCCTGGACGTCACCACGCAGGAACAGATCCTGGACCTGATTCTGAAGTTGCGCGAGGACTACGAGGCCGGCACGGTGTTCATCACCCACGACCTTGGCGTCGTCGCCGAAGTCTGTGATCGGGTCATCGTCATGTATCTGGGCCAGGTCATCGAGGACACCGATGTGATGACCCTGTTCGACAAGCCCGCCCATCCCTACACGCAGGGACTGATGCGCTCGACCCCTGCACTGGACACGGACCCCGAGGTAGACCTTCCGGTCATCCCCGGTACGGTGCCCACCCTGAACAATGTGCCGGCCGGGTGCCGGTTCGCGCAGCGCTGCCCCTTTGCGACCGATGCCTGCCGGTCCGCCGTTCCCGAGTTGCGGGAGATCGCACCGGACCATCGGGTGCGCTGCATCCGGGCAGAGGAGATAGCCGCGATGGACGGCCAGGACGCAGGGAAGGAAACGGCGCAATGACAGAATCCACCGTGAGTCCGGCGACTGTGACCGCCCCGCTGCTGCAGGTGAAGAACCTGGACAAGGTCTATGCCTCGCACAACCCGTTCTCATCGAAGCGCAGGGACAATCACGCAGTCAACAGCATCAGCTTCGACATTCCCACGGGGACGACCTATGCGCTGGTAGGGGAGTCCGGTTCGGGGAAGTCGACGACGGGCCGGATGATCCAGGGGCTGGAAGAACGCACGGGCGGGACGGTCGTCTTCGACGGCAGGGAAATCGACCTGGGCAAGTCCAGGTCGATCGCCGAACGCCGCCAGATCCAGACCGTGTTCCAGGACCCGTACTCCTCGCTCAATCCACGGCGGCGGATTGGGACCATTCTGGCGGAGGCCCTCAAGATCGTCGGTGAGCGGTCGCCGGAGGTGATCCGCGCCCGGGTGCTGGAGAGTCTGGAACAGGTGGGCTTCGGCGAGGAGCACGCGCGACGGTTCCCCCACGAATTCTCCGGCGGGCAGCGCCAGCGCATCGGCATCGCCCGCGCGCTCATGGTCGACCCCCGCCTGCTGATCCTGGACGAACCGGTGTCGGCGCTGGACGTGTCGATCCAGGCCCAGGTCCTCAACCTGCTGCGTCGGCTGCAGCGGGACACCGGCCTGACCTACTTCTTCATCTCGCACGATATGAGCGTGGTCCGCTATATGGCCCACCGAATCGGCGTCATGTACAAGGGCGAGCTGGTCGAAGAGGGCACCCCGGAGCAGATCTTCGGCGATCCGCAACACGAATACACCAAGAAACTGCTGAAATCCGTTCCCATCACCCACCCCAGTATGAGGCGCGTACCGATCAGACGGCAGGAAGGATGATCATGGCACAGCAGGAGACAGATTCCATCATCGGCGCCCGGGCCATCGATACGGCCGCCTCGGTTCGTACCGGTGAACGCAGTGCTCACGAGGTGGTCACCGCGCACCTGGACCGGATCGCCCAGGTGAATCCGGCCGTCAACGCGCTGTTGGACGTTCAACCGGACACGGCTCTGGCCCAGGCCGCGGCCATCGACGCGATGCCGCCCGAGGTCCGCAGCAGGCTGCCGTTGGCCGGTCTGCCCGTCGCGGTGAAGGACCTGATCCCTGCCCGTGGCTTCCGCTACACCCAGGGCTCCCCGATCTTCGCCGACCGGGTGGCCTCGAGCGACCACGTGGTGGTCGAGCGCATGCGCGCGGCGGGCGCGGTCATCGTGGGCAAGAGCAACACCCCGGAGTTCGGCCTGGGATCCCACACCTTCAACTCGGTCACCGGTGTCACCCGCAATCCCTACGACCTGGCCAAGACGGCAGGCGGATCGTCCGGCGGTGCGGCCGCCGCATTGGCCTCGGGCATGCTGCCCATCGCCGACGGCAGCGACACGGGAGGATCACTGCGCAACCCCGCATCGTTCAACAACGTGGTGGGGATGCGTCCTTCCCTCGGTGCGGTTCCCAACCATCCGAGCGGGTACGGATTCGGAACGCTATCGGTCAAGGGGCCAATGGCAAGGTGCGTGGCCGATGTGCGCCTGCTGTTCGACGTAATAGCGGGCCGACACCCGCTCGATCCGCTGTCCGCCGACACCCTGCCCGGGCCAGAGGGCGCGGGTCCGGCCGCAGTCTGGTCGCCGGAGCGCGGCATGGGAATCCGTGCAGCGTGGACTCCCGATTTCGGGGGAGAGATCAGCGTCTCCGCCGAGGTCCTGTCCGTCCTGTCTCCTGCGATCGACCGGCTGGCCGCTGCCGGCTTCCGGATGGAATCGGGCCATCCCGATCTGGGCGGGGCCCGTGAGGCCTTCCGCACCCTACGCGGCCTGCAGATGTTCAACAACCTGGCGCCCCTGGCCCGCGACCATGCCGATCAGATGAAAGAGGACGCCCTGTGGAACGCCCAGGTCGGGCAGGAGGTCACGGGAGCCCAGGCCTCTGAGGCCATGGCCACGCAGTCACGGGTGTTCCAGCGGATGGCGGAATTCCTCGGCGACGTGGACATCCTGCTCACACCCACCTGCCAGGTCGCGCCATTCGACGTGCACGAGCGCTACCCGCGCAGCATCGACGGCCGGGTCCTCGACGACTACCTCGAATGGATGACCCTGCCCAGCATCATCACGTTGACAGGGCACCCCGCGATCTCCATCCCGGCGGGATTCACCGAATCCGGGCTGCCGGTGGGCCTGCAGGTCGTGGGCCGGTACCGGGACGACCGGACGCTGTTGGCAATGGCACAGGTGGTGGAGGCGGTGGTGGGCTCCGGGCACGTCGGACCGACCGCAGATCTGTCCATGGTGCACGACCGCTTTCCGACGATTCGCTGAGGGGCAAACGACATGAAACGACTGATTGCTGCGGTCTGTGTGAGTGCTTCGCTGCTGCTTACCGGATGCATGGGCGGTGGATTGGGGGACTCCAAGGGGTCTGGCCCCAACGACTTCACCTTCGCCTTCAACGCACAGCCCACCACGCTCGACCCGATGATGTCCACGGCCACGGCGACTCGCGACATCTCCCGGAACTTCCTGGAACCGCTGATCGCTGCGACCGATAGCGGCAAGGTCAAACCGGTGCTGGCCTCGAAATTCTCTATGTCGAAGGACAACCGGACCTTGAACTTCACCCTGCGACACGGGGTGAAGTTCCACAACGGCGACACCATGGACGTCGACGACGCGGTCGCCTCGGTCCAGGCGTGGTTGGACAAGACCGGCACCGGCAAACAGTTCTTCTCCAAGGCGACAGTGGAGAAGACGGGCGCCGACACGCTGCGGCTGAACCTGCCCGAACCGCTGGCCGTCGCGCCGACTCTGTTCGCCGATATGCTGCAGGGTCCGGTGATCCAGCCCAAAGAGGTGATGGAGGCCGCCGGTGACAAAGCGGTCACCGACTATACGGGTACTGGCCCCTATAAGTTCGAGGACTGGCAGACGGACCAGTTCGTGCGCCTGTCGAAGTTCGACGACTATGTGTCTCCCGAGGGGGAGGCAGACGACGCCGCCGGTAAGAAGGAAGCACACTTCGACAACATCTTCTACTACTTCGTGACAGACCAGTCCACGCGCATGTCGGGTTTGCAGACCGGCGAATACGATGCCGCGAACAACCTGCCCCCGGACAATTTCGGAATGCTGGACGGCAACAAGGACCTGACGGTCAACGTCACGGACCTGGGCTTCAACGCCGCGGTGTTCAACAAGAAGACCGGGCTGATGGCCAATCCGAAGATGCGCCAGGCTGTGCTGGCAGCAGTGAATACCGAGGACATTCAGAAGGCCGCGTTCTCCGACCGCAAGTTCTACGACACCGATGGTGCGCTCGCTCCGTCCTATTCGCCCTGGAACAGCGAGAAGTTCCTGGAGCGCTACAACGAGAAGAACCCCGGGGACGTCAAGAAGCTGTTGGACGAAGCCGGTTACAAGGGCGAGCCCGTCCGAATCCTGACCTCGCGTGAGTACGAGGACCACTACAACAACGCAGTGGTGCTCAACCAGCAGCTGATCAATGCCGGGATCAAGTCGCAGCTGGTCGTCACCGACTGGGCGACGGTCCTGCAGAACCGCACGGATCCGAAGGCCTTCGAAATCTTCATCACGGGTTCGAATGCGCCGACGAATCCGCTGACCGCCGTGTATTTCAATAAGACCTGGCCCGGCTGGACGGACAGCAAGGCTCTGGATACCGTGTCGGACAAGATCCTGACGGCGGCCAGCGAAAAGGATGCTCTGACCCACAAGGACGAATTGCAGAAGGCCTTCTACGACTATCTGCCGATCGTCAAATTCGGGAAGAAGACCGGTATCGTCGCCTTCAGCAATGAGTTCACCGGTTATCGGTTCTCGGCCGTCTCCGGCGATCTGATCTACAACATGCAGCGGAAATAGCCGGTGTTCCCACGAGTCGTCCGATGACCCTGTGATAGGTTCAACTCCGTTTGATCTGGAACACAAACCAAGGAAACAGGGAGAGACGTACTCATGGCGAACACGCCGCCCACCGGACCCGGGGCCTCGGGCCAGGACGACCCGAAGCACCCCGCCCACCACCGCAGCGCCAGGGGCCGGGAGGCCCAGGCCGCCGCGGACCACGGTGATCTGACGACCGCGACGGCCACGCGGAAGGCAGGCGGCACCGCCGCCGACATCAGCGGGCAGGCGCAGGACGCCGAATCCCACAACACCTACGAGGTGACCCTGTCCAAGGGCCGGCGGATCACGGTCTGGACGCTCAGCGCCCTGGGCGTCATCGCCTCGGTCGTGGCGGCGTTCTTCACCAACGGACCGACCCTGTGGGGCCTGCTGCCGATCGTGCTGTACGCGGTCCTGGCGATCCTGGGCATGGACATCGTGGTGGCCACCGTCATCGCGATCGTCTCCGGTTTCATCATCGGCAAGATCGACCTGATCGACGTCGGCAAGATCATGGGCGATTCTCTGTCCGACCAGATCACCATGATCGGTCTGATCATCATGCTGGGATCCGGCGTGGGCGAGATCCTCAAGATCACCGGCGTCGCGCAGCGAATCGTCACCGGGGTCATGCGGGTCTTCGGCAAGTGGGGACGCCAGGCCGTGGTGATGGGCGTGATGATCTCCTGCCTCATCCTGGTCGCGGCCCTTGGCACCCTCGCCGGGGCCATCGCGATCGCCGCCCCCATCCTGCTGCCGATCACCGCCCGCCTGAAGTACACGAAATCCGCCACCGCGGCGATGCTGTTCATCGGCGGCTGTGCGGGCCTGGCCCTGGCGCCGTTCGCCGGCTCCAACGTCGCGATCATGGAGGCCGCCGGCGTCAACTACGGCCAGTACCTGCTCTACGGCGCCGGCCCCCTGGCGATCCTGTCGCTGGCCCTGGGCCTGCCCGTGGTCGCCTGGATGCAGAAGCGCACCGGCGGTGACGTCGAGGACTACTACACCGCGGACGAGGTCGGTGCGGAGGACACCGCGCACGTGCCCGGATCGGGCCGCGCCACCACGGTCTTCCTGGTCATCCTGCTCGCCTCGGTCGTCTTCGCCACCATGACCTCGGCCGGTACGCAGTTCCCGCTCATCGCCCTGCCCGTCCTGGGCGTGGCCACAGGGCTGGCGGCCCGGATGAGCATCTCCACGATCGTCACGGCCGTTTACCGCGGCTGCGCGGCCGTGGTCAGCATCTTCATCCTGTTCTGGCTGCTGGCGGCCCTGTTCAAGGTGATCGACGAACTGGCCCCGTTCCAGGTCATCCTCGACATCTTCGGCCCGCAGCTGCAGTCGGCCTCGCCCTTCGTCTTCTCCATCATCATCGCCCTGCTGGGCTGGGTTGGCGTGCCCGGCGCGACCGCCGCGCAGGTGGTCCTGCTGGACAAGGTCTTCGGCGACGTCGGCACGGCCCTGGGCGTGACCGCCAGTAGCTGGACCATCGTGCTGCTGTTCGCTTCGAAGGCCGACACCTACGGTCCGTTCCCCAACGGCAATATGGTGGGTGTGATGGGCCTGGCCCGCTCCACCAACCTGAAGAACATGATGCTCACGGGCTGGATGCTGTTGGTCCCGGCCTGCATCATGTACGGCATCATCCTCTTCTTCGAAACCAGGTGACACATATGCTCGACATCCTCATCGTCAACGCACAGATCGTCGACGGCACCGGGTCCGGGCGCTATCCGGGCGAGCTCGGCGTCAAGGACGGCCGGATCGCGTACCTGCGGGCCACGGGGCCGGCCGGGGCGGATCAGCCCGCCACGGGCACCCGGGCGGCCGAGGCCTCGGCCGGGCGAGGGGACACCGCCGGCGCTGGTGCCCCGGCGGGCTCCCCGCAAGCAGTCCGCGTCATCGACGCTGCCGGCCACGTGGTCAGCCCCGGGTTCATCGACCTGCACTCGCACGCGGACTTCTCCATCCAGGCCTCGCCGGCCGCCGTGACCCAGCTGGTTCAGGGAGTGACGACGGCGCTGACGGGCAACTGCGGATCCTCGACCTTCCCGGCGCGCTCGCTGGAGGACATCCGGCGCGACAACGCCCACCTGGACGCGGGCTTCACCGGCGAGTGGACGGATGCCGCCGGGTTCTTCGCAGCTTTGGACGAGACGCAGCCGGGGATGAACATCGCGGTGCAGGTGGGCCTGTCGTCCATTCGCTCCTACATCCTGGGCCCCGGCGACGTGGCGCCCGACGACGCCCAGTTGGCCGCGATGCGCCGCGAGGTCGCCAAGGCGGCCGAGGCCGGAGTCCACGGCTTCTCCTCGGGTTTGATCTATGCGCCGGGGTCGTACTCGACCCCGCCGGAGGTTGCAGCCCTGGTCGCCGAGGCGGCATCGCACGACCTGCTGTACTCGACCCATATGCGCAATGAGTCGCACTCTCTACTCGACTCGGTGCGCGAGGCGATCGCCGCAGCCGAGGCCGGTGGCGCCCGGCTGGAGATCTCGCACCTGAAGGCGATGGGACCGGAGAATTACGGCAAGCCGGCCGCCGCACTCGAGCTGATCGAGGCGGCCCGGGCACGCGGTGTGGACGTGACGGCCGATGTGTACCCGTACACGGCCTCGTCGACGCGCCTGACTTCCCGGCTGCCGGGCTTCGCGATGGACGGTGGGAAGGACGCGCTGCTCGAACGCCTGGCCGAATCCGAGGTCAGGGCCCGGATCGCAGCCGGCATGGCCGAGCGCTTCGGACGGGACATCGACCCGGCCGGCGTCGTCATCGCCTCGGTGGGCCCGCAGTCGGGCGTCGGATCCTATGAGTGGACGGTCGGTCTGTCGCTCGAACAGATCGGGCAGCGCGACGGCTGCTCGCCGCAGGAAGCGGCCATGCGCGTGCTGCAGGCCCACGATGCCGCCGTCGGGATCGTCAACCACGCGATGGACCCGGCAGATGTCGCCCGCGTGCTGGCCCACCCCCTGGTGTCGGTGGCCAGTGATGGCTGGACGATGAACACCGAGCGGGTGGGCAAGCCCCACCCGCGTTCCTTCGGTACCTTCGTGACTGTGCTGGGCCACTATGTGCGTGAAACAGGACTGCTGACCCTTGAAGAGGCCGTGCGCAAGATGACCAGTGCGCCGGCGGCGCGGATGGGGCTTGTCGACCGTGGCGTGTTGGAGGTGGGCCGGGTCGCCGATGTGGCGGTGTTCGATCCGGATACGGTACGGCAGAACGCCACCTACGATGAGCCGTGGCAGTTGGCGACCGGTGTGTCCACCGTGCTGGTGGGTGGCAACGTGGCGGTCGACGCGGGCAGGGTCGTGCCCGAGCGCTTCGGTCAGGCCCTGCGCAAGAACGGGTGAACGGCGGCGAGGCCCCGGCCGCTGGTGAGCGGACCGCGGGCTGCGGTAGCAGCGAAATATAGAATGCCCTCGGCGGCCGTCTTCAGGCGGCCGCCGAGTCATTCCCTACGTCGAACGGATACCCATGGCCGATACCCAGTCCACGAAGTCCCACCCACAGTCCCAAGCGGTGGAGCCCGCACAACCGCGATTCCTGCGGGTGGAGACGAACCTCCACCTGGTGCTCATGCTGAGCCTGACGTTCACCACCGGGATGGTCGATGCGATCGGCTACCTGGGCCTGGACAAGGTCTTCACCGCGAATATGACGGGCAACGTCGTCATCCTGGGCATGGGCCTGGTGGGCGGGCGCGAGGTCTCCGACGGCTCCGGCCTGCCCGTCCTGGGCCCGACGATCGCCCTGTTCGCCTTCATGATCGGGGCCGTCATGGCCGGGCGCATCAACCGCAGTTCGGCCAAGGGCTGGAGCAGTACGACCACCGCCATGTTCCTGACCACTGGGATCGGCGTAACCCTGCTGGGGGCTGCGGCCATTCCATTCGCCCCGGTCGCCTACACGGTCTGGGGCTTCATCGTCACCGGTCTGCTGGCCCTGTTCATGGGGGTGCAGGCGGCGACCGCCCGCCGGCTGGGCGTCGCGGATGTCACTACCGTCGTGGTGACCTCGACGATCACCGGGCTGGCAGCGGATTCGCGCCTGGCCGGCGGAGACGGGAACAAATGGCCCCGCCGCCTGCTGGCAGTCGTCGCGATCCTGGTGGGCGCAGCTCTGGGAGCTCTGCTGGTCAAAGCCGGTGTGGGCCTGGCCCTGTTGGTGGCGGGCCTGGTCATCCTGGTGCTGATCTGCACGGGCCATGCGCTGGTGAAGCGGGCCGCGGCATAGTTTAAGAGCAGAGGACTTTGAGACGCAGTCTCATATGGTGGAAGTGTATACAAACAGGAAACAAACCTCTGATTGTATATGTTCCTAGGAGGAAACTGTGATAAAACGACTCATCACTGCAGGTGTGGCAGTGGGAACGGTGATGGTCATGCTCACCGGCTGTGTTCCCGTCCAGCCCATGCAGGACCCGCCGGACCGTCCAGACGTCACCTCGGTGACCCTCGACGGCAAGAAGATCAAAGAGGGCGGCGACCTGAAGATGGCGTTGTCCAGCGAGCCGGACAAGCTCGACCCGACGACCTCGTCATCGCTCTACACCCGCTATGTCATGCAGACGATGTGTCAGAAGCTCTACGATATCGACGCCCGCGGTGAGCTCGTTCCACAGCTGGCCACGGCTCTGCCGAAGTCCGAGGACGGCGGTAAACGAGTGACCATTCCGGTGCGCACCGACGCGAAGTTCGCAGACGGTACCGCGTTCAACGGGCAGGCGGTCAAGACCACCCTGGAACGTGGTATCAATCTGAAGAGCTCGAAGCGGAAGTCGGAGCTCGGGCCCATTTCCAAGATCACCGCTTCCCCTGACGCGGTCGTGATCGATTTCGAAAAGCCCTATGCGCCATTCGCCGCCGCTCTGGCGGATCGCGCCGGCATGATCATGTCGCCCAAAGCGCTGGCCGATCAGGGGGAGGACTTCAGCAACAACCCCGTGTGCGTCGGCCCCTTCAAATTCGCCGAGCGGATTCCGCAGACTTCCATCAAGGTCGTGCGCGATCCGTTGTATTACGATGCGCGGCACGTTCACCTGGATTCGGTGACCTACCAGATCATGACCGATGCGAACATTCGAGCAGCCAATATCCGTTCGAAAGACGTGCAGGTGGCGGATACGATCTCCCCGCAGGACATCGACGCTCTGCAGAAGGAGGGTATCGGCACTCTGCAGGTCGGTTCTCTGGGGTACCAGGGTGTGACCGTGAATATCGGTAACCAGGACGGAGTCGGCCAACCCGCGAAGCAAATCGACTCGCCGATGGCCAAGGACGTGCGCGTCAGACAGGCGTTCGCCAAAGCCATTGATCGTCCCGCGTTGACCAACGCGGTGTTCAACGGCTGGTATGAGCCGGCTTGTTCGTTCATGCCCGCGAACTCGCCCTTCAGCTCCCCGGAGGCACAGCAGTGTGTCGGGCACGATCCCGAGGGCGCGAAGAAGCTGTTGAAGGAAGCGGGTGTCTCCCTGCCGATGAAGATCGAGATCAAGGTCTCGAACGCGCAGGACACCCTCCGATATGCGCAGGCGCTGCAAGCCCAGGTCAAGGATGCCGGATTCGACCTCAAGGTGACTCCAATGGAGTACACCGCGCTCTTGGACGCCCAGGACAAAGGCGATTTCGACCTCATCTACTTGGGCTGGTCGGGCCGGATCGACCCGAACGACAACAGTGCCAAGTTCTTCCAGACCGGGGGCGGAAACAACTACGCCGGGGTGTCCGATGGGAAACTCGATGAACTTTTCGATCGGGCGGCCTCGCAGGGGGAAGACAAGCAGCGTTCGGCCACCTACGGGCAGATCGTAGAGCGTCTCAACAGAGTTCTCCCGACGGTCTACCTGTACCGCCAGCGCAACCTCACCGCTTATACGAATGATGTCGCGGGCATCGACGTGTACTCCGACGGCGTCGTCCATCTGTCGAATGCGGCCTTTGTGGAGGATGAAGCATGATCCGATTCATCGCCACCAAGGTTCTTCAATCACTCATAACCTTCATCATCTCCGCGGTCCTCATCTTCGCCGGGGTCAGGGCTCTACCCGGCGATCCCGCATTGGTGATGGCAGGAGAAGACGCCACCCCGGATCAGCTTGCCCAGATTCGGGCCGATCTGGGCCTGGACCAGCCAATGGTGATTCAGTTCTTCCACTTCATGGGCAATATCTTCACCGGAGACCTGGGGACCTCGACCAGGACCGGGCAGACCGTCGTGCATATGATCTCCACGACCCTGCCGGTGACTCTGTGGTTGGCGGCCTATGCGGTGATCGTCGCAGTCGTCGTCGGCATCGCCCTGGGCATGATCGCGGAGCGGTTCCGCGGCCGCTGGCCTGAGGGAGTCGCCAACGTGGCAGCCCTTTTGGGCCTGTCGATCCCGAATTTCTGGTTGGGCCTCCTGGCCATTCTCCTCCTGGCCGTCACTTTGAACTGGTTCCCCGCATCCGGGTATGTCGCGATGACGGAGAATCCGCTTAAGTGCATCTACTACCTGACTTTGCCGGCGGTCATCCTGGGCGTCACCCTGGCCGCAGTCGTCACCCGTCAGACTCGGGCGTCGATGATCGAGACGATGTCCACGGACTATGTGCGCACGGCCCGGGCCAAGGGGCTGCACCCGGCACGGATCCTCTTCCGTTATGGGCTGCGGAACTCCTTGACCGTGTTGGTGACGATCATCGGACTGCAATTGGGTGGGCTGATTTCCGGAGCCGTGGTGACCGAACGGATATTCGCACTGCCGGGAATCGGCAAGCTCACCCTTGACGCGGTATTCAGCCGTGACTATCCGGTGATTCAGGCAGTCGTCCTGGTCATCACGATCTTCTACATCGTGATTAACCTGGCAGTCGACCTGCTGTACTCCGTTATCAATCCGCAGATCCGCGTGGGAGGCGGTCGTTGATGAGCACTACGAAGACCAAGAGGAGCTTCCTGCGCAAGCTGTTGGGCAATCCGCTGGGCTCGATCGGCGCGGTGATGGTCCTCATCGTCGTGATCGTGGCAGTGCTCGCGCCTCTGCTGGCGCCACATGGTTTCGCGCAGACGAACTTCAGCGTACCCTTCCAGATTCCGTTCACCCAGGGGTATCCCCTGGGCACGGACGACCTGGGTCGCGACATCGCCTCGCGCCTGTTCTACGGGGTGCGAGCTTCCTTGGAAGTCGGCATCCTGGCTGTGGCAATGGCCGTGGTCATCGGCACTCCATTGGGCCTGTTGTCGGGATACTGGCCCAAGGCGGATGCGGTCATCGCCCGATTCACCGATGTGGCGCTGGCCTTCCCCTTCCTGATCATCGCGGTCGCCTTCGCCGCCATTGCCGGCGCCAGCCTGCAGAATGCGGCTATGGCCCTGGGGATTGCGCAGATTCCGACTATCGTCCGCGTGGTCCGTGGTGAAACCCTGCGGATCAAGCAGATGAACTTCGTTTCCGCGGCGGTCGCCACCGATGCCTCGCCGCTGAAGATCATGTTCACCCACATCCTGCCCAACTGCGCCAGCGCGATCATCGTCCAGGCGACCGTCATCCTGCCCACGGCGGTAATCGGCGAGGCGATGCTGTCGTTCCTGGGGTTGGGGATCCAGCCGCCCGACCCCAGCCTGGGCATCATGCTCTCCGATGCCCAGCAGTACATCTACCGAGCGCCGTTTGCAGCGGTGTTCCCTGGCCTGGCAATCGTCTTCATCTGCCTGGCCTTCAACCTCTTCGGCGATGCTCTGCGCGATGCGCTGGATCCGAATGCGCGAAAGGAAGCCAAATGACCTACACAATGCCCGATGAGTTCACCACCCGCCCCACTCTCAAGGGCAGTTTCGGCATGTCCGCGTCGACGCACTGGCTGGCTACGGCCAGCAGCCAGGCGGTGTTGGAGCGCGGGGGCAACGCCTTCGACGCCGCGGTCGCAGCCGCCTTCGTCCTCCACGTGGTAGAACCACATCTCAATGGTCCGGGTGGGGATATGACCGGCGTCTTCGTTACCGCCGAGGCGCCGTCCGAGCCAGTGGTCATGAACGGGCAGGGGCCAGCACCGGCCGCTGCGAGCATCGAATCCTACACCGCTATGGGTGTGACCCTGGTGCCGGGAGCCGGCGCTCTGGCGGCCGCAGTGCCCGCAGCGGTGGACGCATGGCTGAAGTTGCTGGAAGAGCACGGTACCTGGGAACTGTCCGATGTGCTGTCGTACGCCATCCACTACGCTGAGGCCGGCCATCCGATCGTCTCCCGGGTGTCCAGCACGATCGCCTCGGTCAAGGAACTGTTCGCCGAACACTGGCCGAGTTCTGCCGCGCACTGGCTACCCGCCGGCGAAGTGCCCGAGCCGGGCACCGTGATGCGCAATCAGGAGTATGCGGATGTGTTGCGCGGCCTGGTGGGGGCGGGGTCGGCCGCAGCGACCAGGGAGGAGCGGATAGCCGCGGCACGTGCCGAATGGCGGAGCGGACGCGTCGCTCACGCGATCGCCGAATTCGTCACGGTTCCGCACCGGCACGCAGATGGCAAGGACCACCCCGGTGTCATCACCTACCAGGATCTGGTGGACGGCCACGCGGAGTTCGAACCCGCTGCCACTGCGACCTTCCGCGGTTACACCATTGCCAAGACCGGTCCGTGGGGCCAGGGCCCCATGCTGCTGCAAGCATTGAAGATCCTCGAGGGATTCGACGATGAGAGGTTGGATCCGTCGACCGAACTCGGTGCCCACACCATTCTCGAAGCCCTCAAGCTCGCCTTGGCGGACCGCGATGTCTACTATGGCGAGGCGGCCGCACGTGATCCGCAGCTTCTGGCAGATCTGCTGTCCGATGAGTACGCGGCCGAGCGTCGCAACCTCATCACCGACACCGCCAGTGCCGAATTCCGTCCGGGTAACCCCGGTGGCCGCACTCCTGTGTTCATGCCGCCATTGGTGACTGCGGAGGAATGGGCGGCCTCGGACGCCGGCCGTGCGGCAACCGCGGGAGTCGGCGAGCCAACGGTCGAACGTGCCACGACCTCGGCCGGCGGAGCCGCTGAGGGCGTGACGGATCCGAACGGAGAACATCGCGGCGACACCTGCCATCTGGACGTCGTCGATCGTTGGGGCAATATGATCTCTGCGACCCCGTCCGGTGGATGGCTGCAGTCCTCGCCGGAGATTCCCGGGCTGGGCTTCTGCCTGGGAACCCGGCTGCAGATGACCTGGCTGGATCCCGAATCGCCCTCGGCGCTGGTTCCGGGGGACCGTCCCCGGACTACGCTGACCCCCACTCTGATCCTCAAGGACGGGGTGCCCGTCTACGCGCTGGGTTCACCCGGTGGCGATCAGCAGGACCAGTGGCAGCTGTCCCTGATCCTGCGCCTGCTGGTTGGCGGTTACGAACCGCAGCAGGCGATCGATGCTCCGATGATCAACACCTCTGCGATGCCCGGATCGTTCTATCCCCGTATCTGGACGCCGGCCGGGGCCGAGGTCGAGGACCGGCTGGGCGAGGACGTCATCGCGGGGCTCGCCGCTCGCGGTCATGCGGTACATCGCGCAGGGGACTGGGCCCTCGGCCGACTGTCCTGCGTGGGCATCGACCCGGCCACCGGGGTGTATCTGGCCGGAGCGAACCCACGGGGCGCCCAGGGATACGCGGCGGGGCGATGAAAGCGATGAGCGAATACGTACTCGAGGTCGAGAACCTCGAAGTCTCCTACGGATCGACCCCTGTGCTGCACGACGTCAGCTTCACCCTGGCACCAGGGGAACGTCTGGGCATCGTCGGCCAGTCCGGATCGGGGAAGTCGACCACTGTTAGCGCGGTGCTGGGCTTGCTGGCCGGTAATGGCCGGATCACCCAGGGGCGGATCCGCTTCGCCGGCGAGGACATTACGAATGCGCCGGATAAGGCGATGCGGCCGTTGCGCGGGACGCGCATCGCCCTGGTCCCCCAGGATCCGATGTCGAATCTCAATCCGACGATGCGCGTCGGCGAACAGATCGCCGATGCGCTGCGTGCCTATGGGATGAGTGATCGAGCGGAGATCGAGCGATCCGTGGTCCGGCTGATGACCGAGGCGGGGATCCCAGACGCCGAGCGGCGCCGGAAGCAGTACCCGCACGAGTTCTCCGGAGGCATGCGGCAGCGCATTCTGATCGCGATCGCCTTGTCGGGTGAACCCGACTTGCTGGTGGCGGACGAACCGACGTCCGCCCTTGACGTGACAGTGCAGAAGCAGATCCTCGACCATCTGCAGAAACTGGTGAGCGAACGCGGTACCTCCTTGCTGTTCATCACCCATGATCTGGGCGTGGCCGGGGACCGGACCGATACGATCCTCGTCATGCACAACGGTCGAGTGGTGGAACGGGGGACTCCACGGCAAGTCCTCCTCCAGCCCGAGGACGACTACACCCAACAGCTGGTCGCAGCGGCACCCAAACTCACGCCCCTGACGGGGGAGTCGACTCGGGTCGATGCCGCGGCAGCGGACGCCGGCTCCGCAGCGGACGCGGCCTCGGCCGCTGCTGTGGAACCAGTCGTCGCGGTCGAAGATCTGACGAAGATCTATCGGCTGCGGGGAGCCGCCGGCTCGGTGACCGCGGTGGACCACGTGTCCTTTACCGCCGACCGTGGCCAGACCACGGCGATCATCGGCGAATCCGGGTCCGGAAAGTCGACTATTGCGAAGATCCTGTTGGGTCTGGAAGAAGCGACTTCGGGTGAGGTTTTCCTGGGCGGGCACCCGGTCCGGACTAAGAGCCGCAGCGAACGGCGCGTGCTCAAACGCTTCGCCCAGCCGGTATTCCAGGACCCGTATTCCTCGCTCAATCCAGCATGGTCGATCGGGGCGATCGTGGCCGAGCCGCTGAACGTGTTCGGCATCGGAACCAAAGCGGAGAGGAAACGGCGAGTCGCCGAGCTCTTGGACCAGGTGGCCCTGCCGGCAGACACCATCGAACGGCACCCCTCCGAATTGTCCGGAGGTCAGCGGCAACGTGTCGCGATCGCCCGTGCGATCTCCTCGCAGCCGGAACTGTTGATCTGCGATGAGGCGGTGTCGGCGCTGGACGTCCTGGTACAGGAACAGATTCTGGACCTGCTGCAGAACCTGCAGGCGGAACTCGGGCTGTCCTGCCTGTTCATCACACATGACCTGGCAGTCGTCGCGAACTTCGCTCAGCACGTCGTCGTATTGCAGCACGGAAAACTGATCGAAACGGGCGAAACCGCGCAGGTGATCGCGCATCCGGCCGAGGAATACACCCGGCGTTTGATCGAAGCCGTGCCCGGTGAAGAATTCACCCATGCGTGATTCTCTTGCCGAACAACTGACCGAACAGTTGCGGCGTGCCATCATATCGGGTGAACTGCAGCCGGGAACCCGTCTGACGGAGAAGGCCCTGGGGGAACGCTTCGGCGTTTCCCGGGTGCCGATCCGGGAGAGTCTGCGCACGCTGACTGCGGACGGGTTCGTGGAATCGCGGGCTTATGCCGGATCCACCGTGAGCCGCCCGCCGGCCGATGAAGCGGAGGATCTGTTCGCAGTGAGGATCGTGCTGGAATCGACGACCGCGCGGCGCGCAGCCGAACGCGCCGCGCGGCAGTCGGCGAACGGCGCGCCGGAAGTCGGCTGGTTCGACATCCGAAAACAGTTGGCCGAGGTGCTGCAAGCAGGTGACACGGCCATTGCGGAACACGACTATCGGAGGTTGGCCGAGCTGAATATGCGCTTCCACCTCCTGATCGCCGAACTCAGCGGCAGGGAGACCCTGACGGCTCTGCTGCGACAGATATCGGGCAAATTGGAATGGCTTTACGCCCTGACGGTTGAACATCGCGGGATCTCCTCTTGGGAGGAGCATCGGCCGATTCTGGCGATGATCGATGCCGGCCAGGCTGGAGAGGCGGGTGCAGCACTGGGCGAACATGTGCAGCGCTCGCGCGATTCCTATCTGACACTGGTGGCCCAGGGGAGCGCAATGGACCACGAATGACCGGGACGGAGCGACTCCCTCCGCCGAGACTCCCTCAGCAGAAGGCCTCGTCGACGGGCACCTGCAGGCCGATCGCCAAACGGTTCGTCTTGTTCGCGGCCGCGACGATCGCCTGGAGTTCTGCGAGCTGTTCGTTCGTCGCGCCCTTGGACTGGGCGGCGGCGGTATGGGACCGGACGCAGTAGGTGCAGTTGTTCGTGCTGGAGACCGCGACGTAGATCAGTTCCTTGACCAGGGGGTCGAGGCTGGTGCCGGGGCCCATGAGCTCCTTGAGTTCGCCCCAGGTGCGCTCCAGGTTCGCCGGGTCGTTGGCCAAGACGCGCCAGAAGTTGTTGATGAAGTCGGTGTTGCGGGTAGCACGGATATCGTCGAAGACGGCCCTGGCGCGCGGGTCAAGGTCGGCATCGTCGAGCAGCGGGAGAATGGGTGAATACTGTTCCATCGAGGGCTCCTTCGTCACACGGGAATGGGTAGTCGGGTCCAAAGTGCGGCCCAGTCCAACGGTACTGCAGTCCGGCGGCTGGGGCCGGGCGCTTCAGCTGTTGGGCACGAAGGCGAAGACACGGGTCGGGAAGTCGGTGCCGCCGACGATTCGCGGCACTCCCACCGCGATGACGGCACCGGTGGCCGGCAGCTGGTCGACGTTGATCAGGTTCTCCAGATGCCACAGCCCGGCCGGGTGGGTGACCTCGCGGTGCACGGGGAAGTGCGGCATATCGCCGGGGTCGATCCCCAGTGTGTCGACGCCCAGGCCCACGACGCCCCGCTCCACCAGGATCCGGGAGGCCTCGATGCCGAAGCCGGGGAACTTCAGATCATCGGTGGTCTCCGATCCCGCGTACTTGAGTTTGTCCGCATTGTGCCTGGCCCACCCGGATTCGATCAGGACGGCGGTGCCGGGCTGGATCGGGCCGTTGGCTTCCTCGAAGGCGGCGATGTCGGCGGGTTCGACGATGGCGTTCGGGTTCTCCTCGGCCTTGTCGCGGATGTCGATGACTGCAGCGGCCAGGACCAGTTCGTCGATGCCGATGGTCGAGGTGTCCGCCCCGCCTGGGACGAAGTGCTCCGGTGCATCGAAGTGGGTGCCCGCATGTTCGAACGTGGTCACCAGGCGGGCATGGTAGCCGTCGGTGTCATGGTGGACGGCGTCGGTGAATTCCACGGCCGGCGCGCCGGGCCAGATGACGGAATCCGGACCAAGGGCCTCGGTCAGGTCGACTAGGTGGAAACCGTGGGTGAAGTTCGCGAAGGCGGCGTCGCGGGCCGCGCGGCCGTTGGCGTTCGTCCGGAGTGGTTCCGATCAGTTCGGTTCGGGCTTGATCGTGCGCAGCCACAGCGATGTCGAATCGACATGACTGTGCATGGCCGACATCGCGCCCAGCGCATCGTGCTCGACGATCGCGCGCACGATCGCGCGGTGCCCGATCAGGCTCTCCAATGCGGCATCGGCATTCGCGATCATGTTGTAGTGGCGGCTGCGCGACCGGATCACCTGGGCGATCGTCGCGGCCGATTTGTTTCCCGCGGCATCGCAGATGAGCGCGTGGAACTCCTCGTCCAGATCCTGCTTGTGTTCCCTGTCCGCGCTCGCGGGGACCTCCATTTCGGCCAACAGGCCGCGCAGCCGGAACACGAGCTCCTCATCGGCCAGTGTGGCCGCCTGGGCTGCGGCCTGCGCCTCGAGCGCCTTGCGGATCTCCAACAACTCGATCAGCCCGTCCAGCGGCACGACGTCGACGGTGAAGGCCAGGCCCTTGAGCAGCTCACTGGGCTGCAGGCTCGACACATAGGTACCGGAACCGTGTTTGACCTCGATCAGCCCGTACCCCTGGAGTTCGCGCAGGGCCTCGCGTAGCACGCCACGGGACACACTCAGCTGTTCGCACAGGCGCGGTTCGGCCGGCAGCTTCTGCCCGGGAGACAGTCTGCCCAGGGAGATCTCCGAGCGGAAGTAGTCGATGACGGGGGATGACTGGGTCATACTTCAAGGTTACCTTTGATCGGCTCTGTGCTCGCCGGAATGGGGGACTGAACCAGCATATTCCGGTGAGTCATCAGATGAATTCGAACGATCAATTTGCGATAACCCTCACACTGGCGTAGTTTTCCGTGGTGTACCTAACAGAGACATAGGATGTATTGGGGAGTTAATGACCGACGACAACTTGGCCGGTTTCGACGCGGTACTGCCGCAGAGCTGGGCCGACATCGATGCCCGCCCGCTGCCCGGCTGGTATCCAGGGGCGAAGTTCGGCATCTTCATCCACTGGGGCGTATTCTCCGTGCCGGCCTGGCGGACGCTGAAGAATGAACAGTTCGGGTCCTACGCCGAGTGGTACTACGCCAGCGTCTACGGCAAGTACCGAAATGCGGACACGGGCTTCCACGACGCCATGTTCCCCGGCCGGGACTATCACGATCTGGCCGAGGGCTTCGGCGCCGAACTGTTCGACCCACATTCCTGGGCGGAGCTCTTCCGCCGGGCCGGCGCCCGTTATGTGGTGCTGACCTCGAAGCACCACGACGGCTTCTGCCTGTGGCCCACCGCTAACCGGCACAAGACCGAATGGAACGCCGGCGCCATCGGCCCCAAGCGGGATCTGGTGGGTGATCTGAGTGAGGCGGTGCGCGAGGCGGGCCTGAAGATGGGGCTGTACTATTCGATCCCCGAATGGGAGACGAACACCTCGCACCGGATGAATGGCGAGCACTTCATCCCCAAGGCCGACGCCGAGCGCTACGGTATTCCCGAGGCCGACTACCCGCGTGAGATCCTGCACCAGCAGTGGGTCGAGTTCAATGAGCGCTACGCACCCTCTGTCATCTACACCGACGGCGGAGAATGGGACTTCCCGGAGGAATACACCGACACCCGCAGGATGCTCACCTGGCTCTACACGCAGGCGCCCAATAAGGACGAGGTCGTCGTCAACGACCGTATCCACGTGGGCATGCCCGGTATCCACGGCGACATCTACTCCACCGAGTACCAGGATGTCGAGGGCTTCGGGCAGACCCACCCCTGGGAGGAGTCCCGCGGGATCGGCGGCTCCTACGGCTTCAACCGCGCGGAGAACATCGAAGACTACGCCTGTGCCGCGGAGCTGGCGACGATGCTGGCGCGCACTGTGGCCGGCGGCGGCAATTTCCTGCTCAATGTGGGCCCCACAGCCGACGGCCGGATCGACAACGTCCAGCAGGAACGGCTGCTCCAGCTGGGCGCCTGGTTGGAGACGGCCGGGGCCGCGATCTACGATTCGCAGCCGAGCCCAGACGTTCACGCGGCACCCGGGACGGGTGTCGAGGGTGCCGGGGCCGAGGCCTCGGCCCGGGGAGAGGTCTTCGTCACCGCAGCGGCCGGCAACCGCTATGCAATTGTGCCCGGCCGGCCGGCCGAGGTCGCGCTGACGGTGGAGCCGGGGACCTCGGTCACCGGCTGGAAACTGCTGGGAGCCGAACCGGATGCCGCGCAGCAACTGCTCGACGTGCGGGTCGACCAGGCGACGGGGGAGAAGGGCAGCGTGACCATCCGGCTGAGCCCCGCCGCCCGGTGGACGGCCTCGGCCAGCGAGCCGATGCCGCTGGTAATCGAACTGGAGGTGGATGAAGCATGACGGGGAAGCCTAACCAAGTGGACGCCGCGCCGGGCCCTCAGCCGGAACCGGGGCAGGACGCCGCACGCACAGTCAAGACGCCGGGGCTGCTGCTCGCGCTGTCCCCGCTGCTCGTCATGTTCGCGGTGATCGTCGGCGGCGTGGTCTGGTTGGACCTGCGGGTCGAGGTGCTGCTGCTGATAGCGGCGGCCTACGCCACGGTCCTGGCCCTGTGCCTGGGGCACAAATGGCAGGAGATCCAGGACGAATGGGTGGTGAAGTTCTCCAAGGCCTTCCCCGCGATCCTCATCGTCCTGTGCGTGGGCGTGGTAATCGGGTCCTGGGTGGTCAGCGGCACGATCCCGCTGCTGGTCTACTTCGGTATCACCGTCATCAGCCCCAAGTTCATCATCGTCACCGCCTTCCTGGTCACGCTCATCCTGTCGGTGGCAACCGGCACCTCCTGGGGTTCCGTCGGCACGGTGGGCGCCGCCTTCATGGGCGTGGCCGTGGCGATGGGCGCGCCGCTGCCGGCCGTGGCCGGAGCCCTGGTATCCGGCGCGTACTTCGGCGATAAGATGTCGCCGCTGTCCGACAGCACCAACCTGTCCGCGGTCGCCGCGGGGGTCAACCTGTACAAGCACATCCAGCACCTGATGCTGACCACCGGCCCCGGCGCCATCGTGTGCATCATCGTCTACACGATCGCGGGCTTCTGGTCGGCCGGCAACGCACCGGCGAACGCCGGGGACATGGGCGAATTCCTGGGTCAGCTGCAGGGCCTGTTCCATATGAGCATGCCGGTGGCGCTGTTGCTGCTGGTGCCCGTGGCGATCATCGTGGTCGGCTCCGTCATGCGCCTGCCAACGGTGCCGGTCATGCTGGTCTCGGCCGCATCCGCCGCAGTGCTGGCGGTGACGGTGCAGGGCTTCAAGCTGCAGGACACGATCGAGGCCCTGATGTCCGGATTCACGCTGGACATGTTCGCCTCATCGGGCAACACCTCGGTGGACACCTCGAAGCTGGTCGAGGCGATCCCCACCCTGTTGGAGCGCGGCGGAATGGAGTCGATGACGAATATCTTCATGGTCGTCGTCTGTGCCTTCGGGTTCGTCGCGGCCCTGACCGTTTCCGGGGCCCTGGACGTGGTGATGGCGGCGCTCATGAAGATCGTGCACACCAACGGCCAGCTCATCCTGGTCACGGTGATCGGCGGGATCGTGCTGATCGCGGCGACCGGGACCTCCACCGTGTCCTTCCTGATCCTGGGCGGGATGCTGCGCCAGGAGTACATCAAGCGGGGTCTGGAGGCCAGGAACCTGGGACGGACCATGGAGGATTCGGTCACGGTGGTCGAGCCGATCATCCCGTGGACCCTGGCCGGTGTGTACATGGCGTCCGCCCTGGGTGTGCCGACCCTGCAGTACGCGCCGTGGGCGATCCTGTGTTATTCCGGCGTGTTCTTCGCCCTGCTCTGGGGCTTCACCGGCTGGTTCGTCTCCAAGATCACTGAGAAGAGCGATGACTGGGAGGAGTACCAGAAGGTGCTGGCGCGCAGCTAAGCCTGCTGCAGCCATGAAAACACGTCGTTCCCCCGGAGACACGCTTCTATAGCAGTGTGTTTCCGGGGGAACGACGTGTTTGGGAGTGGGGTCAGGAAGCAGTCAGTCCCAGGCCGTCCAGCGCGTCCTCCAGGCGGCGGACGGTGCCGTCGACGTCGCCCAGCTTGTCCAGGCCGAACAGGCCCAGCCGGAAGCTGGCGAAGTCGGGCCCCTCATCGCACTGCAGCGGCACGCCCGAGGCGATCTGCAGACCCACCTTCTTGAACGCCGCACCGGACTGGACCTCGGCAGCGTCCACCGGCAGGCCCGAAGCATAGGCGACGACCACGCTGGGAGCCGCGAAGTCATCGGCCGCGACGGAATCGATCCCGCGCGCCTTGCACACGCCGCGCACCCGTTCGCCCAGCTCCGCCTGCGCCGCGGCGAGCTTGTCCAGGCCGAAGCGCTCGGCCTCCAGCATGAGTTCGGCATTGTGCGCCAGAGAATCCGTGGGCATCGTCGCATGGTACGGCGTGCCACCGGAGACATAGGAGTCGGCGATCGACAGCCACTTCTTCAGATCGATGGCGAAGCTGCTCGACTCGCTTGATTCCACGGCAGCGCGCCCTGCCTCACTGAGCATGACGTAGCCGGCGCAGGGCGAACCGGACCAGCCCTTCTGCGGCGCGCTGATGAGCACGTCCACGCCCAGTTCGCGCATCGAGGCCCACGTGGCACCCGATGCCACACAGTCCAGCACGAACAGGCCACCCGCCGCGTGGGCCGCCTGGGCCAATGCGCGGATGTAGTCATCGGGCAGGATGATGCCCGCAGCGGTTTCCACATGCGTGGCGATCACGACGTCGGGGCGGCCGGCCTCGATCGCGGCGACGACCTGGTCGACCGGGGTGGGCGCCCAGCCTGCGTGTGGGTCATCGGACACCGGGGCGGCCTTGAGGACCTCGGTCGCAGCGGCGATCTTCCCGGCTTCCAGGATCTGGCTCCAGCGGAAGGAGAACAACCCATTGCGCTGGATCAGCACCTTCTTGTCCGTCATCAGCTGTCGGGCAACGGCCTCCATCGCATAGCTGCCGCCACCGGGTACGATCGCCGCGGCATCCGCGTCATAGGCGGACTTCAGGATCCGGATGATGTCCTGCATGACGCCGGTGAAGCGCTTGGACATGTGGTTGAGCGAGCGATCGGTGAACACCACCGAATACTCCAGTAGACCGCCCGGATCCACATCATCGTGCGGCAGGCGGGTGGGCTGTGCTGGTGCGTTGTCTGTCATTTCCTCTACCTTCGTGGACTGCTCTAAGGACGTGCGCGTACTCGGACCGGTGTGCCCGGGGCCGTTTCGGACTCAGTGGTTCTGCCGTGGGACCGGCCCTGTCTGAGCCAGCCGCTGGTACTTCACCGCCGGCTCCAAGACCATTCCATCACCCAACTGGGACACCATGGAACGCTGGATCTCCTGCCATGGGGTCTGGCTGGCCGGATAGGAGTATCCGCCGGCGGCATCGAGTAGGACCTTGCGCTCGCGTAGTTCGGCGGCGTCGACCAGCAGGTCGACCCGGCCGGCGCCCACATCCACGCGCAGCCGGTCGCCCGTGCGGACCACGGCCAGAGTCGCCCCGGGGGCCGCGGCCTCGGGCGAACAGTTCAGGATCGACGGCGAGGCCGAAGTCCCCGACTGCCGGCCGTCGCCGATGCACGGCAGTACATTGATACCGGCGTTGATGAGCCGGGCCGGCGGATGCATGTTGACGACCTCGGCCGCGCCCGGATAGCCGATCGCGCCCGTGCCGCGCATGATGAGGATCGAGTGCTCGTCGATGTCAAGGTCCTCATCGTCGATCCGGGCCTCGTAGTCCTCTGGCCCGTCGAAGACCACGGCACTGCCCTCGAAGGCATCGGGATCGTCCGGATTGCGCAGATAGCGCTGGGTGAATTCCTCCGAGGCGACGGACAGTTTCATCACCGCATTGTCGAACATATTGCCCGTCATCACCTGGAAACCGGCCGCGGGCACCAGCGGGTCGGCCACCGTGCGGATGACCTCGCGGTCGATCACCTGCGCATCCCGGCAATTCTGGCCGATGCTCTGGCCGTTGACCGTGGGTGCGTCCTCGTGGATCAGGCCCGCGGCCATGAGTTCATTGACCACGGCCGGCACGCCGCCGGCGCGGAAGAACTCCTCGCCCAGGAAGCGCCCCGCCGGCTGCATGTCGACGATGCAGGGGATGTCGCGCCCGTAGTGCTGCCAGTCCTCGAGCGTCAGATCCACGCCCACGTGCTTGGCGATCGCGATCAGATGCCAGGGGGCGTTCGTCGACCCGCCGATCGCACTGGTCACGCGGATGGCGTTGATGAAGGCCTCGCGCGTCATGATGTCCGATGGCTTCCGGTCCGCCAGCACCATCTCCACGATCCGCTTGCCCGTCTCATAGGCGATCGTGGGCCGCTGCTGGTAGGGCGCGGGAATCGCCGAACACCCCGGCAGGCTCATGCCAAGGGCCTCGGCCACCGCGTTCATCGTCGAGGCGGTGCCCATCGTATTGCAGTGCCCGATCGAGGGCGCCGAGGACGTCACCATCGTCTGGTATTCCGCCTTGGAGATCTGGCCGGCGGCGTACTGCGCCCTGGCCTCCCACAGGATCGTGCCAGAGCCCATCCGCCGGCCCTTGTGCCAGCCGTTGAGCATGGGCCCGCCGGAGAGCACGATCGCCGGGATGTTCATGGTCGCGGCCGCCATCAGCTGCGAGGGCGTGGTCTTATCGCAGCCGGTGGTCAGCACCACGCCGTCGATCGGATAGCCGTGCAGGGTCTCCACCAGGCCCAGATAGGCCAGATTCCGGTCGAGCGCCGCGGTGGGGCGCCGGCCCGTTTCCTGGATCGGGTGGACGGGGAACTCGAAGCAGATGCCGCCGGCCTCCCTGATGCCCTCCCGCACGCGCTTGGCCAGGTCCAGGTGGTGGCGGTTGCAGGGGCTGAGATCGCTGCCGGACTGCGCGATGCCGATGATCGGCTTGCCGCTTTGCAGTTCGTCGGCCGACAGCCCGTAGTTCAGATAGCGCTCCAGCGAGGTGATGGTCGAGTTCGGATCGTCCGGATTGTCGAACCATTCCTGACTGCGCAGCCGCAGCTTCGGATTGCGCCTGTGCAGGTCCGCCTCCGTGATCCCCGTGCGCTCATCCGTGCCGGTTGGTGCGTCTGCGCGTCTTTGCGCGTCGCCGGTGTCCATGCTGAAATCATCGCCCTTCCATGACAGGCTGGTCATCGTGAGTAATGAGAATCACGCTAACAGATAGCACGGACGTTGATACTTGTAGGGATGGTTTCCATCCAGGGTGTGACCCAGGCACTGACTGGCCACCACAGTGTGTGCCTTTGCCGTGATCTGTCCACCCACCAGGGAATCATCGAGTGTCCCGACCGGACG
>NZ_JANIJX010000025.1 GCF_024580735.1 Brevibacterium moorei | reverse complement strand
CCCATGGAACGGCCCGACCACCGCGGCGACACGCGCAGGCACATCACACCCGAACAGTACAATCACCTACAACATGAGACAACGACGCCGCGATCAAGCACAAACCCCAACCCGTGAAAAATCGAGGTTAAGCGGTGCTGAACGGTTCGTTTACCATTCATCGATCCTCCACCTGATGGACGGCTGTGATTCACAACATCTTTATTGCTATGGTCTAGATCACATGCAATAAATTCGGCAGAACCCACCTGTGCTGAATCCAACCCCCGGTTCCGTACCCCTGGAGGACACATGAAATCCGTTAAGCAGCGCGCCCGTTTCACGAAGATGTGGGCAGGACTCGCCGCGCTCGGCTTGATCGCCTCGCTGTCCGCCTGCAATGCCGATGAAGCCACTGCCGGCGATGATGGCGCCCCACAGGGGGCCGACACCGTCGAGGCCGCCGGGAAGGTGGTGGACGGCATCTCGAAGGACGACGCTCTGGCGGCCAAGCTGCCGGATAAGTACAAGGAATCGGCGAACGTCTCGATGACCTTCACCTTCCCGCCCATGCGGTACAGGGAGGGCGATAAGGAGCTCGGCGCGGAATACGAACTGGCCCGCGCCGTGACGAAGAAGCTGGGCATTGAGATGAAGGTCCAGGAAGTCGCCTTCGACGGGGTCATCCCCGCGCTCAAGGCGAACCGGGTGGACTTCGCGGTGGCCTCATATGCCGACCTCCCCGACCGCCGCAAGGAAGTGTCCTTTGTGGACTACTACCGTTCCGCCACCGCCCTCGAGGTGAAGAAGGGCAATCCGCTGGGAGTGAAGAGCCTGTCGGATATGTGTGGTCACAGCCTCGCGCTGCAGACGGGCATCGAGTCCGTGGAAACGGCTAAGAGCGAGAGCAAGAAGTGTGAGACCGACGGGAAGAAACCGATCGACGTCAAGCTCTACGAATCCAGCAATGACGCGACCCTGGCCGTGGTCAACGGCCGTGCCGACGCCACGGGCAATGACTACCCGGCGGCAGTTCACGAGGCCAAGAGTGTGGGCGGCGGCAATGCCCTGGAGGTCAGCGAGGGCCGGATCTCCTCCGATTACTACTACGGCATCGTGACCCGCAAGGACGACACCGAGCTGCAGGAGACGCTCAAGGAGACTCTGCAGTCGTTGATGGACGGCGGTGAGTACGGCACGATCTTCAAGGCATACGGTCTGAGTGAGGGCATGATCGAGAAGTCGGGCATCAACGACGGCCCGGCGAAGGACTGATCATGAGTACCGTGACTTCGGAAGCACCGACCGACTGGAAGATCAGGTACCACCACAAGTTCAATCCGCGCAAGGTCATCACCGGCGCGATCGGCGTGGTGCTGGTCCTCTTCGTGATCTACCTGTTCGCCACGGGTAATCTGCAGTGGTCGAAGACCCTGGCGTATCTGTTCGACTACCGAATTCTCACGGGCGTGGGCTATACGCTGATCTATTCCGTGCTGGCCATGGTGCTGGGGGTGATCGGCGGTGGCCTGCTGGCGGTCGGGATGCTTTCGGACAATCCCGTGTGGAAGAACCTGTCCAAGGCCTATGTCGCGCTGTTCCGCGCTCTGCCCCTGCTGATCCTGCTGCTCATCTTCTACAACATCGCCATCTTCATCCCGCACCTGGGGATCGGGCCCGCATCCATCGACGTCAACAAGGTCGTCACCCCGTTCGCCGCCGCCGTGCTGGGCCTGGCCCTGCACGAGGCCGCGTATATGGCCGAAATCGTGCGCTCCGGGATCAACGGCGTGGCCCGTGGTCAGGCCCAGGCTGCCGAATCCATGGGGATGACCCGCGGTCAGGCGATGCGCTGGGTCATCATGCCCCAGGCCATCAGGCTGATCGTCCCACCCACTGCCAATCAGTTCATTTCGATGCTCAAGAACACGTCCCTGGTCGTGGTGATCGCGGGCAACGACCTGCTGACGGTGACCAAAGAGCTCTATTCGAACAACTTCCTGACCATGGAACTGCTGTTCGTCGCCGCCATCTGGTATCTGGTGCTGGTCCTCATCTTCAGCTGGCTCTCCGGCCTGCTGGAACGACGCTACAGTCGTGGCGCATGACCGGCTCCCATACCCTTTCGCACACGGACCTGCACACGGACCCGCACAAGGATCTGCACAAGGAGACCCCATGAGCTTCCTGACCATCGACCATCTGGACAAGTGGTACGGAGACTTCCACGTCCTCGACGACGTCAGTCTGGCGGTCGAACGGGGCGAGGTCATCTGCATCATCGGCCCTTCGGGCTCCGGCAAATCGTCCCTGCTGCGCTGCGTGAACAATCTCGAGGCGATCGACGGGGGCCGGATCCATCTGGATGGCGAGCTGATCGGCATCGAACCCTACAAGGACGGCTTCGCCAAGCTCAAGGGCAAGGTCGCCGCCGCACAGAAACAGCGCTTCGGCTTCGTCTTCCAGAACTTCCAGCTGTTCCCGAATATGACGGTGCTGGAGAACATCATGCTGGCCCCCGTCCGGGTCAAGGGGCAAGCGCGTGCGCAGGCGAGGGAACGGGCGCTGGAACTGCTGGAGAAGGTAGGGCTGTCCGACCGCGCCGATTCCTACCCGGGTGACATCTCCGGCGGCCAGCAGCAGCGCGTGGCGATCGCCAGGGCGCTGGCGATGGATCCCGAGGTGCTGCTGTTCGACGAGCCGACCTCGGCGCTGGACCCGGAACTGGTGGGCGAGGTGCTCAAGACGATCCGCGAACTGGCGGGGCAGGGCTACACCATGTTGGTGGTGACCCATCAACTGGAGTTCGCGCAGAAGGTTGCCGACCGGGTGGTCTTCTTCGACAAGGGCCGGATCGTCGAGCAGGGAGCTCCGGCCGAGGTCCTGGACAATCCGCAGGACCCGCGGACCCGCAAGTTCCTCGAAGCCGTTCAGGTGGAGGTCTGAGGTGCGCGTGACGATCGTGGGCGCGGGCCTGATCGGCCTGACGAGCGCCCTGCGGCTGCACCGGTCCGGGGCCGAGGTGACCCTGCTGGAACGCGGTGTGGTCGGCTCGGGGGCTGCGCGCGGCAATGCCGGGCAGATCTGCCCGGACCAGGCGACCCCCGTGGCCAAGAGCTCGCTGATCCTATCGGCACTGACCCAGCTGTACCGCCAGGACAGTGCCCTGCATGTGGATCCGGGAACGCTGCCGGGCTATGCGCCGTTCCTCATGCGCGTCGCGCGGAATTCCCTGCCGGGGAGGTATGGGCGCAATCAGGCCGGGCTCAAGGACATCGAGAACCTGGCCACCCGCGACTTCCTGGATTTCGCCGCCGATATCGGCGTCGAGGTGTCCGATGCGGGGTATCTGCACGTCTACGATTCGGCCGCGGCCGCGGCCGCCGGGCGGGCACACGAACTGGATCGGATGTCAGGCAGTAGCTGGCCCCACGAGGTCTCCGAGGTGGTCGACGGGGCCGGTCTGCAGGTCATCGAGCCCGCCCTGAGCGGAACGGGCTTCGGGTTCCTGGACGCCGGCAGCTATTTCACGAATCCGAACCACTACGTCGACGCCCTGGAGCGTGAACTGCGGGCTGCGGGCGTGACGATCCACGAGGGCATTATGGTCACCTCGGTCACGGATGAGGGTGATGTGCGCCGAGTGCACACCTCGTGCGGGGACTTCGCAGCCGATGCCGTGGTGATCGCAGCCGGAATCGGCAGTGCCCAGGTGGGTGCGACCTCGGGGTACCGGATGCCGATGCGGGCGGGTAAGGGCTACAGCTTCACTGTCGACGCACAGCCCGCCACGGAACATGTGATGATCTTCGAGTCCGCGCACGTCGTCTCCGTGCCTATGGACGGGGCCACCCGGATCGCCGGGACCATGGAGTTCGACGGGGACACCGAACGATTCAATGCGCGGCGGATCGAGCAGATCGTCGCGGGGGTCTCGCCCTATTTGGATTCGGATGTCCTGGCGGTGCGCCGGGACGAGTGGGTCGGATCGCGTCCGCTGACCCCGGACGGCCTGCCGGTGATCGACCGGGTGCCGGGGCTCGAGAACACCTGGATGGCATCGGGCCACAATATGCTGGGGCTGATGTTCGCCCCGTTCACCGCGGGGCTGCTGGTGGACATGGTGATCGGCGGGCGCAGCCTGCGCCACCGCCAGTTCGCCGCTTCCCGGGCCTTCTGAGCGCTCGACCCATGTTATTGAGCTGTTGCACCGGCGTTTCAGGCTTATAACTTAAGAAATCTGAATGCCTGCATGACAAATGTGTAGGCGAGTATCATCTTTACTCCAAGTGTGCTGTGGACCACACTGGTGTCCATCGGCGATCCACGGCCCGTCTTCCGGGCCCCAGCAGGGACAGCGCCGATGGACACCAGGACACGACCTTTGGGGGATGCACAGATGTACGACGTAGCGGTCATCGGGCTGGGGGCCTTCGGCTCCCACACCCTGTGGCAACTGGCCGAACGCGGAGTCAAGGCGGTGGGACTGGACCAGTACCCCGTGGTCCACCCCTTCGGATCGTCCCACGGGCACACCCGCCTGTTCCGCATCGCCTGTATGGAACACATCGAACTGGGCACGGTGGCCCGCCGTGCCGCCGAACTCTGGCGTGGACTCGAAGACCACAGCGGCACCCCGATCCTCAACCAGGTGGGTGCGGTGACCATCGGCCGGCCGGACTCCGATTACGTCAAGGGTGCGATCGCCACAGCCGCCCACCACGAGGTCCCAATCGAAACATACTCGGCCGACGAACTCGTCTCCCGCTTTCCGGCCTTCGAGAACATCGACCCGGACGAGATCGGTGTGCTCGACACCAGCGGTGGGACGGTGGGCGCCGAGGCCTCCATCGCCTCGGCGCTGGGGCGGGCCCGGGAGCTCGGTGCGGACGTGCTGGGCGGCGGCCGGGTCGAGTCGATCCGGCGCACGGCCGGTAGTACCTTCGAACTGGGCCTGTCCACCGGCAACACCGTGCGGGCGAAGAAGATCGTGCTGGCCCTGGGCCCCTGGCTGGCCAATGCGGTGGACATCCCCGGCCTGCAGGCGCTGTTCAGCCCGATGAACTGGTGGCGGATCGACGAGGAGCTGGCCGCGGCACGCGCTCGCGACATCCCCGGCTACCGGCAGCGCTCCGCCGAGGCCTACCTGGCACCGCGGTTGCCCGGCTTCATCCGTCGCTTCGACGATATGAGCATCTGGGGCCACGGTGATGTGGACGGCCACGGGATGAAGATCGGACTGAGCCTGAACTCCAAGGAACTCCACCCGATCGACCCCGCGAACTTCGACCGGGATATCGAACCGACACGCGATTGGCGCAATGTGGCCAGGGTGGCCCGCCGCGCCTTCCCGACCCTGGACCCGGTGCCGGCGGCATCGCGGGTCTGCATGATCACCACCTCACCGGACGACCAGTTCACCATCGGACAGGTGGGCCGGGACACCGGTGTGTACGTGGCCGGCACCTGCCACGGACACGGTTTCAAACACGCCGCGGCGATCGGGGAGTACCTGGCCCAGACCGTGCTCGGCGAGGCACGGACCGTGGAGCCGGGGATCTGGGATGCGGAGCGGCTGCCGGGGTTCACGGACCAACTCCTGGAGACCGTCTTCGAAAAGGGCAGTGTCTTCGACCCCGCCGGAACCCGGAACCTCGCCGGCGCCCCCGCGGGCCGGGACGGTACGCGATGAGCGCAGCACAGACGGGTGCCGCCCAGACGGGTGCCGCCCGGGCAAGTACAGCGCAGGCGGGACCCGCGCAGGACCGGAGGGTCGCCGTGATCTCCGGAGCCTCCGGGGGAGTGGGAGCGGCGATCGCCCGCCGCCTGGCCCCGGATTTCGACCTGGTCCTGCTGGGCCGCAATGAGGCGAAACTGCGGGCGCTGGCAGCCGAACTGCAGAGCGCCCTGCCGGACGCGGGCACTGGGCCCGGTGCGGCCTCGGCAATGGGGGAGGCCCCGGCGCACGTCACCTGCCTGGCCGGCGACGTCACGGAGCCCGCCTATCAGGCCGCCGTCGCCGCGGCCGTGCCCGGCTGCGCCATGTTGGTCAACTCGGCAGGGGTCAGCCTGCGCAAACCGCAGGCGGAACTGACCCGCGCGGACTGGGAACACGTGCTGGGCGTCAACGTCGTGGCGGTCGCGGGACTCACCGCGGCACTGACCCCGGCACTGCGGGCGGCACGTGGGGACGTTGTGATGATCAACTCGGGTGCCGGCCAATTCTCCAGCCCCGGCAACAGCCTGTACTCGGCGTCCAAGCACGCGCTCAAGGCGTACACGAACTCGCTGCGCGCCGAGGAGCGCGGCGCCGGGGTGCGGGTCACCTCGATCTTCCCCGGCTATATGGACACCGACATGGTCCGCACCATGCCCAGCGTCCAGGACCGGGCGGATGCCGTCGAGGTGCCGTTTAACCAGATGGTCCCGGTGGAGACCCTGGCCGATGCGGTAGCCCTCATCGCCGCAGCCCCGCCCCAAGCGACCTTCGAAGACATCACCATCCGACCCACCCAACCCATCACCATCCACTGACCACCCACCCACCCCCCCCTCTCAAAGTTCCACTACAACCTGAATTGTCGAAAATCAGCCCGAAACGGCCGAAAACCGTCAATTCATGTCGTAGTGGAACTCAAAGGGAGGGGGAAGGGAGGGGGACGTCACACCACTGAGAGGAAGTTACAGATATGGCCCTGCGCCTTGGAATCGACACCGGCGGCACCTTCACCGACGTCGCCCTGTTCGACACCGGATCCGGTGAACTCAAGGTCCTCAAGACCCCCAGCACCCCGTCCGACCCCGGCAACGCGGTGCTCACAGGCGCAGAATCCGCGCTGCAACGCTACGCCACGGCGGGCGAAACCGTCGAATACTTCGCCCACGGTACGACGGTGGCGACCAATACCCTGCTGGAGGGCAAGGGTGCGAAGATCGCCATCTTCGTCACCGAGGGCTTCCGCGATCTGCTGGAACTGGGACGCCAGCGCCGCCCCAAGCTCTACGACCTCTACGCGCAGAAGCCGGAACTGCTGACCGGCCGCGACCTCATCTTCGAAGTCGGCGAGCGGCTGAAATACGACGGCACCGTGATGCAGGAGCTGGACGAGGCCGCGGTGACCCAGCTGGTCGAGGACAACCGTGCGGCCCTGGAAGGGGTGGACGCCATCGCCGTGTGCTTCCTCTACAGCTTCGAGAACAGCGCGCACGAAAAGGCCGTCGGTGAGATCCTGGCCCGCGCTCTGCTGGGGAAGTTCATCACCCTGTCATCGGATGTGCTGCCGCAGTTCCGCGAGTTCGAACGCCTCTCGACGACCGCGGTCAACGCCTACATCGGCCCGATCATGCAGGGCTACCTGGGGTCGCTGCGCCGCCGGCTGGGTGAGCGCGGACTGTCCGGCGCGCCCAAGGTCACACAGTCCAACGGCGGTGTCATCTCCTTCCAGACCGCCGAGCAGATGCCGGTGCGCACAGTGCTGTCGGGCCCGTCCACGGGTGTGGTGGGGGCAGCCGAGGTCGCGCGCAACTCCGGTTTCGAACACGTCATCACGCTGGACGTGGGCGGGACGTCCTCGGACATCGCACTGGTCAACGACGGCACCCCCACCTCGTCGAACGGAATGGAGCTGGACGGCCGGCCGATCCAGGCGCCGATGCTCGACATCTCCACGGTGGGCGCCGGTGGTGGGTCGATCGCCTGGATCGACGACGGCGGACTGCTCAAGGTGGGCCCCGAATCCGCGGGCGCCTATCCGGGCCCTGCCTGCTACGGCAACGGCAATATGCGGCCCACCGTGACGGATGCGAACGTGGTGCTGGGAATCCTGAACAACGATGCGCTGCTGGCCGGGGCGATGCCGATCGACGCATCCCTGTCCTTCGCCGCGGTGAAGTCCCTGGGCGATCAGCTGGGACTGAGTACCGAGGAGACCGCGCAGGGCATCATCTCCGTGGTCACCGCGAACATGGCCAAGGCGATCCGCGTGATTTCCGTGCAGAAGGGCTACGACCCCTCCGACTATGCGCTGGTGGCCTTCGGTGGTGCCGGCCCCCTGCACTCGGGCCGCCTGGCGCGCGAACTGCGGATGTCGACGACCCTGGTACCACAGTCCCCTGGCGCGATGAGCGCGATCGGCATGTTGATGACGGACCTGAAGTCCGATTTCATCGCCACCGCGCGCACGCCCCTGGACGCGGACGCCGGCGCAAAGACCCTGCGGGTCTTCGAAACCCTGGCCGCCGAGGCCGCGGCCTGGCAGTCGGCCGAGGCGCTGCCGGATGAGCGTGTGGTCCTCAAGCACTTCGCGGATGTCCGCTACCGGGGCCAGAACTACGAGATCACGGTCGGAGTGGATCATCTGGAGGACACCGAGCGGCTGCTGGCGGATCTGCAGACCGATTTCGAGGCCCGCCACCGGGAGCTCTACGGCTACATCAACGCCGATTCGATCATCGAGATCGTCAACTTCCGCATCCAGGCAGTGGGCACCGTCGACACGATCGAGGTCAGCCAGCGGTCCGCCGCCCGGGCGGCGGGTGCGTCGGTGACCCGACAGGTCTACATCTCCGAATACGGTGCCAGGGCCGAAGTTCCGGTCCTGGAACGCACCAGCATTCCGACCGGTGAGTCGATCGCGGGGCCCGTGGTGATCGAGCAGTACGATACGACCTCCTTCGTACTGCCGGGGCAGACCGCCCATATCGACGCCTCGGACATGCTCATCATCGCCGACGACTGAGCCGGCCGGCCGAACCTGCAGGCCCCGGCCTGCGGCCACGGCAGTCCTGGCGCAGATCGCCCAGCCACCCCAGACACCAGCACAGCCACAGACTTCGAAGGAAGAACACAATGACGACGAACTCGACCGCGCAACCGGCGGACATCGACCCGATCAGGGTCGAGGTGATCGGATCCGCCCTGGCCTCCGTGAGCGAGGAGATGGGCGAGGCCCTGGTCAAGGCCTCGTACTCCCCGAACATCAAGGAGCGCCGCGACTGCACCACCGCCCTGTTCGACGCCGAGGGCAATGCCCTGGCACAGGCCGAACACATTCCGATGCACCTGGGTTCGCTCATGGGCATCGTCAAGGCCGTGCTGGACCGCTACCCGGTGTCCGACATCCGGCCAGGCGACGGCTTCCTGGGCAACGACCCCCACACCGGCGGCGGCACCCACCTCCCTGACATCGTGCTGGTCACCCCGATCTTCTTCGCAGAGGAACTGGTCGGCTGGGCGACGAACCTGGCCCACCACTCCGACTATGCGGACAGAACGCACGCGACGATCTTCCAGGAGGGCATCCGGATCCCTGCGGTGCGCGCAGTGCGCGACTGGGAGTACATCGACGATGTCATGCACCTGATCCTGATCAATATGCAGGTCCCGGCCGAACGCATTGCGGACTTCCGGGCCCAGCTGGCCTCGAACCGGCTGGGCGTGGCGCGCACCGTCGACCTGTTCGAGAAGTACGGGACCGCGACCATGCGCGCGGCAGGGGATGCGCTGATGGACTACACCGAGCGCAAGGTCCGCGCGGGGATCAGGGAGATCAAGAACGGGACCTATACCTTCGCCGACAAATTCGACAGCGAGGAGATCCCGGACATCCTGGACATCTCGCTGGAACTCACCGTCAAGGACGAGGAACTCGAGTTCGTCTTCGACGCTCCGCCGCAGGTCCGCGCCTCGATCAACCTGGTGCCCACCGCCCTGCTGGCGACCGTGTACTACGCGGTCAAGACCGTGGTCGGCTCCGACATCCCGACGAACGCGGGCCTGTACCGGGCCATTTCCGTCACGGCCCCGCGCGGTTCCGTGCTCAGCTGCGTGGCCCCCGCTGCCGTCAACGGGCGCACCCAGCTGTGCCAGCGCGTGGTCGACCTGGTCCACGGCGCGCTGTCCAAGGCCGATCCGACCCTGGTCACCGCCGCCTCCTACGGATCGGTGCCGGCGACCCAGTTCTCCGGAATCGACCCGCGTACCGGTGAGTACTACGTCTACCTCGAGACGATCGGCGGGGGACTCGGCGCCAGCCACTGCGCCTCCGGGCTCAACGGCGTCCAAGCCCACATCACGAACACCTCGAACCTACCGGTGGAATCCCTGGAGATCGAGTACCCGCTGACCGTGGACCGCTACGAACTGGTCGACGACTCCTCCGGCGTGGGCGAGCACCCCGGCGGCATGGGCATCCACCGGCTCGTCACCGTCAACCACGACGACTGCGTGTGCCACGTGTCGATCTCCCGCCAGCGGACCCAGCCCTGGGGCCTGGAGGGCGGCGGCCCCGGCCGCAGCCTGCACGTCGAGGTGGGCGACGAGGAGTACCTGGACCAGACCGAGTTCGTGATGAACACGGGCGAGACGATCGGGATCGAAACGGCCGGCGGCGGTGGCTTCGGGACGCCTGCCAAGCGGCCGGTCGAACTGGTCGAACGCGACCTGCGGGAGGGCAGGATCAGCCCGGCCACAGCCGAGGCCGCCTACGGATATGTGCCCGCCGGGACCTCGGCGGCGGGAGCCACAGCGACGGCCACGCCGGGAAGTGACGGCGGAGGCAACGAGAAAACGGGAGGGACGCGTGACTAGGAAGATGCGAACGGGCCTGCGAGCCGTGGCGTTGAGTGTGGTCGGGCTGCTGACCGCGGTCAGCGCCACGGCCTGCGGGCCCGCGGGCAGTGAAGCCGAGGGCGGCCTGGACCAGGGCGTGCTCGACATCGGCCTGTCCGCCGAACCGAAATCCAACCCGCCCGCGGTGGACTCCTCGGTCGTCGGCTATACGATCGACGCCCTGGTCCAACGCGGGCTGATGGCCTATGACCCGGACGGTACGTTGGTCCCCGGCCTGGCCGAATCCGTCACCAGCAAGGACAACAAGACGTGGACGGTTGAACTGCGGTCCGGCCTGACGTTCGCGAACGGTGACCCGCTGACCACTGCGGACGTCAAACGGAACTTCGAGTACATGTCGGACCCGAAATCCCCCGGCTATGTGTTCGACGGGCTCAAGGGCCTCAAATCCATGGAGGTCGAGTCCGATACTCAGATGAAACTGGTGCTGGACTCGCCGAACAACGCCTTCGTCCAGTACCTGGCGATCCCGGCAGCCGCGATCTACTCGAAGGACTCGATCGAGGACAAGAAGGACGGCTGGGACGGTGCCGGTCCCTTCAAAGTCGACACCTACAGCCCCGGGCAGAGTCTGCAGCTGGTCAAGAACGAGGACTACTACGACGCCGATAACGTCGATCTCGAGAAGATCAATCTGAAGTTCTACCCCGACGGCAACGCCCGGACCTCGGCCCTGTTATCCGGCGACGTCGACTTCATCGACTACGTGCCCTGGGAGGACTTCTCCCGGCTGGAGAACGACAAGAACATGACGCTCGATTCGCAGAACGGGCCGTTCATGTACACGTTGTTCAACGTCAAGACCGGAATCTTCGACGATCCCAAGATGCGCCAGGCCGTGGCCTATGCGATCAACCGCGACAACTCCGTGTCCGCGGCGTTCTTCGGACACGGCGAATCCCAGTACGGGGTGCCGATGGACAAGGCCGATCCCGCCTACGATCCGAACTGGGACACGTTGTACTCCTATGACCCGGCCAAGGCCAAGCAGCTGATCAAGGAGTCCGGATTCGACACCTCCAAGGAGATCCGTTTCCTGACGAACTCGCAGTACGTCTTCCACCGCGATGTGGCCCTGTCCATCCAGGCCGATCTGGAAGCCGTGGGCCTGAAGATCAAACTGATCTCCCCGGACTGGGCGACGCGTACCGAAATGTCGAACAAGGGCGACTACGACCTGTTCATCAACGGCAATGTGGGCGTGGTGACCGACCCGAGCTATATGGGCACCTTCTTCGACGGCGGCCTGTCCAATGTGCGTTCGGCCCACTACAGCAACCCCGAACTGGTCAGTCTGGTCAAACAGGGCTCGGCGGCGAAGACTGACGAGCAGAAGAACCAGATCTATCAGAAGATCCGCCAGATCATGATCACCGACGTCCCCCTGGTCATGGTCAACACCCGCGGGCAGGCCCACGCCTACACCAATGAGGTCAAGGGATTTAAAACCCTGCCGGGCTTCCTGTCGTTCTACTCCGGCTACTCGCTGGCCTATATCAAGGGAGGACAGTGATGATCAGGTACATCGGCATACGCATCGTCACCGGCATCGTGCTGGTGTGGGTGACGATGACACTCATCTTCCTCATGCTCCAGGCGGTCCCCGGCGATCCCGCGGTGCAGATCCTGGGCGGGGGCAATACCGAGATCAGTCCCGAGGCCCTGGCCGCCGTGCGCGAATCCCTGGGCCTGGACCGCCCCGTATGGGTCCAGTACTTCGCCTTCCTGGGCTCCGTGTTCACCGGGAACTTCGGCGAATCCTATGTCTACGCCCAACCGGTGGTCGATCTGATCGGCCCGCGCCTGCAGGTCACCCTGGAGATCGCGATCTTCGCACTCATCCTGGGCACGATCGTCGGCGTGGCACTGGGCGCCTGGGCCGCACGCTCCAAGGGCGCCATCGACACAATCGTCTCCGGCTTCCTGTCGGTGCTCACCAGCGTGCCGGTCTACGTCGTCGGCGCGCTGTTCGTGCTGCTGTTCGCCCTGACCTGGCACCTGCTGCCCTCGGGCGGCTTCACCTCCATCGCCTCGAACCCCGGCACACACTTCGCCCGGCTGATCCTGCCGGTCGTGGCCCTGTCCCTGCCGATCGCGGCGGTGGTCGGGCGGATGACGCGCTCGCAGGTGATGGAGAACCTGGAACAGGACTGGGTGCGCACCGCCCGGTCCTGGGGCCAGACCCGCGCCGGCGTATTCAACAAGCACGTGCTGCGCAATTCGCTGACCTCGGTCGCGGCGATCGTCGGCCTGGAGGCGGGATCGCTGATCGGTTCGACGGTCCTGGTCGAACGCATCTTCAACCTCCCGGGTGTGGGTTCCCTGCTTATCGACTCGGTTACCGCACGCGATTACCCGGTCGTCCAGTCGATCGTCGTCGTGTTGTGCATCTGCTTCATCATCCTGAGCCTCGTCGTCGAAATCGTCTACGGGCTCCTCGACCCCAGGATCCGGAGGGCCGCGCTATGACCACGGATAACACTCCTACGACCGGCGGTGCTTCCGGCGCCGAGGCCGTGGCCACCTTGGCCGGCCGTGTCACCGACAACTCCAAACGGGCCAAGATCTTCCGCTCGCTGACGCCTGCGCGCACCGTCGCAGCGGTCTTCCTGCTCCTGGTCATCGTGGTCTCCGTGGGCTCCGTGCTGGTGCCGGGGATCGACCCGCTCAAACAGGACGTGGTCAACCGCTTCGCGGCCCCGGGCAACGGGCACTTCCTGGGCACGGACGAACTGGGCCGCGACACCTGGGCCCGGCTGCTCCAGGGCGTGCGCGTCGAACTGCTCATCACCGTTTCGGCCACCCTCATCGCGCTGGTGCTGGGCACAGTACTGGGCCTGTTGGCCGGCTGGTATCAGAGACTGGGCGATCTGCTCCTGATGCGCGTGGTCGACGTGATCCTGGCGTTCCCGCCGATCATCATCGCGCTCATGGCCACCACTCTTTACGGAACGAACAAGGCCACCCTGGTGCTGGTCATGGGGATTCTGTTCATCCCGTCGTTTGCCCGTGTGGTCCACGGCCAGGTGATGAGCGTGGCCGGGTTGGAGTTCGTGGCAGCGGCGCAGGTATTCGGTGCGGGTACCTGGAAGCGCATTTTCACCGTCGTCCTGCCCAACTGCCTGACGCCGATCATCGTCCAGTTCACCACCGTGATGGCGGCTGCCATCCTGCTGGAATCCGGCCTGAGCTTCCTGGGCCTGGGCGTCCAGGCGCCGGAGCCGTCGCTGGGCTCCATGGTCGCGGGCGCCCAGCGCTTCATGACCGACTACCCCGTCCAATTGATCATCCCCGCCGTCGCGGTCAGCCTCATCATCCTCAGTTTCGGGTTGGTGGGCGATTTCCTGCGCGATGTGCTGGATCCCAGGAGGTAAGCGATGCTGCTGCAGACGAAGGACCTGAGTGTGGGCTTCGGCAAGACCGACACCCCCATCACCAGTGATGTCTCGTTTACGATCGCGCCCAGTGAGATCGTCGCCCTGGTGGGCGAATCCGGTTCGGGCAAGTCGGTCACGGCGATGGAGGTCGCCGGGCTCAACCCGCGGAACAGCTGGTCGACCGGTTCCATCCTCTTCGACGGGCAGGACCTGGGGATCCTGCCCGAGGCGGCCAGGCGCAACCTGTTGCGCCGCGAGATCGGCGTGATCTTCCAGGATCCACTGACCTCGTTGAACCCCGTGTACACGATCGGCACGCTCATGCACATGTCGATGAAGCACAGGGTGGCCGGTACTGCGAACCAGCGCTCGCGGGCCCTGGAACTGCTGGAGATGGTGAACATGCCGGATCCGGCCGGCACGCTGAAGAAGTATCCGCACCAGCTCTCCGGTGGGCAGAGACAGCGCGTGATGATCGCGATGGCGATCGCCGCGACCCCCAAGCTGCTCATCGCGGACGAACCGACCACAGCGCTCGACGTCACCGTGCAGGCCGATATCCTCGACCTGCTCGACGGGCTGAAGGACGAACTGCAGATGAGCGTCCTGCTGATCACGCACGATATGGGCGTGGTGGCGAATTCCGCGGACAGGATGTACGTCATGCAGGGTGGTCGGATCGTCGAATCGGGCAGTGTGGACGATGTGTTCAACCGTCCGCAGGACGCATACACGCGCGATCTGTTCGCCGCGGTGCCGCGGATGACCGTGGGGGCTGTGGGGAATGCCGCTGCCGATACTGTGGCCGAGGCCGCTGCGGCCTCGCCGGCCGCTGCCCTGACCCTCTCCGGGGTCGACTACTACTACAGCCGGGCGCTCAAACGGGCCGGTGCGAAGGCCCTGGACCAGATCTCGTTCACCGTGGCGCCCGGGCGCACCGTGGGCCTGGTGGGCGAATCCGGTTCGGGCAAGTCGACGATCGGGAAATTGGCGGTTGGTCTGCTCACCCCTGGCGCCGGCACGATCACAATGGGGCAGCCGAAACGGGCCAGGGCCTCAGCCGGAAGCGCGTCCGGCGGTGCACGGGCCGGGTCGGGGACCTCGGCCTTCACCCGGTCGATGGTGTTCCAGGATCCCGCGTCCTCGCTGGACCCCCGGCGCTCGATCGGGGAGTCGATCGCGGCACCGCTGATCTGGACGAAGACCATCGGGCGCGCCGAGGCCCTGCGCCGGGCGGGTGTGCTACTCGAACGGGTGCACCTGCCGGCCAGCTGGGCGGGCCGCTATCCGCACGAACTCTCCGGTGGGCAGCGGCAGCGCGTGGGGATCGCCCGAGGGCTGACCAACGATCCGGACCTGCTGGTGGCCGATGAGCCGACCTCGGCTCTGGACGTCTCCGTCCAGGCCGCGGTGCTCGAGCTGTTCCAGGAGCTGCAGCACGACTACGGCTTCGCCTGTCTGTTCATCAGCCACGACCTGGCGGTGGTCGAACAGGTCGCGCAGGACGTCATCGTTCTGCAGCGCGGCGCCATCCAGGAGTCCGGGCCGACCACGGCCATCGTTTCCGCGCCGAGCACGGAGTACGCGGCCCGGCTCATCGCGTCCTCGCCGGTGCCCGATCCCGCGGTCCAGAAGGAGCGGAAGGTGTTGAGGGTTTAAGGGATTCTGCACGAGCCGGGTGCGCGGGTCCCGGCTCGTGCAGGCCCCGGCTCGTGCAGGGCTGCGGGGCCCTAGTTCGGGGCGCTCACCCCCGACCCGGCCGGACCGTAGTTCGTCGAGAATCCGAAGACGCGGCGTTCCAATTCGGGTCCGTCTGCATTCGAGGTGGCCGAGGCATACTGCTTGACCGAACCCTTGAACGGCTTGGATGAGGGGTTCTTGCCATAGGCGTCGGTATACCAGACGGTCTGCCCGCCCCGATTGTCCAGCCGCGAGTTCTGCAGGTACAGATCCCGCCGGGCCCCATTGAAGGGCGATGCCGCATCGGTCTGCTCCAGCGGCTTCGTCATGGTCGACCAGGGCCAGCCCACGGTATCGGCGCCGAACAGCGAGGCGGTGGCGACCTTTTCATTCCCATCGGCGATCCGCGAGGGATTGCGCACTCCGAACCACGGATCGATGCTCACGGTGTTGCCATTGGGCATGGTGTAGGTCTGGTCGGCCTCCCACCGTTCGTACAGGCCCCAGGAGTCCGAGGTCTTGGCCTGCCTGGCATCGGCATCGTAGACCTGCTGGGTCTTCTTCGCGCAGGCGACGGTCGGGATGGACCGTTTGCCGTGCGCGGATTCCGGCAGTTCCGAGCCCGAGGTCTTCACGGTCCTGCCCGTGCAGGATTCCTCGTACTCATTGGGCTGGCCGAACAGCGAGAGCGAATCGACGACCATCTCGACACCGTCATTGCACTTGGCCGCGTACAGGATCTCGTGGGCGTTATTGTGCAGCGCATCGTTCGAGTGGCTGCCCTGGTGCAGACCGATCAGATAGTCGCAGCTGGTCTTCGAATCCCCGGACTTCGCATATCCCTTGCGGTCCGAACGCACCTGCGCCACGTCGTTGGCGACATAGAAGGTGTAGCCGTAGTGGTCCTCGTGGCGATGCGGCACGACGTTCGCGCCGTCCTTCATCGACTGCATCCCGGCATAGGCCATGGGGATCCCGTCGGTCTCGCCGCCGAGTTTCTTCATGGTCCAGTCGTAGATCGCCGAGGTCTTCGGATCGTCCCCGTGGTCGTGGCCGAAGGTGCACTTCTTCCCCGTCTGCGGGTCGGTGACCGTGGTCGGGTGCCAGCCGTCGTACTTTTCGCCATCGGCACCGGTGACCTGGTACTTCTCATGTGCCTCGGCCGAACACGTCCCGTAGGCCGGCGAGGTCTCCGTGGCCGTCGCGGTTTCCCTGGGCTCCGTGGATTCGGCCGGGGCCGGCGCCGATTCGGTGCCCTCGGCTGCCACGACCACGCCGGGGACCAGGGCCAGGGCGGCCGCGGTCAGGCCTGCGGCGATCAGATGCGCGTTGAGCTGCTTTTTCACTTCTGCCTCCTGCGGGCCACGATGGTGAAGACGATGCCTGCTGCGATGAGTGCGGCACCCAGTGCCACGGCGGCGGTGATCTGGGCGCCGGTGACGGGCAGTTCCGAGCCGTCGCCGGAATCGTCGGAATCATCCGAGCCGTCGGAGCCGGAGCTGGCATCGTCGGAGCTCGAGTCATTTTCCGAGCCCTCCGAGCCGTCATCGGAATCCGCGTCGGAATCGGCGTCCTCGGCGGCGGAATCCTCGTCGCCCGGCTCCGTTGTGGCGTCATCAGAGGGAGTCGCCGAAGAGCTGGGTCCACCCGGTTCGCTCGGCTCGCTCGAAGCGCTTTCACTCGGTTCGGAGCTTTCACTCGGTTCGGAGCTTTCGCTCGGTTCCGCGCTCTCCGAGGGTTCGGAGCTTTCGCTGGGCCGGCCCGATTCGCTCGGTTCAGCGGACTCGCTGGGTTCCGGTGCCTCGCCCTGCTTGGGAACATCGGCCGTGATGACATAGCCGCGCTTGGCGACGTTGTCGGCACCGACGATCATCTGCGCACCCTTGTCGCCGTAGGACTCGATGACGCCGATTCCGCGGCCCAGACGGTCGCTGTCATCGGCGCCGACCTCGGTGACCAGGGCGGGGTCGATGTCGTCGACCGACACCCGGGGGCTGGTCAGAGCGCGGGTGTCGATCGCCCAGGCCTTCGAGGCGCCGAACGCACCGGTCACCAGGGTGCCGGAGGCGCCCTTGGCCGCTGGTTTCAGCGCGGAGACGGCGAAGCCGGATTCGTCTGCGTCGATCCACCAGCCGCGGTCCTCGGCGGGGGCCTTGGCATCTGCCCGGCTGTACACGGTCGGCTTGCCAGCTGTGGCCTCGGGATCGGTGTCGACGTCGGCCGTCGTAGCCGAACCGCGCACCACCACGGTGCCGCCGGTGCCGGAGACCACGCCGTCGGCGCCGACCACCAGGTCGTCGAAGCCATCGCCGTCGATGTCGCCGGCCGCGGCGACCGACATGCCCAAGCGGTCCTTGCCACGAGCCGGGCCGTTGACGGTGAAGCCGGAGAAGCCCTCGTCCAGGGAGATATCGCCGCTGGGATCCGTCACGGCCCAGACCATGCCGTGGGCAGTGGTCTTATCATCCTCGTCCGAAGTGACGGCCTTGGGCTTGGCGACGTAGCCGCCCACGGCCAGGTCGGCCCTCCCATCGCCGTTGACATCGCCGGCGGGAGCCACATAGGCCACTGCCCGGTCCGGCACACCGTTGAGCGTGCCGATCAGGTCGGCCGATCCTGTCCCGCCACTGCCGGTGGCCTCGGTCAGGTCGACCGTCGCGATGTCGTCGCGGCCCTTGACCAGGTAAGCTGCGCCGCCGCGGCTGTTCGCGGTCGAATCGACGACGGACAGGTCGTCCTTTCCGTCGCCGTCGATGTCGCCGATGCCGGCAACCTGATTGCCGAACCTGCCCGAGGTGCCGTTCTGCGGCCCCTGGATCACGAAGCCGTCATCGCCCAGGTACTCCAGCGAGATATTGTGGGGGTCCTTCATGCCGAAGACCACATAGGCGCGGCGGTCCATGTAGTCGCCGATGATGACGTCGTCGATGTCATCGCCGTTGACGTCTCCGGCGCAGCTGAGGCTGAATCCGCTGAATGCGCCGGTCGAGGTCGAAGCGGTGGTCTGCGGGCCCTCGATGCGGATGATGCCGGATGACTCATCGTCGAGTTCGGCCGATGATGTGCCGTTCGGGATCACATAGGTGGCACCGGGGGAACCGAAGCCATCGCGTTTCCACATCCAGGCCGAGGTGACGATATCGGGCTTGCCATCCCCGGTGAAGTCGCAGGACTGCTGGCTGACGGCTCCGCCTGCGGCCGAGGTCCCCGCGCCCTGGAAGGTCTCGTTGGCCTGCACCGTGGCGGCTTGGGCGGGAGGTGTGGCGGCGTCCGGGCCGAGGCCGGGCAGCAGCACTACAGCGCCGGCGGTCAGGACAGTGGCGCCGGCGGCCGCTGCGGCAGCCAGCATCCGGGGATGTCGAGGTCTCATAGGAGGCTTTCTGTTATGCGGGGTATCTGCCGTGAATACTCGGATTCCACGCAGAAGCGGTACAGAAGGTTAGGCTAGCCGATGAACTTATGGGAGGCGCTGGCGGGTATCGCCTGTGATAGGAACGATCCATGGAGTTGAGGAACCTCGAGTACTTTGTCGTGCTGGCCGAGGAACAGAGTTTTGAGAAGGCCGCGCGGCGCTTGTTCTTAACGCAGTCTGCCGTCAGTCAGCAGATCCGCAGGCTCGAGGCCGACCTGGGCGTGCGGCTGATCGACCGGGCCACGCGTCCCTTCGAACTCACCGATGCCGGCCGGGACGTATTCGCCCTGGCCACCTCGATCGTGCGGCAGGCCCAGTCGATCCGCGGACTGGCGCGCGACCGGGAGGGCAGCGCCAGTGGGATCGTGCGAGTGGGGGTGACTCCGGCTCTGCTGTTCAGTCGCGTCATCGACGGACTGCGGTTGATCCGGCGGGACAACCCCGGCCTGCGGATCGAGCTGTTCAACGACAACACCCCGCAGATCCAGGCGCAGCTGGAGAGCGGGGCACTGGACATCACGTTCTCCAACACCTTCGGCAGTGTTGACGGCTGTCAGGACGTACTGCTCTACGAGGACCGCCTGGTCGTCGCCTTCAACCCGGAGACCTATCCGCACCTGATCCCCGGTGAGGGCACAGACGAGGCGGCGGCACGGGTTCCGCTGGCTGCGCTCGACGGCTTGCCGATCATCTCGTTCTCCCGGAAATCCGCGCGTGCCAACTACGATGCGATGCTCGGGTACTTCACCGAGCACGGGCGCTCGCCCGTCCTGACCGAGGTCGTGGCCTCGTATATGGATCAGGTGGGCTATGCGAAGGCCGGTTTGGGTGTGGCACTGGTACCGGAGTCTCTGATGAGCGCGGTCAATGTGCCGAATGTGAGCTGGGTGCAGCTGGAACCGGAGCTGCCCACGATCCCGATCTATGCGACTTGGAACCCCGATGGGGTCAATCGTTCGGGGACGGTGTTCATGGCCGAACTGCGTCGGCACTTCGATGCGAGCGGGATGTGAGAAGGCTCGGCCGGCGCTACTTCTTGGACGGTTTGCAGTCGGGGGCACCCGGGTCGTCAGCGCAGGGTCCCGAGACCAGGTATTTGTGGAAGCGGTAGACCTGGATCGGATCGGTGTGAGTTGTGACGCCGACATCTCCGGAGATGGGCGCCATCGGGCCGCCGGAGACCGAGTACTCGCCCTGGTAGATCGTCGTGAGGCTCACACGAACCTTTTGCACCGACCGGTATTCGTGGCTGAACTTCGCTCTGTCCAGTGACCGGGGTTTCGTCCCCGGGGTTCGGCGGGTCTCCTTCGCCCCATCGCCGAAATCCCATCGGTACTGGACGGGCGTTGCGCGGATTCTCACGGGCTGGCCCAGCAGGGTGATGTCGGCGATTCTGGTTCCGCCCGTGGCCCAGAATGCGGTTTTGCGGTGGGCGACGGCCCAGCCGTTGGGCCACATATTGATCTTCTGTCCGGGGATGTCGATCTCCTGGAATTCGGTCTCGATGATATCGGGGACGGTGATCACGGGGGCTGCGGGAACCGCAGGAGCACGGCCCCCTCCGCCGCCTCCGCCGCCGGGGCGAGGATCGATGACGAGGCAGGCCGTTTCGTTGGGGACGACAACACACGGGCTGCTTCCCGAGCCGTTGCCGGAGCCGTTCTCACGGCCGGAGCCCCCGCCCGAGCCATTGCCGGACCCGGGGTTGTGGCCGGCGGGTTGGTCGCGGTGTCCTGGGTTGGAACCCCCTCCGCCAGGTTTGCCTGGGGTTGTGATGACTATTTCGCAGATTGTTCCGGTAGCAGTTGCCTGGCACGACTTCACTGTCTTTGCACTTACTGGGCCGGTTAATATAAGTTCTGAGAACTGCATCAGTATAATTACCGCTAATGCAACTATTGTCCGTCGCATGGTCTCCCCAACGGCTCGAGGGAATCCAATCGAAAATTACCAGAATTTCCTATTATGGCTATTTTAACCATTTCATCAGCTACTGACGGTGAAGTTTCGCCCGTCTTATGATTCACCTGTCTAACATCAGAATAAGGCATACAAGTTGAAATTCTAACCGTGTTTCCGGGTTTGTTTGAGATTTCTACTGAATCAATATGCAGGGAATCTGGACGAAGGGTTCCCTGCATCTTATAGCCTTTGATATTCATGTCGCTAATAGTTTTTAAGGTGAGGGTATGGATCGTGTCTCCGCTGAGTGATTTAAGCGGTTCGGGATCGGAGCTCGGATCTTGATAGATCTTGGTCAAGGCCTTGAAATACCGATCGACCGTCAAGACCGCCCCATCGGCGGCCTGTTTTTCCTTGGCGGTGAGTTTCAGCTTCGTCGTGTATTCGGGGATGGCGGGCGTGGGGTCCGCGACCGCTGCTTCGGGGGACGCGGTGACGGGCGCCGGTGGACGCTGGGGCTCGCCGGCACCGCAGCCACTCAGCACGACTCCGACGGCCAGCACAAGGGCGGCGATGCGGCCGGGGCCTGCACGGCCGGTGCCCGCCCGGCCGTGCGGAAAGCCGTCTGGCGGGGCCGACGGGCGGGGACCTCGGTGTCGTCTGCCTATCGTTTGTCGCCATGTGCTCATGAGTGATGCCCTGTCGTGAGGAGTCGTGAAGGATCGTGAGTAATGGTGCGGTGATCTCATCAAACCAGAAGCGCCCGTCCAAGGGAAGACCCGTAGCCGAATCTGTGGAAAACCAGATCCCCGGTCGTGGCATCCGGGTGGCGGGTAGATTGGAGTGGATTCCGTTTTCGATGATGAAGGAGCCCCATGCCCGACTCGCAACAGAATGCCTCTGTGCCGAACCCATCCGACCAGTCCCACCAGTCCGGACCGCACCGGATCGCCGTGATCGCCGGCGATGGAATCGGCCCGGAGGTGATGCCACAGGGGCTGCGCGTGCTCGATTCGGCCGCACGGCGGTTCGGGATCGATCTGGAGTTCACCGAATTCGATTTCGCGTCCGCCGCCTACTATCAGGAGCACGGCGTGATGCTGCCCGAGGACTGGGAAGCACAGCTGCGCGGCTTCGACGCGATCTACTTCGGTGCCGTCGGCTGGCCCGATATCGTGCCCGACCACGTGTCGCTGTGGGGCAGCCTCATCCAGTTCCGGAAGAAATTCGACCAGTACATCAACCTGCGGCCCTGCAAGCTGATGCCCGGGGTGAAATCACCGTTGGCCGGTCGGGAGCCCGGCGATGTGGACTTCTACGTGGTGCGGGAGAACACCGAGGGTGAATACTCCAACGCCGGCGGCATCCTGTTCGAGGGCACTGACCGGGAAACCGTCATTCAGGAAACGGTGATGACGCGCACGGGCGTCGACCGGGTCCAGCGCTTCGCCTTCGAACTGGCGCAGACAAGGAAGCGCCATAAGGTCACCAGTGCCACGAAGTCCAATGGCATTTCGATCACCATGCCCTACTGGGATTCGCGTTTCGCGGAAATGGCGACGCAGTACCCGGAGATCTCGACCGATCAGTTCCACATCGACATTCTGACCGCGAACTTCGTCTTGCATCCGGACTGGTTCGATGTGGTCGTGGCCAGTAATCTGTTCGGCGATATCCTGTCGGACCTGGGCCCGGCCTGCACGGGGACGATCGGCATCGCGCCCAGTGCGAACATCAATCCGGAGGGGGTGTTCCCCAGCCTGTTCGAGCCGGTGCACGGTTCGGCCCCGGACATCGCCGGCCGGGGTCTGGCCAATCCGATCGGGCAGATCTGGTCGGGTGCGATGATGCTGGAGCATCTGGGCCACAACGATGCGGGGGATGCCATTGTGGCCGCGATCGAGGCCGTGCTGGCCTCGGGCTCGGACGCGCGGACGCCCGACCTGGGCGGCAATGGCACGACCGCTTCGCTGGGTGAGGCGATCGTGCAGCGGCTTTCCGACTGACGGGCGAACCGCTGAGGCCGCACTCACCGGGCGGCATTGCGCTCGGTGAGTGCGGCCTCGGGCACGGGTGCCCTGGGCGGGTCCGCCCGTATGCAGTCCGGCTCAGTCCCGTACTCTGCTCAGCCCCAGAAGTCGGCCGCGATCCTGCGGCCCTGGTCGATCTTGGCCCACTGCTGGTCGGCGGCCAGGGCATTGCCACCGTCGCAGGAGGCGAAGCCGCACTGGTGGGACAGGTACAGGTTCTCCTTGGGTAGGATCTCCGAGGCCGCGGCCAGCAGGCGCTGGGCCCTGGCCTCGTCGTCCAAGTCCGTGGTCTTCGAGGACAGCACGCCCAGCACGACCTCGACCCCGGGACGGCCGTCGAAGGCGTGGAGCGCGTCGACGGAACCCGCGCGCTCATCATCCCATTCGAGGAAGAAGCGATCGTAGCGCTGGCCGCCGAGGAACAGCTCGGCGATCGCGGCGTAGGAACCGCCGCTCATATTGCGCGACTCGTAGTTGCCGCGGCAGTTGTGGGTCCACACCGTCAGGCCCAGGGAGTGCGCGTAGTCGATGAACTCGTTGTTGATCGACACGAAGGTCTCGGCGACCTCGCGGGCGGCGCCGGCGTGGGGGCCGTTGCCGCTGAACGGCGAGTGGTCGTTGTCATCGGCGAAGAGCTCCCACAGACAGTCGTCGCACTGCAGGATCGTGCCGCCGGCCGCGGCGTATTCCGCGGCGAATTCCTTGTAGGCGCCCAGCAGGCCCTCACGCAGCTCTTCAAGGGTGGCGTAGACGCCCTCGGCTTTGCCGGCGTGGGGCTGGCCGGACATCAGGCCGGACAGTTCTCCGTAGATGTGGGCCGGCGAGGGGATGCACTGCTTGACCGCCTGCACGCTGTCCACACCCTCGGCCTGGGCGACGACGCGCTTCCAGCAGTCGATGAAGTGGTGGTTCTTGCCCGATAGGGGTGCGGTGATACGGATGCCGATGTCGCGGCGGGTCTCGTAGGTGTTCACCCCGTCGAGGTCGCGGAACAGGTAGCCCTGTGGGGCGATGAATCGCTGGGCGCCGGACAGGCCCCACACGAAGTCCAGGTGCCACATGGACTTCGTGTATTCGCCATCGGTCAGGACGTCGATGCCGTGTTCGATCTCCTTGGCCACGACATCGTGGGTGTCTGCCACCTCGACTTCCCGGTATCCGGGGAGGTCATCGTAGAAGGGGTAGGCGATGTCATCGCGGTGTTCGATCTGGGTCTTGTAGTCCAGCAGGTCCTGCGGTCGCAGCAGGCTGCCGACGATCTGGAAGCGTTCAGTCATGGCTCCATGGTGGCGCAGAACATTTGCTCAAGGGTAAGGGGCTGTCATTATGTGTAACTATAGGTACTTTCTATGGCTCGCAATAGCCACGCCTCCGCTCCGGGTCCGTTATTCCAGGACCTCTACGTCGTACTCGGCCACGGTGGTTCGCAGCAGGTCGATGTAGTGGGCGGCCTGCTGGGTCAGCTGGAGTGCGGAGTGGGCGATCCAGCCGACCTCGATCCGTTCCTTGACACGCAGTGGAACCGCCACGATATCGGGGCCGTTGAGGTCCGCGCTGACGATGCCGGTGGAAATCGTGTAGCCGCCCAGGCCGATCATCAGATTGAAGATCGTGGCCCTGTCGCTCACGTGAATCGACTTGGGGACGCTGACGGTCGAGAGGATCTCCTCGGCCAGGTGGAAGGAATTCTGTTCGCCCTGGTCGAAGGACAGGCGCGGGTACGGCGTCAGGTCGTCCAGGGTTACCGATCGGCGGCGTGCCAGGGGGTTGCCACTGCCCACGAAGACATGCGGTTTGGCGATGAAGAGCGGATGGAAGGACAGTCCCGCGTCGCGCAGCAGCCGGTCGATCACGCGACGGTTGAAGTCGTTGCGGTACAGGATCCCCAGCTCGCTGCGCATGGTGCGGACGTCCTCGATGAGGTCGTGGGTGCGGGTCTCGCGCAGGGTGAACTGGTACTCGTGGCTGTCTGCCTCTTGGACCATTGTGACGAAGGCATTGACCACGAACGCGAAGTGCTGGGCCGATATCGCCAGTTGGCGTTTCGAAGGGGTGGGGGTGCCGTAGCGTTGTTCTAAGAGCTCGGCCTGTTCGGTCACCTGCCGCGCATAGCCCAGGAACTCGACCCCGTCGGCGGTCAGCGTGATGCCGCGGGTCGACCGGACGAACAGCTCTTTGGCCAGGCGCGCCTCCAGCTCCTTCATCGCAGCCGACAGACTGGGCTGGGAAATGTAGAGGACCTCGGCTGCGGCGGTGATCGACCCGTGCGTGGCGACCTCGACGAAGTATTTGAGCTGTTGGAGTGTCACGAGCTGTGCCATGGGGACAGCCTATAGGGGTGGACTACAGGTGACGGGTATCACGTAGAGTTGCTCATGTGATAGCCAACGATGCCGATACCGCTCGCAGGGTCCGCACCTGTGTGATCGACCGCGAGGACGGAGCCGGGGCGCAATACCTGGATCGGGCCACCGCGGAACTGGGGCTGCAGGTCCTGACACCTTCTCAACTGGCCGATATCCACCCCGACACCGAGGCCGTCTACGTCCGGGCCTCCTACTGGACGGACATCGACGAGCTGCTGCGCCTGGCGCCGGGGTTGAAATGGGTGCAGCTGAGCATGGTGGGCTACGACCGGCTGCTCACCCCGGCATTCAGGGAATCCGGCGTGACCCTGACGAATGCCCGTGGAGTGCTCGACGATGCCATCGCGGAATTCGTGGTGGGCGGGACCCTGCTGTGGTCCAAGGGATTGCTGACCTCGACCCTGGACTCGCGGGCGCACTGCGCGCACTACCGCCAGCTCTTGGGCAATGCCGAACTGCGGGCGCTGGTGCTGGGCGCGGGCTCGATCGGCTCCGCGGTCGCCCGGCATCTGCGGGGCATCGGAGTGCCGCGAGTCGACGGGGTGCGCCGCACGATTCCTCCGATGGCCGAGGTTGCGGCCGGCCCCTTCGACCGGGTCCTCACCTTCGCGCAGCTGGGGCGGGCCGTGGACATCGCCGACTACTCGGTGATCGTCGCCGTCCTCCCATCGAGTCCCACGACCAGTGGCATCATCGGCGCCGAATTGTTGGAGGGCCTGGCCGAGCGCGTGGTCTTCATCAATGTGGGCCGCGGCGACACCGTGGACAATATCGCCCTGGCCGAGGCGATGGCGCAGCGGCCGGGATCCGCGGCGGTGCTCGACGTGACCGCGCCGGAACCGCTGCCGGCCGCCCACCCGCTGTTCGCACAGCCCAATGTCGTCATCAGCCCACATATGTCGGGGGATACGCGCGACCGGCACCGCGGATTCGCCGAACTCTTCCTGGACAACCTGGCCAGGTACACGGCAGGCGAGCCGCTGCGCAATGTCGTCGAGACCTCGGCGCCGTGAGCCATGCGGGAGTGGGTCCGGAGGAGTGGGCACGGTCCCCGAGGGTGTCCTCGCCCCAGCTGAAACGCACCGTCCCCTAATAGGAAAGCAGTGAAGACAATGAGCACGAACCGCTTTGCGGTCATCGGAACCGGCACCATGGGCGCGCAGGCCGCATGGCAGTTGGCCCGCGCGGGCCGCCGGGTGACGGCCTTCGAACAGTACGCGCCGGGCCATCCCCGTGGGGCGGCCGGCGGCGGGAACCGGCTGTTCCGCAATATCGAACTCGAGGACGCGCACTATGCTCCGATCGTGCAGCGCGCCGGCGAACTGTGGACGAACCTGGAGACGGAGTCGGGCTGGCTACTGCGGGAACTCGACGGCGCCCTGGTCGCCGGCCCGGCCGAGGCCGAGGAGACCCGCAGGGCCTTGGCAGCGGCACAGGACAATCCCGATGCCGAGATCCTGGATGTGCACGAGGCCAGGTTGCGGTTCCCCTCGCACGCCTTCGACGCCGAGGACGCGATCGTCTTCGACCGGTTCGGTGGGGTGATCCGCCCCGAACTGACGGTCAAGGCCGCGGCGGGGCTGGCGGTGCGCGCCGGCTGCGAGCTGCGGACGAACACAGAGGTGGTGGAGGTCGAGGACCTGGGCGACAGGGTACGGGTCGTCTCGCGGGTACGTGAGTCCGCGGGGGCCTCGGACGCGGAGACGCGCACCGAGTACTTCGACCGGGTGATTGTGGCGGGCGGCCCGTGGACCCAACACCTGGTGCCGCAACTGGCCGATACTCTGCACAGCCACCAGCTGATGTCCGCGTGGTTCACCGGGCGCACCCCGCAGGTGATGGAGGGGATCTACCCGATCATCCGCAGCAATCCGACGTATCTGTACGCGCTGCCGACCTTCGACCATATGGGGATGAAACTGGGGCTGGGGTTCGAACACCATCCCCAGGTGGAACGGCCCGAGTCCGCACCCCGGCAGGTGATCCCCGAGGTGATGGAGGCCTTCCAGGAGAAGATCCGGCGCTACTTCCCGGGCTTGGATCCGGAGCCCTACCGGGTGGACTTCTACTACGAGTCCTATACGCCCAGCCGGCACGAATGGCTGGGCGCGGCTCCCGGTGCGCAGAACGTGATCGTGGCGGCAGGATTCTCCGGCCACGGGTTCAAGATGAGTCCCGCAATCGGCGAGATCGCGGCAACCCTGGCCGTGGGGGAACAACCGACGGTGGACATCTCGTTCCTGGCCCGGGCACAGGATGCGGGGGCTTAGCGGGCCGGACCAACCGGCCCGGTGTGGATGGCCCTGTGCTACACCCGCCCCACCAGGAACAGCAGCCAGACGATTAGGGGCACGATCGCGGTCATGGACATGCCCCAGGTCATCAGGCCCTTGAACGTCTTGTCGCGCTTGTCCTCCTCCGTATTGGCAACGACCAGGGCGCCACCGGTGGAGAACGGCGAGGAATCCACCGCCGAGGCCGCGATCGACAGTGCCAGTACGAAGCCCACCAGGGGCAACTGGCCGCCCAACAGCAGGGGTGCCGCGATGGGCACCAGCACGCCGAACATGGCATTGGTCGATGCGAAGGCGGACACGATGCCGGCGACGTACATGATGAGTAGAGAGGCCACCAGCACGGAACCGATCCCCGTGATCCCGTTGGCCAGGGTGTCGACGACGCCGGCCTTCTGCAGCACTCCCACATAGGTCACGATGCCGCCGATCAGCAGCACCACACCCCAGCCGATCGCGTCCATCCCGTCCTTGACGTACTGGGGTGCGATCAGGCCCAGGAGCACGGCGGAACCCAGCGCCAGATATCCCACATCGAGCTTCGCGAACAGGCCCAGAGCCAGGATCGCCAGGAACAGCACCAGGGTCAGATGGTTCTGCCAGTTCCAGGACTCCTTCGCCGGGGTCGAGGCCTCGGTTGTGGCAGTGCCGCCGGTGCCCGCGGGCGCGGTGGTGACGGTGTGTGCGCGGCCTGCCGGGACCTCGGCCCCGGTGGTTTGCGCACCGCCACCGCCGCGCCGCGCGAGCAGGCCGCGGCCGCCCAGCAGGAAGAAGGCGACCAGGTTCAGTACCAGGTTGAACACGAAGGTGCCGATGAAGATCGCCATGGGATCGACGGTGACCCCCGATTTCACCAACACGCCGTTGACGATCGAGAAGTACACGGCGATGGGGGAGAAGCCGCCGGCGTTGGTGCCGTTGAGGATCGACAGGCCCATCAGCAGCGGGCTGATCCGGTAGCGCGAGGCGAAGGCCAGGCCCACCGGAACCAGGATCGCGTTGGTCGCCGCCGAAAGCGCGCCGGAACCGGTGATGATCGCGGCCAGGATGAAGAAGACCCAGGGCAGGGCCCAGGCCCTTCCGCGGGTCAGGCCGACGGCCGCGTCGACGACCCTGGCGACGGTGCCATTGGCCCGCGCCAGCCCGAAGAAGAAGGTGACGCCCACCAGGGTGACCAGGAGGTTCGTGGGGAATTGGGCCGAAACGTCGTCGGTCTTCATCCCGAAGTAGAAGGTGCCGAGCGCGAAGGCGGCGAACAGGGCGATCGCGCCCATGCTCACTCCGCGCCACATCGACAGGGCGAAGATAACGACGAGCCCCACAACGCCGATGATCGTTGCTGTCATAGATATATCGTAGGACCCATGGCTGACACGCTGTTCGATCCACCTATCGTCGCCCCCGGCGACTACCACGCCCACGTCTTCCAAGCCGGCGTCGCCGCCACGGAGCACCCGCGCTACGTGCCGGATTACGATGCGTCCCCCGAGGCCTACCTGGCGCAGTTGGACGCCCACGGCCTGGCCTGGGGCACGCTGATCCAGCCCAGCTTCCTGGGCACCGACAACAGCTACCTGCTGGCTGCTCTGCAGCAGTATCCCCAGCGGCTGCGCGGGGTGATCGTGGTCGACGATGTCAATCCCTCGGCGACGTTCAATGCGCTGGGTGGGTTCGTCAAGGACGGCTTCGTCGCTTTGCACGAGGCCGGGGTCCGGGGCGTGCGCCTGAACCTGATCGGACGCCAGATGCCGGATCTGGCCGGACTGGCCTGGGCACCGATCCTGCGGTTCATGGAGCGCCTGGACTGGCACTTGGAGTTCCAGGCCAAGGCCGAGCAGCAGATCGAGATCGCGGACCTGTTGCCCAAGCTGCCGGAGGATCTGAAGATCGTCATCGACCATTACGGCCTGCCCCAGACGTCATTGGAGGTGGAGCTGGGCGAGCATCCCCTGTTCGACCTGGTGGAGGAAGCGGGTGAGCGGCTGTGGGTGAAGGCATCGGGTCCGTACCGTTGCGGTCCTGGTGCCGCGCGGGCGATGCACGATGAGCTGGTATTCCGAGGTTTCACCCGCTTCGTCCCGGGCTCGGACTGGCCGCACACCCGGTTCGAGGAGAAATGCGACGGAGCCTGGGACGGGTTCGGGCGCTGACGGTGCTCAGGCCCGCGCTCCTCAATCATTGGACCGTTCATTTCAGATTGGGCTGTTCATCCGGTCCAATCTGAAATGAATGGTCCAGCGATTTTCGGTCCGGGCCTCACACCCCCGCCGCATAGCCATCGCGCTGGGGGTCGGCGCCGCCCGCCAAACGACCATCGATGCGGGTGATCGCATGGACCCCGGCGAATGCAAAGCTCAGTGCTGACCTGCGGACCTCGTAATCCTCACCCTGTAGCGCGAGTTCTACAGACCGGGGGATCCTGTTCGAGATGTCGATCGCGTTGGATGTTGCGACGATTCGCGGCGCTGCCACAGCCCGGTCCACAGGCATCCCGAAGTCGATGATATTGGAGATCCCCTGCACGATCGCCGGAGTGATCCAGGATGCGCCAGGGGCTCCGATGGCGATGATCGGCCCGGTTTCATCGTGGACCACCGTGGGCGCCATCGTGGTGCGTCGCCTGGCCCCCGGTGCCACTGAATTCGAGGTGCCGGGTCGCGGATCGAACGTGCTCATCCCACCGTTCATCATGAAGCCGGTACCGCTGGGGATGAAGCCCGAAGGATTTCCCAGCGTGTGGGTTAACGAGACCGTTAGGCCATCGGCGTCCATGGCGGAGATATGCGTGGTGTGGCGCGATTCGTTGTCCGGACCAGCGTTCGCATCGGTGTCCGCATAGCGCGGGCCGTCCACATCCACACGAAGCCCGGCCCGGACCTCGGTTGCTGCACGGTCCAGGGCCTCGGCAGTCAACAATGCTGCATAGTCCGCGTTGGTGGCCGTGGGACGGCGCCACAGGTCCTCTTTATCGCGCAGGGCGTGCTTCATCGCCTCGGCCAGGATTCGAATGTGCGCGGCGGAACCATGCGCGATGGTGCCCATATCGAACCGGTCGAGAATCCCCAGCGTCTGCATGGTCTGTACGCCACCGGCCGGATTCGGCGGCAGTGTCACCTTCAGCCCGCGGTACCGCCCGACGACCGGGTCCCGGTGCTGAAGCTCATATTCGGCCAGGTCATCGCGGGTCAGGAACCCGCCACCGTCCCGGATGGAATCGGCGATCACACCGGCGAGCTCACCGGTGTACAGGTCCGTAGCACCGGCCTTGGCCAGGTGGGTCAGGGTGTCGGCCAGTTCCGGGTTGATGATCATATCGCCCAGGCGCGGCAGCGTTCCATGCGGAAGATAGATGCGCCGACCATCGGCAGTATTGGCCAGTTTGTCGCCGAAGTCCATGCGGCCGTACTTCTGCTCATTCTGCGTGAGCACGGTGTGCACATGTGGGCGGATCGGCCAGCCCGAACGGGCCAGCCTGATCGCCTCGGCGAACAAGTCGGACCAGGCCAGGCGGCCGAACTGGGTGTGAATCGCCTCCAAGGTCTTCAGCGTCCCCGGGGTCATGATGGACTGAGCACCGGTTTCATTGACATGCCCCTCGACCCGGAAACCGAAGCCGTCGGTGGTGGGGCCCAACAGCCTGTCGGCCCACACATCCGGGGTGACCGCCTGGGGACTCGTCCCGAGCCCGTCGATGATGTGGACTTGGCCATCAGGGGTGACGATCTGGGCGATCGCCATTCCGCCGATGCCGGACATGAGTGGGTCGACCACGCCCTGGACCAAGGCAGTGGCGACCGCCGCGTCCACGGCATTGCCGCCAGCGGCCAGTGTCTGCGCGCCGGCATCTGTGGCCTCGGGCTGGGGTGCGACGATCATCGCGGAGAAATCCTCGGTCTGCGGAACTGGTGTGAACATGGTGACTGGCCTTCGGTTGGAATGCGGTTGCTGAGCTTCGCTCTTGTTCTTGCTTACCTGGGCTCGCCGCCCTTTGCCCCGCGACTCAGCCCCGCCAAGCGCTCCCCGGTGACCGGGGTGTGCTCTTGTTCCCGGGCGCGGGCTTGTACGAACCGGTCCGCGGCCTCGGCCAGGCGTGCGTCCTCACTGGTTTCACCGCCCGTTGAGGAGTTGTTCGCGGGACCGTCTGATGGCCTGGACGGCTTGGGGTTCTGCTGGTTCATCACGGCCTCCACTGCGCGGGTCCGGAATGGGTCTTTCAGCCCATCGCGGTTCGAGCCTAGCGCAGGTGGGACAGCCGCTGGTGCGCCCGGGGGACCGTGTGTCGGCACACCGTGCAAACCGTTCACGGAGCTTTGCCATATCCCGTTTCAGATTCCACTGATTGAACGGTGGAATCTGAAATAAACGGTCCAACGATCGGCACCCAGGCCGTAGAGTGACACGCATGAGACTGTCGATCGTCGACCTGGGCACCGTCGCCCCGGGGACCACCGAATCGGACGCACTGCACGATGCGATTGAAACCGCACAGCACGCCGAGGCGCACGGATTCCACCGCATCTGGTTCGCCGAACACCACCTGAGCCGCTCGGGCGCCTCGCACCATCCGGAACTGCTCATCGCCGCGGCCGCAGCGTCGACGCAGACCATCAGGGTCGGGTCAGGGGCGGTGCTGATGAACCATTACAGCCCGTTCAAAATCGCGGAGATGTACCAACAGCTCGAGGCCATGGCACCCGGGCGGGTCGACCTGGGCATGGGGCGGGCCACCGGCGGGCCGATCGTCGACCTGGCGATGCAGCTCAACCGGCAGAATCCCATCCAGGTCGACCACGGCCAGCAGGTGTTGGAGACCCTGGCCTGGCTCTACCAGGCCTTCCCGGAAGGACACCCCTTCGCCGGACATGCGCTCATGCCATCCGTACCGCAGGTCCCACAGACCTGGCTGCTGGGATCGAGCCCGAACAGCGCCCAGCTGGCCGCGCAGCTGGGGATCGGATACTGCTTCGCCTGCTTCATCAACCCCAGTGCCGCGGCACCCGCCCTGCGTGCATATCGCGAGGCATTCCGGCCGAGGGGCTTCGGACTGGACGAACCGCGGGCGATCCTGTCGGTCAATGCGACCGTTGGCGAGGACGCGGCGGACGGTCAGCGCCTGGCCGGCGGGCCCAAGGGCTACTACGCGCGACTGCAAACGGCGGGCCGGGCGGCCGGATCCGTCATGGTGCCGACTCCGGACGAGGCCAGGGCCGAGCTGAGCGCGGACCAGGCCGCCGAGCCCACCGGGATCGTCGACGGCCGGTGGCCGCGCTTCGTCGCCGGATCGCCGTCCCAGGTGGGCGCGACGCTGGAGAGGATGGTCGAGGAATCCGGTGCCGACGAGGTGATGGTCCAGGACCTCATCGCCGACCCCGCCACCCGCCGCCGCTCCCACGAACTGTTGGCGGGCGAGATGGGGCCGTCTGTTTCAGATTCCACTGTTTGAACAGTGGAATCTGAAACAGACAGCCCGATGATCGTCGGTCGTGATTCTGCCCTTTAAGGCTCAGATCCGTTATTTGAAGCCGGGAGCCGGGCCCAGTTCGGCGCACAACTGCGACAGTTTCGCATAGGCGCGCTCGCGGTAGGCCAGCAGCTCGGCCGTCTGCGATTCGTCCAGATCCAGCAGTCCATGACCGGTCTTGAGGCCCAGATCGCCCGATTCCATGGCCGCCCGTACCGGAGCCGGCATGGCGAAGCGCTCGCCGCATTCGGCCTCGAGGGTTTCATAGGAGCCGGCGTAGACGTCCAGACCGGCCATGTCCCCGATGGCGAAGGGGCCGAAGAACGGCAGTCGGAACCCGAAGCAGGAGCGCGCCACCGCGTCGATCTCCTGCGGTGTGGCGAGTTCCTCGTCCACCATGCGCGAGGCCTCGGCGTAGAGCGCGAACTGCAGCCGGTTGGACACGAACCCGGCTGCATCGGTCACCCGGGTCGCGGTCTTGCCCAGGGAGGTGATGAGTTCGCAAGCGCAGCGGACGACTTCGGCCGAGGTCTGGGGCCCGGGGATGATCTCGACCCCGGGTACGAACGGGGCCGGGTTCATCCAGTGCACGCCCAGGAACCGCTGCGGTCCGGTCACGAACTCGCTGAGCTCGCGGATCGGGATGCTGGAGGTATTGGACCCGATGACCGCGTCCGCCGGAGCATGCTGGGAGATCAGTTCGAGCGTGGCCCGTTTGATCTCCGGATCCTCCGGGACCGCCTCGGCGATGTAGGCGGCCTGCGCCACGGCCTCCTCGCGGGAGGCCGCAGCGATCAGGTTGGCCTGCAGCAGCTGCTCGGCCTCGGCGGGAAAGAGCCCCTCCGCCGCGTACTGGGCGCCCTGGGCGATCAGCCGTTCGCGGGCGGCTATCGTCCGGGCGGCATCGACGTCGGCCAACTGCACGGTGTGTCCGTGCAGTGCCAGGATCTGCGCTATCCCGCCGCCCATATAGCCGGTCCCGACCACCGCACACATCAGGGACGTGCCGGCGTGAAGAGCCTCATCGATCTTCGCAACGCTCATTTTCTTCCTTCCGAATGCGGGTCCTCACCGCATGCGAGGACCCGGAGAACCGAGTCCGACCGCCGGCTCAGCGGATCGTGTATCCGCCGTCGGCCACCAGAGTGGTGCCGGTGACCAGGGACGCGGCGTCGCTGAGCAGGTAGAGGGTCGGACCCGCCACCTCGCAGGCCTCACCGAAGCGGCCCAGCGGAATCCGGGACCGGAGCTCATCCGCCCAGGCCCCGCGCTCCAGCGTGCTGGCCGTCAACGCAGTCTTCACGAAGGTCGGAGCCACCGCATTCACGCGGATACCGTACTGGGCCCACTCCAGGGCCAACTGCTTGGTCAGGTGGATCAGCGCTGCCTTGGACGAGCCGTACGCGGCGCGCTCCTCGATCGCGACGATGCCCGCCTGCGATGCCATATTCACGATCGCACCGGGTGTCTTCGTGCCCACCCACCTGCGTGCGAAGGCCTGGCTGATCAGGAAGGTGCCCTTGACGTTGATGTCGAAGACCGTGTCCCAGTCGTCCTCGGTGATCTCCAGCGCGGGTTTGGGAACGTTGACGCCTGCGTTATTGACCAGCAGGTCGATTCCACCGGTCACCGCATCGACGGCATCCGTGAACGAGGCGACGTCCTGTGGCCGGGACAGGTCCAGGCCGGGGATCGGCTCGGTGCCGTAGCGGGCGCAGATCTGCGCGGTCGTCTCGGCACTGCGGCTGGTGCCCCAGACCTGGGCGCCGGCGGCGTGCAGGGCGTCGGCGACGGCCTTGCCCAGGCCGTCGGCCGCTCCCGTAATCAGGGCTTTCTTCCCATCGAAGCCGGTGAAGGGTGGAAGTGTCATGCGCCCAGCTCCTGATGGATCCAGTCGAATTCGGTTCCACGGTACTTCGCGACGCGCACATCGCCGGAACGGGCATGGCCTTCGAAGCGCTCGACACGACCGGCCCGGCCCAGGACCTCGCCGAAGAAGGCGCTGGATTCCTTGTTCGTGACCTCCTGGTAGGTCACGGTCTTGAGGAACTTGCCGACCCACAGGCCACCGGTGTAGCGGGAGGCTCCACGGGTGGGCAGGACGTGGTTGGTGCCGATGACTTTGTCGCCGTAGGACACGCAGGTCCCCTCGCCCAGGAAGATCGCACCGTAGTTGTGCATCTTCTCCAGGGCCTCACGCGGTTCCTGCGTGAGGATCTGCACGTGCTCGTAGGCGTAGGCGTCGGCCAGCGCATAGGCGTCGTCGAGGTTCTCGACGACCAGCACCGCGCCCCAGTCCTGCCAGGACTTGCCGGCGAAGTCCGCGGTGGGCAGCTCCGGCAGCAGTTCGTCGATGTGCTGCATGGTCTTGCGACCGACCTCTTCGCTGGTCGTGATGAGTACGGCGGGGGAATCGGGGCCGTGCTCGGCCTGGGACAGCAGGTCGACCGCGGTGATGTACGGATCGGCGTGTTCGTCGGCGACGATGAGGACCTCGGTGGGGCCGGCGAACAGGTCGATGCCGACCTCGCCGTAAAGCTGGCGCTTGGCCTCTGCGACGAAGGCGTTGCCGGGGCCTGCCAACATATTGACCGGGTCAATGGTCTCCGTACCCACGGCCATGGCGGCGATCGCCTGGATGCCGCCCAACAGGTAGATCTCGTCAGCGCCGGCCAGCCGCATGGCGGCAATCGTTGCGTCGGGGATCTCGCCCTTGATCAGCGGGGTGCAGGCCGCAACACGGGGGACACCCGCGACCTTGGCCGTCAGAATGGTCATGTGGGCGCTGGCCAGCAGCGGGTACTTGCCGCCGGGGATGTAGGCGCCGACGGCCTGGATCGGAATGTTCTTCTGGCCCAGGTGGACTCCGTCCATCGTCTCGATTTCGAAGTCCTGCAGGGATTCGAGCTGGCGCTGGGCCATGGTGCGGACCTGGTCCTGGACGAACACGATGTCGTCGATGACCTGCTGGGGCACCCGTGCCATGATCTCGTCGAGCTGTTCCTCGCCGAGGAGGAAAGTGCCGGGTGCGTACTTGTCGAACTTCTCCGAGTACTCGCGGACCGCCTGATCGCCGCGCGTGCGGATATCGGCGATGACGTCCTTGACCGTGTCCTGTACCTGCTGGGTGCTGCCGCGCTGCACGAAGCTCTGCGCAGGTTCCTTCAGCGCCTGGAACTTCACGGCGGTGGTGATGCCGAGGTTGGTGGTGGCCGTGGTGTCCGAGTCGTTTGTCATCGCTGATCCTTCGCATCGACGTTGATGATGTCTGGCCGCAACTGTATACGTATGCATTCATTAATTTCAAGCCCTTGACCGATTGATCTGGTTACGTATACATTTGCCGGAGCTTCAGTTCCCTGGTGAACCGAGCCACGATCGGGTATGACAAAGGAGTCCCTATGACGACAACTGCGCAGACTGCGGGCGCATCAACCGCGGGAATTACCCCACAGATGAGGCGCCGGGCTCTGGCCTCGTCAGTCCTGGGTACATGTATCGAGTGGTACGACTTCTACGTCTACGGCGTGGCCGCCGCCATTGTGATCAACCACCAGTTCTTCCCTCAGTTCTCCGAGTTCGCCGGCGTTCTGCTGGCCTTCAGCACCTATGCCGTCGGCTTCATGGCACGGCCCTTGGGCGGATTCATCTTCGCCCACTTCGGTGACCGACTGGGCCGGAAGAAGATGCTCATGATCACCCTGGGGCTGATGGGTGGTGGCACTTTCCTCATCGGCTGTCTGCCCAATTTCGATGCGATCGGCATCTGGGCGCCCATCCTCCTGCTCCTCTTGCGGGTGATTCAGGGCATGGGCATCGGCGGCGAGTGGGGCGGTGCGGCCCTGATGGCCACCGAATACGCGCCGGAGGCCAAGCGTGGCATGCTGGGTTCGATGCCGCAGATCGGTGTGCCGGCTGGCACACTGCTTGCCAACGGAGCGTTCTTTATCATGGCTCTGATCATCCCCGGGACCGAGGCCTTCCAGGCTTGGGGCTGGCGGATTCCGTTCCTGCTGTCGATCATCCTGGTGGCACTGTCGTTCTACATCCGGATGAAAGTCGACGAGTCCCCGGCGTTCAAGGAGGTCCAGGCCAGCGGGGACGTCGCCAAGATGCCGGTGGTCGACGTTATCAAGCGCAAGCCGCTGACGATCGTCAAAGTCATCATGATGCGTTTCGCGGAGAATGCGAACTACTACATCTACACGACCTTCCTGCTGGCATACGGCAAGCAGATCCTGATCGACCAGGACACGATCATGCTGGCCACGATGATCATGGCGGGCCTGGGCCTGTTTACCATTCCGTTCTGGGGCTGGGTGTCGGACCACTGGGGTCGGAAGTACACGGTCATGGCCGGTGCCATCACCATGATCATCACCGCGTTCCCCTTCTTCTGGGGTGTGCAGACCGGCGACTTCTTCATGATCCTGCTGTCCCTGGTGCTCACCTGCAATGTCGGTCGTGACCTGTGCTATTCGGTGGAGCCGGCCTATTACACGGAGCTCTTCGAACCGAAGCTGCGCTACTCCGGAGCATCCGTGGGCCCGCAGATCGCCTCGGTGTTCGCCGGCGGCTTCGCCCCGTTGATCGCCACCGCGCTGATCGGCGAGCACTTCGACCGGTACTGGCTGGTGGCCATCTACATCATCTTCGGTGGGGTGATTTCCCTCGTCGGAGCTCTGTGGACTCCGGAAACCGCACCTCTGGTACGCAAGCGGCGCGGGCAGACGGCCGAATACGACGCGACGGTGGGCAGATGACCGTCCTGTAAGTCGGCGCGGCGTTGGTAGTCTGACGCTGTACGACTGGGGCCGAAGGCGGAACCGCCTTCGGCCCCAGTGCATTTCGAGTGGATTTCGGCGCTCTGTTCCGCGTTCGACGAGGGCAGTCCTGCCCGGATGGTAACCATGAAGAGGAGAGACGGCACCGATGGTGACAAGTCGCGATGTAGCCCGGTTGGCTGGTGTGTCGCAGGCGACCGTGTCCCGAATGTTGACGAAGCCAGATCTGGTCGCCGCTACCACGCGAGCCAGGGTGTCCGCCGCGATGGAGGAACTTGGTTACGTCCCCCATGCCGGGGCACAGGCCATGCGAACCCAGCGGACGAACACGATCGGAGTCGTCGTCAGCGATTTGGCCAATCCGTTCTACAGCGAACTGCTCGACGAAATGACGGGCGCTCTGGTCAGCGCCGGTCAGCGCGTGCTGTTGTGGAACACCGATCACGGATACCACGACAATGCCATTCAGGCCCTGCGGGAACGCGCGGTCGACGGCGTCATCTTCACCTCGGTCACCAGCGGGTCAGTCGAATTCGCGGCGGCACATGCGGGCGGATTTCCCATCGTCCTGGTCAACCGGGTGATCGAGGACTATGACGGTGACCTGGTCATCAGCGACAACGAGCAGGGCGGGGCGTTGGTTGCGGACTATCTGGTGGAACACGGGCGGACTGATGTCGCAGTGATTACCGGGACTGATTCGGCTGCCACGGCCCGGGTCCGGGAGGCCAGCTTCAACGCGCGGATGGCGGAGCTGGGTTACCCGGTGCCCGAATACCGGCGCCTCAACGCCAAGTTCGACCATGACCTCGCACAGGTCAAGAGCGAGCGTCTGCTGGGGCAGGCGAACCGTCCCCAGGCGATCTTCTGCTGCAATGACCTGATGGGATTCGGGGCGCTGGACGCACTGCGCGGTCAGGGGTTGGATGCAGCGGACTGCTGGGTCATCGGATACGACGATGTGGAGATGTCGGCCTGGCCGTCGTTTGGTCTGACGACCGTGCGGCAGCCCTCGCGGAAGATGGCGCAGGAGGGCGTGGCGATGCTGCTGCGCAGGATCGCGACACCGGACATGGACGTGCAGCGCGAGGTCTATCGCAGCGAGTTACTGGTGCGCGGTTCCACGGAATTCACCCAGGCATATGATGTGAATCACGCATAAGGCGATGATGAGGACTGGGGAACCCGATGAGTGATTCGTTCGATGAACAGCCGGCCGGTCGCGAACCGTGGCAGTGGGATGAGCCGGTGTGGAGGGCCGAGGTCGACCGGGTCAGGGCCGGGCGTGCACTGGTCGATCCCGATCCTGCCCAGCGCTGGCCCGGCGGGGCGAAGTGCGCCGTGATGATCACCTACGATGCCGATCACGAGACGCCGTTCCTGCGGGACAGGCAGACCACCCCCGGTTCGTTGTCGGTGGGCGAATACGGCAGTCGGGTGGCGGTTCCCCGGGTCTTGCGGATGCTGGAGCGCAACGGTGTGAAGGCCACGTTCTACACCCCCGGCGTATCCGCCCTGCTTCATCCGCAGGACATCGATGCCTTCGTCGCCGGTGGCCACGAGGTCGGGGTGCACGGCTGGATCCACGAGCGCAATACAGAGCTGCCGTACGAAGCCGAACTCGATTTGATAGGCAGGGCGACGGACACGCTGGAGCGACTCAGTGGCACCAGGCCCGTGGGGATTCGGACACCGTCCTGGGACTTCTCGCATTCGACCCTGCAGGTCATCCGGGAGATGGGCTTCGTCTACGACGCATCGCTGATGGCCGATGAGGAACCCTACGAGATCCTGGCCGATGGGACTCCCACCGGGATCGTCGAGATCCCCTGTGAATGGATTCGCGATGACGCTCCGTACTTTTCCATGAACCGGTTCGGCGGGATCCGCCCGCACACGCCGCCGCGCGATGTCGAACAGATATGGAAGGACGAATTCGACATGGCCTATGCGGAGGGCGGAGTCTTCGAACTGACCCTGCACCCGCACATCAGCGGGCACCGGTCACGGATCTCAGCAGTGGAACGCGTTATCCAGCATGCCCTGGGCAAGGAAGACGTCTGGGTCGGCACCCATGCCGAGCTCGCCGACTTCCTGCGCGGGAAGTTCGAGATGGGGTAGCGCCGGCGCCGGTGGCTGGGGCGGACGACGAGCGCATCCAGACCCCGGTCAGGCCGAGGTCGGTACAGCTCGCGGAGCCGAGTTGAGGTACCACGGGTCGACTTCCGTGGTGCACACCGCATGTCCGGCAGCATCCAGCAAGCGGCCGTAGAGCTTGTACTGGCGCAGTACGATCTGCCGGTCGACGATGGAGACATGGGGGAACCGGCTGGTCAGCCGCTGGGCGAATGAATAGAGGTCTTTCGCCGAATGCAGCGCGACTGTCATCATGAAGTTGGTCCGTCCCGCGATGGCAGCGCAGGACCTGGTCTCTGGCAATCCGACCATTGTCCTCCCGACCTGTTCGACCCCAGTTTCTGGAACGTTCATCCACAGGATCGCGCCAGAGTGCCAACCGGCGCTTCCCCTCGCCAGATCACAGCGGAACTCCATATCGCCGGCGTTGACCAACTGATTGATTCGGCGTTGAGTGCTGCGCTGGCTGATTTCCAGGTTTGCACTGAGCGTCTTCGTCTCAGTCCGAGTGTCCCGTGCCAGTAGCGAGAACAGAGTTCTATCGGCCTTGTCGAAGTCATGGGTGACGCCACTGCGCTTGGGCTCGGGGCCGACGCGCTCTGACGTACGCCGGTCGAGGATCTTCAGCCGCCAGTACCGTGAGGAGTCGAAGATCCTCGTGGCGATGCTGGTTCGAACTCTTCGGATGCCACCGACGGTGGGGAGGACGGAGACAATCCAGTCGGACATGAGTTCTTCGCTGGGTGCGAAGACTGAACACCATAGTGTCAGTTCGCCACTGAGGTGTTGCACCGTGGCTATATGCGGCTGGGCGTAGAGCCATTCGAGCACTTCGCCCCACCGGTCGACTTCACAGTCGATCTCCAAATAGGTGAGAGTGAGGCGGTCCATCTGACGGGGCCCTGGCATGACAGTCGTCCAGGCGACGCCCGAACCAGCCAGCCGCCTCCACCTACGCGCGGCTGTTGTGGCATCGGTGCCAATGACTGAAGCCAGATCCGCCCAGCTGATCCGGGGGTTGATCTGCATAGCATCGATAAGGGCGAGGTCCTCTTCCGACAGCAGAGTGTGTGAGTCGACGGCGGTATCCTGCAAAATTAGCTCCTCTATGTCCGAATACTGCAAATATGGAATGTGATCTGCAACCACCTTAAATCATGTGACTATGGTCATATCAGATACATCACAGGGCAATCGGCGGGAAGCCTCAGGTTTGCGATTGGCTGCTACCGGTGACAGCTTTGTGACCCGCCGCATCAGCCCTCGGCATCTCGGACTCCGAACCATCGCAGAATCGCTGGCTGATTGCGAAGTCAGATTCACGAACTTCGAAATCACTGCACACGACGACCGGGGCTATCCAGCAGCAGTAAGCGGCGGCACCTGGGCTATCGCCGATCCCCGAGTGATAACCGACCTCACCGAACTGGGCTTCAACATGATGTCCACGGCCAACAACCATGCGATGGACTATTCGAGTGACGGTCTACTGGCTACTGCTGAGAACCTTGAACAGGCAGGCGTGACATTCGCCGGCACCGGTAAGGATCTGGCTGCAGCGTCGGCCCCTTCTTACTTGGAGACCGCCGAACACCGGGTAGCACTCATTGCCGTGACATCTACCTTCGACAAGTCCTGGGTCGCCGGTGACCAGCGCAGAGATATGCGGGGACGGCCTGGGGTCAACGCGCTCGGCCATCAGGCTCGATACTCAGTCAGTGCAGAACAGCTGGGGCAACTGCGTGACATTTCCAAGACGACCGGCATCAATGCTGAATGGGACCAGTCGGTCGCTGCGGGTTATAAGCAACCCTGGGATGAATCGCAGGGGTTGTATTTCGGCGGCCACGTCTTCACGTGCGATAAAGGTCCCACGACCACGGCGAACCATGCAGACCTGGTGCGGTTGATTCAGGCGATCCGGCGTGCAAGGAACGAAGCCGACTACGTCGTCGTGAGCCTGCACGCCCACGAGATGAATGGCATAGATATTGAACGGCCGGCAGAGTTCGTCGAAGAATTCTGTCGATCCGCAATCGATGCCGGGGCCGACGCGATCATCGGTCATGGTCCCCATCTGGTGCGTGGAATCGAGATCTACAAAGGCTGCCCGATCTTCTACAGCCTGGGGAACTTCATCTTCGAGAACGAGACGGTGAAGCAGCTCCCCGCGGACTTCTACGAGGCGTACGGGCTCGATGGTCAAGCTGATGTCAGCCAGGCACTTGCCACACGCAGTGGAGACTGGACACGTGGTTATGCGGTGGACCCGGCGATCTGGTCGGCGGTAGTGGCGCGGTGGGAAGTGACCGAGGACGGTCTTGATATCGTGCTGGATCCGATCGACCTGGGCTGGGGCGAACCCCATTACCGGCGGGGCCTGCCGCAGCCCGCAAACAACACCGAAGTGCTGGAACGGCTGCAACGATTGTCCGCTGTGTACGGCACGGAGATCTCGATTGAAAACGGGCTCGGACGTATACGTATTGAAAAACCATCCATGGAGGCCTCAGATGCCGCCTCCTGAGTATGCGATTGGACTCGCGATTCCCACCTCCAGGATGAAGGAAGGATGAAAATGAAACGTCGATCATTCGTCTCGGGTATCGTCGCCGTATTGCTTGTGATTGGTGTATCCGGATGTGCGACCAGCACGTCAAGTAGTTCACACAGTGACCGGCTGGACATTGCCATAAGCTCACAGCCAACAAACTTGGATGAGCAGACTCTGACTGGTTCTCCAACCAAGATAACCATGCGAAACGTCTATGAGACTCTTGTCACGACAGATAACGACAATCAAGTCCGGCCGGTTCTTGCGAAGAGTTGGACTGTCAGTAAAGACAGGAAGACGTACACGTTCAAGCTGCGCCAGGGTGTAAAATTTCATACTGGTCAGGAAATGACATCCGGAGATGTCGTGGCTTCGATGAATAGATGGATCGGCCTGTACAAGGTTGCTCAGGTGTCCATGGGCGAAGATGCGCACTTCGTTGGCTCATCCGATTTGGGAGTGTAGTTGGGGTCTGAATCCCCCTGCTTCCAGGAGGCTGCGTGCAACGTAGTTGGTCAGGTTCCGGAAGCCGAGGGCGGAGCCTCGGAGGTGCTCGAGTCTTCCGTTG
>NZ_JANIJX010000024.1 GCF_024580735.1 Brevibacterium moorei | reverse complement strand
ACGCTCGTACTCGCGAACGAACTCACGGACCTCTTCGACGGTGAATCCCACAACGCTGACCATGCGAGATCACTCTCCTTTGCTTGATCGTGACTGACTCACAACCAGCTTGGCAAAGAGGGTACATGCGCATATACGCGCATGTACTGCAGGTTTGCGCATGCGCTGCTGAGGCCACTCTGCTTGCGCTGCCTGCGCTGCCTGCGCTGCTGAGGCCGCATTCCGGACGCGGGCGCTGGCGCCTCAGTGATCGATGCTCTCGAGCAGGTTCCGGGTCCATTTCCACAAGCGGGTCGCGTCCGAGGTCCGGCGCAGGGTGGCGAAGGGCCGGTGGATCCGCGGTGGTCCGGCCAGTTGGAGGGGCCCGCCGGGTGCGAACATGGGCGGTTCGTCCGGCGTCGCGCCGGGGGCTCTGCCGGACGCCGCCTCAGCGTCGGGCCCTGCACCCCAGGCGAGCGCGGCCAGGGCGGTCTGCGCGGCCTCGGCCGGGGTGTTGCCCAGATGGGCCGAGGCCCAGTCGACCAGCCCGTCCGGCACCATCGCGCGGATCGCCGGGGCGATCGCGGAACCGGGGGTGATACCCGGATGGCACAGACGCACGGAGACTCCGGGCCGGCCCGTACCGGCGTCCTCGGCGCCCCCGGCCCGACCGGCGCTCCCGGCCCGACCGGCGCTCCCGGCCCGACCGGCGCCGCAGGACGCCCCGTCCCGCACAGCGCTACCGGGCGTCCCCACCCGCCGCTGCAGTTCCATCCCGAACAGGCCCAATGCCAGTTTCGAGGCGGCGTAGGCGTGGAAGGGCTGCCTGCCGTGCGGATCGGCTCGGTCGAGGTGGCCTCGGGCAGCGGCGATGCTGCACTGCACGATGACCCGGGTGCCGCAGCGGCGCAGGGTGGGCAGTAGATCCAGCAGCAGAGCCGCGTGCCCCAGGAAGTTCGTCTGGAAATTCAGCTCGAAACTGTCGGGGGTGAGCCTGCGGCCGTGCTCGCCCAGGGTGACGATGCCGGCGTTGAGCACCAACACGTCCACGGGACCTGAGGCCAACCGGCGCGCCAGCGCATGCACGGTGTCCAACCTGGCCAGGTCCAGGGCCTCGGTCTTGACGTCCACGGGTCCGCCCTTCAGCCGATCACGGATAGCGGCCGAGGCCAGGTCCCCCTTGGCGGCATTGCGCACCGGCAGGACGATCCGGGCCCCGGCGGCGGCCAGCCCATGGGCGATTTCGAGTCCGATCCCGCTGCTGCCCCCGGTGATGACGGCTGTGCGCCCCTGAAGATCCACGCTGCGGAGTCTACGTGGTCCCTCAGGGTTTCCAGCCGGAGGGACTGTGCCATTATCACTTATCGCCATAACTGATAATGGCTGGCTGGTCGATTATCAGTTACGCCGTTCAGGCGTTTGCGCCGAGCGGCCAGTTGGGGATTTCCCTGCCGGGCTAGCAGTCCCGGACCCAGCCGTCTGTCCACCACCTGCCGGCCCGGCCTCCATTCGGCCCCCGTCCCCACTCTCCGGGTTAGCCCCGGCCTCCGGGGCGGCCCGCCGCTGCATGAGCCCGCGGACGCTTCCCATTCCGATGAGCAGGGCGGTCAGCACGACTCCGCCGGCGACCATCCGGAAGCTTGAGGTCGGGGTGGTGCCGAAGGTGGTGAGCTGGCTGACGACCAGCGACAGCACGGATGCTGCGAAGGCCGGCGCGGTCCAGGTCAGGCTCAGACGCGCGGACACGGAGATGAGCACAACGGCTCCGGCCGGGGCCGCGAGGACGGATACCATCCACACGCACAGGATCACCAGGCTGGCCACCAGGGCCGAGGGCGGTCCGATATACCCCTCGAGGCGCTCCGAGGGGTCGTGGGCGATGGCCGAGGGCAGCAGGGCCAGCGCCAGGATGCCCAGTGCGCTGTCGATGCAGACGTCGACGGCGCTGCCACCGGTGGAAGCACTGGGATTGGTCACCGCCACCCCGATGTACTGCAGGAAGTGGAAGACCGCCGACATGATCACACCGGTGCCCAGGGCAAGACAGAACAGGACGATCGTGCGGGTCCTGGTGCGCGGGGGATCGGCGTGTGGCTGATGCTGCTGCAAGGGTCCGGTCGGCATAGGCCCACAGTAACCGGCCACGATGAGCGCCCGGTGTAAATCGCAGCCCCGCCTCCCCGGTAGGGAAAACCCGACGGGGACCTCGGCGGAAAGCGGCATAGTGGCATGCGCCGCCGGCCACGTAGCGTTGAGGCTATGAATGAGAGAACCAGACGGCGCGGACCGGGAGTCCTGGGCACCGCCAACGTCATACTATTCGGGGTCCTGGGCCTCATCTGGGTCTGGGTGCCGGTTGGCCTGCTGACCGGGGGGATCGCCGCGTTGCCGGCGCTGGGTTCGGGCATCCTGTTGTTGGTCGCCTGGTTCTATCTGCAGCGCGGGATCAACATCGCCTCCTACTGGTGGTCGGAACTGGTCTACGCCGAGGGCTTCCAACCGCCCTATGTCGTCCCCAACCCCGCACCCGGCTTCAAGGGCCACGTCCTGACCCAGTGGAACCACCTGAAGTCGTGGTCCTTCTGGCGTACCGCGCTGTACCACTACCTCAAGGTGCTCTACGGCCTGGTGGTGTGCACGGTGTGCTTCCTCATGTTCCTGGCCGGCATCGTGCTGGTGGCGGCCCAGTACTCCGTGGGCGTGTCCCAGCAGGGCCTGGTCTTCGGCTTCGAGATCCCCGAACTGACGACTCCGGGCCTGCGCATCCTGTTCGGGATCATCGCCGGACTGTGCATCCTGTTGCCCTTCGCCGGCCTGTGGTTCGCGGGTTACGGCGACCGGGCGATCGACCGCTGGCTGCTCCCGCCGACCAAGGCCGAGGTGCTGCGGGCGGAGACCGAACGCCTGTCCGCGCAGACCCAGCGCCTGTCCGACGAGGTGACCGACCTGGACGCAGCCCGTGCCGGCGCGGTGGAGTCCGCGGCAGGCGAGCGCGCCAGGATCGAACGCGATCTGCACGACGGGGTCCAGCCGATGCTGGTGGCCCTGTCGATGAAGCTGGGGATGGCGAAGAACAAGCTGGCGGCGGTGCCGAACGACCCGGAGGATCCGTCCGCCGGCAGCAGGCCGAAGGACCTGGAGGGCGCGCGGACCCTGGTGGCCGAGGCCCATTCGGATTCCAAGGCCGCGATCACCGAACTGCGCCAGCTGGCCCGCGGCATCCACCCGGCGGTGCTCGAGGACCGGGGCCTGGACGCCTCGGTTTCGGCTCTGGCCGCCCGCTCGGTGGTCCCGGTGGACCTGCGGGTGGACCTGCCGGCGGGCTTCCGGGCCGGCGCCGAAGCGGAATCGGTGGCCTACTTCGTGATCGCCGAATCCCTGACGAACATCAACAAGCACGCCCATGCGGCCGGCGCTATGGTGCGGGTCTCGCTGTTGCCGGGTGCGGCCACGCCTGCGGGCGGCGCCGGGGCGCCGTCCTCGCGGCCTGCGGCCTCGGCCCCCGGCACCCTGCAGGTCGTCATCTCCGATAATGGCAGGGGCGGGGCGCGGGTGGCGCGCGACGGTTCCGGCACGGGCCTGGCGGGCCTGGCCGACCGGGTCACGGCGGCCCGCGGCACGTTCTCACTCACATCACCGGTGGGCGGTCCCACCACTATCGTCGTGGAGGTCCCATGCGCATAATCATCGCCGAAGATTCCGTCCTGTTACGCGAGGGCCTGGTCCGCCTGCTCACCGATGCCGGGCACGAGGTCGCCGCCACCGCCGGCGACGCCACCGAGTTCCTGGCCGCGGTGTCGGCCCACCCGGACGCCGAGCTGGCGATCGTCGATGTGCGGATGCCGCCGACGTTCACCGATGAGGGCATCCGCGCGGCGGTGCTGGTGCGCAGTCAGAACCCGAAGGTCGCGGTGCTGGTGCTCAGCCAGTACGTCGAGGAGCGCTATGCCGCGGAACTGATCGCGGAGAACAAGGGCGCCTTCGGCTATCTGCTCAAGGACCGGGTCGCGGACGTGGACGATTTCCTCACGGCAGTTGACGAGGTGGCCGGCGGCGGCACCGTTCTGGACCCCGAGGTGGTCGCCCAGATCATGGTGCGGTCCAGGAAACAGGATGGCCTGGCCATGCTCAGCCCCCGCGAACGCGAGGTGCTGGGGCTGATGGCGCAGGGCAAGTCGAACTCCGCGATCGTCGCCGAACTGTTCCTCAGCGCGGGCGCTGTGGAGAAGAACATTTCGAACGTATTCACCAAACTGGGCCTGGCGCCGGATTCCGATGAGAACCGCCGCGTGATGGCCGTACTGAAGTTCCTGGGGGCCTGAGCCATGGTCAAGATCGCAATCCAATCCGGCACGCGGACGGCCGTGCGCGCCATCCTCATCGTGTTCGCGGTGCTGACCGTGCTGGCCATGGTGGTGGGCGCCGGCGGCATCGGCGTGGTGATGGCGGCGAGCTCCTATGTATCGGCCACCGAGGACATCCCTGCTGATGCGCGGGAACTGACCGTGCGCGGGGCGAACTTCAACATCGACGTGGGAATCGTGCCGACGGGGCAGAAGCCCAGGGTCGAACTGCGCTACCTGGGAGGTTCGAACCGCAAGCCCCAGGTGAACACGAGCGTGGACGGGGACAAGGCGCTGGTCGATTTGAGGTCGGACGCCTCGCGCCGGATCTTCGGTTCGGTGCTGGCCGAGGCCCGGGTCTACATTCCGGCGGACCGGGCCAGGGAGATGACCCTGAACGTGGACGCGGCCTATGGATCGGTCAATGCGTACGCCGATAGCTCGGTCTACGATTCGGACGATTTCATCGACGAGGACGCCGTTGAGGACTATTCGGATGAGGACGACGATGAGGCGCCGCATTCGGCGGAGGACGAATTCATCGACACGGTAACCAGGGCCGACGACCTCGCCCGCAAGTTCGGTTTCAAGGGCATGAACCTGCACAGTGAATCCGGGTACCTGAACGTATCGGATGTGGCTGTACAGGTCATGACCGCCCATGCCACGACGGGCAATATCGCGCTCGAGGGCCGCTTCACCACCGTCGACGCGTCGACCAAGTCCGGCAATATCGAGGTCAACGGCGCAGTGTCGAAGAACGCGCGGGTCAACAGCACGGATGGCAACGTCAAGGTCGATCTGGGCCAGCGCATCCCCTTCGTCCAGCCGACGTCCGGGGTCGACGTGCAGACCTACTCCGGCAATGTCCACCTCTTTGTGCCCACCGGGTTCAAGGCGCAGTCGCTCAAGCCCTGGAACATCGAGGCGAAGTCCGCCACCGGGCGGGTCAAGGACACGCTGCCGCGCACCGCGCACGCCGATGCGAAGACCCCCGGGGTGCGCTTGAGGGCGACGACGAACACCGGCGACATCTGGGTCACACCCAATGAGTCCGAATACGCGGACGAGGATTGAGGTCGGGGCCGTGGCGAGCGCCTATCCGGCGCTGCGCGCGGCCCGCCTCGACCCGGCGGCGGTCCTCATCGCCTAGCAGCGTGTAATGTGTCACACGATCGCCCCATCCACCCATCGTGACGATGCTGCAGGTTGACACCGATGAAGAATATGAAGATTCTGTGCACCACCCTGGCCGCCGTGCTCGTTTTCAGCTCGTGTACGCGAGGTGGTGGGGAGTCTCCCGCTGCCGGCGCACCCGATGACGGTGGCGCAGCCGCCTCCAGTCGGCCCACACAGCAGGAGACCCCCGCCATCGTCGACGCCGAGGGGTACTGGCGGGCCAACACCCTGCCCGATCCGGTGGCCGAGCAGGTGGTGCGCCAGCCTGCTGCCGGTGGGGAGACCAGCGCCAAGGTGCAGATCCTGTCCCTGGACTCCGACGGGCAGAACGCGCGCCTGGTCGCAGCGGTCCTGCCGCCGGTCGACGGTGCGCCGATCTCCTCCCCCCTCGGTGTGGCCGGGTCCAAGGGCGCCAGGCAGCGGCCATGGGTCAGACTGGTCGACGGCGGTGCGCAGAAACTCTACGAACCCCTGCAGGCCAACGGAGCTGAGAGCCGGAGCTCTGCGGATCCGGGCGACGTCCAGGACATCGGAGAGGTTGACGACGATGCGCGCAAGGCAGCGTGCATCTGTTCGTACGGGGTCAACGCCGCTGACAAGGACGCGACCGGAGCTCCCAACCGGACCAATCTGTTCTACGTCGACTTCCCGGCCCCGGCCGGTGCGAGCGTCGACGTGCTGCTGGGCGACGGAGACGCGTTCTTCTCTCAGGTGCCGGTGAGTTCCGGGCAGAGGTTCGAAGCCGATGAGCTGGGCCGCTTCTCCTTCATCAACAGTGGCGGCGACGCGCTGCCGGGGCGATACGGTGCCGGCGCGAAGCTCAGGCGCATTGTGGATCTGGACGAGTCGGTGTCCTCGGTTACGGACAGCACGGTGCAGGAGAAGAAGGGCACCACGAATCTGTCCGTGGGTGCCGACGTGCTGTTCGCCCTGGATTCGGACAAGCTCGACGCCAGGGCCACGAAGGTGTTGGGCTCCATCGCCAAGAAACTGGCGACGGCCGCCAAGGGGCAGACCGTCACCATCGAGGGCCACACCGACGATCAGGGGGCGAAGGACTACAACCAGGGTCTGTCCGAACGTCGCGCTCTGGCGGTGGAGAAGGTGCTGCGGCCCCTGGTCGAGGACGCGGGGATCACCCTGCGAACCAAGGGTTACGGACAGACCGGGCCGCGGGTGCCGAACAAGGACACGAAGGGCAAGCCGATCGAGGCGAACCGGGCCAAGAACCGGCGGCTGAACTGCCGACGCCCAAGGGTGGGGTGAGCCCGAAGCTGACCGTCGACGTGTGGCAGCTCGAGGACGTCGGAGATTATCTGAAGCTGGTCTACAGTTTCAAGACCGCATCGGGCCGGGACGACCCCAACGCCTTCGGTGGGGGCACCGGCAACGAACGGGCCCTGCCGTTCGGCCCGAATCCCTATGCGACGGACAGCTCCCTTCCCAGTGCTGCCAATGTGGCGTTGTGGGACAAGGGCGGAAAACTCCTGGCCGAGCCGATCAAGGCGGGCGGGACCGACTGCCTGTGCATGCAGTCGACGAGCATCTACACCCCTTACACGGCCCATGCCGCGGCGCAGTACATGTACGCGCTCTTCCCCAAGGACAAGCTGGGATCGGACACGCTGACCCTGCGGTTCGCGGGAACCGGGCAGATGGAGGTCAAGCGCGGTGCGGTCGAGCCGCCGGCGGCGCAGACCCCGACCGATGGGGGTTCCGGCCTTCCGACCCCCTCGGCCCCCTGAGCAGGGACTGCACAGGGGCTGAGCGGGCCGTGTCCGTGAGCTGAGATACACTGAGAAGCGTTAATGGAGGGTCGGCGTCACAAGGCGACCTGAGGGACCGCGCCGTGGAGGGCCGACTCATGTCCAGGAGAAAACTGACCCGAACCATTGTGAGCATGGCCGCCGTCCTGGGTCTGAGCACCACGGCACTGGCCGCGTGCTCGCCCGGTGACGGCCCCGGTGCCTCCCAGTCCAAGGGCGACTGTTCCCCGGTGGTCGTCGCGACCTCTTCGGAGAAGGTCAACCTGATGGAGAAGCTGGGGGAGCGGTTCCAGGACTCCGATGAGGCCAAGGGCCTGAAGGACTGCGTGACGATCAAACCGGTCAACGTCGCCTCCGGCAAGGCCGCGGACTATCTGAGCAAATCGACCAAGGACTGGCCGCTGGGAGCCGACAGCGCCCCGGCCATCTGGTCGCCCGCCTCGACCGTGTGGACCCAGCGGGTCGCCTCGGTGGCGGGCAACAAGGTGTACTCCGGCGATGCGCAGAGCTTCGCGAAGTCCCCTGTGGTCTTCGGTATGCCGGAATCCATGGCCAAGGCCCTGGGCTACCCGGGCAAGCAGATCAGTATGAAGCAGATCCACGACCTGATCAAGGACAAGAAGGGCTGGGGCGCGGTCGGCAAGGACCTGTGGGGCTCGTTCAAGGTCGCCAAGACCAACCCGAACAGCTCGACCACCGGCCTGTCCACCCTGCTCATGCAGTCCTACGCCGCCACGGGCAAGAAGAAGGACCTGTCGGCCGGCGACATCACCAAGGCCAAGGACTTCTCACAGGTCTTCGAATCCGGGGCGATCCACTACGGCGACACCACCGGCAAGGTGCTGCAGAACCTGGCGGACAGCGCATCGGGCGGCGGCTCCTCCTATGTCAGCGCGATCGCGTTGGAGGAGACCAGCCTCTACAACTACAACATCGGCAACCCGGACTCCCACACCGTGCAGCCGGGCGAACAGCTGACCCCACCCAAGGAGAAGCTCGTGGGGGTCTACCCCAGCGACGGTTCGATGTTCTCAGACAACCCGGCCGTGGCGCTCAACGCGGACTGGGTCGGCCCGGAGCAGAAGTCCGGGGCCGAGGCCTTCGTGAACTTCCTGAAGACCAAGCCGGCCCAGGAACTGCTGCCGGAATACGGCTTCCGGCCCATCGACGGCAGCGTCGACGTGTCCAAGCACCTGAACAAGGACGTGGGCATCGACCCTGCCCAGCCCAAGACCACCCTGCCCCAGCCTGCGCCCGGCGTCGTCTCGGCGGCCCTGGACCAGTGGGCCAAGATCCGCAAACCGTCCGCGGTCCTGCAGATCATCGACACCTCGGGCTCGATGAACAAGAGCATCGGCTCCGGCAAGACCCGCCTGGACGGGGCGATCGAAGGATCGCAGACCACCCTGGGACAGGTCCGGCCCGGTGATGAGATCGGCGTCTGGGCCTTCACCACCGGTATCAACAGCATGATCGATAAGAAGAACTACCCCGGGATCGGCGTGGTGCGGCCCTTCGGCAAGCTGGGCGGTGACAAGGAGGGCCTGCAGGACGACATCGCTGACCTGGCCAACAGCCGCCGCGGTGGCACCCCGCTCTACGACGCGGTCTCCCAGTCCTACGACTATATGAAGAAGAAGGCCGAATCCGGCCGGATCAACGCCATCGTCGTCCTGTCCGACGGTGAGGACGCGGGCTCGGAGATGAGCCTGGAATCCCTCGTGCAGAAGATCAACGCCGACCAGGGCGAGGGTGGCAACGACAAGCCCGTGCGCGTCTTCGCAATCGCCTACTCCGGCGAAGCGGACACGGAACCACTGGAGAAGATCGCCTCGGCATCCGGCGGACAGGTCTTCGACGCGACTGACCCGACGAAGATCCAGGAGACCTTCCAGTCGGTCATGAACAACTTCTAGGCTGGGGCATATGGGAACGGATGCAATCGTCTCGAGCTGCGCCAAGCAGCAGGTCTGCCTCTACGATGGGGCGCAGATCGGCAATGCCGACGACCTGCAGTCCACGCTGCCCCAGGGCGTTCAGGTGGTCGTGATTCCGCGCCCCGACCAGGCCCAGGCCGTGTCATCGAATTCGGTGGCCGAAGCCGTGCGGGCCCAGTCGGGCAAGGACACGGTCATCGTCATCGAGGACCAGCCGGGGTCCGACCGCTTCGCCGTTTCGAGCACGGGGGACGCCGCGCAGATCTCGAAGGACCTGTACTCCCAGGGCCAGGCCGACGGTGGGGCCGCCGTCGCCGCGATCAGTGGGCAGCTTGTGCCCGCAGCGGACGGACCGGACGACGGAGGCGGTCTGGGGGGTGTGGCAATCGTGTCCGGGACCGTGGCGGTGGTGGCGATCGTCGCAGCCATCAGCTCTGTCATCGCCGTGCGCCGGAACAAGAAGAAGAAACGCGTGCTGACCCGCAAGGAGGCCGACCGCCGGCTGGAGGCGGATCTGGACGACGCCCTGAATGGCGAGGACGGCGAATTCGTCTCCCAGGCGATCGACGAACTCGAGGAGATCGCGCAGGCCTATCCTGACCTCGGCGGCAGACTGCCGGCCCTGACCCACCACGTGTCCGAACTGTTCGTGCGCGTGCGCAAGCGCGGCACCGACCAACAGGTGAGGCTGCTGCAGGGCCGCTACAAGGACACCCTGAGCAAGCTGCTCAAGGCCCTGGGCCCGGACTACTACGGCGACATCCGCGCCAATCCGCAGTACTGGTCGAACCCGGGCGGGCGGCTGGACGAGGTGCGCCGCGCCATCGAATCCGTCGACCAGCAGGCCGTTGACAACATTCGGCAGGTCAACGAATCCCGCGACCTGGAATTCCAGGTCGCCCTGGACTCCCTGAGCAAGTCCGTGACCGAGGCGAAACTCTCCGACGTCTACAGCGACCGGGACACCCCGGACAGCACCCCCGGCGACCACCGACCACCACCCTCCGCTCCCGGGTACTGAGCCCGGGCCTTACGCACAGGAGCACACCATGTCAGAGCAGCAAGCCGCAGAAACCGTCGCGGTCGACTTCGCAGCCCTCCTGGACCCGGGCGACACCCAGGCGAACGAAGTGGCCGGCAGCCCCCTGGAAACCGCCCTGGCCGAGGTCCCGGCGGCCGAGACCACCGCCGTCACCGATGCGACGCCGCAGCAGGCGCAGTTCCAGTTTCGCAGCCTGCTGACCGACAAACAGCGGGACGACCTGGCCAAGGGAGCACCGGTGCTGGCGGGGAAGTTCACCGCCGACGTCAACCAGATCGTGAACTTCGGCGGGCCGATCATGAAGAAGATGAACGACGCCTCCGTGCAGCTGCTGGAGGCGCAGCGCCACATCAAGGTGCCGGAGGCCGACCAGGTCGTCAACGACATGCTGCGCGAAATGGATGGCTTCGAGAAGAAGTGGCGCTCCGTCAAACTGGAGAACGCCGTCGAATCGGTGCGCAGCTGGTTCAAGCGCCAGAAGTACACGCTGTCGACCATGGTGCGCGAATCCAAGCCCATCGCCGACAAGATCGACCTGGCCGAACTGAAACTCCAGGAGATGGAGACGGCACTGGCGGACAACATCAGCCGCGGTCAGCTGCTGCACAAGCAGACGCTGTCCAATATGGACGATGTGGTCGCCGTGCTGGCAGCCCTGGAGCAGGTCATCGAGGAACTGCAGGGCCAATTCGACGAGGTCGACACAGCCCTGCGCGCCGCGGAATCCTCCGGCGGGGAATCCGCCACCTACAAGGGTGAATCCGTCACGGTGAGCAAGCTGCGTGAGATCCACTCCAATCTGTCCTTCGTGCTGTCGGAGACGGAGAAGACCTGGGCGGACTGGCGCTCGCAGTTCTTCCTGGGCTTCGCCCACGCACCGGCGACCCGCAATCTGGTCGTCACGACCTTCTCCCTGCGGCGGCGCCTGGCGGCATTCCGGACCATGGGTCTGCCGGCGGCTCGGCAGTCGCTGGCCCTGTGGCAGCAGGCGGCCTTCGCCAAGGAGGGCGCGCAGCTGGGCGAATCGGTGCAGGCCGGGACGAATAAGCTGATCCAGCGGTCCTTCGAGGAGACCGCCAAGTCCGTCGAGGCTGTGGCCAATGCGGCGCAGGCGCCGGTGATCACGGAGGAGACCATCTGGTCGGTGATCGATTCGGTCAAGGCCCAGTGCTCCGCGATCGTCACGGCAGACAAGGCCGGCCGAGCCCTGCGCGCGCGAAATCTGGACGCGCTGGAACGCGGTGAGACACAGATCCAGGATGCGGTGATCGCCTCGCAGCGCCAGGTCGCAGACGGGGCCAGGAGTGGGATTGCCGGGGCCGCTGCTGCGGGTGGTGCGGGTGCTGACGGTGGCACCGGTGGTTCTGCCGGCACCGATGCCGGCGATGACCTGCTGAACAAACTCACCGATTAACCCCTCCGCCGAGCCGTCACAAATATTCGATTATCTGGGCTTAGAATCGATATAAGTGACGGTTCGGCGAATAGAGGTGCGCTGTGAAGGACACGTTGACCCCGGGGGAGGCCCGGCGCCTGGCGCTGGGCGCGCAGGGCTTCGGCCGGGCGCTGCCGGAGCCTTTCCGCGGTGCCGGTGCGCTGTCGGGGACTGATGAGCCTGCCCAGCCCGCAACGCTCCCCGGGACCCGGAGGATCAAGGCCGAGATCGCCCGGATGGGTGTGCTGCAGATCGACTCGGTCAATGTGTTCTCCCGCTCCCACTACATGCCGATCTTCTCGCGGCTGGGCGTCTACGACACGGAGTTGCTGGACCGCCAGGTGCTGGCTCCGGTCGCCGGGCGCAGGGCCCCGGAGTTCATCGAGTACCTGGCGCACGAAGCGACCTTCACTTCTGCCGCCGACTGGCCCCTGTGGGGCTTCCGCCGGGAGCGGATGCGGCAGCGCTACGGCCACGCCGAATCCTGGTTCGCCGCGAACCGGCGGACCGTGGACTGGGTGCGCTCCGAACTGGCGGCGCGCGGACCGCTGCGCGCAGGTGAGATCGAACGCGATGCGGAGTCCGGCCCACGCGGTCCCTGGTGGGATTGGGACGAGGTCAAGCGGGCGCTGGAGATGATGTGGCGCTTCGGCGATGTGGTGATCGCCGGGCGCACCGGCTTCGAACGGCGCTACGGCCTGGCCGAACATGTATTGCCGGGGCGACTGTTGGATGCCGGGGTCCCAGCCGAGCAGGCGATCCGCACCCTGGTGGAGCGCGCGGCCCGGGCCCAGGGCGTGGCGACCCTGTCGGACCTGGCCGATTACTACCGGATGAAGCGCGCCACGGTGCGCACCGCGGTGGACGAACTGGTCGAGGCCGGTGTCCTGGTGCCGGTGCGCGTGCGTGGCTGGGAGCGCGGGGGCAAGCCGATTCCGGCCTGGCGCCACCGTGATTCGAGGGTACCCAGGCGCATTGAGGCGGCCACTCTGCTGACCCCCTTCGACCCGGTGGTGTGGTTCCGTGAACGTGCGCACCGGATGTTCGACTTCGACTACCGGATAGAGATCTACACCCCAGCGGCCAAGCGCCGCTTCGGTTACTACTCACTGCCCCTGTTGATCGGCGAGCGGATCGCCGGACGGATCGACCTCAAGGCCGATCGCGCGGGCGGACGCCTGCTGGTGCAGTCGGCCTGGTGGGAGCCGTGGGCGCTGGAAGCGGTGGGTGGTGCGGCCGGCCCATCCGGTTCCGAGCTCGCCTCCCACGCGGCCGCTGCCGTCGCCCGGGCCGCCGCCTGGCAGGGATTACACGAGGTGTCCGTCTCCCACTGGGGCGACGCCACAGACGCCCTGGCCGCCGAGCTCGCGGCACTGGGCCCGGCGCAGGGTACCGTGCACCGGCACTGAGTGCCGCCTCGGCCCCGGAAAGCGCGATTATCGCGCACCGATAACCGCCCCTTCCCCGCCGTGCGCCGGGTGCCTAGCGTGGTCGGTGAGGCGGCTACCATCGCCTCGGACCGGACTGCAGGACGATTCTCAAGGAGGAGAAACCAGGTCCGAACACGGCATTGAGAAGACCGACCAGGAATCCTACGTCGAAGCGGCCAGGGCGAAGGCGCCCGCCGGACAACAGGTGGCGATCGTGACCGGGTCGGCCCGCGGAATCGGCGAGGCGATCGCCAAACGCCTGGGCCGGGACGGATTCCACGTGATCGTCGGCGATCTGCCAGCGATGCAAGACGGCATCGACTCGACGGTGGCGGCGATCGCGGAAGCCGGCGGCACGGCAACGGGTGCCACCGTCGACGTGACGGACGAGGACTCGGTCGCGGGCCTCGTGCAGGCGGCGGTGGCGGCCGGAGGACGGCTCGACGTCTTCGTGGCGAACGCGGGAATCGCCCAGGTCGAATCGCTCCTGGACTATTCCGCCGAGGACTTCCAGAAGATCCTGGCCGTCAACATCACCGGCGTCTTCAACTCCTACCGGCAAGCAGCCAAGCAGATGGTCGCCCAGGGGTTCGGCGGCAAGATCATCGGCGCGGCCTCGATCGTGGCATTCCGCCCCTTCGAGATGCTGGCGCCGTATTCGGCGACCAAGTGGGCAGTGCGCGGGCTGACCCAGGCGGCCGCCATGGAATGGGCCACGCACGGCATCACCGTCAATGCCTACGGGCCCGGCATCGTGGGCACGGCGATGTGGGATCTGATCGACGAGAAGCTGGCGGCCAAGCACGGTCAGCAGCGCGGCGAGGCTCTGGCCGAGAACGCCAAGGCGATCTACCTGGGCCGGGTCTCCGTGGGCGACGATGTGGCGCGGATGGTGTCCTATCTGTCCGGGCCGGACTCCGACTACGTCACGGGGCAGACGATGCTGGTTGACGGAGGCATGCAGTTCAGCTGACGTTTCCGCGTCTCCTGGACCGCATAGACACCATCCTGGCGCGGAAACGACTCGCTATAGTGGGTAGTTCCCGCGCCAGGATGGTGTCTGTGACCGAAGCGAGCAGATTCAGTCGATGGCCTGGCGGATGAAGTTCTTCACCGTGTCCACGTCATCGGGCAGGTCCGTGACATGGCGCGGCGCGTTGAGCACATCGCGGAACCGCTCCGGGACCGTGTCCGCCGGCGGCTGCGTGCCGATGGCCTCGCGGATCGTGTCGGCGAACTTCACCGGCAGCGCCGTCTCCAGGCACACGATGGGTGCGGCATCCGGGTGCTGCGCGCGGAAGTCGCGGGCGACCTTGACGCCGTCGGCGGTGTGCGGGTCGATGAGCACTCCCGCGGAGAACCAGCAGGACTTGATCGTGGCCAGCCGGTCCGCGTGCGTCGATGCGCCCGAGGCGAAACCGTAGTCCGTGCCCACCTGCGCGAAGGCGGGGTCGTCGGCCAGATCGAAGCCGCCTGCGGGCACATGTGCGCCGAACAGATCGGCGCAGCGCGCGGCATCGCGGCCCAGTAGGTCGAAGACGAAGCGCTCGAAATTCGAGGCCTTGGAGATGTCCATCGACGGGCTGGACGTGGCCTGCGTTTCGGCGGCGCCGCGGACCCGGTAGGCGCCCGTGCGGAAGAACTCGTCGAGCACGTCGTTCTCGTTCGTCGCGACGATCAGCCGATCGATCGGCAGGCCCATCTGCCGGGCGATGTGCCCGGCGCAGACATCGCCGAAGTTGCCGGTTGGAACGCAGAACGAAACCCGCTGCGGCTGCCCGGCGGGGGCCTCGGCACCGGCGGACTGTGCCTGGTCCGCGGCCGAGGCGGCAGCCGGCTCGGCCGCCCGCAGCCAGCTGGAGACGTAGTAGACGATCTGGGCCATGAGGCGGGCCCAGTTGATGGAGTTGACCGCGCCGATGCGGTATTCGGCCTTGAAATCGGCGTCGCCGGAGACGGCCTTGACCACGTCCTGGCAGTCGTCGAACACGCCATCGAGCGCGATGTTGAAGATATTGGGGTCGTCCAGGCCGAACATCTGCGCCTGCTGGAACGGGCTCATGCGCCCGGCGGGGGTCAGCATGAAGACGCGGATCCCGTCGCGCCCGCGCATCGCGTATTCGGCCGAGGATCCGGTGTCGCCGCTGGTGGCGCCCAGGATGTTGATCGACTCGCCGCGGTGGGCCAGGACGTATTCGAAGAGTTCGCCCAGCAGCTGCATCGCCATGTCCTTGAAGGCCGCAGTGGGGCCGTCGGACAGGTGGGCGAGCTTGATGCCGTCCTCCAGATCGGTCACCGGGACGATCGCCTCGGTCGCGAACTTCGGGGTGGAGTAGGCGCGCGCTGTCATCGCGGCCAGGTCGGCCTGCGGGATGTCGTCGATGAATAGGCCGATGACCCGGGCGGCCAGGGCGGCGTAGCCCTCCTCGGCCAGCACGGTGCGCCAGGCCTCAAGGGTGGCGGCGTCGATCTGCGGGTACTCCTGCGGCAGGTAGAGGCCGCCATCGGGCGCCAGGCCGCCCAGCAGGATGTCGGTGAAGCCGACGGGACGGGCCTGGGCATCACGCGTGGAGATGTACTTCATGCCCCTAGCCTAACGAGGCCGCGTCGCTGCGGGGTGCATCGTCCCGGAAGCCGGACCTCGTGGGCGGGGTTGGGCTTGCAGGGTGCGCGGTGGTCCGGGCGATCGTGGAGACACCATCCTGGCGCGCAAACGCCCTACTGTGGCGCGACGTTTCCGCGCTTACCGGTCGTTCTCGCGCTGGGATGGTGTTTGCGGGGGTGCTCATGCGAGGGAGCCTCGGGGTAGACTTAGTTAACGTTGTTTACTAAGTCCTATTCAACCCCACCCGAGAGGTGTCCGCCCATGCACGTTCTGATTCTGGCCCCCGGTTCGCGTGGGGACGTGGAGCCCGCGGCTCGGATCGCCCACGACCTGCGCTACGAGGGGCACCGGGTCACGCTCGTGGCCCACCGCGACTATGCCGGGATCGTCGAGCGGGCGGGGGCCGGCCTGGTGCCGTTCGACGTTCCGCTGGAGCCCCCGGAGCCTGCCGGTGGGCCTGCCGGTGAGCAGGGCGGGGCCACCGGTCGGCCGGGGGCCTCGGCCTATCTGGCGCATCTGCACACCTATATGCGCGCCGGTGCGCAGGCCGCTCTGCACGCCGCGCGGCTGGCCTCGGACTCCGGGGATCCGTTCGGCGCGGTGCTCACCAATCCGATCTCGCCCTACGGCCACGATCTGGCAGAATCCCTGGGGATTCCCTCGGCCGAGGCCCTGCTCCAACCCGATCAGCCCAGCCGCGCCTACCCGCCCATGACACTCTCCCGCCTGGTCGATTCCCGAGTCGCGGCCCGGCTCAACCCCGGCGGCCTGGGAAACCTGTCCCTGGGCGGACTGTTCGCGCGGATGCCCAGTCCGGTGACCCGGGCCTCGGCCTGGTTGCGGGCCGAACTGGGCCTGCCACGCGAGTCGCCGGCGGCCGCCAGGCGGCGCAGACTGCGCGCCGGCCTGCCCGTGCACCACGGGATCAGCCCGACGATCATGCCCCGGCCCGCCGACTGGCCGGACAATCTGAGCCTGGACGGGCCGTGGTGGCCCTTGGACGTCGACTGGAGTCCCGATGCGGACCTGCGTGATTTCCTGACAACCGCCAGGGCCGCTGCTGACCCCGGAGCCACCGGGGCTGCCGCCGAAGCCGGGGTGGTCCCCGATGCCGGCTCGGCCCCCGTGCTGGTGAGCATGGGGAGTGTGGCCACCGGCGCGCATCCGGGCCTGCGCGAATTCGTCCGCACGAGCCGGCGCCGCATCATCGTGCAGGGATCGGGCTGGGAGTCGATCCTCGCCGACTCCGCGGGGCGGGTCCGCGCGGTGGGCGATGTGCCGCACGCCCGGCTGCTGCCGCTGGTATCGGCGTGCATCCACCAGGCGGGTGCGGGGATCACCGCGGCCTGTCTGCGCGCGGGGGTGCCCGCCGTGGCGCTGCCGCAGCACACCGATCAGTTCTTCTGGGCCGCGCGCGTGCGAACCCTGGGCGCGGGCGTCGACCTGGTGGGGCGGCAGGGCGCTTCGCCCGAGGCGATTGCGGCCGCGGTGGACCATGTGGTGGGCGACCCGGGCCCACGGGAGGTGGCCGGACGGTTGAGTCGGACCCTGGCCGCCGAGGCCGGGGACGGTTGGCAGCACGACGGCGAGCATCGGAGCAGCGGGCACCCGACCTGCGATGAGCCCGGGGCCAGGTCCGGCGGGGAGGTCTGTGGCCTGCCCGGCCCGGTGCTCCCCAGTACCGCCGGGCTGCGCGCCTGGGTGGCCGGACTGTGACGGCGCGTCCGAGCCGCCCGAGCCGTCCAGTCCGCACCGGCCGCCCGCCGCGGCTGACACGGCGGGCCATTGCGGGAGCCGGGGTGGCTCTGGCGGACGAGCAGGGACTGGGTGCCGTGACCATGCGCAGTGTGGCCGCGCATCTGTCCGCGACCCCGGCGGCCCTGTACCGGCACGTCGCGAACCGCTCCGATCTGCTCTCGGCGATGCGCGATGCGGTGGTGGACGGCGCTGCGCTGTGCCACGGTGCGACGTGCGGTGACGCGGTGCTGTGCGATGACGCGGTTTGCAATGACGCCGCCTCAGCGAAGGACCGGTCGGCAGTGGCGGTACCCGGCACAGCCGCCGGATCCAGTACCGGGACCGAAGCCGCCCGAGCCCTGCGGCGGGGGCGTCTGGAAAGCCTCATCGCCGAGCTCGTCGAGCTGCACCGGAGGCACGCCTGGCTGGCGCAGATCCCACCGGATGCCGCACAGGGCGAGCCCACCGTCGGGTTCGTCGCGCGGGTCTCGGCGGTGCTGGAGCCCTTCGACGCGCCGGAACCCCGCCGACTCGCAGCGCTCGCGGTCCTCTTGGACCTGGTGTCCGGTGTCGCCCGGTGGGGCACAGCGGCCGCGGGGGAATCGACCGGGCCGGGGGAGACCTCGGCGTTGGTGGGAATCGTCGCGGATGCGGTGAGCGGCGTGCTCTATCCGACGACCGCATGAACACCTCGACGGACACCAGGCCGGCGCGCGAATGACTTGCTGTAGCACGGCGTTCTCGCGCTTACCGGTTGTTCTCGCGCTGGGGTGGTGTTTGCGGGGGAGCGAGTGGGCCCCGCGCCCATCCAGTGCTCGCAGACTGTGAGCCCGTGTCAGCCCCGGCCCCTATGCTTGGTACATGAATCCGCTGCTGCGGGCCGTGTTGCGACTCTTCGCCGCGCCCCGGATCGATATGCGCCGTGACTACGAGAAGGTCCGGAAGGTCCAACGCGGCCTGGCGGCCCGGCCCGTACCGCGCTATCACTTCCTCGACACGCAGATCCAGGCGGAAACCGGTTCCCACACCATTCCCGTGCGCGTATTCGAACCGCGCACGCGCACCCGCGAGGACGTGCTGCTGTTCTTCCACGGCGGGGGCTGGGTGACAGGGGACATCGAGTCCTATACACCGGCCTGCGCCCACCTGGCCGAGGCCACCGGCTGCGTGGTCGCCTCCGTGGACTACCGTCTGGCACCCGAACACCCGTTCCCCGCGGGGCTCGAGGACTGTGTGCGGGTCGCGGGCCTGCTGCTGGCCGAACCGGATCGCGCAGGGGTCGTCGATGCCTCGCGCATTGTGCTGATGGGGGATTCGGCCGGTGGCAATCTGGTCGCAGTGGTCTCCCAGGTGCTGGCCGAACGCGGTGTGCCGACGGCGCGCCGCCAGATCCTGCTGTACCCCGTCACGCACTGGAACCACGACCCCGCCAGCTCGCCGTTCGCCTCGGTCAGGGAACACGGGGAGGACTACCGGCTGACCAATACGGAGATCGACGAATACCTCGAGCTCTACGCGCCGGACCCGGCCACCCGCCGGACCCCGCGGGTAGCACCCCTGGAGGCCCCGGCCGCAGAACTGGCCGGACAGCCCGACACTCTGCTCATCAGCGCGGAACTCGATCTGCTGTGCGATGAGGGAGAGGCCTATGGTCGGGCCCTGCGCGCCGCCGGAAACCGGGTGCGCATCCACCGGGTGCCCGGCGCCCTGCACGGTTTCATCACCCTGCCGACCTTCGCAAGCGCCCTGCGGGAGTCCTACCGTGTGATCAACGAATTCCTCGACGGCGCCGAGGCCGGGGACAGCCCGGCATCCGCGGGCGATACAGCTCCCGACGCGGCGCCCGATGCGGGGCCGCAGGAGGGCACGCCATGAGCCGCCGAGGCCGCCGCAGCGTTCCGGACCGTCGCACCTGGGTGCGCCTGGACAACGCCTCCAATATCTTTCTGGCCGCGCGCACCGAGTCCGATCCGAAGGTCTTTCGACTGGGCGGCACCGTGGACGCGCCGGTCGATCCCGAACTTCTGCAGCGCGCCCTCGATGAGACCTTCGACCGCTACCGGCTCTACCACGCGGTGCTGCGCGGCGGGGTCTTCTGGTACTACCTGCAGGACAGCGATCTGCGTCCGCGGGTCGAACAGGAGGACCTGCCGACCTGCGCCGCGCTCTATCATCCGGAGCGGCGCAATCTGCTGTTTCGCGTGGTCTACCACGAGGACCGCATCAGCGTAGAGGTCTTCCACGCGCTGTCCGACGGCACCGGTGCTCTGTGGTTCTTAAGCGATCTGTTGGAAGCGTATTCGCGCCTGCGCTATCCACAGGAGTTCCCCGCCGCACCGGCCGGCGGGATGGATGGAGCCGACGACGCCACCGTCGGGACAGCGGATACCGGGATTGCGGCCCCGGCCGAGGCCGCGGGGAGTGCGGGCCCACACCCCGGATCCGCCCGTGTCGAGTCCGAACTCGACCTGGCCGTCGACAGCTTCGCCCAGCACTTCCGCCGCAATTCCTGGCGCACTCCGGGTCCGGATACCTCAGACCCGGGTAGCTCGGAACCTGATGCTTCGGACCCGCGAGGTTCCCGCCCCGGCCCGGAGACTTCAACCGCATCGGCAACTGCGAACACGAAGCGCTCCCGGCCGGGCCGGGCCTACCGGGTCCGCGGCGCCCGGAACCCGGACAACCGCACGCGGGCGGTGGAACTGACCATGCCGGCCCGTGCCGCCCTGAACCTGGCGAAGGCCGAAGCGGTCTCGCCCACCATCTACTTCACCGCCCTGTTCTTCCAGGCCCTGCGCGCGGCGGATCCCCAAGCGTTCAAAAGGCCCCAGACGTTGGCGGCATCCGTGCCGGTGAACCTACGGCAGTTCTTCCCCTCGACCTCGCCGCGGAACTTCTTCGCAACGGTGCGCATCGCCCACGCCTACGGCCCGCTGCGCGCTGGGGACCCCACCCGCCCGAATGACGATGCAGCGGCTCGGCGGACCGACCCCGACTCCCTGTCCACGGTCTGTCGCGATCTGCAATCGCAGTTCGTCCCGCTGATCGAACCCGCCGAACTCGAACGCGGGCTGCGCCGGCTCATCGCCTTCGAACGCAATCCGCTGCTGCGCGCCGTCCCACGCCTGCTCAAGGACCCGATCCTGCGCCTGCTCAACTGGTTGAACAACCACAGCCTGTCGATCGCGGTGTCGAACCTGGGCCGCGTCGAACTGCCTCCTGCCGCAGCTCGGCACGTGGGCCCACTGCAGTGCCAGGTCTCCGCCGCCCGCCCGCAGTTCTGCGTGGCATCCCACGCGGGGACCTTCACGCTTACCTTCACCTCGCCGTTCTCCCAGACCGGCCACATCGCCGAGTTCGTCCGCCTGCTGACCGAGCGCGGGGTGCCCGTGACCGTGGCAGCTGCCCGGGTGACCGAGGCCGAGCTGGAAAGGGCGGCCTCGTGACCGGGGCGGACGCCGTGAGGGGAGCCGGCGAACCGGAAGAGCGGCCCGGCGGGCAGGATCAGCCCGACCCCGGCGCGGCCGGCCGGTACTGCCCCGCCTGCAGCGCACACGTGCTGGGCGACTGGACGCGCTGCCCCCTGTGCACCACCGCGCTGACCGGCGATCCTCTGCCCGGCCCCTTCCCCGAGGTCCCCCTGACCTTTTCGCGCCGGCGCCTGTTCCGCGCCCTGGCCGCATCGTCGCTGGCGGTGGTGCTGGGGTCCTTGGCGGTGCAGCTGCTATTCGAGCGCAGCTTCTCCGGTGTAGGCGTGTTCCGGTCCCTGTGGCTGGGCGTGTCTGCCATGTGGTTGGTGGTGCTCACCGCGGCCAGCCAGCGGCGCAATGTGGCGCGCACGGCTCTGTCCCTGGTGGTGGTGCTGTCCCTGGTGGCCGTGTACTGGGACTATCTGACAGGCTGGCACGACTGGGGCTTGACCTATGCCGTGCCGATCGTGTGCGCCGCGATGATCGTGGCGGTCCTCATCACGGTGTTCTCACTGCGGATCGAGGTGGGCGAGCACATCGTCTACAGCGGTTTGACGGTGCTGTTGGGCCTGGTGCCGCTGGTGTTCCTGGCCCTGGGCTGGGTGAGCAATCCCTGGCCCTCGGTGCTCAGCGCCTGCCTGAGCCTGTTCACCCTGCTGACCATCCCCCTGGCGCGCGGCGCCGAGCTCCGCCACGAACTCGCCAAATTCCTGCACCTGTAGGGGTGTACGGCCGCCCGCGCTGTATCGTTGGGCCGTTTGTCTCAGATTCGACCGTTCGTCCGGCCCAATCTGAAACGCATGATCCCAAGATGCTCACCCACAAGGACGCATGTTTGATAACCTGCTGAACCATATTGCGAGGAGATCCGGATGAGCAATTCAGTCGCCCTGCGAAGACTGATGATCACGCTGTCCATCGCCGGTCCCTTGCTGATCGCACTGTCCTACTATGTGTTGATCTACTTGGATTTCTGGTCGATCCGGGCCCGGTCAGCAGCGGTGGGTTGTGTGGGGCATGAAACTGACATGATCACATTTGGCTCTGGTGTATCGATCGAGGAGTTCCCGCCGCACGTGTCGTGTGGTTATGGTCCGGTTGCTGGTCCAACGACGGTATCGGTTGATTACTGGTTCACCTCGGCGCCCATTGCATTCTTCCTCGGGGTGATTTCGACACTGGCAGCCCTTGTCTACTGGGTGTGGCTCCTTGTCAGCAGAGTTAAACACGTCGTTCCCACGCAAACACGCCCCTAGGGCACCGTGTTTCCGTGGGAACGACGTGTTCGGGCACCCGCCTACCCCTCGATCTCCTTGATCCCCAGTTCGATGATGTCCATCGCGCGGACCAGGGTCGCCATGTCGGCGGCGAAGGACAGGCGCAGGTGGCCTTCGCCGGATGGCCCGTATTCCGCACCGGCCCGCAGCGCCACTCCGCGTTCTCCCAGCCGGGCCAGCATCGTGGTGCTGGGCAGGTCCTGCGGATAGGCGAACAGCGTGTAGAAGGCACCCTGCGGTTTGACGTGTGTGACGCCCGGCATGTCGTCCAGGCGCTCCGAGACGTAGTCGCGGCGGTGCCGGAAGGTCGCCACCATGTCCGCATAGCCCGCCTCGCCCAGATCCAGCGCGGCGATCGCGGCGCGCTGGCCCGCGGTGGACACGCTGCCGTTCATCAGCCGGTGCATCCGCTGGACCACCTGCGTGACCCCCGGTGGGGTGATGGCGTAGCCCAGCCGCCACCCGGTCATCGCATAGGACTTGGAGAAGGTCTGGACCAGCATGGTGCGCTCGGCCAGCCCCGGCACGTCAAGCGCAGAGGTGAACTCGCCTTCGAACACGAAGTTCTCATAGGCCTCGTCGGCCAGGAGCAGGGTGTCGGTGCCGGCCAGCATGTCCGCCACCGCCTCCAGGTCCGCCCGGGAGCACACGGCACCCGTCGGATTGCCCGGATTGCACAGGACCAGCAGCCGGGCCCCCGGCAGGACCGTGCGCAGTGCGTCGAGGTCCAGGTGCAGATCGGTGGTCAGCGGCACGAACTCGACCTTGGCCTGCCGGAACCTTGCGGTGTCCGCGTAGACGGAGAAGGTGGGCTCGGGGATGACCACGGTGTCGCCCGGATTGAGTACGGCCGACATGGTCGACATGATGGCCGCCGCCCCGCCGTGGGTCACCAGCACATCGGCGGCATCCGGCGGCGTGGGGCAGTGGGCGTACTTCGCGGCGATCTTCGCGCGCAGCTCGGGGTCGCCCACCAGCGAGGTGTAGTGCGTATAGCCCGAGCGCAGCGCATCGGTCATGGCGTCGATGATGGGCGCCGGGGTGTCGAAATCCGGTTCGCCCTTCGAGATGTCGACGCAGTCGGCGGGGTAGGAGGTGGCCTCCCCGCGCAGGCTGGCCGCCATCATGGCGGCTAAGTCGGCGGCGGGGGTGTAGAGGGCGGGGGAGTCAGTGGACACGGACATTCCTCTTTCGCTTCGGTGCGGATAGTGCCACGGTACTTACTGGCGGGCGGCGGGGCCGACGCCCTTGAGTGAGAAGGACAGTTTGAGCGATTGTCGCATCTCCAGCAGTTTCGCCACACCGGAGATGCACAGGTTGAGCCCCACGTAGAGGGCGGCGCCCACGATGAAGGTGGGCAGCAGATTGTTGAAGTCGCGGCCGATGTTGTTGACCACGTAGAGCAGATCGGTGTACGTCACCAGGTAGCCCAGTGCGGAGTCCTTGAGCATGACCACCATCTGGCTGACCAGGGTCGGCGTCATGGCGCGCAGGGCCTGTGGCAGCAGGATGAGCATCATGATCTGCGGGCTGCGTAGGCCGATCGACTTGCCCGCCTCCTGCTGGCCGGCCGGCACCGACAGGATGCCGGCGCGGATGATCTCGGCGACGACCATGCCGTTGTAGGCCGCCACGCCCAGCACCACCGACCAGTAGGGGCTCAGATTGCCCGCACCGATGTAGAACATGATGAAGATGAGCAGCAGCACGGGGACTCCGCGGAACAGCTCCATGAGCACGGTGGCGGTGCCGGCCACGGCTTTGACCCGGGACAACTGGGCCAGGCCGAAGATGAAGCCGATCGCAAGGGTGAGCACCGCGGACATCAGAGCAACCCGGATGGTCGACCACAGGCCCTGCAGCAGGGCCAGTTGGATATCGGAATAGGTGAAGGGGTCCCACTTCTTCGGGTCCAGCTGGCCGGTCACCTGGAAACGGTAGATCACATAGGCGATCAGGCCGATGAACACCACGGTGCCGATGACGGACACGATGTTGATGGTGCGCTTCTGCTTGGGACCGGGGACGTCGAAGTGGGCCAGGGCCGCGTTCGTCATCGCAGGATCACCGCCTTCTTCTCGATGAGTTTGAATGCGCGGCCCAGCAGGAAGTTCAACACGATGTAGACGGCCGCGGTGCCGATGAGGATCGGCACGACGATGTCTCCGCGCTTCTCGATCGCGTTCTGCATCGCGAAGATGATCTCCTGGTTGTTGAACGCCGAGGTGATCGAGGTGGACTTGAGCATCGTGATGATGACGCTGGCCAACGGCGGGATGACCGTCCGGATGGCCTGCGGCAGGATGATGAAGCGCAACGACTGGCCGAACCGCAGGCCGATGGCCCGTGCCGCCTCGGACTGGCCCAACGGCACTGTCGAAATCCCGGAGCGGAACACCTCGCAGATGAAGCCCGCGGTGTACAGGGACAGGGCCAGGACCGCGTAGAAGTACGAATTGACACCCGGATCGGAGCTGAACCGCACCGCCAGGTAGGGCAGGCCGAACGCGCAGAAGAACAGGATGAGCACGCCGGGGGTGTTGCGGATGATGTTGACGTACAGGCCGCCGATGAACCGGAAGATCGGCACGGGGCTGACCCGCAGGACGGCCAGGAAGGCGCCCAGGATCAGGCTGAGGATCAATGTCAGGACGAAGATCTGCAGCGTGCCCAGGATGCCGTGGCCGAAGTTGACGATGAGTTGACTCAGGGACATGGGCGGGGTTCTCCCTCGGCAGGACGGAGGGCCCGGGCCGGTTCCGAGCCGGCCCGGGCCCCGGGCTCAGTAGCGGTCGACCTTCGGGTCCTGGTAGCCGTCCTCGGTCTTGAAGACGTAGCTCCAGGCCTTCTTCATATCGCCGTTGCCGGATTCCCCGCCCTTCTCCAGGCCGTCGTTGACCGCCTCGCGCATCTCCTTGTCGCCCTTGGGCAGGCCGACGCCGTAGGGCTCCTCGGTGAACGGATCGCCCACCACCTTCAGGCCCTCATTGGCGGCGGCGTAACCGCGCAGCACGATGTCGTCGGTGGTGTAGGCGTCGACGTTCCCGCTCTGCAGATCCGATAGGCACTTGCTGCCGTTGTCGTAGGTGACCAGCTTGGTCTCCTTGAAGTTCGCCTTGATGTTCTGTGCGGGGGTGGAGCCGGCGGTGGAGCACACGGTCTTGCCGGCCAGGTCCCCCTTGGACTTGATCGAATCGTCGTCGTCCTTGATCAGCAGGTCCTGGCCGGCGTTGTAATAGGGGCCGGCGAAGTCGATGACCTTCTTGCGCTCATCGTTGATCGTGTAGCTGGAGACCACCATGTCGACCTGCCCGTTCTGCAGGAACGGTTCGCGGTTGGGCGTGGAGGTGTCGACGTATTCGATCTTGTCCGGGCCCAGGCCCAGGGAGGCGGCTGCGATCTTGGCGACTTCCACGTTGTAGCCCTTGGGCTCCTTGTCCGTGGTGCCCTTGTAGCTCAGGCCCGGCGAGTCCATGGCCATGCCGATCTTGATCTTGCCGTTCTGTTCGATCCGCTTCATGGTGGGGCTGCCGTCGAGCTTCACATCGGAGGCGACGGTGTATTCCGGCGCCTCCGTGCCGCCGTCGGCGGAATCGGTGGGGCTGCCCGATTTGCCACAGCCGGTCAGGGCCAGGGCGCCCACTGCGGTGATGGACAGGATTCCGGTGACGAGCTTCTTCATTTGGTACTCACATTCTTCTAGTGTGATGTGCATCACTGATAGTGAGCCTAGGAGTGGGGTGTATCGGTCGAGCGAAGAGCGTGTTTCGGAGGTGTTTCGAAGCGGGTGGGTTCCGATGGCGTCAGTCTGGCGCCGGATCAGTCCGCCGCGGGCAGCAGATGCGCATTCACCACGTGCTGCGGCCGGCCGCCGTGTAGCACAGCGGCGATCTGCCGAGCTGCCTGGCAGCCCACGATGTCGGCGGTCTCCGCGGTCAGTGCGCCGATGTGCGGGGTCACGATCACACCCGGCAGCTTGCGCAGTGGGTGGTCGGTGGGAACCGGCTCGACCTCTGTGCAGTCCAGCCCGGCGCCCGCCAGATCCCCTGCGGCGATGGCCGAGGCCAGGGCCGTGTCGTCGACGATGCCCCCGCGGGCGGTGTTGACGACGATCGCCCTGTCCGGCAGCCGGGCCAGGGCCGCAGCGTCGATCAGGTGGCGGGTCCGGTCGCTCAGTGGAACGTGCAGGCTGAGCACGTCCGTGTCGGCCAGGGCGGTATCCAGGTCGATGGCCTCGACTGTTTCGATTGTCGGTGCCGCGGCCGAGCCGGATGGGGTTTCGGCCGAGCCGAGTGCGGGGGCCACCTCGGAGAGTTCCGCCGCCGTCCGGCGGATCCGCTCGACCCGGTCCACGTCCGCGGAGTCGATGATCGCCAGGCGCACCCGCATTCCGCAGGCCAGCGCGCGGACGGCCACCGCCCTGGCGATCGAGCCCGCGCCCACCAGGGTCAGGGTCTTGCCCTGGACGTTGTGCCCACGCAGGGCCTCGAAGCCGTCCGGGGTCCGGTCGGTGGCGTGTGCGGCGATCGGCAGGCGGCGGTAGACCGCCAGGATCAGGGCCAGGGTCAGCTCGGCCACGGCCACCGCATTGCCGCCCGGTGTGTTGGTCACGGGGATGCCGCGGGCGGCCGCCGCGCCGATGTCCACGGCGTCGAAGCCGACTCCGTGCCTGGCGATGATCCGCAGGCTCGTGCCGGCCGCGACCTCGGCGGCGGGGAAGGCCCTGCTGCGCAGCATGACGGCGGCCACGACCGGGGCGATCCGCGCGTACGGCACCGCGGTGGGGCCGTAGCCGGGGACGACCAGGAAGTCGGAGAGTTCGGCCACTGCCGAGGCCGCGATGGGTTCGGAGACCCAGACGATCGGGGCATCGGGGGCCGGGTCCGTCAGAGCCGCGGCGCGGGCTAGGTCCCGCATGGGGTGGGTGGGCGCGGATCCCGTGGGGGTTTCGGGGGCCGTGGTGCCGGCGGTTGTTCGAGCCGTTCGCATCAGTGGCCGAGGATCTGGGCCAAGAACGTCTGCGCACGCTCCGAGCGAGGATTGGTGAAGAACTCCTCGGGCGTGCCCACCTCCACGATCTGCCCATCGGCCATGAACACCACCCGATCCGCGGCCTTGCGCGCGAACCCCATCTCATGGGTCACCACCACCATCGTCATCCCCTCCTTGGCCAGGCCCACCATCACATCGAGGACCTCGTTGATCATCTCCGGATCCAAAGCCGAGGTCGGCTCATCGAAGAGCATCACCTTCGGCTTCATCGCCAAAGACCGCGCAATCGCCACACGCTGCTGCTGCCCACCGGAGAGCTGCGCGGGATACTTCTGCGCCTGATGATCCACCCCCACCCTGGCCAACAACTCCATCGCCTCGGCCTCGGCCTGTGCCTTCGACAGCCGGCGCACCCGGATCGGACCCAGGGTCACGTTCTCCAGAATCGTCATATGCGCGAACAGATTGAACGACTGGAAGACCATGCCGACCTCCGAGCGCAGATTCGCCAACGCCGCGCCCTCGGCCGGCAGGGGTGCACCATCGACGGAAATCGTGCCCGACTCGATCGTCTCGAGCCGGTTGATCGTCCGGCACAGGGTGGACTTGCCGGAGCCCGAGGGCCCGATCACCACCACCACCTCGCCGGGGGCGATCTGCAGGTTGATGTCCTTGAGTGCGTGGAAGTCTCCGTAGTACTTCTCAACATTGCGGATGTCCACCAGGGCTTCGGTGCCGGCTGCGGCCGGGGTCTGTGCAGTCGATGTCATGCGGCTACCGTAGTGAGTCGATGTTTCATGAATGTGACAGGTATCACGTCTATCGGGTGTGTGGCGGGTGCGCGGTGTCGGTGCGCGGCAACTTCGCACCGTCTATCTCAGATTGGGCCGTTCGTCCGGTCCAATCTGAGACAGATGGTCCAAAGATGCCGGCGTCCGTGCGGCTCAGCCGTTGACCGGACCGCGCGGGCCGTAGTCGAACCGGGCCGTCGCGGGACCGAAGGCCTTGAGCCCGGCCGGCGCGTCCTCGGCGTCCAGGTGCAGTTCCACGAACGAACCGACGCCGCGCTCCTGCGCCGCGCCGGCGGCGGCCAGCGCCTCCTCCAACTGCCCGAAGGTGTGCACGCGGTGGCTGCGCATCGCGGAGTCGCGCTTGAACACCTGCGGCAGAGCGGCGTAGTCCCAGTCGGCCACATCGTTGTAGGCGGCGTCCATGCCCATGATCCAGCGCTCGATCGTATAGCCGCGGTTGTTCAGCAGGAAGATGATCGGCGCCTGCTCATGGGCCAGGATCGTCGACAGTTCCTGCGCGGTCAGCTGGAACGAGCCGTCCCCGATGAACAGCAGATGCCGACGCTCCGGTTCGGCCAGCTGGGAACCGAACAGGCACGGCAGGGTGAAGCCGATCGCACCCCAGATGCCCGAGTTGATGTAGCGCACGCCCTCCGGCAGCGTCTGCACGGACAGGCCGATGTGCGAGGTCCCGGCCTCTGCGATCACCGTGTCGCCGGGGTTCACGAAGGCCGCCATCCGGGGCCACAGGCGCGCGTGGTCCAGCGGGGCGTCCGGGCCGGGCATGTCCGGGCCGGCCACGTCTGCGGCGGGTGCCTTCGGGGCCGAGGCCACGCCGGCTCCGGCGGCGGTGTCACCCGCCGTGGCGCTTCCGCCCGGCGCAGCGGCCCCCGAACCGTCCTCGAGTCGTTCGACCAGCACCGCCAGCAGCTCGCTCACCGTGATCCCCACGTATTCGGCGCCGTGCACGCTGACGTGCTGGTCGCCGATGTCGACGATCGCCTGCTGGGGCAGATGATGGGTGAAGGATCCGGAGTTCGTCTCGATGAAGCGCGGTGTGGTGGTCAGCAGGAAGTCCGCGTCTTCGATCGCCAGGCGGACCCCGGTGGGGGAGTTGGCCCCGCCATAGGTGCCCAGGAACAGCGGATCGTGTTCGCTGAGAATCCCCTTGCCGGTGCCCAACTGCGCATAGTGCGTGCCGGTCAGGCGGGACAGGGCCTGCAGAGCCGTGGCGAAACCATGGCGGTCCGCATCCTGGTCGATCAGCATGGCCGGGCGCTGGGCCCTGGCCCATAGCTCGAGCACGGCATCGGCCGCGGCGGCCAGACGTTCCGGATCGGAACTCGGCAGTCCGGGGTCGAAGGGGGCGTCGGGGACCTCGATCGTCAGATGCGAGATATCGCTGGGCACCTGGATGTGCACAGGGCGCTTCTCGCGGATCGCGGTGTGCAGGATGCGGTCGATCTCCTCGGCCGCGTTGATCGGGGTGATGCGCACGGCTGCGGCGGTGAACTGGCCGATCGAGGAGAGCATATTGCTGAAGTCGCCGTCGGCCATCGAATGGTGCAGTTCCCAGCGGCCCTCGGTGGCGTACAGCGGGGGAGCGCCGGCGATGGAGACGACCGGCACGTGTTCGGCCGCAGCCCCCGCGATCCCGTTCAGGGCGCTGAGCTCGCCCACTCCATAGGTGGTCAGCAGGGCGGACAGACCGCGGGCCCGCGAGTAGCCATCTGCTGCATAGGCGGCATTGAGCTCGTTGGTGGTTCCGACGAAGCGGATGCCGGGGACCTGCGGGACCTGCTCGAGCAGATTGAGGTTGAAGTCGCCGGGGACGCCGATGAGTTCGGTGACGCCGGCCTGGACCAGGCGCGTGAGCAGGAACTCGCCGATGGGCATGCGCATGGGTGCCTCCTTTGTGTACAAGGCGGATGAATGAATAGGGCTCCAGCCTACGTGTGCGCAGTCACCCCAGGCGCTGCACCCGCCCCGTCACTTCCTACTTAGCGCCCGTCCCGAGCTGATGAACAGGGTGGCGACGACGCCCGCGGCCACGATCGCCACCAGCAGGAAGAGCGTGTCGCCCATGGCCTGGGAGAACGCGCCGTGCAGGAAGTCGGGGAGCGAGGCCGCACCCGCCCCCTGCTCGACCGCACCGGCACCCGCATCGCCGGCACCAGCGCCGTCCTGGCCGGTCCCGGCGGAACCCGCGCCACCACCCGAGCCGCCGGTACCGCCCATCCCGGCTGCGGCCTCGGCCAGCCGGGTGTTCAGGCGCGCCGTCATCATCGCCGCGACCGCCGCGGCTCCCACCACGGAGCCGATCTGCCGCGTGGTGTTGAAGATGCCCGAACCCGCCCCGGCCTCGCGCGGGCCCAGGTTCCGGGTGGCCAGCATCGACAGCGGCGCCCACATCGCGGCGTTGCCGATGCCCATCGGGATCGAGGCCAGGGCGACCCACAACCAATGCGGATTCGTCGAGATGACCGCGGCCTCGAGCGCCAGGCCGATGCCGAAGCAGGCCAACCCGATGCAGGCCGTCCAGCGCAGGCTCCACCGGTTGAGGTTCTTGCCCACAATGGGCGACAGGGCCCCGCCGATCACCGCCAGCGGTGCCATGATGAGGGCCGACTGTGCGGGCGAATACCCGGGGACGGTCTGCGCCCAGGTCACCAGCGGCAGCGCGAAGGTGCTGATGGACGCGCCGATCGTGGCCACCGTGACATTGGCCAGGGTGAAGTTGCGGTCGCGGAACAGGCGCAGCGGCACCAGTGGTTCGGTGCGGCGCTGCACCCCCTGCCAGATCACGAAGACGACCATGCACACCACGCCCAGGCCGATCAGCAGGGGGATGGAGAGGATCCCGGTGATGACGCCCCAGCGGTACTTCGCGCCCTCCTCGATGCCGAAGACGATGAGGAACATACCCACGGCGGACAGGAAGACGCCCAGGATGTCGAAGCGGTGGGAGTGCACGGCCATGCGCGGGACATTGCGTTCGGCCAGGATGAAGGCCACGATCCCGATGGGTACGTTGATGAAGAAGATCCACTGCCAGCCGACCGCATCGACCAGCACCCCGCCCAGAATCGGGCCCACCAGGGTGGCCACGCCGGCGGTGGCGCCCCAGACGCTCATCGCCGGTCCGCGCCGTTCGACGGGGAACAGGCGGGTGATGGCGGCCATGGGCTGCGGGGACATGAGGGCTGCGCCCAGGCCCTGGACCACGCGCGCCACGATGAGCATGGCCAGCCCGCCGGACAGGCCGCACCACAGGCTGGCCAGGGTGAAGACGACCAGGCCGATCTGGTAGACGCGCTTGGGGCCGAAGCGGTCTCCCATCCGCCCGGTCACCAGCAGTGGCACGGCATAGGCCAGCAGATAGGCGCTGACGACCCAGATGACATCGGTGACGCTGCGGTCGAAGTCCCCGGCGATGCGCGGCATCGCGACCGACACGATGGTGCCGTCGACCAGGATCATGAAGAAGCCGATGATCATCGACCACAGTGCCGGCCACGCCTGTTCGTGCGTGCCCGAATGTGCGAAGTGGCCGTTGTTCGGTGGTGTGGGCATGGTGTTCCCTTCGGATCGGCCCTGGTGCAACTGTCCGCTGCGCACCGGTCCGACCGTGCGCGGGCCGAGGTCCACCTTAGACCGTTCTGGGCGGTGTGACTGCTGAGCCGCTACTACGATGATTGGGTGACGGGCCACAGTCGGCCCGGGGACGGGGTTCGGACATGGCCGATCACACAGTGAGGCGCGGCGCGGCGGGCGATGCGGCGGGCTTCGGTGGCCGACCGTCCGGTGTGCTCCTCGGTAAGGGCGCGTGGTTCGTCTTCGCGGCCGGTGGGGCGATGGTCGCCCTGGCGACCTTCCTCGACGTGTGGTGGCTCCAGCTGCCGGCCTTCTGTGCCATCGCCCCGTCCTTGGCCCTGGCCCGGCGGATTCCCCCGCGACGCTGCTACCCGGCCGGACTGTGTTTCTTCGCAGCCTGGCTGCTGCCCACCACGTATTGGTATTACACCTTCATGCCCGTGTGGCTGGCCGTGCTGGCGAGCGTGGGTTATGTGGCGCTGGCGGCCAATCTGTTCCGGTTGTTCGAACTGCGCCGGCTCGCATTCCCGTTCGTGCTGGCCCTGCTGGTGGTCTGCTGGCCCGCGCTGACATTCGTCCGCATGCACCTGCCCGTGACGCAGGACTGGTGGATCCCGCACCTGGGGTATGCGGTGTGGCGCAACAGCGGGGTGCTGCAATTGGCGGGCCTGGGGCCGGGCCCCCTCGGCGGCGAGACCACGCTCGAGGCCGCGGTCGTGTTGGCCAATGCGCTGATCGCGTGGCTGCTCGTGGGCGTGGGGCGGGCGGCGCTTGTTGGCGGGACCTTGCCGGCCAGCGGGAGGCCGTCCGCCGGCAGGGCCGGGCTCGCCGGTCGAGCGCTGCCGACTCCGCGGGCGCGCCTCGCGCGGACGCTGGCCGGTCCCGCGCTCGCCGTGGTGCTCATGGGCGTGGTCGCCGGGGCCAACGTCATAGTCTGGCGGATGCCCGGTGCGGGGCCGGCGTCGGGTCCCGCGCGGATCCTCGCGCTCCAGCAACCGACCGCCGGAGGCGTCGATGTGCCCGCGACTCGGGAGGACGTCGGCGCACTGCAACGGGCCACTTCGGCGGCCCTGGAGGAATCCGGCGCGCGGAGCGCCGCGGCGGGGCCGACCGTGGTCGTATGGCCGGAGAACTCGCTGTCCTGGGATCTGCGGCCCCGGGCGGCCGAGGCGGCCCGCGAGCTGGACGTGGCCATCGTCTTCCACGCCGTCGAGGTGCGCGGTGCGGACCACCTCAAGCGGGTCATCATGGTCGACGCCGAGGGGCGCCAGGTGTTGGTCAATGCGAAGCTCCACATCGCCCCGGACGAGATCGGCACGGGGGAGTACTCCGCCGGGTCGGTGCGGCTGGCGGGGCGCGCGGTGACGGCCTACGTCTGCTATGACATGCACTATCCGGACAGTGTCGCCCGGATCGGGGAGGCCGACCTGGTGCTGGTGCCGATCAACGACGCCGCCTACGGGCCCCTGCAACAGCGGCTGCACGCGGCCGACCTGGCGATTCGGGCCGTGCAGTCGGGCGCGGAGGTCGTCTCCTCATCGACAACGGGACCCACTGTCCACATCGATCGGCACGGCGTTGTGCGCGATTGGGTGTCCGGGCACGGTGCGGGCTCGTTGCAGGTGGGGGAGCCGGCCGCGGGTTGAGTGGTGTGTCGGTTGAGTGGTGTTTCACGTGAAACACGAGGTGGGAAGGGGCGGCTGGCCGGCGCCCGGACGGCTGGTGGTCGGCTGGGCAGTGCTCAGCCCACCGCGGGTGCGCCGTGTCCCCTTTGGGCGCGGCCCAACCACACGGCCACTGCGAAGCAGGCGGCGTACATGATCGCCAGTACGATCCAGCCGGGCAGGTAGCTGTTCCAGTTGTCGAAACCGAAGCCCACCAGCACGGGGCCCACGGCGAACCCGAAGTTCATCCCGGCGGCCACCAGGCCCGAGGCCACACCGATCTTGGACCTCGGCGCAACCGCCATGACGCCGGAGTTGATGACGACGTTCGCCGCCAGGGGGAACGCCGCGTGCAGCAGCACGCCGAGCCACAGGAACACGGGAATGTGCCACAGGGCGACGGCGGCCAGGCAGGCCAGGCCGACGATTCCGCCCAGGCTCATCGTCTTGATCATCGCCGCGGGCCGGGCGAAGCGGCCTGCCATCCGGCCCCAGGCGTTGCGGCTGAGGATGCCGGCCACGCCGATCGCGGCCAGTAGGAGGCCGGCCAACTGGATCGGGAATCCGACGGTCTGCACGGCGAACAGCGAGGCGTAGGCGTTCAGGCCCTGCGTGCCCACCGCGTTGAGGAAGGAGCAGACGGCGAACAGCCAGACGGCCAGCGGCAGGCGCGCCGGCTGCGGTTCCCCGGCCGAGGCCTCGGCCGGGCCGGCGGTATCGCTCGGCCGGGGTGCCCCGGCGGGTTCCGCGCCGGAGTCGGTGGCGTCCGTCGCGTCCTCGGGGAGCACCTGCCGGGTGGTGGCCTCGGTGGGGGAGTTTTGTAGGCGGGTGATGACGAACCAAGCGACGACCAGCAGTACGCCGGCGACGGACGCGCACATGATGGCGACGCCGGTCCAGCCGGCCAGGCCGCCAACCAGCGGGACTGTCAAACCGGAGAACAGGAGGCCGAACTGCACGCCCGACTGCTTCCAGCCCATCCATGCGCCGCGCTGTCGCAGGGGGACGCTGTGTGCGATGATCCGGTTGGTCGCGGGGTTCGACAGGGCCGCCGCGGGGCCTGCGAAGACCGCGGCGACCAGCAGTGCCGCATAGGTCGGGGCCGTGATGCTGACCAGGAAGGAGACGACCATGGTCAGGAAGATCAGAGTGATCTGCAGGCGTACGGGGATGCGGTCCGACAGGATGCCCAGCACGATCGAACTGCCGCCGGCGATGATGAACAGCAGGGTGATGATGAGGCCGTATTGTCCCTCGGTGATGCCATAGGTCCGCACCACTTCGGAACTCAGCGCGCCCAGCGAGTAGTTGAAGATCGGGCCGATCGCCATGGTCGCGACGAGCACGAACAAGAGGATGCCGGGGGCCTTGGGGGGATGTGCTGGGGTGGGCTGAGCGTGTGAGCGGGGAGACATATAGCCATGCTATACATGTCTCCCGATTGGGTCGGGGTGCTGTCCGCGATGGGAGCGGGGTGGGGTGGGTGTGGTGCGGGGGCGGCGGCTGGAAGTGATCCGATTAGACCTTTGGAAGCAGCCCCGTCCTCAACGCGGCGGATCGCAGATCATCCCGAAATGTGTCGAGGGATTTCAGGGTGTACATTCCGTCGATTTGCCGGTCGGTCCACAACTGATGGATCTTCCGCAGGTCCGATTGACGGGACTTCCAGCCGATGCCGTCGATGACTGCCATAACGTATTGGCGGGGCAAGCGGACTTCTGCCATTTCCTCGATCTCCCTGACCGCATCGGTCAGCTTGCTTCCGGTTGAATCGAATCCCTTGGCCGCTACGACGATCTGTGGGTCCGCAGTTCCTGGAATCACGAGGTCGCACGGCGCGCTGCGGTTATTGCGGCCGGTGAATCGTGTCCGAGTGGCATAGGGCAGACCGAGCTCGATGGCTACCGCTTCGATTCGGTCCTCAACTCTGCGCCCTGATACGCCCGCACGGGTAGCCGTGACTCTGGTACCGGCCCTGGCCACCAAGATGTCGCCCAGGGTGTAGGAGTGGTTCAGCTGTGCGGCCGTCAGCCTGACCAGGTCGAACTCTTCATCGAACCAGGTGATGAGAGCTTCGGGCTCTGCTTTGGCCAAGGTCGTCCAGCCGGATGTGTCGAAGCGGTTGCGCAGGGCGTTTTTGAGCTTTTCCTGGCTGAGCCCGACCATGAGCCCGAGGACGGGGACGTCTGCCGGGTAGCGGATAACCCAATCGGCAAGGGCCTCTACGCTGATCTCCTGTATGCATTCAAGGCTCTGGGCTGCACCCTTGATCGCTTCTGTTTGGGCAGTTGTCGAAGTCGGGTCGATATGGGGTGTCAATCGGCCGAGCGAGGATAGATAGTCGTCGAAGGTGACAGGAGTGCTCATCAGTCCCTGCCCACGAAGATGTATTCGGTTACGTTTCGTCTGGTGGCAGCGGAGTGCGTTCCGAACGCATAGGTATGGTCTACTTCGCGTACTTCCACCCGCGGTTTGTAGGCCTGAAGGATTTCAATGATGCGGTCGCGTCCGGGCAACGCGTTCGACGAATAGGACAGGATGATCGCCCCGGCGTTTTTGAACTTGTCGAAAGTGCGGTCCAACGCATCTTCAATCGTCCGTTTGTATGCGAAGGGAGTGTATTTCTTCTCGATCTTCTTGGTTTTCGTATTCTCCATGATGGTGACTCCGCGCCAGTACAGGCTGAGGCCTTCGAGGAAGTGATAGCGCTTCATATAGTCGGCGTCGTCACTGGGCGGGGCATAGGGCGGGTCCAGGTAGACCAGGTCGGGGGAGTCCTGCGGGAGTTCGAACACGTCTCCATGGACGGACATGCTGGTCCGCTCCGATTCGAAGACCACTGAGTTGTAATCTGTGACGTGTTCGCGGAAGTGCTGGTGCAGTGGGAGTTGGAGGTCGCGGCGGCCATCGGCATAGCGGGACGAATCGGTGAAGGTGAAGACGCCTCGCGGCTGTTTGCGGGCGGCGGACAGAACCAAGGCGGCAAGCGCGATGTCGCGGGTGTAGTCGTCCAACTGGTCGATATGGGACCAAGCCGAGTCGAGGAATGCCCTGTCTTCGGCGCTGAAGTACAATCCGTCGAATGTGCTCTGGATGAAGTCGCGGTCATCTGCTGCCGGTCCACAGATCTTCTCCACCAGGTCTGTAGGTAGGGTGGCGTGCTGGTTTTCTACCGTGGCCCGGGTGATCGTCGTGGGGAAATGGAGGAAGTCATTGCTGACCACGGAGAACCCCATGGACTTCAACAGATATGAGACCACTCCGGATCCGGAGAAAGCATCAACCGCAGTGGTGCCACCCACGTGATTGAAGACTTCCCAGAGCGCGGGCAGTAGCCGGTACTTCGATCCCATGTACCGCAGACGCGGAAAGCTCCTGGCGCGCTGTAGAGGATCATCGAACAGCGTGGGTGTCTGGAGCGGGCTAGTGGTCATGCGACCATGCTAGCCGGGAGGTCTGACATCGGACTGTTCCGCCGACATACGGGGTGCTCCTCGCCATCGCACTGTAATGCACCTCACCTTATGTTTCTCGGAGCTTCCGCTAAAGTTCTGCTCAGGTAGTCCGCATTGGGCGGACCCACTCATGAAAGTGAATATGAGCGCAACATCCCGCATCTCCCGCGTCCTCGTCTCTGCGGCAGTGGCCCTCGGCCTCGTCGCCGGTGGCACCCCCGCCATCCAGGCCCTGGCACCCGAGGCGACGGTCGCCACGGCCCAGGCCGCGACCTCGGCGGCCAAGAAGGTCACCGTCAAGAAGATCCCCAATAAGAAGGTCAAGGGATCCGCCAAGGCCACCGTCAAGCCCAAGTACTCCAAGGGCAAGAAGGTCAAGGTCAAGTCCGCCAAGCTGACCGTCAAGAAGGGCAAGAAGACGGTCGCGAAGAACAAGAAGTCCGTCAAGCTCAAGGCCGGCACATACAAGGTCACGACGACCGTGAAGTACTCGCTCAAGGGCAAGAAGAAGGTCTACAAGGTCTCCAAGAAGCAGACGCTCAAGGTGATCAAGACGAAGGCGAAGGCCAAGAAGAAGCGCGGGACGCGTTACGTCCCCTCGGGCTGGAACTGCCCCAGGGCGTACCCGATCAAGGGGAACCAGTCCGGCATCTACCATGTGCCCGGCGGTACCTACTACGACCGGACCAACCCGGAGGAGTGCTTCTCCTCGGCAGCTGCCGCGCGTCATGCCGGCTACCGCGCCTCCAAGCGGTGAGATCCCCCGGAGTGCGAGCCCCGGCTCCACTCCGCTGACGACGGCTCCCGGGCCCTCTCTTTCCACTACTTACCGAAATGTTGATTTCCGAGCCGAAATGCCGGATTTTCACCACTTCGGTAAGTAGTGGAAGTCATTCAGGGGTGTGACCGGAATGAACGGTGTGACAGTGCCGTTGATTAGGATGGGATGACCGCCGAGGATACCGAGTGCGATTGCGCATCCGGGCCCCCGGCACACAGTCATACGGCACACAGCCAACAGCATCTTCGAAGGGACCCGCGCGCAATGAGCGAAGAACTGGTCGTACTCCTGGACGACGCCGGCAATCCGATCGGCACCACGCCCAAGGCGACCGTGCACACGGAGGACACGCCCCTGCACCGGGCGTTCTCCTGCTTCGTCCACAATGAACAGGGCCAGATCCTGCTGACCCGCCGCGCGCTGAGCAAGAAGACCTGGCCCGGCGTGTGGACCAATTCCTTCTGTGGGCACCCCGGTCCGGACGAACCCGACACCGAGGCCATCGCGCGGCGCGCCCAGGACGAACTGGGTATGCGCATCACCGACATCACCGAGGTCCTGCCGGACTTCCGCTACCGTGCGATCGACGCCTCGGGCATCGTGGAGAACGAGATCTGCCCCGTCTACACCGCGCAGATCGACGGCGATGTGCGTGCCCGCGCCGACGAAGTCATGGACTTCGCCTGGGTCGCCCCCGAGCAACTCACTCAGGCGCTGCGCGCGACCCCCTTCGCCTTCAGCCCCTGGTTGGGCTGGGAGTGGGAAGAGCTGGTGGGCCAGGCGTGAGGGCTTCGGGCGCAGAGGGCTCTGGCGCCTCGGAGTCGGTGCGCGGTGCCACCGACCCCTTCGGACTGGAGCTGCCGGTCGGCACCCGGCCGGTCGCCTCGGGCCCCTACCTGGAACACGGCGATGTGGTGCGCTGGCACTTCCGCCGCCACGACTACCCGCGTCACCTGACCGAGGTCGTCCAGCCGCTGCGCGTGGTCGCCCACGATGAGCGCGGCATCGTGCTGTGGCTGGCGGGGGACAGTGTGACGGTCGAGTCCCGGCTGGTCGGCTACGCGGACATCAATCCGCACCTGGTGCCCTTCGACGTGCGCTTCGTGCCGGATCCGCCCACCCGGGTGCAGGTGCCGGGCTCCTGGTACGGCAGCGGGGTGCTGCGCATTGTGCCGGCGGACAGCCCCTTCTCCGTCTGGGTCTTCCGCGACCGCACCGGGGCGCACAAGTCCTGGTACATCAACCTCGAACAGCAGCACCGGCTGTTGGACAGCGGGGACGTCGGAGTCGCAGCAGACCTGTTCACCGCCGACCACATCCTCGACGTGGTGGTGCGCCCCGATGGGAGCCGGCGCTTCAAGGATGAGGATGAGCTGGCCGGCGCGGTCGAATTCGGCATGTGGACACCCCGGATCACGGAGCGGATCCGCGCGAACTCGCAGATCGCGCTGGCTGCCCTCGAAGACGGGGCACACCCGGCCCACTGGGCGTTCTCCCCGGAATGGACGCGGTGGCGGGCTCCCGAAACGTGGGGGCCCCTCGGGGTTTAGAACTTCACGGTGCCGGGACATTCGATGAACGCATGCCCCATCGAGTGGGAACCTACCCGCGGAAGAAGGCGAAGACCTGGGCGATCTGCTCGCTTTCGGCGCCCGCGGCCAGCGCCAGGGTCAACAGCAGGCGGGCCTTCCTGGCATCGACGAAGCCCGCGGGGATCAGCCCCAGCCGCTGCAGGTCCAACTCCGAGCCCGGATAGCCATAGGTGGACTCCAGGGTCCGGCCCGAGCCGGTGCGCGAGGCATAGACGACGGGCACCCGCTTGGCCAGGGCCTCGACCTCGCCCAGGGCCCAGAACGGCACATGGCCGCCGCCCACACCCGCGATCACCGCGCCGGCGTAGCCCGCATCCGGCAGGTACGACAGCAGCTTGAGCGATTCGCCCATGCCCACCTCGATCAGCGCGACGTCCGGATAGGTGCCGCGCCCGGCGATCTCCGGCAGCTCGGTGCCAGGCTCGCCCGAGGCCGCCGCGCCGTTCGCTCCAGCGCCCGCCGCGCCTTCCGGCCCCGGCTCCTGCTCGGGCACGCCGAAGGGGCTGGGCACCCGGGCGGGCATATGCGCCAGGACGAGCTGGTCCTCGGACACCCAGCCCAAGGGCCCGGCTGCGGGACCCGAGGTGAAGGTCGACGCCGAGGACGCGTGCGCCTTGCGCACGAACGTCGGGTCGTGCACCTCGTCGTTGAACACGAGCACGGCCGGCAGGAACGACATCTGCTCGTCGAGCGCGGTGACCACGGCCGCGCGGACGTTCGCGGGACCGTCGGCGCCTGGCAGGGATGGCCCGCGCATCGCGCCGGTCAGCACGATCGGGATGCCCGCATCGTTCATCACCGACAGCGCGAAGGCGGACTCCTCCAGGGTGTCGGTGCCCTGCGTGAGCACCACGGCGCGGGCGCCCGCCGCAGCGGCTCTGCGGGTGGCGCGCACAACGCGTGCCAGGTGGTCCAGGGTGATCGCGCCGGAGCCCACCTGCGCGATCTGCTCGAAGGTCACGCGCACCCCGCCGGCCGGCGCGCCCTCCGGGCCCAGCAGCTCGGGTCCCGGACCGCCGGCCAGCCCGGTGCCCGGCAGGGTGTCCAGGCGCGCGGCAGCCGCAATGGCCTCGGCCCCTACCTGTGGGGTCACGCCGGCGTTCCCGGAATCCGCCGGGACCGAGGCGATCGTGCCGCCCAGCGCCAGGAAGTGGATGAGCGGGGCGGACCCGTCATGGGCGGCGGGAGCGGCCGGGAAGCCGGCGGGTGCAGCGTCTGTCACAGAACTACCTTCCAGATGATCATGAGGACCGTGGTGAAGAAGCCCACCACGTAGTTGATGCGGATGAAGAACTTCCAGCCGTCGTGCGCACGGGCGGAGTCCTCGTCCGAGATGTTCCAGAACCGCCCGGCCATCACCAGATAGGGCACGGCCAGCAGCGAGCCCAGCCACAGGGGCCAGGGCGCGAAGGCGACGAGGACGCCGGCCACCGCATAGAGCAGCACCGCCAGCTGGCAGGTGGCCCTGGCGCCCAGCACGGTGGCCACGGACTTCAGGCCGGCCGCGCGGTCGGGGCCCACGTCCTGCACCGCGCCGAAGGCCTGGCTGGCCACGCCCCACAGGAAGAAGGCCAGCAGCACGCGGGCGCCGGTGGCGTCGGGCCAGGCGCCCACGCAGGCCAGGGCGAACCAGGCGGGGGAGGAGAAATGTACGGACGAGGTGACCGAGTCCAGGATCGGCACCTCCTTGAACCGCAGCCCCTTGACGCTGTAGGCGGCCACCGCGAACAGGCTCAGCGCCAGCACGCCGACCATCGCCCAGGAGCCGACGACCACGAAGTACGCGATGAAGGGCAGGCAGCTCAGGATGGCCGAGGTGATGATCGTGTGATGGTGGCCCGGTGGCACCAGGTGCCCCTCGACGCCGCCCTTGCGTGGATTGCGCAGGTCCGATTCGTAGTCGAAGACGTCGTTGATGCCGTACATCGCGAGGTTGTAGGGGATGAGGAAGAACAGGCAGCCGATCCAGAACGTCCAGTCCGGGCTGCCGCCGGCCAGCAGGTAGGCGGCGCCGAAGGGGAAGGCCGTGTTGATCCAGGAGATCGGCCGCGAGGAGCGGATGACATCGCCCAGGGATGCGTGACCGTCTGCCGTGTGGATGGTTTCAGCGTTCGTCTGCATGCGTGTGCGTTCCTCCCGTCGACGACTCGCCTGTATCGGCCAGGGTACTCGGTTGCCCGCGCTGTGGTGTCGGACCCAACAGGCTCCACAGCGCCGGCAGGGCGAGGGCGGCGAACAGCGAGTAGGCCAGATCCTCCACCGGCATCAGGCCGATGCGCGCTCCGCTGGAGTGTGCGCTGCTGTACTCCATCAACCCCACCAGGATCATGATGTTGTCGAACACTATAGTCAGCGCGAACAGGATCGCGGCGGCGCTCAGCCCCGCGCGCCACGACAGTCCGCCGCGGCGCGACTGCCGGCCGCGGCGCAGCGCCACGCCGAACACGATGGCGGCGGGGACCAGGAAGACCAGGTTGATCAGGGTATAGGTCATCGTCTGTCCCCTGAGCCGCCGGGGCGCTTGCGCAGGGTGTGCAGGATCCTCGCCGATCCCGTGTAGAGGACCATGGTGCACCAGATGAGGAAGGCCAGGAAGAACAGTTCCTCCAGCGTCAGGTGGGGGACGATCTCGATGCCGGACAAATAGGGGCTGGGGCCACGGGTGAACACGCCGAAGCCGATCCCCAATAGGTCCCAGGCGATGAAGCACACGAAGCCGATCCCGTGCACCCAGGCGGCGCGGCGAGCATCGGCGAACCAGAACAGGCCGAAGCGCCAGTCCAGCAATCCCATGCAGGCCAGCCCGCCCAGCAGGCAGCCGAGGTAGGCGAAGGTCATGGGTGCTGTACCCCCGTGCGGCCGGCGCCCGGCTGCAGCGTTCCCGGGCACGGTGTTTCCCCGCGCAGGGCCTCCTTGCGCAGTGCCGCGGGCTCCAGCGGATGTGTGGAGCGGTCGTCCAACAGTGCCTTGAGGACGTTCTCCGCACTGATCAGCGCCATCGGCAGGCCCACCCCCGGCGCGGCGTAGGTTCCGGCATAGGCCAGGTTCCCCACGCGCCGGCTCAGCGTGCGCCCGCGGAACATCGCGGACTGGAACAGCGTGTTCGCCGGTCCCAGTGCGGTGCCCGACCAGGCGTAATAGGCGCGCGCATAGTCACCGGGGGCCAGCAGATGGCGGACTAGCGTGCGCTCACGCAGATCCGGGGCGTATATGCGTGCGCCGATGGCATCGACGATGCCGTCGGCATAGTCCTCGACGTCGTTCCGGCCTGCGCACAGCTGTTCATCGGCGGGGACCGGGACCAGGACGAACAGGTTCTCGCAGTCCGCCGGTGCCACCGATGGGTCCGTGACCGATGGTGCGCACACATAGGCGCTGGCCGGCTGTGGCAGGACGCGCTCGGTGAAGATCTGGTCGAAGTTGCGGTCCCAGTCGCGGGTGAAGAACAGATTGTGGTGGGTCAGCTCGGGCAGGCGTCCGCGTACCCCCAGCATCAGGGTCAGCGCCCCGAAGCCGGGGTCCTTGCGGCCTCCCAGCGCCGATGCCACGCGCTCGCGTGTGCCACCGTGCGTCACCGGGCTGTGGATAGTCGCCCTACCAGGCACCGTGCGTCCCCAGGCCTGGGGACGCACGGTGCGCGCCCATCCGGGCAGCAGACGCGTCTCGAAGTGGTGCTGGTCCCCGGCCACGACCAGGAAGTCCAGCGGCACCGACTCCAGCGAGGGCCCGGTTCCCGCCGGATCCCCGTGTGGAGTCGAGAGCGGGATCGGACGCGGGGTCGAGCGCCGGATGAGCACCTCGTGCACACTGCCGCTCCGGCCGGAGCCCCGCATGCCGCGGGAGGTGGGGCGGTCCGCCCGCACTGCCACGACCTCGGCGCCGGTGTGGATGCGCACGCCCGCGGCCCGCGCCAGACCCGCGATCGCCGTGATGATCGTGTGCATTCCGCCCAGGGGGTACTGCACGCCGTCGACCAGATCCAGATGGCTCATCAGCTGGTACAGCGCGGGCGCGCGCCGGGGTTCGGTGCCCAGGAAGACCGCGGGATAGCCCAGCATCTGGCGCAGCAGTGGGTGCTCGACCGTCCGCTCGACGCGGTGCCCCAGGCTGCCGGCCAGCAGTCCCGGCAGCCGCGGCAGCCTGCTAAGCACCCGGGCCGAGGCCAGTGCGGAGTAGCCGCGCACGCCCGTGAAAGTTGTGTAGAGAAAGGAGTCGAGGGCCAGCCGGTAGGTGTCACTCGCTCCGTCCAGGTAGGCGTCCAACGTGTGGGACGAGCCGGGTTCGAGGGACTCGGCCAGGGACAGCACGCGCTCGCGGGGGACCCCGTGACCTCCGGTCGATCCGGTGTGGATGGGGGCGGTCGTGGCCGCCGGGCTGTGACCTCCGGTCGGGATGGCGCCGGGGACGTCGATGGAACCGGAGCCGGCCGTATCGAAGATGCGGTAGCCGGGGTCCAGCGTGACCATGTCCAACTGTTCGTCCGTCGAGGTGCCGCACAGGTTGAAGAAGTGCTCGAAGACCTCGGGCATCAGGTACCAGCTGGGGCCGGTGTCGAAGGTGAAACCGGAGTCCTCGATGATGCCGGCGCGGCCGCCGAGCTGAGGGTTCTTCTCCCACAGATCCACATCGGCGCCCGCGCGGGCCAACAGGGTGGCGGTGGCCAAACCCGCGATCCCCCCACCGATCACACCGATTCTCATGCGTGCCGGTCCTCGTCATGCGGGTCTGTTCGGTGTTGGTCCGCCCGGGCTTGGTCCGCCTGCTGCCGGCTCTTTCGGCGCAGGCTGCGCGGGGCGTGCGGCAGCAGGGCGCGCTCCAGCAGAGTGCGTGTCGGGGAGCCCGCCTGCCCGGAGCGGGAGGTCGCGCCCCGGCACACGGCGCCGGCCACGATCGCCAGTTTCTTCGCATCGGGCACCCGGATCCGGGAAGTGGCCAGGAGTTCGGCCGGTGCGGCGTCCAGCCGCTCGGTGAGTTCGGCGAACAGGTCGTGGGCCGCCCAGACGGCGGGCCGTACGGGGGCGGGCAGTTCGTCGATGACGGCCGCCGCCCTGGCCAGGTCTGCGCGGATAACGGCGACTTCACGGTCCTTGGCCTCGGCGTTCATGCCAGTGGCGTTCATGCCCCCAAACCGGGAAGATGCCCCGGTATCCGGGGGTGTTTCCCCGGTTTCGGGGCATGCGCACAGATAGGCGCGGTGCAGCTCGTCCGCGTCCTCGGCCAGGTCGCGCAGGAAGTTCACGCGCTGGAATGCAGAGCCCAGGGCCCGGGCCCCGTCCTCCAACCGGGTCAGGCGCGCGGCCGGGACCGGTGCGTCGGCGAGGAAGATGCGCAGGCACATCAGTCCAACGACCTCGGCGGAACCGTGGATATATGCGGCCAGCGTTTCGGGGGTGTGGGGTTCGGGGTCCGCGTCGGCGGCCATCGAGGCGAAGAACGGGTCCCAGAGTTCGGCGGTGATCCCGGTCGCCCTGGCGGTTTGGGCGAAGGCGTGAACGATCAGATCGGAGGAGAAACCGCAGTCCACCGCACGGACGATGCGGGCGCGGAAGGCCTCGAGCTCCGCGATCTTCTGTGCGCCGGTGGCGTCCGGCCAGGCGCCGTCGACGACCTCGTCGGCCACGCGGACCATTGCGTAGAGGTGGCCGATACGTTCCGAAACGGGGCTGGGCAGCAGGCGGGAGGCCAGGGAGAAGCTGGTGGAGTAGCGTCCGATCACCGTGCGGGCCGCTCGTCTGGCCGCGCGCGTGTACATCGGGGCCGGTGCTTGGGTCATAGGCAAATCATCTCATGTCGGCATGGTGGGACGGCTCGGGCCGGTCGCTGCCGCATCACATGCGCAAACCTGCAGTACATGCGCGTATATGCGTATGTACCCTCTTTGCCAAGCTGGTTGTGAGTCAGTCACGATCAAGCAAAGGAGAGTGATCTCGCATGGTCAGCGTTGTGGGATTCACCGTCGAAGAGGTCCGTGAGTTCGTTCGCGAGTACGAGCGT
>NZ_JANIJX010000023.1 GCF_024580735.1 Brevibacterium moorei | reverse complement strand
ACGCCCCAGAGGATTCCTCAACGATCCGAAATACACGCATCGACCCGAGATGGACACGAAGTCATGAGACATCAATGGACACACCTGGTTGAGACATCACGTGGCCCCGATGTCCTGAGACATGACATCTCCAAGAATCTGCATGAACCGGCCAGTCGATGAAGCGTAGGCATGACGAGTGTGAATTAGCCTATTAAAGCTATTCAACATCATTTACACTCACTAAATGTTTAATGATTACAAATACATGAGTTTGCCAACGCTTCTGCTTGCCTCCGATGTCCGCGCCCTGACCGGTCGGCAGCCCCGCGACGGAACCGGGGGCTTGCGGCTGGTCATCCCCGGGATCTGGGCTCGCGAGGACATCCGCGAGTCAGTGCTGTGCCCCGCCTACGGACCCGGGGATTCCAGCTGGTTGCGCATCCGCGAGCGCGTTGCCGCCCTGCAACTGCTGTTCCCAGACGCCCTAGCCGGCGGGACCTCGGCCGCGTATCTGCTGGGATTCCCCCTACCCTGCCCGCCCGTAGACCTCGAAGTCACGCGGCCGGCCGGCGCGAGCATCATCAAGCGCCGCGGCGTCGTCGCCCTGCGCAGCCAGCGGCACCGCGCGCAGGGGGAGCTCATGGCCGGCGTCGCGGTGCAGAGCCTCGCGTACCTGGTCCTGGAACTCGCCGGGCGCCTCGCCGAGGAGGCCCTGGTCTACGTCCTCGACGCACTGCTGGGCCCATGGAACGGACCCAGGGCCTGTTCGAAGGAAGAGCTCGCGGACTTCGTCGCGCAGGCCGCCGGGTTCCGCGGGCGGCGCCGACTGCTGCGGGCTTTGAAGCGCGCACACGAGGGCGTCGGTTCGCCGCGGGAGACCCGGCTGCGCCTGGACATCATCGCCGCTGGGCTGCCCGAACCGCTGGTCGGCCATGCGGTCGACGTACCCGGGCTGGGCGTGATCCATCCGGACATGAGCTATCCGGGGATCAAGGTGGCGATCGAATACGAGGGCGGGCACCATTTCTGGGACGACGAGCAGTTCGAGTACGACATCCGCCGCTATCTGGCCCTGCAGAAGGCCGGCTGGCTGGTCATCCGGGTGAGCAAGCACAGCGGCCTGGACTGGGCGCTGAATGAGGTGAAGCAGGCGATTGCGGAGCGGGTGCAGGAGCTCTACTAAGGATGATTCCCACTCGGTGCGCGCACACTGCATCCACTGGCCGGTTCATGCAGTTGGAGACCGGGAGAGACCGCATGAACCGGACTCTCGGTGCGGGCTGAGACCATCGAGTGTCCACTCCGGGTAACGTGCAGGTATGACTTCAGCTGAGCACACATCTGCGCAGACACCCGCACTCGACCTTCCGTACCTCGATGCGGCCACTCCCGCGACCGTCGACCTGTTCAAGCACGTCAACGGCGCCTGGCTGCGCGATCACGAGATCCCGCAGGACCGTTCCGGCGATGGCGCGATGCGCGAACTCTTCGACGGCGCCGAGGCCGCGGTCCGCGAGCTCATCACCGCCCTGTCCCAGCCCACGGACTCCCAGCCCGCGGGCCCCGCCGACTCAGCGGACTCCCCCACGCACGCCCCGGGCAGCCCCGAGCAGCAGGTCGCCGACCTCTACGCCAGCTTCATGGACACCGACACGATCGCCGAACGCGGCCTGAGACCGCTGGCCGAGGACTTCGCCGCGATCAAGGCCGCAGCCGACAAGTCGGCCCTCGCGGAGGTCCTGGGCCGACTGGAGCGCACGGGGACCTCCGGACCCGTGGCGATCTACATCGATGCCGACGCCAAGGACTCCGCCCACTACGCGCTCTACACCCATCAGGGCGGCATCCACCTGCCCGACGAGGTCTATTACTCCAGCGACGACTACGCCGAGATCCGTGAACAGTACCGGGCGCACATCGCACGGATGAGCGCACTGGCGGGCCTGAGCGAACACACCGATTACAGCGACGCGGACCTGGCCGAGCACGTGCTGGCCTTCGAGACCGCCGTGGCCGCCCACCACTGGGACCGCGTGCGCACGCGCGATGCGGAGGCCGGCTACAACCCGCGGACCTCCGCCGAGGCCATCGAACTGGCTGCGGGCTTCGACTTCGCCGCATGGCTGACCGGCGCAGGTCTGGAGACCGTCGAGCGGATGATCGTGGGCCAGCCGGACTTCCTGACCGGGCTGGGTGCGGTATGGCAGGAGACCGACCTGCAGGTACTGCGGGCCTGGGTGCTCTACAGCGTGTTGGAGGAGAACGCCGCACTGCTGACCGAGGAGATCTCCAAGGCGGACTTCGAGTTCTTCGGGCGTGCGCTGAGCGGCACTCCCGAACAGCGGGAACGCTGGAAGCGCGGCGTGTCGATCGTCGAATCGCTGCTGGGCCAGGCGGTGGGCAAGCTGTACGTGGCCCAGCACTTCCCGCCCCAGTCCAAGGCGCGGATCGCCGAACTGGTCGACAAGCTGGTCGAGGCCTATGAGCACTCGATCAAGGACCTGGACTGGATGGGCCCTGACACCAAGGTCCGCGCGCTGGAGAAACTGGGACTGTTCGGCGTCAAGGTGGGTTACCCGGACGTCTGGCGCAGCTACGACTTCACCGTGGTCGCCGACGACCTGGTGGGCAATGTGCGCCGGGCCTCGGTCGCGGAGTACGACAGGCTGACCGGACGGATCGGCGGGGAGATCGATCGCGAGGAATGGCTGATGACCCCACAGACGGTCAACGCCTACTACCACCCGGTGCTCAACGAGATCGTGTTCCCCGCGGCGATCCTGCAGGCGCCGTTCTTCGACCCACAGGCCTCCGACGCCGCGAACTTCGGGGCGGTCGGCGCGGTGATCGGCCACGAGATCGGCCACGGCTTCGACGACCAGGGCTCCCGCTACGACGGCCACGGCAATCTGGTCGACTGGTGGACGGCCGAGGACCGGGCCCGGTTCGAGGAGCGCACGAGCGGGTTGATCGCCCAGTACGATGCGCTGGTGCCCGAGGGCTTCGCCGATGAACCGAAGTTCCACGTCAACGGCGGGCTGACGATCGGCGAGAACATCGGCGATCTGGGCGGGCTGTCGATCGCCTGGAAGGCCCTGCACCTGGCCGCCGCGGCATCCGGGACCGAGGTGACGGCCCAGGACGCACACGACTTCTTCTGCAGCTGGGCGAACGCCTGGCGGGCCAAGTTCAGGCCGGCAGAACGCGAGCGCCGGCTGTCGATCGATCCGCATGCGCCCGAGGAGTTCCGCTGCAATCAGATCGTGAAGAACATCGACGCCTTCGCCGATTCCTTCGGTGTGACCGAGGCCGATCCGATGTGGTTGGCGCCCGAGGAGCGCGTGACGATCTGGTGAGCTAGGGCAGGGCCGGTCCACGGACTCGGTGGAAGCAACGCGGGGAATCTCCTCCAGTGCAGGGGGAGATTCCCCGCCTTGCGTCCTCTACCCCGATGAACGGAATCTACGTAGGCACTGCCTGCTGGATTACACAATCCATCTGGAGAGGGACCCACCGCATCAGAGTAGTCAAAGCCGTATAGGTCAGTAGTCTGGGAACACCAGGCTACTGATCTCACACGTAAATTACGGTTTTCACAGCTAGGATGGATGTGGTTTCGGCTCACGGCAATTCGGCTCCCAAACAGAGCAGGAGAACCGAGATTGGAAAGGCACCATCTTGTCGCACCATCCTTTGGACCATGTACCACCGCGTCCTTCCGGATTCGCGCGGAACCTCGAAGTTCCCGAGTCGGGCCACGAAACAGGCGGCAGCGCCAGCACCCCGCATTCGCCCGGCCGGTCACGCGAGGACTTCATCCGCCACCTGGCCGACGAGTTGGCCGCCGGCAACTCCTGCCTGGTCGTCGGCGAGGTCGGCTCCGGCCTCACCCGCACCGCCCGGGCACTGGCCGGAGTCCTGCACCGCACCACCGCGCAGCGAGACTCCGGCCCATATCCCGCTCAGGGCGACGGCTCCCCGGCCGTGGGACCGGACCGGTTCCTGCTGCAGGCCACCACCGGAACCACCGCCGAGGAGCTTGAGGGATTCCTCCGCCCCGATGCCGGCGGGCACTGCATCCGGATCGTCGAGGCGGCGCACCGGCTGCCGGAGGAGGCCGGGCCACTCATCGATGCGAGTCTGGCCGATGGCCGGGTGGCGCTGTGCTGCTTCATCGACATGGACGCCCTGCGACTCGCCGCGAACCGCTCAGGCACCCTCGCCCTGCTACGCGATGCCTGGCTGTCCGGTCGACTCATCCGCCTGGACGTACCGGAACTCACCGACCACGAAGTCCGCCAGATCATCATGGACATCTGCCCACCCGGGACCCTCGACGACCTCCAACTGCAGACACTCGTCGTCCTCTCGGAGGGACGTCCACTGGTCGCCGCCGATCTGGCGGCGTGGGCACTCTACGAACCGTATCTCGTACCCCGGCACTATCCCCGCGGCAGCGTTGACTCCCACTATCTGGGCGCACAGGCGCCGAGCCGCCTGGCCGACCGGGCCCGCGGTCTGTCGCAGACCAGGGTGCGCGCCGCCGTCATGCTCGCCGAGCTGAGCCCACTGCCCCGCCAGACCGCCACACAGTTGTTCGGAGCGCCCACCGTCGGGACCCTGACGAGTCTGGGCCTGGCCCACCGCATCCCGGGCGCGCACAGTTATGTCGTCGTCTCTCCCCTGACGGCCAACGCCCTCTTGGAGACGGCGGAGGCGCCCTCGGACGAGGACTGGGATTCCGTCGAGGGCAGTCTGCAGCGGCTGTGGGATTCGGGATACGCCATCGGGGAATCGGCGACCCTGCGCCTGGCCAGGAGCCTCGTGCATTCGGGCACCGCCGGCGCGCAGCACACGCCCCTGTTCATCGCGGCCGCGCGCATCGCCAACCGGCTGGGCAATCCGGTCGAGGCCGAGGTCTTCCTGAAATCGGCGTCCATCGAGCAGCCCGCGCTCCCCGCAGTGGAGCTCCAGCACCTGACGTCGCTGCTGATCCGCGGAGAGTACCGCCCCGCCCGGGCCATGGCCGAGCGGGCTGCGGAACGGGCCACAGTGAAAGCCGCTTCCGGAACCCCGCCCGATGTCGAGCTGCTCTACACCATTGCCACCATCATCGCCTGGACGGGCCCGAACCTCGGTGTTCCCGCCTGGTGGACCGCTTTCCTCCAAGGACCGGTGGAACAGGAGTACCCAGGGGCCGGAAAGCTCCTCGACTCGTTCGCCAATAGCGCGCGCCTCGATCCGGAGGCCGCCCTGCTGGTCGCCGACAACCGTGATCTGCCCAGCGTGCTTCGGCTGTCCGCGCTGATTCTGCTGTGCCAGGACCGGCTCAGCCGCGGCCAACCGGAGGAGCTGCGGGATTTCGCCGAGCGGGGCACGGAGATCATCGCAGAACTCCTGGCCGTGCGCGATCACACCCCGGATGGGTTGTCACTGTCGATGATCTGGTTCTTCGTCGTCGCCACCTCGGTGGAATTCATGCTGGCCGGCATCGAGCCCGAACAGACGACGACCACTCTGCGCGGGCTCCTCAGCGAAGCGGTGACGAACCCCGAACAGGTCAGCTCGGTGGCATCCAGCGCCACGGCTTGGTGCCAGGGGCTGCGGCGGGTGCTGCGAGGAGAGTTGGAGACCGCGGCACGGGATCTGGACGCCCTTGCCGATGTACTCAATCCCTCCCTGCTAGCGGTGGGCTGGGGCATGCACACGACGATCCGCCGACTGCTCAGCGTCTCGTCCCGGCAGCGAATCGGGTCCGTTTTCCACGCCCGCGGCACCATCGCCGCCAGACATCCGTCCTCCCACCTCGAACTCCTGGTGGCACTGCTGCAGGGCCCCGGCGCCGACCCGTCCGAGCCCCGGCCCGACTGGATGCACGCCGTGTTCCTGCACGCGCAGGTGCTCGATGGAACCGTGGCGGCGGGGCAGGCGGCAAGGGAACTCGAGAGCTTGCAGCGGATCGGGCTGCCCGGCCCTCTGGCCCTGCGCGATCATGTGTTGGCCCTGGCAGCCGGGGACGCAGACGCCCTGTTCGACGCCGGACGACGCCTGGCCGCCACGAACTACCGTGAAGCCGCCGAACACGCACTGCAGCACGCGCGGGCCCTGTTCATCGCCAATCGGTCCGCCAAACGTGCGGCTGAGGCCGGGGCCATGCTCAAGACGATCGCGACTGGACGGCCGGCACCGCGGATCGAATCGTCCGAGTCCGCCGCGCCGGTGTCCCTGACACGGCGGGAAGCGGAGATCTGCAGGTTGGTCGGCGAGGGCCTGACCAATGTCAAGATCAGCCAGAGATTGTTCCTCTCGGTGCGGACCGTGGAATCTCACGTGCTCTCGGCCCGTGGCAAGCTGGGGGCCGCGCGGCGCACCGACATCCCACAGCGCATCCTCGAGCTCCGGGCGGCCGGTCGCCTGCAGACGCACTGAACCTACCGATTCGCAGTCGTTTTGGTCTGAAATCCGCGGCGGATTTCAGACCAAAACGACTGCGAATCGGAGAGTCCGGCTTCAGTGGCGGCTGCCTCGCGGAGTCACCGGCCGACCCGCCCACCAGACATAGCCGATCGCGGCCAGTAGACCCCCGCCCAGGATCAGCACCCACCAGGGGAAGCCAGGCACGTTCGGGGCGGATGTCCCGGCCTCCTGATCAGCCGGCGGGGTCGGGAAGATCCGCTGGGCGGTGACCAGAATCCGCTGGGAGTTGATGCCCAGCGGGGTGCAGGTGACCAGCGTGACCAGGTCCTTGCCGGCCTCGGGCCGCAGGGATTCGGTCTGGTCCGGGTCGACGACCTTGGTCGAGATCACCTGGTAGGCCAGCACCTCGCCGAAGGTCGTCAGGGTGAAGTGATCGCCCTTGTCGATCCTGTCCAGGTTGGTGAACATCGTGGCCTCCGCAAGACCGCGGTGGCCGGTGATGACGGCGTGGGTATCAGCGCCGCCCACGGGCAGGCTGGTGCCCTGCAGGTGCCCCAGGCCCTTGAGCAGGGTTTCGTCCGAGGTCCCGTGGTAGATCGGCAGATCCAGATCGATCTTGGGGATCCGCAGGCGCGACATCACCGGGCTGCGACCGTCGTTGAGGGCCTCGTCATAGGTGGGAACATCGGGTGCCCTGGAATCCTCGCCCGCCGCCGGGGTGCGCCCGGAGGGGATCCGGTGGCCGGCCTCCAGGGTGGCGCCGAATTCCAGCTGCTCATTATAGGCACGGGCTGCCTTGAGCTGTTCCGCATTGGACTTGGCAGCGCCGTCGTGGACGGTGCCGGCCTCTTCGACGATCTTCGACTGGTCCAGCTGGTTGAACCACGCTGCGACGGACGGGTACGTCCACACGCTCAGGCCCACCAGGGCCACAACGGCGATGAAGGCCGGAAGTTTCGGGAAACGCCAGCGGCGCAGTCCGGCTTTCGCCGGCCTGCGCCGCTGCGTGAGCATATCGCTCATAGTCGTGCTGCTACCCGATTGCTCACGCGTTCGTCTTGCGACGGTTGGCGGCGACGATGCCCGCACCCGCGGCGATCAGCAGCAGGGCGATACCGGCGATGGTCGCCAGCAGCTTGCCGTTGGCACCGGTCAGGGGCAGCTCCGGGTGACCGGACTGCGTGTTGGCGACCTTGGCGATGGCGGCATGGGCGGTGTCACCGGCATTGACGGTCACGTTGATCGGCGTGGAGTCCAGCACGTAGCCGGCCGGGGCCTTGGTCTCGACCAGGGTGTAGTCCTCGGTCGTGTCATCGTCGTTGCCGACCCACAGGGTGATGCCGGCCTTGCCGTTGGCGTCGGTCACCAGGTGGCCGACGACCTTGTCACCGTGCTTGACATCGAATTCCGCACCGGCCAGGAACTTGGACTCATCGTCCTTGGCGTACTTCACCAGGTCCAGCGAACCCCAGTTGGTGGTGGGCTCATTGGTCTTGGTGCCGGTCTCGTGCTTGGGGTCGTTCGTGTAGACGATGGCCTGGTTCTCGACCGTGCCATCCCCCTGGTCCTTGACGGTGGTGGTGATGTGGGCGGTCACGACCTGCGCAGGCTTGAGCTTGGCGACGCCTGCGGCGGTGAACTCGACGGTGACCTTCTGGCCATCGACGTTCACCGTGTAGTCGGTGCCCTCGGTGAAGCCGTCGACGGTCGTGGACTTGTAGCCCAGGCGGGGGTCCAGATTATCGCCGATGGAGAAGTTGGCGATCTTCTTGCCCTTGGCGTTGACCGGTGCCTTGATGTCCCAGGTCACGTCGGAGCCGATGACCACGTTCGAAGGATCGTTGGCCTCCTTGACCGGAGTGCCCTCCTTGACGGTGTTCTTGGGGTAGACGTTGACGTCGTACAACCAGCCGCCCTTGCCCTGGGGCAGAGGCAGGGTCACCAGGAAGTCGGCGGCCTTGGCGGTGACGGCATCCGAGTTGGACTCGACGACCTTGTACAGGCCCAGGTCCAGGTTGGACCAATCGATTTCCCCGGCTGCGTTGGTGGTCTTCTCGCCCACCTTGGTCAGTGCGGTACCGGTGTAGTCACCGGCCGTGGCCTGCGAGGCCTCGGTCCAGCCGGCGTTCGTCGTCAGGTCGACGTCGTTGACCTTGTAGAGGGTGAAGCCGATCCCTTCGAGGGGGTTGCCCAGCGCGTCGGTGTCGGTGATCTTCGAACCATCGCCTTTACCGCCGGGGTTTTCCGAGTCGTACTTGTGCAGGGTGATGGAGCCCTTGGCCGTGGAGTCGATGTTGCCGACACCGGTGACTTCAACGGCGTTGGCGGCACCGGACAGGCCGGCGACGCTCAGAGCGGAAGCGGCCGCGATGACAGTCAGACGCTGCCACAAGCCGAACTTCGAGTTTCCCATGGGTGTTTCCTTTCAGGGGTGGCCGGATGGCCGGGTAGGGAGAATCGTGGGTGGGTTTGCTGTTGGAGGGCTCAGGCGCTGCGGCGTCGGCGGATGCCGTAGACCGAGGCGGCTGCTCCGGCGACCAGCAGGGTCGCCCCGCCGGCCAGGACGAAGGCGTCCGTGCCACGGCCGCCGGTCAGCGGCAGCGCAGGCGCTTCGGCCTGTGTGTTGACGATCGTCCCGATGTTCAGGGCCAGATCATCGCCCTTGACGGTGAACTGGTGTTCCTTATCGTCGAGCGTGTAACCCACGGGAGCCTTGGACTCCCGGAGGGTGTAGTCGCCCCAGTGCAGACCGTCGAGCTTGAAGGTGCCGGCGGCAGGGTCCTTGTCAGCACCCGTGCACGCGTCTGCATTGTCCGCAACGCAGTCCTCGACGGAGGTCGTGGAATTGCCGGGGCCGGTCAGGGTCCAGACGGAGCCGGCCAGGCCGTGGCCTCCATCGTCGACCTTGGACCAGGTAGCCTGGCCGGGCTTGTCCGAGTTGGTGATCGTGCAGGTGACGTCCGTGCCGGACTTCAGGTCGACCTTCGCATCGGAAACGTCCACGGTGTTCTTATCCGCGTCCACACAGCTCCAGGCGCTTGCCCGGTAACCGGCCTTGGCCCCGGATTCGGACAGAGTGTAGCCGCCGGCCGGAACGCTGACCGTCGTGACATCGGCGGTGCCGGTTTTGCCCTCGATTGTCTTGTCCGCGCCTACCGCCTTGAGCGTCCAATCGGAGGCCCTGCCATCGCCGGAGTACCTGTTGTCAACCTGCTTGACCAGGCTCAGGTGGGAGCCCGCGACCTTGTTCGTGTACGAGCACTTCACGGAGTCGCCGGGCACAATGCCCTTCAGCGACTTCGCCTTCTCGTCGTCGAGCGTGGTCTTGGTCGTGGATCCGTCCAGGTGGGTCACGGTGCACGAGCCCTCGTGGAAGGCATAACCGGACTGCTGGACCTCGGAGACGTCCACAGTGGCCTGTGACGAGCTGGTGCCGAACTTCAGCGCCCACTTCGCATCGCCGGAGGCGTTGGTCTTCTGGGTTGCGGCCGTGGGAACCGAGTTGACCGTGCCCGCGGTGGTGCTGGTCTTGGCGCCCACCGTCCAGTCCTGGGCAGGGGCGGCGTTCTCGCCGTTGGCATCCGCGACGTCCTTGTGGATCGTCACATCGGCGGTCAGCGGGGCGTTCCTGATCGTGCAGACGACCGCCTTGACACCGGACGGAATCGACACCTTGCCCGAGGTCCCGGTGCCGCTGGCATTGGTCATATGCCGGCCGTCGGCTTCGCACTCATAGGCCGAGGCGTAGTCGCCCAAGTCGGTATTGCCCGCGCCGGCTTCCGAGAAGGTCAGTTCGGTTGCCCGCTTGGCCGGCTGTGGGCCGACGATCTGATCCTGGACGCCGGTGTCGCTGCCCTCCGTGGTGGCCTCACCCAGCACCGTATCGCCTTGCTTTGCGGTCAGGTGGAACTGATCGGCTGCCTGCGCCCGGCCCACCACGTCCTTGCGGACGGTGATCGTGGCAGGTGAGGAGCACGAGGCCAGGTCGGTGCTGGACAGGCCACGGTTAACGAAAGTGGCCTGGTTCGACCAGTTCGGCATGTCATAGGACTGCACGGTACTGCCCGAGCCCAGATAGGCCTTGCCATCGGAGTCGAAGGCGACGCCGTTGACATTGGAGGTTGTGTCATAGGTACCGGATACAGACGAGGTGATGCGGCCGCCATTGCCCCGCGCCAGGTTCGCCGCAGTCACCGAGAAGACCTTGGTATAACTGCCACTGCCAAGGACCACGAAGAGATTCCCATTGGCATCGAAGGCGATGTCGCCGTTCGCACCTGACTCACGGGGAATCCCAGGTGCGCTGATGTCGCCCACGTAGGTGGGCGAGCCGGACCCCGTGTACTTCCAGATTTTGAAAGTCTGGTTATTACTCGACCCAGAATATCCACCGAAGTAGTAGTCCCCCGTGGCCAGGTTCACGGCACCGGCGACGAGACTACTGGCCCGGTAATTATCGGACAGCGAATAGTCGGTCTTCTTGCTCCATGTGCCGACGGTCGGGTTGTACTGGTAGATCGTCATATTCGATCGATCACCGCGCTCATAGGCGTAGATCGGCTGGCCGTCGGTACCGATGCCCAGTCCGTTGAAGGAAGAGACCGGATTCTCCCTGGGATTTCCCCACCAATCGTAGGTGGTGGACGTTGCCTTGTTTCCAACTTCCTGCACATTACCGTTGGTGACCTCTTGGAGCTGCCCGTTCGCAGACACCCCGTAGACAACCCCCGCATCGCAGCGAATGGTGCGTGCCGCGGCCTGCGGGCCGATGTCGACGGACTTCACCGCGTCTTTGGAATTCGCAGCCGATGCCGTTGCGCTGGAAGTGGAGTCCGCGGTCGACCTGCTCGTCGCGGTGGACGTCGCCGTCGGATCGGCGGTGACCTCGGCGGAGGTGCTCGGTGCGGCCCAAGAGGTCCCGGCGCCGAATCCCACGCCGGTGGCCGTCAGCGCCACGGTGGCGACAACCGCGCTCAGTCGTTTCAGGCTACCGGGACGAGCGCGCCCGGTGGCGTGTTCAGGTTTCTTCACTACTACTGCTCCTCAGATGGACCTGCTGGGGAGCAGGTTCGAGCTCGATACGCGCCCAAACCTACGAGGGAATCGAGAAGAACCCATAGGTATCCTGCGGAAGATAGGTAGTCGCGCCAAACAGCCGCTCGTAAATCCGTAAAGTGTGCGTAGTAATTCGCATCACCCAAGGGGGAGATTCCGCCCTAGCGTGACTCCCTACCCCACCCGATTACCCCAAGGGGATATTGAACAGCGGCGCGAAGGTGAAACCCTCCACTGCTTTGTTCCCCTGCACGCGCAGAACTCCGGGATTCTCATGGATCAGGTAGCCGGCAGGAGCCCGCGTCTGCATGACCGTGTATTCGCCGTCGGCCAGCACACCCACCCGGATCCGGCCCGGCGCCGGATCGTAGTCATTGGCGCCGTTGTCCTCCACGATCGCAAAGGTGCCATCGGGCCCGGTCAGGCGCCAAGTCGAACCGCCCAGCAACCAACCGGGGTCGGTGGTGTCGGTCGCCCCCATGTCCAACAGGCACCAGGACACGCTGCCCGTGCCCATCACCTCGGGATCGCCGGTCGGGCCCATCCCCGTACCCGTATCCGGTGCGTCGGGGCACGGGCCACCCGCAGTCGGGGCCTCCCCCGGCACCGTCGTGGCGGCCGGCGGCCGGGGCGTGTTCGGGACCGGCGTGCCGCTGGGGACCGAGGATGTCACAGTAGCCGTCGGCGAGGTGCCGGGCACGGGGCTCGCAGTCGGGCTGGACGTGGTAATAGACGGCTCCGGGCTCGGCACCGACGGCACGGGTGCGGTCGGCGCCGTGGCCTCGGGTGCGAGGGCAGTGGGTACGGCCGAGGTGCTCGGTTCCGGTTGCGCGCAGTTGCCCAGAGCGGCCTCCTGCAGGATCGCGGGCAGGTCCTCGTAGTCACCCACCAGGTGGTAGTCGGAGCCGGCATCCGGTCCGGAGATCACCCGCAGGTTCGAGGCATCGACGCTCTCGCCCACTCCCAGCGCGACGATCCGCGTTCCGGCGGCCTGCAGCGCTGTGGCCGAGGCCTTGGCCCGCTCCAGGTCGATCGCATCGGTGCGGGTCCCCAGGTCACGATTGCCCTGCTGTCCCGGCACGCCATATGCGGTGGGCCTGCCGTCGGTGACGAACAGGACAAGATCGTAGCCCGTCCCCACCTGGGCCAGGCCCCGGTCCCAGTTCGTGCCGCCCACGGACGCGGGCACCCGCTGGAGGTCGTCGATGGCCGCATGCACGGTCCCGGCCCCGGATTCCTCGGCGACCGGGGTTGCGGCCAGGGGCTGGTTCGTCCGGTCCGGGGCATAGCTGGCGAAGGTGTACAGGCCCACGCTGCTGGGCGTCCCGGCCAGGCCGGAGACCATCCTATGGGCGGCCCGCTTCGCCTGGGCCACGTCCGCGGCACTCAGCGAGGACGACATGTCGAGGACCACGGCGACCCGCAATCCGCAGCGCGCGGGCAGCGGCGGATTCGTCTGGGCGAACGCGGGGCGCGCGAACAGCGCCAGGGTGCCCAGCAGCAGGCCCAATACGCACAGGCCGGCGCCCCATCGACGCCGCGTTCCCCCACCAGACATGATTCCTCCGGATTGGAACCGCACACTTCGAACTGTGGACCGGTATGTCCACTCATGCGGTATCTCAACCCATGAATATAACATGCGGGCCGGCCAGTGCATATCCTCTCGGATAGCAGTCATTTCGGTCTTGAAAACCACTGGATTTCCAAACCGAAAGAATGGGAAATCAAAAACCAAGAGTAGGAAATCGTCGAAATCTCCCCCCTATCCATATCTTTTTTCCGATGTCCGTCCGTCGGACTTCCACCGGTGCTCCGATAGAATCGGAATGGATACCGGAAGCCGGGGAGACCCGGGAAAAGAACACGAGGTAGCAGGGAAGTGTCCGGCACATCACATGCGGCCCTTGACGCCGAGTCCTCCGCCCTCGAAGCGGTCCGGACCGGGGATCCGAGCGCCTTCGGCCCTCTGTGGGATACCTATCATCCCCGTGTCGCCGCCTTCGTCCGCCGGCGCGCACCCCGCCTGGACGCCGAGGACGTGGCCTCCCATGTGCTCGAGGCGACGCTGTCGGCAACTTTGAGAGGCCTGGGCCCCACCCGGTCCGTCTGGTCCTATCTCATGCAGGCGGCCCGCGGCGAGATCGCCCGTCGCACCTCTGCGCTGAATCACCGCATCGATCCGGACGAGGGTTTCGCCTGGGACTCGGAGCCCGATCCACACGAACCCGTCCCACCGGAGACCACCGATTTACTGCGCAGCGTCGTCGAATCGTTCCCCGAACAGGACCGGATCATCATCCTCGATGCCATGGCCGGCAAACGCAAGGCCGGGGCGATCGCCCAGGACTTGGGACGTGACGCCCCGTGGGTCTCGCGCCGCATCCACAAGCTGCGGCCCCGGCTTCAGCAACGCTGGATCCAGCTGCACATCAACGATGCCGGCAGCGCCCCGGCATGCCGGAAGACGCTCGCTCAGGCCGGCAGGGTGCTGTCCGGACAGTCCACCGCAGGTTCTGCTCTGCGCTTCTGGACGCACGTCGACTCCTGTGAGTTCTGCAGGACCCGCGTCGCCGAGGCCGATCACTCCTCCCGCAGACTCGGCGTGCTGCTACCGCTGTTACTCGTCCCCGCGGCGGGGTCCGGGCTGTCGGGCACCACGCTGTCCGGAGCAGCACTGTCCGGAGCAGCGCCATCCGGGGATACCGGTGGGGGCGGTGCGGAAGGCGGTACGACCGGCGGCGGAGCGGCCCAGGGGGCCACTGCCGGCGTTGGGGCCCCGACCGGGGCGAGCACCGTGGCCGGCGGGGCCGGCATCTTCACCGCCCTCAACGTCACGCTGGGAGCCGGCGCCCTCCTGCTCATCGCCGCGATCGTCACGGTCGTCCTCATCGTACTGCCCAGCTCGCCGGTTCACCGACCGGCGGCCGAGGGCCCGGCGAAGTCCCAAGCCCTGCCGACCACTACCACTCCGGCGACGCCAACAGCACCCGCGGCGCCGAGCCGGCCGGGCGCCGACAGCGCAGCAGGTCAGGCGAGCACGGGCACCGTTCCACAACCGACCTCGGCGCCGGATACCGGTACCGCAGGTGCCGCCTCCGCGCAGGCACCCGGTGCCGAGGCCCCGCGCGCCGGAGGCGCAGCGGACCCGTCACTGCCCCCGGGCACCGCGGGGCGCGGACCCCAGATCGGTGGGGATGTGGGGTCCGGCAGGATCCCCCGGACGGACCCGCCGAGCACGCCGTCACCCGGGGGCTCGGACGAGGGCGGGCCCCGGCCCACCACCACCCCGTGTTCCTGGGCCCCGCAATTGCAGTGCCAGGTGGGTGAGAACTGACCCGACCCACCCGCACTACCGGTGCGGGCGCTTCTCCCCCGCCCGCACCTCGAGGGCCAGGGTGTTCCCGACCGCGGGCGCGGGGCAGGTGGCGTAGGGGGAGAATCCGGCCGGATAGTTCAGGGCCCGGTTGAAGTCGATGTCGACCCGCCCGGCTGTCCCCGGCTCGGCACGCACGGGACCGGTGGACACGAAGCGCCAGGCGGCGGTGCCCTGGTCTCCCGGCGCACCATTCGTCCCGTCGTGGAAGCTCAGCACCAGGCCGGTGGCCGGGTCGCCGCCGACCTGCAGCCTGTACTCGTCTCCGGCCAGGGTGAAGGTCACGCGGCCGACGAAGACCGCCGCCACGTGCAGGCCGACGGAGGCCGTGTCGATGACCTCGGTGCGCGGACCGGCATAGGGCTCGAAGGCGGCGGAGACCATCCAGTCCGGATCGGCCGGGAAAGTCGGGACGACGGTGTTCGTGGGGCCGGTGGAGTGGGAATCGCGTACACGGATGCCGACCCAGGGCTCGCCCGCCGGGTCACCGGATTCCTTTGCCGGGCTCGGACCGGCGGCTGCGGCGGCCGGGGACTTCGCGGGATCCAGCAGTGTGCCGGCCAGGGCATGGACGTTCTGGCGCACCAGAACCTCGTAGCGCACGCCCTCGACCTCGACGAACTGCGGCGCTTGGGCTGCCAGGTCCAGTTCGCGTTCCCCGGTGGGAGTGCCGACGCGCACCAGAAGCGCCGGGCCGGCGGGGGGCTCGGCTGCGGGAAAGACAGCCGAGCTGGCGGTGCCGCCCTGGTCCGGGGCCTCGGCTTCCAGGGTGAAGGTCACGCGGCCGTCGGCGTAGGCGCGGGTGGCCCCGGGGGTCAGCCAGTCCAGGCCGGTGATGCTCAGCCAGCCGAAGGGATCGGCGCGCAGGCCCTCCATCCGCTGGGCGTGCCAGTCCTGCCAGGTCGCGGAGAAGGATGTCGTCTCAGCGTGCGTCTCAGTCATGCCACCAGACTAGTCCTCCCGGGCTCAGGCCACGATTGTCCGCTGTCGGCGCAGCTTGGCCGTTTCCCCATGATTGACCAGCCCGAAGACCAGCAGCGCCGCCATCGCACCGACGCACAGCCAGCCGCCGGCATGGTACCCCTGAGCGTCGATGACCCTGCCCACCAGTGCACTGGACACCGCCTGGCCCACCGTCAACATCGTCGCCATGGTCGCCATCACCGTCGTGGTGCGCCCACGCGGACCCATCAGCGCCGCGATCGAATAGAGGTTGACCAGGCTTGGCCCGATCCCGCAGCCCATCACAATGAGCGCTGCCAGCAGGCCCGGGAGGGTATTCCAGCCGACGAACAGGAATGTGCCCAGCAGTGCCAGCGAGGCGGTGGCCAGCCAGCGATTGCGCAGGCTGAAGGACTCCGGCAGCGCCTGCGAGCCCAGTGCCAGAGCCGCCGAGCCCACCCCCAGCACGCCGTAGTAGACCCCGGCGCGATCCGCCTGGCCCAGCGTGTCGAGGAAGTCGGTGAGCGTCGGCAGGGTGGCGCCGAAGAAGAAGCCGATCGAGAACATCCCGGCGATCGGCAGCAGGATCCGCAGTCGGAACATCGCGGAGGCCGGTTCCGCGGCGAGGGGCGGGGACGCTGCCGAGGCGCCGGCCGGGGTGGGCGCAGCTCCTTCGGCGGGAGCCGCGGCAGCCGAGCCGGGGCCGGAACCCGAGCCGGAACCTCGGCCCTGGGAATCCGAATCGAGCACCCGGGTGAAGCGCACCGAGGGGTGGACCGCGAACAGGATGACACCCACGACGGTCAGGGCCGCGCCGAAGTCCAGGGGCACCACGACGCCGGCGAGCATCGCCACCACACCCACCACGACGGGGCCGATGACGAACATGAACTCATCGGTCATCGACTCATAACTGAGCACCTTGTTGGTGGCGCGGGGCCGGTCCGCCTCCGGGATCTCGCGGCCGATTGCCTGCAGCCAGCGCGAGCGCACCATCGACGAGGCCTGCGGGGCGCTCAGGCCGATCAGCAGGCCGATGATGAGCACAACCGCCGGGGCCGCACCTGCGCGCAGTGCCCAGGCCAGGGCGAAGATCGCGGCGCCGTTGAGGATCGCGGTGACGATGAGCAGGGTGCGTTGGCCGAAGCGGTCGGCGACGGCGCCGAAGGCGGGGCCGGACACGGCGGTGCCCAGCCCCACGAGCGCGGCCGTGGCGCCGGCTTGGGAGTAGCTGCCGGAGGTCGCCGAGACGCTCGTCATCACGGCGACGACCACCATCGCGTACGGGAGCTTGGCTGCGATGGCAAGCGGGAAATACGTCCACCCGACCAGGTGGGAAAGCGTTTTGAACATACGGGTCCAAGGATATCCGGTGCGCGGGGCGCGCCGGACTCAGCTGCGTCCCTCGAGCCCCGGTGCAGGACCGATGGGCCGGGCTCAGCCCCGGTCCAGGGCGGTGTTCAGCGCGACCGAGGTCGCCACCGGAAGCTCGCATACCGTACCCCGGCACACCTGGGCCCGGGGCTGCGGGCCGGGTGCGGAATCCATGGCGGATGCGGGTCCGGAGTCGGGCAGGTCTGCCGCCTTCGCCCCGGCACCGGAACCCACGACCGCGACCGGCGCGGGGTGAGCCCGGGCCGTCGCCAGGAGTTCCGGGGTGTTCGCCTCCACGCGGACCGGGTCCAGGGCCAGCGCGGCGACATAGGCCGAATACCCCACACCAGTCGGGGTTTCGCGCAGCAGCGGCACGATCGGATCCAGGGCGGCATCGGGCAGCTGGGGCGGAACCTCAACCCCGGAATCCACCGGCGCGAGCTCGCGCAACAGCACGGCGGCCTCGGCCAGCGCGGAGCGGCCGGAGGGAGTCACCTGATCCACCGGATCGGAGCCGCGCACGCCCAGAATCGGCTCCGGTAGGGAGTCGTAGACGCTCACGGGTGCGGTGTGGGCGGGATGCGCCCCGGCCGCCGAGGGATGTTCGGCGTGGGCGGCCCGCGCCGCGCGGATGTCGGTCACCCCGGCCGGCTGGTCGAGCACGAGGTAGTCGGATTTCACTCGGTCCCACAGGTCCTTCACCCGCGCCCAGTCGGTGACCGGGGTCGAGGCTTCCGCAGCGGATCCGGCTCCGGCGGCAGGCGCGCCCGCGCACGTTCCGGCGGCGAGCTCTGCGCGGATCTGCGCGAGCAGATCAGCCAGCAGTGGGGCGCCGGGTCCGGGGGTCAGAGCGGCGGCGCAGGATTCAGCGGAGCCTGCTGCAGCGGAGTCGGTTACTGCGGAGTCGCTCGGGGCAGCGGCGTCCGATGCGGAATTTGCCGAGACGGAGTCGCCCACAGCGGACGCGACCGCGTCCGCCGAGGCGGTGGGGTCCGCCGGCCCGGCTGGCGCGGCCTCGGCCGGGGAGTACGAGCGGGCAGCTTCCTGAGCCCGGAAGGTGCGCAGGGCCTCGGCGGCGGCATGGGCGAATTCGGGCCGGTCGAACAGCGCCGAGGCCTCGAACAGTGCCGCGATCGTCAGCCCGCCGAGTTCGGAGACGAACTTCTCGTCGCGCTCCGGGGGCACCCGCGAATCCTGGTAACGGCGCAGCACGCCCAGCAGTCGCGCATCCGGCGAGTGCTCGGCTTCAGGTCCGCGCTCCTCCCCCGGATGACCGGGGTCGTAGTGGTGCGGGTCGCGGTAGAGCACGCCACCGGGCAGGTCCTCGGTGTGCTCGCCATAGAACAGTCGCAGGCTGGGCGTTGCGAATTCCGCGGCCGCCCGGGTGGCGTCACGCTCGCCTTCGGAGCCGCTTCCGTCTGAAGCGCCGGCACCGGTGGGGTCGGCGTCTATGCCGGCCACGTGCAGCGCCTGGGACAGTTCCTGCTCGGTGAACGTATAGTAGGCGCCCTCGCGGTTGACCGCGCCCAGGCCCGAATGCGGGTCGAACTCCAGTGAGTCCGCATCCAGTGCCGTCGCGAAGCCCGCAAACCCCAGGCCCTCGACGTACATATCGCGCAGCAGGAAGGTCGCGGTGTCCTGGGCCTCGAGCGCGGCCAGGCGGGTCCACACGGAGCCCGGGTCCAGCCGGTGCTCCAGGCGGTACCAGTCGCATGCGATCTGCAGGTACATGGCGTTGTCGCCGAGCATCTTCTCGAAATGGGGGACCCGCCAGGCCGCGTCGACCGTATAGCGGAACAGCCCTCCGCGCAGGTGGTCGCGGATCCCGCCCGTGGCCAGGTTCAGCAGGGTCCGACGGGCCAGGGTCAGTGCCGAGGCGTTCGGCTGCGGAGCGGAGTCGCCTGTGCTGTCTGTGTTGTCCGCCCGGTCGGTCCAGGCGAAGCGGATGAGGAAGCGCAGCGCGGGAAACGGCGGGAACTTGGGCGAACCACCGAAACCACCGTGCTTGAAGTCCGCCTGGGTCTCCAGCGCCTCCAAATAGGCGTGCAGCTCGTCTAAGTCGATGGTCGGTCGGCCATCGGCAGCAGGTTCCGATGCCGTGGGGCCGGGTGCGTCCTCGGCGCCGGGGAAGGCATGGGCGAGCTGGCCCAGATCGGCCAGACCCGCCAGGGTCCGGCGCAGTCGTTCGGTGATCTGCGCGACCTGCGGACGTTCATCGCGCCAGGTCTGTCCGACCGCGCGCAGCACATCGGGCAGCGCCGGCAGGCCGGGACGGGCCTCGGCGGGGAAATAGGTACCGGCGAAGAACGGGGTGCCGGCGTGGTCGGTGAAGGCGGTCAGCGGCCAGCCGCCCTGGCCGCGAAAGGCCTGCAGGGCGTTCATGTAATAGGAGTCGACGGCGGGCAGTTCCTCACGGTCGACCTTGATCGGCACGACCGCCTCGTTGATCCGGGCTGCGATATCCGGATCGGAGAAGGACTCGTGGGCCATGACGTGACACCAGTGGCAGGTGGAGTAGCCGATCGAGACCATAACGGGCACATCGCGACGGGCCGCCTCGGCGAAGGCCTCGGGTCCCCAGGGCCACCAGTCCACGGGATTGTCCGCATGCTGGCGCAGGTACGGGCTGGTAGCGTTCGCAAGCCGATTCGTCATACCTCCACGGTACTAGCGCCACTCCAGCGCCACTCCACCACCGAGTCAGCGCGTCCGTCGCAATCCTTGGACTGTTTGTTTCAGATTCCACTGTTCGAACGGTGGAATCTGAAACAGCTGACCTGAGGATCGGCGGGCCGCCGAATCGTGCCTACTTCATCGGCGGAGCCGTCTTCGTCACCGGGGATGAGCATCCGGTCCCGACGGCGCCCATCGCCGCCCTGGTGACGCCAATCGATGCCCCGTGGCTGCGCGCGACCGACCTGATCCGCTATGTGCGCTCGATCAAACCACAGCAGGTAATCGGGATCCACGACGGGCTGTTGAACGAAGACGGCCTCGACGTCGCCCGCCAGTGCGCAGAGGCTCTTGTGCGAGAAGGCGTCGAACGCGCCATCGTGCTTGCCGATGGCGCGTTCGACGCCGTGCGGGCGCCGGCCTCCTCGGGTTCACCCGAGCACCGGTAAGAGTACGACCCGGCGATGTACTGCGAGTCGGATGCCTTCGCCGCTTCGAGGTCCGTCAGTCCTCGCGCAGCTCGTCCTTGGCCTCGTTGCGCTGTTTCACCGAGTCGCGTTCGGCCTCGGCCTTCTTGACCTTCGCCTCGGCGCCGATCTCGTCCGCCTTGTCCTTCAGCTTGTCGACGCCGTCCTCGACTGCGCGCCCGACCTTCTTCGCCGCCGCATCCGCGGTCCCCTTGGCGTCATCGAGAATTCCCATGGTGGCCCTCCTCCGTCGTGCTGATTCGGCACGGGCGGGTCGCCCGCGCCTCGGTCCCCACAATACCTGGCCGGCGCCGTCGTGCAGAGGCCAAGACGCGTCTTTCGGAATTCCTCCGCCTCGTCGAGTCCGGCGAGGAAGTCGTTATCTCACGGACCGGTGTCGCGATAGTCGATTGAACGGTGGGGAGCAGCGATGAGTCGAACAGCGGTGGAGACCGGTGGCAGCAGCGGGATCGGGTACGAGCCGATCCGCCGGCTCATCCACACCGCCGCCTACTTCGCGCACCGCGCCGACGATGCGCAGGGGCTGCGCCTGCTGGAGCCGCTGCTGTTCCGTGAACGCGATGCGAACGGCGATCCCAAGGGCCGGCCAGGCGAGGAATTCCTCGCCGGATCGCGGGTCCGCTGGCCGATGACCGAGGCCATCGACTGGTGGCACGGACTGCCGGGTTGGGAACCCGGCTGGTGACACCCGGAGGCGTTCCCGGCGCTGACCCCGGTGGGCACCCGGGCCGAGCAGGCCTCAGGAGTTGTGGTCACCGTCCTCGTCTGCCGAGGGCTGCTCTCCCGTGGCGGGTCCCGCACCGGATCCGGTGCCCTCCTGCGACCCCTGGCCACCGCGGGCGACCTGCCGCAGGATATCCAGCGAGCCCGTGCGCAGGCGCCCCGACTTGGGCGCCTCCTCGGCCTCGACAACGTCCTCGGCCGTCACCTCCAAGGTCATGACCAGGCCACGCGGGCTCAGTTCCGCCCGCATCGCCCGGGTGCCGCGCGCACCAGCGACCTTCCAGGTCACCGTATTGCGGACCCACTCGGGCCGCACCGCCGCACCGGCCCCGGCCTCCCCTGCACCGGCATCCGCGGCGCCTTGACCGGCATCTCGGGCCGAGGCCTCGGCACCGGTCGCCTCGACCACCTTGCGGATCGCGTTCTTGCGTTCCACCCGGGGCTCGTCGACGTCCATATTGTTCTCGAACAGACCATTGGTCAGCGCCGGGTCGAAGTCCGCCAGCCAGGCCTCGATCCGCTCGGGCACGCTCGCGGCGTCGCCGGGCAGATGGACGGTCCCGGTGATGGTCGCACGTGCAGCCGGGCGCTGCGCGCTCACCCCGGCGGCCCGCAGGAACTTCTTGAACACGTCCTTGGCGATCGCGGTCGCCGGAGCGTAGGTGCGGTTGCCCAGGATCACCAGGGCGGTGCCGGTGGCCGGATGCCAGCGCATATGCGAGCCGTAGCCCGGATAGCCCCCGGAGTGGTAGACCAGCGTGCCGACCTCGGTGTCGAACAGGTGGTGCAGGCCGAACCCATAGGAGTCCACCCCGTTGTCCGGGGCGCTGGCCTGCGCATAGGCCAGGCGGTGGGGCTGCTGCATATCGCGGCGGATCCGGTCCCAGCAGCCCACTCGGCGTTCACCTGCGGGCCCCTGCGCTGCTACGAACAGCTGCATCCACCGGCCCAGGTCCTCGACCGAGGAGAACAGCCCGCCAATCGCGGAGAACGCGCCGGGCCGGCTGGTCGACAACTCCTCGAAAGTTCCGTCGCGGCGCCGCCGGTAGCCGGGCACCAGCTTCTCCCGCAGGCCCCGCTCGGCCAACTCGTCGACGCTGAACCCGGAGGATTCCAGACCGGCGGGGCCCGCGACCTCGGCCATCACCACATCGGTGAACGGCCGGCCGGTCAGCTCCTCGACGATCCGGCCCAGCAGGGCGTAGCCCAGGTTCGAATACGCGTAGTCGGTCCCCGGGGAGAAGATCCGGGCGGTGTCGGCGGTGATGACTTCGTCGAAGTGACCGCGGGACAGGGATTCCTGCCGGTCGGCCCATGGATCGTCGGTGGGGATGCCGCCGGACATGGTCAACAGATCGCGCACCGTGGCCTCGAGGAGAACGGACCCCTCGGGGGCATCGGCGGCCAGAGCGGGAATGTAGTCAGCGGCCGGGGCGTCCAGGTCCAGGGTCGGAGCGTCGGGCACCGTGGGGATGCGGCCGTACTTGATGCCCAGCAGGGTGGCGGCCGTGAACGATTTGGTCATCGAGGCGATGCGGTAGATCCCGTCGGTGTTTTCCCCGGCGACCAGCTTCCCGTCCGCGAACAGGCCCCAGGCCAGGTCGGGGATTCCCGTCTTCAGATCCTCGTAGTGTTTGGCGCGCTCTTCCAGACCCGCGCGCAGGGCCGTCAGCCCGGCTGCCAGGTCGATTCCCCCGGCCGAGGCCCCACCGGCTGTGTTCTCGCCGGCGCCGGTTCCGCGTACGTCGTCTCCGTTGAAGTCGTTGTCGATCACGCGGACAAATCTACCGCCAGGGGCCCACACATGATAAATGTGACTACCATGACACTGATGAACTCGACTCCCGCGCAGACCCAGCAGCAGCCCGCATCCTCCCGGCTCACCGACCTCAATCGCAATGTCGCAGCCGTCAGCGAGTCGATGATCAGGGCGATCTTCAAGGCCACCCGCGGCAGACCCGTCATCAGCTTCGCCGGCGGCCACCCGGCCGGTGAGCTCTTCGATACCGATGGCATGGCCGCCGCCTTCGCCCATGTCATGGCCACCGACGGGGAACATGCGATGCAGTACGGCCCCAGCGAGGGCGAACCCGCCATGCTCGAGGCCGCGATCGGCCGGACGCGGGACTTCGGCCTGTCCACTCGGCGCGAGCAGCTCATCATCACCTCGGGTTCGCAACAGGGCCTGGGGCTGCTGGGCCAGACCCTGTTCAATCCCGGCGACACCGTGCTGGTGGAGAACCCCACCTATATGTCAGCGCTCCAGGCCTTCGGGCTGCAGGGCGTGAACTACCAGCCCGTGGTCACCGATGAGTACGGTGCGGTGCCCGCCGCCCTGCAGCAGGCGATCACCGATCACCGACCCAAGGCGATCTACCTGATCCCGACTTTCCAGAACCCCACCGGGATCACGATGCCGGCCGAGCGCCGCAAGGAGATCGCGGACGTGGTGGCGGCCAATGACGTGTTCCTGATCGAGGACGATCCGTATTCGGAACTACGCTACACCGACCAGGTGCTGCCCCCGATCGTGTCCGACGCCCGGCTCGACGACCGCGCATTCCTGGTCAACACCCTGTCGAAGGTGCTCTCACCAGGGCTGCGCGTGGGCTGGGTCCGTGGGCCCGAGGAGGTCATCGAGCGGATGGTCGTGGCCAAGCAGGGCTCGTGCATGCAGTCGTCGACGATCGACCAGCTGGCCGCCGCCCGCTATCTGGAGGTGACCGATCTGGAGGAGAAACTGGCCCCGGTGCGCGCCGAGTACTCCCGGCGCATGAATGCGATGGTCGACGGGCTGGCAGCCGTGCTGCCCGCCGGGACCGAGGTCAACCGGCCCGCCGGCGGCATGTTCGCCTGGGCGCGCCTGCCGGAGGGCTACGACGCCTATGCGCACATCCCCGCTGCGATCGAGGAGGGCGTCATCTTCGTGCCCGGTGAGGCCTTCTACGCCCTGGAACCCGACCGCCGCACCTTCCGCGTGTCCGCGGTGTCGAACCCCGTCGAGGAGATCGAGCGCGGAGTGCAGATGCTGGGCCGGGCGTTCAAGAAGTAAGGCGCGCCGAGTTCCGGATCGCCTCGACCACGCGGCGCACGGCCAGTCGTTGGGCCCGGTCCGGGCGCATCACCACCGAGGTCCGCCGCCGCGCCCGCAGGCCGTGCAGCGGCCGCAGTTCCAGGCCGTCGCCCGGACGGGTGGTGAAGCGGGGCAGGATGGCCAGGCAGTCCCCGGAGCGGACCACGGCCTCGACCAGGCGGTTGTCGCGCAGCCGCTGCACCACCCGCGGGGCACGGCCCGCGACCTCGGCGATCGCCTGCAGCAGGCGGTCGAAGGGGTATCCCGTCGGCACGCCGATCCAGTCCTCGCGCACCACCTGCGCCGGTGTCACATGGGCGTGGCCGGCCAGCCGGTGCCCGGTCCGCAGGGCCACGTCCAGGGGCTCGTCGACGATCGGCACCACTTCCAGGCCCTCGCTGCCGACCGGCCGGTCGCCGGAGTAACTGTGCGCCAGCACCAGGTCGAAGTCGCGGGTCAGCCGCGCGAAGCCGGCCTCGGCGGTGTCGTCGTCCACGCACTCCAGTTCGATGTCCGTGTCCGCCAGCTCGCGCAGCACCCCTGGCAGGATGTATTCGGCCGCCGAGGGGAAGGCCGCCAGCCGCACCCGGCCCCGAGGCTGCCCGCGGTAGTCGTCCCAGTCCGCCTGGACGTGGGCCAGCGTCCGGGCCAGTTCAGCTCCCCCAGCGGCCAACAGCCGCCCGGCCTCGGTGAGTTCGAGGCCGCGGCCGGCGGGCTGGGTGAGCTTCATTCCGAGAGCGTGTTCGGCGGCCTTGAGCGCCTGGGAGACCGCCGAGGGACTGCGCAGGCTCGCCTCGGCAACCCCGGTGACGCTGCCGTAGAGCGCGAAGGCGTGGAGGAGTTCCAGATGCCCGGGTTCGAGGCGGCTGGGTTCGGGCCGTCCCGGTTCGGGCGCGCTGGGAGTCGGGGGTTCGTGAGCCGGCATGGCCCGAGCCTAGTTCTTTGAAGCCGGGCTTCACAATAGATGTCGGAATCTGCGATTGTGCTTCATTACGCTGCAGGTCAGGATGAAGCCATGCCCTTAAGACACACCCTCCTGGCCGTTACGGTCGCCCTGATCTGGGGAATCAACTTCCTGGCCATCGACGCCTCCCTGCAACAGTTCCCGCCATTCCTCTCCGTGGCCCTGCGCTTCGCCGTCATCGCGCTCCCCACAATCTTGTTCGTCCGCCGGCCCCGGGTGCGAACGCGCTGGCTGCTGGGCTACGGACTGGGCTTCGGAATCCTGCAGTTCCTCTTCCTCTACTGGGGCATGGCCGCGGGCATGCCGACGGGTCTGGCGTCCCTGGTGCTCCAGGCCTCGGCGCCGTTCACCGTGGTGCTCAGCGCGGTGTTCCTGCGCGAGCGCCTGAGCGGCATACAGGTGGCGGGCATCCTGGTGGCCGTCGCGGGACTGGCACTCGTCGGTTGGTCGCGCGGGGCCCATGCCGCGCTGCTGCCGTTCCTGCTGACCCTGGCCGGGGCCTTCGGCTGGGCGATCGGCAATGTCTGCAACCGACAGGCGCAGACCCACGAGCCGATGCGCTTCACCCTGTGGATGTCGACCGTCGTCCCCGTGCCCATGCTCGTCGTGTCCCTGGCCGCCGACGGACCCCACGCCATCGCCGCATCGTTGACCACCCTGGGCACGCGCACGGGACTCACGGCGCTCGCCGGGATCGCGTTCACCGCCGTGGTCGCCACGATCATCGGCTCGGGCCTGTGGAGCTGGCTGATGGCCCGTCACCCGGCCAGTGCCGTGGCGCCGTTCTCCCTGCTGGTGCCCGTCGTGGGCATCAGCAGCGCCTGGCTGGTGCTGGGCGAGCGCCCGCGCCCGGTCGAGCTGCTGGGCGCGGCCGTCATCATCGCCGGCGTGGCGCTGGGCTCGGTCGGCCCCGCACTGTGGCGGCGGATCCGCCGGGCCACCGGGGCCGAGGCCGCAACCCCGGGCAGGCGAACCGTCATTCCCATTCGGCGTGCGCGGGATCGACGCCGTGAGACCGCGCGTTCGCGTCGATGATGGCGCGCAGCCAGACGGCCAGCCCGGTTTCCCTGTCGTCGTAGTGCTTGGTGAATCGCGGGTCCTCGGTGTAGCCGCGGGCGATCAGCACCTGCTTGGAACGGCTGACGGGGAACCACCGGCCGATGTCGGCCCGGTGCTTCTCCGCCAGCTCGTTCGCCTGTGCGCTGCCGGGCTCGACGCCCGCCCGCAGGGCCTGCGCCATCTCCTGTTCCAGGGCCCCGGTCCCGGCCGCTGCCTCCTTCCAGTCCTCCGGAGTCATCCGGGCCTTGATCTTCTCCGAGGCCTTCCAGTCCTCGGTCCCGCCCCAACGCTCCTGCGCCTCCTGCGCGTATTCGTCCGACCACCCGGTGCCGAAGGCCGCAGCCTGCTGTTCCGGGGTCATATGCGTATCCATCGTGTCCGCCTCCAATAAGCGATCGACTGCGGAGACCATCTCCTGCAGGCGGGCGATCCGATCGGTCAGCATCCGCCGTTGCCGGTCAAGATGCTCTGCTTCGTCGACTCCGGGAGCGTCCACCACCTCGGCGATCTGCGCCAGGGGCATGCCGACCTCCCGGTAGAGCAGGACCCGCTGCAGCCGGGCGATGTCCGCTCGCGAGTACAGCCGGTACCCGGCCGGGCTGCGCCCAGCGGGGCACACCAGGCCGATGTCGTCCCAGTGGTGCAGGGTCCGCACCGATACGCCCACCGCCTTGGCGGTCGTACCCACGGTCAGGCCCGCGCCAGGCGCGTAGGGTCCTGCACCGCTGCCGGTCGATAATCCGTTCTTCGTCTCGTCCACGTGAACCATCCTGAGTCCTGACGCCGCGTGAGGGTCAAGTGTCGTCGTGCCGAAGGTCCTTCCCCAAGGTGTGCGCCTCATCGACCCCTGGCAGGAATAGGGAACGGCGCCCCCTACCGCTCCACGTCGTCGATCAGCGGCGCGTTCGTCAGCACCCCGGGTAGACCGCGTTGGCGCGACAGCGCGAACGCCAGGACCACGGCGACCACGACGAACGCCAGATCGGCGAAACCGCTCATCGCATACAGCAGCTGATAGCCGCCCACCCCGCCCAGGAAGCGCAGCAGCCGCAGACCGAAGAGGCGCCACCCGCGCGCGGATCCGAAATCGTAGCGCACGCGAACCGCCAGGTCCCCCACCGTCCGCCCTGTTAGCAGGGTCAGCGCAGCACTGAGCACCAGGGGAATCCAGAAGGACACGTCCTGGATCGCGGACACGTCGCCGCCCGGCTCGTGGCCCAAGACGAACTGGTTCACGGCCCCCACCACGATGGCCGTGCAGAAACTGCAGAAGTACAGCGTCAGCCCGTCGCACAGCATGGCCAGCAGGCGCCGACCGGCGGTCACCGGAGTGCCGGGCCGGCCGGCGCCTCGGCCCCGGGTACCGTACGGATTCTCGATCCCGCGCGAGCCCCCGCGCCCGGCCATCCAACCGGGCGCGAACACCGCGAAGACCAGGGCCGAGGCCACCGCGCCGAACAGCGCCCCGCCGGTATTCGCCAGCAGGTCGTCGACGTCGAAGAAGCGATACGCGCACGGGTAGACGCCCCACACCCCTGTGTACTGCGTCGACTCGATCGCCAGCGACAGGACGAACCCCGCGCAGGTCGTGAAGACGATGCCACGGCGCCACAGGCCGCGCAGCAGGAAGCCCAGCGGTGTGAACAACACGATGTTGAGGCCGAACTGCAGGAATGCCGGATTGTGTGCCAACTGCCGCAGGCTCGAATGGGGATAGCCGCGGATATCGCGGAGGAACTGCAACAGGTTGGTCTGCGCGCCCACGCAGCGGATCTGGTCCGGATCGGGCAGCGGCAACAGTGTGTACGTCCACAGGGCCATGAAGTACACGAGGAACGCCACCCATGCCAGGGTCCGCCGCCAGGTCAGCCGACCGGCCCGGCGGTAGTTCACGAAGACGAAGGGGACGAACAGGACGACGGCGACGGCACCACCGATCAGGAAGGCCGCGGCGGCCGCAAACAGCTGGGTACTCACCGGCCCACCATATCGGGCATTCCACGGGCGGACCACGGGCGGGATATCGCAACCGAATCGCAATCTCGGGCGGGATCACCCGGCTTCGGGCGTGCCTATGCTGGAGGTTCCACTACCCGATCAGGAGCACCCGTGCCGCGCACCGACCCCCACGATCCGCGCCAGGACGACTCGGACCTCGGCCCCGACGATTCCGAGACCAGCCTGTCCGATCTGTTCGGCGATGAACCGGTGCCAACCCGCGCGCAGGCCGCGGGAACCCGCCGCCGCACCCGCAAGCGGCGGCGGATCGGCTGGATCGTCCTGGCCGTGGTCGCGGTCCTCATCCTGGTGCCCATCGGCGGGGCCTGGTGGTACATCGGCAGGGTGGCAGGCAGCTACGACGACCAGGCGCGCAAACTGTCCGACGAGCAGGTTTTCGACGACGGCATACTCGGCGCGGCCGAGCGCGCGAAACTGGCGGACAAGGGGACGAACATCCTGCTGCTGGGCTCGGATTCGCGGACCGCGGGCGTGGATTACAGCGCGAAGACCGGGGTGCGCGCGGACACGATCATGGTCGCGCACCTGTCCGACACCGGCAAGGGCGTGCAGATCATCGGCATCCCCCGCGACCTGTGGGTCCAGGTCCCGGCCGCCGGCGCGCAGCCGAAGGGAACACAGAAGGACGGCGCGCAGAGCGATAGCGCGCAGAAGGCGGCGAGCGCGCACCCGAAGGCCGGCCCGGCGAAGATCAACGCGGCCCTGTCCTGGGGCGGCCTGCCGTTGACCGTCGCGACGGTGGAACAATTCACCCAGGCGCGCATCCACCACGTCGCGATCATCGACTTCGACGGTTTCAAGGGGCTCACCGACGCCCTCGGCGGGGTCGAGGTGAACTCCTCGGTCGCCTTCACCTCGGGCGGGCAGAAGTTCGTCAAGGGTGCCAACCGGCTCGACGGCGCCGGTGCGCTCCGGTTCGTCCGCGAGCGCAAGGGCTTCGCCGACGGCGACCTGCAGCGCGGCCGGAACCAACAGGCCTATCTGCGGGCTGTCTTCCAGCAGGTCGTCTCCGCGCAGACCCTGCGCTCTCCCACCCGGATCGCCGAGGTCGTCGACACCTTCTCGCCCTACCTCACCGTGGACTCGGGTTTGGACTCCGGGACGATCGGCAGGCTGGCCCTGAACTTGGGGCTGCATGGGACCCCGCGCGTGGGATTCGCGACGGCGCCCATCTCCGGCGCGGGCAGGGAGGGCGCGCAGGCCGTGCTGTATCCGGACGCGGCGAGGATGGACGCGCTGCGGTATTCCTTCGCGCACGATTCCCTCGACCTCTATGTCAGCCGCGCCCGCACCGACCACCTGTAGCCGGCCGGCGGGTGCCCGCGCCTCACCGGTGGCTCCACAAAGGGAACTGTGGCTCGATAAGTCGTGCGTTATCGAGCCACACATGCATATGTGGAGCCACCGTGGGGAAGGTGGTTCAGGTCAGGGCGAGAGCGCAGGTGCCGACCAGGACTGTCAGCGGCGCACACATCAGGCCCAGCGTCAGATAGCGGCGCCAGGAGATCTCCACCCCCAGGCCGGTCAGCTGCCGGTGCCACAACAGCACGGCCAAGGACGCCCACGGGGTGATCAGCGGGCCCGCGTTAACACCGATCAGCAGTGCCACCAGCTGTTTGGGTGTGCCGGCCGCGGCCTCGAGCGCCAGATAGGCCGGCAGGTTGTCGATCGCATTCGCCGCCAACGCCCCGCCGAATGCCAGTCCCAGCAGCCGTCCCAGTCCATCCCCACCGGGGGCCTCGGCCGCCGCCCCGCCGGCAGCGTCCGCCCCGCCGGACACCGCCGACCCAAACGCCGGGCCACTCGCATCCGAGGCGGCCACCCTGTGCACCAGCCAGTCGCTCAGTCCCAGACCGGTCGCTGCGGCCGAGGCCGCGAACAGCCCCACGGCGAAGATCAGGAACGACCACGGCACCAGCCTCGGGCTCAGCACCGCGGGCCTGCGCCAGGCGAACAGTCCCAGCAGGGCCACGGCGGCCGCGCACGCCGGAATCCACACGTCGATTCCCGAGGCCAGGGCCGGCAGGAGCACCACGACGACCACCGCGGCGCCGACCAGCAGGGGCCGGTCGTGCTCCCTGGCCGGCGGCAGGTCGAAGGCCCGGAACCGGCCGAACAGCCTGCCGCGGTAGATCAGCGCCAGCAGCACCACCGGCACCAATGCACATGCCAGCGCGGGAGCCCAGGTCAGCCCGGCGAAGTCCAGCACGGACGGGTCGCCCGCTGGCTGCCCGGCCTCGACGCCCGGACTGCCGGGCCCGGTGCTCAGATCACCCGCCCCTGTCCCCAGGGTCCCCAGCCGGTGCAGGGCCAGCAGATTGGTCAAATTCGACACGGGCAACAGCAGGGATCCGGTGTTGGCCAACCACACCGTCGTCAGTGCGAAGGGCAGTGGGTCGAGGCGGGCGCGCCGCGCCACCAGCACCACGATCGGGGTCAGCAGCACGGCCGCGGTGTCCAACGACAGGAAGACCGTCGAGGCCAGGGCCAGCACGATGACGAACAGCCAGAGCAGCCAGGTGCGGCCTCGGGCGGCGCGGGCGGCCAGACCCGCTGCCATATCGAAGACGCCGGCGGCATCGGCCAGGGTCGCGGTGATCGTGATCGCCACCGCGAACAGGAGGACGGACCAGACACGGTCGGCCTGGGCCACCAGGTGTTCCGGTCCGACGAGCCCGCAGGCCACCAGGACCGCGGTCACGCCCAGAAGCGCACAGCCGACGTATTTCACGACTCAAATCTAGCGGGTCTCGCCCCGGCGGGTGGGCCGCCCCGGCAAGTGGGCCGCCCAGCCCCACTGCTCGCATCGCATGCGGAAACCTGCAACACATACGGGTATACGCGTATGTGTTGCAGGTTTCCGCATGCGATGTGCCCGGGCCAGCGCGCACAGGGCAAGGCGCGCACAGGACGAGAGCATTGCAAGCGCAGATTCACATCATGTGAGGAAATACCCGCACACGATGTGAACCTGCGCTTGCGATGCGAAACCGGCCTCCGCAGAATGGCCCGCACCGCACCGTCCCGCGCCCCCGGCTCAGCCCTGATAGCGGACCCGGCCACCGACCACGGTGGTCGCGACGCGGGTGTCGCGGATGGCCTCGGCGTGGGCCATGCGGGCGGACTCCGAGGCGTACTCGTAGCGCAGCGTCCCCGCGCCACCAACCCCGGCACCCGCCGCACCAATCCCGGCACCGGAACCACCACCGGCAACCCATTCGGTCGTCAGCCCAGCGGCGGCGAAGGGCGAGGTTTCCACGGCCACGAAGTCGGCGTCGTATCCGGCCTTGAGCACACCGGTCACGTCCTGGCGTCCCACCGCCTGCGCCGGGCCCGAGGTGTGGGCCGCGATCGCCTGATACGCATCCATCCGCCGCTCGGGCTGGAACACGGTGGCCGGGTCCCCGCCGATGTCCGCGCGCGTCATGGCGGCGTAGATCGCCGCGAAGGGGTTGGCCGGTTCGACCGGTCCGTCGGAGCCGAAGGCCAGCCGGGCGCCGGCCGAGGCCAGGTCAGTCCACGCATAGGCCGCCAACCCGGCATCCGGGCGCAGGCGCTCCAACAGGTGCAGATCGGAGATGCAGTGGCGCGGCTGCATGGACGCCACGACGTCCAGCGCCGCGAACCTGGCGACATCGGCCGGCTGTAGGAACTGGGCGTGCTCGATCCGGGCCTGCAGCACCCGGCCGAACCGGGCCTCGGCGGCGCTGCGGGCGGGGTTCGTCGCCTCGATCGCGTCGAGCACCACGTGGTTGGCGGCATCGCCGATCGCGTGCACGGCCACCGCGATGCCGCGGGCGTAGGCGGCCTCGATCTGTTCGATCAGGGTGGGCAGGGCCGCGAGCTGGATGCCGTAGTTCGGTTCCTCGCCGTGGGCGTGCGGGAACGGGCTGGACATGAACGAGGACTGCGATCCCAGTGCCCCATCGGAGAAGAGCTTGAGCCCACCGCGCAGGAACCACGAGTCACCGTCGCCGGTCCTCCAACCGTCCGGCCCGGCGGAGGCGGCCCAGTCGAGTTCCTCGGGCCGCAGGTACTTCACCACGCGCATCTTCTGCCGCCCGGACTCGGCCAGGTCGTACCAGGCCTGTCGGCTGGCGGCCCCGTCGATGTCGTGCAGCCCGGTCAGGCCCTCGGACAGCCACAGCTCCTGCGCGGCGGCCATCCGGTCCGCACTCAGGTCCCGCCCGGCGGCGGGGATGGCCGCCAGCACCAGGTCCGTCGCGTCCTCGCGCAGGATTCCGGTCGCCGTGCCCGAGGCCCCGCGCACGATCTGCCCACCGTCGGGATCCGCTGTGCGCGCGTCGATGCCGGCGGCGGCCAGGGCCGCGCCGTTGCACCACAGCGTGTGCATGTCGATCGACCAGACGGCCACGGGGTGGTTCGGCACCGCGGCGTCGAGCAGGGTGCGGTCGGGCTGGTCCGCGGTGTCGCTCCAGCGGTTGAAGTCCCAGCGACCGCCGGTGATCCACCGGCCGGCGGGCAGCTCGGCTGCGAATGCGGCGATGGTCTCGACGGCCTCGGCCAGCGAACGGGTTGCGACGAGGTCGACCTCGGCCAGGGATTCTGCGTAGGACAGGGCGTGCAGATGCGCGTCGACGAATCCGGGGATGACGGTCCGCCCGCCCAGGTCGATCCGCTCGGCGGCGTCCGGGCCGGTCGCATGGGCTGTGAGTTCCGCCTCCTGGCCGACGGCCACGATCTTCTCGTCATGGGTCAGCAGGGCGGTGGCACGGGGTGTTTCGGGGTCGAACGTCCAGACGTCCGCATTGAGGTAAAGGGGCATGCGGCAAGTCTAGTGGGACACATGGCACGGATTATGGCTTGGCCTATGACGCGGATTGTGGTGCGGATTTCCGGGGAGCGTAGAAGTGATCCACCTCATCATTTGATAACCCTTATTTATTATCCATTTATATTCCCTTCGTTAGCTCTTTCGATATATGTAAATTACGACAACCACAGTTGCTCTCATGGTCTTTTCATCAGTTGTACAACCAACCCTTATCTCTATTAGGCTGTCCGTGAGTTGATTAGGAAAGCAGACCTTTGCATAATCGCTTATCCGTGCGCTTATCCCACCGACTCGCCCGAGCATCAGCACCGACCAAGGAGAGAATCCATGTCCCTCAAGACCCGCCATTCCGTCTTCGCCATCGCGGCATCCGCCGCCCTGGCCCTGGGCCTGAGCGCCTGCGGTGGAACCGACTCCGATTCCGCCGCCCAGGGCGAAACCGTGACGATCACGGATAATTCCGGCGAGGTCCAGGTGCCGCTCGATCCGGAGAAGTACGCGGTGACGGACAACATCTCCTTCCACACCCTGTCCGACTGGGGCAAGAAGCCCGTCGCAGCGCCCCGCACCCTGATGCCGGACACCCTGCCGTGGGAGAAGGACGACTCGATCGCCGACTCCGGTTCACACCGCGAACCCGATCTGGAAAAGATCGTCGGAGCCGAACCCCAGATGGTCATCAACGGCTACCGCTACTCCAGCCAGCAGGACAAGCTCAAGGAACTCCTGGGCGACAAGGTGCCCGTCGTGACCTTCGACCGGAAGGACGACGAGGGCCACATCGACAACCTCAAACGCCACACGGAACAGCTGGGCAAGATCTTCAAGGAGGAGGACAGCGCCAAGCAGAAGAACGACGATCTGGACGCTTCCATCGCCAAGGCCAAGAAGGCCTACGACGGCAAGTCCAGCGTGATGGGCCTGACGACCTCCGGCGGTGAGATCAACTACTCGGATCCCAAGGAGGGCCGCGGCGCATCGGTCCTGTTCGAGGCTCTGGGCCTGAAGTCCGCCCTGAACGTCGACAAGGCCGACGGCACGGATAAGGGCAACAAGGTCTCCGTGGAGACCATCGCCAAGGCCAACCCCGACTGGCTGATCGTGATGGATCGCGACGCCGCCATCGCCAAGGACGAAAAGGGCTACAAGCCCTCGACCGAATTGCTCAAGAAGAACGCCGCGCTGAAGAACGTCACCGCGGTGAAGAAGAACCAGATCATGGTTCTGCCGGACGATTTCTACGAGGACGAGGGCATTGAGTGCTTCACCGGCGTCTTCAATGATTTCGCCAAGGCCCAGGACGACGCGAAGTAATCGCATCATCCGGTGAATAAGATCCGATCATCCGGTTCCCCCGTGGAACCCGGATCCGCACGCACAGGCGGGCCGCAGGGACCCGGTGAGAAAACGGGGAGGAACCGTCTTTTCACCTGGCCCCTGCTGGTCGGCCTGTTCGTCGTCTGCGGCCTCGTCGTCGCGAGCCTATGTGTGGGTCAGTACAGCATCCTGTCCGGTCCCGAAGGCTGGGACATGTTCTTCATCACCCGCGTGCCGCGCACGGTCGCCCTCATCCTGGCCGGCGCGGTGATGGCCATGTCCGGTCTGGTGATGCAGATGATCACCCAGAACCGCTTCGTCGAACCCACCACCACCGGCACCACCGAATGGGCCGGCCTGGGCCTGCTGCTGTGCATGGTGGTCTTCCCCCACGCCGACATCCTGACCAGGATGGTCGCGGCCATCGCCGCCGCCTTCATCGGCACCATGGTGTTCTTCGCCTTCATCCAGCGCGTCACCCTGCGCTCGTCCATCGTCGTGCCGATCGTCGGCATGATGCTGGGCGCCGTCGTCGGCTCCCTGTCCAATTTCGTGGCCTTCGCAACCGATATGACCCAGGCCCTGGGCATCTGGTTCGCCGGTTCCTTCACCTCGATCTTCAAGGGCCAGTACGAGCCCATCTGGATCCTCATCGCCGTCGTCCTGATCATCTTCATCGCCGCGGACCGCTTCACCGTCGCGGGCCTGGGCAAGGACGTGGCGACCAATGTGGGCGTGAACTACAACCGCATCGTGCTCATCGGCACCGGCGTCATCGCCATGGCCTCTGGCATCATCACCGTGGTCGTGGGCAACCTGCCCTTCCTGGGCTTGGTCGTGCCGAACCTCGTCTCCATGTTCCGCGGCGACGACCTGCGCTCCAACCTGCCCTGGGTCGCCCTGTCCGGGATCGCGATCGTGACCGCCTGCGACCTGCTGGCGCGCACCGTCATCGCCCCGTTCGAGGTCCCCGTCTCCCTGATCCTGGGCGTCGTGGGAGCGGCCGTGTTCATCGTGCTGTTGATTCGGGGGCGCAAGGTTGTCAGCTGAACTCAAGCGCTCCTCCGGCGCCCTGCCCACGACCCGCGCCAGGCGCCGGTACCTGATCGCCATGCTGGTCCTCGGCGCGGCGGCCCTGGCCATCATCGCCATCACCATGGGCTGGAAGAACCCCCTGCCGGTGGGCACCCGGGGCTTCTGGGTCATCGCGAAGATCCGCTCCGATGCGCTCGTGGTCATCGCAGTCGTCGCAGTCGCCCAGGCCACCGCGACCGTGGCCTTCCAGACCGTGACGAACAACCGGATCCTGACCCCCTCGATCATCGGCTTCGAGTCGCTCTACCAGCTCATCCAGACCGCCGCGATCTTCTTCCTGGGCGTGGCCGGCGCCACCGCGGTGGGCGGCACCCTGCAGTTCGTGGGCCAGATCATCGTCATGGTGCTCTTCGCCACCGTGCTCTACGGCCTGCTGCTGACCGGCCGGCGCGGCAATCTGCACATCACCCTGCTGGTCGGACTGGTCCTGGGCGGGGGCCTGAACGCCCTGTCCACGTTCATGCAGACCCTGCTCGATCCAGCGGAGTTCGACGTGCTGACCGCCCGACAGGTCGGCTCGATCGCCAATGCCGACGGCTCCAAGCTGTACATCGCGATCCCCATCGTGTTGGTCTGCGCGGGCCTGCTCTACCTCTTCTCCCGCAAGCTCAACGTACTGGCGCTGGGCCGTGACACCGCGATGAACCTGGGAGTGGACCACCGGCGCTTCATGATCATCGTGCTGATCCTGGTGGCGGTGCTGGTCTCCGTGTCCACCGCGCTGATCGGGCCCATGACCTTCTTCGGGTTCCTGGTGGCGATGCTGACCTATCAGCTGGCCGACACCTTCGACCACCGGCTGCTGTTCCCGATGGCGACCCTGGTGGGATTCGTCGTCTTCGCCGGTTCACACTTCGTCCTCAAACGGATCTTCTACGCGGAGGGCTCCGTGAGCATCATCATCGAACTGATCGGAGGGGCCGCGTTCCTCCTGTACATCCTGCGGAAGGGGCGCTTGGCATGATCGAGCTCAAGGGCGTGGTGCGCCGCTACAGTGCGGAGACCACCATCGGACCCGTGGACCTGACGATCCCGGCAGGGGGCATCACCGCACTGGTCGGGCCCAACGGCGCGGGCAAGTCCACGCTGCTGACCATGATCGGCCGGCTCATGGAGACCGACGGCGGGACCATCACGGTGGGCGGGAACGACGTGTCCACGACCCCGTCGAAGGACCTGGCGAAGATCGTGTCGATCCTGCGGCAGGAGAATCACTTCATGACCCGGCTGACGGTCCGCCAGCTGGTGGGCTTCGGCCGCTTCCCCCACAGCCGGGGACGGCTGACCGCTGAAGACGAGGACCAGGTGTCCCAGGCGATCGACTTCATGGGGTTGGCGGAACTGGAGTCCCGTTATCTGGACCAGCTCTCCGGCGGGCAGCGGCAGCGGGCCTATGTCGCGATGGTCCTGGCGCAGGACACCGACTACATCCTGTTGGACGAGCCGTTGAACAACCTCGATATGGAGCATGCGGCGGCGATGATGCGCAGGCTCGACTCCTTCGCCAAGGAGCAGGGCAAGACGATCGTCATCGTGCTCCACGACATCAACTTCGCCGCGCGCTACGCCCAGCGGATCTGCGCGATGGGCGACGGGCAGGTGCTGCACTTCGGACCGGCCGAGGACATCATGCGCTCCGATATCCTCACCGAGGTCTTCCACACGCAAGTCGACGTCATCGACACCCCGGAGCACGGGCGCATCGCGGTGTATTACTGAGGCGCCGAGGCCCCGTCCCGGTTCCGTGCGCCGGGCCGGCTCCGCGCGCCGGCCGCGCCGACCGGCTTTCCCCCGCATAGACACCAGGTGAGCGCGGGAACTACCTGTTGTAGCAAGTAGTTCCCGCGCTCACCTGGTGTCTATGCGTCTGGATGGTGTTGACGCGCTGGGAGGGTGTCCGATCCGCTCAGTCCTGTAGGCAGGATTCGATGAAGGCGAAGCGCTCCGGGGTGTCCGCTGCGATGCAGTAGTCGTCGTAGGCGTGGGGGCGGCGCACCTGCAGCCCGGCCTGCTCGGCGATCACCGCACCTCCGGCGAAGTCGTAGACGCCCAGGCCGCGCTCATAGTAGGCGTTGACACGGCCTTCGGCTGCCAGACACAGATCCATGGCGGCGGAGCCCAGCCTGCGGACATCGTCGAAGTCCGCCATGATGCGACCCAGTTCCGCCAGCTGGCGGGTCCGCAGCTCGGGCGAGTAATTGAAGCCGGTGGCCGCGAGTCGCCCGCGCCGTCCCACAGGTGTGCCGTGCAGACGTACGGGGTCGCCGGCGGGTGGGAGCTTCCAGGCACCAGCCGGAACTCCTGCACCAGCCGGATCCGGGGCCTCGGCGAACCATACGGTGTCCAGTGCGGGACAGGCGACCAGGCCCAGGACCCAGCCGGCCGATTCCCACACGGGACCGGACACTGCACCGCCGGTGGTCGCCGCGGCGCGAGTGCCGCCGGCCCCATCGGCCACGGCATCACCGCCGCCGTTCAGACGCCGCACGCCCACGGAGAAGCAGTGGTATTCGATCCCGCGCACGAAGTTCACGGTGCCGTCGATCGGATCGACGTGCCATTCGTAGCGGTCCGCACCGGCACATTGGTCCGCACCGGCACATTGGTCCGCTCCGGCGGGTGACTGTGCCACGCCCGCGACGTCCGCCGAGCCTCCCTCGCCGGCCGTCACCGCGCACCGCAGGCGCGGGAGCAGTGCGGCGAGCTGGGACTCGTCGAGCACCTGTTCCAGGTCCAGCGCAGCAGCGCCCTCCTCGCCGATCATCACATCGCTGGGGCGCACGCGGACCAGATAGCCGCGCACCAGGGACTCGATCTCCTCATCGGCCGCCGTCACCAGGTTGTTCGGATCGTCCTTGGCCGTGACCTGTGAACGGTCCCAGCCGTGGGCTTCGATCCGCGCGCGCCAGTGAGCCTGCCGGGTCCCCGCGATGATCGCCAAATCGCAAGCGACCGCGAGCAGGTCACTGCCCTGCACGCGGTCGATCGTGGGAAACGGGACCGCGCTCAGATGGTCACCGGGCTGATCAACGGAATCCTCGCCGTCACCGCTGCCACAGGCTGCGCGACCGGTGCCTCCGCCGCTACAGCAGCTGCCACCGGCACCGGTGCAGCCGCCATCTCCTGCACGGAGGTGAAACCCTCCGAGCGGGCGTGGCGCCGGACGATCTCCTGCACCGCCTGCGACGAGGTGCCGACGGCTTCGGCGATCGCGGCATAGGTGATCCCCGCGGCGCGTGCCTGCAGAATAGACGAAATGTAGTTCTCGTTGACTACTGCGCGCTGTCGCGCTAGCCGGCGTACTGTCCGGACTACGGCTCTCTGCTCTTCAGAGAGCTCTTTGGCTCGTCGTGACATCTTCCACTTTCACCATGAAATCCAACTTTTGCGAACCCAGCATACCGCTTGAAACCCGGCCCGAGGAACACCCTTCCATTAGATTTCTTCCGCGCTCCCCACAAAGGTCAGGGACGGAGGCGTTCCGGGTCGTTCATGCCGCCTGTTCGCGCTTGACGCGCCAGTCGACGAGGAAGTCCTCATAGGCCTCGGTCGTGAGGAATCCGGGCATCGTATCGCCCAGCGCCGCGGCGGCCAGGACCTCGGCCGCGTCAGGGTAGTGGTCGGCCGGATGCTGGACGATCACGGCCAGTTCCTCGGCGGCGCAGCGGGCCACAAGTTCGCGGGTCACGGGGCGGCCGTCGGCCAGGGTCACGGAGTGGCGGATCCACTGCCAGATGTGCGCCCGGCAGATCTCCGCACACGATGCGTCCTGGTGCTGGCCATCCCATTCGATCATCCCGCGTCCCGACAGCCAGGCGTTGACATAGTGCAGGACCAGGCGGATGTCCGCGCGCAGCCCGGCCTCGGTCGGGTGGACGGCGGCGATGTCACTCACGTCGAGCAGGGCCCGGCGCAGCTGGGTCTCGCGGCCCTCCGGCGTGGTGGGGGTGGGACGGGGGTGCTCGGGATGCGGACCCGAGCCGGTGCCCTCAGCCGCGCCGCCCGCCGCGGCCTCGGCCCCGGTTCCCGCGCCAGAGAAAACGTGGCGGGCCAGCGGGACCAGCGCCGGGTGGGACACCCAGGTGCCGTCGAAGCCGAGGGCGCGTTCGGCTTCCTTGTCGGGGCGCACGGCCAGGCCCTCGGAGGACTTGTGGCCGGGCACATAGGTCGACATGCCGCCGAGCACGGGGGCGCCGCGGCGGTGGCACACATCGACGATATGGCGCAGGAAGGCGCGCATGAAGCGGGCCTCGGGGCCGATCGCGTCGCGGTCGGGCAGGATGAACTCGCGGTAGTTCCGGAATTCGCGGATCATCGAGAAGATGTAGTCCCAGCGGCCGGTGGACAGGCCGGCGGAGTGCTCGCGCAGTTCGTAGAGGATCTCCTCGGCTTGGAAGGCCGCCGTGACCGTCTCCACGATGACACCGGCGCGGATCGTGCCGACCGGGATGTCCAGGGCCTCCTGGGCGGCGACGAAAACGCCGTTGAACCAGGCGGCCTCGCGGGCCGCCTCGAGCTTCGGCAGGCAGAAGTAGGGGCCGCGGCCGGCGGCGATGAGTTCGTGCGCATTGTGGAACAGGTACAGCCCGAGGTCCACCAGGGTGGCGCTGGCGGCGAACCGGGTGCCGTGCTCGTCGACCCACTCCAGGTGCCGCTCCGGCAGGTGCAACCCGCGCGGGCGCAGCATGATCGTGGGCGCCTGCTGCGGCCTGGCATAGGCGGTCTCCTGCCCCAGGCCCGAGGTCGGGAACGAGGTGCCGGCGCGCCGCTCGGTGCCGCGATGGCCGGCCAGGCCGGGGGTGCCGGCCTGCAGATCTCCGCGCACCGCCCGGTGCAGATTCACCTGGGCGGTCACGACATTGTGCCAACTCGGCGACATGGTGTCCTCGAGGTCGGCGATCCACACGGGGGCGCCCGAGCCCAGGGCGCGGGCCGCCTCGGCCTGGCAGGCGGGCGCCACGATCTCCACCCGCCGGTCCTCCAGGCCCGGCGCCGTGGGCGCGATCGTCCACTCCGGGTCGTGCCGGATGCCCGCGGTCTCCGGCTTGAAGCCGGGCATCCGGCCGCGGTCGATCGCGGCGCGGCGGGATTCGCGGTGGGCCATGACTTCGCGCCGGGAGGCGTAGAAGAGGCGGTGGAGTTCGGCCACGAAGTCCAGGGCGTCCGGTGTGAGGATCGAGTCGTAGCCGGGCTCCATCGGCCCCAGAATGCGCAGCGCGGTGCGCGCCTGCTCGCTTGCCGACTGCTCGGCTACGGGTCGCACGGCCGTCGGCGCGGCGGCGGGCTGTGCGGCGGCGGACCGAGGGCTCTGGTGGTCGGTGGTCTGTTCCGTGATCGTGGCGGACATCGGATGCTCCTGGAAAGGACGGGCTAAGTGGAAGTCGGTGAAGGTCGGGCTGCGTGGAGCTCGATGGGTTCTCGCCCGGTGCGGGCAGCGGGAACGCGGGCGGCGCCCGGGTGTAGTGCGCGAGGGTGTGGGGAGGGTGGGAAGAGAAAATGTCCGCGGGAAGGGTAAACCCTCGAAAAACCCTTCCCGCGGACAAGCCGGTGGTGCGACTTGAGAGCCGAGCGGTACGGCCCGACGCTCAAGCCACAGAACTCAGAACTCGCAGATGCGCGTCAGAACTGCGCGGCCTCGGTCGAGTCCTTGAGCGCGGTGGTCGAGGACTGTGGGTTGATCGCGGTCGAGACCAGGTCGAAGTAGCCGGTGCCGACCTCGCGCTGGTGCTTCGTGGCGGTGTAGCCACGGGCCTCGGCGGCGAATTCGCGCTCCTGCAGTTCGACGTAGGCGGCCATCTGGTTGCGGGCATAGCCGTGGGCCAGATCGAACATCGAGTAGTTCAGAGCGTGGAAGCCGGCCAGCGTGATGAACTGGAACTTGTAGCCCATCGCGCCCAGCTCACGCTGGAACTTGGCGATCGTCGAATCGTCCAGGTGCGCCCTCCAGTTGAACGAGGGCGAGCAGTTGTAGCTCAGCAGCTGGTCCGGGTACTCCGCGTGGATCGCATCGGCGAAGCGCTTCGCGGCCTCCAGGTCCGGCGTCGAGGTCTCCATCCACAGCAGATCTGCGTACGGGGCGAAGGCCAGGCCGCGGTCGATGCACGGCTCGATGCCGTTGGTGACCTTGTAGAAGCCCTCCGCGGTGCGCTCACCGGTGAGGTACTTCTGGTCGCGCTCGTCGATGTCGCTGGTGATGAGCGTCGCGGCCTCGGCGTCGGTGCGGGCGATGACCAGGCTGGGGACGTTCTCCACATCGGCGGCCAGGCGGGCGGCGTTGAGCGTGCGGATGTGCTGCGCGGTGGGGACGAGGACCTTGCCGCCCAGGTGCCCGCACTTCTTCTCCGAGCCCAGCTGGTCCTCGAAGTGGACGCCGGCGGCGCCGGCGGAGATCATCCCGCGCATGAGTTCGTAGACGTTGATGGTGCCGCCGAAGCCGGCCTCGGCGTCCGCGACGATCGGGGCGAACCAGTCGTCGACGTTCTTGGTGCCCTCGGAGACCTCGATCTGGTCGGCGCGCATCAGCGCGTTGTTGATCCGGCGGACCACCTGGGGAACCGAGTTGGCCGGGTAGATCGACTGGTCGGGGTAGGTCTGGCCGGCGTTGTTGGCATCGGCTGCGACCTGCCAGCCGGACAGGTAGATGGCCTTGAGGCCGGCCTTGACCTGTTCGACGGCCTGGTTGCCGGTCAGGGCGCCCAGCGAGTTGACGAAGTCCTCGGTGTGGATGAGATCCCACAGGCGCTCGGCGCCGTGACGGGCCAGGGTGTGTTCCTCGATGAGCGAGCCGCGCAGCTTGACGACGTCTTCCGCCGTGTAGTCGCGGCTGGTTCCGGCCCACCGGGGATTGGTGGCCCAGTCGCTGCGCAGGGCGTTCGCATCGTGCAGGTTGTCGGTCATGTCGGTGCTCCTTTGTCGCTGTGAGGGTTGCGGTCCACGCCCCTGCACCTGCCCGTTCTCCGGGCCTTCCGACCCTGTTCTCCGGGATCGTGGGTAATCCCGTCGCCGGGGCCGAGGTGCATATCGTGTTCCGCTTGTGATTCCAGTCTGTGGGCCGCACCACCCCGATTTCGACTGAATTTGAGTGAAAAATTCGTTATTTTTCTACACACTAGAAAATGTGGTCTTCTACACAGATTCTTCGTAGGATTGGGGGCATGAACGACGAAGCCAAGGAGTCCACGGCCGGGCCGGATGCCCTGACCATCGGACGGCGCGTGCGCCACTTCCGCAAGGCCGCAGGACTGACCCTGACGGACCTGGGGCAGCGGGTCTCACGGGCGCCCTCGCAAATCTCGGCGATCGAATCGGGGCGGCGGGAGCCCACCATCTCCATGCTCCAGGCGCTGGCCACGGCACTGGACGTGAGCGCCGAGGACCTCCTCGACCCCACCCCCGTGGACCACAGGGCGGCCCTGGAGATCCAGGCCGAACGCGCACAGGCCTCGGCCCTCTATTCCTCCCTGCGCCTGCCGCGGGTCCGCACCAAGGCCCTGCCGACGGACGCGCTGGAGGCCATCGTCGGCCTACAGCGCGAACTCCAGACGATGGCGGAGACCCGCGCGGCCACCCCGGAGGAGGCCAGGCGGGCCAACCGCGATCTGCGGGAGCGGATGAGCAGGGCGCACAACTACTTCGGCGATCTGGAGGACCTGGCCGCCGAGCTGCTGGCCGTGGTGGACTACCGCGACGGCCCACTGAGCCAGCGGCAGGCCGCGGGGATCGCCAGTCATCTGGGCTTCGATCTGCACTACGTGGCCGATGTGCCGGCCTCGACGCGCTCGGTGACCGATCTGCGGGGCAAGCGGATCTATCTGCCCAACTCGGGGATGGGAGGACACGATCCGCGCTCCACCATGCTGGCGGCACTGGCGCCGATGATCCTGGGCCAGGAGAAGCCCAGGGACTATGCGGAGTTCCTGCGCCAGCGCGTGCAGGTGAACTATCTGGCGGCGGCCCTGCGGCTCCCGGAATCCGCCGCGGCGTCCCTGCTGAAGGAGGCGAAGAAGAATCGCCGAATTTCCATTGAGGAGCTGCGCGATCATTTCGGCACGACCTATGAGACCGCGGCCCACCGGTTCACAAATCTGGCAACCGAACACCTGGGCCTACGCGTGCACTTCATGAAGGTCCAGACATCCGGAGCGATCCACAAGGTGTACTCGAACGACGGACTGCCCTTCCCCACCGACCCCCTGGGTGCCGTGGAGGGCCAGTACGCCTGCAAGCGCTTCACCTCGCGCCAGGTCTTCAAGGTCGCCGACCGCTTCAGCCCCTACTATCAGTACACCGACACCCCCGTCGGCACCTATTGGTGCACCGCCCGGGTACTGCCAGAGGACAGCGACTTCGCGGTGAGCGTGGGCGTGCCGTTCAACGAGGTGCGCTGGTTCGAGGGCAGGGAGACCCCTATCCGGTCCCAGTCGCGCTGCCCCGATCCATCCTGCTGCCGCGCGGCGCCGGCCGAGCTGGAGGTGACCTGGGGGACCCAGTCCTGGCCCCAGGCCAAGATGCACGCCTCACTGTTGGCCGCCGTCCCGCCCGGGGCCTTCCCCGGGGTCGACCCGACCGAGGTCTACGAGTTCCTGGAGCGCCATGCCGAGGACTGAGGACGCGGGGCCGACTGCAACCGGCGGGGTCGTCTTCGACTGGGCCGGACGCGCCGCGGCCGAGGCCCTGGCCGGGACTGCGCGCCGCGCGCGGGTAAGCGAACCGCGCCGCGGACCGCACGCCGGAGCTGAAGCCGACGGGGACCTCGGCGCAGACACTGTTTCACGTGAAACGAAGCGGGTCCGGCCGCTGGTCCGACCGCTGTCGCGAGCCGAGGACACGCTCATCGAGGGCGACAATCTGGAGGCCCTGAAGCTGCTGCAGGACACCCACGCCACGGCTTTCAAGGTCGTCTACATCGACCCGCCGTACAACACGGGCTCGCGCCTGAGCTACCACGACAGGGCGGGGCGGACCGCGGGCCGACGGGCCGGAGGCACCAAGGACCATGCGGCCTGGCTGAACATGATGCTGCCCAGGCTGCTGCTGGCCCGCCGGCTGATGCGCGCTGACGGGGTGTTCTTCGCCTCGATCGACGACGGCGAACTGGCCTATCTGACCATGCTGGGCCATCGGGTGTTCGGCGAGGAGAACTTCCTGGGCGCCTTCGTCCACCAGCGCGCCAAGGGTGGCGGGCAGGCCAGGTTCTTCATCCGGGGGCATGACTATGTGCTCGCCTGGGCGCGCGACATCGCGCAGGCCGGGCCCTTTCTGGGGCCCAAGAAGCCCCCGGCCAAGTACGAGGATATCGACGGGCGGCGCTATCTGGTCGACGACGATGTGCTGCGGGTGAGCTTCGGGAAGTACACCAGGGGAACCGAGCGCAGGCTCATGTACGAGGACATCCTGGCGGTGCGCGGTGCGGCGAAACTGCGCCAGGTCGATGGCTGGCTGGCCGCCGGCACCCATGTGCTGCGTGCCTGGGGCGAGCCAGGCGCCGACGGCACGGCCAAGCACGCCGTGGTCAAGCTGACCCCGGCCGAGCAGGCCTCGTCGAAGCTGTACTCGATCATCAGGGCCCTGGGGGAACAGGGGCGCAATGCGCTCAGCACCCTGGGCCTGGGCGGGCTGTTCTCCTATCCGAAGCCGGTGGAGCTGATCAAGGACCTGGTGCTCTCACAGACCTTCGCCGACCGCGATGCGCTGGTGTTGGACTTCTTCGCAGGCTCGGGGACCACTGGCCAGGCGGTACTGGAGCTCAATGCGGCAGACGGCGGGCAGCGGCGCTTCGTGCTCGTCCAACAGCCCGAACCCCTGCGCCCGGCAGCCGGAGCGCGGGTGGGTGGCGAAGGAGTGCGGAGCCCCCGCGGCGCGGAGGCCTCGGAGGAAGCGGACGCCGCGGGAATCACGACGATCAGCGAGCTCATGCGCGAGCGCATCCGCAGGGTTGCGCAGAGTACGTATGGGAAATCGCCTGGGGACTCGAGCCGCTCCCCCACCTTCCGCGATATCCGCCTGGGGTGATGCACACTCGATGACCCCAGGGTTCGGCCAGTGACCGGTTCATGCAGGTTCCGGGGCGTGTCATGTCTCAGGACATCGGGGCCACGTGATGTCTCAACCAGGTGTGTCCATTGATGTCTCATGACTTCGTGTCCATCTCGGGTCGATGCGTGTATTTCGGATCGTTGAGGAATCCTCTGGGGCG
>NZ_JANIJX010000022.1 GCF_024580735.1 Brevibacterium moorei | reverse complement strand
ACGTCCGGTGACTCCGAAGCCGCCCCACGTCGTGGGTATCAACCTGCCGGAGCACGAAGCAGTCAGAAACTAGCCCGAGTGACTCCACACAGCTTGACACAGAGCGGTGTTGCAGGTTTGCGCATGTGATGTCGTGAGGCTGGCGTGATCCTATCGAAGTGCCAGTTGTCGCGATCGTAAAGAGAACAAGCAATCTTGTTAAAATAGGGGGCACCGGGTATGGTCGGTTCACTCCAGTCGTCGATGGGGATGTACGTGGAGGCGTGTCCGTCCAGTACGTCCGGTGGGAGGAACAATGACTCGCTCAGATCATAAGCTGCGACTTCAAACGAGCACTTGGGCCGTGCTCGGGGTGTTCCTGATTCTGTGGGCGGCGATTTCAGTACCCGCGTTCGTACAGGAGTCCGCCCCCGCCGCAATCGTCATCAGTCTTGCGGCACTGATTCCCCTGGGCCTCAGTGGCATCATCATCGTAAGACGGGACCGGCGGCGAGTCCGGTGAGCCCGATTCGCCTACAAGGGGAGTGGAGGACGTGATGACCGATTCGCTGACAGCGTCGCCGGGACCGGCGCAGCCCGATTCGCAGAGGCCGGCGTCGGCCGGTTGGAAGCCCCTGTTGTGGGTGATGTCGTGCTTGGCCTGTGTGTCCACTGCCATCGCGGTTGCCATGTGGATTTGGGCTCGCAATGCCGAGGAAGGCTGGATCACGATCGGAGCGATGGCCATCATCGCCATCTTCGTCGCGGCCTGCTTCATCGTCCTCGCGCTGGTCTATTGGATCGTCTACCTCATCCTGCGCCTGCGCGAACGGAGATGGAACATATAACGGACCATATGATGAGGCCATGACACAGAACGCGATGCCCGCTTCGGCGGGCGACGGCATCCGTTCGCCATCGCACGGGGACTCCCGCACGATGGAGCACGGCACCTCCCATGCAATGGCGGGCCGGCCGTACGCCTCGGCGCTGATCGGGTGGACCGCGGCGGCGATCACCTCGGGCATGGTGCTCAGCCTGCTCATCAACCGCCCCTGGGATCGGGACTACGGATCGCTGGACGTGGCGGGGTTCTACTTTCTCATAGTCGGTTTCATTGCGGTCCCGTGCCTGCTGCTGGACCTGAGCGTGACCTTCCTGTTCAAACACCCGGGCTGGAGCGCGGCAATCCTCTGGTCGCTGCTGGGCTGCTACTTCGCGCTGGTGTCCCTGTGCCTGTTCGTGCCGTGGCTGGAGGAGTACACGTTCGGGATCTGGTTCATGTTCGCCTACGCCGTCCTGGTCGTCCCCATCGGCATATTCGTGAAGTTCCTGGCCCGGCGACGGTTCGCACGCACAGCACCCGCCATCCACCACCTGTAGTGATCCGGGTAACATCCCTGCGATAGCATGAACACGACGGCGGATGTCCGAGTCCGCCCGCACGCATTTCCATGATTCGAAGGAGCATCGTGGCATCCAGCACGGCAACATCCAGCACTCCAGCACACACCCCCGCAACGACCGGCCCGACTCCCGACCCCGCGTCCCAGCACCGGAACGTCGCCGACATCGTCTTCGCCAATGCGCAGGCCGACCCGCAGCGCATCGCGGTCCGCGGCCCCCTGCCCGCGGAACCGGGTGACCCCAGATTGGAGATCACCCGAGCCCAGTTGGCCGGCCTGGTCACGGCGCGCGCTCAAGAACTCACCGCGGCCTACAGTGTGGGCGAGCGAATCGTGCTGATCTGCCCGACCACCGCGGAATTCGTCGTCGAGTTCTTCGCAGCCCAGGCCGCGGGCCTCATCGTCGTTCCCGTCAACCCCCTGTCGACCGCGCGCGAACTCCGGCATTTCCTCAGCGACTCCGGCGCCTCGGCCGTCATCGCCCACCCCGTCTGCAACTCCGCGGCCCAGAAGGCCGTAGCCGAACTTTCGGAGGGGGCCGGCACCGGGGCCGCCCCGGCCGGCGGTGCAACGGACGCCGAGGCCGCAGCGGGCTCCGCGCCGGCCCTCGCCTACGCCGATATCGCGCTGATCGACGCAGCCCGGCTGGGCGCTGCCACGGAAGCGGGCTGGGAGTCCTACCAACCCGTGCCGCGCACGGGCGAGGACGTCGCGGTCCTGCTCTACACCTCGGGCACCACGGGCAACCCGAAGGGTGCCATTCTGACCGTGGACAACCTGGTGGCCACCGGCAGGATGTGCTGTGAGGCCTGTGGCGGCACCCCCGATGACGTCTTCGCCACCGCGCTGCCGCTGTTCCACGTGTTCGGTCTGGTCAGCGTGCTGCTGTCGGCTATGAACTGCGGCGCGCCCATCACCCTGCTGCCGCGCTTCAACCCGATCGAATACCTGCAGGTGATCCAGACGGACAGGGTCACCGTCACCGGCGGCGTGCCCACCATGTGGAACGCGGTCGTGCACGCACCGGGCGACTACGACGTCAGCAGCCTGCGCATCGCGATCTCCGGCGGGGCGTCTATCGCCGCCGAGGTGATGCGCCAGTTCGAGCAGCGCTTCGGCGCGACCATCACGGAGGGCTACGGGCTCACGGAGACGACGGCCAACGCCTCGGTCAATCCGCGCGACGGCAGGATCGTCGTGGGCTCCGTGGGCCTGCCCACCAACGGCCAGCCCGAACTGTGTGTCAAGGACGACGAGGGCAATCGGGTCGCCCCTGGCGAGGTCGGCGAGGTCTGCGTCAAGGGCGTCAACGTCATGGCCGGATACTGGAACAACCCCGAGGCCACCGCCAAGGTCTTCGACGACGAGGGCTTCTTCCACACCGGCGACCTGGGCCGGATGGACGAAGACGGCTACCTCTACATCGTCGACCGGCTCAAGGACCTCATCATCCACGGCGGCTACAACGTCTACCCGCGCGAGGTCGAAGAGGTCCTCTACGAGCACCCCGGCATCCTGGAGGTCGCCGTCATCGGCATCCCCGATGAGAAGTACGGCCAGACGGTCACCGCGGTCATCACGCCGATGCCCGGCGTCACCCTGACCGAGGACGAGATCGAGGCCTATACGCGCGAGAACCTGGCCGCCTACAAGATCCCGCGGCGCATCGTGTTCGTCGAGTCCCTGCCCAAGGGCGCCACGGGCAAGATCCTCAAGCGCAGCATCGAAGTCGACTGAACGCCGGTCGGCTGAGGCGCCGGCTGAATGGCGATGGGGCCGAGGTCCCGGCCGGGTCTGTGAACCCGGCCGGGACCTCGGCCCCATTCCTTTTGCCCTTGCTCAGGCGTTCGAGTGCAGGTGTTCACCCGGCACTGCGGTGGGGTTCTCGCGGACGTGCTTGGGGTTCGTCTCGCGCAGGGGCAGGGTGCACAGGATCGTGCACAGCGCGGTCAGGCAGACGAACAGTGTGATGCCCAGGGTCGACCCGTTCATCTTCGCGATGATCCAGGTCATCACCACCGGGGTCGAACCGGAGACCACAATCGCATTGAGCTGATAGGCCAGGGACACGGCGGAGTAGCGGATCTGCGGGGCGAACAGCTCACCGAAGTAGGCCGCGATCGGCGCGTAGATGAGTGACTGGAAGCAGCTGGCGATGGTCACGGCGACGGTGAACAGCCAGATGTTGGCGGTGTTGACCAGGGCGAAGTATGGGAATGCGAAGGCCAGCACGCCGATTCCGCCGATCAGGATGACCGGTTTGCGGCCGTGGGAGTCGGCCAGCTTGCCGCCGATGACCATGAAGATCGCTCCGGCCACACAGGAGGCCATGGCGCCCAACAACATCTGGTTGTAGTCCATGTTCAGATATTTGGTGCCGTAGGACAGGACGCCGGCGATCGAGATGTAGAAGATGCAGTTGGTGCCGGACAGGGTGCCGGCCGCCAACAGGATGGTCTTCCAGTTCGACTTGACGGCCTGCCACAGCGGGGTCTTGACGACTGCGGGCTTGTCCGCTTGGCCGGCTGCGACCTCTTCTTCCAGCTGCTTGAACTCGGGGGAGTCCTCGACCTTGAGCTGGATGTACATGACGATCGGGACCAGCAGGGCGGTGGCCCAGAAGGGGATGCGCCAGCCCCAGGTGGTGAAGGCGTCTTGACTCAGCGCCACCGACACGCCCACGAACACCAGGTTGCCCAGCAGCGCGCCGCAGGGCACGCCCAGCTGGGTGAAGGAGCCGGAGAACGCGCGGTGCTTGGGGCCGGCGGACTCGCTGAGCAACAGGGCCATACCGCCCCACTGCGCTCCGCAGGCCGCACCCTGGACGAACCGGCAGACTACCAGCAGGACTGGGGCGGCCGCGCCGATGGTGCCCGCCGATGGCAGGCAGCCGATGATGAAGGTGAAGACCGCCATACCGGTCAGGGCGATGACGACCATGGGCTTGCGCCCCAGCTTGTCGCCATAGTTGCCGGCCAGCAGGCCTCCGATGGGCCGGGCGATGAAACCGGCCCAGAAGGTGGAGAACGCGAGCATCGTGCCGACCAGGGCATTGGTCTCCGGGAAGAACACGTGGGGGAACACGATCGCGGCGGCTGTGCCGTAGAGGAAGAAGTCGTACCATTCGATCGACGAGCCGATCAGCCCGGCGGCCAGCAGGCCCTTGTGCTTGGAGGCGGGCGGGGCCGCGGCAGATGTTCGGTGCTGCACTGCGCTTGTAGTCATGATGCCTTTCGTCGTTGAAAGTAGCGGACTCAGAGCCACTGTGTTCGGAGCCGATGCGCCCTGAACTACTGTGGTCTGAGTCTCAATGTGCAATTTATATACTTTCGTTTCGCCCGGGCCGCGGTCAAATACCTCGCCGGGCGGTTCGTGGGTGGGGTGGCGGAGGGTCGTCGGTCGGCCGGTGGCGGACAGGGATCGGACTGATTCAGCTTTCTGCCATTCCATTGCCATGAAGCGTTCACGGCCATCCCAGGGCCGGTCCAGGGTGGCTCCGTATGGTTATCACCAGTGAGGCCGGTTCTTCGGTGGCGAGCTGCGGGGCTCGTCTTTTGGGGAGTGGTACCGAACTTTATGGACCGGCCTCACTTCTCTTCTTGGTTGGAGAGTCTTTATGGGGGAAACGGGCCCGGATCGAAAGATCCGGGCCCGTTTCGCATGTCCGGGTGCCGCGCCTTGCCGAGTGGCTCTCGCCAGTTGGGCGCCCGTTGGGCCAGGTGCCTGCGCCTTGTCGAGTGGCTCCACAATGGCACCGGTGGCAGCAAAGATCGTGAGTTTTGCTGCCACCCATGCATGTGTGGAGCCACTGCCGGGGTTGTTAGGCGCGCAGGATGAGGGCCGTGGCCAGGGCCGCCTCGGTCGCCTCGAAGCCCTTGTCTTCGGTCGACCCGGGCAGGCCGGCGCGTGCCAGGGCCTGTGCATCGTCATCGCAGGTCAGCAGCCCGAAGCCCACGGGGGTCCCGGTGTCCAGCGCCACCCGGTTCAGGCCGTCGGTGGCCGCCGCGCACACATAGTCGAAGTGCGGGGTGCCACCGCGGATCACCACGCCCAGAGCCACCACCGCGTCCGAGGTCCGCGCGTACTTCTGCGCCACCACCGGCAGTTCGAAACTGCCAGGCACGCGGACGACCCGAGGTTCGATCCCGGCCACCGCGGCCGCGCGCAGGGCGCCCGCGATCAACCCGTCCATCACCTCGGTGTGCCAGCTGGCGGCCACGATCGTCAGCGTCAGCTCCTTGAGCTGCGGGTGCTCGGCTGCGAGTTCGTCCAGATGTGCGGTGGGTGCTCCGTGCTGGGCCATCAGGAGGCCTTCCTTTCGATGAGTGCGGATGCGGCCGCGGTGGGCGCGCTGTGCTCTGCGGCGAGGTCCGGGTGCGCAGGCTGGGCGTGCCGGGCGTCGGGTGCGCCGGCGACTCCGGCACTGCCGACTCCGGCCCCGGCGACTCCGGTTCCGCCGATCAGGTGGTGCATGCGGTCGCGCTTGGTGCGCAGATAGGCGGCGTTCTCCGCCCGCGCCGGAATGTCCACGGACACCCGCTCGGCGACCTCGATCCCGTGTTCGGCCAGGGCCGAGACCTTCGCCGGATTGTTCGTCAGCAGGCGCACCCGCCGGATCCCCATGCCGGTCAGGATCGCCGCGGCCGCCGCGTAGTCCCTGGCGTCCACCGGCAGTCCCAGGTGCGTGTTCGCGTCCACGGTGTCCAGCCCGCCGTCCTGCAGCGCGTAGGCGCGCAGTTTGTTGAACAGGCCGATCCCGCGGCCCTCCTGCCCGCGCAGGTAGATCAGCGTGCCCCCGGCCGAGGCGATCGCGCGCAGCCCCGCGGCCAACTGCTCGCCGCAGTCGCACCGGTGCGAGGCGAACACATCGCCGGTCAGGCACTCCGAGTGCACCCGCACCAACGGCGCGGATTGGCCGGCATCGCCGGCCACCGGCGTATCGGATTCCGTGGCCGAGGCCGCGGCTCCGGCCACCTCCGCTCCTGCCACGTCTGCTCCGGCAGAGTCAGCCGTGGCGCCGGCTCCGGCCACGTCTGCTCCGGCAGCTTCGGCGCTCCCCGCTGCGCTCAGGCTCAGGTGCTCGACCCCGTCGACGGTCCACGCGCGTGCGGTGAAGGTGCCGAACTCGGTCGGCAGGACGACGGGATCGGTCGAGGTGGCTGCGCCGGCTGTGATCCTGTCCCCGGCTGCGGCCTCCGTGGCTCCCGCCATATCGCGGGCGTCCAGGTAGGCGATGAGCTCCTCGATCGATACGAGCATCAGCCCGTGCAGGCGTGCGAAGGGCCGCAGGTCGTCCAGCCGCATCATCGGGCCCTCGTCGTGGACCACCTCGGCGATGACGGCCACGGGCTCGAAACCGGCCAGGCGCGCGAACTCGACCCCGGCCTCGGTGTGGCCGGCGCGTTCGCGGACCCCACCGTCCTTGGCGATGAGCGGGAAGACGTGCCCGGGCCGGTGCAGTTGTGTGGGCAGTGCGGCCGGGTCGGCCAGCACCTGGGCGGTCAGTGCGCGGTCCGCCGCCGAGATCCCCGTGCTGGTGCCGGCCGCGGCGTCGCAGCTGACGGTGTACGCAGTGCCCTTGGGGTCCTGGTTGTTCGCGACCATGGGCGGCAGCTCCATGGCCCGGGCGCGCTCGGCGGTCATCGGCGCGCACACCACGCCCGAGGAATGGCGGATGATGAAGCCCATCCACTCGGCCGTCACAGTCGCTGCGGGCATGATGAGGTCGCCCTCGTTCTCCCGGTCCTCATCGTCGACGACAATGATCGGCCGGCCCGCGCGCAGGGCGGCGATGGCCTGGTCGATGGTGTTCAGAGCGGTGGGCGTGTCCGGCGTTTCGGGCGCCGAGGTCCCTGCCGGCTGGGTGGCCGGAGCCTGTGGGGTGGTGGATGTGGTGGTCATGCGGTGGCTCCTTCTGTGCTTGCGTTCTGTGCTGTCGGTACGGTTGCGAATGCGGTGAGGCGGGCGGCGTACTTGGCGATGACGTCGACCTCGAGGTTGACGCGGCGCCCCGGTGCGGCCTCGCCCAGGATCGTGTGTTCTCGGGTGGCCGGGATCAGGCTGACCTCGACCCAGTGCGCGGCACCGTCCTCCGGCGCCGAGGTCCCGGGCGCCGGGCTGACCCCGCTGATCGTCAGGGACACCCCGTCGATGGCGATCGAGCCCTTGAGCGCGGTGAACGGCGCCAGGTCGCTCGGCACGGTGAAGCGGTAGACGGCCCAGGATCCGTGGTCGGCGATCGAGGCCAGCACGCCGGTGCCGTCCACATGGCCCTGCACGATGTGCCCGTCGAAGCGCCCGGAGGGGCTCAGACACCGCTCCAGATTGACCCGGCTGCCCGGAGCCAGGTCCCCCAACGAGGTCAACCGCAGGGTCTCGCCCATGACATCGGCGGTGAAGACTCCGTCCGCCCCCCGCCGAGTCGTCATGAATGTGCGTTCGGCGGAGGTTTCGTCGCACTTTTGTGACGACTCGGCGCGGGGTGCGGGGACCGCGGTGAGGCAGACGCCGTTGACCGCCAGCGAGCCCCCGCGCGGCAGGTCCTCGATCAGCCGGCCCGCGTCGATCGTGATGCGGGCACTGCCGTCGGGCAGGGACTCCAGGGCGGTGACGGTGCCGAGGGCCTCGATGATTCCGGTGAACACTATGCGTCTCCTTGAGAGTTGTCGGTGGAAGTCTGTGGTGCCGAGTCGGCGGGTGGCTGCCCGGAGCTGGGACCGGGGCCCGCCGAGCCCGGCCCGTCTGCCTCTACGGGCACCAGGCGGGTCAGCATGTCGGGCCCCAAGCGGACTGGGGCAGAGGCCGGTGCCGAGGCCGGGTCCGGGGTGAAGGCCAGGGCATCGCGCAGGGTTCCGATGCCGGGCAGGCGAACACTGGGCGTGCCCGCGCCCAGGAGCAGGGGAGCGGTATAGACCAGCAGCTCGTCGACCAGTCCCGCCTGCAGGAACGAGCCGACCAGGCCTGGCCCGCCCTCAACCAGCACATGGTCGCAGCCGTCTGCCTTGAGATCCCGCAGGACCCGGAGCAAGAATTCCGGCTCGGCTGCACCTTCGCCGGCACCGCCCGCGGCCTCGGACCGCAACCCCGAGCCCGCTGGCCGGTACTGCCGCAGGCCCGGATTTGCGCGCAGCTGTGCATCTGCGGGCACGTCCCGGGAGCCGATGACCACCGGTACCGGCTGGCGCTCGGCCGGCTCGCCCGTGGGCAGGCGCGCGCTCAACCGTGGGTCGTCGGCCAGCACCGTGCCGGTGCCCACCAGGATCGCATCGACCCGGCCGCGCACCCCGTGGGCGTGCTCGCGGGCCTGCGCCGAGGTGATCCACTGGCTCGTGCCATCGGCCGCCGCCGAGAACCCGTCCAGGGACTGCGCGATCTTGGCGGTGACGAAGGGTCGCGCGCCCCGAGCGGCGGCGAACCACCGCGCGTTCAGCGCGCCGGCGGCGGCGCCGCGCAGACCGGAGCGAACCTCGACGCCGGCGTCGAGCAGGGTTTCGGCGCCGCCGCCGTGACCGGGTACCGGGTCGGCCTGGGCGAAGATCACCCGGGGGATGCCGGCGGCGATGATGGCCCGGGCGCAGGGGCCGGTGCGGCCGGTGTGATTGCAGGGCTCCAGCGTCACCAGCAGCGTCGCCGTGCCCAGGTCGATGCCCGCCGCCCGGGCGCGCGCCAGTGCGTCGATCTCCGCATGCGGGGTGCCGGCTCCCCGGTGGTAGCCGGTCACGCAGTCACCGTCGGCGCCCAGGACCGAGGCCCCCACCAGCGGGTTCGCCCCGCGGACTCCGAGTGCTGCTGCCGCCAGGGCGGCGTCCATCGCCGCGGCCTCGGCGGCTGTGAAGCCCATGGCCCCGGGGGACGAAAAAACCGTCCGGTTCACTCTCAACCTCACCTTCTACCCGAGGTGAGGGAGGTACGCCGAACGGTGCGAGTGCTGTGACGGTATGCGCCGCCACCCGGGCCATCCACATGCGGCGGTACCGGACTTCGAGGAGGACTCGAGGAACCAGGGCGTCGCGAATGCGAACAGGCACGGTGCCTGTTGTTCCTCCCATCCAGACTTTCACTGTCGGTCTCGGAATCCCACCGAGTCAACCGGACGCGCGGGCCCCGTTCGGGACACGGCGTTCGGGTCGCGGACTATACCGCCGGTACGGAATCTCACCGTCCCCGGAACACGTATTCAAAAGTAAACCCTGGAATCGAGTTCCGCAAGGGCGTCTCGCCGTCGGGTTAAGCTGGCGGGCATGCGCAATGAGAAGCACACATCCGGTCCGGCGCGGGTCTGCGCCACCTTCGGGGTGCTCTGCCTGCTGCTGACCTACCCGATGCTGTTGCTCCAGTCGAGGCAAGCCGAACACTCCGCCGAGAGCTGGAACGGGTGCGATCCGGGCGCGGCGCTCGGTGAAACGTCCTCATCTATGATCGAACTCCGCTTCTTCCCGCCCGTTCTCGTCTGCCGGCAGTCCGGGGGAGGAGACCCCGGCGGCGGACCCGCCGGCGCCCCGGCCTGGGAGACCACGACCGTGCAGTGGATCGGCCCGGCGCACGTGCTGTTCTGGATCGGCGTCGCCCTGCTGCTCACCGGCGTGGTCCTCGGGTGGTTCCACTGGCGCGGGCACGCGGCGCGCTCCGGTGGCAAACCCGTGCTGTAGCCGAACACTCAGCTTCCTCTAAAGTTGTGGGTATGACTGCAACAGCACCCAGCGCGCTTGGCGCCGACGATCAGAAGTACCTGGACCTGGCGATCGAACAGGCCGAGATCAGCTGGAACGAGGGCGGCGTGCCGATCGGCGCGGCCCTGGTCCACAAGAGCGGCAAGGTCCTGGCGGTGGGCCACAACCAGCGCGTGCAGATGGACAGCGCGACCCGCCATGGCGAAACCGACTGCCTGGAGAACGCCGGCCGTCTGCCCGCCAATGTCTATCGTGAATCCACCCTCTACACGACCCTGTCCCCGTGTACCATGTGCGCCGGCTCCGCCATCCTCTACGACATCCCGCGCGTGGTCATGGGCGAGAACCGCGCCTTCGAGGCCTCCGAGGACTGGCTGCGTGCCAACGGCGTCGAGGTCATCAACGCCGACGACGCCCGCTGCGTGGCGCTGATGCAGAAAATGCTCGACGAGCGCCCGCAGATCTGGGCCGAGGACATCGGCGTGGAAACCGCAGAACTCGCATGAGCGCGGAGCAGGTTCCCGTCGACCCGGACTACCCCGTCACCCCCGTGCCCCGGCACGCCCGCAAGGGGTTCTTCTCGCTCATGGTCGTGCTGCTGGGCTTCACGATCTTCACCCCCACGATGCTGGCCGGCGCCAGCCTGGGCGAGTCCTTCGACCTGTCCGGCCTGCTCATGGTCATCCTGGTGGGCTCCGTGGTGCTGGGCGCCTATGTCGCGACCCTGGGCTGGATCGGCGCGCGGACCGGCCTGACCACCGTCGTCATGTCCCGCTATACCTTGGGCACCAAGGGGTCGAAACTGGCCTCGGTGCTGCTGGGCGGCACGCAGATCGGCTGGTACGGGGTGGTCGTCGGCACGATCGGCGACCTGACGTCCCAGGCCTTCGGCTGGGAGTCCTACGCCGCGCGCGCCGCGGTCATGGTGGTCGTCAGCGTGCTCATGTGCGCCACCGCCTGCTATGGCTACCACGGCATGTACTGGGTGTCGCTGGTGTCGACCCCGCTCATCCTGATCCTGGCCTTCTGGGTCATGTTCCGCTCACTGGAGGAGGTCGGCGGCTGGTCCGGCCTGGCCGCGATCGACCCGCCGGGGCACATGACCCTGGCCGTGGCCGTGACGACCGTGGTGGGCACCTTCGTGTCCGCCGGCACCCAGGCTCCCAACTGGACGCGCTTCGGCAAGTCAGGGGCACCGGCCGTCTGGGCATGCGTGATCGGCTTCCTGATCGGCAACGGGCTGATGATCTTCTTCGGTGCTATCGGCGCGATCACCTTCGGCGAGGGCGACTTCGTGCTCGTGTTGTTCAATCTGGGCCTGATCGGCTGGGGGCTGTTCCTGCTGTTCGGCAACCTGTGGAAGTCCAACGCAGACGCGGCATACGCCTTCGGGGTGGCCGGCGCCGAACTGTTCTCCAAGCGCTCGAAGACCCCGTTCGTCATCGCCGGCTCCGTTATCGGCACAGTGCTTGCGCTGGTGGGCGTGAACGAGCACCTGCCGGACTACCTGGGCCTGCTGGGCACCTTCATCCCGCCGCTGGGCGGCGTGATCATCGGCGACTACCTGGCACGCTGGCGGCGCACCCAGATGCCCGAGGGCGAATCCCTGCCGGGCGTGAACTGGGTGAACCTGGGCATCTACGTGGTGGCCTGCGTGCTGGCCTATGTGCTGGGCGCCCTGGGGATCGGCATCCCGCCGGTCATCGGCATCCTGGTCGCGCTGGTGGGCTCGATCGTCTGCGCACCGCTGTCCAAGCGGTCCGCGCAGTCCCAGCAGTCCGTGCACCGGAACTGAGAGTTCACATAGTGGACGTCTGCGGCCTGTCCCGTGGTTGACCGGGACAGGCCGCGGACTGCCCGGGTAGACTGACCCCGTGGAAGACGATCGTTTGCTGACCGACCTGACCATTGTTGCGGGCCGCTTCGTCCGCCGGGTGACACGCGAGGTCAACCCACCCGAAGATGTCGCCGACTGGCGTGGACTGGCCATTGTCGACCAGTACCAACCCGTGACGATCGGTGGCCTGGCCCGCGCCTACGGGTGTTCGCAGCCGGCCGCTACGAAGATCGTGAACCGGCTGGCCGCCAAGGGTGCGGTGCAGCGCGCGGCCTCGGCCTCCGACGGCCGGGTATCGAAGGTGTCGCTGACCGATGAGGGGCGTGAGCGCCTCATCCATCTGCGCGATATGGCGGAGACCGCCCTGGAACCGCACGCCAAGAGCTGGAGCGACGCGGACAAGGAAGCCGTGCGCCGCACCATCGAGCTGCTCACCGATATGGTCGAGGAAGCCGCCGAGCAGGGCGCTCGGCGCCGGGGCTGAGTCGCACCCGGCCCGCGCGCCTCAGCTCTCCTGCTGCTGCGCGGCCTCCTTCTGCGCGGCCTTCTCCTTGGCGCGCTCCTCGAGATCATGCGGGGTCTGCGAAGTCCCCGGTGCGCCATCGGAGCGGATCCAGTGGCACTCCATGTCCTCGCGTGCGCCGAAGCGGATCAGGTGGATCCCCAGTACCCACTCGAACCTGTCGAGGGCGGCCGCGTCGATCGCGGTCATCGTCATGTCCAGGCCGTCGTCGGTAGCGGCCAGGCGGGCGCGGGCGGCCTCGTCGAAGAACGTGATCACCCCGGTCTGCGTGACCTCGTCCCAGGTGGCGGGGACCTTGCGGCCCATATGCGCTGCGAGCTGCTTGCCGTAGCGGCCAGGGCGCTCGGTGGGGACCAGAGCGCGGGATTCCACAGTGTGCGGAATGTGGTGGTTCACGGGCGAAGTCGGGGTCTCAGGGGTCTGGGCGACGGCTGCGTTGTCTTCGGTCATGGAAGCCAGCCTAGCGGTTTTGTTTAGGTGTGGCTAAGAGGTCTCAGCTCAAGCCCAGTACCGCCGTCGCGATGCCGAAGTACAGCAGCAGTCCGGTGGCATCGCAGAAGGTGGAGATGAACGGATTGGAGAACACTGCGGGATCGGCACCCACGGCCTTGGCCACCAGCGGCATCAAGCCGCCCACGGTCGCAGCCATTGTGCAGATGCCCAGCAGGGTCAGGCCGATCACCGCTCCGATCGCAAAACCATAAACCAGGCCGGCGACCAACCAGCCCAGGCAGCCGAGGACCAGGCCCAGGATCGCCCCGACCCGCACCTCGCGCCAGACGACGCGCAGCAGATCCCGGGACCTGACCTCGCCCACGGCCAGGGCGCGGGTGACCGTCGTGGCCGCTTGGTTTCCGGTGTTGCCGCCGGTGCCGGTGAGCAGCGGGACGAACAGCGCCAGGGCCACGACCTGGTGCAGCTTGTCCTCGAACAGGTCCAGCACCTGCACCGTCAGGATGGCCGATACCGCCAGCACGACCAACCACACGATGCGCGAGCGCACCAACCGCAGGATCGGGGTGGACAGGTAGGAGCCGGCCAGGGGCTCGGAGCCGCCGGAGCGCGCGGCGTCCTGTGCGTCCTCGGCGGCGATGATGTCGATCGCGTCGTCGACCGTCAGGATCCCGACGACCCGGTCCTCGCCGTCGACGATCGGCATCGCGATGAGCTTCTCGCGCAGGAACAGTCGGGCCACGGGCTCCCTGTCATCCGTGGCCGAGGCCGCGACCGGTTCCTGCATGAGTTCGCGCAGCGGTGTTTCCGGGTCGGCGGCGAGCAGCCGGCGCAGGCCGAGGACGCCCACCAGCCTCCGGTTGGCCGCGACCACCGGCAGCAGGTAGACGGTCTCGGGCTCGGCGATGCGCTCGCGGACCCGCGCGAGGGCCCGCCCGGCGGTGGAATCCGCGCGCAGCAGGAGGACCTCGGGTGACATATGGCGGCCGATCGAGTCCTTCGGATACCCCAGCACCACCGAGGTGTTCGCGCGTTCCTGCGGGTCCAGGCCGGCCAGCAGCCGGTCTGCCACCTTGGCGGGCAGCTCGTCGAGCAGCCGGGCACGGTCGTCGGGGTCCAGGTTGCCGATCAGCTCGGCGATCTCGTCGGTGCGCAGCCCGCCGATCAGCTCGGCCTGGTCGGCGGCGCTGAGCTGGTCGAACACGTCCAGGGCGGTGTCCTTCTCCAGGACCCGGTAGAGGATTGCGGCGCGGGCGGGTGGCAGTGAGCGCATGACGTAGAGGAGCTCGGCCACGGGCAGCGCCTGGGCGGCCCGGGCCAGGGCGGGCAGATGAGCCCGGGTGGGTGCGCCGGAGCACAACAGTTCGTGCAATGTGTCCGACATGGGGTCTCCTCTTCTTGCGTACAGATCATTGGGCCGTTTGTTTCAGATTGGGCCGTTCGTCCGGCCCAATCTGAAACAAATGACCCAACGATCTGCGGGCCGCGCAAAGCTCCCAGTCTAGCCCGGATCGATTCGGCGGGTCCCGCTCAGCCCACCCGGCCACCCCGCCTAGCCGGTCACCCTGCCTAGCCGGTCCCCTGCCTAGCCGGCCAACAGCAGGCGGAGCGCCAGGAACAGGATCAACAGCCCGATCCCCACATCGATGCAGCGCCAGACGGCGGGCTTGGCAACCAGCGGCGCCAGGGCCCGTGCGCCCAGGCCCAGGAAGATGAACCAGCTGATGGAGCCGAACATCGCGCCGACGGAGAACCACCAGGAGTCACCGGGGTATTGATGGGACAGGGTTCCCAACAGGGCGACGGTGTCGAGGTAGACGCCGGGGTTGAGGAAGGTGATCGCCAGAGTCGTCAGCATGACCGGGCGCAGCGTCGAACGGGCACGGGTGCTGCGGGGGCTTTCGGAGCTTTCGGAGTCGAGGCGCCGAGCGCCGGAGTCTGTGGGCGCGGCGGCGCCTGCGTCCTCGGTCCGGGCTTTGGCGCCGAGGCCGCCCTCACCACCAGTTCCGGGGTGGCCTGCGTTACCCGCGCCGGGGTCGCCCTTGGCAACGGGCGCGGAATCGGCGTCCAATCCCTGTGCCCGCGCTGCCGAGCGGAATGACTGGATCGCGAAGTAGATCAGGTAGGCGGCGCCCAGCCAGCGCAGGGCGGTGGTGAACCACGGGGCCGCGGCGATGAGCGCGCCGATCCCCAGATTGCCCGCGGCGATGAGCACGCAGTCGGCCAGGGCGCACACTGCGATCACGGCGCCGATGTGTGAGCGCTTCAGGCCCTGGCGCAGGAGGAAGGCGTTCTGCGGTCCGACCGCCACGATGAGGGACCAGCCTGCCAGGCAGCCGGCCACGGCGGAGCTGATGAGAAGAGGGGACATGCCTGCAAGCCTAGGGTCGGCGGCGGCCTGTGGAGGCCGTTTCGGGGCCAGATCGTGATGCAGGTATATGAAAGTTTCTTCTTCTGGTGAAGAATTTCTGTATGAACATCGAACGCCTGCGGGCATTGGCGACTGCTGTGGACACCGGAGCGCTGGATACGGCTGCCCGCCGCCTGCACATCACGCCCTCGGCCATGAGCCAGCGCATCCGCGCACTGGAGGCCGAAGTCGGGACGGTTCTGCTGCGCCGGTCGGCCCCGGTCGCCCCCACCGAGGCGGGTCAGGTGGTGTTGCGCGCCGCGCGGCAGATGCTGTTGATCGAAGCCGACACCCTGGCCCGGATCGGCGCGGGCGCACCGGATACCGGCGGAGATGCCGGGGGCGCGGGCCGCCCGTCCGGCGCCGAGGCCCCGGTGCGGATTCGTCTCGCCGTCAACGCCGACTCCCTGTCGACGTGGATGGGGCCGTTGTTCGCTTCGGCCGCGGCCTGGCCGGACGTGCTGATCCATCTGGAGGTGGTCGATCAGGCGCTGGCCCACGAGTACCTCGCAGCGGGCAGGGTAATGGCCGCGATCAGTTCGCGGCGGGCCGCCGGCGCCGGATGCCGCTCGATCCCCCTGGGCGCGATGCGCTATCGGGCCATGGCCAGGGTGGATCTGCTCCGGGCTCACGACGTTGAGGTTGGGCCGGTGGGAGGCGTTGAGTCCGGGCCGGCGGTGCGCCCGGCCGATTGGCTGCGGCGCCTGCCCATGGTGAACTTCGGCAGTGATGACGACCTGCAGTGGGAGTTCCTCCGGCGCAACGGGATCCGCACCGAGCCGCCCGTGCACCAGATCCCCAGTTCGCGCGAGTTCACCGGGGCGGTCATCGCGGGTCTGGGCTGGGGAATGGTGCCCGAGGCCCACCTCGGCGCCGGAGACGCACCCGGCGCGGGTGAGCCGGGAGGCGGCGATGCCCTGCACGACCTGCCGGTCGCCGACCCGATCACCGATGTGCCGCTGTATCTGCACAGGTGGAAGGTCGGGACCCCGCGACTGGACCGGGTGTGCCAGGCGATCACCGACTTGGCCGCGACCGCGCTGCGGTGACGCTCCCGTGCGCCAATCAGTGGGCCATCTGTTTCAGATTGGGCCGTTCGTCCGGCCCAATCTGAAACAAACGGCCCAAAGATTTCATCCCCTCGGCCGCGGGCCCCGGCGCTCAGGCCCCCATGAACTTCTGGAACTGGTCGTGGGGCAGGGCGTAGGCGGTGTTGCCGTCGCGGCCGGTCATGGTCTCGGCGCTGAGCAGCGCGTTCACGATCGCCTCCTCGGTGCACTCCGCCGTCGCCCAGTACAGCGGGTTGATGCTGCGATCCGTGAGCATCCGGATGTCGTCGAAGTAGGCGGCCCGCTCCGGGTACCGGGTGGCCTCGGACAGGCGGTTGCCGGTGGAGAAGGACACGATGAAGTCCCCGGACGTGTACTCGCCGGTGCCGCCCAGGCGCGCGATGCCCAGACCCGCGCGCTGCGCGATCCGATTCAGCTGATGGGGCAGCAGCGGGGCGTCGGTGGCGACCGTGACGATGATGGACCCATCCCCGGGCGGGGGCGGGGCGACGCGGGAATCCGTGGGCCCCTTGACCGGTTTGGGCGCGTCGATGAGCCGGCCCAGCGGCACGCCGTTCACCGCGAAGCGCTCGCGGTTGCCGTGGTTCGCCTGGACCAGCACGCCCACCGTGAACTGGCCGGCGCCGGTCTCGACGACGCGGCTGGCCGAACCGATCCCGCCCTTGAAGTCGTGGCAGATCATCCCGGTGCCGCCGCCCACATTGCCCATTTCCACCGGGCCGGAATGCGCGGCGGCCAGCGCCTGCGCCACATGGTCCTCCGTGATGTGGAAGCCGGCGATGTCGTTGAGCGTGGAGTCGTTGGTCTCGCCGCACACCGGCTGGCCGGAGAACACCGCATTGTGTTCCTCATTCGTCGCCGCGAGTGCCGCGCGCGCCCGGATCAGCCCGGTGCGGATGGTGCCCAGCGCATTGGTGTTGGACAGGGCGATGGGCGTCGAGAGCATCCCCGATTCCTGCAACCACTGGATGCCGGTCATATCGCCCTTGCCGTTGAGGCGGTGGAAACCGGCGAACACGGGCGCCGTCCAGATGTCGTCGGGGACGGGGTCGATGACGGTGACGCCGGTGCGCACCGGGCCGCGGCCGGCCGTCAGCGGGCCCTCGCCCTCGATCAGGGTCGTGTGTCCCACCGACACCCCCGCCACATCGGTGATCGCGTTGTACTCTCCGGGCGTGCCGGTTCCGATCGCGACGCCGAGGTCCCGTGCCTGCATGTGCTCCCCTTGCCTGTGTGCCCCTGCGGCTCCGTGTCCGCGGGCGGTGTTGGAATAGACCCCGCAAATCTACCAAGGATCGCGGGCCCGGACACGCGCTGGCCAAGGGGATGCGGCAGCGGCGCGGCCGAGGGCGCGACAGAGGGGCGCGGGCCGATGGCCGTCTGGCCTGCGGCTCGCGCTGCGGCAGGGCCAGGGGGGCAGCCCCAGTGCGCGGTGGGCGCGAACCTGGAAGAATCGAGTCAACGACACTTGTATCCGTCTTCTCAGGAGGAACGATGGCCTACAACCCGTACCAGCCCGCCGAACCGCTGAAGGATCCGGGTATCGCGCTGATCCTGACGATCGTCGGCTTCTTCTTCATCGCCGGCCTGCAGTACTTCTACATCGGCAAGTACCTCAAGGGAATTCTGTTCCTGCTGACCCTGGGATTCCTCTACATCGGCACGATCATCAGCCTGTTCACGATACGTGGGGAGACCATCCGGAAGAACCGCCGCGCCATGCGATAGGTTCCTCATGCGATAGGTTCCCGCAGAGGCCCGCACGTCCTGGATGGGGTGCCGCTGGAATGTGCAGAGGACAGCCGTGTCAGTGCCTCAGCCTAGAGTGGATGGCATGGATGAGATGAACGGTTCAGGCGCGGAATCCGCGGGGCCCGCCGCCGACCCCGCCCTGCACGCGGCGGCGGTGGAGATCCTGCGCGAACTCACGGGTCGGCCGGATGCGCAGTTCCGTGACGGCCAGTTCGAGGCGATCGCGGCCCTGGTCGCGGACCATAAACGGGTGCTGGTCGTGCAGCGCACCGGCTGGGGCAAGTCGGCGGTGTACTTCGTCGCGGCCCGGCTGATCCGCATGGGCTGGGGCGGCCAGAGCACCGGTATGCCGGGTACTGCGGCTTCCGGCAACACCGGGCCAACGCTCATCATCTCGCCGCTGCTGGCGCTGATGCGCGACCAAGTCGCAGCTGCGGCGCGCGCAGGCGTGCACGCGGTGACGATCAACTCCTCGAACGCCACCGAATGGGACGAAGTCCTGGCGGACCTGGACGCGGGCAACGTCGACGTCCTGCTGATCTCGCCCGAACGCCTGACGAACCCCAAGTTCCGCGAACGTGTGCTGGGTCGGCTGCTGGGCGGCGTGGGCATGATCGTCGTGGACGAGGCCCACTGCATCTCCGACTGGGGCCATGACTTCCGCCCCGACTACCGGCGCATCGGCGCGCTGTTGGAAACTCTGCCCGGCGATCTGCCGGTCCTGGCGACCACTGCAACGGCCAATACCCGCGTGGTCGAGGACGTGGCCGCTCAGCTGGGCCGCGACACCCTGGTGGTTCGCGGCGCCCTGTCGCGGGACTCCCTGCGCCTGGGCGTCGCCGCCACCTGGCCCGCGGCCAAGCGCATCGCCTGGCTGTGTGAACACTTGGGGGACTTCACCGGATCCGGGATCGTCTACACGTTGACGGTTTCCGCGGCCCAGGACACCACGCGCGCGCTGCGCCAGGCCGGCTGGGATGTCGCCACGTACACGGGCGGCACGGACACCGACGAACGCGTCCGCCTGGAACAGGCTCTCAAGGACAACGAGCTCAAGGCCCTGGTCGCGACCAGCGCCCTGGGCATGGGCTTCGACAAACCCGATCTGGGATTCGTCATCCACCTGGGCGCGCCCAGCTCCGCCGTCGCCTACTACCAGCAGGTGGGCCGTGCCGGCCGTGCGACGGATTCCGCCGACGTGCTGCTGTTGCCGGGTAATGAGGACCCTGACATCTGGGAGTACTTCGCAACCGCCTCGATGCCGGACGAGGATGAGGCCAGGGCGGTGCTGGCGGCCCTGGACGACGCCGCGCCGGCCGGGGAGGAATACGGTGCAGACGACTACGGCCCCGGCGGTGGACCGATCGGCGCATTGCCGCTGTCCGTGCCGGCGCTCGAACCGCTGGTGGGCATCAAGCGCTCCCGTCTGGAACTGCTGTTGAAGACCCTGCAGGTCGACGGGGCAGTGGACCGGGTGGCCGGCGGCTATGTGTCGACCGGGCGCGGGTGGACCTATGACGCACCTCGCTACGCGGCGGTGGCGCAGGCTCGCCGCGACGAGGCGCAGGGCATGCTCGAATACGAGGTCGGGCGGATCTGCCGGATGCGCTTCCTGGCGCAGGCGCTGGACGACCCGACGGCGCACGACTGCGGCCGCTGCGATATCTGCGCTGGGGTGTGGTGGAATCAGGAGGTCAGCGATGCCGGCGCCCAGTCCGCCAGGCAGATGCTTGCGGGAGTCGGGGTGCCCTTGGACCCGCGGGCTTCGTGGCCCTCGGGCATGGCCAAGGTCGGGGTGGACCTCAAGGGTCGGATCCCGCAGGAGGAACGGGTGGAGCCCGGCCGGGTCATCGCCCGTCTGACGGACCTGGGGCCCGGTCAGATGCTGCGCGAATTCCTGTCGCCTGCGGCCGGGGACCAGCCGGTGCCCGCGAACATCGGGAAGTACTGCATCCAGGTGCTGGGGGAATGGGACTGGCAGGCGCGTCCGCAGGTGGTGGTCGGCATGCCCAGTGTGAACCGGCCAGGCACGGTGCGCTCCCTGGCCCATGAACTGGCGCAGGTGGGGCGGATGACGGATGCCGGTGACCTGGACCTGAAGCACGATCCTGGCAGCCCGGACGTCAACAGCGCCTTCCGGGTGCGCGGTCTGGACCAGGCCTTCGGCGTCTCTCCGGAACTGGCGCAGGCGGTCGCGGGCCAGGTGGTGCTCCTCGTCGACGCCGAGGTCGTCTCCCGCTGGTCGCTGACCATGGCCGGCCGCGAACTCAGGCGTGCCGGTGCCGCAGCGGTGTTGCCCTTCGCCCTGGCCCTGCGGGCCTGAAGGCCTTCCGGCCCCGCGGGCCCGAGGCCGCCCGAAGACGCCGGCCGCCTTTGAATGCGAAACGCCCCGAACCCGGGATGCCACCCCTGTATGCGGGGTAGTGCTCGGGTTTCGGGGCGTTTTACTTGCGAGCCGGGCCGGTCGGTGCCGCAAGTGGCCTGGGGATCGGCTTACGATCAGTCGATGCCGACGCGGACCAAAACGGTGCCGGTGTAGGAACCGTCCTCGGACTGGAAGGACCAGTGGTAGTAGCCGGCGCTGGGATAGGTGACCTTGCCGTCGTGGACCTGCAGGCCCTGCTGGGACTCGACCTGCACGGGCGAACCGTTGGGGGCCTTGGGTGCGGGCGCGGCGACGGCTTCACCGGGATCGACGGATTCTCCGACGATGTTGACCGGCATGGAGCTCTGGCCGCTACCCGGTGCGACTGCGCCGCCGCCGTAGTCGGGGCCCGCTGCCATGGCTGCAGTTCCGCCCAGGAACGATGCGCCGACCAGTGCCGCCGTCGCGCCGCCGAGCGTCAGTGCCTTGCGAATGTTGATCATGTGGTTCAGCTCCTTCATGTACTCCGGTAAGTCCGGAGGTCGATGGTGGTTCTGCAGAACCGAGGCTACCGAAGTATAGTTGAAAACGCAACCATTCTTGGCATGAAGGTGTGCAGGCATGAAGGTACGTTGCGCGCGCCGCATACAAAAATGCCCCGAAACCGGAACGCCGACCCTGTATACAGGGGTGTCGCTCCGGTTTCGGGGCATTGAGTCGCGGTAGGGCTCTGCACTATGGCAGTGCCGCACCGCGGCGGATGATCAGCGGGCTAGAGGCCCGCAGAGATCACAGTCCGCGGATGCTGGTGGCCTGCGGGCCCTTGGGGCCGACCTCGGACTCGAATTCGACGGCCTGGCCCTCTTCGAGGTTGCGGTAGCCCGAGCCCTCGATCGCGGAGAAGTGCGCGAAGACGTCAGCGGATCCGTCGGACGGTTCGATGAAGCCGAAGCCCTTTTCCGAGCTGAACCACTTCACAGTTCCATTGGCCATGTGTTTATTCCTCACTGTTTGACCACCGGACCATTTGCCCGGCAGGCGTTGAGTCGACTCACTGCGAGCCGGCTGTTTAGGTGCGGAAAGCAATACTTGGTCGACATGGACCGAACGGAGAAGTTCCGAAAGGGTGACGCCAATGGGTGCGTTCCGCGGAAGTCGCAGCGCGGAAGGTAGACACGCGCTGAAGTTAAGCCATAATGACGGCGGACGCAACTACCCAATCCGGATCGCCAGAAACGCTACGCATGATCGCGTAGCAACGTAACCAGCATAACCGGTTCTGAGGCGAGTTCCTAATGTGAGTTTCGCCGGATTCGACGGAGAACCCGAAAATCATCCATTGACCACATTGCGATACGTTACGTCTTGCAATCCGGCGGCGGGGTAGAACGGTGGCATGCACAGCCCAGAGTCGAGAGCCGATCGGACCGGTGCCGCCGATCCCTGGGTGCGGAATCTGGTCGTCGCGACCTTCGGCACCTTCACGACGATCGTCGGCATGACTATGCTCATTCCGTTCCTGCCCGTCTACATCCGCGCCCTGGGCGTGACCGACGATGCAGCGGTGGTGACCTGGTCCGCGGTGTGCTTCGGCGCTACCTTCCTCGTCGCGGCGGTGACCGCCCCGCTGTGGGGGTGGATGGGCGACCGTTGGGGCCGCAAGTCGATGCTCGTGCGATCGAGCCTGGGCATGGCCGTGGCGATCGGCATCACCGGGTTGGCCGGCGACGTGTGGTGGCTGCTGGCCTTCCGCGTGCTGACCGGGCTGCTGGGCGGCTTCGCCTCGGGGGCCTCGATCCTGGTGGCCGACCAGACCCCGCCGGGCCGCCGGGCCTTCGCCCTGGGCGTGCTGACCAGCGGGAACATGGCAGGCAGCCTGCTGGGCCCGGTGCTCGGCGGGATCCTGCCGGAATCGATCGGTCCCCGCGCCTGCTTCGCTGTTGTCGGCGGCCTGATCTTCGTGGCGTTCCTGGGCGTCGTGCTGTTCATGCGCAATCCGCCCGCGCTCGCCGAAGCACCGCCCGGGGTACCGGCCAAGGCCCCGGCCGCCACGTCCGCAGTGCCCGGTGGCGGCACTCAGGTCGTCGATCGCGCGGCGAACCAGCCCACAGCACAGCTGCCCCGGGTGGCGCTGCCCGTTGTGCTCACGGTGCTGGTCGCGGTCTCCGGGCTCATCACCTTCGCGCAGCTGGCCGTGGAGCCGTTCATCACCGTCTATATGGGCGAACTGCTGACCAATGCAGGCGCGATAACCAAGGCGGGCGCGACAGCCGGTGCCGAGGCGACGGGTGCCTCGGGTGCCACCGCGGCCCTGGGAGCGGGAGCCGTGGGCTCCGCCGGGCTCGCGAATCCGACCCTGTGGGGCGGGATCGCCCTGGCGGCGACCGCCGCGGGCACCATGGTCGCGGGGCCCTTCCTGGGCCTGGCCGCCGACCGCTATGGGAACACGCGCATGCTGATCTGGTCCCTGCTGGCAGGCGCCGTGGTGTCCCTGGTCCAACCGCTGACCGGCTCCGTATGGGTCTTCACCGGCCTGCGCTTCGTGCTGGGCCTGGCGATGGGCGGCCTGATGCCCGCGCTGACCGCCGGCATCCGCGATATGCTGCCGGCCAATCGCGTGGGCCGCGTACTGGGGCTGACGGTTGCAGCGCAGCACGCCGGTCGCGTCTTCGGGCCGGTGCTGGCCGCAGTGGTGGCGAACCTGTGGGGGATGCCGGCCGCGCTGGTGGCCTCGGGACTGGTGTTGGCCATCGCCGCGGTGGCCGTGTGGGGCGTGCGGCCGGCCGCCGCGCGGTGACCTCGGCCGCGGTCCTGAGCCCGGCCGCTGCGCGCAACGCGCCGTGCCCGGCCGGCGGTGTCCTCGGCCCGAATCGGTCAGAGGTTGCTGCGCGCGCCACCCGAACGATAGCGGGCGAAGGACGGGACCAGGACGGCCGCGATCACGATGCCGAGGACGACCAGGATGCCGCCGCCGGCGCTCGCCCAGGCGGTGCCCACCGTATTAGCCGCATAGCCGTGCAGCACATCGGCCAGGCGCGGGCCACCGGCCACCACGACGGTGAACACGCCCTGTAGGCGGCCCCGCACGCGGTCGTCGGCGGCCTCGAGCAGAATGGTGTTGCGGAATGAGGCGCTGATGACGTCGGCGCCGCCGCCGACCATGAGGAAGAGCATCGCGCCGAGCAGCGCCAGCCACCAGAACGACCCGGCCAGCGGCAGCACGGCGCCGAACAGCGCCATCGCCGCACCCCAGATGATGATCGCCACCAGCACGGCCAGGCCATGCCTCTGCACTTTTGACACCCAGCCGGAGAACAGCCCGCCCAGCACGGATCCGATCGCGATCCCGGCCGACAACAGCGCGAAGACGAAGCCGCCGTCGGTCGGGCCGCCGAAGGACTCGTGTGCGATCTGCGGGAACAGGGCGCGCGGCATGCCGAAGAGCATCGCGATGATGTCGACCAAGAAGCTCATCATCAGGATCGGGCTGCGCGACAGGTAGACCAGGCCCTCCCAGACGCTGCGGAATCCGGCCCTCGGCCGGGCGGGCGGCTCCGGGGTTGGAACTGCGGCTTCCGGGGCCGAGGCATCAGCCACTGCGGAGCCGGGCAGACCGTGGCCGCCCGGGGGAAGGGCCGGCAGGCGCCAGACGGCCCACATGCTCACCAGGATGCCGATCGTATCGATCAGGTAGAGCAGCGGGAAGCCGATCAGCGGGATCAGCATGCCGCCGGCCAGCGGGCCGACGATCGCGCCGAACTGGCCCACCGTCATGTTCAGGGTGGTCGCCGCCGCCAGTACCTCGGTGGGCAGGAGCGAGGGCAGGATCGCCGTGCGCGCCGGCTGGTTGACCGCGAAGAACGCCTGCTGGAATGCCAGGGTGAACAGGATCAGCCACACATTGTGTGTGCCGATCAGTGCCCACAGGAACAGCAGGAAGCTGGCGATCGTCAGGCCCGTGCTGCTCACCAGCAGCAGCTTGCGGCGGTCCATCGAATCCGACAGGGACCCGCCGTACAGGCCGAACAGGACCAACGGCACCAGTCCGAAGATCCCGGCCAGGCCCACATACCCGGAGTCCTGGGTGATGGCGTAGATCTGCGCCGGCACCACGACGATCGACATCTGCGCGCCGATCGTCGTGACGATATTCGCGTAGAACATCCGTTTGAACGTCGGGACCCGCAGTGGGCGGGTGTCGGCGAAGAGATCCCTCAGGGCCAAGGCTGGGCCTTTCTGGCTGTACCGGTTGTTCGGCTGTGACTGGTGTTCTGTGGTTCCGGCGTTCGGTTCAGGTGTCCTGCTGGGGCGAATCCGGGGGCCCGGCGTCGGGGCGCGCGGTCTTGGGATCGTCGGAGCCCTCGGATTTGAGGGTGCCGCGGGCCGACCAGAGGGCCACGCCCACGATGATCGCCAGCGAGATCCAGATCGCGTACTTGTCGACCAACTTGAGGAAGTCGACGGCGGGCTGCCCGATCTCATAGCCGATGACCGCGACCAGGACCGCCAACAGCAGGTTGCCCAGCAGGTTCATGGTGAAGAACAGCGCGAAGCTCACGCGCGACCAGCCGGTGACCAGCCAGGTGATGGTACCCGGCACTCCGGGCCAACGGCCGAAGAACACAAGGGTGAGCAGGACCCAGCGCGGCAGGCGTTTGAGCCGGTGGAAGCGCTTACGCGACTTCTCGTCCTGCGCGAACATGTTGACGACTCGATCGCCCCAGCGCCTGCCCGCGTACCACCACAGCCAGTCGAACTTCATCATGCCGATCAGTCCAGCGCCGATCACCAGCCACAGCGGGAAGCCCTCGACCGCGGCGAATGCGCCGGCGCCTGCGACGACGGTTTTGGCGCCGGTGACCATGGAGAACACCACGGGGATCTTCGCGATGAGCATCGGCCGCAGGGGCCACATGATGAGGTAGAAGATCGGGATGCCGATGAGGAAGCCCAGCAACACCTTGTCCCCGGTGCGTGCCTTGCCCTCCCAGGGGAGGATGTCGCGCAGGCTGGGGGCCTGCGGTTCGGTTGTGCCGGGTTCGGAAGCGCCGGATTCCGTGGTGTCGTCTGGGTCCGTGGGCTCGGGGTGGTCGGGGTCGCGCATGCGTTTCAGCATATCCGCAGTCGGGTACGCCACATCATTGGACTGTTTATTTCAGAATTCACTGGATGAACGGTGGATTCTGAAACAGGACGTGGAACGATCGGGCGGCCCCGGCCGAGGTCAGTCGAGCAGGTCGAGCGACCGTGCGCCGTCGGCGGCGAAGGCCCTCCAGCGCTGCAGGAGCGGGTGTTCGGCATTGCGGGGCGCATAGTCCCAGATGCGGACGACGGCTCCGGCGGCATCTGTGGGTGCAGCGGCTGGGTTCGAGGCCGAATCCGAGGTCGCAGTCCACTCCGGCCAGGCACCGGATTCCGCGGTGGCCGGGTCGCCGGTGGTGGCGAAGGCCAGCCAGGATCGGCGCATCCGCAGGCTCAGGGTATGGTCGGCCGCGGTCGCTTCCGGATAGAACCGCCGGCCCATGTCCGTGTCGAACCGGTCGAAGATCAGTGGGACATCGGCGGCGTGTGGGGCGCCATGGCCCCCGGCCGGCTCCGGGTCGAAGAAGTACACGAAGGTCCTGCCGGTCTGCTGCGTCGCCTCGGCCCGGCCCGCGGCGGCGTCCAGGGCCGCGATCGTGAAGACACGATCGGACTGCACTGCCTCGAAGACCTTTTCTGCGGTGGCACCGGGAAGCAAGGACGTGTAGGACTCGACGGCGGGAGTACCTGTATTCCCCGGGTATTCCGCGGGTCCCATGAGCGCGACGCGGCGGGCGGCGCGCTCCGCGTCGATCGGCTGCGGGTCATCCAGCATGAAGAGGGTGAACTCGTTGCCGTTGTGCCCGATGATCACGTCGACGCCGGAACCGGCGCCGTCGCGCACGGCTTGCCACGGATCGGTGGGCAGGACCTCGCCGTCGACCACAGGCACCAGTGGTGGGGTGAAGCCCACCGCCCGGCCCCAGTGCGGTGCCCGGCTCTGTTGTCCCGCGACCACTCGGCCCATCAGGTCCAGGCACTGGGTGGGGGACAGGCGGGCGAAGGACGCTGCGGTTGCGGCGTCCGGAACCGGGCCCGAGGCGTCCGGAACCGGGCCCGCAGTGTCCGGAACCAGCCCCGCGGCCGCGGCGACGCGGGCGAATTCGGCGGTGACGTCCTCGGCCAGCGTGCGGGTGACCACCATGGTCGGTGGGCTGTGCAGGATGGCGCGGTGGAACAGGTCGCGGGAGCCGGGCATAGACAGGTGACACAGGATGGAGCCGGCGCCGGCCGATTCGCCGAACACCGTCACATTGTCCGGGTCGCCGCCGAAGTTCACGATATTGTCGCGCACCCAGCGCAGGGCGGCCGCCTGGTCCAGCAGGCCGCGGTTGGCCGGCGCATCGGGGAACTGCGCGAAGCCCTCCATGCCCAGGCGGTAGTTGAGGCTGACGAACACACAGCCCAGCCGGGCGAATTCGGCACCGTCGTAGACCGGCTCGGCGGATGCGCCCATGACATAGGCGCCGCCGTGAATCCACACCATGACCGGCAGGAGAGCCTGCGGCGGGGCCTGGGCTGGCGAGGGGGCCTGGGCAGGTGTGCCGGAATGCTCCGCCTGAGGCAGGTGCCCCGCCTGCGGCAAATGCGGCGTCCAGATGTTCAGCGTCAGCCAGTCTTCGCCCTCACGGTGCGCGGCCGGAGCCCCCGGGGCGCCGAACTGCGGTGGGACGGGACCGAAGAGCTCGGCGTTCAGGGGCTCGGTGTGAACGGGTGCGGGTTGCGGCGCGCGGAATCGGTTCTCACCCACTGGAGATGCGGCATAGGGGATGCCCAGGAACCGGTGCAGGGGAACACCGGGCTCCGGGGCGGATGCCGCCGTCGGTGGGGCCGGCGTGGTGGATGGCGGCGCCTGTTCGGCCGTGGACCCCGCGGCGCCGGCGATGGTCAGTCCCAGCACTGGGCCCTCGGCGGTGAGGACTGTGGGACGCGGTGTGCTCTGTTCCATAGGCCGAGCCTACGCGCTGAGCCTCGAACCAGCGCCGCACCTCAGTCGCGCAGGGCCTGGCCTGTCTGCTCGCTGAGGAACAGGGCCGCAACCGCCGCCACCAGGAACGACAGTGCGAAGACCGTGAACAGCACGCCCGCCCCGCCCCATGCCGCGGCCAGGACCGCGGGGACCAGCAGCGGTGCGATGATCGAGGCGATCCGCCCGAACCCCGCCGCCCAGCCGGTGCCGGTGCCGCGCAGATGGGTGGGGAAGACCTCGGGCGAAATCGCGTACAGTGCACCCCAGGCGCCCAGGTTGAAGAAGCTGAGCAGGCAGCCGGTGATGAGGATCCACGCCACCGAGTGCGCATTGCCGAAGGCCAGGGCGCTGCCGGCCGAACCGAGCAGGAACACCGCCAGCGTCCAGCGGCGCCCCCACTGCTCCACCAGCCAGGCGGCCACCGCATAGCCGGGCAGCTGGGCCAGGGTGATGATGAGGGTGAAGCCGAATGACTTCACGATGTCGTAGCCCTGCGCGTGCAGAATGCTGGGGATCCAGATGAACGCGCCGTAGTAGCTGAAGTTCACGAAGAACCACACCAGGCTCAACGCAGTGGAGTTCCGCGCCTGGCCACTGGCCCACAGATCGGCGAACCGGGTCTTGACAGCGGGGGCTTGAGCGCCGGATTCCGCCGCCGAGGCCGCGGTGGGGCGGGCGGTCGCGCTCGCCTTGGCCTCGGCAGCGGAGTGATCGGCGGGAGCAGTGGCCGTCAGCAGGCGGGTGCCCGACTGCCCGCTCCGCTGTGGCCCGGCGGCCCTGCGCAGCGGCGCCGAGGCCTCGAAGGCGGTGACGACCCGGGTCGCCTCGTCGACGCGGCCGCGGCCGGCCAGGAAACGGATCGACTCCGGCAGGCCCGCGCGGACGAAGGCCGCGTAGAGCGCGGGCAGCGCGCCCACCAGCAACGCCAGGCGCCAGCCCCAGTCGCCGAAGTGCGGGACGACGTAGTAGCCCAGGAGCGCTGCGCCCAGCCAGCCCACGGCCCAGAAGGCCTCGAGAATGACGACGATGCGCCCGCGGATGCGCGGGGGTGCGAACTCGCTGACATAGGTGCTGGCCACGGGCAGCTCCGCGCCGATGCCGAAGCCCACGAACAGGCGCATGATGAGGAACAGGGTGAGGCCGGGGGCGAACGCCGCCACGGCCGAGGCGATGCCGAAGACCAACAGGGTGACGGCGAAGATGGTGCGGCGGCCGAAGCGGTCGGCCATGCGCCCGCCGAAGATCGCGCCCAGGGTCATGCCGATGAAGCCCAGGGAGACGATCCAGCTCTGCGCGGAGGCGCTGAGGTCCCAGTGGACCTTGAGCACGACGACGACATAGGAGATCAGTGCCACGTCCAGCGCGTCCAGGGCCCAACCGATACCCGAGGAGGTCAGGATATGCAGATGTTTGCGGGTGAACGGCAGGCGGTCCATGCGGGTGGACAGCTCGGTGCCTGTGGTGGGTGGGGCGCCGGCGGGGTTCTCTGTGGTCATGCCGTTAGTGTGGCACAGGTTCAGGTGTATATGACTTAAAGTCAATTTTCTGTTGTGAGGGTCACCTTGGTCCGGCGGTGTTTCCCACTCGATACGCCCTTGACTCATCCACCGGCCGGTTCATGCAGTCCCCGGACCTGCAGGGCTACATGAACCGGCCAGTCGATGAAGCACGCTTTCATCGACTGGGAAACGCCCCTCCGGAAAACTTTTTCACCCGCTCGGAATAAACCCCGCGCCCCTATAGTTGAGTCAGGTGTACGCAAGTTTACTGACAAGCAGTTTGACTGGTTCGGTCCGATGCAGAAGGATTGAGCCGGAGGCGCTCAGGAGGCCCCGCACAGCGGGACCGGCCCCGGGCGCAACAGACAGCGATAGTCAAGGGAAGGATTCAACATATGTCTCGTGCAGTGGGTATCGACCTCGGAACCACGAACTCGGTCGTCGCCGTTCTGGAAGGCGGCGAGCCGAAGGTCATCGCGAACGCGGAGGGTGGCCGCACCACCCCGTCGGTCGTCGCGGTGAACAAGAACGGCGACTCCCTGGTCGGCGAAATCGCCAAGCGCCAGGCCGTCACCAACGTCAAGAACACGGTCGCCTCCGTCAAGCGCCACATGGGCACCGACTGGACCACCGAACTGGGTGGCAAGTCCATGACCGCACCGGAGGTCTCCGCCCGCATCCTGCAGAAGCTCAAGCACGATGCTGAGGAATACCTGCAGGACACGGTGACCGACGCGGTCATCACCGTCCCCGCCTACTTCAACGACGCGGAACGCCAGGCGACCAAGGACGCCGGCCAGATCGCCGGCCTGAACGTCCTGCGCATCATCAACGAACCGACCGCAGCGGCCCTGGCCTACGGCCTGGAGCGCGGCAAGGAAGACGAACTCATCCTGGTCTTCGACCTCGGTGGCGGCACCTTCGATGTGTCCCTGCTGGAAGTCGGCAAGGACGAAGACGACTTCTCCACCATTCAGGTGCGCGCCACCTCGGGCGATAACCGCTTGGGCGGCGACGACTGGGATCAGCGGATCGTCGACTACCTGATCAAGCAGGTCAAGAACAAGGACGGCGTGGACCTGGCAAAGGACACCACCGCCCTGCAGCGCCTGAAGGAGGCCGCGGAACAGGCCAAGAAGGAACTGTCCTCGGCGACCAGCACCAACATCAGCCTGCAGTACCTGTCGATGAGCGAGAACGGCCCGATCCACCTGGACGAGTCGCTGACCCGCGCGAAGTTCGAAGAACTGACCTCGGATCTGCTGGAGCGCACCCGCAAGCCCTTCGAAACCGTCATCAAGGACGCCGGCGTCAAGGTCTCCGAGATCGACCACGTCGTGCTGGTCGGCGGTTCGACCCGTATGCCCGCCGTGTCCGACATGGTCAAGAAGCTGACCGACGGCCGTGAGCCCAACAAGGGCGTCAACCCGGACGAGGTCGTCGCCATCGGCGCCGCCGTCCAGGCCGGCGTGCTCAAGGGTGAACGCAAGGACGTGCTGCTGATCGACGTGACCCCGCTGTCGCTGGGTCTGGAGACCAAGGGCGGCGTGATGACCAAGCTGATCGAGCGCAACACCCCGATTCCCACCAAGAAGTCGGAGACCTTCACCACGGCCGAGGACAATCAGCCCTCCGTGTCGATCCAGGTGTACCAGGGCGAGCGCGAGTTCACCTCGGACAACAAGCTGCTGGGCAACTTCGAACTGTCCGGCATCGCCCCGGCCCCCCGTGGCGTGCCGCAGATCGAGGTGTCCTTCGACATCGACGCCAACGGCATCGTGCACGTGTCCGCTAAGGACAAGGGCACCGGCAAGGAGGCGTCCGTGACGCTGACCGGCGGCCAGGGCCTGGACCAGAGCGACATCGATCGCATGGTCAAGGAAGCCGAAGAGCACGCCAATGAGGACAAGGCGCGCCGTGAGGCCGCCGATAAGCGCAACCAGGCGGAGAACCTGGCCTACTCCACGGAGAAGGTCATCAAGGACAACGAGGACAAGCTGCCCGAAGATGTCCGCACCGAGGTCCAGGCCGACGTCGACGCGCTGAAGGAAGCCCTCAAGGGCGACGACGATTCCGCTGTGGAATCCGCGCTGGAGAAGCTGACCGCCTCGCAGACCAAGCTGGGCGAGGCCCTGTACGCGAACGCCGCTCCGGAGGCGGGCGCCGAGGGTGCCGAGTCCACCGGTTCCGCCGATGACGATGTCGTCGACGCCGAGGTCGTGGAAGACGATGACGAGGAGAAGAAGTAATGACTACTCCTGATCAGGGCGGCGCTTCGGGCGAGTCCCAGGAACAGTCGTTCACCTTCGCCGACAAGCGCCGCATCGACCCGGAGACGGGCGAGGTGCGCGAGCCGCAGGAACAGACCGCGGAGGAATCCGCAGCCGAGCGGGCGGCCGCCGACGGCAACGCCGCAGCAGCTGCCGAGGCCGCGGAGGAATCCGCGGCCTCGGCCCCGACGGACGGTGCGTCGGCAGACGCCACGGCCGGCCAGGGCTCGGACGCCACGGCAGGGACCGCCGAGGCCCCGGTGGCCGATGAGGCCGCGAAGTACCTGGATGACCTGCAGCGTCTGAACGCCGAGTACGCGGCCTACCGCCGCCGCTCGGAGCGCGATCAGGCCAAGGCCAAGGAGGCCGGTTCGGCTGCCCTGGTCGAGGCGCTCATCCCGGTGCTCGACGAGGTTAAGCTGGCCGCCGACGCCGGCGATGTCACGGGGCCCTTCGAGACCCATGTGAACAAGCTGCTCGAGGCGCTGTCCAAGGTGGGCGTCGAACAGTATGGCGCGGTGGGCGACGAGTTCGACCCCGCTCTGCACGAGGCTCTGATGCAGCAGCCCAACGGCGCAGTCGAGGAGCCCACCGTGTTCCTCGTCATGCAGCCGGGTTACAAGCTGGGCGAGCGCGTGATCCGCGCGGCCCGCGTAGGCGTGCACCTGCCGGAGGAGTGACCTCCGACTGAGTCGGCGCATACATGATCGGTGGCGGTCGATTCCCGGGACAAGCCGGGGGATCGGCCGCCACCGCCATAAGATTTTGGAAACGATGAAGACAATCAGCGGGAGTGATCCCGCAAGCGGGAATGACGTCCTGCGGAAAGGAGGTGCCAGATGAACGCCGGGCCTCAGAATGAGTGGTTCGAGAAGGACTACTACAAGGTCCTCGGGGTCGACAAGGACGCCTCCGACGCGGACATCAAAAAGGCCTATCGGAAGCTGGCTCGCAAGTACCATCCGGATGCGAATCCTGGTGATAAGAAGGCCGAGGAGAAGTTCAAGGAGATCAGCGCGGCCCACCAGGTGCTGGCCGACAAGGAGACCCGCAAGCAGTATGACCAGGTCCGCGCGATGGGCTCGGGCGCGCGTTTCACCGCGGGCGCCGGTGGTCCAGGTGGCGCCGGTGGCGGTTTCGAGGACGTGTTCTCCGGGCTGTTCAACTCCGGCGGCGGCCGCGGCCAGTACAGTGGCGGTCCCGGTGGCTTCGGCGGTGCCGGTGGCCCGGACCTGTCCGATCTGTTCGGCGGGGCCTTCGGCGGTGGCGGCTTTGGCGGTGGCCGGGGCTATCAGCCCGGCCCTGTCAAGGGCGGGGACATCAAGGCGTCTACGCGCCTGTCCTTCACGGAGGCCGCCAAAGGCGCCACGGTCAAGCTCAAGATGCCCAACGGTTCGCCGCTGAACGTGCGCACGCCGATCGGCGTCAAGGACGGCCAGAAGGTCCGCCTGCGCGGCAAGGGCAAGGCCAGTCCCAACGGCGGCGAGGCCGGCGATGTGGTGCTGACGGTCAACGTCGAACCGCATCCTGTGTTCACCCGTGACGGTGACAACCTGCGGGTGACCGTGCCGGTGACATTCGCCGAGGCCGCCCTGGGCGCAGAGGTCCAGGTTCCCACTCTGTCCGGCTTCCCCGTACGGCTCAAGGTGCCTGCCGGCACCCCGTCGGGGCGCGTGCTGCGCGTGCGCGGCAAGGGGATCGAGACGAAGAAGCACACCGGCGATCTGCTGGTCACCGTCGAGGTCCACGTGCCGCAGCGGATGAGCAAGGACGCGAAGCAGGCGGTCGAGGCCTTCGCCAAGGCCACCGAGGGCGAGGACCCGCGCGCCGATCTGTACGCGAAGGCGAAGAACAGCTGAGTTGCGCTGGCGCCGGCGCGGCACCGAACACGGCGCCGGCGCGGCACCGAACACGGCGCCGGCCGGCACCGTGCCGGTGCCGGTCGGCGCACTGATGCATGATCGAATCAAGGAGGAGGTGAGTGGCCATGGAGATCGACCCACATGCCGCGGTCTACGTGATATCCGTGGCCGCAGAGCTTGCGGGCATGCACCCGCAGACCCTACGGCAATACGACCGTATGGGTCTGGTCACGCCCAAACGCACTCCCGGTCGCGGCCGCAGGTATTCGGCCAGTGACATCGAGAAGCTGCGCCTGGTGCAGAGCCTGAGCCAGGACGAGGGCGTCAGTCTGGCCGGGATCAAGCGAATCCTGCAGCTGCGCGAGGAGGTCGCAGACGCGCATTCGCAGCTGCAGAGCCTCGGCGTGCAACTGGATGCGGCGCTGAGCCGGCTGGCCCAGGCGAATCGGATCTTCGCCGCAGGAATGGGCGGGGACGTGACGGTGGCCGATCCCTACCAGCGCAGCCGGGCGCGGCGGATGTCGCACGCGATCGCGGAACTGCCCGCGGCCTCGGTGACGGGGACCGTGGTGGGCGTGCGGACCGCGGGACCGCGGTCCAAACAGGGCCCCCGCCGCGGCTGAGGCGGACGCTCCCGGAAAGTCAGTCGTGGTTCCCGCTTGGGGCCGTCGTTTCGAAGCGACGGCCCCAAACGGGAACCACAACGCGTTTGGCCTCCTCTACAGCCAGGCGGGTGGTTGCGGCACCGACGCCGAGGTCCCGGCCGGGGCCTGCCCGCGGGGCCAGCCCCTGCCCAGCAGGAACGAGACGAGCTCTGCGGCCTCGCCCGTCAGTTCGACCGGTTCGGCGCTGAAAGCCGCGGCATCGCCGCAGGCCAGGAGGTAGTTCGCCAGTTCGGGGCGATCCGGTCGGTCGGTGATGTGCAGGAGGAAGTTCGCAGGTTCGGCGCGGGCCGCCCACACCGTTTCCACGTCGGTCAGCAGCCGGTCGATGGCGGCTGTGGGGAAGTCCAGGGCGGTCATCCCGATGTTGAGGTCAAGGGCATGCAGCAGGGCCTCGCGCGCCCGCATCCACGGAATCGCGGCTGCCATGATCGGCTCACCACGGCCGTTGAGCACCTGAGCATCCCAGGCGGGGGATTCGGGCTCGGGCAGGGCGGCGGCGAGTTCCACTGCGACCTCGTGGCTGATGCCGCGGACGTCCGAGACCTCGATCGTCGCCACACCCTCTTCGATCTCTGCATCGCGAACCGTGCGGGAGGGGTACATGGGGTTCTCCACACCCGTAGTCGCCCAATCGAGCAGCCGCATCAGGGCCTCGGCGTTGTTGATCATGTGCACGGCCACGTGCTTGCGGGTCCAGCCGGGTAGACCGGATTCGCCGTCCAAGACGTTGACCGTCAACTGGTCCAGGGTGCGCAGATAGAAGATCTCCCCGACTGCTCGCAGGTCCAGATCCCGCCGAATGTCCTCAATGCTCATGGGTCACAACTCTACGCCGACTGACTCAGTTCATCCTCCTCGATGAGCAGTCAAGTTGGTCTGATTCTAGGCGGGATTCTCGGACCAAATCGCCTGCGAATCGTGCGGGCGCCAGACCAAAATGACTGCTCACCCGCAGCCGCCGTCTGTCTCAGTTCATCCCGCCGGCGAGCGGCAGATAGTAGGCGGGGCTGAGGATCGCCACGATCGCCCAGGCCAGCAGCCAGAGGTTCCGAGCCCGCAGCACGGTGATCACCGCGGCACCGGCGCCCAGCACCGGAGCCAGGACCCACAGGGTCGTGTCGTGTGACAGCGCGGCGATCCAGACGACCGTGGCGCCCAGCAGCACCAGCATTGTGCAGATGCTCGAGGCCCCACGCGAATCGTGCAGCTTCCAACTCCACGCGGGATCGGGAACCGGCGCGGACCCGGGCGGGGTCACATCGGGAGCGGGCTCACTCATGGTCATCCTCCTCAGACCAGGCCGATCCACTTCCAGTAGGTGGCCGACAACACCACGACCAGCACATAGCCGATCACGGTCAGCGGGATGCCCGTCTTGAGGAACTGCTTGGCGGTGAAGGCGCCAGTGCCGTAGCCCAGCATGTTCTGCGGGGCGGACACCGGCAGCAGGAAGCCGAAGCTGATGACGAACTGCTGGATGATGACGAAGCCCAGCCCGCCCTGCGCACCGCCCGGGATCGAGGTGGCCAGCGCGATGAACACCGGGATCAGGGCCGAGCTCAGCGATGTGGCGGAGGCGAAGCCCAGGTGGATGAGGATCGTGAACAGGCTGACCAGTGCGATCATCGCCAGCATCGGCATGTTCGAGATCCCCAGTGCGCCGAAGGTCTTCTCCGACAGCCAGGTCGCGGCTCCCGTGTTCAGCAGCAGGCTGCCCAGCGAGATGCCGATCGCGAACACGATGAGCGTGCCCCAGTTGATGAGCTTCTCCACGGTCTTCCAGCTGAATACGCCGATCCGCGGGGTCAGCAGGATGCCGATGGCGATGAGCGTGGTGGTCGTCGAGTCGATGCCGTGCAGGTCCTCGGTCGCCCAGCAGGCCAGCAGCAGCACGGCCACGATGATCAGCCGGATCTCCTTGGCGCTCAGCGGTCCCAGTTCCTTCAGGTTCGCATCGATGACGGCGCGTCCGCCCTCGATCCGGTCGGTCTCGGGCTTAATCGCCCAGCGCATGACGAAGAACAGTGCGATCGACATGAGGATCGACCAGGGGGCGGCCCACAACAGCCACTGGCCCCAGGACACATTCGTGTGCATCTGATCCTGGATGAAGCCGATCGCCACCTGGTTCTGCGCGGCGGCGGTCTTGATGCCGACGTTCCAGATCGACACGGCCTGGACCGCCGTGATGATGAGCAGGGCGCCCAGTTTCGAGTTGGTGGCCATTCCGAAGGCCGCGACCATGCCGAGGAGAATCGGCACCACGGCGCCGGCGCGGGCGGTGGCGGACGGCACGAAGAAGGCCAGGATGATGGAGATGACGATCGCGCCGACCACGATGTGGCTGGTCTTCTCGCCGGCGAACTTGAGCACCAGCAGGGCCAGCCTCTTGTGCAGCCCGGTGGCCTGCATGGCGGCTGCCAGGGCCAGGGCGGCTGCGACCAGTGCCACGGCCGAGGACGCGAATCCTCCCAGCGCCAGTTTCAGCGAGGCAGCGGTTCCCATGGCGCCGGCACCCGGGTCGTCAACGGGTGGGGCGAAGGACACCATGATCGCGATCAGTCCCAGCACCATCACCGACGACACCGGGTAGCTCACGGCCTCGGTCACCCACATGATGACGGCGAAGGCCAGGATCGCCAGAGCCTGCTTGCCGGCCAGGGGCAGGTCGTCGCCGGTGGGCAGCAACAGGACTGCGATGAGTGCGGCGAAGGCCAGGAAGAACCAGCCGGTCTTGATATTCAGATGGGCCAGGAAACCCTCATGGTGGGAGGATTCCCTTCCCGCCAGTTCGCTGGCGACCGTTCCGCGTTCGTGCAGTGCCTGTTCCGCAAGCTTGCGGCCTCGTGCGATCTTCTTCAGCTTCGCCATGGGACTCTTCCTTTGTAGGGATGTTCGGCGCGTGTCCGGCGCCGGGGATGGCTGGTCTTCCGCCCACCAGCCTAGACGCGAAACGGGCGCCCCGAGGATATCGGAGCGCCCGTGGAACGGACCGTCTCAGCCGCAGCCGGACTCAGCCGAGCTCAGCCGACGACGGTGAGGATCTGTTCGTACAGGATCGTGCCCGCGTCGTTGTACACGACCACCGAGTACTGGCCCGGGTCGATGTTGAGCGCCTTGAGATTCATATCGGCCAGACCGTCATCGCCGGCGGCGGCCGAGGTCCCGGCCATGGGCTCGGGATCGCTCTGTGCGCTGCCCGGTGCGAAGTGCTCCAGCAGGCTGACGGTCAGGTGGTCGTCGTCCCCGCCGGCGGCCTGCGCCTTGACGTTGACGCCCTTGACGGCCAGGTCGTTCGTGGAGATCCGCGTGGTGTCCAGTGTGAACCGCGGGTCGGGCAGCGGCGAGGTCACCTCGAAGGAGGCCAGCTCGTGCCGGGTCCCGGAGGCGTCCTCGACGTAGACGTGGTTCTCGCCCCCGGAGATACCCGCGGCGTGCGGCGCATAGGTCACGGTCTTGGTGGGGGCGTCGGCGGTGAAGGTCACGGGGGTGGCGCTGTCAAGTGAGGTGGGCCCGGCAGCCACCGTGGTGAAGTAGGTGGCCCCGCGTTCGAGCCCGGAGAACGTCACCTTGAGCCCCTTGGCGGATTCCTCGCCGGTGAGTTTCGCGGTGGCGGGCACTGCCTTGACGCCCGAGACGTCGACCGCCGTCGTATCGTCGTGTCCGTCGGTGGCACCTGCGCTGGTCCCCGCCGGCGAGGTCGCATCCCCGGAGGCGCCGTCCGTCGGCTGGGCGGAGGGCTGGTCCGCCGGCGTCGTCGCCAGGTCCGAGTCACCCGCGGAGATGTCCACGGAGGCGGCTTTCTGTGCCGCGCTCTGTCCGGTCTGAGAGGTCAGCGCGGCGTCCGCCTGCGCGTTCGTGACCTGAGTGGTGGCCATGATGAGGCCCACGGCCAGAACGGCCGGTGCCAGAAGAACCCTTGCCCGCATGGATCTGCCTGCCTTCGTTCCGATGAGGAAGTCGAACGATGTACTGTGGATCTTCCAGACTACGCAGTCGTTCGGGGATCACAAGGATTTTTGTCGGCGTGTCCGAAGACTCCGCTCAGCGTGCATCACAGGAGCCCGCGGCAGGGCGTCCGCCGGCTATAGAATCCGCCAGTCCTCCAAGCGGATCTGGTGCTGCTGCTCGGCGGTCGGCACACGGATCGTGATTCCGGCCGGGACGACCTGCATCTTCAGATAGTCCGAGGCCCCCAGTGCGTCGCCGTCGACCTGCACCTCGATCTCCTCGTTCGCTTCGATCTCCACGGTCTTGCACCGCACGATCTCCGTGTGGATGCCCTTCTTCTGCTTGCCGGTGCCGATCGAGGCGAACACGCCCATCCACTGTGCCAGGTTCTTCGGCGTGATGAGCAGGACGTCCATCAGGCCGTCGGACAGGCTGGCGCCGGGCAGCAGTTCGATCCCGGCCTGCAGTTTGCCGGCGTTGCCGCCGACGATCGAGCGCACCCGGTAGGTTTTCGCGGGATTGTCGTCGAAGCTCACGGACACCTTGGTCCGGTCGCCGCCGAGCTTGCGGGAGCCCGCCTCCACATAGGCCAGCCAGCCGACCTTGGATTTCAGCGCCGGGTTCGTATCGGCCATAACCGCAGCGTCATAGCCCATCCCGGCCATCACCATGAACACGTGCTGTTTGGCATCCTCGTCCGGGCTGATCTGCGCGACCGCCACGTCCGTGGGCGCGTCCCCACCCCACAGAGCGATCCGCAGAGCCCATTCGGGGCGCTCCAGCACGATGTGCAGATTGCGCGCCAGCAGATTCCCCGTGCCCAGCGGAACGATCCCCATGGCGGGCCTGGTCTGCCCGTCCGCGAGCCCCGCGGTCACCAGGCCCTGCGCCACCGCGCGCACGGTGCCGTCGCCGCCCGCTGCGATCACCACGTCCACCCCGGCGGCCACAGCGGTGCGCGCCATGGCCGAACCGGAATCGTCGATCCGCGTCTCGATGATGAGCGGCGGCGCCCAGCCCTCCTGCCGGCAGATCGCGAAGGCGGTCGCCCGGAACGCCCGTGCGGCTGGCTTGGACGGGTTGAGGATGATCGCCGCCCGCTTGACGGGGATCGCCAATTCGGCCGAGGCCGTGGGACCGGCCGGGGCCTCGGCCTCGGAACCGTCTGCGCCGGGGGTGGTGCCCGGCTCGTGTCCGAGCACGGCACGGCGCGTGCGCGCGGTGCCGATCGCGACCCCAATGGCGATGCCGATGAGGAAGACGACCAGCAGCGCCACCGCGGTCAGCAGGAAGTTCTCGCCGAAGTCCATGGATCTCATTCTATGCGGTCACAGTGTGAAGCTGGGGTGGAGGTCCTTGAGCTTGATCATCCGCTTGGCGTTGCAGGCGATGACGCTGACGAGCATGCCCACGACACCGATCACCACCAGGCCCAGCAGGGCACTGGCGACCTGTCCCGGATCGCCGCCGGAGATCAGCGCGCGCAGGCCCTTGATCGCGTAGGTCATCGGCAGATAGGGCGCGATCGCCTGGAAGAAGCCCGGTCCCAGTTCCACCGGATAGGAGCCGGATCCCGCGCCCAGCTGCAGGATCAGCAGCACCAGGGCGAGCAGACGGCCGATCCCGCCGAACAGGATCACGCACATCTGGTGGATCGCATGGAAGGACGCCGTGACGATGATGCTGAACAGCAGGGTGGCGATCCAGCTGGCCGCCGTGAAGTCGAGGACGAACACCAGGAAGGCGTAGAGCACCGCGACCTGCAGACAGCCGAAGATCACCGCCGGCCACCAGCCCGACAGTGCGATCCGGTAGGACTTCGCGCTGGTCGCCAGGGCCCGGTAGGGGATCGCGCCCAGAACCATATAGGTGATCATGCCGCCGATCCACAGGCCGATGCTGATGAACATGGGGGCCATGCCCTCGCCGTAGAAGGCCACATGGTTCTTCGGCGTGTCATCGCCGGTCACCGGCAGGGCAACGGCCTTGGAGTGCGCATCGCGGGAGTCCTTATCGTAGGTCGGGACCTCTTTGGCGCCGTCGCGGATGCTCGTGGCCAGTTTCCCCGTGCCGTCGTCGATCTTGGTCGCGCCGTCGTGCAGTTGCCCCGCCCCGTCGGCCAGTTTGCCCGATGCCGTGTTCAGCTTGCCGGCGGCTGTATCGATCTTGCCGGCGGCCGCGTCGAGCTGGACCGAGCCCGAGGCCAGGGTCTGCGCGCCGTCTGCCGCGGTGCCGGTGGCGGTGTGCAGCTTGTCGGCCCCCTTGGCCAGGGTCACGGTGTTGGTGTGCAGTTTGCCGGCGCCGTCGGCTACGGTCCGTGCGCCGCCGGCCAGGGTGCCGATGCTCTTATCGGCGGCGTGGACCTTCCCGATCAGCTCATCGGCTTTGGCTGTGGTGTCCTTGCGTGCCTGCTTGGCCTTCTCGAAGCCCTTGGTCGCCCGGTCGTGGGCGTCGTCCAGGTCCTTGCCCACGCTCTGGGCGCTCTCCACAAGTTTCTTGACCTGGGGGTCGTCCGGGTACTTCTTCTGCAGGGCCCGCAGCTGCTCGGTGATATCGCCCTTGACCTTGTGGTGGGCGTCGTCCAGGTCGTCGGCCGCCCGGTCGATCACCGGCACGGTATTGTCCACCAGGGTGTCGGCGCGGTCCTTGAACTCATCGGCCTTCTGCGTCGCGGCATCCGCGGTGTCGCTGAGCTTGTCGGCGCCCGAGGCGACCTTCTTAGCTCCCGTGGTCAGGTCACCTGCGCCATCGGCCAGCTTGCCCGAGCCGTCGGCCAGGGTGCCGGATGCATCGTCGATCTTGCCGATCCCGGTCGCCAGACTCTTGGCCCCGGTGACCGCCTTGCCGGTCGCATCGTGCAGCTGACCGGTGCCGTCGACCAGTTGCCCCGCGCCATCGTGCAGCTGGCCCGCCCCATCGGCCAGGGTGTCCGAGGACGTGGCCAGCTTGGCCGCGCCTTCATGGACGGTGTCCGCCCCGTCCGCGGCCTTGACCATGTTCTTGTGGATGTCGTTGAAGCCCACATAGACCTGGTCGACGTACTTGGCGGTGGTCGTCTCGTTGAGGTTCTCACGCACCTGGCCCAGCACCACCGAGGCGATCTTGCCGGTCAGATAGTTGTTCGCGTCATTGGTCTGGATCTTCAGCTCTGTGCGCTCGGGATCGTCGCCGGCTGTCGACGTCAGTTCGCGCGAGAAGTTCGCGGGGATGGTCAGCACCGCAGCGTACTTCCCGGAGTCGAGGCCGTCCGCGGCCCTGTCCACATCGGTGGTCTTCCAGGTGAATCCGGCATCGGCGTCCTCACCGGTGAGTTTTTCGGTCAGCTCCCGGCCGGCGTCCAGCTTGGGGTCCTGCGCGCCCTCGTCCAGGTTCACCACGGCGGCGTCCAAGCGGTCGGAGTTGCCCGTGGGGTCCCAGTTGGCCCACAGGTAGATGCCGCCGTAGACGGTCGGGATGAGGATGACGGTCAGCAGCGCCAACTGGGTGAGCAAGTGGCGGCGGAACCGGGTGATTTCCAGCAGTGGCAATGAGAACATAAGGGCTCTTCGGTGTTTTCTCGGTGTTTCGAGGCTGTGCGGGGGTCAGTCGGCGCTTAGGCGGACGGGGACCAGGGGCGGCGGGGTCAGGCCCTGGGCGAGGACGCGCTCGCGCGCCTCGGCCAGTTCCGAGGCGTCCTCGCAACTGACGATGAAGGTGGGCGCCGGAAGTGCTGTTCGGTCCGTGGGAGAGGTGGCGTCCGGATCCGCGATGCCCAGCAATTCCATTCCGGCCAGCACGTACATCCAGGCGCGCTGGCGGTCTTCGCGCCGCCGCAGCAGATCGATGTCGTCGACTGCGACGACCTGTGGATGGGCGAACAGGGCCAGCGCCAGGCCCAGCAGGAAGCGGTCCAGATCGGACAGGTCTCCCACATAGGACTTGGCGGGGAAGGTGCCGGTGGCCACGCGCGAGGCCGTGCGCGCCTCGGGTGTCCCGGGTTCCGGTTGGATTGCCGCGGACACCCGGGCCGAGACCCTGCGCATCACCTCGAGTGCCCTGGCCACGTGTTGTTTGGAGGCGAAGGGCTTGTACCAGGGCTGGTACATGATGATGCGTTCTGCCACGTGGTGTTCGATCGTCAGGTTGTCGTCGAGGTCGGTGACGTCCTTGACCGGTCCCAGGGACGCGATGCTGCGGACCCGCCGGGGCTGCTTGGCCACGTCGATGCCGGCTACGGTGGCGTGGCCGTGGGTGAACTTCATCCGTCCGGTCAGGGACAGCAACAACGCGGTCTTGCCAGTGCCCTCGGGGCCGATGATGACGAGCATGCCGCCGGCCGGGACCTGCGCGTCGACGTGTTCGAACACGGGGGACTTGCCCCGCATGCCCAGGTCCTCGGCGTTGATCATGGGTTCGGGTTCCGGTGAGCCCTGTGGTTCCGGGCCCGCCTGCGATTCCGTGGCGACTGGGTCGGGGCCGGGCGCCGTGGCCTCCACGGTGGGCAGGGGTTCGGTGTGATCCGACACGGTGGGCATCTCCTCGGAACGGTCGGCGGCAGGGGCATTCATCATCATAACCGGTGCTTTACAAATGTAAAGAGTGTTTTTGTGCACGTCCGGGTGTCCGCGTGTCGGTGCTCGCGTTCGTCCCACCGGCCCGCATCAAGTCGGATAGTCCGAGGGCCCGCAACCTTTCGGTTGCGGGCCCTCGGCTCAAACCCCGTCAGGGCGCGCTGCCCGGCACGGGTGCTGTTGGTGTGCTCAGTGCTGCGTCTTGCGGCGCCGGGTCACCATGATGCTCGCCCCGCCGACCAACAGCAGGATGGAACCCGCGACCACTGCGCCCAGCTCGGCGCCACCGGTCTGCGGCAGTTCCGAGCCGCCATTGCCCGAACCGTTGTCATTCGAACCGTTATCGCCCGAGCCGGTGCCGTTGTCGCCAGGGCCGTTGTCGTCTGAATCGTCTCCGCCACCGGCATTGGGATCACCGGCGGTTACGGTGAAGCCGGATTTCAGTGCCTTGCCGTGTTCGGGGACGGCCTTGACGGTGTATTCGCCGACATAGGCGCTGGGGTTGCTTGCGCTGACACCGTAGACGACCCAGCGGGCCGTGCCGTTCTCATCGGCGGCCACTGTGCGGTCCAGGCCGGTGACGCTGCCGCCCTTGGGAGTGACCGTGAACTTCACGTCGGTGCCCGGCTTCAGGTTCGTGACCGACAGGTGGACGCCCTTCTTCTCGTTGACGAAGTTCTTCGCGGAGATCTTCTTGGGCTCGACTCCCAGCTTGGCGACTTTCACGGGGGCCTGCGTGGTTTCCGTGGGGGTGGCCGTCGCCGTCTGCGTGGGGGTCCCGGTGGCGGTCTGCGAGGGTGTCGCCGAGTCCGTGGGGGTCGCAGTGTCCGTCGGGGAGGCGGTGTCCGAAGGAGTCTCCGTAGCCGTCTCCGTTTCGGTGGCCGTCGCCGAGGCGCTGGGGTCCGTGTCGCCGTTGTCCGTGGTGATCTTGAACGAGCCGCTCAGGGTCTGCAAGGCTCCCTCATAGGTGGCGGTGACGGTGTAGGAACCGACGTAGTCATCCGAGTCCGCCGAGGCGTCGCCCTTGACTAGGTCGAAGCCGGCCTTGCCGTCCTCGACCCCGGTGCTGGTCTCGTAGGGCTCGATATCCTTGTCGCCGACCTTCTGCGTGACCTTGAAGTTCACCTTGGTGACGCCGGCGGGCAGGCCGCTGACCTGGATGCTCACACCCTTGTCGGTGGTCAGTTCGCTGGCCTTGATCGACTGCGGGGTGATGCTCAGAATGGCCTTGGCCTGGGGCGCGGCGGATTCCGTTTCATCCTGTGCCCTGGGCTGGCCATGTGTCTTATCCGTGCCGGAGAAGGATGCACCCGTCGCAGCGAAGGCGGAGGTGCCGGAAAGGGCGATGGCGCCGGCCGCGAGAACTGCTGCGGGAGCGAGGATCAGGTTCTTCATGCCAGGTGACTTCCTTCAAAACAGCGCGGAACGGTTGACCCGCCCCACATTGGCCTTCAAGTTTGCCTCATACGAACCTGTGTGTCAACTGAGTTCGCTCTATCAAGTTGCTGATTGGTGGTGGCCTCGGGCCCCAGGATCCGGAGTCCCCATGTGTCGGAGCCACCGGCTACTCTGTATATGTGATCGATCTACAGCAGTTGCGTGAGTTCCCGGACAAGTTCAAGGCCAGCCAGCGTGCCCGCGGGGCAGACGAATCGCTGGTCGATCAGATCCTCGCGGCCGATTCGGCCAAGCGTGCGACCCTGACCGAATTCGAAGCGGCCCGTGCCGGACAGAAGGCCTTCGGCAAGACGGTCGCCCAGGAGAAGGACAAGGCGAAGAAGGCCGAACTGGTCAAGGAAGCCAAGGGCCTGTCCGACCGGGTCAAGGCCCTGCAGGCGGATTCCGACGATGCCGCCAACACCTTCGACGCGCTCATCGCCAAGCTGCCCAACCTGATCGTCGACGGAGTCCCCTCCGGCGGTGAGGAGATGTCGGTGACCCTGCGGCTGGAGGGCACCCCGCGTGACTTCGCAGCCGAGGGCTTCACTCCGGCCGACCACCTGGAGATCGGCGAACGCCTGCACGCGATCGACACCCAGCGCGGCGCCAAGGTATCCGGCGCCCGCTTCCACTATCTGACCGGTTTCGGTGCACGGCTCGAACTGGCACTGCTGACCATGGCCTGGGACGTGGCCCAGAAGGCGGGCTTCACTCCCGTCATCACCCCCACCCTGGTCAAGCCGGAGATCATGGCCGGTACCGGGTTCATGGGCGAACACGCGGATGAGATCTACCGTCTGGAGGCCGACGACCTGTACCTGGTCGGCACCTCCGAAGTAGCCCTGGCCGGCTACTACAAGGACGAGATCATCGACCTGTCCGGCGGCCCCATCCGGATGGGAGGCTGGTCCAGCTGCTACCGCCGCGAGGCCGGTTCCTACGGCAAGGACACCCGTGGCATCATCCGCGTCCACCAGTTCCAGAAGGTGGAGATGTTCGCCTATGTCCACCAGGACCAGGCGGAGGCCGAACACGCGCGCATGCTCGGCCTGCAGGAGGAAATGCTCAACAAGTGCGAGCTGCCCTACCGGGTGCTCGACATCGCCGCCGGCGATCTGGGCGATTCCGCGGCCCGCAAGTTCGACTGCGAGGCCTGGGTCCCCACACAGGACACCTACCGCGAACTGACCTCGACCTCGAACTGCACCACCTTCCAGGCCCGACGCCTGCACATTCGCGAACGCGATGCCGAAGGCCGCACGACCCCGGTCGCCACGCTCAACGGCACAATGGCCAACACCCGCTGGCTGGTTGCGATCCTGGAGAACCACCAGCAGGCCGACGGCTCCGTCCGCATTCCCGCGGCCCTGCAGCCGTACCTGGGCGGGATGACCGCCTATGGCCCGGAGGGTCCGCGCTACTGAACCGAACCGGTTCCGGACCGTGGCCGGAATGCCGGCCACGGCCTCGGCGTCGGTACCCCATGCCATGAACGAAACCGGAGGTTCCATGACCACGACGAGCACGGCCGCGGCCCAGGCCGCTGATGCAACCGCCCGATACCTGATCGGCCTGGACCTCGACGGGACCGTCGTCGACTACGACGGCGTTCTGCACGAAGAGGTCCGCGACTATCTGATGGGCCTGGCCGACGCCGGGCAGCACGTGGTGATCGCGACGGGGCGGGCGCCCGTTGGCGCTCTGGAGGTGGCCAACCGTCTGGAACAGACGCGCGGCTACGTCATCAGCTCCAACGGCGCGGTCATCATGGAATTGGACCCGGCCACGGAGTTGGGCTGGAAGCCCGTGCACGTGGAGACCTTCGACCCGGCCAGCGCTCTGGAGCAGATGGAATCCGTCATGCCGACGGCCCTGTACATGGTCGAGGACGAGAACCTGGTGCGCTGGGCGTCCGAGGACTTCCCACGCGGCGACCTGACCGCCGGGGGCGACTACAACGTGGTGTCCTTCGAGGAGCTCAAAGCGAAGAAGGCCACCCGCATCGTGATGCGGGAACTGGGCGGGAGCCAGCCGGAGTTCGCGGAGGCGGTCAAGCGGATCGGCCTGCACGGGGTGACGTATTCGGTGGGCTGGAGCAACTGGCTGGACATCTCGCCGGAGGGGATCTCCAAGGCCTCGGCCCTGCAACGGGTCGCTGACCTGCTCGGCGTGGACCGGGCACACACCGTGGCCGCGGGCGACGGTTCGAACGACGCCGAGATGCTCGACTGGGCCGGCCATGCGATCGTCATGGGCCAGGCCCGCGACGAGTTGAAGGAACTGGCCGATTTCGTCGCGCCCCCGGTGGAGGAACACGGCCTGGTCGCCGGCCTGCGGAGCTTCCTGGGGTGATCAGGGCCGGAGCGACCTCCGGCCTCCGGTTCAGATCCGGGTGCCGGAGATCTTCATCTGCCCCATGGAGGTCTTCGCCGATGCGCTGAGCACATCGCCCTCGACCCGGCCGGTGATCTCGTACTCCAATGAGAACACGACGACCTTCTGCTTGCCGGAGATCGAGAAGTCGTCCCCGTCGAAGCGCCCGCCGGTGAAGGGCAGATCCATGGACTTGCCCGACTTGTTGCTGAAGGTGAGCTCGCCGCTGAGCTCTGTGCCCTCACTGGTCAGCGTCAGGACTCCGCGCTTGGGTCCCATCGGGGTGTCAGCGGTCAGCGTGTACTTGCCGTCGATCATGAGTGTGGGGGCTCCTTGTCTGTGGATCGTGTCCGTGGTCCGGATAGGGTCGATGTTTGCAGGCGCGTCCGCAGCGGGGTTACCGGGTGGCCTGCGCTGAAAGGATACGCCGAATCGGTTCGGCCACGCCGCCCGCGTCCAGTTCCGGGCAAGCGCCGGTCGCCGCGGCCAGCGCATCCGGGTGGCCGCCGGTCATGGCGAAGCTGGTGCCGGCCCAGCGCAGCATCTCGATGTCATTGGGCATATCGCCGAAGGCCACGACCTGTTCCGGGGTGAGCTGGAGGGACCTGGTGTAGAGCTCCAGCGTATGGGCCTTCGTGACTCCCGCGGGGGACAGCTCGAGCAGCCCGTTGTGCGGATCGGAATAGGTTCCGTGCAGGGCGCCGGAATCCAGCCGGGTCAGCGGGGCGATGGCGTCCTGCAGCTTCGCGGAGTCGGTGTTGCCGGGGATCCGTACCAGGATTTTGATGACATCGGCCAGGGATTCCGGTGTGGTGTCGCCGGACACGACCTCGGCACGGGTGACGACGGAGGCGTTGCGGGGCGTGCGGCCCTTGAAAGAGGGCTCGACCACGGAACCCGCCAGGGTTTCGAAGGCCAGGACCGCGTCGGGGACCCGTTCGTCCAGAAGCCGGGCGAATGCGCCGGTCAGGGCGGGTGTGATCGTGGACTTCCACAGCACCTGCTCTTGGTGGAGGTCGTAGACCACGGTGCCGTTGGCCGCGATCACGCGGTCGAGTTCGGGCAGGTCGGTGCGCAGGATGTCCAGCCAGTGCAGGGGCCGGCCGGTCACAGGCAGGACGGCGATCCCGGCATCCAGGGCTGCGCGGACGGCGGCCACCGTGGCCGGGGCGATCGGTTGGCCGTGGCGCAGCAGGGTACCGTCGAGGTCTGTTGCGATCAGGCGGATCCCGCTGAGGTCATTCACCCTATGAGTTTAACGGTTCGGAGTTCTCGCCCCACCCGGAGGCGATCGCCGAGCACTGCCCGACGAGTTCTGCGGCATCGGCGACGTAGCGGTGCGCTGCCGCCGCGGCCTCGAGCCCATCGCCGCCGGTGCGCAGCGCCACCCGGCTCATAGCGGCGGCCTGGGCGGCCTCGGCGACCTTGGCGGCAGCGCGCGAGAGCAGCTCCGGCAGGCGGCCCACCCGGGCGCGGGCGGGCGCGGGCAGGACCATGCCATCGATCGGGAAGGACTCCTGCGCTGCCTGCGCGACGGCATCGACTGCGGCGCTCGCTTCGCCCAGGGTATGGGTGAGTTGTGCCAGGGTCTCCGCCGGGGGTTCCGGGGCCGAGGTGCCTGCTGTGGCCGTGGCTTGTCCGTGTGCGCTTCCCTGAGTCGCGGCCGGTCCGGTCCCGTCCGACTCCGCCGGGTGCTCCCGGTGGACGGCGAGGGCGGTGTCGTAGAAGCGGTCCACCGCACGGTTGAAGCGGTCGCGGTGCTGACGCCACAGGCCGGTGCCGTAGAGGTCGTCGGCGGTGGGGGCCTTCGGCTTGCGGAATCTGTCGAGCAGGCCCATCAGGCGTGAGCGTCCGCGACGTCGAGCACGACCTTGCCGATGCTGGTCCCGTCCTCCAGCAGGGTCTGAGCGGCGCCGGCCTCGCCCAGGGGGAGGACCCGGTGGACGATGGGCCGGATCGCCCCGGCGAGCACCTGCGGCCAGACCCGGCGACGGACCTCGGAGACGATCGCGGCCTTCTGGCCGGCCGGGCGGGCGCGCAGGGTCGTGCCCATCACGGATTTGCGCCCGGTCATCAGGGCGTTGAGGTTGATCTCAGCCTTGACCCCGCCCTGCAGGCCGATGATGCTCAGGCGCCCGCCAGTGGTCAGTGCCCGGATATTGCGCTCCAGATACTTCGCGCCGATCACGTCGAAGATGACATCGGCCCCGGGCTTGCGGGGCTCGCCGAAGGCATCGGTCGGGGAGGCCGCCGCGGTGACCTCCTTGATGCGTGTCACGAAGTCCTCGGTCTTGTAGTCGATGACAGCGTCGGCGCCCAGCTCGCGGCAGAACTCGGCCTTGCGGGCGCTGCCCACGGTGACGGCGACCTTGGCACCGAAGACCCGGGCCATCTGGATCGCACAGGTGCCGATTCCGGAGCCGCCGCCGTGGACCAGCAGCCACTGGCCCGCCGCCAGATGGGCGCCCGAACCGGGTTCGGGACCCGCGAAGACATTGGAGTAGACGGTGGACAGGACCTCGGGCAGGGCGGCGGCGTCAGTGAAGGACATGTCATCGGGCAGCGGGATCAGCTGGCCGGCCGGCACCGTCACATACTCCGCATAGCCACCGCCGGACAGCAGGGCCGCGACCCGATCGCCGAGGGCGGGAGCGTATTCCGGGGCATCGGCTGGGGTGGTGCCGGTTGACACGGGTGTTGCGGCAGGGACGGGCGCAGGCGTACCCAGCGCCTCGACGGTGCCGGCGACCTCCAGGCCGGGGATGTCGGTGGCTCCGGGTGGGGGATTGTAGAAGCCCTGACGCTGCAGTACGTCCGCGCGGTTGACGCCCGCGGCGGCCACGCGCACCAGGACCTCGCCGGGGCCGGGCACGGGTTTCGGACGGTCGGTCAGGCGGAGCTGCTCCGGTCCGCCCGGTTCACTGATCTCGATTGCACGCATGCCCCCAGGGTAGCGGGGCGTCCCGGGCGGCGTCTCAGCTCACTCAGATCAGCAGTCACTTTGGTCGGTTCTCCCCTCGATTGGCAGTCATTTTGGTCCGAGAGTTCGCCGCCGTTTTTTCGGACCAAAGTGACTGCCGAAGGTCAGGCCACCACATCCTCGCCCAGCCGGAAGCGGAGCATGGAACGTACCTGGGGCCATTCGTCCGCCGTGATCGAGTAGACGCAGGTGTCCCGTAGTGAGCCGTCCCGGGTGTAGGAGTGGCGCCGCAGCACGCCGTCCAGTTTGGCGCCCAGACGTTCGATGGCCCGCCGCGACTGGGTATTGATCCAGGCCGTGCGCAGCTCGACGGCCGGACACCCCAAGGTGTCGAAGGCGTAGCCGAGCAATGCCAGTTTCGAGTCGGCGTTGGTCCCCGTGCCCTGAGCGGAGGCCGAGTTCCACGTGGACCCGATCTCCACGCGCGGGATCGTGGGGTCGATGTTCATGTAGGAGGTCATGCCGATCACGCGGTCGTCTGCCAGGCGGCGGGTGGCGAAGGGCAACATGCTCCCGGCCTCCTGAAGTCCGAGCCGTCGGTCGATCTCCGCCGCCATGCCGTCCGGGGTGGGAACGGTGGTGTACCAGAGCCTCCACAGCTCACCATCGCGCACCGCTTCGCACAGCTCGTCGTGGTGCTCGTGCGACAGGGGTTCCAGCCGAACCAGCCGTCCGGTGAGTGTGACGGGTTTCAGTGGGGTGCTCTGAGTCATGCGGCCATCCTACTCACGACATACTCACACCCAGCCCTGGCGACTAGTTCACTCGATTCACAGTCACTTTGGTCCGAGAATTCGCCGTTTTTCCAGACCAAAGTGACTGCCGATCAGGGGAGATCGGACCAAAGTGACTGCTAATGTGGGGAGGGCGATCTGACTTAACGTTTGTTCAGTAGAGAGGTTTCAATGACGAACCCGACCGAGCCCGGTATGCGGCCCTCCGATCCCGCGGAGATGCTCCCCGCAGACCTGCCGCCGCACCTCATGGCGCAACTTCCCCCGGCCTATTACCTCCCCACAGATGACACGCCCGTCGGCCCCGACGCCGCGGGCCGGGCCATCGCACACTTCGAATCGACGCGCGCCACCACCAGCCCCTGGGATGCGCGCGCTCAGCACGGGGGGCCGCCGGCCGGCCTGTTGGCCCGCGCGGTGGAGGCCCTGCGCCCGGATCCGGACATGCCGATCGCGCGGCTGACCATCGACATGCTCGGCCCCATGCCGCAGGGGCTCATCCGCACCGAGGCCCAGATCGTGCGCCCCGGCAAGCGCATCGAGATGTCCACGGCCCAGATGTACGTGGACGACCGACTGGCGGCCAGTGCCACGGTGTGGCGCAAGCGCTGGGAGCCCGGTGCGACCTCGGCCCCGGATCTGTCCACGGATACCGGCCGCGATGTCCCACCGGCCATCGGCCCCCAGCCGCAGTCCTATTTCCCCGGAATCGGCGAGGACTGGGGCTACGGGAACTCGATCGAATGGCGCCACGTCGACGGGGATTTCGGGACTCCGCCGCCGGCCGGCGAACCGGGCCAGTCCAATGTCTGGACCCGGCAGCGGATCCCGCTGGTGGCCGGAGAGGAGACCGGCCCGGTGCAGCGGATGGCCATCGTCGCCGACTCGGCCAATGGCGTCTCCGGTGCGCTGGACTTCACGAAGTGGATGTTCATCCCGCCCACCATGACGCTGACGGTGCTGCGCCCGGCCCGCGGGCCGTGGCTCAACCTGAGCGCGCAGACTTTCATCAGCGACTCCAGTACGGGCCTGACCACGGGCCGGATCTACGACGAACAGGGCCTGGCCGCCACGGTGGAACAGCCACTACTGGTCGCCCCGCAGCGGTAGCGGGCGACGAACAAAGCGATCCTTGCATTCCAAAGCGAAGATGCGCTTTGGAATGCAGGGATCGCTTTGGAGAACGTTTCCGACAGTTAGACGAACATCCGGAACAGCGGGGAGTCCTGCCCCACCTGTTCGATCTCTAGGGGTGAGGCGTCCATCCGCTGCAGCAGCCCCGGCAGGTCCGAGGCCGCCCCCAGGGTGATGCCCACGAACGCCGGGCCGGTCTCCCGGTCGGAGCGCTTCATGTACTCGAACAGCGCGATGTCGTCATCGGGCCCCAGCACATCGTTGAGGAACCGGCGCAGGGCACCGGGCTCCTGCGGGAAGTTCACGATGAAGTAGTGCTTGAGTCCCTCCCACACCAGCGCCCGTTCGATCACTTCGGAGTAGCGCGAGATGTCGTTGTTGCCGCCGGAGACCAGGCACACCACCGTCGTCCCGGGTTCGACCTCGACCGGGGTGCCGGAACCCACCGGTCCGATCGCGGCCGATGCCAGGGCGCCGGACGGTTCGGCGATGATGCCATCGACCTGGTACAGGTCCAGCATCTCGTGGGCGTCGCGGCCCTCCTCGACCAAGTGCATGGGCACGCGCAGCCGGCTGATGATCTCGAAGGTGACATCGCCTGCGCGCCGGACCGCGGTGCCGTCGGCGAAGCTGTCGATCGAGTCCAGGGCCACGGGCCGCCCGGATGCCAGGGCCGCCGTCATCGAGGCCGCACCCGCCGGTTCGACTCCCACCACGCGGGTGCCTGGCATGTTCTCGGCGGCATAGGTCGCGATCCCGGCGACCACCCCGCCGCCGCCCACGGGCACCACGATGACGTCGGGATCGAGGTCGAGCTGGGAGTGGATCTCCGTGGCGATAGTGCCCTGGCCCGCGATCGTCCGGGGGTCGTCGAAGGCCGAGATCAGCAGTGCCCCGGTCAGGTCGGCGTGCTTGTGCGCCAGATCGGATGCGTCGTCATAGGTGGATCCGTCGATCACGACGTCCACGGAAGGCCCGCCGAAATGACGGATCCGGTCGATCTTCTGCCGCGGCGTGGTCTTGGGGACGAAGATGGTCCCCTGAATGCCCAGATCGGCGCAGGCCCGGGCGAAGCCCTGCGCGTGATTGCCGGCCGATGCGCACACGACCCCGCAGGCGCGCTGGGCGGCGTTGAGCTGCAACATGAAGTTGAAGGCGCCGCGGATCTTGTAGCTGCGCACCGTCTGCAGGTCCTCGCGCTTGAGGTAGACGGTGGCGCCCGTCGCGGCCGAGAGCCGCTCGGAAATGTGCAGGGGAGAGGTGATCACAGAGCTGCTAATTCGCTCAGCGGCGGCCTCGACGTCGATGGCGGTGGGGGGCGTCTGTTTCTTCTGTCCTTCTACCAACACGTTCCCCATTGTGCTCCCGCACCCACGGCTGTCCATATTCCTGGAGGTTGAGTATCGGAATATGAGATTTCCGGTAATCTTCCGGAGACTGAAGTACCGGCGCCCGGTTCCCCAGCGATGTCCCCGCAGGCCATATCCCACATATCCGCCGCCGGTTCGTTAACCTGGGAGGGGCGACTGCGCCCAACAGCACGTACAGTGCGAACAGCAACTTGAACAGCATCGCGAGCTTTCCGATCCGGGGGATACACAGTGGCAATCAGCAGTGATCTCGAACGCCTTCTGTCGTCCTGGCTGCCACGCCAGGACTGGTTCCCTCTGCCGCGGGGCCTGGGCAGCGACCCCGATGTCACCCCCATGTCGACCACCCGGCTGTTCGAATTCGAAGTCGAAGACCAGATCATCCAGGGCCTGCAGGTCATCGTCTCCGTGTCCTTGGAGACCACGGGGCGCACACTGTTGGGAGCGCCGCAGGGACCTGCGACCCGCCGGCTGAGCCTGCCACTGACCCTGCACACCACGGAGAACTTCCCGCTGCGCCCCCACCTGCTGGGCCGTGTCGAGGACCTGGTGCTGGGCCATGTGTGGGTCTACGACGGAACCGCGGACCCGGTGTTCGTCCAGGCCGTCGCGGCCTCCCTGCACACGGGACGCAAATGGGACGACGGCCAGGTGCTGGCCCAGCCCGTGCGCCGAGGCGCCCTGCTGGTCGCCCAGCAACAGGCCGCGATGCTGCCCACCTCGTCCCCTGCGGGTTCCGCTTCCACCGGGGAATCCATCGATGCGCAGGCATCCGGTACGGCACACGCCCCGGCGCCCGCGGCATTGGCCGGGGCCGCCGGCGGCCCCGACGCCGCGGCGGCCCCCGGACAGTGGGATGCGGGCGCGCTGGCGCCGGCCGACTCCGCCGATCCGTCCACAAGCGCAGCGGACGCCGATGCCATCTCCTCCGAGGTGCCCATCCCCACCGCCCTGCGCGCAGACCTGGCAGACGACCCGGCCGACTCCGTGCTCCCCGATCCCGCGACCACCGGCGGTCAGGGACTGGCGGGGGCCGCGGCGGGCGCGGGGCGCAGCGCCGCACAGATCATGGCCGATGCCCAGACGGTGCAGCTCTCACCCCTGGACGCCCAGCCCTATGAGACCTCGGTGGTCATCGCCGACCCCGCCCAGCCGGCCATCCTGACCTTCTACCGTGCGCTAGACGAGGGTCTGGGGGGCAATGTCCAGGTGCCGTTGATCCTGACACGGCGCGGTTGCGAGGCGGTCAGCCCGGTGCTCGGCTGGTTGTCGGGCCGCTGGTTCGACGGCGAGGACCTGCGCACCGAATCGGCCCCGCTGGCCATGCTCACCGCCACCGAACGCGGGGCCCGGCCGGCCTGGCGCGAGGCCGTGGACGTGGCGAGCCGGGTCGACTCGGGGGCGATCGGCAGCTGGAATCGGCAGGCCACCGCCCTGGGCCGCAGGGTGGGCGCCCTGCACCTGGACCTGGCACACGAATTCGACGTGCTCAAGAGCGAGGGCGAACCGACCCTGGAACTCGTGTCGAAGTGGAAGGACCGGATCGACTGGGCGCTGGCGCGCGCACCCCTGGCCCTGGGCGACCTGGGCCGGGCCCTGCGCACGCACAAGAAGCAGCTGGACTCGGTGTCGTCCGTGGGCCCGCTGCAGCGGATCCACGGCGCGCTGACGCTGAACCAGGTATCCAGCGGCCGGACCACAGGGTTCACCGTCGGCAGCTTCCCGGCCAAGGGCAGTGAGAAGCTCCAACCGGCCTCGGTCGATTTGGTCGGCCTGCTGCGCAGCATCGACTACGCGGCCGGCTATGCGCGGCTGAACCGCACCGGGCGCCTGGAACAGGGCGCGCTGCCCACCGGTCTGAGCCTGCGGGGCTTGAAACAATCGCGCAAGGAGGTCGAGGAGGTCCTCGAATCCCCCGAACACCTGTGGTCCTCGCAGGCGCAGAACGCCCTGCTCTCCGGTTATTCGCACGTTGTGGGCGCCGGCCTGGGCTACGACGATCCGACCCTGCGCGCCGTGCTCATCGACCGCCTGCTCGTCGAAGTCGTGACCGAACTGCGCAATCGTCCGCCCTACCTGTCCGTTCCGCTCATCGCCCTGGCCCAAGTCCTCCAGGGGTGAGGCGGGGCAGATGAACACCGCGCCCCGACCAGGGAACGCCACGACCGGGCCGGTCAGCAGCCACCGGCCCTCCTACGCCCAGCGCGAGGCCTACCGCGATGCCCTGGCACAGGCCTACGCGGCGGGCCGGCTGGACGACACGGACTTCGAGGACCGGCTGAACCTGTTGGCCATGGCCGAATCCCTGGCCGATCTCGAGGACCTGGTCGTCGACGTGCCGCGCGCCGACATCGAGGTGCCGGCCGCACCCGCCGCCCGGTCGGCGGGTTCCCGAGGCCGTACCGGCGGTTCCCGCTCTCGCGGATCCAGCGGTTCCAGCCAACCGGGGCAACCGAACGGACGCCACACCGACCAGGGCGCCAAGGCCAGGGCAGCCCGACTCAAACGCGGCAAGCTGTTGATGACCGGCACCATCATCGTCGGACTCATCATCGGGGCGGGCCTGGGCCGGGAACTGGTGGGACCGCCGGGCCCCGGCGCCGGAACACCGGATTCGGTCCAGGCGGCAGGCGGCGCCGAGCTGCCAGTGGCGGTCAGCCGTGGCCGCATGTCCTACGGATACATCGCCCGGATCGTGGAGAACCTGAACTCACGCAAGGCCGAGAGCCTCAGATTCAACCCCTATTCGGCGGGTGCGGAGCTGCTCAGCGCCGACAAACGCAAACTGCAGACCATCTCCCTGGACGACGCCGGTGAGCAGGAAGAAGTCGAGAGCGAAGAGGACTACTCACCGGCCAAGGGCAGCGCCGGGCTGTTCACCGTGGAGGAAGTCGACCCCGCAGCGGTCTACGCGGCAATCCTGGCGGCGCCGGGGGTCGCACACGCCCGCACCGGCCTCGACGGTGAGGAGGGCCTGGAAGTCAACGCGGTGCGGATCGACCGGCTGGCCGGCACCCCGTTCGCCGGGCAGCGGGCCGGGGCCCTGACGATCAGCGTGACCGTCAACCCGCGCGGAACATCGGGCCAGTACGCCAATCTGCGCTGGTCCGGCGATGGGAAACACCTGTTGGAGGCCCGCCGATGAGGCCATCACACGCCGAACGCGCCCCCTATATCGCGGCGCTGCAAGAATCCCTGGTCGACGGGCGCCTGACCCAGGGACTCTACGAGGAACGCCTGGCCGCTGCGGAATCCGCCCAGAGCTTCGACGCCCTCGACAAGCTGTTCACCGACCTGCCCTACGATCCCCGCGCACTGCGCCCGGCCTCGGCGGGCGGAACCGCTGATGGGGCCGCTGCGGATACGGCCGCGAGCCGCCGGAGGGCGAAGAAGAAGGCCGCCAAACGGCGTCGGCGGGAGGCCTCCCGCGGGGCGCGGCGTGACACCGCGGCCCAGGCGCCGCCTGGCACCCACGTCCGCAAACTCCTCGGCCGCCTGGTGGTGCTAGTGGTGACGGTCGCCATCGGCGCCGGTGGCTACACCGGAGTGCACATGATTGCCTCCGCCGCGGCGAATCAGGACTCGGCTACCGGCAGGGACATGAGCACCGAGGCCGGTCGGCAACAGCCGGCCCCGGACGATCTGCCGGTCGTCGGGCAGGACTTCGCCAATGTCCCCGCCCTGACCCCCGACACGGTCGCCCGGGTGCTCGACTACGTGGCGGACAAGGGCCCCAAGGGCACGGTGACGAGCCTGCAGGCCTATGACGACTACACGACGGTGGACGTGCAGGGCAAGGGGAAGGGCTCGACCTATCTGGTGTTCCGCGCGGGGGAGGCCCCGCGCTCGCAGGCCCGCAAGGACGTGCGGTTCGAGCCGCTGCACGATCAGGCGGCCCTCAAGCGGATCGACCTGCAGCAGATCATGGAGCGGGCCAGGGCGGATCTGGGGCAGGACGGGGAGATGCGCAGCATCGACATCTCGTACAGCAACCTCGACAAGGACTATCGGAAGATGGGCGACCGGATCGAGGTGGAGTTCGAGCCGAGCGGTTCGGGGGAGCCCTCGACCATCGCCTACGACCTCAAGGGCAAGAAACTGTACACGGACGATTGAAGGGAATCGATGACGCGGAATCCACAGGCGGGTCACCGGCCGTCATTCCTGCAGCGCGAGTCATATCGCCAGGCGATCACCGAAGCCTATGCGGATGGGCGGCTGGACGATGACACCTTCGCCGAGCGGATCCGCGCGGTGGACGGGGCACGGAGCCTGGCCCGGCTCGAGGAGTTGATCGCGGATCTGCCGCGGCAGGGGATTCCGCTGCCCGAGGGCATGCCGACCCCGGGCAACGCGGCCAGATCAGACGGGACTCCTATGTCGGATGGGACTCCCGGGTCAGACGGGAAGTCGGCCGAGGTCGAGCCTCCGTGGGCGGGCAAGCACGGCGCCGCGCCGCGCTTCGTACCCGAGGGGCGCCGGCGGGCATCGAGTCCGGAAGACGATCGCAGCGCCCCGGACGGCGGTGCATCGGACAGCGGCGCGCCGGAGCGCAGGCCGCTGCGGCACCGCCTGGCGGTCGCCGGCGCTATGGTCGCCTGTCTGGTGGCGGGATTCGCGGCTGGTGGGATCGGGATGACGTTGGTGACCGGGACCCAGGACGATCCCGCGGCCGAGGCCGGCGAGGCTCCGGACGGTGAAGCCGGGCGGGCCGCTGCGCGCGGCGCGCTGGCCGATGGCTTCCTGTCATATGGATACCTGCACGGTCTGCTCACCGCCCTGGATGGGAGGTCGGTGGGGCGGGTGGTCGTCACGGACGCCTCGGCCGAGGCCATGGTCGCCCGCGGGTCCGATTCCGGTGCCGGCGACTCGGGCGCCGGCGGGGCCGGTTCGGGTGGGTCCGATTTCGATCCCGTCGGTTTCGACGAGGAACTGCACGAGGTCGATCCGGCCGCTCCGCTGCCCTGGCTGCCCGAGGGCAAGCGCCCCGGATTCGACACCGGGGATATGAGCGCACAGACCGTATTCGCGGCGGTGAGCCGGGCCTCGGAGGTCCTGGGCCGACACACGGACAGGTCGACGGAAGGCCTGCAGGTGTCGAGCCTGACCCTGGTGAAGGACCCCGCAGCGGGCAGACCGGTGGGCGGTTCGGCCGACGAGGTCCGGATCCAGGTGGAACTGCGCCGCACCCCAGGGTCCGACCCGCAGGGACCGGCCGGCGGCATGTTGGTCTGGAACACCGACGGATCGCAGTTGTTGGAGGCGAGGTTCCTGTGAGCGACGAATCGCGGGCCGGCCGGGGACTGTGGGCCCGGTGGGTGCGCTTTGCCAATAGCGGGCCGTTCATCGGCGGCGCCGTCCTGCTGGTGCTCGGCTCGGTGGCGGGGGTGTACGCAGCCCGGCCGGTCGACCCGCCCGAGCCCGAACAGCAGACGCACCAGATCACGCAGGCGGGACGGAACGAGCCCGCGCCAAAGGACTTGCCGCACCTGGCCGGGGACTTCACCGATGTGCGCACCCTGGATGCGACGACCATGCGCCGGGTCGTGGATTTCGCCGGGCAGCAGAAGCTCGGTCGGATCCTCGCGATTACCGCGTCCCCGGAATCCACGGAACTGGTCACGGGTCCCAGCGGCGGGTTGCCGGGGGACCGCCAGGTGGAATTCCGCCCCGGCCGGGCGCCGGCCTATACGGAGGCGACACAGGTCGAGCGCGACCCGCTCGACGATGTCCGGACGGCGGGGGACCTCGACGTCGGAGAGGTTGTCGAGCGGGCCCGGAAGGATCTGGGGACCAAGGCCGAGTTGTCGTTCCTGCAGGTCGAACACGGGCCGGTGAAGGGTCGGGCGGAGCGGGGCCCCCAATCGGATGTCGTGCGGGTCCGGTTCGAAGCGGATGCGAAGTCCGACCCCCAGGTGATCGTGTATCGCCTGCGGGATCTGCGGAAACTGTACACGGAGGGCTGAGTGGGCGCGCGGCTTCGATGGTGGAGCGGCGCGTCCCCGGGCGGGACCGGGTCGGGTGAATTTGTCCGGTGCCGGGGATATGGAAGAATGGTCGGGCATGGTGAGTTGACAGAGCGGCCGAATGTGACGGTCTTGAAAACCGTTGAAGGCAACCCCTTCCCCGGGTTCGAATCCCGGACTCACCGCCAGATCATGTGCGCACGCGCATGAACACCAGATAAGCGCGGGAACGACCTGCTGTAACAGGTCGTTCCCGCGCTTATCTGGTGTTTGAGGGGTTGAGTGGCTCGCTAAGCTGGGAGGCGACAGCGACACGGTGGTCCGCCCCGGCCTCGGCCACCGTATCCGGACCGACGAAGGGGAGCCAACCATGGAACTCGCACAGCGCCTGACCCGACTGGGCACGGAGACCTCGTTCTCGGTGGCCCAGGCCGCCGCGGACTGGAAGGCCCGCGGCAATACCGTCTACCCCTTCCACCTGGGCGATATCGACATCCCGACCGCCGGCCACATCGTCGAGGCCCTGGACAGGGCGATCGCCGACGGCCACACCGGCTACTGCCCCGGCGCGGGCATTCCCGAACTGCGCGAGGCCCTGGCCGCCGACATCGGCACCGCCCGCGGGATGGACCTGAACGCCGAGAACATCGTGGTGACCACCGGCGGCAAGCCCGTCATCACGAAGTTCCTGCAGTCCGTGATGAACCCGGGCCAGGAGGTCCTCTACCCCAATCCCGGCTTCCCGATCTACGAATCGCAGATCGAATACCTGGGCGGCACCGCGGTGCCCTACCGCTACGAATCGACCCCGGACGGCTTCGCACTGGACCTCGACCAGATCCGCTCGCTCATCACCGATAACACGGTGGCCATCATCTACAACGACCTGCAGAACCCGATCTCCGCGGAATCGACCCCGGAAGAGCGCCGCGCGCTCGCGGAACTGGCCCAGGAGTTCGACCTGTGGGTGCTCTCCGACGAGGCATATTTCGACACCCGCTACGAGGGCCGGTCCGAATCGATCGCCTCGCTGCCCGGCATGGCCGAACGCACCGTCATCCTCTACACCTTTTCCAAGAAGTACGCGATGACGGGCTCTCGGCTGGGCTGCGCAGCGGCGCCCAAGCAGATCGCGGACGTCATCTCCACCCTGAACACGAACGACGAATCGTGCACGAACCACTATGTGCAGTGGGCCGGCGTGGCCGCGCTGACCGGGCCGCAGGATTCGGTCGCGGATATGCTCGGGATCCTGCGCGAGCGCCGGGACGTGGCAGCCGGCCTGGTCAACCAGGTGCCCGGCATGCACGTGGCCGTGCCGCAGTCGACCTTCTACCTGTTCCCCGATGTGACGGACGCGGTGGCACGGGTCGGCGCGAGCTCGGTGGGCGAGTTCGCGACGGCCGCCCTGCACAATACCGGGGTGTCCTTCTGCACCCGCGAGCACTTCGGCCGCCGCCAGCCCGGTGAGGACCGCGAGTACATCCGCCTGGCCTACTCCGGGATCAGCGCCGAGGACATTGGCGCGGGCCTGGGCCGGTTGCGCGACTGGGTCGCCTCGTACTGAAGCACCGAGGCCGTCAACCACACGACGCCCAGCACGGTCACGACGATCACGCCGGCCAGGTAGAGCCCGTTTGCCAGGTTCTGCGCCTCGGCGACTACGGCTTCGGGTGTGAACCCGTAGGTGGCCTGGTAGCGGCCGGCACCGGTGACCGCCACCGCGATGTAACCCGCGATATTGCCGGCGAGGTCCCAGGCCGCGTGTAACACGGCCACGCCCAGGTAGGTCAGCGCCAGCGGGATCCACGCGGCGATGGGGGCGGTACTCGGGGCCCGCCCGGGTCCCGCCGCGGCGGCACGGCGGGCGTCGAGGCGGCCGAGCACGGCGAACAGGGCTGCGCCGACGATCGCGGTCCACAGGATGTGGCCGGCCGGTGCCAGCAGGCCGCGCAGGGCCTCGGTCTCCAACAGTGCCAGCAGATCGATCCCGCCACCGTCCAGCGAGGAGTTCAGCGCGTAGCCCGCAGACTCGAAGGCCGCGAAGCCGGCGCCCACGACGACGCCCAGCCAGGCGCCGAGCCCCGGCGTCCTGCGCACGATGTGGCGGGCCGCGCAGGCCAGCACCGTCAGCTTGACCGCTTCTTCGATGAACCCGGCGGCCAGTAGCGAGGTCAGAGTGCCGGAGACTTTGGCCTCGAAGATGGAGGCCGCCAGCACGCCGAAGATGCCACCGACGAAGAAGGCCATGAGCAGCCTCGTCGGGTTGATCCGGCCCCGCGTCTTCTCGATGGCCAGCAGACTGGCCGAGAACGGCACGAGGAAACTGCCCACCAGGATCAGGGTGGGCACGAGGTTGGCATTGCGGGTGAGGATCGTGACGATGACCGTCAGCACCCACAGACCCAGACCGCCCAGCATTGCCTTCCACCAGTAGCCCCGGCGGAAGCCTGCTGTGGTCGAACCTGCTGTGGTCGGACCGGTCGCGGTTGGACCGGTCGCAGGGACCCTGGGTGCGTATTTCGGGTATTCCGGTATAAGAGTCATGGTCGCACTCCTTGCAGCGTCGGGGCCGTCTGCCCCATGTCGTTCATGGAACGCTCCACCGCTTGCCGCCGGCTGTTGCGAATCTATGTCGCAGCTGTGAAAGCGCCCGTGTGTCGTGCATGCCGATTAGCCTGGGGCCATGGACACGTCTCACCTTGAACCGTTGAGCGAGCCGGCCGGGGTCGCCGGACAGACTGGACAGGCCGGACAGGCCGGACAGGCCGAGTCGGGAGAACCGGCGGCGTCCCTGTACGAAACCGTTGTGAGCAATCGGGGCGGCACCTCGGGCTGGGTCGACGTTGCCGGCGGGATGCGCCTGCCGACGGGTCAGCCCGAGGCCGGTGCGGCCGGGGCCAACCCCGAGCAGTTCCTCGGGATGGCCTGGAGCACGTGCCTGAACTCCGCCGTGGCCAAGGTGCTCGCGCAACGGGGCCTGGACCCGGCACTGCACGCGTCCACAGTGACCGTCACCGTCCGGCTGTTCGGCGAGGCGGACGGCGAATTCCGGTTCGCGCCCCACGCCGCCGTGCACGTGCCGGGCCTGCCAGCCGAGCAAGTGCGCGAGGTCGTGACGGCCGCGCATGCGCGCTGCCCCATGTCGAAGCTGCTGACCGGCCGGGGCACCGCCACCGTCGAGGCTCTCGCCTCTGATGAGGTGAGCTGACCGGGCCGGGGGCGCTGACCGGCCGGTCGGGCTGAATTGGCTGGTCGAGCTGACCGGGCCGGGTCCCGCTGGAGCAGCCAGCCCCTAGCCACGGCCGGCCCCGCTGGAGCCGGCCCCGGCCCCGGCCGCCCGACCTACCCCTGCGCGGTGACCCGGTACAGGGGGATGGCGATGTCGTCGACGATGCGCGCGAGTTCCGCATCGTCGACCTCGCGCTCGAGCACCGCGAACCTGAGGACGGCCAAAGGTGCGGTGAGAACGTGGGCGGGGATGTCCCGGGGTCCGAGTTCGCCGCGCGCGCGGGCGGCCGTGGTGATGTCGCGGAGGAATGATTCGACCCTGGTGGCCAGTTCGGCGTCGCCCGGCAGCCCGGCCATGAGTTCGTCCAGCAGTTCCTGATCCGCCTCGCCCAGCAGTGCCCGGCTGGTCTGGGGGCCGAGGCGCCGGCTGGGGGCCGAGATCGCAGTGAAGAGGTCGATGAGCTCGGTTCGCAAAGTGGCCGCGGCCGGACCGGCGCCGCCGGGTTCCGGCGGCTCGAAATTCGAGGTGAAGGCCGCCGCGACCATCTGGGCGCGGGAGGCGTACCGCCGGGCCAGGACGGGCCGGCTGGTCCGCGCGCGCTTGGCGACGCCGGCGAAGCCGACTCCCGCATAGCCGTGCTCGCGCAGTTCGGCCAGAACGGCCTCGTGGATCGCGTCTTCCAATTCGGTGCCGCGTCTGCGGGTCCGGGGTGCCGTGCCCGCATCCCTGCTCTGCTCACTCACATTCTGTATTCTCCCAGGAAAATTCGCCTTCGCAATAAGATGCAGGGTGTATCTTATTTACATGAGCACAGAAAAGGGCCTCGCGGGGCAGACGAACCAGCAGGACACTGCGAACCGGAGCGCAAAGAACCAGAGCGCCACAGGCAGGCGCGCCCTGGTGGTGGGGCTGGGTATCAGCGGCATCGCCTCGGCGATCGCGCTCAAGCAGTCGGGCTGGGAGCCCGTGATCGTGGAGAAGGCCCCGGCGCGCCGCCGCGGCGGATACTTCATCGGCCTGTTCGGCCTGGGGTGGATCGCAGCGGACCATCTGGGCGCGCTGCCCGGTCTGCACGACCGGCGCAGCCCGGCCTCGCAGAACTTCGCGATCGACCGCACCGGGATCATCGGCGACACCCTGGGGTTCGCCGATGCCCCGGCGGACTTCGGGCCGTGGATGATGCTGCGCGGCGATGTGGAACAGGCGACCTTCGACGCCCTGCCCGACGATGTGGAGATCCGCTACAACACCCGTCCTGTCGATATCTGGCAGAACGCCTCAGGGGTGCGCGTGACTCTGGAGGACTCCACGACGGGGGAGAGGACCCAGGAGGAGTACGAGCTGCTGGTGGGAGCCGACGGCATCCACTCCCAGGTCCGCGAAATGGTCTTCGGGCCTGCACAGAAGTATCTGCACGAACTCGGCACCATGATCTGCGCCTTCGAACTGCCGGAGAACCCGCCGGGGCTCAAGCCCGATCAGGGCGTCATCCTGACCGAGGTGGGCAAGGCGTTCTGGGTCTTCCCCTTCGCCGACCACCCCGCCACCGTGCTGTTCACCTGGGCCTCGGACGATCCCGGAGCGGAACGGAAGCTCGATCCCAAACAGCACATCAGAGAGGTCTTCGGCGATCAGCCGTACGGCACGTACATGGAGTACGCCCTGGACCAGCTGGATCGGGCCGATGAGTTCCTCTACGACACCACCGAACAGGTGAAAATGGACAGCTGGCACCGCGGCCGCGTCGTCCTGGTGGGCGATTCCGCCTGGTGCCCCACCCTGTACTCGGGGATGGGCGCGACCTCCGGGATCGGCGGGGCCGATCTGCTGGGCGCGGCCCTGCGCAAGCACCCCGACGACCTGGATGCGGCGCTGGACGGCTGGGAGAAGGTCATGCGGCCCAAGATCGCGAACTTCCAGAAGGAGGGGGCGACTCAGGGCCGGAAGAACTTCGTATCGCTGACTCAGGCGGAACTGGACAAGCGGAACAAGAGCGTCGGCCAGCGCCGCAAGATGATCAAGAACCCGATCGTCGGCAGGCTGCTCAAGCACGTGCCGATGATCAGGAACCGCAACGCGGATCTGACCGCACTGCTCTAGCCGCCTGCCCGCCACATCACATGCGCAAACCTGCAGTACCCCTCTTTGCCAAGCTGGTTGTGAGTCAGTCACGATCAAGCAAAGGAGAGTGATCTCGCATGGTCAGCGTTGTGGGATTCACCGTCGAAGAGGTCCGTGAGTTCGTTCGCGAGTACGAGCGTCAGC
>NZ_JANIJX010000021.1 GCF_024580735.1 Brevibacterium moorei | reverse complement strand
AACGCCGAGACGATGACTTCGTCATCGCCTACCGTGAATACCTGCTCGCCGCGTAGGCCACCTCGCCATGGTCGATCACCACCACCATGATCACGACCGGGCTTGACAACCTATAGGAGCATCACGGCCTCGCCAACGCACCGCGCACCCACGACACCGCACTGCACAATGCACTGAGTGGCCGGGACGCGCCGAGATCTCCAGAGGTCTCCTGGCGCGTCCCGGCCACTCGATGGGATGGGAAACAGGTGTAGAGGTCAGCGGGTGCCGATCTCGAAATCAGCTTCCCGGTCAGTCCTTCGGGGTTCGATCGTGAGAACCACTATTCTGACCGACACCCGAATTCTCCTTCGGGGGCTTCGGTTTCGAACCGTCCGAACCACTCGAGCCGCCCGACCCGCTGGAGCTCCCCGACCCCGGCTTGTCCGGCTTTGGCTTATCCGGCTCCGGCTTCGGCTTCGGTTCCTTCGGCGGTTTGATGCCCGTCTTCCCATCGCCGTCGGACTTTCCCTTGCCGTCCGCGGACCCCTTGTCCTTGCCCTTGTCCTTCGAGTCCTCCCGGTCCTTCTTCTTATCCGATTCGTCCTTGGCCTTCTCGGTGTGCCTGGCCTTGGACCTGGAGTTCGAGGACGAATGCGACCTGGAGTTCGACGACCGGTTCGAATTACCCCGCAACTCGTTGTTGCCGCTACCGTATTGGTCGTCGTCCCCACCGGTGTTGAGCTTGGGCAGGTCCGAGGGGCTGGGCCGCGAGGGGAAGGACTTCACATCCGTGCCCTCGAGCGACTGCCGCATGAAGTGCGTCCAGGCCTGCACTGGGTACGAACCGCCGGTGACCTCGCCGCGCGAGCCCCAGGGGCCGATCGGCACCGCATAGTTCCGCATCTCCCCCGAGGCCTTGTCCTTCTTCGCCTTGGTCCGGGAAATCGACACGACGGTGGCGCGCTGCGGCGTATAACCGGTGAACCAGGCCGAATAGTTGTCACTCGAGGTACCGGTCTTGCCCGCGGCGGGCCGGCCCAGACTGGAGGCGTAGGAGCCTGAGCCGGAGGAGATGACGTGGCGCAGGGCGTAGGTTGTCTCCGCCATCACCGCCTTGTCGAACTTGCGCTCTCCCTCGGTGTCGGGCTGGTAGACGACCTTGTCTGCGCCGTCCGTGGCCTTCTCCACCACATGCGCCTTGCGATAGATTCCCTGGGCGGCGAAGGTCGCATAGGCATTGGCCATGTCCACCGGGCGCGGGCTGGAGGTGCCCAGCACGTTCGACAGGTTCTTGTCCAGGCCCTGTGTGCTCTCCGGCAGACCGGCGCGGATCGCGGCCTCCTGGGTCTTCTCCGGGCCGACCTTCTTGTTCAGGTACCCGTATGCGGTATTCACCGACGATTCCGTGGCCTTGAGCAGGGACACCGTACCGTAGCTGGACCCGCCGAAGTTGTGCACGGTCCACGGTGCGTTCCCCTCGGAACGGATCGTGATCTGTGAGCCGGGCCAGGACGAACCCAGGCGGTAGCCGTCCTCGATCCCGGCGACCAGGGCGAAGGGCTTGAACGTCGAGCCAGCCTGTGCGGTGCCCTGCAGAGAATCGTTGAACTGCTGCTTGAGATAGTCCTTGCCGCCGTACATCGCACGGATCCCACCGGTCTTCGGGTCGATCGACACCAGGCCGATGTGCATGCCCTTCTTGGGCTTGGGCAGGGATTGCACGGTGTCCAGCGCCGCGTCCATGTCCTTCTTGTTGAAGGTCGTGACGATCTTGTAGCCGCCACGGTAGATCTGGTCCTCGCTCAGGCCCTGGGCCTTCATCTCGTTGACCACGGCGCGCAGCATATAGCCGGTCTGCCCGCCGAAGCCCTTCTCCTTCTTGGGCGAGTAGACCTTGGGCATGGTCGTGTCATTGCCCAGGTTCGCCGGGATGTTACCGCGTTCGACCATCCCCTGGATCACATAGTTGTAGCGGCCCTGATAGACCTCCGGATTGTCGGCGGGATCCGCGGCCCCCGGACGCTGGATGATCGCGGCCAATAGCGCGGCCTGCTTGTAGTCCAGGTCAGCGGCGGGCTTGTGGAAGTAGTTCTGGGAGGCGACCTCGGCCCCGTATGCCCCGCGGCCCAGGTAGATGGTGTTGAGGTAGTTCGCCAGGATCTGGTCCTTGTCCAGTTCCTGGTCGATCTTCAGGGCGATGAACATCTCCTTGGCCTTGCGGACCATGGAGTGGTCGTTCGTCAGATAGTAGTTCTTGACGTACTGCTGGGTGATCGAGGAACCGCCGCCGGCGTAGTCGTTGGTCACCAGGCCCCAGACCGCACGGCCCAGGCCCTTGACGTTGATCCCGCGGTTCTCGTAGAAGGACCGGTCCTCCGCTGCAACGGTGGCCGCCTTGAGCGTGGGTGAGATCTTATCGGGTGCGACCGGCTGCCGGTTCTCGATCTTGAGCTGACCGATCAGCTTCTTGCCGTCGTCGTAGTAGACATTGGTCGTCGCACCGGTTGCGGACACATTCGCCTGTGGAATGGGCGTGCGGCTGTAGCCGATGGCGAAGCCGGCCACGACGATGACGAAGAGGCCCAGGACGCCGGTGACCCACAGCCGGAACGACGGCAGCCAGCGGGTGAACCCGCTTTTGCCGGCTCGCGGATAGTTCAACACGCGCCCCATCCAGGTACGACGGCGGCCCGTAGCGGCACCCCTCGACGCAGCTGCGTCAGACGAACGTTTAGACAAGAATCCCCCAGGGGTTTCAGACGACTGGTTCCGAAGCCCAGGGCGCCGCCGGTGAGTGGTGGGGCCGGATTCGGAACGGAAAACCGCCCTTCAGTCTAAGTGCCCCAGCTGTCCGTGCCCATATACCATCACCTGTGAATCTCGGGGTGGCGCCACTCACACACCCTCAGGATCAGTGTCCCCTAACCTTAAGAGAGCGGTTCGGCGAAATCGGCCTCGGACCATTCGCGCGAGGCTCCATCGCCCCAACTCGGACCACTGGCACCGGCGGTGCCGGCCGGGTCCACACCCGGCACCCGATCCTCGATCTCCCCGCCCACACCGTGCAGTTCGCGTTCGCGCACACGCAGTTCGACGCGGCGGATCTTCCCCGACATGGTCTTGGGCAGTTCGGTGAACTCCAGACGCCGGATTCGCTTGTAGGGCGGCAGTTCTTCGCGGCAGAAGCGCAGAATGTCCTCGGCCGTTCCGGCGTTCGGCTCCCACCCCGGAGCCAGGACGACATAGGCCTTGGGAACCGCCAGGCGCACCGGGTCCGGGGAGGGCACGACGGCGGCCTCGAGTACCGCCTCGTGCTCGATCAGGACCGACTCCAATTCGAAGGGCGAGAGCCGGTAGTCGCTGGCCTTGAACACGTCGTCGGCCCGGCCAACGTACGTGAAACAGCCGGTTTCGTCGCGCGCCGCGACGTCACCTGTGTGATAAACATCATCGGCGAAAACGGCGTCGGTGCGCGCCTCATCGTGCCAGTAGCCCGTGGTCAGGCCCACAGGACGGGGGTCCAGGCGCAGGCAGATCTCCCCTTCGTCGGTCATCTCACCGGTCGCGGGATCCCGCAGCACCACGTCGAAACCGGGCAGGGCGCGCCCCATCGTGCCGGGCGCGGTGTCCTGCCCCGGTGTATTGCCGATGACCAGTACGGTCTCGGTCTGGCCGTAGCCATCGCGTACCGTGGTGTGCCAGTCCCGTTCGACCCTGGCGATGACATCGGGGTTCAACGGCTCCCCCGCCGACAGCGCCTTGGCCGGCGGCGCGGACAGGTTTTCCAGACCCTCCTGGACCAGCATCCGCCAGACGGTGGGCGGAGCGCAGAAGCTGGTCACTCCGACGGTGTCCATCACCCGCATGAGCGCCGCCGCATCGAAGCGCGAGTAGTTGTAGACGAACACGCAGGCCCCGGCGATCCAGGGCGTGAAGATATTCGACCAGGCGTGCTTGGCCCAGCCGGGCGAGGCGATGTTCAAGTGCACATCGCCCGGTTCCAGACCCATCCAGTAGAGGGTCGCCAGGTGTCCCACCGGATAGGACACGTGCGTGTGGACGACCATCTTGGCCTTCGACGTGGTGCCCGAGGTGAAGTAGAGCAGCAGTGGGTCGTCCGCCGCGGTGGGGCCGTCGGGGGTGAAGGCAGCCGACTGTTCGGCCGCCGCCGCATAGGCCACATCCCCGGGACGCTGTGCCGGGGCACCCACCACGATCCGGGTCAGGGGTGCCTCGACGGAATCGAATTTGGCGGCATCCGCGGCGCCGACGATGGCGAAGTCCACCTCGCCGCGCTCGGCCCGATCGTGCAGATCGACCGGGCCCAGTTGAACCGCGGTGGGCAGCATGACCGCACCCAGCTTGGTGCAGGCCAGCATCGACTCCCACAGTTCGACCCGGTTGCCCAGCATGATCATCACATGACTGCCCCGGCGCACCCCGGATGCGGCCAGCAGATTGGCCACCCGGTTGGATCGCAGCGACAGGTCGGAATAGGACCAGGTCCGCTGTGAACCGTCCTCCTCGACGATGTGCAGGGCCGGCTCGTCATTGCCGTCCGCCACGACGTCGAACCAATCCAGGGCGAAGTTGAAGTGCTCGAAGTGCGGCCAGGAGAAGGAATCACGCGCGGCGTCCAGATCCTCGCGAAGTTCGATCAACTGGTCTCTGGCGGCACGGAACCGCTCGGTCACATCGCTCACATTCTCTCCTTTGGGAAGCGTCGCGTATAACTGAATCGTCGCAAATCAGCTGCGACGCTGCAAAGGTGATTTTATCCGCTACACGGTGTAGAACTCGGGATTTACCGCATATGTAGTTGATATTTTATGCAAATCAATGGGAGGCAGGGCCTGTGGCCTGGTCCTCCGCGGCACCCGACTCGGGCTGCTGGGACCACCAGTCCAGCAGTGCCGCCCGCGCGGCCTCGGCGTCCAGGGGCCCCTGCTCCATTCTGGTCTCCAGCAGGAACCTGTACGCCCGGCCCACCACCGGCCCCGGGGCGATCTGTAGGATCTCCATGATCTGCTTGCCGTCCAGATCGGGCCGGATCGCATCCAGGCGCTCGCGTTCGGCCAGCCGGGTGATCCGCTCCTCCAGGTCGTCATAGGCGAAGGCCAGGCGGTCGGCCTTCTTACGATTGCGGGTCGTGACGTCGGCGCGCGTGAGGATGTGCAGCCGGGTCAACAGCTCACCGGCGTCCGTGACATAGCGGCGCACCGCGGAATCGCTCCATCCGGCATCGCCGTAGCCGTAGAAGCGCAGGTGCAGCTCCACCAGGCGGGACACCTTGGAGATGGTGTCCTTGTCGAAGTGCAGTGCGCGCATCCGCTTGCGCGTGAGCTTCGCGCCCACCACGTCGTGATGGTAGAAGGTCACGGCTCCCCCGGCCTCGAACCGGCGGGTGGAGGGCTTGCCGATATCGTGCATGAGAGCGGCGAAGCGGACGATGAAATCCGGCGCGGACAGCACCGGTTCCGGGGCCTTCGACTCCGAGGACGCGGCAGTCGGCTCCGTGCCCTCGGCACCCTTGGCTTCTTCGGCCGCATGGATCCGCTTCATATACGCGGCCTCGAGGTCGACCGCCTGGCGCACCACCGTCAGGGTGTGCTGGTAGACGTCCTTGTGGCGGTGGTGCTCATCGCGTTCGAGCCGCAGGCCTGCGACCTCGGGCAGCACGTGGTCGGCGATCCCGGTGGACACCAGCAGGTCGATGCCGGCCGCCGGATCGACGCCCTTCATCAGTTTGACCAGCTCATCGCGCACACGCTCGGCGGAGATGATCGTGATGCGCTCGGCCATGTCCGTCATCGCCGTCTTGACCTCGTCGGAGACGGTGAAGCCCAGCTGGGAGGTGAAGCGCGCCGCGCGCATCATCCGCAGCGGATCGTCGTTGAAGCTCATGGTGGCACTGGCGGGGGTCCGGATGACCTTGTTCTCCAGGTCCTGCAGACCGTTGAAGGGGTCGACGAACACGCGGCCGGGCAGGCGCACGGCCATGGCGCCGATCGTGAAGTCGCGGCGGATCAGATCGTCATCCAGATTGTCGCCGAAGGCCACCTGGGGCTTGCGGGAGTCCGGATCGTACTTCTCCGCCCGGTAGGTGGTGATCTCGATCTGATAGCCGCGCTTGAGCATGCCGATGGTGCCGAACTTCCGGCCGATGTCCCAGTGCGTGTCGGCCCAGGGCTTGATCAGCCGTTCGATCTCATCGGGGCCGGCGTCCGTGGTGAAATCCAGGTCCGGCATATCGCGGCCCAGCAGTGCATCGCGCACACTGCCACCCACCAGTGCCAGTTCGAATCCGGCATCGGCGAACAGGCGCCCCAGCGGTCCCAGAACATCGTCCAGGGTGTCGAGGACATCCTGCAATCGTGTGTGCGCGCCCGCTGGAAACACCGAACCTCCAAGTTGATAAACAGCAGGGACAAGCCTACAGTGTCGCCGAGTCCGCAGCGCCGATGCCTCCCGCTGACCCGAAACCGGGGATATGCCCCCGGATACCGGGTCATTCCTCCGGTTTCGGGTCATCGGCGCGTCGTCACAGCGTCGTCGGCACGTCGTCACCGCGCCAGCACCGGAAACTCCGGCATCCATGAACCGTCAAGCCTGCTCGGTAGACTGTCCCCATGTCACGACCGCTTCCCAAGCCGCGCCCTTTTCCGGCGCCCCGCCGTCAGGTGGAGGAAGTGTCTGCCGGTGGCATCGTGGTCGACTTCGCCTCGCCGGACCTGCGCGTGGCCGTGATCGCGCGGATCAACCGGGCCGGCCGGATCGAGTGGTGCCTGCCCAAGGGCCACCTGGAGGGCGATGAGACCGCGGCCCAGGCCGCCCGCCGCGAGGTCGGCGAGGAAACGGGAATCGAAGGAGCCGTCATCACCACCCTGGGCAGCGTCGACTACTGGTTCTCCGCGTCCGGCCTGCGCATTCACAAGGTCGTCCACCATTTCCTGCTGCGCGCCACCGGTGGCCGGCTGACAGTCGACAACGATCCCGACCACGAGGCGATCGACGCCATGTGGATACCCTTCGCCCAATTGCAGGACCGCCTGTCGTTCGCCAATGAGCGCAGGATCGCCCTGGCCAGCGCCTATGTCCTGCCCCGGTACATCCAGCGACCCGGAAGTTGATGTGAACAGACTCCTGCAGACCGTTGCCGCGCTGGCCTCGGCGGCCCTGGCCCTGGCACCCGTGGCAGCACCCGCTCTCGCCGCTCCCGGGTCCGAGGCCGCAGCGGCACCCGGCACCGCGGCGGCACCCGCCGCACCCGCCACGGCCGCACCCGAGGCCTCGGCCACTCCCGCCGAGGGGTCCGGTGCCCTGGGCACCCTGAACGTGACCACGCTGACGCCCTGGCTCGATGCGGACGGCACTCTCACCGTCTCCGGCACACTGACGGCCGCGCGCGACCTCGAGAAGCCGCGGCTGGACCTGCGGATGTCACAGCGCCATTACGATTCCCGCGAGGCGCTGAGCAGTTGGACGAACGGCTCGGGCTCCTCCACCTCACTGGCCCAGGCGGCTGCCAAACCCGTCGTACCGAAGGTGGACACCACGGCCGACGATTCCAAGAAGAAGAGTGCGAAGAAGAAGCCCAAGGCCGAAGTCGCCCAGCTGCCCGCCGAGCTGCCCGCGGGACGGAGCGTCCCGTTCTCCTTCAGCCTGCCCGCCGGCGCCCTGCCCCTGAGTGCGACCGATCCGCTGCGCGAATGGGGCGTGCGCGGCCTGAGCCTGGATCTGAGTTCCCAGGGCTCCACCGATTCCGCTGATTCCCAGGGCCAAGCGGACGACACCGGTACAGAGGACTCCGCGGACGAGGGCCTCGACGCGGACGGGGTGCAGCGGCTGCGCACCTTCACCACCTGGTATCCCCGGCCCAAGATCGATGCGACCCGGCTGGGCACGATCCTGCCGGTCACCCTGCCCAGGTTCGGCCGGAACGGACTGATCGATCCCGCCGAGCTCGAGGCCCAGGCCGCGGATTCCGGCAATCTGGCCTCGCTGCTGGCCGGGATGAAGACGAACCCCTCTGCCGTCCTCGCCGCCGATCCGCGGCTCCTGCTGAGCGTCTACGCGGCACTGCGACCGGCCATGGAGGCCAAGACCGCAGCCGGAGCGGCCGATGCGAAGGCCGGCACCTCGGCGCTCGGCGGAGCAGAGACCGTCAACCCCATTACCGTCAAATCCCTGACCCAGGTGCCCAAGGACGATCCGTACCCGCGGCTGCGCAGCTGGTGGCGCCAGTTCACCCAGGCCACCGCCGGCCATGAGGTCATCGCCCTGCCCTGGGCCGACGCCGATTCCCAGGTCCTGGACCGGGCCGGCCTGCGGAAGCAGTCCGAGGTCGCCGCACACGAACGCAAGCTGGTCACCGATTTCCTCCCCGGTGCGCGCACCGACGTCACCTGGCCGCGGGCCGGGTCCCTGGACTATGAGGGCCTGCACGGTCTGCTGCGCACCAAGGGCCTGCCGATCGTCGACGGAACACAGGCAGCGGCCGATGAGCCCTACACCGTCAACGCCCGCTCGACCGTCACCCTCCATCCTGGGCAGTCGGTGTCCCGCGGCGCCGACCCGATAACCCGGAAGAACGTGTTGGCACTCGACACCGAACTCGACGGACTGGCCGAGCAGGTGGCCGGTGGGGCGAGTCCCGCGCTGAGCCGTGCCCGGCTGGCCGCCGAGACCGCGGCCCTGGCCGGCGAGCGCCCGTTCAGTCGGCGCACCGTGTTGATGAGCATGCCGCGGACCGCCGCGACGACCTCCTGGGCCGAGGTCGGAACGCTGATGGCGAATCTGCCCTGGCTCGAGCACACCGGACTGGCGGATGTGGCCAAGGCGGATCCGGCAGAGCGGACTGCTGTGCCGGCGCGCTCTGCAGACACCGCTGCGGCGAAGGACGGTGCTGCGGCCGAGGACGCCGCAGACGCCGCGGACGCAGACACGGATGCCGATGCCACGGACGCCGCGACCGGGACCGATACGAGCCCTCTCGACACCGTGAAACAGGAGGGCGAGCGTCTGGCCCCGCTGCGCGCCACCGTGGCGCGCGGCAGGTCCTTCTCCGCACTGTTCGTCGACCCCTCCACCGCGCGGACCCGCAACGACCGGATCGTCTTGGGTTGTGCGGCGGTCGGCTGGGATGTGGCATCGACCCGCACCGCGGCGCGGCAGGCGGTGGCTGCGCGTCCGGCAGGGCAGGCGACCGCAGGGGCGGCAGGCGGAGCCGATGGAGCGGCCACCGCCCAGACCACCCCGGGCGCCGAGGACGCGACGGCGGCCCAGCCACAGGACCGGGACGCCTGCGTCACCGCGACGCAGGAGCGCCTGCGCGGCCTGGAGGACGGGCTGCACGTTGAGAAGAGTTCCTCGGTGCTGTTGGTCACCGGGGACAAGACGACGATTCCGGTACGGGTGGAGAACTCCACCGATCTGCCGATCGAGTTCATGGTGGCGTTGACCGGGCAGGGTCCGGCACTGCAGACGGACCGTTCCGAACCCACACGTCTGGACCCGGATGAGACCGCCCGCGTCGAGGTCCCGGTCGAGGGCATCGCGAATGCCGATGTGATGGCCGATGTCCGGATCCTGGCCACCGACGGCACCGAGGTGGGGCAGCGCCCCGCCATCAACGTCCGGGTCCGTGCAGACTGGGAGAATATCGGTACGGCCGTGATCGGTGCGGGTCTGCTGGCCGTGTTCGTCTTCGGTCTGGTCCGCGCGGTCAGGAAGGGCAAGCGCAAGCTGCCCGACGACCAGTTGGACGCCGCGCTGGCCCGCGGCCAGGAACACGACAAGGGTTGAGAGGACGGACTTCCGTGCACGAGGACGGGGAACAGGGGCCGCAGTATCGGACGCGCGCCCAGCGGCGCAGGGCCGAGGCCGCAGAGGGCTCGGCCGATCGCGATCCGGTGGTGCCCAGGCACTCCACGGGGCGGCATCGCTCCGGCCATGCGGCACCGCCGCGCCAGGAGGATGTGCCTGCGCGTCCGAGCACTGCGCCCGCACAGCCGGCCGACGCCACCGAGCCGGTGGGGGCCTCGGCGGCGGGAACCGCGCAGGCCGCGACCGTGGATCCGGCGGCGGCGCAGACGAAGAGCCTGGCGAAGTCATCGGCGATCATGGCCGCCGGCACTCTGGTCTCCCGCGTGCTGGGCCTGGTCAAGACGATGCTGTTGCTCACGGCGATCGGCGTGACCGTCGGTGGCACCGCCGATGCCTTCGACGTGGCCAATAAGATCCCCAACAACCTCTACATGCTCTTGGCCGGCGGTGTGCTCAACGCCGTGTTGGTCCCGCAGATCGTGCGCGCGACCAAACAGCCCGATGGCGGTCGGGACTTCACGAACCGACTGCTGACGCTGTCGATCACACTGCTGCTGATCTTCACGGGTCTGGCGACCCTGTGCGCTCCGGCCCTCATCTGGCTGTACTCCGGTGGCTGGCCGGCCGAACAGACCGCGCTGGCCGTGGCCTTCGGCTACTGGTGCCTGCCGCAGATCTTCTTCTACGGCCTCTACACGCTGCTGGGCCAGGTGCTCAACGCCAAGGGCTCCTTCGGCCCGTACATGTGGGCTCCCGTACTCAACAACGTCGTGGCGATCGCCGGACTGGGCCTGTTCATCCTGTTCTTCGGCCCCGGCGAGGCCGGGCAGCACGCCGTGGGAACCTGGAATGCGGGCAAGATCGCCCTGCTGGCGGGCTCGGCCACCCTGGGCGTCGTGGCGCAGGCGCTGATCCTGGTCTTCCCGCTCAAGCGGATCGGCTTCCGATTCCGGCCCACCTGGGGTTTTCGCGGGGTTGGTCTGGGCACCGCGGGCAAGGTCGCCGGCTGGACCTTCGCGGCCGTGTTGATCGGCCAGCTGGGCTTCGTGTTCATCAGCCGCACCGCCGCCGGTGCGACTTCGGTCGGCGGGCAGATGTCGGCGGGCAATGCCGCCTACACCAGTTCCTACACGATCTTCATGCTGCCGCATTCGCTCGTCGCGGTATCCCTGGCCACCGCACTGTTCACCTCGCTCAGCCGCTATGCCGCTGACCGGGACGTCGCCGCAGTGCGCGGCTCCTACTCCCAGGGCATGCGCCTGGTGGGGCTGGTCAATGTGTTCTTCACCTCCGCCCTGGTGGCACTTGGCACCCCCACCGCGGCGCTGATCGCCGGCGGCTCCACTGCGCAGGCCAGGACCCTGGGTCTGATCGTCGCGGTGATGATCCTGGGGCTGGTCCCATTCTCCGCGAACTATCTGACCCAGCGTGTCTTCTACGCCTACGAGGACGCCCGCACCCCGTTCTGGATCCAGCTGGTGCAGGTCGCGGTCACCACGCTGGGCCTGCTGGTGGTCGAACGGTTCGGCACGCAGTACGTGGTCGCCGGCATCGGGGCCGCGATGGCGCTGGGCTATACGGTCGCCTGTGTGCTCTCCCTATGGCTGCTGCACCGCAAGATCGGCAGCATCGACCTGTGGCGGATCGTCTGGTCGCACGTGCGCTTCGCCATCGCCGGGATGGTGGCGCTGGTGGTGGGCCGGGTACTGCTCATCGCCGTGGGTGAATCCGCCTACGCCGGCCGGGTCCACTCGTTCATCTCCGTGGCCTGGATGGGCGTCGTCATGCTGCTGGTCTACCTGGTGGCCTGCCGCCTGCTGCGCGTGCGCGAGGTCACAGCCCTGACCCAGGCGGTGCGCACCAAGCTGGGGCGCTGAACAACCGGCACACAGCCGGCGGATAACGAGTTCGTCAAGAACCGGCACCCCGGCCCCTGTTATACAGGTCCGTGTCAGGGGTGGTGGATAGACTGGTGCGCAGGTCCGGGCCCACCCGGACCCGATTCTTCGGAGGTGAGGGAACTGCCCAGCGTCGAACGCGGCCAGGTGATCGCCGACAGGTACGTGGTGTCGGACCTGCTTCGGCCCTGGCTCGCACAGCACCCGGCCGTCGGCATCGTCTGCATGGGGGTCGACGCGATCCTCGACACACCCGTCGTCCTGCGCATCGCCGGCCATGAGAACTCCGGTGATCTGGTCGATTCGGCCAGGCGCGCCGCCCTGCTGAGCGATCCGCGGGTGCCCCATGTGCTCGATGTGCTGCACACCGAACACATGGACGTGGTCGTCACGGAGGACCGCAGCACATCCTCACTGGCCGCTGTGCTCGCACGTGGGCCGATCTCCGCCGAATCCGCCAAGGCCCTGGTGGGCGAACTGGCCACGGTACTGGCCCACGCCGCCACCCGCGGTCTGCACCATCTGTGCCTGGGCCCCGAATGCGTGGGGCTGACGGAGGACAACGATGTGGTCCTCTACGGATTGGGCCTCGACGCCCCCGTGGCGAACAGGCCCTTCAATCTCCACACGGAGGATATGAGCCAGGCCGACGCCCGCCGGGCGGATGCCCTGGCGCTCATCGACATCTACTATGCCTGCCTGTCCGGCCGCTGGCCGGGGAAGGCCGACCATGCGGGGATCGAGGCCGCGGGCCTGAAGAACAACCGGGTCGCCCCGCTGAACTCCTTCGTCGATTCGGTGCCCGCGGCCACCGCCGCCTTCGTCTCCGACGTCGTGTCCGGAGTCGACCCCGGTCCCCGCTCCCCCAGTGAGATCGTCCGGTTCCTCGAACCCTGGGATGCGACGACCCTCAAGGACATCCCCCGGGTGGAGCCGCAGGACTCCCCCGACCCCTTCGGCGCGAAGTCGGCCATGCCATCGGCCACCACCAGCCGCACTCCGCGGGTGACCTCCGAACCGCTGGCAGCGGAAGAGGAGGCCGCCGGACGGCATCCGGGCAGGGCCTCGAGCGAACAGCTGCAGGCCGCACTGGACCGCATCGGGATGACCCGGCCCGGCATGCACGGCTCCCAGGCCGGGGTGTCCGGCGGCGGGCAGGGCCGGTTCGACGACCGGATGGCCATGCGCAAGGCCTCGACCTTCCCACTGGCCGGCGCCGGTGCCGACGACATCGTCGAATGGGACCCACACGAAACCATCGAGGACTACCGGTCCTATGCCCCGCAGTCCCATGACGCCAATCAGACCCGGCCCATCATGCGCAGGGCCGACGGCACGATCCGCGAACCCGGCTACGACACGGACGAACCGGAACCGCCCACGGAGGCCCTGGACGTCATCCCCGACCCCTCGGTCACTCCGGCGGGCCCCGTCGAACAGGACCCGCCCGCGACACCGGCCGCAGCACCCACCGGCGACCAGACCGACGCGGATGACGAATCCTCGTGGTTCCTCGGCGGGATGTTCCGCACCAGGGAAGAGGAATACGCCGCTCAGCGCGCCGAATTCGAACGGGAGCGCGAACTCCAGCGACAGGCCGCCGAACGCGTGCGCCTGCAGGAGGAACGGGCGACGGCCAGGGCAAGGGCGGCCGAGGCCCAGGCGGCTCGCCGGGCGCAGAGCAGACTGGCCACGGACGGCCCGGCTCCCGCGGCCCTGCGAGACGTGGAACCTGCGACCGCGCCCTCCGCAGGAACAGCGGCGGGCACGGCGGCGCAGAGCGAATCCGCGCAGCACGGAACCGCTGCGGACAATGCGGACAAACAGCCCGCGACCTCGGAAACGCCTCGGATCAAGCACGCCCAACCGGATGCCTCGCGGCCGTTGAGCAATCGACCAGAGTCCCCGCGGCCACGGCCCGGCTATACGACCGCGCGACCCGCATCCACTACGGCCCGGGCCGCTGCAGGGGCCACTGCCGGCAGGACCGGTGCAGGGCAGACGGGAACCGGAAATGGCGCCCTGCCGACCGGACAGGCCACTCCCGCACCGGTCCCGGCGCAACGGGCACAGGGTGCAGCGCCCGCCACAGCGGCGCAGGCGGGACCGGAAACCCCCGTCGCGGCTTCGGCGGGGACCACCGCCGCAGCAGCGATGGCGCCGACTCCGGAGGGGAAGGCGTCACCACAGCAGCGCAAGAAGTCCGGGTCCACGGCGGTCAAGGCACTCGTGGGCGTTCTATGTGCCCTGGTGGTCGTCGCGCTCGTGGTGGTCGTCGGCATGATGATCGGCAAGCGTGCCACTCCCACGGCGATGCCCTCGCCCGACGAATCGTCCGCCGCAGGCTCGCAGCAGACCCAGGGGTCCAGCACCTCGGCCAAGCTCAAGCGCCTCGACATCGACGCAGTCACCCCGCGTGACCCGGGCGGCGACGGCACGGAGAACAACGCCAAGGCGGACAATGTGCTGCCGGGCAATTCGGGCAGCTGGCGCACCGATCGCTACAACAGCGCGGAATTCGGTGGGCTCAAGGACGGCCTGGGACTGGATCTGCGGCTGACCGAATCCGCCTCGCTCAAGCGCTTCAGCTTCAAGTCCGCCGGGTCCGGTGGCTCGTTCGAGATCCGGGTGGCATCGGGCGACGACCCGACGGATGCCGCAACGGTGGGCAGGGGAACCTTCGAGAAGGGCACCGTCAAGGTCGACATCGACAAGCCCAGGAAGAGTACCCATGTATTCCTGTGGATCACCGAGCTGCCCAAGACCGACGGCGACTTCCGAGCCGATATCGACACCGTCAAGCTATACGGCTGACCGCCGTGTGACCGGACACCGCGCACCCCGACGGAATAACCGCGGCATCCCACACGTTGTGCCGCACGAACAAGGAGAAAGATGACAGAGAAGAAGCTGGTTATCGTCGGGTCGGGACCCGCCGGTTACACCGCCGCGGTCTATGCGGCGCGGGCAGGACTGCAGCCGTTGATCATCGCCGGATCCGTGACCGCCGGCGGTGAGCTGATGAACACCACAGAGGTCGAGAACTACCCCGGATTCCCCGAGGGCGTCCAGGGACCTGACCTAATGGAGAACATGCGCCAGCAGGCGGAGAAGTTCGGGGCCGAGGTCGTCTACGACGATGTCGCCACCATCGACTTCGAGCCGGGCGCACACCGGCTGACCACCGAGCTCGGCGCCGAATACACTGCGCGGGCCCTCATCCTCGCCACGGGTTCCGCCTACCGGGAACTGGGGCTGCCGGATGAGAAGCGCCTGTCAGGCCACGGTGTGAGCTGGTGCGCCACCTGCGACGGCTTCTTCTTCAAGGGACAGAACATCGCCGTGGTCGGTGGAGGCGACTCCGCAATGGAGGAGGCCACCTTCCTGACCAGGTTCGCCGACAAGGTCACGCTGATCCACCGCCGCGAGGGCTTCCGCGCCTCCCAGGCCATGCTCCAGCGCGCCGAGAACGATCCGAAACTGGAGTTCCTGCTCGATTCGCAGGTCGTCGGCATCGAGGGCGAGGATTCGGTCACCGGTCTGCGGATCCGCAACACCGTAACCGATGAGGAATCACAGCTGCCCGTGACCGGCATGTTCGTGGCCATCGGGTCGGATCCGCGGACCGCACTGTTCAAGGACGTCCTCGACATGCGCGAAGACGGCTACCTGGCAGTCGACGGGCGCAGTTCCAAGACCAGCATGGAGGGCGTGTTCGCCGCCGGCGACGTCATCGACCCCGTCTACCGCCAGGCCATCACCGCAGCCGGTTCCGGCTGCGTTGCCGCCACCGATGCGGAACACTACCTGACAGCGTTGGACGACTGACTCGTCTAACACCCAGCCTGACCATCTTGAAGGAGGATGACATGGCAACCGAAGTAACCGATGCTACGTTCAAGGCCGAGGTCCTGGACAACGATCAGCCCGTCGTAGTGGATTTCTGGGCTCCCTGGTGCGGCCCGTGCCGCATGGTCAGCCCGATCGTCGACCAGATCGCCGAGGAGCAGGCCGATAAGATCAAGGTCGTCAAGGTGAATACCGACGACAATATGCAGACCGCAGCGGCCTACGGCATCACCTCGATCCCGGCGCTGTACGTCTTCAAGGGCGGCGAAGTCGCCAAGACCATCATCGGTGCACGGCCCAAGCCGGCACTGGAGCAGGAGCTGGCCGAGTTCATCGGCTGATCCGCTTTGCGCCCCACCGGTATCCGGTGGAGCATCCGAGTAGAGCACCCGCCCAGGGCCCGTGGGCGCCCCGGCCCTGGGCGGGTGCTCTACTCCATTCAGAGTTCTCCAGGAACTCATGGGACAATGGGAGCATCATGTCGAACACTCCTCTGCCACGATTCCGCCGCGGTGACACAGACCCTGTCATCGCAACGACGAAGGCTCAGCTGGCGCGCTTGAACATCAACGTCGGCGATATAGAGTCACCTGTGTTCGACGCCGCCTTCGATTCCGCGATCCGTCAGTTCCAGCAGGACCGTGGGATCTTCTGCGATGGCGTGCTCAATGGCGAGACCTTCGCCCAGGTCGAACTGGCGCGGTACCGGTTGGGCGATCGGGTGCTGCGCTACGACCCCTCGAGGATGATGGCCGGGGACGACGTCGTAGAGCTCCAGCAGCGTCTGGCGACCCTGGGCATCTACACGGAGAGCATCGACTACTACTTCGGGCCGCTCACCGACTCCGCTCTGCGCGAGGCCCAGCAGGACCTGGGACTCAAACCAGACGGGATCGCCGGGCCCGCCACCTATCGGGCGCTCGATGATGTGCGCCGTGGCTCCGCGACCGGTAATCTCTTCGCTTTGCGGGAGCGCGTCCGCCGCGCCGCCGAGGGCCCGTCCCTGGCCGGCCGGACCTTCGTCGTCGAGGCCGCGACCACCGGTCGGGACTTCCGTGCCATTCCGCTCAGCGCAACCCACGCACAACTGGAACAGGAGATCTCCCAGGACATCGCCCGCCGCATCGAGGGCCGTTTATCCGCCCTGGGCGCCGCCGTGGTGTTCGCCCGGGCGGATTCCTCCGCGACCCTGGCCGATGAACTCGGGGCCTCGTTGATCATCACGGTCAACCAGGACTTCTATCCCACGCCGGATCCCAATGGTGTGGCCACCTACTACTTCGGGGTCGACGGGGATCCGACCCACAGTTCGCCGGTGGGCGAACTCGCCGCCGATCTGGTCCAGAAGGAAGTCGTGGCCAGGACGGGGATGACCGACTGCCATACACATGCCAAGACCTGGCAGACCCTGCGTGTCACACGCACACCCAAGGTCTTCCTGATGGCCGGCTATCTGACCAATCCGAAGGACCGGGCGGATTTGGAGACGGCGGCCTTCCGCGACGCGATTGCCGAGGGCGTCGTCATCGCCCTGCAGCGCATCTACCTCAAGCAGGAATCGGATCCGACCACCGGCACACTGCGCGTGGCAGACATCCACCGGCTATTGGATCCGCACAGGTCCTGACCCGCCGGTCTCCCGGACCCACCCGGGTCGCCCCTGCAGGGGCGACCCCACTCCAACGCCCCCCCCCCCCCCCCCCCCCGCCCCCCCCCCCCCCCGCCCCTGTTCGCCCACGGAACGTCCGGGTGCGCTGCGCGGTCGGTACTGCGCTGCGCGGTCAGTCCTGAGTGATCCCCAGGGCCTTGAGGATCCGTTCCAGGTCATCCTGGTTGGCGAATTCCACGCTGAGCTTGCCCTTGCGCTTACCCATCGAGATATTCACGCGCGTGTCCAGGCGGTCCCCCAGGCTGGCGGCCAGCGAATCCAGTTCCGGATGTTCCTGCTGCACGGAACGCTTCGCCTTGGGCTTCTCTCCACGGTTGAGCAGCACCACAGCTTCCTCCGTGGCGCGCACCGACAGCCCCTCGGCCACGATGCGCTGCGCCAGCGCCTCCATTCCGGCACCGTCGGCCAGGCCCAGCAAGGCCCTGGCATGACCCTGCGAGATGACCCCGGCGGCCACCCGGCGCTGGACCAGCGAGGGCAACTTGAGCAGGCGCAGGGTATTCGAGATCTGCGGACGGGAACGACCGATCCGGACCGACAATTCCTCCTGCGTGCATTTGAAGTCCTCCAGCAACTGCTGGTATGCCGCGGCCTCTTCCAACGGGTTCAGATCCGAACGATGCAGGTTCTCCAGCAGGGCATCGCGCAGTAGATCGTCTTCCTTGACCTCGCGGATGATCGCGGGGATCTCCGTGAGTCCCGCCTCCTGCGATGCGCGGAAACGCCGCTCACCCATGATGAGCTCATAGGATGGAGCCTGCTTGTCGACCACGCGGACCACCACGGGCTGCAGGACTCCGACCGCCTTGATCGATTCGACCAGTTCGGCCAGTGCGTCCTCGTCGAAGACCGTACGCGGCTGCCGTGGATTGGGCTTGATCTGAGTGACGGGCAGCAGGCCGAAAGCCGTTCCGGGCACCGTCAGAAGTTCGGACTCGGTGGCATCCTCCGCCGGAGTCGAATCACCCGCGGAGGTCTGCGCAGCGGAACCCGTTTCCGGTTTGGAGCCCTCCTCATAGGCGGACTCCACTGCGCGTTCCACCGGAGTCTTCGCAGCATGGCGCCGCTTGGCGGCCGGAGCCGGGGACGGCTCCAGAGACCGGCCCTCCTCGCTCAGGCGCTCGATCGGCGCCGGACCACCCAGCACCTCGGCGGGGACGTTGAGCTTTCCGTCCTCACCCACAAGTCCGTTCCCGCGCCCCCGGCCGGCACGCTTGGCGCGTCGGGATTTGGCCATGCTGGCGGCGGGGTCGAGGTGTTCCTTGTGCTTGGTTTCACGTGAAACCTCACGGGACTCCGGGAAGAAGACATCGACTGGACGCTCCTCTGTGACCACATCGGGAATGAGGGCCCCCAGCCCTCTGCCCAGTCCACGCTTGCGTTCGGCCATTATCTGGCGCCTCCTCGGATGGCGATCTCTTCGGCTGCCTCACGGTAGGACAGCGCTCCGGACGAATTGGGGTCATAGGTGATGACCGTCTGCCGGTAACTGGGAGCCTCGGAGATGCGGACATTCCGGGGAATCGGGTGGCCGATGACCTGGGTCGGGAAGTGTGCGCGCACATCCTCGGCCACCTGCGCGGACAGATTGGTCCGCGCATCGTACATCGTCAACAGGATGGTGGAGACCCGCAGGCGCGGGTTCAGATGCTTCTGGATCAGCTGAATGTTGCTCAACAGCTGGCTCAGGCCCTCCAGTGCATAGTACTCGCACTGAATCGGAATGAGGACCTCATTGGCGGCCACGAAGGCGTTGACGGTCAGCAGGCCCAGCGACGGAGGGCAGTCGATGAAGACGTAGTCGACACGTCGCCCGGCATCCTCGCACTCCCGCAGATAGGTCTGCAGGGCGCCGGTCAGACGCTGTTCGCGCGCCACCAGGGATACCAATTCGATTTCGGCACCGGCCAGATCGATGGTCGCGGGCACCACGCTGAGATTCTCCAGATCCGGGCACTGGGCGATGGTCTCGCGCATCGGCATGTCCTCGATGAGGACATCGTAGATACTGGCCACATCGGTCGAATGATCGATCCCCAGGGCCGTGGAGGCATTGCCCTGCGGATCGATGTCGATGACCAGCACATGCAGCCCCTGCCTGGCCATGGCCGCCGCGATATTCACCGTGGTGGTGGTCTTCCCCACGCCACCCTTCTGGTTGGCCACGGTAAAGATTCGGGTCTCACGCGGAGCCGGGAAGATAGTCGATTCCAAGCGTTCGGCGCGCCGGTTGTCCCGGATGATCTCAGCGCCGAGTGGAGTCGACTCGTCCAGAATCGGCATACTCACTCCGTCCAAATAGTCGTTATGTCAATGGTATCCGAATGCGTGTCCGAAAAAATCCACGGGACGCGCGAAACCCCCGTTTCACGTGAAACACATGTGTAAACGGGGGCTTGCGGATATTTATATACGATTCACGTATTATTTGGCACAGCCGATGCGCCCGATCAGCGACGCTGCACCTCGACCACTCGGGTCGGCGTGGCCAGCAGCCCATCGCCCACCGTGTGGATGACCGGTTCGCGCATTTTGAAGCGCTTGAGCTGCTTCTTGGCCTTGAGGATCTCCTCCTCGGCCCGCTCCCCCTTCAGGGCCAGCACCCTGCCCTCGGGGCCGAGCACGGGAACACACCATTCCAAGAGCACGGGCAGGGCCTTGACCGCCCGCGATGTCGCGACGGTGAAGATCTCCTCATCGACGAGGTCCTCGACCCGCGAGCGCACGATCCGCACATTGTCCAGGCCCAGATCGTCGATCACCATGTGCAGCCAATCGACTCGGCGCTCCATCGCATCGACCAGCACGAACCGGGTGGCGGGCCGGGCGATCGCCAGCGGGATCCCGGGCAGCCCGGCACCGGTGCCGATATCGCCGACCACATCGTCATCGTCGAGCAGCTCGGCTGCAACAGCGCAGTTGAGGATATGCCGGCTCCACAGCCGGGGCAGTTCGCGGGGACCGATCAGGCCCCATTCCACCCCCGTGGTCGCCAGGTGTTCGGCATAGGCGCTGGCCAACGGCAGACGATCGCCGAAGACCGCGCGCGCCGCCTCGGGTTCGGCCTCGAGGACCTGGTCGGGCCCTGTTGGAAGAGATCCGGAATCGCTCACGGCAGGCTCACCACGACGTGGCGGGCATCGCCCTCGCCCGCCGAGTCCGAGGCCAGACCGGCCTTGGACACCCGGTCGTGGATGATCTTGCGCTCGAAGGAGTTCATCGGCTGGAAGCTGTAGGACTCCCCCGATTCCCTGACCTGTTCGATGACCTCATCGGCCCGACGGCGCAATTCGACCTTACGCGAATCACGGTAGCCGTCGATGTCGAGCATCAGCCACGAACGCTGACCGGTCGAGGCCTGCACGGCCAGCCTGGTCAGTTCCTGCAGGGCGGAGAGCACCTGGCCGTTCCGGCCCACCAGGGTGGACAGATTGTGATCGTCGTCCTCGCACACGATCGCGACCTCGGGCCGGTTGTCGGCCACATCGATGTCGATATCGCCGTCGATATCGGCGATATCGAGGAACTCCTCCAAGTAGTCCGCGGCGATGTCCCCCTCCTCCACCAACAGCTGGGAGCGGGTGGGCCGGGCCGGCTTTGACTCAGCAGCGGTCGTATCCGCCGCCGGATCCCGGTCGATGTTCTTGTCCTGGGTGCTCTGATCCTCGGTCATGACGAACGACCCCTCACTTCTTGTTCTTCTTCTGACGGGCCTTGCTCATGGGCTGTTGCCGCTGACCCGATGGCTTGTGACTGTCCTCTGCGTCCTGGTCCCCACCCGTGGCAGCATCGCCCGAGGTGACACCGGGGACGATTCCCTTGCCCTTCTTGGCACGGCGGGCCAGCAGTTCCTTCTCCGCTTTGGACCCGGGGGTCGGCATGGTGCGCAGCACCATCATCTGCTGACCCATCGTCCAACCGTTGGACACGACCCAGTAGACCAGCACACCCAGCGGGAAGTAGATGCCGCCCACTGCGAAGATGACGGGCATCAAATACAGCAGCATCTTCTGCTGCTGCATGAACGGATTGTTCAGCGCGGCCTCGGACATGTTCTTCGACATCATCTGCTTCTGCGTGAAGAACTGCATGGCCGACATCGCGACGATGAGGATGGCGGTGAAGATCTTGATCAGCACGCCATCGGACATGAAGGTGTCCGACAGGTGGAAGATGCCGAACAGGGTGGAGTTCTCCGCCTGCTGCGCCAGTTCGTGGGTCAGACCGCCGATCGGGGCGTGGTGGCCCTCGGCGATGTCCTTGGTATAGCGGATGACGCGGAACAGCGAGAAGAAGATCGGCATCTGCACTAGCAGGGGCAGACAGGAGGCGAAGGGATTGGTCCCGTGCTTCTTGAACAGGGCCTGCTGTTCCTCCGCCATCTGCTGGCGGGAGAACTGGTCCTTCTTGCCCTTGTACTTCGCCTGCAGCTTCTGGATCTCCGGCTGCATCAGCTGCATTTTGCGCTGGGCCTTGATCTGATAGACGAACAGCGGGATGAGGATCGCGCGCACGACGATCGTCAGGAAGGCGATCGCCAACACCCAGGTCCAGCCACCATCGGCCGGCATGCCCATGGCGGTGAAGATCTGGTGGAAGATCGTCATGATCCATGCCACCACCCACTCGATGGGGAAGAGGATCTTATCCATTCATTCTCTCCTTAACCACCGGTGGTGCCGGGGTCTTGTGCTCGAACATCTCGCTATATTCTGCCATCACGCGCCGCCACCCCATATTCGGGCGCTCTGCCGGTCCGCATAGGAACCGTGCACATGGTCGACCCCGCCGTGCGAGAACGGATTGCAGCGCAGCAGACGCCAGACGGTCAGCCCGGTACCGCGGATCGCGCCGGTCACCTCGAACGCGTCCAGGGCGTATTTGGAACAGCTGGGGTAGTACTTGCACACATCCCCGTACAACGGCGATACGAGGCGGCGGTAGGCCCGCATGAACCAGACGAAGGGCATCCGCGGTGCGATCCGCAGGACATAGCCCAACCGGACCGGGCCCGCGGCGCCCCGCGGATAGGGTGGCAAGGACGATGGGGTGGACTCGTATGCCTTCATAGAAGGACCTCAGTCACGCCGGTTCTTGCGCCGGGCACGGGCCAGCAGCCCGTCGACCGTGGCATCGAGCTGCGCGAAGCCCGCGCCGGCGGCCGCCGGTTTGACCCGGAGGACGTACAGGCCCGCGGGTAGGGAGTCCAGGCGGGCGTGCATGATCTCCCGCAGGCGGCGCTTGGTCCGGTTGCGGACCACCGCGTTTCCCACGGCCTTGGATACGACGAATCCCACGCGCACAGCGTGGGATTCGTCTGCTAGATAGTGCAGCACCACGAACGGGGAACCGGAGGCGGTCCCGCGCTTGAAGGTCCGGCGGAAATCCTCACCGGACCTGACGCGATTCGCGGCGGGCAGCAAAGCCGGTCAGGCCGACAGGCTGTTGCGGCCCTTACGGCGGCGCGCGGCCAGGATCGAACGGCCGGCACGCGTGCGCATGCGCAGGCGGAAGCCGTGCGTCTTGGAGCGCTTGCGGTTGTTCGGCTGGAAAGTACGCTTCGTCATGATTCTCCCTTGTGGTATGAACGTCTGCCCTGCGCGGCGCACAGGTTCGATAGGATCCGCGGGACCGACACGAGGTCGGCCACCTGGTTCCATCCCTGCGCAGGAAGGGCCAAAAGGAAGATGACAACACTCAACGGGCCCGCAACACAGGACACTCCATATTAGGCGGTAGCGCGGGGGCCGGTCAATTCCCACAGGGTCGGCTGCCATGTGATTCACCTTCCAACCGGGTTTTCCACACGGATCCGCGCCGATCGCACCCTTTTCGGGTCCTTTTGCTGCCACTGCGAGGACTTCCCCGGCATCCTGTCCACACGTCGCATTCCCTTGTGGAAAGCGGGTTACAGCCGTTCTTCCACCGGTTTATCCCCAGATTGTGGAGAAAAACTTCCCCGTCTGGGGAAACCGGGACGGGTTACCCACAAACCGTACACAGCGGAGTGTCCATGCTGTGATTGTCTTGTCCACACGAGAGGCATCTCACCTGTGGATTCAGCCCCTCCGGGACCATCGTCCACAACCATGATCCGAACCGGTCAACACCCTGTTCACCGATGGCCAAGCCGCAGAGCCCCGGTTTTCCGGGCTAGTTCCGCAGTGAGGGGAACAATCACATGGATGTGATTTCCACAGACTTGTCCACCGGTGTGGAAATCCGGTTCCGGGTGTGGATCTCTCCACAAAGTGTGGAAAACTATGTGGAAGAACGTCCACGCAGTTGTCCACAGGATCTGCACAACCCTATTCCACTTGGAGGTCCTTTGTCCGTCCCACCGTCCGAACCCGACCTAGCGGCCGTCTGGCAGGAGGTGCGCAGCAACCTCTTCAAGGACGAATCGATCACCGCACACCAGAAGGGATTCCTGTCCCTGGCACAGCCCAAGGCCTTCGCGGGTGACCAACTGGTGGTTCTGGCGGTGCGCAACGACCTGACCAGGACCACCCTGGAGACCAGCCTGCGCGAACCTCTGGCCCGCGAGTTCGAACGGGTGCTGGGCCACCAGGTGTCGTTCGCGATCGCGGTCGAACCCGATCTGAATGTCCCGGAATCCGCCTCGGGCAGCCACACCGTGGAACACGTGCAGCCGGCCCAGTTCGGCCCCGGCTCCTACGGGGGTCGCCAGGCGCCCTCCCCCGCCTTCCCCGGCCGTCCCGAGGACTACTGGCAGGTGGAGATCCACGGTGACGAATACGGGGGTCCCGCCACCGCAACGGTCCCGGAGCCGGCACCGGCCCGCGATCCCGCTCTGGGGCGGGCACCCGCCATCGACGGGAACGGGGTTGACCAGCTCAACCCCAAGTACACCTTCGACTCCTTCGTCATCGGCGCGTCCAACCGGTTCGCCCATGCTGCGGCCTTCGCGGTGGCAGAACAGCCGGCCAAGGCATACAACCCGCTGTTCATCTACGGCGATTCGGGACTGGGCAAGACCCACCTGCTGCATGCGATCGGCCATTACGCAGCCCAGCTGTACCCCAATATCCGGGTCCGCTACGTGTCCAGCGAGGAATTCGTCAACGACTTCATCAACACGATCGGCTCGTCGACGACCTCGAACTCGCTGCGCCCGGCCTTCCAGCGCCGCTACCGTGAAGTCGACATCCTGATGATCGACGACATTCAGTTCCTACAGGGCAAGGACGCCACGGTCGAGGAGTTCTTCCATACGTTCAATGCACTGCACAACGAACACAAACAGGTCGTGATCTCCTCGGATCAGCCGCCCAAGATGCTCAAGGGCTTCGAGGAGCGTCTGCGGTCCCGCTTCGAATGGGGTCTGCTGACGGATGTGCAGCCGCCGGACTTGGAGACCCGCTTCGCCATCCTGCGCAACAAGGCCCTGGGCGAGAACCTCAAGGTGCCCGACGACGTGCTGGAGTACATCGCATCGCGGATCTCCTCGAACATCCGCGAGCTCGAGGGCGCCCTGATCCGCGTCACCGCCTTCGCGAACCTCAATTCGCAGACGATCGACGTGAGCCTGGCCGAAACGGTGCTCAAGGACTTCATCAGCCAGGACGACACTCCGGAGATCACCCCGGCGGACATCATGGGCCAGGTGGCGGGTTACTTCCACCTGACGATCGACGATCTCAAGGGCAGCAGCCGCTCACGCACCCTGACCACCGCCAGGCAGATCGCCATGTACCTGTGCCGGGAACTGACCGACCTGTCCCTGCCGAAGATCGGCCAGGAATTCGGAGGCCGCGACCACACGACGGTGATGCACGCGAACAAGAAGATCCGCACACAGATGACGGAACGGAGGGCCATCTACACGCAGGTCACGGAACTGACAAACCGCCTCAAACAGCATCATCATCTGTAGAACCGGTAGTCAACAGGTGTGGATAAACCTGTGGTTAACCCGTCCAAGCCTGGGTAGGGGTGAATGAACAGTTCCAGACCGGCCTGTGGATGACTGTGGAAGAACGATTCAACCGTCCACAGGCGTCCACACCCCGTCCTGAGATCCTCCACAGGTTTCCCACCGTGGGAAGAAGGCCGCTATCCCGCGTCATTACTGGGCAGGAGAGCTCTTCTCCACAAGTTCCACACCGGCTACGACTACTACTGATATTCCAACTCGACATTCAAGAGGGCCCGCCGCGCATTGCCCCGGGAGCCAAGGCCACCGGGGCTCCTCGAGGAGAGTGAAAAGCTCTGAGGAGCAGGAATGCGCAGTTTTGCACATGTGTATCCACCTGTGAGTCTTTGGATGAATCAGGGAGATTCATCGGATGACCTCCGCAAACCAACCCGAAAGTTGTCCGATGACTAGGGGGTCGGGAATCGTCGTACTGTCGGCTGGAGCGAAATAGGGTGTGCGTTTTTGCACGCACCTGAGAAACCAGGGCTTTTGCCGATTCCCCGGTGCGATAGGATGGGGAGTCCGCGCGCATGAGTGCGTCTGCCGCTGCAGCGCATGGGCGGCGCACAACCCTGTAGACGATGGATTTCGGGAGAGACGTGAACGCTGAGGCCGCACCGACTGTGAAGTTCAAGGTGGAACGGGACATTCTGGCCGAAGCGGTCACCTGGACCACCAAGACACTCCCCCAGCGTCCCGCCGTTCCCGTGCTCACCGGCATCCTCATCACCGCCGATCCCGCGGGTTCCGTGCACCTGGCCGTTTTCGACTACGAAGTATCGGCCCGCGCCGAAATCGCCGCCGAGGTCGAGGTGCCGGGTACCTTCCTGGTCTCCGGCAAGTTGCTCGCCGAGATCTCCCGAGCGCTGCCGGCACAGCCGGTGACCCTGGAACTGCAGGAGAACAAGGTCACGGTCAACTGCGGCTCCTCCCGCTTCACCCTGATGACGATGCCCGTCGACGAGTACCCGGCTCTGCCACAGGTCCCCGCGACCACCGGCGTGGTCGGCGCCGAGGCCTTCCAGCACGCGGTCAACCAGGTCGGCGTGGCCACGAGCAAGGACGACACCCTGCCGATCCTGACCAGCGTGCGGATGGAGATCACCGGCAACACCGTGACCCTGCTGGCGACCGACCGCTACCGCCTGGCGGTCCGCGAATTCATGTGGAATCCCAAGGCCGCTGATTTCGAGGCCAACGCCCTGGTGCGCGGGAAGACGCTGACGGATGCCGCCAAGGCCATGGGCGGGGACATCCAGATCGCGCTGGCGGAATCCGGTGGCAAGGACATGCTGGCGATTTCCTCGAACGGCCGGGTCATGACCTCACTGCTGGTCGAGGGCGATTACCCGAAGGTGCGCTCACTGTTCCCCAAAGAGGCCTCGATCTCCGCGATCCTGGAGACCTCCGCCCTGCGCGAGGCCGTGCGGCGCGTCTCCCTGGTCGCCGAGCGCAACACCCCCATCCGCTTCGAATTCGCCGACGGCGCGCTGACCCTGCGGGCCGGCCAGGGCGATGACGCCCAGGCCTCGGAGGCGCTGCCGGCGACGATCGACGGGGAGAACATCACCACAGGCTTCAACCCGCACTTCATCGCCGACGGACTGGCCCAGATCGATACGCCCTTCGTGCGGTTCTCGTTGACGGAACCGAAGAAGCCCGTCGTCATCACCGGCCAGCAGGAGCTCGACGGCGAATACGATTCCACCTATCGGTACCTGCTCATGCCGATCATCCGCTTCTGACCGGGCACTGACCCGGGTAGGGTCGCTAGCGCTATGTGGGTATCCAAACTGGCCCTGCACGACTTCCGGTCGTATGAGCACCTCGAACTCGATCTGCGCCCCGGCGTGACGACGTTCGTCGCGCCCAACGGCTGGGGCAAGACCAATCTCGTCGAGGCGCTGGGCTATGTCTCGACCCTGCGCTCCCATCGGGTGGCCAATGATGTGCCGCTGGTGCGCGTCGGATGCGAATCCGGTGTCGTGTCGCTGCTGGCCCACCGCGGCCCGCGTTCGGTCACCCTCGACATCACGATCAAGGCCAAGGGCGCCAACCGGGCCAGGATCAACCGGCAGCCCGTGCGCACCCGCGACGTCCTGGGCCTGCTGCCCACCGTCGTCTTCGCCCCGGAGGATCTGGACCTGGTCAAGGGGGATCCGGCAGGGCGGCGCGACTTCCTCGACACCCTGCTGGTCCAGGGAGCGCCGCGCTATGCCGCTGTGCTCAGCGATTTCGACCGGGCCCTCAAACAGCGCAACGCCCTGCTCAAAAGCCTGAAGAACCGGCCCGACCCCGCACTGGAATCGACCCTGGACATCTGGGATAGGGCCTTCGCCCAGGCCGCCGCACAATTGGTGATGGGGCGGCGGAACCTGGTGGAGCGCCTGGCTGCGCCCCTGACCAGGGACTTCAAGGCCGTGGCCCTGGACGCCCGGCCCGAGCGCCAGGACGCTGCGGCGCGCTACACCAGCCGGATCGACTACACGGGGCTGGACACCACCGCCGGGTACGAGGACGCGATCGTCGAGGCCGTGGCCTCCCGGCGGAGCAAGGAGATCGACCGGGGCCTGACTCTGGTGGGACCGCAGCGCGACGATGTCGAACTACTCATCGGCGGCGTGCCGGCCAAGGGCTATGCCAGCCACGGCGAGAGCTGGTCCCTGGCCCTGGCCCTGCGGCTGGCCGGGTGGCAGGTGCTGCGCGATGACGCCGGCGACGAGGACGGGCAACCGGTGCTGGTGCTCGACGATGTGTTCGCCGAACTGGATGCGGGTCGGCGCACCCGGCTGGCCCAGATGGTCGCCGGTGCCCAGCAGGTGCTCATCACCGCCGCGGTGGCCGCCGACATCCCGGAGAACCTGGCCGGCGCCCGGATCGACCTGTCCGCCGCGGATGCGGGGACGGCATGACCGCACAGGACGAACCGCCCCTGGCCGCGCTCGAGGCCCTCGACCGGGTCAGGCGGATGGGTGAGGGTTCGCGCCCCGGTTACTCCGGCAGTTTCCGCCGGACTCCGCGCGGCATCCGCGAACCCCAGTACTCCGGGGCGGGCGCCGATGCCAGGGATCCGCGGAAACTGGCGGACGACCTGGCCGTGCTGACCCGCGATTACGGTTGGCGGACCCAGTTGGATGTGGGGATGCTGCTGGGCTCCTGGCCGCGCCTGGTGGGCCCCGAGGTGGCCGAGCACTGCGAACCGGTGAAGATCGACCCGCCCAAGCTGACGGTGCGCGCGAGCTCGACGACCTGGGCCACCCAGCTGAAGATCATGACGTTCTCCCTGTTGGACCGCCTCGAACGCGAACTGGGACACCGGGTGATCGACGATATCGAGATCCTGGGGCCGAAGCAGAAGTCGTGGAGTCATGGGCGCCGTTCCATCAAGGGCCGGGGGCCCCGCGACACCTATGGCTAGTCCCCTGCACCCAACTCCCCCGGGTGGCCTCCTCGGCCTCCTGCCAGGCCCGGCTGTGAAGATGGTGTTCATGGAAGAGATCCCCGGCCGTCTGCTGACCGTCCTGACCTCCCCCACCCCCGCCCCGGCCGCTCCGCAGGCGCTCCTGGTGACCGCCGGGATAGTCCTGGCGCTGGTGGTGGTGCCCCCGCTGTGGCGCTATGCGGGGCTCGTGGTCACGGTGGTCCACGAACTGGGCCACGGGCTCACGGGCCTGCTGCGCGGGCGGCGCCGGGTGGCGATCCGGGTCTCCGGTGACCATTCGGGCCTGACCAGCTCGCGCGGCACCGCGGCCAGCGCACCGTTCTCCACCTTCTGGGGCTATCCGGCGCCGGCCGTGGTGGGCGCGCTGTTCATCACCGCCGCCTGCTTCGGGCGTGCCGGCCTGGCCCTGGTGCTCGGCGGCGCACTGCTCCTGGTCTGCCTGGTGTTCATGCGCGGCTTCCTGGCCATCGCGCTCGACGTGCTGGTCGTGGCCGCGGCCTGTCTGGCAGCGCTTTACGTGCCCGGCGTCCTGCTGGGGTACGTGGTGGGAGGCCTGGGACTGTTCCTGTTGGTGGGCGCCTACCGGGGACTGGGGAACCTGCTGGCAGCGCACCGGCGCCGGGACCTGGCATCCTCGGACGCGGCGATCCTGGCACAGGCCACCGGGGTGCCCGCCTGGCTGTGGATCGTGCTCATGGCCCTGGTCCTGCTGGCGGCGACCTCGGTTTCGGCCCGACTCGTGTGGAATATGCTCACCATCTGATTCCGAGCCCGGGAGTCGGAACTGCGGAAACCGCCACAGGCGCCATTTTCCTCCCGTCGGATGAGCTGGGGTACGTCCGAGGACGGAAAAGTCGCGAAAAACGGCTTCCAGGGCGTGCTGAAGGCGAATTCCAGGGCAGGACTTGGTAGAATTGAACGTGATTGTGCCAGTTTGTCCGCATTCTAACGAGGAGTTCCATGGCTGCCGAGGAATCCCAGCATTACGACGCCAGTGATATCACCGTCCTGGAAGGACTGGAGGCGGTCCGCAAACGCCCCGGCATGTACATCGGTTCGACCTCCGAACGCGGTCTGCACCACCTGGTCTACGAGATCGTCGACAACTCGGTCGACGAGGCACTCGCCGGCTACAACGACACCATCGAGGTGACGATCCTGGCCGACGGTGGCCTGCGGGTGGTCGACCACGGCCGTGGCATCCCCGTGGAGATGCACCCGAAGGAGGGCAAGTCCACCCTGGAGGTCGTGCTGACCGTGCTGCACGCCGGTGGCAAGTTCGGCGGTGGCGGCTATGCGGTCTCCGGTGGTCTGCACGGTGTCGGTTCCTCCGTGGTCAACGCCCTGTCCGAACGCCTGGACGCGGAGATCCACCGCGACGGCTATGTGTGGCGGCAGAGCTACCGCCGCGGCGCACCCACGGCACCGGTTGAAAAGGGCGAGGCGACGGACACCTCGGGTACCGTCATCACCTTCTGGCCGGACCCGGAGATCTTCGAAACGGTCGTCTTCAACTTCGAGACCGTGCGCCAGCGGATGCAGCAGACGGCCTTCCTGAACAAGGGCCTGATGATCACCCTGCGCGATGAGCGCAAGCCGGAGATCGACGACGACGACGTGCAGGTGACCGATGCGGACGAGGACGCGCCGTTCAAACCGCGCGAGGTCAAGTACCACTACGAGAACGGCCTGCTGGACTACGTCAAGTACCTCAACAGCACCAAGAAGACGGAGATCGTCAACGACGACATCATCGCCTTCGAGGCCGAGGACACCGACCAGATGATCGCGCTGGAAGTCGCGATGCAGTGGACCACCTCCTACAGCGAGTCCGTGCACAGCTACGCCAACTCGGTCAACACGCACGAGGGCGGCACCCACGAGGAGGGCTTCCGCACCGCGCTGACCAGCCTGCTGAACTCCTACGCCCGCGATCAGAAGCTGCTGCGGGAGAAGGACCAGAACCTCACGGGCGAGGACGTGCGCGAGGGCCTGACCGCCGTCATCTCCATCAAACTGGGCGAACCCCAGTTCGAGGGCCAGACGAAGACCAAGCTGGGCAACTCCGAGGCCAAGGGCTATGTGCAGAAGGTCGTGCGCGACGAACTGGGCCACTGGCTGGAATCCAATCCGAACCAGGCCAAGGAGGTCGTGCGCAAGGCGATCCAGGCCTCGCAGGCCAGGATGGCGGCCCGCAAGGCGCGCGAGGCGACCCGCCGCAAGGGCCTGCTGGAGTCCTCGGGCATGCCGGGCAAGCTCAAGGACTGCCAGTCCAAGGACCCGACGATCTCCGAGATCTTCATGGTCGAGGGCGACTCGGCCGGTGGTTCGGCCGTGCAGGGCCGCAATCCGATCACGCAGGCGATCCTGCCGCTGCGCGGCAAGATCCTCAACGTGGAGAAGGCGCGCCTGGACCGGGCCCTGTCCAATATGGAGGTCCAGTCGATGATCACGGCCTTCGGCACGGGGATCGGCGAGGAATACGACGAATCCAAGCTGCGCTACCACAAGATCGTGCTGATGGCCGATGCCGATGTCGACGGCCAGCACATCACGACCCTGCTGCTGACGCTGATCTTCCGGTACATGAAGCCGCTGATCGAACACGGCTACGTCTACCTGGCGACCCCGCCGCTGTACCGCCTGAAGTGGTCGAATGCCCCGCACGACTACGCCTACACCGATGCCGAACGCGACCGGATGCTGGCCGAGGGCCGCGCGGCGGGCAAGCGGCTGCCGAAGGACCAGGCGATCCAGCGCTACAAGGGTCTGGGCGAGATGAACTACCACGAACTGTGGGAGACGACGATGGATCCCGAACACCGGCTGCTCAAACAGGTCACCCTGGACGATGCGATGGCCGCCGACGAGATCTTCACCGTGCTCATGGGCGACGACGTGGATTCGCGCAAGCGCTTCATCCAGCAGAACGCGAAGGACGTCCGCTTCCTGGACATCTGACGGATATCCGACTTCTTAGACTTTCCTACTTCACGAAGGGGACCAGGCACACGTGGCTGACGAAACCGATAACAATCAGACCGATCCGCTCGACGGCGCGGCCGAACCGACCGCGGAGGAGGTGGCGGCCGGCGCCATCGCCCAGCGGATCGACCAGGTCGATCTGAACCTGGAGATGCAGCGGTCCTATCTGGACTATGCGATGAGCGTCATCGTGGGCCGTGCGCTGCCGGACGTGCGCGACGGTCTCAAGCCCGTGCACCGGCGCGTGCTCTACGCGATGTACGACGGCGGCTACCGCCCCGACCGCAGCTTCAACAAGTGCTCGCGCGTGGTCGGCGATGTGATGGGTCAGTACCACCCGCACGGCGACTCGGCGATCTACGACGCCCTGGTCCGCCTGGTCCAGCCGTGGACCATGCGCTACCCGCTGGTGTCCGGGCAGGGCAACTTCGGTTCCGCCGGCGACGACGGCGCTGCCGCACCCCGGTACACAGAGTGCAAGATGGCGCCCCTGGCCCTGGAGATGGTCAGGGACATCGAAGAGGAGACCGTCGACTTCCAGGACAACTACGACGGGCGCAACCAGGAGCCCGTCTACCTGCCCAGCCGGTTCCCGAACCTGCTGGTCAACGGCTCCAATGGCATCGCCGTGGGCATGGCAACGAACATCCCGCCGCACAATCTGCGGGAGGTCTCCGCCGGTGCGCAGTGGCTGCTGAGCCACCCCGAGGCCACGAAGGACGAAACGCTCGAGGCCCTGTTGGGCATCATCAAGGGCCCCGACTTCCCCGGCGGCGCGACCATTCTGGGCCGCAAGGGCATCGAGGACGCCTACCGGACCGGCCGCGGCTCCATCACCCAGCGCGCGGTGGTCAACGTCGAGGAGATCCAGGGGCGGACCTGCCTGGTCGTGACCGAGCTGCCGTATATGGTCAACCCCGACCGGCTGGCCGCGAAGATCGCCGGCTACGTCAAGGACGGCAAGGTCGGCGGGATCGCCGATCTGCGCGATGAGTCCTCCGGCCGCACCGGCCAGCGCCTGGTCATCGTGCTCAAGCGCGACGCCGTGGCCAAGGTCGTGCTGAACAACCTGTACAAGCACACCGATCTGCAGCAGAACTTCTCCGCGAACATGCTGGCCCTGGTCGACAATGTGCCGCGCACCCTGTCGATCGACGCCTTTCTGCGCCTGTGGGTCAAGCACCAGATCGACGTCATCGTGCGCCGCACCCGGTTCCGCCTGCGCAAGGCAGAGGAACGCGCCCACATCCTGCGCGGCTACCTCAAGGCGCTGTCCGCCCTGGACGCGGTGATCGCCCTGATCAGGCGCTCGCCGTCGTCCGAGGAGGCGCGCACCGGCCTGATGGAGCTGCTGGAGGTCGACGAGGTCCAGGCCAATGCGATCCTGGACCTGCAGCTGCGCCGCCTGGCGGCCCTCGAGCGTCAGAAGATCGAGGAGGAGGCCGCCCGGATCGAGGAGCAGATCCGCGAGTACAACTACATTCTGGGCACCCCCGCCCGGCAGCGCGAGATCGTCTCCGAAGAGCTCGCCACGATCGTCGACAAGTACGGCGACGACCGCCGCACCCGCATCATCGCGGGCTTCGACGGTGATATGTCGATGGAGGACCTGATCCCTGAGGAGGAGGTCGTCGTCACGATCTCCCGCGGTGGCTACGCCAAGCGCACGCAGTCGGCGCTCTACCGCGCCCAGCACCGCGGCGGCAAGGGCATCACGGGCGCCAAGCTGCGCGGTGACGATGTGATCGAGCACTTCTTCGTCACCAGCACGCACAACTGGCTGCTGTTCTTCACCAACACCGGCCGGGTCTACCGTGCCAAGGCCTATGAGCTGCCGGAGGGCTCGCGCGACGCCAAGGGCCAGCACGTGGCTAATCTGTTGGCACTGCAGCCCGGCGAGACGATCGCCCAGGTGCTGTCCATCCCGGACTACGAGGCCGCGGCCTATCTGGTGCTGGCCACCAAGTCCGGCCTGGTGAAGAAGACGCGCCTGAGCGAATACGATTCGAACCGCTCCGGCGGTGTGATCGGCATCAATCTGCGCGAGGACGCCGACGGCAATCCCGACGAGCTGGTCTCCGCGCGGATCGTCGAACCCACCGACCACCTGCTGTTGATCAGCCGTGGCGGGATGTCGATCCGCTTCGCCGCCGACGACGAGGCGATCCGGCCCACCGGCCGTGCCACCTCGGGCGTGACGGGTATGAAGTTCAAGGACGACGATGCGCTGTTGGCGATGGACGTCATCACGCCGGGCACTTATGTGTTCGTGGTGACCGAAGGCGGATACGCCAAGCGCACCCCGGTCGAGGAGTACCGGGTGCAGGGCCGCGGCGGTTACGGCATCAAGGTCGCCAAGCTCAACGACGAACGCGGCGGCCTGGCCGGCGGTCTGATCGTCGAGGACGGCGAGGAGGTTCTGGTCGTGATGGAGCGCGGCAAGGTCGTGCGCTCGTCCATCGACGAGGTCCCCGCCAAGGGCCGCAACACGATGGGCGTGGTCTTCGCCAAGCCGGGCAAGAAGGACCGGATCCTGGCAGTCACCCGTGGGCCCGAGGTCGACGGCGAAGTCGAAGGGGCCGAAGAAGTCGAAGGGGCCGAGGCCGCAGCCGGTGTCGAGGGCTCCGCAGCAGTGTCCGAGGAGGCTCCCGAAGCGGTCCAGGCCGATCGGGTAGCCTTGGACCCGACCAGCGGAGAGACCGCCGACGAGACCGCGGAGGGTGAAGAGCAGTGAGCGAAGGCGAAACCAAACCGGGCAAGATCATCCGGACCTCGTCCGGCAAGGGGACGCGATTGACCGCGGGCTCCGGAGATTCGGACAAGCCCGCACCGGACGCCTCTGCAGGTGCCTCCCCCGCCGCCCCTGACGGCGCGAAGTCCGAGTCCAAGTCCGGGGCTCCTGCCGCCTCCGGCTCTACGGCCCCTGGCTCCGCGGCCGGTTCCGCCGGCGCCGCCGCGGCATCAACAGGCAATGCACCCACGGCGCAGGCGGCCACCTCGCAGTCGTCAGGGGCCTCAACGTCCGATGCACAGTCATCCGGGGGCGCGGCCTCCGGCGCCCAGACCGCGGGAGGACAAGCCGCCGGCAGCCAAGCGCAGGGGAATTCCGGGGCCTCGGCATCCGATTCGGCAACGGGTAGGAAGGCCAGCTCCGGTGTGCGCCTGGGCAGCCCTGATAAGGCGCGCCCCGGGCAGAGCACCGGTGGTTCCGCGAGCGGGACGCCGGCGAATTCCGCCGGATACGGCCAGACCGGGAACGGGCAGGGCTCGGCACCGCAGGCGGCCGGCGGGGCCGACGCGACCTCGGTGCTCCCCGCCACGGGAAGTGCCGCGCCGGCAACGGCTACGGTCGCGGCCCCCGCGGTGGCCTCGCCCGGGGCTGCGACGAGCAGCGCGACCCAGACCAGCAGCCCCCGTGAGGATGTGTTCGCAACCGGTGCCGGGACCCCGTCTTCGACGGTTGGCACCGGCGCACCCGCGCGGGACTCCGGCAAGGGATCGGGGAAGAAGGGCAAGAAGCGCAAGGGCCCGCGGACCGTGCGACTGACGGTGGCGAACGTCGATCCGTGGTCGGTCATGAAGATGAGCTTCCTGCTGTCGCTGGCGATCGGCATCGTGGTCGTCGTGGCGTCGTTGGTGCTGTGGTTCGTCCTGTCGGCCACCGGCACGCTGGACAGTCTGCAGGGCGCACTGAGCGAGATCGCCGGTTCAGAATCGGCCGATTCGCTCATCGCACTGTTCGGGCTGGGGCGCGTGATGTCGTTCGCCGTGATCATCTCCGTGATCAACATCGTGCTGTTGACCGCGCTGGCGACGCTGTTCGCCTTCCTGTACAACCTTGCGGCATCGATCGTGGGCGGCTTCCATTTGACGCTGACCGACGACTGATTCCATTCCGCCGAGGGCCCCGATCGTGGATCGGGGCCCGCGGCGTCTGTGTGTTCATGCGTGTTCGGGATTGTGTGACCAAGGACTCATCACGTTGATTTGGAGTGGGGCCGTGGGTCGTATAGAGTTATATCTCGGTTGACCCGATAAGGGCCTTTAGCTCAGGCGGTTAGAGCGCTTCGCTGATAACGAAGAGGTCGGAGGTTCAAGTCCTCCAAGGCCCACGGAAACCACGGTGAACGGAGTCTCGTTGAAGAAGTGGTTTTCGATCGCAGGAGTTCTGACAGTGATCGTCGGAACGGTGCTCGGTTTGAGAAATCGCCGGCAGCGCGATCATCGAAAATGGTCCGACTACACCGATTCTGTGTAGAATGGGCATCCCTGGGGGTATGGCGCAATTGGTAGCGCACCTGCTTTGCAAGCAGGGGGTTAGGGGTTCGAGTCCCCTTACCTCCACTCGAGTACATTGAGACAGCACTCGTAAGAAGAGGCCTGAGATCGTCTAGATCTCGGGCCTCTTATCTGTTCCCTGGGCGGCAACCAGGCTCGTACTGTGTCTCCATGGACCATCGTGCACGGTGGCAGCGCGCAAGGGTGCGTGCGAGTGCTTACCGCTGGAGAATGATCTTTCCGGTTGTCCGACGTGACTCGAGGGCGTGAAAGGCTTGTGCAACGTTGTCTATCTCGTACACGCCGCCAATTGAGACGTTGAGCTGGCCGTCTTCGATCCCCTTGAATACGTCGAGAGCGCGCCCAGCCAGCTCGTGCGGTGTCTTGACGTGGTCGGCGATTGTCGGTCTGGTCAGGAACAGGGACCCGCCGGTGTTGAGTCTGTTGACGTCTACAGGTGGGATGGGCCCGCTGGCATTGCCGATGACGACGAGGGTGCCTCGAGTGCGTAAGGCATTTAAGCTTTCATCGAACGTCGTGGCTCCGACACCGTCGTAGACGACTGACGCGCCGGACCCGTTCGTCAGGTCTTTGACCCCCTGAGCAAAGCCCTCGTATGACAGGACATGGTCGGCACCGGCCTGCCTGGCGATCTCGGCCTTCTCCGTCGTCGAGGTGGTACCGATGACGGTTGCTCCCTTGAGCTTGGCGATCTGGGTGAGCATTTGGCCGACGCCACCGGCTGCGGCATGCATGAGCACGACGTCGCCTGGTTCGACCGGAAAGGTGTCGGTGGTTAGGTATTGCGCGGTGATTCCCTGCATGAGCGCTGCAACGGCGGTGTGGTCGTCGACGTTGACGGGAATGCCGACAAGCTTGGAGGTGTCCACAATGGCGAAGTCGGAGAAGCTGCCCTGTCCGCCGGTAAACCAGCCGACCCGCTGGCCAGCGGAAAATCCGTGGTTCTCGCCTTCGACGGCGACGATGGTTCCTACTCCCTCGACGCCCGCGGCGAACGGCGGTTTGACGGGTGTTCCGCCGTTGCGCTGGACGACATCGAGGTAGTTCACGCCTGCCGCGGCGACTTCGACCAACGCCTGGCCGGGATCTGGTGTTGGACGTTCAACACGTTGTTGGGTATAGACGTCAGGGCCGCCGAACTCGGTCACTACGATAGAACTCATGCTCTCCGCCATGGTTGTGCCTTTCGGTTTCTTGGTCAGTTCCCTAAGCGGACTCAAGTCCGCTTGTGACCGATGATAGTGGAATGAGAATCTGATGCAAGAGGGAGGCCATGTGCGGAATCTGACGATTCTGGGACAACCTAGTCCGGAGAGGGCTGATGCGGAACGAAACCGGGAGAAGGTTTTGTCCGCCGCTGCGGAGCTCCACGCCGCGCACGGGGTCACTGGTTTGAAGATGGACGAGGTCGCTCGCGTGGCCGGGGTCGGCAAGGGTACAGTGTACCGGCGGTTCGAGAATAAGGCGGGTCTTGCCTCTGCATTGCTTGACGCTCGGGTGCGCGATATGCACCAAGGGTTGCTGCAGGGACCACCGCCACTTGGCCCTGGAGCGCCACCTGAGGACCGTCTGATCGCGTTCGTCGAAGCGTATGTCCGCCACATGATCACGAACATCGACCTTGTCTTGCTGGCTGAGTCGGCTACTCCCGGAGGTAGGCTGGGGCGGCAGGTCTATCCGTTCTGGCGACACCATGTCGAAATCCTCGTTACCGAGATTGGAACCCCGCGGCCTCGCTTCTGCGCCGAAGCCATCATGGCGGTGCTCGCGGCGGAGCAACTGAATGCCTGGTACACCAATCAAGGGTGGGGCCCCGAGACGCTGATAGAAGCAGTCCAGGAAATCGTTGTCAGACTTGTTGCATCTGACACTGGAGGTGATAGGCCGTAACGTCGTCGCCGACCTCGCTCTCGGCGCGGGTTAATGAGTTGAACGGACGGTAGCCGGGCTGGCGTCGGTTTCAATTCACTCAGAGGCGTCGATCCCTGGCAACCCATCCGATATTGCCGGTATCCTTGAGCCATGTCGACAACCACCGTGACGCCAGAGACGCTCGCCCTCCGCGAGCTCCTTAACGTGCATCGCGGCGAGTTCCAGGCGCTCTTGGCCAAGTACGGTGCCACGAACCCGAAGCTTTTCGGCTCGGTGGCCCGTGGAACCGCGACGGAGTCCAGCGACATCGACATTCTGGTGGAGATGGAACCCGCTGGTGGGAACCTGCTCATGCGGGCATCTGGGCTCATGGAGGAAACTCGTCAACTGTTTGGTCGGGATGACATTGACATCTTTCCGTCCCAGTTGCTCAAACGGCCGGTATCCGAATCGGCGATCGCGGATGCTGTGCCATTGTGAGTCGTGATGTCGATCAGCGAATCGCAGACATTTTGCAGGCGATCGAACGTTGCCAGCGCTATGCCACCTCTCTGAGCAGCACGGAGCCGGGCCTGGTTGGCATGGCCGAAGATGCCATCGAGCGGAACCTGCAGATCATTGGCGAAGCAGCCAACCACTTGCCGGCCGAGGTGACCGACGCGCATCCGGAGATTGCATGGCCGCAGATTCGTGGCTTCCGCAACATTCTTGTACACCAGTATTTTGGAGTCGACGCAGACGTTGTGCGCGATGTCATCGAGAGCTACCTTCCAGCTCTTGCCAAGGCTTTGCGCTGACCCCGAGTGCGCCTTTTGTGCGCCCCGAACACTCCTGACACCATGGCTGACCTGTATGAACACTGTCTAATGTACGTCTTTGCAAGCAGGGGGTTAGGGGTTCGAGTCCCCTTACCTCCACCGAGAGCTTTGAGACAGCAACTCGTTTGAAGAGGCCCGGAATCGCCTAGATTCCGGGCCTCTTTGCTGTCCGAGGTGTGGTTGGTCGGGAGCAACCAGTGAATGTTCGGTTTTTGGCGTGGGTTGTTGGACAAAGGAGATCACGTCGACAAGAGTCCGCGGCGTGTGCGTTGCGATTACGAAGTGCGTTGGCGTGGTGTCCTGGATAAGGCATTTCCAGGTGGCAGGGCACAAGCCAGAGCCGAGGGAAAGCGCTGGAATCGGGAGTACGCCCTGGCTGTTGTCACTCATGTCAACGAGTTGCGCAACAGAGCGGCCCATCACGAGCGGTTGATAAAGGAATGCCGCTGAACGGTCAGGAAGCACGTATGTCTGCTGGAGAGGCTCACGGCTACACGATGAAACTGGCAGCGATACTCGATCGAGACCTTGCAGCGTTCATGCTGGGTCGGACTCAGGTTCCGGAGGCACTGCGTAATCGACCGACGTTCAACTAGGTGGGCGAAGGCAGCGACAGCCTACTGACCTCTGCTCATAGCTACTCGGTATCCGCGACAGGATCGTCGAGGACGACCCCACTGGCGGCCTTGTTGTGGCGTTGGGGCACAAAGAACTTCCGCACTGCTCGTCGGAGGAGCTCATGGCCGTCATCGACGCAGCACCGAGATCAGCGTCCTGACACGACGAAGACCCGGGCCGGCCGGCGCATTTTGCCCGTTCCTGTGACCGTGCTGCCGTGGCCGGCCGAGTTCGCCGCCATTGGCCTGTCCGAGGCCGGGGACGATCATGTCCGTGTCACAGGCCAGAGGCCAAGCGAGGCCGTCGACCACGCTGGATCGCTACGGCCACCTGGCACCTGGCGGTCTCGGGCCACTGATGAACAAGCTCGACGTGTTGTTGGTGGCGTGACACGAACCGGAGGACCAGAGTGCTGAGAAGGTGGAGAGATCAGCGCTGCGCTACGACTTCCTATGCAGCTCTACGCGTCATACTGGTTCGGTCGCGTCGGAGTGAGATCCCGTGGTGTGCCTTGGGTTCTGGGAGGGAACGACACCGTAGGCATATCAGCGCTTTACTCAGCTCGGCTTGAGCAGTTGTCGTCGGCTCAGTAGTGTGTGACCTACATCAATATTTGAGTCGTCTACCCGGCATGAAGGGCAGGCGCAAAGGAGGGTATTTTCATGAAGACCGCGAAGCGTCGCCTTGGAGCGGTGGTTGCTGCGGCCGGACTTGCAGCAGGCATGACGGTGGCTGTCGCTCCAGCTGCCGAAGCTAAACCGACGGGCTATAGCTGGCAGCTTCCCACGAAGGCTCAATGCGAGCGTCATGCCTATGCGTTATTGAACAATGCCTTCCGCAGCGGATGGAAGATCAAGAGCTATGAGAAATGCCAACAGAGTTTCGGAGGGGGAAGTTGGTACGGCAAAATGACGCTGTACTGATTGACGTGTTGACAGCCGTCCGGTCTGTACAGCCAAAGCCTGGTGGCACAGGTCGGTCATGAGGGTGATGGATGCAGAATGAGGTCCCGGCAGATGATCTGCTGGGACCTCGTTGCGTCGATTGCCTACATGTTGGAGTTTGGCAAGCAGCGTGCCGAGTTGCTGTCTCTATCGGTTAAATGTTGATCAGCATCCGGAGATCGCGTGGCCAGCGGTCCACGGGTTTCGGAATACCATGGTGATTCGGAGGCACGTGAGCTGGTGGTGGGGTTCTTCCTGGATGAGTTCACGTGGGCCCGCTTCCGCAGCGGTTCCCGTTCACTCACGCGGCCACCCTTTGCCTCGCGAGGCTGCGTGCCATATAGCAGGCATGTATCGCCCTGCTGACAATTCGAGCTTCTAGCCCGGATTCCCGGGGCAACAGTCTTTTCTGAGGGGTTTTGTGGACGCAGGTGCGACTCCTGACGGCCTTGACCGTCTGCTGAGTCAAGCGCTCCTCGGCCCCCCTGCCTTGATCGATATCAGGGTAAGCGCACGCTGGCCATGCGCCTCTACACGTGGAATTTCGCAGCATCATCCGTGTTCTGGGGGCGATCAACGTTCTCGCGATCACTGTGCGCAATGCGATCCACGATCAGATAGTCGAATGGACACGCCGCGGAGATTGGTGGGCCGACTCGCAGGTCCGCTTGTGCCGTAACGAGCAGGACGCCATCGAGTCCGCTATTGGAACACTGCAGAGGCGTGGTACGCCTGAGCCGAGCAGCGACCAGGTCGTTGCTGCAACCTCGTTTGGGCTGTGGGTCTGACTGACAGGTCAAGGAATACCCTCGAGCCGATATCGGTCCCCACTGCAGAACCTTTGCGAAGGCATCCTCGAAGCCACAGCGATAATTGATGCCGACGTTGCTGCCTTTATCGAGCACCACAGCTGGGTGCAGAATGTCCTCGGCGAATACAAATACGCGATCACGACGGGCGACAACAGGTTCTGAGACGACAGGCAGTGCGCCTTTTTGCGCCCCACACATTCTCTATGCCTCTTGCGGGTTAAGTGGGGGCTGAGGTCGCAGCGGTTCGGGTGGCCTCATGTGTTCTTGAATCCCGCGGTGTGGTGACATGAAAATGATAGCTTGTTTATATGAATGTCTTCAGGGTTCGGCTGGAGTGGACGATCCGGTGCCATATTGCCTTGACTATCGTCCTAGTGGTGGCGCTGCTTGTCGGGGGAGTCTGGGGCGCGCTGAAACCGCATACACCGCCGCATGCTGCAGCCTCCGTCGACCTGCATGACGACGCAGAGGTCCTGAACCACGAGGATCTTTCCAAAGATTTGGCCGCCGCTGGCTTCTACCATCCGGGGCTTCGTCTGGTGGTCTGGACACACTGGGACCAGCATGGTGTCACGGATGATCGGCTTCTCGACGAGACCTGGAAATGGGCGCAGGCGCATCCCGAACTCCACCTGACAGATGGAGGGGACGATTCGGCAGAGCCTCGCTGGGCCGATGACTTCATGCTCGTGACCCTCTCGGTGCAGAAGGCCAAAAATGGTTCAACGGATTCGAAACATATCCGGTATGCCGCCGGCACCGTGTTCGGTGGCAATCTGGACTACAAGCAGCTGGCGTATAAACAGAGTTCGTTCCTCCATGAGACGTTCGCACGTTCGGGGAAGTCCGGCTCGACGGCCTCCGGGCCGTATGCCGGGGCTCTCGAGCGGCTGGACAAGGGCGAATGGGATGATGGTGTCGCCGGCATCGTCGAGGCGGCATCGTGGCTGATCGACAGGCCGAAACTGCAGACGTTCAGAACTCACGTCGCCACTCCATTTTTGACAGTGGGCATCATTTGGCCGATTCTTGGAGCACTTCCCCTGCTGCTCTTGGCTGCCCTGGGTAAATCCGTCCGTGGTGATCGTCGAAGACTGCGGAACATCGAGTCGCAGCTGTCCCGTGATGAACCATCCGGCGATGAGTTGCCGACACAGTGTGAGCGGCTTCTGAACACGGCACATGACCGACTGGCGGTGCTGGACCGGCGCACCATCTTTACGACGTTCGTGTTCTTCACCAAACTGTCCGATCAGGCGAACGCTTTCAGCGACGCCGTTGATGAACTCGAACAGTTTGCTCACGACCACGATGTGCCCGGCTGATAACCGGGTGCAAGGGGATTACGATCACTTCCGGGACGAGATGATTGAAATCGTCACCAGATCTGATGTGCCAGGCATCCTTAAGCAAAGGGGACCGAACTGGAAGCAGGGGCTCGTGAACTGTCCACGCGATTCCGGGCCTCTTCGTTGTCTGGTGGGTGTCGGGGATTCGACCAGGGCGCCTCGTGTCAGCCCAGGAAGCCGTCTCGCATTCATCCGCGGCCTCGGCACCGGCTTATCACATGCGCAAACCTGCAAGACATGCGCGTATAACCGTATGTCTTGCAGGTTTGCGCATGGGATGCGGTAGCGGCTATGAGCATAGACAAACAGCCCAGCGGGTTGGCGGTCTTCCGAACTGCTGTGGGGGTTGTGGGACGATATCCATATGAACCTACCCACACTCCCCGAAGCACTCCGTCTCCAGCTTGAAGCAGTCCCAACCCAGGGAAAGTTCGAATGGAAACGCAAGCCCTGGCTCGAGGCAGTCCACGATGTGCCCGATGCCCATCGGGTCGTCTCTGAGCTGCCGGACCTCGTTGACCGTCAGATTATCCGTGATGTCGTCCAGACGAATTTGTCGCATGACCACGTGCTCGGTGGTTTCGTCGCAATGCGAATCTGGGGGTCGGGCGCAGACAACCGTGGTCCGTCACGCGCTCGGTCGTGTCTGACCGGGATCGTGAGCAGGGACAACAAGAGTGCTCCTGTCGATGAAACCGTACGCGACAAGCTTCTCAAAGCAGCTGAAATCGTCCAGACAGGAGACGCTGAGGCGGGTTTCTACTACATGAAGAACGATGGCTGGATTCGAAACCTCGGCGGGGCGTTTTTCACCAAGTGGTTGTCGTTCAGCTCGATGACAGGTGCAATCGACGGTCCGGAGGTCGCTCCGATCCTGGACGCCAGAGTCTGCGGGTGGATAGCAGAGAACACAGCCGGTGAACAGCAGATTCGGCTAACGACGGATAGGACGAAGGCCTACCGTAAGTACCTCGAACTGTTGGACGCATGGGGAAGTCAAAGCGACCCGGTGAGGACACGGGCACAGGTGGAGCTGGCTATCTTCAACCTGACGTGAGCCGATCTGTACCTGCTGATGTCAAGGAGTGATCGATGATTGAGCCGAACTCCGTCGCGAGTCGATGGGCCGATCAGAGGCCCGCGGCCCTGCAAGATCTCGTCAACTACACAATCATCCTCGCCGATGGTGTGGACGTCCGGAAGGTCCGGGCATTACCGGCTGGGTGAGTGCGCAGCGTGAACCGGCTGCACCGTGACCTCGTCGAGCTGTTGGGAGACTATCGGATGGTCAATGTGACGCAGAAGTCCGGTCAGTTCTGCTACCTCGACCAGTACGACAGGCGACTCGGTGGTCGACCCTTGTGTTGCTTCATCGACACGGTCGAAGGCCGCGTGGGTGACGAGGCTGTGGGGTGTCTTGGGAACGGACCTGCAGTTTCGGTTCCCCATCACATGCGCAAACCTGCAAGACATGCGCGTATAACCGTATGTCTTGCAGGTTTGCGCATGTGATGTGGGTGAATGGTAGCGTAAATTACATGATTAGGTTAAGTAGTTTGCCGGTCGAGGTCGCTGCGCATGGCTGATGAGAATCCGTTCGGGAAGATGTCGGACTTCGAAGAGGAGTCCTCCGGCGGTAAGTGGATTCTGCCGATCATTGCGTTTGTCTTCAGCGCCATCATGTTCGTGTTCGGGGCGCTTTTCGGCTACTACGGCCAACATGATGCCGCGACACTGACCGCCACGGCCACCGCTACAGTGAAGGGCGATCCCCATGAAAGGTCCGTGTCGGACTGCAGTGGCAGTGGGCACAGCTGCAGCAGGAAATACTACTGCTCGTTCCAGTACGTCTTCCCTGCGCCGATGGGTGGGGAAGGCCACGGAGAGTATGAGGATGACGACGAGTGCGGGGACGAACAGGCGGACGGTGCGCAGCGCCAGGTCTTCTTCAATCCGGAGGATATAACCGAATCCTCGCTGCGCGACCCGAGTTCCCTGATGGACAGGTATGGGTGGCTCCTCTTCGTCGTCCTCGGGATCTTTGTTCTTGGCGTGGGGGTGAAGAGCATCCCGAGGCGGCGGAAAACCGATGAGTCCAAGTAGACTGTGGCTTCATGACGATGCTCCCGGCAGAACTGACGAAGCCGATTATCAAAGAGGCGGCAAGTGCTCGCAAAGCGCAGTCGACTTACACCTGTTCGGTGGTCGTAGAACGCACGACCGGCTCATCCTTGAGCCTGAGGAAATCGAAGAAGCTCCAAGTGGAGACGTGGGACATCGGTCCAATCATCGACGGCATCGAAGGTCATGGTTGGTCGCTGATGACAATCAACCATGTTTTCGTCCCCAGCACGGGTGGCTCATCCGGTGCCTTCGGTAACTCGTCCTCCGAATACTCCGGTGAGGTGCGGGCGTATTTGGTCTTTCGCTTGAAATAAGCAGTGACGGTGGGAAGGTTGCGTTATCCCGCGGGAGTCCGGCGTTCTGGACATCGCCGGAACCGGGTTACAGTATGAGCACACCGGCAATGGGAGCGCGACCAATGCCGACACGCACCTCACCGCGCCGGCGCGACTGGTACATCGCACTGGGCTCCATCTTCGTCATCGCCTTGGCGGTGGGAGGACGGTGGTGGCCGCGCCCGCTATCGACGGACACATTCCGACGATGATCGGTGTTATCTCTGGTGTGAAAAGGATCCATCCGGCGAGCTGTGTGTGAAGATGAAGAACAAGGTGCGGAAGTCGGCGCCACGACCCGAGGCCGTCCACCAATTGCTGAAAGCCGCCGAATCCAGCACCGAGAAAGAGCGGGCATCTGGCCGCCGTTTACTCGGTCAATCGCCAGTTCCCGACTTCCTTGTATTCGGAGTCGTAGATCGCCTGTTCGACCGGTTGGCCAAGGTCTATGCTCTTCATCGCCCCAGCCCAATAGCGCAGCACCCGCGCAAGTTCTTCGGCCGGATCTCCGCTCATTGCGGACAGATCGACGTCGAGCTGGAACCGCGTGGGATTGTTCGTTGTATCTGTCATGCGATCCAGCCTAATCAACGTTGGTTCTGTATACCGACTATTCGGGTCACCCGGGCCGAACCGCCAACACCACCGACAGCACCACCAACACCGGCACCGATACCAACAGGGTGAGGAAGACCGTGTCCCTGGCCAGCACCGTTGCCTGCGGGTAGCGCTGGGAGTAGACGTAGACGTTCTGGGCAGTCGGCAGGGCCGAACAGAGCACCGGGGCGAGGACCTCGGGCCCGGACAGATGGAAGACGAAAAGGGCGACGAGCGCCGCCACCGTCGGTGCGACTACCGCTTTGAGTGCCACGGCGGTGAGGATGCCGGCGGTGTCGCCTCCGGTGAAGGGCCGACCGTTTCCACGCAGGGACATGCCGAAGGCCAACAGCATGAGCGGCACCGTCGCCTGCCCCACCAGGTGAAACGGTTCCAGTACCGGATCGGGCAGGTGGGCTCCGAGCCCGGTGGCACTGACCACCACTCCCGCCAGCGAGGCGACGACCACCGGGTTGCGCAGCGGCCGCAGCACCCTGCCCCACAGGCCTCCGCCAGTTCCGGTGCACACGTCGAGGACCGCCAGGGTCAGCGGGGCGACGAAGACCAGCTGGAACAACAGGACGGGCGGGATGATGTCCGCGCTGCCCAGCACATAGGTGGCGATCGGCAGCCCCAGGTTGGCGGCGTTGACGTAGCTGGAGGCCAGCGCGCCGATCAGGGCCCTTTGCACGCCCCAGCGGGCGAGGGCCGACACCAGTATGAAGATCGCCATCACCGTCAGCGAGGCGATGACGACGACCAGCACATCGGGCCGGACCAGCTCGGCCAGATGGGAAGTGGCCAGGGTGGAGAACATGAAGGCCGGGAAGGCCAGGTTGAAGGCTGTGCGGGACAGGACCCGCTCCCCTTGCTCGCCCAGGAAACCGATCCGCGCCACGATATAGCCGGCCGTGATGATGCTGCCGACGATCGCGAACCCTGTGAGAACACCATTCATGGGTTCATCCTCTCCTGGTGCAGCTTCGCTGTCGAAGACCTGACAGGTCCGGCCGGGATACCCTGAGGGTATGGATGTCGAGCTGCGGCTGATGCGGTACGTGATCGCAGTGGCCGAAGAGGGCGGGTTCACGGCCGCCGCCGCACGCCTGCGCATGGCTCAACCGCCGCTGAGCAGACAGATCCGCGATCTGGAACGGCGACTGGGAACGCAGCTGTTCGAACGCCGGCCCGTGCGCTTGACGCCCGCGGGCAGGGCCTTCGTCAAGGGCGCCCGACCGATCCTGGCACGCGCCGAACGGATGGTGCGCGATACCCGTCTGGCCGCGGTGGGCGAGGTCGGCCTGGTGCGCATCGGCTACGTCCTGTCCGCTGCCTATGAGACAGTGCCGGCTCTGTTGGAGGAACTGGCCCGTCTACATCCGCACATCAGGGTCGAGGCCCGCGAGGCCTGGTCCGCCGAGTTGGAACACTCGGTGGACACAGGTGGGATCGACTTGGCGATTGCACATACGATACCGGCCCGGCCCGACTTCGAACAGCTGCTCCTGCGCCGTGAGTCCCTGGTGGCCGTGGTCGCGGCGAATCACCGTCTGGTCGGGCGAAGCGCCATCGCCCTGGAGGATCTGGCCGGGGACACCTTCGCCTTCTACGATCCGGAGCTGGCGCCGGCTCACTACCGATTGCTGGTGGAGGTGCTGCGCACTGCGGGAACCGACTTCCCACAGCGGACCGACTTGCTGCCCGGGCTGCGGAATCTGCGGCTGCCCGATGCGCGGAGTTTCACCCTGGTCCCGGCCTCGATGGCCGGCGGCCTGCCGGTCAGCGCCCACGCGCTGTGCCTGAGCGATGCCGGCCTGCCCTATGTGGAGACGTCCATGGTGTTCAACCGGTCCGAGGCCTCGCCCGTGGCCCGGTTGACAGCGGAGCTGGGAGGCGAGCTCGCCGCCAACCGGAGTTGGCTGGACTGACCTGGGTTATCGGGCCCCGATTACCCCTATGCCCTGGCGCCCATAACCTGGCACCTATGCCCCGGCGGCGCTCCCCCGCCGGCGACGGAGTGCGATGGCCCCGGTGACCAGGCCGTAGATGCTCAGCGCTGCGCCCGGAATGACGAACATCCACAGGCCCAGCCAGCGGTTCGACCCGGCATTGGGGTCGTGTATGCCGTTGTCGCCTGGGTTCTGCGGATCGTAGAAGACCTGTCGCTGCGCGCCCGCCACATCAGTGGCATCGCATTCATTGTCATCGGTGGACCTGCCGGTCACCATGTCATCGGAGCCGGCGGGCATGAACCGGTAGTCGAAATGGCACTCGTACTTGGTATTGCACGAACCCCGTTTGCAGTGTCCACTGTGCTCTTCCTCCTGCGCACCGTCCAGGACCGTGGCGGTGGTCTGCGCATTCCGGTGCGCTGCGTCCTGCCTCGCCAAACCCTGCATCAACAGACCGGGGAGCAACAATGCCAGGCCTACGCAGAGCCACATGATCGGCAACCCCAGGCCTGCGGCCCTCTTGGACATGGATGCTCCTCTTCGATCACCAGATTATGTATCCTTGATCGACGATCTTACCGAGTGTGTTGTGCTGCGGCGACGGGCCGCATAGCCACACCCGTGCTCAGACCCCGCTGGGGGCTCCGGGACCCACCGGGATTCCGATGAGGTACCAGATGAGGAAGAACGCGACCCAGACGACCCAGATGACGACCGACAGGGGGATCGTGAAGGACGCCAGGGTGCCGATTCCCGCCTTCTTCTTGTACTGCTGCATGAAGCCCAGGGCCATGACGAAGTACGGGCTCATCGGAGTCACACAGTTCGTCACCGAATCCGCGATGCGGTAGGCGGCCTGCGTGACCTCGGGACTGATGTGCAGCAGCATGAGCATCGGGATGAACACGGGAGCGGCCAATGCCCACAGTGCCGAACCGCTGGTGATGAAGAAGTTCATAATCGTGACGATCACGATGATGCCCAGCAGGATCGCCCAGGCCGGAGCGTTGATCTTGGCCAACATGTCGGAACCCGAAATGGCCAGGACCTCGCCCATCTTGGTCCACTTGAAGTAGGCCAGGAACTGCGAGATGGCGAAGAACAACACCAGGATCGGGGCGAGGGACTTCACGCCCTCGATCATGCCGGTGATGATTTCCGTGGGCTTGGTGAAGTTGCCGCTGACGAACCCGTAGACGGCACCCAACAGGGCGAAGAAGAAGCCCAGAATGAACGCCATACCGGTGAACACCACGGAATTGAGGATGCCCGCGTCCTCGCCGCGCAGGGGCGAGGTGTGCGGGATCAGAGCCGCGATCAGACCCAGGATGAACAGCACGGCGACGATCCCCGTCACGTTCAGCGCCTTCCGGTCCTTGGCCGTACCCTCCAGCTTGGCCCGGTCGTCGGAGCTCAGTTCGGCCAGATCATCGTCGGTGGTCAGGTGTGGGTGCCGGGCCAGGACGGTTTCGGTGACGAGTGTGATGACCACGGCGATGAGGATCGAGGATGCGAGCCCGAAGAAGTAGTTCGAGACCGGCGAAACGAAGTAGTCCGGATCGATCGTATGCGCCGCGGCCGTGGAAATACCCGAGAGCAGTACATCGGTCGAGGTCAGCGACGGCGATGCGTCATAGCCGGCGGAGATGGCGACATAGGTGACGACGATGCCCAACAGCGGACTGCGCCCGGCTGCCCGGAAGATCAACGCGCCCAACGGGATCATCGTGACGTAGGCGGCATCACCGGCTACGTGGCTGACCATCGCCGCGATGACCAGTGCGAACGTCAGGAAGCGGGCGGGGACCCTGGCGACCATGCGGTGGAGCAGGGAGTCGATCAGACCGGAGCGCTGCGCCACCGAAATGCCCAACAGCACGGTGATGATGGTGGCCAGGGGCGGGAACGTGGCATAGTTCGTCACCGCATCGCCGATGATCGTCTGCAGACCGTCGGCACTGATCAGTGACTGCACGGCGACGGTCTTACCGGTGGCCGGATTGACCGCGGAGACCCCGATGCCGGCGAGGATCGCGCTGAGTGCGATGACGCACACGGCCAGGATCCAGAACAGCCAGAACGGGTGGGGGATCTTGTTGCCGACGCGTTCGATCACGTCGAAGGTCTTCAACATCCCCTTCATCCGGGATGTTTCGGGGGCGGACGCCTGCGCGCTGCTCACTACTGCCTACTTCCAAAAAAGTTGAGGAGGGGTCGAAACAACCCTAGATCACGGGAGCTGGCTCATATGAAAGGCCCCTCACCGGGCCCCTCATCGTCCCGGGGTGATGAGGCCGGACTCGTAGGCGCGAATGACCAGCTGTGCGCGATCGCGGGCGGCCAGCTTGTTCAACAGCCGACTGACATAGGTGCGTGCGGTGGCCGGGCTGATGTACAGGCTCGCGCCGATCTCGGCATTGGACTCGCCCATCCCCACGTGCAGGAGGACCTGGCGCTCGCGCTCGGTCAGCTCGGCCAGTAGGTCCGGGCGGTTCACAACATCCGGTCGTGCGGCCAGCATCCCCATGACCTTCCCGGTGATCGAAGGCGACAACAGTGCATCGCCCTGGGCGGCCGCGCGGATGGCCGCGCGCAGTTCGGCCGGCGCGATGTCCTTGAGCAGGTATCCGCCGGCCCCCGCGCGAATCGCCGCGAGTACGTTCTCGTCCTCGTCGAAGGTGGTCAACACGACCACATGGACCCCGGCCAGTTCCGGATCGGCCATGATCTGCGCGGTGGCACTGATCCCGTCGAGCCCCGGCATCCGGATGTCCATGAGCACGACATCGGGCCGATACTCCTTGACCGCCCGCAGCCCGGCGCGCCCATCGGCGGCCTCGGCGACGATGCGGATGTCACCGTCGTGCTCGGCCAGGGCGCGCAGCCCCATCCGGACGAGTTCCTGATCGTCGACCAGTACCAGATCGATCATGGCAGCCGCGCGGGAATCGTAGCCGCGACCGAGAAACCCGTGGCTGTGGCGCTCGCGGACAGGGTCCCACCGAGTAGTTCGACCCGCTCGGTCATCCCGGCGATGCCATAGCCCGGCCGAGGCTCCGGTTGAGTATCGGCGGGACGACCGTCCGCGGGCCGGGCACTGCCCGACTCAGCATCGCCGGACACAGCATCGTTGGCCACGGCACCGCCCAGCCCGGCAGCGGCCGAGGCCCCCGACCTTCCGCGGCCGTCGTCGGTGATGCTCAGGCACAGTGCGGGCCCGTTGAGTGCGGCGCCGATGTGCGCCCGGGAGGCATGGGCGTGGCGGATGATATTCGTGATCGACTCCTGAATGACTCGAAAGGCGGCGGCATCCACCGATTCGGATAGCTCGGCGGGGGTGACTTCGATGTCGGCCGTCACCTGCAGGCCGGATGCCCTGGCGGTCTCCATCAACTCGGCGATGTTCGACAGCGATCGGGGGCTCCTGGCCTCGGCCTCGTCGGTGCGCAGAATGCGGACCATGGCGCGCAGTTCCTGCAGGGAGCGGCGGCAGGTGGCCCGGACCTGTTCGAGTGCGCGTGCCGCGGCGGTATCGTCGTGGCCGATCGCCTCGGCGGCAACGCCGGTGTGCAGGGAGATGATGGACAGGCTGTGGCCCACGGTGTCGTGCAGTTCGCGCGAGATGTCCTCGCGTTCCGTGCGCATCCGCAGCTGCGACTCGCGCAGGACCCGTTCCCGGGTCAGCCGGGCGATCTGCTCCTGCTGGGTAGCGCGAATCCGCGCGGAGCGCAGCCCCGATCCCAGTGCAATCGCTGCAGCGAACAGGGCCAGGTTCGATACCGATTCGTAGCCGAGGAGGAACCCGAGGGCCTCTCCCCCGTCACGGATGCGGAAGTACAGGGAGACGGCGAAGACCAGCGCGGCCGCGCCACAGGCCCAGCCCGGCCGTCCGGCCTCGGCCACGGAGAACAGCGCGGCCACCACGGGCACCGCTACGCCGATCGGTGGATAATCCAGGATGTAATAGCCGAACATGCCCAGGATGCTGAGCACCAGCACGGTTCGTGGGTACTGGCGGCGGCACAGCAGGAGGGCGCCGAGGCCGCCGGCGAACAGATAGGCCAGGACGTCCGGCGAACGGGTGCCACCGGGACCGAGTGCGATGATAAGTGCCAGCGCAATGGCCGTTGCCGCTCCCAGCAGCGCATCACCGGTTCTTCTGCCCATGCTGTCCAGCATAGGGACTTCGGGCGCGTATCGGCATGGGCCCAGAGGCGACGATCAGGGTCGCTTCGTGACGTATAGCGGGTGCGCGGCCGGACGTGCGGAATCGAGCTGCAGGGCCGATGCGCTCGCCGGTGCGGTGTTCCTAGAGTCGGTGGCATGAACACTGCCAATGGTTCGAATGCCAACGGTTCGAATGCCACCAGCTCGAACAATGTCATCGCCTCCCTGCACTGGCCGCTCATCATCGGACTCGGGGCCCTGGCCCTGCTCAGGCCGGTCCTGCGGATCGTCGCCGAACAGCTCGGCGTTTCCGTCACCCCCGTGGTCCCGATCCTTGCGACCCTGGTGATCTCCGCGGTGTGGATCGCGGTGGTGGGCCTGAGCCGGGTGGCCCATCCCCTGCTCACCCTGGTGTTCACCGGGCTGGCCTATGCGGTCTTCGCGATTGTGCTCAGCGGGGTGCTCTCCCCGATCCTCGACGGCAGGCTGCAGGGGCCGCTGGCCAATCCACTGGCGATCGTGCCGATGCTGGCGACCAATGCGATCTGGGGTCTGCTCGCCGGTGCACTGGCCCTGCTGGTGCGGCGGGCGCGCTGAGACATCCCCTATAGTGCGGCCACCGTCGCCAGGTACAGCAGCTGCGCATCCAACCAGGCCCGCGCGCGGGGCGCCTGCAGGATCCGCAATGCCCGCGCCAGATCGCTCAGCCCCACCTGGTCCAGGTCCCCGGCCAGCCGGTCGATCCGTGCCACGTGGCTCCCTGTCATCCGGTGCAGACCGGCGTGCAGTATTTCGGCGAGGAAATCCCCCACGGCATCGAGCACCCGGTCCAGGGCATCGCCGGCCACCGCACTCCCCCGCCCGGGGTCCGCCCCTGAAACCCCTTGCAGATCCGGGACCACGATCCCCTGCGGGGTGCGCAGGGCCAGGGGATCGATGCGCAGTCGCCCTCCCACGAACCCGAGGACCCCGCTGATCTCCAAACCGCGTTCGGCCTCGGCGGCTTCCGTCAGCGCGGAGGCGACGGCGTCCAGGGCGCCGGGTGCGGCCGCGCGATAGGGGCACGATAGTTCAATCGGGGCGCCCGTTACGTCTTCCAGCTGTGCGGTCAACAGTTGGACACCGGGTCGGTAACCCAGATCCACCACGCGGGCCACGCGCAGCAGGCGCACGGCGGGAGCCGCGAAGCGGGGCGCGACCAGTCGGAAGGGGCGGTCCGCCAGCTCCCGGGCGGCGTCCTCGGCGCGCTCCACCACGAGCCCGCCCGGCATGGCATCCCAGGCCGAGGCCCCGTCGTCACCGTGGATCTGCCGGCCCGCCCGGCAGACAACTGCAGGCGCAGCCCCGCCGTGCGGGTAGCCGATTCGGTGGTCAGGGAGCCGCGGGAGACCTCCCCCAATCGCAGCCCGCCGACCCGGCGCCGGGCCAGGACATCAGGGGCCGGCACCTGGTCCGTCTGATGGGTCGAGGAGGTGCTGAGCACCAGCACGGCACCGGCGTCCGCATCGGCCAGATACACCCGGGTGGTGATGCTCGCCGAGGTCCCCGCCGGGTCGTCTGTGCGGCTCACCCTGGCGCCGAGTCCTAAGAACCGGGCGCGGCGCATGGCGGTGCGCGCGGGCTGCCGGGTGCCCAGGATCCGGTCGGCCTCGGCGGGCCTGGCCGGGCCGGCAGTGGCCCTGGCGACCAGCTCGGCCGTCAGCTCCGCGATCCTCCCCGGCGCGTATCCGGCATGGCCGCCGGCATAGGCCTCGAGCTGTTCGGCGAGTTCGTCGAGCACATCGAGTGGCCACTGGAAACCGCGGGCGGCCAGGGGTGCACGGGCCGCGGCGATCCGCGGGCCCACGTGCCCGGCCAGCATCCGCACGCCCTGATCCACCAGTTCGGTCGCGAACTCCAGGGCGGGTTCGAAGGGTGTACGCAGATCGGTGGCCACCTGTGGGGTTCCCAGGACCACCTCGCGCTTGCCCGGGCCGGGTGGGGCATCGGCCTGTGTTTCGGCCTGGGCCGCCCGGAAGGCCAGGACCGCGAGCGCCACCTGTTCACCGCGCTCGGTCGCGACCACATCCGTATGCGCATAGCCCAGGTCGCCGGGCACCAGGAAGCGCACGGTGGTCGTCGGCAGATCCACCGCGGCGGCGTTGTCCCCGGTGGCGGGCCTGGCGGGATCGGGGATGAGGACTGTGGCGCGTAGCCCCGCGCGCACCCGCCGGTGTGCGGCGTCCACCGCGGGCTTGCCCAGGACACGGAGCAGTTCGGTATCGTCGACGTCCGCGGGCGACCACTGCGGGGCCTGCTCGTCCGAGGCCTCCGCGGCCAGGGCGCGCACTGCCAGCACGGTGCCCACCAGGTGACGGCACACCCCGGATGCCGAGCACGAGCAGGTGCCGGCCTCCAGCCCGCCGGAGCCCAGGACCGTGTGGGTGCCGTCGGCGAAGTCCGCGGTGACCGTGTCCGCCTCGTCGATGGCCACCCGTGGGGCCGACTTGGCAAGGTCCTTGGCCGCGCGTTTGACCAGGCCGCAGTTGGCCAGGGCGGCCAGGGCGTCATCGGTCAGCGCCAGGAGATCCGGCCGCTGTTCTGTCAGCCGTGCTGTCGGCTGCCCCGCCGGAGATTCCCGCGCCGGGGAGCCTGCCTGTGCGTCCGGGCTCATGAGCGTCCGATCGTATCGGCCAGGAAACCGGCGAGCTCCCCGGGAGTCATCGCGCCGACGTGGGCGCCCAGATCCGCCAACTGCTGCCCCATGAACGGATTGAAGACGGCCCCGGATTCGTCGTCCAGGGCTGCCAGGGCCACCACCTCGGTGCCCTGCCCCACCAGGGAGGCGACCTCGCGGCGCAGTGTGAAGTCGTTGCCGCCCTCGTAGAGATCGCTGATGAGCACGACGATGGCCTGCCGCGGATTGTCGATCAGCCCTGCTGCGTACTGCACCGCCTGGGCGATGTCCGTGCCCCCGCCCAACTGGACCTTCATGAGCAGCTCGACGGGGTCCTCGACGTCGCGGGTCAGGTCGACGACCGTCGTGTCGAAGGCGACCAGGTGGGTGCGGATGCCCGGCAGACCCCACAGGCAGGCGGCCGTGACGGCCGAATGGATGACGGAATCGAGCATGGAGCCGGACTGATCGACCAACAGCACCACCTGCCAGGGCCGCATCCGCTTGGCCGAGCGTGTGGTGAAGTAGGGGCGCTCGATCACGACCTTGCCGGTATCGGGCTGAAAATGGCGCAGATTCGCCCGCAGTGTCCTGCGGATGTCCAGATTCCGCGAGTTCGGGACCCGGGTGGGCGTTCTGCTGCGTGGTCCTGTGAAGGCCTGTCGCACCTCGGTGGCCAGACGCTCCATCAGATCCCGGATCACCCGGTTGACCAGCTGCCTGGCCAGGGTCAGCACCTCCTGGTTCATCAGGTGCTTGGTGGTCAGCACCGCGCGCAGCATCGCCTGATTGGGCTCGATGCGCCGCAACACCTCCGGATTCGTCACCAGGTCGTCGATCCGGAAGCGCTCCACCGCGTCGCGCTCCAGGCGTTCGATCGTGGGGGTTGGAAACAGGCGATGGACCGCACCGATCCACTCCGGGGTGGACAGGGTGGATGCGCCGGCTCCCCCGGTCCGGCCCGCACCGCCGCGGGTTCTACTGCCCGCGCGTCTGATCCCGCGCCGGCCCAGGGACTCGTCGCGGCCGTAGAGCCAGTCCAGGGCGGCATCGCGCGCGGCCGCCCGCTCCCCCAAGTCCCCCAACTCGGATGCGGCCTCGCCCAGGATCAGCCGCCAGCGCTCCAACTCAGCGTCCATCGCCGGCCTCCTCTTCGCCCAGCAGCCCCGCCGCGCCCAGCAGGGCGCGGGCGCGTTCCTGCACGGCAGCGGCCCGCGCCCGTAGTTCCGGTGAGATCCCACTGTCCGCGCCGAGCGCTACCGCCCGGGGATCGTCGCGGCCGTGCAGGCGTGCGGCCAGTCGGCCGATGCGCTCGCGCTCGCGGGGCGGGAACAGGGCGAAGGCCTCTCGCAGGGCGGGCAGGGCGATCAGGAAGGCCTGCGCATCGAAGCCGCAGACCACCTGGTCGACCACCCTCACCACCTCCGGCGAGGCCAGGGACTCATCACGGGCCAGAGCGAACAGGCCGGACAGGAAATCGCCCAGTTCCTGCGGCAGCCCGGCGCCGCGAATCATCCGTGCCGGGTCCTCCGGCGCCTGGCCCAGCGCCCAGGCCAGGCCCAGTCCGGCACCGCGCACGCGGATGGGGGCTGCGGGCGAGGCCGCCAAACGGTGGGCGACCGCCAAGACGGCCTCCCTGCTCGCGGCCTGCTCCTCCTGCGCCCCATGGTTCAGCCGTCCTGCGGTCAGCACAACATCGCGGACGCCGGCCAGGGCGCGCACGGCGGGTTCCGCACCATCGTCACCTCGCACGGCCTCGGCCAGCCACAGGATCCGCGGCACGCACGCCCGAGCGGTGCCGGCCAGGCGCACGGAGCCTGCCGCGCCCAGGTACCCGCCGTTGCGCCACAGGCCCAGGGCCGTTTCCAGCATTCGGGCGAGCCCCTGTAGGTCCGCGCTGGTCCCGATGGCACGGGAGACCAGTTCGAGGAGTTCATCGGTGAGTCCGGCGTGTCCGCACAGCACCGCGTCGAACAGCACCTCGGCGGTGAGGCTCAGGTCGGGGCCGGCCTCCGCCGAGGCCTCGCCGAGTCGCGCGCTCAGAGCGGCCAGCGAGGCGTCGGCCACGCTGGGACCGAAGCCCGAGGCCTCGATCACGGACGGTCCCGCCAACACCCGTTCGCCCAGTTCCCAGACCTCCGTGAGTTCTGGATCCAGGGCCGTCAGCGGGCCGTCGACGCGGTCGATCTGCGCGATGTGCAGAATCCGCAGGCGGTGCAGCAGGCGGGAGCGCTCCAGATCATCCGAATCCACCAGGGACAGTGAATGAGTGCCGGGCGATAGATGCAGAGCCTGCAGCTGAGCATCGACATCATGCCAGAGAGGGGGCAGAGGCGTATGCGGATCCAGCCGGCCCGCCCGGTCCCCGCTGAGTGCGGCCACCATCTCCACGACCACAGGATCCGTGGCCGGGGCCAGGGAGGACCTGCGTGCCCAGGGCAGAGGTGCGTCCAAGGCCGTCTTGAGCAGGGCCGAGGCCAGTCCGTCGAGCACGTCGACACGCGCCGGCACCGGATTGCCGCGCAGCCGGGCCAGGGATTCCGCCATTACCCTGGCCGCTGTCAGATCCGGGGTGGACACGGCCTGATGCCTCTCGCGCAGCCGCGTGGCCACCTGGATCTGCAGGTATTCGGCGGCGGCCCGGGGTCCCGATTCGAAGAGCCGCTGATAGTACGCGGGCGACGGCATGCCGGAACGATAACCGGCCAGGGAGTCCAGCCGGCGGAAGGAGAAGGGCACCAGGTAACTGCGCGGCGGATCGGCATCCGCCGGTGGGGATGGGATTTCGGGCCAGGCGAGCTCCCCTTCGGCTTGCGGCGCCGATTCGGCGATGAGACGGCGCAGGGCCGGCATGTGGAAGCCCCCGGTGACGACGACGATGTCATCGCCTGTGGCGGATTGCCCCTGGGCATCCTTCGCCTGGGCCGCTTCGGCCCGGGCAGCGCGGATCCACTCGGCCATATAGGCCTCGCGCGCGGTATCGGCGGGGTCTGCCGCGGTATCGCCGCGCAGACCGGTGAACCACGTGTCCAGCCGCAGAGCCAGGGAATCGGCGCCGGCTTCGGAAGCGGTATCGGGAGCGGCTTCGGGAGCGGTGAAGTCCGGCAGTTCGAAGACGTGGTCCCACAGTGCGTCGACGTCATCGGTGTGGAAGCGTTCGGCCAGGTGTTGCCGGACCCGCGCGTAGCGTCGATCGGCCGGCGCCGGTTCGGAATCGTGTGCCTCCGTTTCCTCGAAGAGCGCCGGGTGCCACACCGGTAGATCGATGAAGTGCAGCTGCGCCCCGCACACACGTCCGGTGTTCAACGCCACCCATTCCGGGGAGTACTCGCACAGCGGCGCCCAGCTGGCGTGCAGCCGGTCCGCAGTGTGAAAACCCGTGTAGACGGCGATCGGCAGTTCGTGGTCGAGGAACAACTCGTCGATCCGGCCGTTGAAGTCCGCTGGGCCCTCCACCAGGACGTGGCGAGGCCGCAGCCGGCGGATCACGGCCTCGACCTCCCCGGCACAAGCCGGGGAATGATGGCGGACCGGCACGAAGACGACGCTCATGAGTCCTCCGGCTCAGCCCGGCAGCAGGCCCCGGGCCGCGTGGAGTGCCTTCCACTGCGGCCCGGACTTCCGGGGCACCTGCTGTTCCAGATAACGGCGCAACCGGGCCATGTCCTCGGGCTCGTCCTTGACCGCGGCACCGGCCAGGGACACCACGACATCGGAGGCGTTCGGGGTGCGCCCGTGCAGATACCAGGCACTGACGCCGGCAGCATGGGCCACCGACACGGCCTCCGCGGTGCTGAGTACCGTGGACATCGGCTCCATCGCCTCGCCGCGTTCGCTCAAACCCGTGCGCAGTTCGCGAAATGCCGTGACCAGCACGTCGAGCACATCGTGATCGGGTACCTGGGGTACCCCTGATTCGGCCAGCAGCCGCCCGGCCTCCTGTTCGACCAGGGCCAATTCCACGGCCGGATCGGCGATCGGGAAAACCGTTTCGAAGGTGAACCGGCGTTTGAGCGCCGCCGACATCTCGTTGACGCCCCGATCGCGGGTATTGGCGGTGGCGATGATGTTGAAGCCCTCGTGTGCATAGGTCATCGTGGGGGCGCCCACCAGCTCCGGAATCGCCACGACCCGCTCCGACAGTAAGGACAGCAGCGAATCCTGTACTTCCAGGGGACAGCGGGTGATCTCCTCGAACCGGACCAGGGCACCGGTGCGCATACCGCGCAGCACCGGGCCGGGGACCAGGGCACGGTCTGTGGGCCCTTCGGAGACCAACAGGGCGTAGTTCCAGGAATAGGAGATCTGGTCCTCCGTGGTCGCCGCCCCACCCTGGATGGTCAGGGTCGAGTCCCCACTGACGGCGGCCGCGATGAGTTCGCTCAACAGGGACTTGGCGGTGCCCGGCTCCCCCACCAACAACAGTCCGCGACTGGTCGCCAGCGTCACCAGGCAGCGTTCGACCAGGGCCACATCGCCGACGAACTTGGGTGAGATCCCGCGTGCGGTGTCCCCGCAGATGAAGTCCCTGGCCGCGGCCAGGCTCATCGTCCAGCCCGGTGGTCTGGGAGCGGAGTCCTCTGCGCGCAGCTGTGCCAGTTCGTCCGCGAAGCGCACCTCGGCGGGGGGCCGCTGGATGTCGGCCGCCGTCTTCCCCGCCACGTCTGTCTCATCTGTCCTTCCGCCGCCGGTCATGAAATCAACCAGCTCAGGTCGCGCAGCATTTCCGAGGCGAACACCGGGTCCAGGCCCGCCAGCGCCGCCGGGCGCGGTTCCGGTTTGTACCAGGACTGGGTGGACCCGGTGGCGACTGCCGGTGCCAGGGTCTGTTCGTCGAAACCGTCTGCTAAGGGCTCCCCCACGACGATGCCCGGGTCCAAGTTCACATAGAGCGAGGAGCCGTCGGGCAGGTCCCGGAGGAATGCGGGCTGGATGCCACCGTCTTCCGGTGCGACCCTGGCCCAGCCCCGCTTCTCCATGGCCAGAATCTTCGTCGTCGCCACGGTGGAGCCGGCGAAGGCCTCGATGATGCCGGTCGACTTGTTCTGTGCGGTGAGTTCGTAGACTTCGCGGCCCAGCTGTTCGAAGGGCTGGAGGATCTCATAGTCGGCGAAGAGTTCGGCCATCTGATCCTGCGTCCCGGAGTCCAGGGTCAGCGGATGGGCCAGCCGCACAGTGGCCTGCTCGGGGAGGACGAACTCATCGTCCTCGGCGTCGGCCAGGGTGCCGTCCTCGGCGACGCGGAATGCCGTGTGGGCGGCATCCTGCGGGTCCGCAGCGGTGACCCACACCAGACGGCGGGCCAGATGGACCATGAAGGGATGTTCGAGGAACAGGGTGGTGAACAGTTCGGCAGTCCATGAGCGCTGTTCGACCATGGCGCGCTCCAAGCGTTCGATTTGTTCCCCGGCCGAGGCTCTGACCTCCTTCTTCAGGGTCTTGAACCACTCATAAGCCGGTTCGGCCAGCTCCTCGTCATCCTTGACACCGGGTTTGGGCAGGGTCTTGCGGCGCTGTCCGTCCTGGGAGACGAAGGGCTTGAGCGCCTCGTCGAAGCCCACGGTGAACTGTCGGGGCCCGTAGTCCAGGACGCGGGAACCATCGAGGCCCAGATCGAAGTCTGGCACTAGCCTGTCAGCCAGCTCATCCGTGCTCAGCCCCAGACGATCGGCGATCTGGTCGATCATATCCCGCGCGGTCTCCCGCAGCGCCTTGAACTTGACCTTCTGCGCGATCCTATTCAGATGGGTCAGAGCGGTGTCGGTGCCGATCGCGGTGAGCACCCGGAGGCCCGTCACCGCTCGTTTGTGGGCGGACTCCCCCGGCCAGGCACGGATCAGCGGGGACAACATGTGGACCGTCTCATCGTCGCCGGCCAGACCCTGAGCATCGAGGATCCACCCCTGTTTGGACGGATACCCTGCCAGTTTCCACAGCTCGAACATGCCGCGGGCGAAAGCCGCCAGGGATACGGGGTCGGTGGCCTCCCGCAGATCGCCCAGGCCCGCATAGGGTTCGTCCAGGGTGGATAGGGCGAAAATCGTGAACACATGAGGGATCAGATCTAGTGGGATCGAGGTCCCGGCACGGGCCGTCAGCTGTGGCAGCGAAGCCGGTGCCAACCAGTCCGGCAGTTCCGGCATCCGGGTCGGTAGAGCCTCCAAGGGGTCGGAGTCCAACAGGGTTTCGATCGCGGCCCTGGCCTCCGGACCGTAGGAGTCCGCGGCGGCCAGGATGATGGCCCGGCGGTTCTCCTGGGTGTCTGTGGTGGCGGAGTCGGTAGGTGCAGTGTCCCGCAGCAGCCGGAGTAGGGAATCCTCTGCGTGTTTGCGGACTTTTCCCGCCTTTTCCAGGGCATGGGGGATGAGGCCTGCGGCCGCATCCTGTGGGTGCCGGGCGAACCAGGCGGCGGCCACCGGCCGAACCGATTTCGCCCGGGCCGCGGTGGTGACCATGAACGAGGCGATGCGCGCGCCACCGACCGGCATGAGCACCTGCGCCAGTGTTGTGGGTGTGTCCTGTGCCGCGGTGAAGACGAAGGGCACGATCGGATCCCCGAAACGTGACAGTGCGACCCCCATATAGTCCGCCGCATAGGACAGGTTCCGGGGCTGGGGCAGGGAGTCGATGACCGGCAACAGTAGTTCGACCGGCCCGTTGAGCAGGAACATGGGAATGGCATCGTACCAACCGCTCCCGGACATGCAGTCGTCCAGTAGATGCTGCCAGCTTTCGTCATAGTCCTGACCGACCAGGTAGTGGCTGGAGTGGAGCCACTCGTCCTCTTCCCCTGGCAACCAGTCCAGGTGCATGTCCTGGGGAACGTGTAGATCCTTGATGACCGTGGCCTTGACGCGTTTGCGCTTGACCGTCCACGGTGGGGCGGCCAGGACACGCGGCAGGTCCGCGGGGTCCGCCTCCGGGAGCCGTGGGCGTTCCAAGATCGCCCGGATGCGTGCGGCAGAGGAATCATCGGTGAGTTCGGCCGCCACCTGGGCCGCGGCCTCGGGATCCGCCGGGACCCTGACCCCAGGAGCTGGGCTGCGAACGAGTCCTGTCCGGCCCGCCGTGCCAAGGCCCCCAGTGCCAGGGTGGGGAAACGAGCGGCGAAGTCCAAGAGCGCAGCAGTGGCGGCTCTGGCGGTGTTCTCCCCCGACCTGCGGTCCAGCAGTGCGAGCGCTGCGGCTTCCGTCGGAATGAGTGCCACAAGGTCGCAGCAGGTCTTGATGACTTCGGCCCAGCCGTGCTCGGCATCGATGACCCGCAGGAGTGCGGGCAGTGCGTCCTCCCCCAGTCGTTCGACTGCGGCGGCCAATTCCTCCGGCTGATGTTTGAACTGCCAGACCGGTATGTGTTCGATCAGCTCTATCAGCCGGGCACCGGTGTCCGCGAACTGCAGGGCATGGGGAGCCAGATGTTTGCAGTCGTGCGAGCGGGTCAGGGCCACATCCGCCCAATCGGTGCGTTCGGGAACCAAATAGGCGGCGACGAGCACCTGGAGGAACCTGGGCGATTCGATATAGGGTGCCAGTGCCGCGATGATGACCGCATGGTCCTCCTCCGATACGCCGGCCACGTACGTGCGGAAGCCCTTCAACAACTCTGCTCTCAGATCCTGCTGAGACTGGAAGAAGCCCGTGCCGGGCGACTCCCGGATAAGTCCCGCCGGTACCCCGAACTGAGTGCCGTAGCTCTCGTACATGCTCAGCGTTTCGACCAATGCGGCGGTGGCCAGGGGCAGGGGATATTCGCCGACCAGGTATTCGACGAAGTACGTGGGGAAGTGGCCTCGCAGGGAATAGCCCAGATGGGAGTCCAATGAGATGATCCGCGCTGCGATTCCCAGAGCGGAATCCGGGTCGGACGACACGATGTCCGGGTCCGGGCTGGCCGCGATGTCGTCGGAGACCTGGTCGGCCATATGTGCGAAGGTATTCAGGGTTGCGTCGACGTGTTCCCGTTTGATGGTCATGGCCCGCGCCGGCCGGTGGAGGGTGCGGTCCCTGGGCATGCGCTTGACCCAGGAATCCGGGAGTCCAAGACGCGGTGAGGTGGGCGCCGGCTGTGCCTGCGACTTGCTCGAAGACGCTACGGGGGAGTCCGAACCGATGGTGTCCACGATGGCTCCTATGGGGTAGACGACTGGCGACTGCTGCGAGCTGTGCAGCAGGTGTGATCCACACTACCGGTAGGCCCTGACATGGCCTGTCGGCCAACAGGTTCGGCCCGAAGCGCACGGTCACAGAACCGCACCGGGGTCGGCCGCGCGAGTGCGGACCCCGGGCCCTTAGACAGGCACGCCCAGAACCTCCTGCAGGAAGGCCTGCGCGGCATCCGTCGGCCGCCGGCCGCGCGCCCACACGACGCGCAGCGGCCGGGTGAGCGCGACCTCGGGCGCGGTCGGCACCACCACCAGCGCGCCGGTGCGCAGCTGTTCGGCCACCGCCCGGCGCGAAATGGCCGCCGGAGCGGCTCCCGTGGCCGCGGCCGTCTTCACCGCCGAAGAACTCGTCAGTTCCGCCGCGACCGAGGCCCCGCCCGGCACCGCGGCATCGATCACCTCGCGCGTACCAGAACCCCTCTCCCGCACGATCAGCGGCAGCCCGGCCAGATCCGCAGCGCTGAGCGCGGGACCCATGGCCAGGGGGTGGTCCGGCAGCGCCACGATGACCAGATCGTCCCGGTCGAAGGACCGGTAGTGCACCCCGCGCGGGCGCGTCCTGGTCTCCACGAAGCCCAGATCGGCCCGCTCCCCGCGCACCGCGTCCAGCACCTGGCGGGAGTTCTGCATGCGCAGCGTCGGGCGGGTGGTGGAATGGTGCTGGCGGAACCGCAGCAGAATGGGCGGCAGGACGTATTCGGCGATGGTCAGGGACGCACTGATCCGCAGCGTGGAACTGGTCCGCCGGTGCAGGGCGGCCAGGGTCTCGGTGAGGTTGCGGTAATCGGCCAGCACCTGGGCCGCCAGGCCGGCGACGACCCGGCCATCGGGCCCCAGGCGCGAGCCGCTGGGCGAACGCTGCACGATGTGCACACCCCATTCGGCCTCGAAGGCCTTCACCGCCCTGCTCACATTGGGCTGGGCCATCTGCAGATTCCGGGCGGCGGTACCCAGAGAGGCATGCCCGGACTCGTCCTCCTGGCGGGCCAGGTCGACCAGGATGCGCAGAACTGCGGGGTCGGGATCGTGCACGCGCCCATCGTCTCATACGACCCATATCAATTGCGCATGTCCCAATGCGTGATACCCGGCTAGCGGAGTGAGCACGGGCGGCGCAGACTGAACCCTATGAGTACGCAGACCACTCCCCCGCCCGCACCCGGGTCGAACCCACAGACCACGTCCGCGCTCGCCGCCCGTATGCGGCTCTACGGATCGCGCATCCCCGGACTGGTGGTGTGTGCAGCGGCGATGGGCGTGGCCATGTGGCTCGCCACCCTCATCCCCTATGTGGGCGCGGTGCTCATCGCGATCGTGCTGGGCGTGCTGGTGCGCAATGTGCTGCCGGCGATCCCCGCGGTGCTCCAGCCCGGCATCGACTTCACCGCCAAGACCCTGTTGCGCCTGGGTATCGTGCTGCTGGGCTTCCGCCTGGTCCTCGGCGATGTGCTGGGCCTGGGCTGGGGTGCGATCATCGTCATCGTGGCCGTCGTCGCGATCGGCTTCACCGGCACCGTGGCGATGGGCCGTCTGCTGGGTGTGAACAACGAACTGGGCATGCTCATCGCCGCCGGCTTCTCGATCTGCGGGGCCGCGGCCGTGGCCGGCGCGGAATCCACGATCAAGGCGAAGAAGGAACACGTCACGGCGGCCGTCGCCCTGGTCGTCCTGTTCGGCACCCTGATGATCGCGATCGTGCCCAGCGTCACCGGGCTGCTGCACCTGGACCAGCACACCGCTGGCATGTGGGCGGGGGCCTCGACCCATGAGGTTGCACAGGTCGCCGCGATCGGCGGTATCCTCGGCCCCGAGGCTCTGACCACCGCGACGCTGATGAAACTGGGCCGCGTGGTCCTGCTCGCCCCGTTGATGATGGTGCTGGGCACCGTGGTCGCCCGCGCCGCAGCCAGGGCCCGTGCCCAGTCGCCGGCCGGCGATGGCCTCGGGGCCGAGGCCCCCGGCAAGCGGCCGCCCCTGGTGCCCATGTGGGTGGTCGGCTTCATCGTCGCGGCCCTCATCGCCACCACCGGCCTGTTACCGGTTTGGTTCCAGCACGGCGCCGCCACGGGCCAGACGGTTCTGCTGACCGCAGCGATGTTCGGTCTGGGCTGCGGGGTGCACATCAAATCGCTCATCGGCCTGGGTCTGAAACCGGTGGCCCTGGCTGCCCTGGCGACCTGCCTGGTCGCCGGCGTTGCGGCGCTGGGCATCTGGGTGCTGGTGTAGGCAAGGTCGTGGCGTTTCTGTCCTCACCGGTCCCTTGAGTGGCCCGATCGAACTGTGCGAAGGCGATGTCATCGTCATTCCGGCCGGATCTGACCCGTTCGATCGCGGACCTGGGTGATCTGTTCTTCGCCGCGGCCCCCGCGGCGGACCTCGCCGCGCTGGTGGGAATGGACGGGTACGGCCTGAGTCGGGCGGTCAAACGCGCCACTGGGCTCAGCCAGCTGGCATGGCGGCAGAACGCCCGGATCGTGCGCGCTCGGCACATGCTGGACCACGGTATGCCCACTTCGAGCCGCCTCGGCCCGCTCCCCCGCTTCCGCTGCACAAACATACAAGGCCGATTCCACCCCCGGGGTGAATACTCGTTTCCGGTCCCGCCAGTGTGGCGGGCATCGAGCGAATGCCACGGAGCCGGGAGCACAGTGGAACAGTTCATCGCAGTGGCCGCCGCGCATTTTCTGGCACTGCTCATTCTCATTCCCGGCACATGATCCGCCTGGCCGGCGGACTCTCTCTGGGATGTCTTCGTGGCGATGGCCCCGGGCAATCGACGCACCCAGTGAATACTGGACTGGTGATATTCATCGTTTCCGGTATCTCGACCCATCCGGAAAAGCAGCCAGAATTGTCGGGTGAGTGAAGTCCCCCGGCCCCTGTCCGACGCCGCCCTACCCAGCGCCACCTCGTCCGACGCCCGGGCGTTCGTTCCACTGTTCTGTTTGTTCATCCTGGGCTGGGGCTCGAACCAGTTCGCACCGCTCCTCCTGTTCTACCCGCGGATCATGCCGTTGGGGCCCGTCGAGGTGCAGATCCTCTTCGTCCTCTACGGCCTCAGCCTCATCCCGATGCTGGTGGTGGGCGGGTGGCTGTCGGACCGGCTGGGCCGCGCGGGAGTCCTCACCATCGCGGTGTTGCTGTGCGCGCTGTCCTCCGCAGTGCTGCTGGCCGGCGGCACAGGGCCGGCTGCGATCGTCTGTGCACGCATCCTGACCGGTGTCGGCTGTGGGATTGGTTTCAGCTCGGCGACTGCCTGGGCCACCGAGCTTCTGCCGGCGCCGCGCGGTTCCCGCCTGTCGATGATCCTCATGACCTCCGGAATGGGTGTGGGACCGCTGTTCATCGGCATCCTGGCCTCCCGGCTGCTGGCCGCCCACGTGCCCGGCCCGCAGATCTGGGTCATGCTCCCCCACCTGTGCCTGGCCCTGGTGGCGCTGGCTCTGCTCGTGTGGCATCGGCGTCGGCTCCGCGGAGCCATGGTGACCCTGCCGGTCGGGGACGCCGTGGCCGAGGCCGCACCTGGCGCAGTGCAGATGTCCGGCGGAACGGCGCCGGGGGCTGGTCCGGGTGGGTCGGTTCCCGGGCCGCCAACCGGTGCGGTCGCCGGCGCACTCGCCGGCGCGGAGGGGCAGCGGGGGCTGCGCGATGGCCGGTTCTGGCGGATCGTCGTCCCGCTGGCCCCATGGACACTGCTGTGCACCGGCGTCCCCCTGGCCGTCCTGCCCAGCGCGGTGGGAGGCGGTGCCGGGATCGATCCTCTGTTGTTCAGCGCATTCCTCACCCCGTTACCGGCCCTGGGTGGATTGTGTGTGCAGCCCGTGGCTGGACATGCGAAGGTCTCACCGCGCGTGCAGGCACCGGTGGCACTGGCCATCGCGGCCTGTGCCCTGGGACTTGCCGTTCTGGCCGTCCGTGCGCAATCCCTGTCGCTGCTCCTGGTTACCTGTTTCGTCTTCGGTCTGGCTCACGGCTTGTGCCAGACCGCCGGACTGCGCATCGTGGCCCAGATCAGTCAGCAGACTCGGCTGGGCCGCAATACCGCGGTGTTCCAGGCCCTGAGCTATGTGGGATTCCTGGCTCCCCTGCCGATTGCGATGCTGGGACAGTACATCGCCCTGTCGCAGATCCTCATGGGAATTCTGCTCTTGGCCGTTCTGATGTGCGGGCTCCTGCTGGTCGCGGCACTGCGTGGTCGGAACGTGGCGCTCAGACCCTGAATCGCTGCGCTCGGCGCGCCGCGGCCCAATGCCCGGCGGCATCAGGCGTCCACTAAGTGGACAGGCCTTGAGACACACCTTCTCAGGCAAATAAGGTAACGGTAACCTAATGATTGAGTGAGGGTGAGATGACGCAGACAAGCGCGCCGAGGTCGGATTCGCAGAGTGCAGAGGTTCCGGATGCGGATACCGGGGTGCCGGTCCACTGGGACGCGGCGGCCGAGGCTCTGGCCGTTGAGCTACTGCGCCGGGAAGGGTGCATCGTGGTCAGCCCGACCAAGGTCGGATACATCATTTTGACCAGCGACAGGATCGGCTTGGAACGGAAGTTCACGGTGAAGAACCGGGCCCGGAACAAGCCGGGCGTCGTTCTGTGCTCATCCATGGACCAGCTGCGCGAGCTGGCGCAGCTGACCGGGGAGGCAGAGGCCTTCTATCGGACCCACTGGGATCAGGATGTTCTGATGGGCTGCATTCTGCCCTGGCGTCCCGAAGCCGCAGAACGCCACCTGGGGCGGGTCGGCGAGTTCGTCACGGATGAGCGCGCGACCAGCTGCTTCGTCGTCCGGTTCGGCCGGCCCGCGGAGAACATCGTGCGGACCCTGTGGGAGAAGGATGGCCGGCTGGTGTTCGCCAGCAGTGCCAATCCGTCCGGCAAGGGCAACCGTGGGCGGATCGAGGGGATCGGGCCGGCGATCGCGGAAAAGGCCGATCTGGTGATCGAGGCCGATGACTATGTCCGTTCGATCCAGCCGAATGAAACAGCGGATACCCGGTATGAACAGGGGGTCATGGTGTCCTTCGTCGACGAGGCCGGCCAGCTGGTTCCTGAGCAACACGGTCAGAGGGGAGTGGAGCCTGTGCCCACCCTGATCCGCAAGGGGCTGGACTTGGGCTCGATCATGGCCAATCTGGCCGCCGCATTCCCCAGCTGGGACTACCGGCAGGGGCAGTACTACTGACTGTGGTGCGTGTCATGTCTGTTCGGTTTGCGGGCCCCACCAAGCGTGTGTATAGTTAACTGTGTTGCCAGGCGGAAAACACTGAAGTAACCGCCAGTCCTTCCCGGACTGTTGAGGGTTAGGTTTTAGAACCGCGGCCTGGTGATACAATCAGATTGAGCATCCCTTCGCGGTGTCCCTATCATTGTCTGTCTTGTGCAGGCGGTTGGGATTACTTGTGTGGGTGTGTGCCTGTTGTTTGAGAACTCAATAGCGTACTTGAATAGTTTTTTTCGTGATGCCAGAACTAAGTAGTACATATTTTCTGGCTGAAAATAATAATGATGGATGATACGAAGAACAAT
>NZ_JANIJX010000020.1 GCF_024580735.1 Brevibacterium moorei | reverse complement strand
GTAAACGCCGAGACGATGACTTCGTCATCGCCTACCGTGAATACCTGCTCGCCGCGTAGGCCACCTCGCCATGGTCGATCACCACCACCATGATCACGACCGGGCTTGACAACCTATAGGAGCATCAGAGGGTGCGACCTTGTGACCCCTGTCGCACCGAGTCGGTGCGGAGTGCTGTAATAGAGGCATGAGCGAATCGCTGCCCGACCCCCTGCAGAGCCTGCTGAAACGCAAACTGGGCCCGGTCACAGGTGCCCCGGGAGGTCGGTCCGCAGCCGATCAGGGTCCGCGTCCGCAGATCCTGCATGTCGCGGGCACCGGCCCACGGGAACGCGGGCTCGCACGGGCCGCGGCCTCGGCCGCCAGGATCCGGGCGGCCCAGCGCGGTTATGCGCAGCTGTTCACCACCCTGGGCATCGACGAACGGGCACAGCGAACGGCCGCCAAGGCCTCGCTGGCCGCGCTCGAAGCCTGGGACCCGGCCCAGGCGGCCGAATTGGCGGGGGTGGCCACCGGCTCCGGCCTGCAGATCGCCGACCTGATGACGACGGTGGCGCGCACGGAGATCCTGACCCTGGCACCTGCCGCGCCGCAGCAGGATGCCGTCGACGGTACCGAGTCGGCCGGCGGCACCGAGTCCGCGGGTCCGGCCGCGGCGGGAGCCGAGATCGGTCAGGAGTGCTCGACCCTGGGCCTGCAGCGCCCCGGTTCCAGCCTGGTCGGCCAGACCTGGGATTGGCACGCGCAGTTCCAGGACTGCTGGCACTTCCACTACGTCGAGGGTCTGCCGGATCCGGCGGAGGACCCGGCCCGGGATGCGGCAGCGGGCACGGTGGCGGCCGCGGCCGAGGACTCCGCGGCCGGGCAGAACCCCTCACCGCTGAACCATGCGGGCTTCGCGGAGTTCGGGATGCTGGGCAAGATCGGTATGAACTCGGCCGGGCTGGCCGTGGACCTCAACATCCTGTCCCATGAGGCGGACGGCCCGGGCGGGGTGCCGATCCACGCCGTCCTGGCCCGGATCCTGGGCTCGGCCCGCACGATCGAACAGGCGCTCGACATCATCGCATCCGCCCCGGTCAGCGCCTCCTCGCTCATCACCATCACCAGCGCCGACCGCGTGCTGATGGTCGAACTGACCCCCGGTGGCCACCGCATCCTGGAACCGGGCCGGACCGATCAGCGCGGAGTGCACGAATCCGGCCGGGATCAGGCGATCTGGTTCTGCCACACCAATGACTTCCAGGACTCCGGACTGGCCGCAGGCCAGAAACGCGGGGGAGTGTCGAACTCGCCTCAGCGGTTCCGAGTCCTCAACGACCGCGTAACGGGGGCCGCGCCCGCCGCGCCCGCCTTCCCCGAATCCGCGGACGGGCTGTTGAATTGGCTGGCGACCGACCCGGGCGCGGACCTGGTCGCCCGGCGGCCCAAGCCGGATGCCCCGCTGGGGCTCAACATCGCGACCCTGGTGACCGTCCGGATGGATCCCGCCCGCAAACTGGTGCGGATGAACGCCGGCCTGCCACAGGACGCGGCGCTGGGCACCGTCGAATTCGCCCTCTGACTCAGCCGTGGCCCCGGCTGCACCATCGTCCGCAACCGTCCGACCACCACACCGACCCCCAGCCACCAGCCACAACCCAAGGAGAACCATGGCACTGCACCAGAACCTCGAACAGGCCCTGACCGCCGACGCACCGGCGATGTTGGAGACGTACAAGCACTTCCACGCCCATCCGGAACTCTCGATGCAGGAGACCCAGACCTCGGCGGAGATCGAACAGGCCGTGCAGGCGCTGGGCTATGAGACCTTCCGCTGCGCCGGCACCGGCGTGGTCGCCGTCCTGCGCAATGGCGAGGGCCAGACCATCGCCTACCGCGCGGACATCGACGGCCTGCCGATCGAGGAGGACACGGGCAGCGACTTCGCCTCGCGGGCCCGCGGCACCCTGGCCGATGGCACCGAGACCTTCGTGATGCACGGCTGTGGCCACGACACCCACATCACGGTGGGCCTGGAGACGGCCAAGCTCATGGCCGAACACCAGGACCTGTGGTCCGGCACTCTGGTGCTGCTGTTCCAGCCTGCCGAGGAAACCGCGGCCGGTTCCGCCGCGATGGTCGCCGACGGCCTGTGGGACCGCGCCCCGCGCCCCGACGCGATCTACGGCCAGCACGTGTGGCCGGGCCGCGCCGGCACCGTCGACCTGATGCTGGGCACCGCCATGGCCACCGCTGACTCGCTCGAGGTCACCGTCTACGGCAAGCAGGCCCACGGGTCGCAGCCCGAGGCCTCGATCGACCCGATCGTGCTGGGCGCGTCCATGGTCACCCGGCTGCAGACGATCGTCTCCCGTGAACTGGGCGCCCAGGAATCCGCCGTCGTCACCGTCGGCTCCTTCCACGGCGGGCTGAAGGAGAACATCATCCCGGACAAGGCGGTGTTCACCATCAACGTGCGCACCCTGGACCACGGGGTGCGAGTGCGCGTGAACGATGCGATCCGCCGGATCATCGCCGCCGAGGCCCAGGCCTCCGGCGCCCCGGAACCGCAGATCCGCGAGCTCTACCAGTTCCCCGAATGCGACAACGACCCGCAGCTGGCCGCGGACCTGGACGCCGCCTTGCGCGCTGAACTGGGCGAGGACTCGGTGATCAACCCGTCCCCGCGGATGGGCTCGGAGGACTTCGGGACCTTCGGCGCCGCGATCGACGTGCCCTACGTCTTCTGGTTCTTCGGCTCGAACGACGCCGCCCAGCTCGAGGCGGCAGGCGGGGTCAAGGGCGTGCCCGGCAATCACTCGCCGTTCTTCATGCCCAGCGATGTCCCACTGACCCTGGCCACCGGTGCACGCGCGGCGCTCACCGCCCTGTTCGGACGCCTGGGCAAGTGAGCGATTCGACCGGACAAGGAGGAGGAACACACCCTATGACCGATGACCTGACCTGGCTGTCCATGCGCCGGCTGGCGCACCTGATCGCCACCGGGGAGGTCTCCAGCGAGGAGGCCGTGCGCGCGCACTTCGAGCGGATCGACGCGGTGAATCCGGCGCTCAACGCGGTCATCACCGAGGATCGTGAGCGCGCCCTGGCCGAGGCCCGCGAGGCCGACGCGGCGCGCTTGGAGATGGGTGCGGACGGGGAACTGCCCGCCCTGCACGGCGTGCCGATGACGCACAAGGACACCCATGAGACCGCGGGGATGCGCACGGCCTTCGGCTCGCCGCTGTTCACCGACAACATCCCGCAGAAGGACTCGCTGATCATCGCGCGGCTGCGCGCGGCCGGCATCATCACCACCGGCAAGACGAATGTGCCGGAACTGGCCGCCGGCTCCCACACCTTCAACCAGGTCTTCGGCACGACGGTCAATCCGTACGACCGGAGCAAGTCCGCGTCGGGCTCATCCGGCGGGGTGGGCGCGGTGATCGCCGCCGGCATCCAGGCCGCGGGCGACGGTTCGGACATGGGCGGTTCGCTGCGCACCCCCGGATCGTTCAACAACGTGGTGGGCTTCCGTCCGTCCAACGGCTTCATCCCGCACGCCCTGCCGGGCGATCCGTGGGCGTGGCTGGCGCAGTCGGGCTTCATGGCGCGTGAGGTCGGCGACGTCGCGCTGCTGATGAACGTGGCCTCGGGTCCGCACCGGCTGGCCCCGCAGTCGCAGCCGCCCACGGACTTCGACCTGCCGGAGTTCGCGCTGGACGCGGACTACCAGCCCAATCTGGCCGGCGTGCAGATCGGTTTCGCGCCCGACCTGGGCGGCCGCCTGAACGTCGAGGCCGAGGTCGCGGCCGTCGTGGGCGCGAGCCAGGACGTGTTCGCGGAACTGGGCGCGGAGCTGACGGAGGAGTGCATCAACCTAAGTGCCGCCGCCGAGGTCTTCCGGGTCCAGCGCGCCTACGATTTCGCGGCGCTCTACGGGCAGCTGCTCAAGGCACAGCCGGAGAAGTTCAAGGACTTCGTCGCGTGGAACATCCAGATGGGCCTGGACCTGGGCGTGGAGGAGATCATCGCCAAGGACAAGGCGCGCGGCCGTCTGCTGCTCGCGGTGGACCGGTTCTTCGCCGATCATGATGTGCTGGTCACGACGACCAGCCAGGTGCTGCCCTTCGACGCCTCGATCGAATACCCCACGCAGATCAACGGGGTCGAGCAGACGGACTACCTGGACTGGATGCGGGCGGCCACGCTGATCTCGCCCACCGGGTGCCCCTCGATCAGCGTCCCGGCCGGCTTCAGTGAGTCCGGGCTGCCGGTGGGCATCCAGATCGTGGGCAAGCCGGGTGCCGATGTCAAGGTCCTGCAGGTCGCCCACGCCTTCGAGGCCGCCACCGGCCACGCCCAGCACCACCCCACCTTCTAATCTGAGGGTTCCACTACGACATGAATTGTCGATATATCGGCTGTTTGGGCCAGAAGTCGACAATTCATGTCGTAGTGGAACTCAGGTTGGGGTCTGATCAGACGAATTCGATGAAGGCGAGCAGGACGCGGATGGTCTGCTCCGGGTCGAAGGCCGCGGTGTCCGAGTCGGGATTGGCGACCAGAGCCGTGAACTGCCGGTCTTTGCCGACCGCGGCCAGGATGCCCACCAGTTCGTCCATCGGAATCGTCGACTTCGCCCCGTGCTGGGCCAGGATGGTCGTGACGATTTCGGCGATCCTGGCCAGCTGGGTGTCGACGAGTTCCCGGAAGCGCGTCTGCAGCCCGGGCGTGCGCAGGGCGTAGAGCTCGATCTCCCGCTGGGCGATCACCCAGTCACGGCTATCGGGGACGAAGGAGACGGCCTCCTCGCTCAGGGCGTCGATCGCCTCGGCGGCCAGCTGTTCGGCGCGTTTCGCGCGCTCGGCGGGAGTCGCCTCCGCCATGATCGAACAGCTGTTCGGGGTGCCGTCGGCCGACATTCCGCCTGCGGCCTCGGCCCGGTCGGTAATGTGCCCGATCGCCTGGTCCATCTGCTGTTCGATCAGGGCCAGGACCAGTTCCTCTTTGCCCTCGAAGTTCGAGTAGAAGGCGCCGCGGGTCAATCCCGCGGCCTCGCACAGTTCCTCGATCGAGGCGCCGGCGACGCCTCGTTTGGCGAATACGGGTACTGCCGCGGTCAACAGTTTTTCGCGGGTCCTGGCGCGGCGGGCCGTGATGGTCATGCGGGGGCGGGCGTCCTTTCGGGCGTGTCGGGTCGGAATGCGGGTGACCGACCCGGATCTGGGGTGTTGTGGGCCGGCTGCGTTGCATCGGCCCCTGCCTAAAGAATACACTTCTGTATCGGATACACCAATGTATCGAACGGGGTCCCCCGCTCGAACCGTATCCGCTCACGACCCACCCCGGACACCTGCCGTCACGAAAGAGAACACGTGTCATCCTTCCTGTATGAACTGGGACGCAGAGCGTTCCGACACAAGAAAACCGTTCTGGCCACCTGGTTGATCATCCTGGTGGCCATCGGCGGTTTCGTCGGGGCGTTCTCCAAGCCCTTCGCAGACGATTTCACCCTGCCCGGCTCCGAGGCCCAGGAGGCCCTGGACTCGATGAAGCTGAGCTTCCCGCAGGCATCCGGGGCGTCCGCGCAGATCATTATCGTCGCCCCCGACGGGCAGCGCGTCGACCACAACCCCTATAAACAGGAGATGAAGGACGCCGCGGAACGGATCGGCGATCTGGACCATGTGGAGACGGCCAGCGCGCCCTTCAACGCGATGATCGAAGGCGGCATCAGCGACGACAAGTCCGCCGCGATCATCAACATCAGCTACGACACGGACCGCTTCAACCTGCCCGATGACACGCAGGACAAGTTGCAGGCCCAGGTGGACGAACTGCAGAACGATCTGCCCAAGGGCAGCCAGGTGGAGCCCGGCGGCGAGGTGTTCCAGATGACCGGGGTGTCAATGGGCGCCACCGAGGTGATCGGCGTGGTCATCGCCTTCTTCGTCCTGGCCATCACCTTCGGGTCCTTCCTGGCCGCCGGCCTGCCGCTGATCACCGCGATCGTGGGTGTGGGCGTCGGCATGCTGATCCTGGTGTCGATGACGGCGTTCACCACGGTCTCCTCGACCTCGCCCACCCTGGCGGCGATGTTGGGCCTGGCGGTCGGCATCGACTACGCCTTGTTCATCGTCTCCCGCGCCAGACAGAACATGCGCCACGGGCAGGACCCGGAGGAGGCCACCGCGCAGGCCACGGCCACCGCCGGCTCGGCCGTGATCTTCGCCGGCACCACGGTCATCATCGCCCTGGTGGGCCTGAGCATCGTGCGCATGTCCTTCCTGACCATCATGGGCGTGGCCGCGGCGATCACCGTCGCCGTTGCCGTGTTGGTGGCGCTCACCCTGGTGCCCACCCTGTTGGGCTTCCTGGGCACCCGGGTCGATCCGCACCGCAAGGTCGCCAAGCGGGCGCAGAAGGACGCGCTCGCCCAGGGGGCTTCCAAGCACGAGGCCAGGGCCGCCGGAGAACGGGCACTGGCAGCCGCGCGGATCCGGGCCGCCGAGGCTTACGAGGCCGCACAGGCCCACCAGGGCGCCGAGGACGCGGCCCCGGCGGGTGCCGACGCTCGCACGGGTGCCCCGGCGAGTGCCGCCGAGCCGGCCGGAGTCGAGCAGGAGGGTGCGGCTCTGCTGAGCGCGGCCTCGGCCCCGAAAGCCGGGGGACGACCCCGCAAGAGTTTCGCAGAACGCTTCTACGGCGGCTGGGTGAAGGCCGCGACGAAGGTCCCGATCCTGACGATCGTGGTGATCGTGGTGGGCCTGGGCCTGTTCGCGATCCCCGCCTCGAAGATCCAGCTGGCCATGCCCAACAATGGCACGGAGGATCCAGGCACGCCCGCGCGCGTCACCTATGATCTGACGACCGAGCACTTCGGCGAGGGCTTCAACGGTCCGCTCATCATGCTGGCCGACGGTCTGGCGACCTCGGACGAGCCGATGGACGTGATGGACGATATGAAGGCCGACATCGAGAAGGTGCCCGGCGTCGTCAAGGTGCTGGCCGCTGTGCCCAATCAGAACGCGGACACCGGCATGATCCAGATCGTGCCGCAGACCGGCCCGTCCGATCCACAGACGGAGGAGACGGTTCAGGCACTGCGCGATATGAAACAGCACTTCAAGGACGACTACGGTGTCGACACATCGGTCACCGGCGCGACGGCTCTGTATTCGGATATCTCAGCCCAGCTGGGCCGCGCCCTGCTGCCCTTCGGCGCCTTTGTGGTGGGCCTGTCCTTCATCCTGCTGATGATGGTCTTCCGGTCGATCGCGGTGCCGATCAAGGCGACCCTGGGCTTCCTGCTGTCGGTCGTGACGTCCTTCGGCATCATCTCGCTGGTGTTCGTCCAGGGCCACGGTGCCTCGTTGATCGGGGTCGATCAGGCCGGCCCCGTGATCTCCTTCCTGCCGATCATCGTGATGGGCATCCTGTTCGGCTTGGCGATGGACTACGAGGTGTTCCTGGTCTCCGGCATGCGCGAGGCCTACGCACACGGCGCATCGGCCAAACAGGCGATCCTGCGCGGTTTCACCGGTTCCGCCGCGGTCGTCACGGGTGCTGCGATCATCATGTTCAGCGTGTTCTTCGCCTTCGTGCCCGAAGGCGCCGCGATCATCAAGTCGATCGGCCTGTCGCTGGCGGTGGGCGTGTTCACCGATGCGTTCATCGTGCGCATGACCCTGGTGCCGGCAGTGATGGCACTGCTGGGCGACAAGGCCTGGTGGATCCCCAAGTGGCTGGACAAGATCCTGCCGCACTTCGACGTGGAGGGCGAGGGGCTGTACCACCAGGTCAAGCTCAAGGACTTCCCCGTGAAGGATTCCCCCTACGCCGTCTACGGCGAGGGACTGAGCCTGGGCACCAAGCGCCACCCGATCTTCGAGAACGTGGACGTGGCGCTCAAGCCCGGCGAGGTCCTGGGCATCACCGGCCACGGCACCCCCGGACTGGTGCTGGCCCTGTCGGGCCGCGCCAAGCTGGACGGCGGGGAGCTCAAGGTCGGACCCTATGTCCTGCCGGAGCAGGCGAACAAGATCCGCAATTCGACGCCGTACCTGAATATGGACCCGGCCGAGGACGCGATGGTGCCGGCGCTGAGCAAGCTCGAACAGCTGGCGGCCAAACCACCCAAGCTGTTGGTGGTGGACCGGGCGGACCAATCCCGTGATCCGCAGACGGCCCAGGCGGTGCGCACCCTGGTGGGCAATGCGCTGACCAGCGGATCCGCTGTGGTGCTTGGCCTGACGAATCCGAAGGCCCTGCAGATGCTGCCGGCCGAGGTCGTCCTGCACCGGCTTGACCTGGACGCGATGGCGTCCGGCGGGCCCCGCGGAGAGGAAACGGAAGAACTGACAATGAACATCGCCGAATCCATGGGAGGGGCGAACTGATGGCACTGTTCGAACGCGCGGACGCCGGCAAGAAGGTGACCTGGGTATCGGTCATCGGTCTGATCCTGGTGCCGCTGATCATCGCCGCCGGCTTCGTCTTCGCCACCTGGAAGGTCTCCGACCGGATGGGCGAGGTCAAGGCCGCGATCGTCAACGACGATGACGGCGCGAAGATCCAGGGCCAGCAGGTGCCCCTGGGCAGGATGCTGGTCTCCGGCCTGATGGACGACGACACCGACGGCAACTACAAGTGGTCACTGGCGGACGTGGATTCGGCCGAGGCCGGGCTCAAGTCGGGCGAGTACGTCGCCGTCGTCCACATCCCCAAGGGCTTCTCCCGGGCCGTGGCCACGGGTACCAAGGACGATCCGTCCGAGGCCGTGCAGGCGACCATCAGCGTGACCTCGTCCAAGGTCTCCCCGCTGAGCGATTCGATGATCTCGCAGTCCATCGGCAATGCCGCGCGCGATAAGTTCAACCGCGAATGGGCCGAACAGGTGCTCGACGGCATCTACGTGGGCTTCAACGATATGGGCAAGCAGTTCAAGACCCTGGCCGATGCGGGCAATAAGCTGCACGACGGGGCCGACGGTCTGGCCGACGGCAATAAGGAATTCGCCAAGGGTGTTGGCAAGTTGGGCGACGGTGTGGGCCAGTTGGGCACCGCGGGCGCCAAACTGGGCGATGCCGGTTCACAGCTGGCAGCCGGCGCCCCGCAGCTCAAGGCCGGTGGAGACCAACTGGCCAAGGGCGCGAAGCAGCTGGGCGATGCCGGCGGCAAGATCGCCAAGGGCGTGCCACAGCTGACCAAGGGCGGCAAGGCCCTGGCCGACAATGGCGAGAAGCTGGGCAAGGGCGGTAAAGACCTGGCGAAGGAGGCTCCGAAGCTGAAGAAGGGCGGCGCGGAGCTTTCCAAGAACGGGTCGAAGTTGTCCGGCGGACTCCAACAGACTGCCGACGGAGTCAAGGAATACACCGATGGGGTCGGGCAGTTCCAAAAGGGAATCAAGACCAAGGGTGACAATCTGAAGAAGATCCCTAGCCTTGCAATCCTGAAGAGCCAAGGGCTGGTCGGCGGAGAGAAGGGCCTGATCTCTGAAGATCAGGCTGATGAAGTAGAGGCTCAGTGCAAGGGCGACGCTAGCTGTGAAGCGATCTATCTGAAGGGTATCGCCTCTGGCATGCAGGGCGACTCGGAACTGGCGAAGCCTCTGGCCGAGAATGGTGACAAGGTCGCTGACGGTATTGGACAGCTCGCTCCCGGAGTCAAGAAATACACAGACGGTGTCTCACAGTACACCGACGGCGTCGGCAAAATGGCGGACGGCGTGGCCAAGTACGGCACGGGCGTTGCCCAGTACACCGACGGGGTCGCGCAGTACACCGACGGCGTTGGCAAATTCGCCGACGGGGCCGCCCAGTACGGTACAGGTGTTGGGAAGTTCTCCGACGGCGTAGGAAAGTACACCAAGGGTGTTGGCACCTTCGCCGACGGCGTCTCGCAGTTCGGATCCGGCGTCTCCCAGTACACCGGAGGCGTCGTCAAGCTCAGTGCGCAGATGCCGCAGATGACCAAGGGCGCGGACAAACTGGCCGACGGCACCGAGAAGTACGCCGACGGTGTCGGCAAGTTCGCCGATGGCCTCGACGAGGGCAAGGACTCGGTCCCGCACTACTCGAAGTCCGATAGGGAGACCCTCAAGGAGGTCACGGCCGCTCCGATCAAGGTCGGCAGCCTGGACTCCCTGAATAAGTTCCCGATCGCCTCTTCGATCGCACTGCTGCTGGTCATGGCGCTGTTCCTGGGCGCGCTCATCGCCTATACGGTGCTGCGCCCGGTCTCCGCGGCCTCGCTGACCAGTCGGAAGCGCTCCTTCGTCATCATGCTCAAGGGTCTGCTGCCGGGTCTGGGCATCGCGGTGGTCCAGTCCCTGGGGCTGACGATCCTGTGCCAGGTGCTGCTCAAGCTCAACACCGTGGACTTCGTGTCCCTGCTGGGCTTCACCGTGTTCGCCGGCATCGTGTTCACGGTGGTGAACTTCGCCCTGGTCGCCCTGTTCGGCGGCGCCGGCCGGTTCATCGGCGTCATCCTGCTGGTGCTGGGCGTGACTGCGAAGATTCTCACGGCGGTGCCCGGCTGGCTGTCCGGCCTGGCGGGTATCTCCCCGCTGACACCTGCAATCGATGGTGTGGCGGCAGTGGTGACCGGCGCGGACGGCCTGGGCAAGGCCTTCGGCCTGCTGCTGGTCTGGCTGGTGCTGGGTGTGGTCGCGGGCATCGCGGCGGTCGCCAAGAAGCGCAGCGCCGGATTCGAACAGATCCAGCGCCTGGCGCACGCCTAACCGATCCGGCTCCTTGGCCCATGGGCATCCGCCTATGGGCCAAGGCTGCGGATGAATGGCCGAGGCCCCGGCCGGGTTCCATTTTCACGGAACCCGGCCGGGGCCTCGGCTGTATCGGGAGGGGTTCGTCCGTTCAGTCGCGGGAGGTCTTGACCAGGATCTTCACCGCGGTGTCATTGTGGTTGATGAGGGTGTCGAAGCCCTCGGCCACGATGTTCTCCGGATCGATCCGCTTGGTCACGAAGGCCTCCAGGTCCAGCTTGCCGGAGTTGACCATGGCGATCGAGTCCTCGAAGTCCTCGGGCAGATAGGCCATCGTGCCGGAGAACGTGGCCTCGGTGTAGTGGAGCTCCGCGGCGACCTGTATCTCCAGGGGCTTGCCGTGCAGCGCGATGATCTGCACGTGGCCGCCGGGGCGGACATTGGCAATCAGTTGGTGGGTCACAGGGCCCACACCGGCGGCGTCGAAGACCATATCGGCGCCCAGGCCATCGGTGACCCGGACGACCAGGGCGTTCAGATCCTCGTCGATCGGGTTGATCGCGTAGTCGGCGTGCGATGCGCTCAGGGCGATGTCGCGGCGCGCCTGGGACGGTTCCGACACGATGACCGTCAGCCCCTTGGCCTTGAGGATCGCGGCGGTGAACAGGCCGACGGGACCGGCGCCGCCCACCAGTGCGGTCTGCCCTGCAAGCGCCCCGGACAGGCGCACCGCGTGGGTGGCCACGGACAGCGGCTCCAGCATGGCGGCGTGGCCCAGGTCCATATCGCCCACCACGTGCACATTGCCCGCCGGCACGTTGACGTACTCGGCCAGGCCGCCGCCCCCGCCGGAGATCCCGAAGCCCCACTGTTTGCGGCAGATATTCGACTTCCCGGACCGGCAGGCGGCGCATTCCCCGCAGGACACGTTCGCGCGCACCGCCACGTTCTGCCCGATGGAGACGTCCTCGACGCCCTCGCCCAGTTCGACGACGGTGCCGGAGAACTCGTGGCCCAGCACGATCGGCAGGGTCTCGCCGGTTAACGGGTTCTCCTCCGTTGCGGTGGGCGTATTGCCCGTGAAGCCGCCATCTGTGAACATGTGCAGATCGGATCCGCAGATGCCGTTGTAGGCCAGCTTCAGCTTGACCCAGCCCGGCTTGGGGGCCTTGGGTTCCGGAATGTCCTCGACCCGCAGGTCGTGTGCGTCGTAGAACATGACTGCGCGCATATCTCTTCATCCTCCTCGATGATGTGATGAGTTTCCATCCATGATTTTACAGTTGTAAAGACAAGGTGGTGGGGGTGCGGCATGTGACCTTGGGGTCAGTCGGCGGTTGCCGAGCCCCCTGTGATCCCCAGAATCTCGCGGGCGATCGTGTCGGCGTCACGCAGCGTCCGGGCATCGGTGCCCGGGTTCGCGGCGATCGCCAGACCCAATTGGACATCGGACAGCTGGATCGAGAGCACGAAGCGGTGTGGGTGCTCCCGGCCCAGGGAATCGACGGTGTGATGGGCCGGTCCCGAGACCCGCAATCCCGTCCCCGGGATCAGCGTCGCGCCGGAGCGGACCTCGGCTGCGGACAGTCTGCCGCGTTCCACCAGCCCGGAGACGAGTCCATCGGCGGCCCGCCTGACGTTGTTGGCCGGCGAGGCCGCATCCACCAAGGCCCTGGCCCGCACCTCGCCGGGCACTGCGGGGGATGACACGAGGAAGCCGGCCGGTGCGCCCGCCGGGCTGCGCCGCACCTGCATCCGGGGCCCGGCGAAGCGCACCAACCCGGCCTCGGCCAAGGCGATGAGTTCGGCGTAGCGCTGCGGCGGCGGCCCATCGCACAGTCCGGCGACCAGGTCCTCGAACCAGCCCCTGACCTCGGTCGCGAAGCTGTCGGGGGCCAGCCGGCCATCGGCCACGATCTCCTTGAGCAGGGTGCGGGCGGCCCACAGCACGGCGAAGACCGCCTTGGACGGAGCCAGCTCGCAGCCGAGCAGGGAGTCGCGCAGGTCCTCGCGCAGGAAGGCCAGCATCGCATCGTGCAGGGATTGCCCCTCGGCCGCCGAGGCCCCCGCCTCCCGGGTGGTGAACTCCCTGCCCTCGAGGGGCCGGGCCAGGCGTGCCAGGTCCAGACGATTGGTGGGCTCCGGCACCGCGCGCGCCTCGAAGGCCTCCCAGGCGCCCCTGACTTCGGCTGCGGTGCGGCCGTGCACCGGCCCGGCCGAGTTCGAAAGGCCCGGCTCCAGCCCGGCCGCGGTCGCAATGGCCCGTTCCATGGCCTCGGCCGAACAGGTCAGCGCCTCGGGGGCCGAGCGGCGCATTGCCGTGTACCAGGCCAGCCGCAGATCGGCCAGGATGAGCGGCCACAGGTGTTCGTTGAAGCGCAGCGGACCGGTCTGAGTCGGAATTCCGGCGGCCTCGGCGGTGAAGAAGCGCAGCCGGTAGTCCGGCATGCCGTGCTCGGCGGTGACCGGCTTGCAGCGGTAGGGGGTGCCGCGCCGGGAGCCTGGGACCAGAATCGGTTCGGCGCCTGAGGCCCGGTAGATGAGCTCGTCCCCCGCGGGCTGGAAGCTTCCGCCGCGGCCATGGGTCAGTCGGGCCATGAGGTCGAAGAAGTTCAGGCCGAAGCCGCGGAAGGCCACGGGCTCGCCGGGCAGTAGGCCGTCCAGATCGGCCTCGGCGGGCAGTCCGGGTGGCACGTAGTCGAGCCCGGCGTGCTGGGCGAACTCGGCGAAGGAAGCACGTTCGGCGCCGGGGGCCGTGGGGATGTGGCCCAGGCACAGCACCACATCGGTGACCTCCAGGGTCGTGCCGTCGGATAGGCGGAGCAGCTGCCGGTCCTGCGCGTGATCGGGCTCGACGATGTCGGTCGCCTGTGCCCGGTGGACCCGCAGAGTGACGCCGGGGGCTGCCTCGGCGGCCTCGCGGACGAGTTGGAAGGCATCGTCCAGGTAGGCGCCGTAGAGGCGGCGGGAGGGGAAGACCGTCGCGCACTCCGCAGCGGTGTGGGCCGCCGGGCGGCCGGGGGCACATTCGACGTCTGCGCGGCTGCGCCACCAGGTGCCCATATCGGGCCCCAGGCCGGGTGCCAGGCCGGTGCAGGTCCCGTCCGGGAAGACCGTCTGATCGCCGATCGTGGTGTTCATCAGCAGTTCGGCTGCCTGTCCGGTGCGCCAGACGCGGCCCGCACCGGGCGGGTACGGGTCGATCAGATCGATGACGAGGTCCGGTACCGGGCAGGACGCCGAGTGGGTGGTCGCAGTTGTGCCGATGCGCCCGGCGGTCGCGCGGGCATTGGCGATCAGCCGTTCACAAACGCTCAGACCGCGGGGCCCCGCGCCCACCACCGCAACGCGGACGGTGGGCACTGCCGGGCCGCCGCCGGTCACTTGTCAGCGGGGCCGGGCCAGCCCAATTTGGTCCAGTCGGTGCCCTTGGGGCGTTCCGAGGGATAGCACATACCGGACTCATCCTCCAAGCCGGCCTTCTTGGCGCGGTCCTCGGAGGTCTCCGGTTCATCGGTCTCGGTCGGTTCGGCGCTCGGTTCGTCTGTCGCCCCGCTCTTGTACTTGTCCGAGCTGTCGACGCCCTCGACCGCTTCCTGCTGGCTCTTGGTCTCCGGATCGGTCTGTTCCTCGACCCAGTCCTTGAGCTCATCGAAATCGGGCTTGTAAGTCTTCGTCACGCCGTTGTTGATCTGCGCGGACTTCAACTTGCCGCTTTGCATCTTGATGGCAAGCTGCAGGAATGCCGGGATCTCATTGCCGGGGATGCTGGTAGCGACATTGTCCCCGGCGGCGCCGGCCAGCTTCGGATAGGCGACTGCGATGGTCTGCGGATCGGCCTGGCTCAGTACGGTCTTGAGCATGCGCTGCTGGCGGCACATCCGGTCGTAGTTGTCCGATAGATGGCGGGAACGCACGTACCACAGGGCCTTCGAGCCCTTGAGCTTCTGCTTGCCGGGATCGATCCAGCCCTTGACGGGGTACATGCCCCCGGTGGACAGGTTATGGCCGCCGCCGATCGGAATCGGGCGCTCCACATCGATCGTCACGCCGCCCAGAGCGTTGACGACGTCCTTGAAGCCCTGCATGTTGACACTGGCCCAGTAGTCCAGGTCGAGGCCGGTGGAACCGGTGACCGCCTGCATGGTCGCCCACATGCCCAGTTCCAGGCCGTGGGTGTCGACGTCCTTGAAGTCGTCCTTGTTGTCGGTGCTCCAGTCCCAGACCGCGTTGATCAGGTCCTCGTCGGAACTGCCGGTGGGACGGAAGCCCTCGGGCCAGCGCTTGGCCAGCGGGCTGCCCTTGGGGAAGATCGGGAAGGCCAGGTTGCGGGGGATCGAGATGAGCGTCGTATTGCCCGTCTGCGTGTCGATCGAGGCGACCAACATGGTGTCGGGGCGCGTGCCCTCGCGGGTATCCGAGGAATCCCGGCCCATCAGGAAGACGTTGACGTGCTTTTTATCGGCCCACAGATCCTCAGCGCTCATCGCCGGTCCGGCATCGGAGCCGAAGATCTTGCTGTAGGTGGAGGCCGTGACGCGTGAATAATAGGCGCCCACGCCCATGGGCAGGCCGGTGATGAGGATGAGCGAGGCGACCAGCACTCCGCCCAGCAGACGGCGGCTGCGGGTCAGTCGGTGCCCCCGCCGCAGACTGAAGTAGGAGATGAGGATATTGATCGCATAGATGGCGATCAGTCCCATGAGCAGATAGGACAGCACCGTCATATCCGCGGCGCTGCCGATGAAACCGGTCAATGCCCGGGTGGGACCCTTGATGAGTGCATAGGCTGCGATCGCCACCAGAGTGAGGACGAATCCACCGAACAGCACCCAGCCGGTGGGGCTGCGCCGGTTCCGGTGCAATACGCCCAGTCCGGGGACCAGGGTGCCCAGGGCGGTCCACCCGACCAGTCCGGGGAAGCTGGTGTTCGCGCCCGCCCGGTAGCTGGGGTGGCGGCGTGCGTCTGTGTCGTCCTCGGGCCGGATGTGAATGGTGCCGTCGGGATCGCGGGCCGGGATGGGTGCCCGGGCTGCAGCGGTTGCCGCGGCAGCCGCTGCGCCGGTCGTACCCTGTGCAGCGCCGGCTGTCGCACGTGCATTCGTGGCCGCGGCAGCCCCGGCGGCAGTCGTCCCGGCCGTCTCTGCGGCTCCGGCGAGGCCGTTGGGGCCCGGGCGCGGAGTGCTCGACTCGTGTGCCCGGCGGGCGTGCCGTGGATTGCCGCGGCGTGCGCCGGGCCGGTGGTCTTCGGACTCGGCGTCCTCGTCGGTGGAGTCCGTCCCTGTGGCTGCCTCCCACGTGGCGGGTGGGGTTTCGGTGCTCGGCTCCATGGAGAAGGTGGAGGGGATCTGTGAGGTTCCGGGTTGGGCCGTGTCACCAGCCGCGTGCTGCTGGGAGGGCGCCGGGGGGATGCCATCGGCCGTATAGGCGCTTTCGGCCTCGCTGCGCGGGCTCAGATAGCGGTTGCCCATATGGGTCTGCGCCGCACGGGCACGGGCGGCCGCCTCCATGGCCTTGCGTTCGGCCCGGGTGCGCGGTACCTGTGAACTGCCGGGCGTTGCGGGCGCCGAACTCGCGCGCTCCTCGCCGCGGAAGCTGGGTTTGGCCGATGCGCGGCGGGGCTCAGCGGGCGAATCGGGCATCTTATCGCCCTTGTTGTCCTCTCCCGACAATCCGAACTCCTTGAAATCGTGCCCGGCTCCGGACGGGCCCACCGAGTGGGGTGGCCGCCGTAGAAGGCATGGGCGTAGTGCAAAACCATCCCGAGTTTATCGGTTCCGGCTGTGTAAACGTGCAGATCCGGACCCGTAGTGCCTGGACGGTCGGATGAGAGGTCGCCATGTGACCCTGTACAGGGCGTTGTACGGCAGATCCTGTGCGGCAGGGGAGCCGTTCGTTTTGCGAGGCCGTCCGTTTATCTGTAGGCTAGTGCTGGTTGTGTTCCCGCCCTCGGGTGGGAGGCGATCAGTGGAGTCGTGGCTGAGCGGCCGAAAGCACCACCCTGCTAAGGTGGAGTCCCTTGAACTGGGGACCGAGGGTTCAAATCCCTCCGGCTCCGCGTTGTATGAAACCCCCGTTTGCCCAGTGTTCGTCTGGGTGAGCGGGGGTTTCTGCATGCCCGGGGCCCGAACCCCGGATGATCCGAAACCGGGGGTACATCCCCGGTTTCGGGTCTTCTGCCGGGGTGAAGTCATGTGGAATCCACCTGGGGCACGTACGCTGGTGCTGAGGACATATTCTCAGGGCACAGTGACCTCGGATGCCGAGGCCGGCGGCCCACGATTCGAGGAGGAAACGAAATGGCTGCAGCACGACTGTTCTTCGACGGTTCGCTGGCGCGCTCTGCCCGAGCTCTGGTCCAGGTCGGCACCGGCACGGTGGCGGACCGCGCCGGCCTGTCCGAGGCCGAGGTCCTGGGCTTCGAACGGGGCATGCACTCGCTGACCGATGACAAGCGCGAGGCGATGATCTCCGCGCTCGAGGGCCTGGGCGCCCACTTCATCTCCGATGAGGCCGGCGGTTCGGGCCACGGGGTGCGGCTGAAGTTCAGCAAGGCGACCGCCGCCGAAGTCGAGGATATGGAGGGCCAGGGCGGGATCGTCGGCTTCGACGACATCTGATCCATGAACCCGGCGCGGGTCCGGCTCCGGACGGGCCCGCGGCCAACCGGATCGAGAACGGAATGATCGAAAAGAAGAAGGGCACGCACTCTGGCTCAAGAGTGCGTGCCCTTCCGGTTCATTGGCCTACATCGTTGTAGCCGGTTCTGGTGGGGACAATCTGTGGGTATTCGCGGTGCGGGGACACCGCGGGCTTCCCGGCCGAGGCCGCACGGACTCAGAGTGCGTGATGCACGTGGGTCCGTGTCGCCTCGGCCGGAGGTCGCCCGGCTGTGATCAGCGGGCGTTGATGCGTTCGCGCAGCGCGTCGACCTGGGCCTTGAGCTCGGCGGGGACGGCATCGCCGAGCTCGGCGTACCATTCCTCGATCGAAGCCAGTTCGGGCTCCCATTCCTCCGGCTTGACGGCCAGGGCCTTCGCCAGCTGCTCATCGGTGATGTCCAGACCGTCGACGTCCAGGGCGCCGGGGGCCGGAACCAGGCCGATCGGGGTCTGCACGGCCCCGGCCTTGTCGTCCAGGCGTTCGGCGACCCACTTGAGCACGCGGGAGTTCTCCGAGAAGCCCGGCCACAGGAACGAACCGTCCTCATCGCGGCGGAACCAGTTGACGTAGAAGATCTGCGGCAGCTTGGCGCCGGCGGTCGCTCCGATGTTCAACCAGTGCTGGAAGTAGTCGCCCACGTTGTAGCCGATGAACGGACGCATGGCCATCGGGTCGCGGCGGACCACGCCGACCTTGCCGACTGCGGCAGCGGTGGTCTCCGAGCTGAGCACGGAACCCATGAACACGCCGTTGGTCCAGTCCGAGGTCTGCACGACCAGCGGCATCGTCGTCTTGCGGCGACCGCCGAACATGATCGCGGAGATCGGCACACCGTTGGGGTTGTCGTACTCCTTGGCCAGCGTCGGCACATTGGTGATCGGAGTGCAGAAGCGGGAGTTCGGGTGGGCCGCCTTGGTCTCCGACTCCGGAGTCCAGTCGTTGCCGCGCCAGTCGGTCAGGTGGGCGGGGGCCTCATCGGTCATGCCCTCCCACCAGACATCGCCGTCGTCGGTCAGCGCGACGTTGGTGAAGACGTTGCCGCCCTCTTCGATTGCGCGCATCGCGGTGGGGTTGGTGCCGTAGCCGGTGCCCGGCGCCACGCCGAACAGGCCGAACTCCGGGTTGACCGCGTACAGCTGTCCGTCCTCGCCGAAGCGCATCCAGGCGATGTCGTCGCCCAGGGTCTCGGCCTTCCACCCGGGGACGGTCGGTTCGATCATGGCCAGGTTGGTCTTGCCACAGGCGGACGGGAAGGCCGCGGCGATGAACTTGACCTCGCCCTCCGGGCTGGTCAGCTTGAGGATCAGCATGTGCTCGGCCAGCCAGCCCTCTTCATGGGCGATGGACGAGGCGATGCGCAGCGCGTAGCACTTCTTGCCCAGCAGGGCGTTGCCGCCGTAACCGGAGCCGTAGGACCAGATGGCGCGGTCCTGGGGGAAGTGGGTGATGTACTTGGTCTCGTTGCAGGGCCACTTGACGTCCTGCTGGCCCTCGGCCAGGGGCGCGCCGACGGAGTGGACGCACTCGACGAAGCTGCCGCCGTTGCGGTCGATCGCGTCGAGCACGACATTGCCGGTGCGGGCCATGATCATCATGGACAGGACGACGTAGGGGGAGTCCGTGACCTCGACGCCGAACATCGGCTGCTTGGCCTCGGTGTGGCCCATCACGAAGGGGATGACGTACATGGTGCGCCCCGCCATGGAGCCGGCGAACAGGTCGTCGAGGATGGCCTTCATCTCCGTGGGAGCCATCCAGTTGTTCAGAGCGCCGGCGTCTTCCTCCTTCTCGGAGCAGATGAAGGTGCGGTCCTCGACGCGGGCGACGTCATTGGGGTCGGACGCCGCATAGAAGGAGTCCTTCTTCTTGTCCAGACGGACCAGGGTGCCCGCGGCCACCAGCTGGTCTTCGATCGCGTGCCGCTGAGCGGCGTCGCCGGTGATGAATTCGATGCGGGCCGGTTGTGTCTTATCTGCGATCCGGCGCACGAACTCCAGAACGTGGGCGTTCTTGGTCGGCGCACATGCGAGCTGGTCTTCGACTGAGCCAGTGTCGAGGACTGTCATCGGCGTTACTCCAAATCTTTTGACGGACTGCCGGGAACTGGCCCGATCCTGGTGAGGTTCGGCCCGCTGTTCCCGGCGGGTGATAATCACGGTAGGGGAGGGGCGAATGCCGATTCAGCGCGAAACCACCGGTTTTCCCTGTGCATTGACTCACAAGGGATGCAAAGAAGACGTCTTGTTGCAAATAGATGGGCGGATTTTTGTGCATGAAAGACGTATTTTTGATTTACGAGCCCTATGGGTTGCGGGGCGGGCGGTGTGCTTATGTGACGGCCTGTGTGACTCAGTCCATGTTCGCAGGACTGGCGGTACCCGCGGCGCCTGTGTATAGTTGAGTCCTGTCGTTAGGACATGCGCCATTAGCTCAACGGATAGAGCATCTGACTACGGATCAGAAGGTTGAGGGTTCGAATCCCCCATGGCGCACCGAAGGAAGGCCCGGAACTCTAGGTTTCGGGTCTTTTGCATGTGTGGGCATGCCGAGTCTTTCTGAAAAGATTGGTTGTCCGATAAACTTTTGAAGTGTGACTGAGAACACTCCAGACCCCCTGTCAGGGGAGACGACTGCGCATGACACAGCCGCCGCTGTGTCCTCGTCTTCCGAAGAACGACCCAAATGGAAACTGATCGGCCCCGGCCTGGTCGTCGCCGCCACCGGAATCGGTGCAGGCGACCTGGTCGCCACCCTGGTGGCCGGCTCGAAATTCGGCTACGCGCTCCTCTGGGCAGCGATCGCCGGCTGCATTATCAAGATCTTCCTCGTCGAAGGCGCCGGGCGGTGGACCCTGGCGACCGGCCACTCGATCTTCGAGGGGTGGCGGCGGCTGGGCCGTTGGACCTCCATCTACTTCGGTCCCTACATCGTCGTGTGGGGCTTCGTCTACGGTGCCACGGCGATGTCGGCCTCCGCCCTGCCGATCGCCACGGCCTTCCCGATCTGGGGCAACAACTACGACATCGTCCTCTACGGCGCGGTGTCCGGGCTCATCGGCGCGGCGTTGGTCTGGTCGGGGAGGTATCAGGCCTTCGAGAAGCTCGTGGCGGCCCTGGTGGGCCTCATGTTCGTCACCGTCGTGGGCCTGGCCGTCTACACGCTGCCCAACATCCCGGAGCTGGTCAAGGGCTTGGTTCCGCTGATTCCCGAGGGTGGGGTCATCTACACGCTGAGCATCGCCGGCGGCGTGGGCGGCACCATCACACTGGCGGCCTACGGCTACTGGCTCAAGGAGAAGGGCTGGTCCTCGCCGAAGTGGATGCGCGTGATGCGGATCGACAATTCGATGGCCTACGTCATCTCCGGTATTTTCGTGGTCGCCATGCTGGTGATCGGGGCGGAGCTGCTCTACACGGCCGGTATCGCCATCAAGTCCGGCGACCAGGGCCTGCTGGACCTGGCGAATGTGCTGGAGGATCGCCATGGTGCATTCCTGGCCAATGTCTTCCTGGTGGGCTTCTGGGCCTCCTCCTTCTCCTCCGTGCTGGGCGTGTGGAACGGCGTTTCACTCATGTTCGCCGATTTCTGGGGTCGGACCCGCAAGCTGCCGGAGGGCCACAAGGACCGTGGCCTGGGTGGCAAGTACTACAAGGTCTACATCCTGTGGCTGACCTTCCCGCCCATGCTGTTGCTGTTCATCGGCAAGCCGGTGGGCATCATCATCACCTACGGCGTGCTGGGCGCGTTCTTCATGCCGTTCCTGGCGATCACGCTGCTGTTCCTACTCAATGGCAAGCACACGCCAAAGGAGTGGCGCAACAAGTGGTACATCAACATCATCCTGGTCATCATCGCGGGTCTGTTCCTGGTCCTGGGCGTCAATGAGCTGATCGGCGCCATCACGGGAGGATGACGCCCACGTGAGGAGCGTCTCGGGGGATTCCGCCCGACGGCCTTTGCCGCTGGTGTGTCCGGAGTGTATAGTGGTGTCTTGTCGTCAAGACATGCGCCATTAGCTCAACGGATAGAGCATCTGACTACGGATCAGAAGGTTGAGGGTTCGAATCCCCCATGGCGCACTTTTCGTGCCATTGCACCACACGGGCCCCGGAGTTACGACTCCGGGGCCTGAGTGTTCTCCGGCTCCGGTGAGCCCGGTCACCCCTTCTGCATAGAATCGGGTACGGAACCGCGAAGCGAGCCCTACAAGGAAGTAGAGAGAACACATGGCAGATCGGACGAAACTCTGGACCCCGTCGCAGGAGAGGATCGGGCACAGCGAGATGCTGGCCTATCAGCGCTGGCTGGCCGACACCCGGGACGTGCACACCGCAGAGCAGGACTATCCGCAGTTGTGGAACTGGTCGGTGACGCACCTGCCGGAGTTCTGGGAGTCGATCTGGGAGTACTTCGACGTCCTGGGCGAGCGCGGCACCGGTCCCGTCATGTCAGGGGACACGATGCCGGGGGTGGCCTGGTTCCCGGGCGCGCGCATCAACTACGCGGAGAACATGCTGCGGCACGCGGCGGCCCGGCCCGATGCCGAGGCCCTGGTGGGGGTGCACGAGGACGCCCGCCGCGATTCCCTGAGCTGGAGCACCCTGAGCGGCAGAGTGGGCGCCTTGGCCCACTGGCTGCGTTCGGTGGGAGTGCGGCAGGGGGACACCGTCTGTGCTGTCCTGCCGAATATCCCCGATGCGGTGGTCGGATTGTTGGCAAGTACTGCGGTGGGTGCCGTGTGGTCGGTCGTTGGTGCCGACTTCGCGGCTCCCGGGGTTGCCGATCGGTTCGCCCAGATCGAGCCGAAGGTCTTGTTGACGGTCGACGGTTACCGGTTCAACGGCAAACTGCTGGACCGGCGTGCGGGCGTGGCCGAGCTGCTGGAACTGCTGCCCACCGTGGAACACCATGTGTTGGTCGATCAGCATCCGGACGAGCTGCCATGGGGCGAGGCCGCGGTGCCGGGCACAGAGGTGCCCAGCGTCCGGCTCTCGGACGTGGCCCGCGAGCCCCGTGTTCCCGAGTTCACCCGGGTGGAGTTCTCCCATCCCCTGTGGGTGCTGTACTCCTCGGGCACCACGGGCAAGCCCAAGGGGATCGTGCAGGGCCACGGCGGGATCGTGCTGGAGGGGCTGAAGAGCACTGCCCTGCAGACTGAGGGCCGGGCGGGCGACCGTGCGTATTCCGCAGTGGCCACAACCTGGATGGTGTGGAACAGCCTGGTGAACAACCTGCTGGTGGGTGGGACGGTCATCACCTATGACGGTTCGCCCGCGTACGAGGCCGCCGACAAACAGTTCCAGATCGTCGCGGCCGAGCGGGTGGCCCGTTTCGGTACGGGGGCCGCGATCCTGCAGATGATGGAGAAGTCCGGGCTGTCGCCTGCCGACCGCTACGATCTGTCGCATCTGGAGACCATCATGTCCACCGGTTCGACCCTGCCGGATTCCACCTGGCAATGGGCCGAGGACCACGTCGGAGCCGATATCCACATCGGATCCGACTCCGGCGGCACCGACGTCTGCACGGCCTTCATCGGCTCGAATCCCTATGACCCGATCTATCTGGGCGAATTGCAGGGGGCCTGGCTGGGCGTGGCCGCGGACTCCTTCGATGCGCAGGGCCGGCCGGTGGTCGACGAGGTGGGCGAGCTGGTCATCACGGAGCCGATGCCGTCCATGCCCGTGAAGTTCTGGAACGATCCGGACGGATCGAAGTACCGGGGTGCCTACTTCGAACAGTATCCCGGGGTGTGGCGCCACGGGGACTGGGTGACGAAGCTGCCGGGCGGGCAGTTCATCGTCCACGGCCGTTCCGATTCGACGATCAACCGGGGTGGCATCCGGATGGGCTCGGCGGATATCACCCAGGTCGTCGACCGTGTGCCGGGTGTGCTCACCTCGATGGTGATCGGTGCCGAGCTGGAAGCAGGGGACTATTACATGCCGCTGTTCGTCGTCCCCTCACCGGGCACAGTGGTCGATGATGCGCTGCGCGATGAGATCGTGCGTGCGATCCGCTCCGAGGTATCCCCGCGCTATGTCCCCGATGAGATCATCGAGGCCCCCGCCGTGCCGACCACGCGGACGGGCAAATTGCTGGAGATCCCCATCAAGCGGATCCTGCAGGGAGCCCCCGTGGAGTCCATCAACCGGTCGAGTGCAGCCGATTCCGCGGTGCTGGACTGGTATGTGGACTTCGCGAGGTCACGCAGGGCCCAGTCCGCGGACTGACGGGAGCCCTGCCACAGGCGGGCTCGGCCGTCGGTCGGAGATCCCACCACGTCGCGGGCGGCCCCGGCCCCACGTGGGGCCGGGGCCGCTGTCCGGCCTGGCCGGGTGCGCGCGGGCCGGACTCAGGCGCTCCGCCTCCTGCTCAGGTATAGGAACAGGATGCCCGTGCCCACCAGGGCCAGAGCGGTGCCGGCGGTGATGGCCGTCGTCGCCCCCGTCCGCGGCAGTGCCTGCTCCCGTGGTGCCGCTTGTTCCGGTTGCTCCGGCGCGGGTTGCTCTGGCGGGACCTGCACATCGCCTCCGGGTCCGGCCTCGTCGGCCGGCGGGGGCGGAGGGCTCGTCGGGGCCACCGGACCCGTCGGGGGAACGCCGGGTCCGGCCGGCTGTGAGGACACAGGTGGGCTACTCGGCACAGCCGGAGGTGTTGTGCTCGGCGGTGCCGAGCTGGGCGGAACCTCCGAGGGAGTGCTCGGTGGAGCAGCCGGTGTCGTGGGCGGGGCACTACTGGGCGGGACCACGGGAGGCGTGGTGCCAGGCGGCGCTGTCGTCACGATCGGCGGTGGGGGTGTACGGTGCACCGTCTCGGCCGGGATCCCGTAGTCGCTGTGCCAGGCATCCCAGCCCTCGCCCGCGGCCAACTCCACCACCCAGCTGGCCCAGCCGGGCTCGATCGCCACCGGCGCCGTCCGCGTACTGCCCGCGCCCGACTTGTCGACCCGCAACGTCACCTGCTGCTGCGCGACGCGCTTCCCCACCGGCTGCGCCGCCTGGCGGGGCTCGGCCTGCGAATGATAGAGGCTCGCCGTCAGCTGCAGAGTGCTGCCGGGCCGGGCATCCCGAACACGGATCGTGTCCGCCGTCGAACCGACCGGCACCGGCGCGGTCTGCGATGGACGCGCAGTGGCCGGCAGAGTCCCAGCGGTGGGCACGGCGACGGTGTCTCGCTTGGCCCACTTCTCTTGCGTCCCTCCGAAGGCGACGGCTTGGGGGATCTTCTGCCCGCCCAGGACCGCGGTGGTCTCGATGTGGGGGCGCCAGGGCACCAGTGCGGTTTCCCGGGCGATCCCATGGTCGGAGTTCCAGGCGATATGGTCTGGACCCGCCGCGATGGACTCCGTCCAGTAGACCCAGCCGCGGATCCCGGCCGGCAGGGTCAGCGTGGGCGAGGTGTGGGCCCCGTCGGCCACCGCCGCCGAGGTCACACTGCCCAGGCTCTTCGCCCCGGCCGGAGCGTCCTTGGTGCGCTTGGGCTTGGACTCCGAGTGCCACAGGGTGTGGACGACATCGGCGCGCAAGCCCTGTCCCAGTCCCGTGACGGTGAAGCGGTCGAACACCCGGGCGCCCGGCTCCAGGCGCTGCGCGTTGATCGTCGTCGTCACCGTGGGCCTGGTGGGGCCGTGCACGTTCAGGCCGGCCCGCGCGCTGAGGCTCATGGGGAGCCCGCGTGTGACGATGTTCTGCACCCGCTTGGATCCGCTGCCCTTCGGCTTGTACTGCAGCAGTCGATGATTGGGCAGGCCGCTGACGGTGGCGGTCACCGTGGCGCTCGCGGACTGAGCCGCCTTGGGCCTGGGGACCGTCAGCCGGGTGGTCGTGGGGGAGGTGCCGGTGGTCAGCGCTGCGGCTGCGAGTTTCCCAGCGCTGCTCGACAGCCGCACGGTATAGCCGGGCACGGCACGGCCCGATGCTGATTTCAGCACGACGCTCACCGGTGCCACGCGGTCGGCGGTGGGGCCGCCGCTCCCACCGGGGACAGGCGTCGGATCACCCACAGTGACCGTCAGCGTGTAGGGCCCCGCATACTTCTTGGCCTCGGCGCGCAGTGCGGCGTACTGCTTCGCGGTCCCGGCGAAGCGCTTGCCCAGTTTGCCGGGGGCCGCCACGGGCACCTGGTGGCGGTGGGCGATCTGCGGATCCAGTTTGACGATGGCCGACAGTGCGGCGTGGACATCGGCCTTCTTCGAGTCCGAATAGCGGCTTAGCAGATAGGCGCTGCCGGCGGATTCGATCTCGGAGCCCTTCGCCGCGGTGAAATAGCGGGCGTAGGGGGTGCGCAGGCCCGCATCGATGCAGTAGGCGTTGTAGCCGGTCAGACTCAAATAGGCGCCGTACCAGGTCTTGCCCGTTGGGGTGGAGTGCCAATGCCCCGGCCCCAGCACGGATTTCTCGTTCGTGTCCAGGGCCCGGCCCAGTTCGGCGGAGGCGCCGTTGCCCGCCAGGCCGGCCAATACGTTCTGCCCGCCGGCCGTCGGTATCTCACCGGTGCCGAGGGCTCGCCGGCTGTCTGCGCTGCCGGAACCACCGGTGCCGCGCAGTGTCACGAGCGCGGGCCCGGCCGTGGCCCCGGCACGAGCAGCGGGCGAGGTCGCCGCGGCAGGCGGTGGAGCCTCGGCGGCGCGCAGCAGGGTGTCGGCCGGATGCTGGGCCGTGGCCGGCAGGGCCAGGAGCACGGCCAGCGGCGCGAAGAGGAGTAGTGCGGTCAGGAACAGGATGCGTTTCTTCATGCCCTCATGTCACCGCCACTCCTGGGTGTACGGGAAGGGGTGGGCGCCGGGCTGTGGACGAAGGGAATCCATCCACAGGGTGCGGGTACGCACGCTCGCCGGAGCATCCACAGGGACAAGTGCGCCGGTGAGGGCTCCGTCTCCGGGAAACGCCCCAACGCTGGTGGGCTGCGCGGCGTGTCGTTACCGCCAACTGGCTCCCGCCTCGGTTAGTGGCGGTGCGGACGCAAGGGGTAGAGTGCCATACGGAAGGTACCCGCTTTGCGGCCAGACGACGCGAGGGAATTGATGGTTAACAAGGACACTGCCGACGTAGTGCTCATCGGTGGCGGCATTATGAGCGCCACCCTGGGCGCGATGCTCACCGAACTCCAGCCCGATTGGAATATCCGGGTCTACGAACGACTCAACTACGTTGCCAAGGAGAGCTCGGACCCGTGGAACAACGCGGGCACCGGCCACTCGGCCCTGTGCGAGCTGAACTACTCGCCGGAGAAGGCCAACGGTGACATCGACATCACCAAGGCCGTGAACATCGCCGAACAGTTCCAGGTGTCGCGCCAGTTCTGGTCCTACCTGGTCGACGAGGGCGTCATCACCGACCCCAAGTCCTTCATCAACTCCGTGCCGCACATCTCCTACGGCCGTGGTGAGAAGGGCCGTGACTACATCAAGCGGCGCTACGACACGATGGTCTCCAATCCGCTGTTCAAGACCATGGAGTACTCCGACGACGCCGCCACGCAGGCGCAGTGGCTGCCTTTGATGTTCGAGAAGCGCGGCCCCGGTCAGATCAACGCCGTTTCGAAGGTCGCTGAGGGCACTGACGTGGACTTCGGTTCGCTCTCGCGCCAGCTGCTGACCCACGTGGGCGCCAAGGGTGCCGACATCCGCACGGAACACCAGGTCATCGGCCTGGACCGCGCGGCAGACGGCTGGAAGGTCACGGTCAAGGACCTGACCTCCGGTGACGTCCACACGGTGGCAGCCAAGTTCGTCTTCATCGGCGCCGGCGGCGGGGCCCTGCACCTGCTGCAGAAGTCCGGTATCGCCGAGGGCCGCGGCTACGGCGGCTTCCCCGTCTCCGGTCTGTTCCTGCGCACCTCGAACCCGGAACTGGTGGCCCGCCACCACGCCAAGGTCTACGGCCAGGCCTCCGTGGGCGCCCCGCCCATGTCCGTGCCGCACCTCGACACCCGTGTGATCGACGGCAAGGAATACCTGATGTTCGGCCCGTACGCCGGATTCTCGCCCAAGTTCCTCAAGCGCGGTTCCTTCATGGACCTGCCCAAGTCCATCAAGGGCGGCAACCTGGGCGTCCTGCTCAACGTCGCCAAGGACAACTTCGGTCTGGAGAAGTACCTGGTCACACAGCTGGCCGAAACGAAGAAGGGCCGTTTCGCGGCGCTGGGCGATTTCACCCCCGAGGTCGACCCGAGCGATTGGGAGTTCATCACCGCAGGCCAGCGCGTGCAGGTCATGAAGCCCTCGTCCAAGGGCGGCGAACTGGGCTTCGGCACCGAACTGGTGGCCGCGGCCGACGGCTCGCTGGCCGCTCTGCTGGGCGCCTCGCCCGGTGCTTCGACGGCCACGCCGATCATGTTCAACCTGCTGAAGTCCTGCTTCCCCGCGCAGTTCTCCGGCTGGGAGTCCAAGATCAAGGCGATGGTCCCGTCCTACGGCCTGAAGCTGGCCGACGACGAGAAGCTCTACGACGAGCTGTTCGAGTACACCACCCGGACGCTGCAGCTGGGCTGAGCACCAAGCGGGTCGAGGCCCCGGCCCGGCTGTGTGCAGCCGGGCCGGGCGGCTCGCCGCTCCCGCCGTGTGGCTGGGATGGAACCACAAGGAAGTCGGAATAGGATCGACCTATTCCGACTTTCTTCGTCTAACGGCACAGATCGTGAGCAAAGGAACCGCATGAGTGAACAGCCTCCGAACCGGGTGCCTCCACAGCAGCAGGCACCGTCGCAGCCCGGTTATCCACAGGCGCCGATGCAGCGGAACTACCCGATGCCGCGCTATATCCCACCGGTCACATCGACGATGCGGGCCCAAGCGCCGGTGACGGCCTATCAGGGCGGTCCGGTGCAGGCGGGGTGGACGGCAGGCGCGCGGACCGCGGCTCGGCCGGGCTACGCCGGCCCGGGACGAGGGCCGGGTTATCCCGTCGCCAAGAAGTGGAATCCCAATGACGACGGCGCCCACCTGGCGCGTCTGATCATAGCGATCGTGGCCGTGTGCCTGCTGGGCCTGGGCCTGGCGGTCATCCTGCTCATCGCCTCTTTGAGCTTCCACGGCCTGGGCGTCATCGTGGTCATCCTGTCGTCCCTGCCCCTGCTGTTCATCGTCGGCATGGTGCTGTGGTTCGACCGCTGGAAACCCCAGCCCAAACTGTTGATGGCGGCCTGCATCCTGTGGGGCGCGGTGGCCGCGGTGGTGGGCGTCGTGGTCTTCCAGGCGCTGGGCATCGGGATCGCGAGCCTGTTCGGCCTGGACCTGACGGGCGACACGATGGGCGCAGTGGTGATGGCACCGCTGTTCGAGGAGTCCTTCAAGGGCGTCTTCCTGGTGGTGCTGGTGCTGGCCGGCCGCAAGTACTTCACCGGTCCCTTGGACGGCTGGGTCTACGGCAGCCTGTTGGGCGCCGGCTTCGCCTTCACAGAGAACCTGCTCTATCTGAGTTCCGGCCTGGCGGAGGGCTCGGCCGCGGGACTGGTCGGGACCTTCGTGATGCGCTGTCTGATGTCGCCGCTGCTGCACTCGACCTTCGTCATGTGCGCCGGCGTGTCGATCGGTCTGGCGTCCCGCCGCGGCCAGTGGTGGCTGACGATCGTCGCCTGGCTGCCTGGCATGTTCTGCGGCATGGTGCTGCACGGGTCGTGGAACGCCATGGCGACGCTGACGGGGGAGTGGGACAACGGCTTGGCGGCACTGGCCGTCACCCTGGCGTTCTCCCTGCTCATCTCCTGCCTGTGGTTCGGTACGGGCCTGTTCCTGCGCTCCGGCGAGGCGAAGGCCACCCGGAGGGCATTGGGCGACTATGCGAATGCGGGCTGGCTGACCCACGACGAGGTCTCGATGCTGGGCACCTGGGCCGGACGGCGCGCCGGCCGCCGTTGGGCCAGGCGGTTCCCAGGGGCCATCGCGAACATGAACCGGATGATCTCCCTGTCGGCGGATCTGGCGGCGATCCGGATGCGGCTGCTGGCGCAGGTCGCCGGTGCCAAGGAGGTGCAGGTGGAGCGCTTCGAGCTCGAGGAGTTCACCCGCAACCGTCGTGAGCTCATGCAGCGGGCCGAGGCCGGGCAGCGTCCCGGCGGGCAGTTCACCCAACAGCTCCCCGGCGTCCCGGGACCCGGCGTCCCGGGAACTCCCGGTCGCCCGCAGGCGGGCTATTGGCCGAGCGGGGTCGGCGGGCCGGGCACGGCCTCGGGACCGGGACAGCCGCAGGCACCCGGCTACCGGCCGCAACCCGGTCCCGGGATGAACCCGCCGGCCGGCGGTTACCGGCCCCAGTCCGGCGGGGGCTGGGGCCCGCCGCGATGATGCTCGTCGACTGGGTGCTGGTCCTGATCGCGCTGCTGTGCGCAGCGGTGGGCTACAGCCAGCGCCTGACCATGACCCTGGGCGGTTTACTGGGCTTCATCCTGGGCCTGATCGGCGGCCGCTTTCTGGGCGGCTGGCTGTTCGGCACGGGGCACGGGGAGGGCATCGTCGACCTGTCCGATCTGACCGGGAACACATCAGCCGGATTGCAGTTGGCGGTCCTGGCCGGGGTGCCGATTCTGTGCGGAATCATCGTATCCGCCATCGGCAGCTGGGTCGGGGCGCTGCTGCGCGAGAGCATCACCAGTCGCCTGGGCCGGGGGCTGGACGCCCTGGGCGGAGCGGCGGGCTCTCTGCTGGCCTTCGCCCTGGTCGTCTGGCTGGGAGCGGGTTGGATCCGGGTCTCGCCCCTGGTCGAGGCGAACCGGATGGTGGCCCAGTCGCAGATCGTCGCAACCCTCGACCGACTGGCGCCCTCGACCTCGGCGGTGGCCCTGGGCGAGATCGATTCGGTGTTGGCCCGCAATGGCTTCCCCCAGGTGTTCAGCGGCCAGACGGAGCGGATCCGCGATGTCGGTGTGCCGAACAAGGGCCTGGCGTCGGTGGGACGCCGGGCACAGGACTCGACGGTCAAGATCGTGACCGACCAGACCGTGTGTGGCACCCTGAGCGAGGGCACCGGCTGGGTGTTCAAACGGGGTTATGTCGCCACAAACGCCCATGTGGTCGCGGGTGCCCACCGGCTCAGCGTGCAGACCGGCGGCAAGGGCGCACCCTATGCGGCACGGGTCGTGGCCTTCGATGCGGACACCGACGTGGCCGTCCTCTATGCTCCACAACTGCCGGCGGCGGCGCTGTCCCTGGGCCAGGACCTGCGGTCGCGGGCCGATGCAGTGGTCGTCGGCTACCCGGAGAACGGGCCCTATACGATATCGCCGGCCCGGATCAGGGAGCAGCTCCCCGCCCGGGGCCTGGACATCTACGGTTCGTCCACGGTCACCCGCGATGTCTACTCCCTGCGCGCGGTGGTGCGCCACGGCAATTCGGGCGGACCCCTGCTGGACGCCCGGGGACGGGTCGTGGGCATGGTCTTCGCGAAGTCTGCGACCGACGAGGACACCGGTTACGCACTGACCCTGGGCGAGGTCCGGAAACACCTGGACGCCACGCGGACCACTCCGGTGGACACCGGGAGCTGTGCGGCTGACTGAACGGCTCCGGAAGTCGACCGAGTCGTCCTCCGGCACCGGGTGTTATTCGGACTGGTCGAGGCGCACGACCACAGCTCGGTGATCGCTGGTGCCGCGGTCGAGCACCTCATCGGACTTGACGTCGAAGCCGCGGGTGAGCACATGGTCCAGTCTGACCAGGGGGAACTGGGCGGGCCAGGTGGCGCCGAAGCCCCCACCGGTGGCAGCCCGGGAATCCTGCAACTCCGTGGTCAGGTTCCCCAAGTAGCGGTCGGCCCCGCCGGCATTGAGGTCGCCGAGCATGATGACGCGCCCGGCGGAGTCCTGCCGGACGATCTGCGCGAGCTTCTCCAACGCCGCATTGCGCAGATCCTCCTCGCCGATGCGCACCGAGGGGATGTGGACGGCGTACAGCGCGATATCGCCATTGGGCCCGGCCAGCACGGTGCGGAAGGCGCGCGGCCACTTCAGGCCCAGATCGATCACCTTGGATTCGCCCAGGGGGTATTTCGACCACAGGCCCAAAGAGTCCTCGACCCGGGAATAGGAGTAGGCACCATCGAGTTTCGACTTGATGATCTTGCCGGATTTACTGGCCAGCTCCTGTACCGCCAGCACATCGGGTTTCCGGTCGAGCAGATTCTGCGCGGTGGCGGTGGGCTGGGACAGTTTGGCCCCCACATTCTGGGTCGCCACCGTCAGCTGCCCGTCGGCGGTGCCGAAGGTCGGCCGCAGGTACCCTCCGAACATGGAGCACCAGACCACGGCCGGGATGAGAAAGCCCAGGATGCCCAGGAAGCTGAAGCGGATCAGGCCCATGATGATGAGCAGAACCACCAGGACCACGGTCCAGGGCAGGGCGGACTCGACCACAAGGGCCAGGCCCTTGGTCTCCGGCAGGCGGCTGTGGAAGAACAGCAGTAGAGCCAACAGCACGCCCAGGATGAAGACGATGATTCCGCGGGTGGGGGACTTTCTGCGCGTCATTCCCCCAATGCTAGGTGGCCACCCTGACCGTGCCCCTCAGATTGGGCGCAAGGTGGCAGGGAGGCGCGGATGAGGTGGCGAAGCCGGATCCGGGGAGCCGTGGCCCGTGGTGCCGACGCAGTGCAGCGGGCTCAGTGCAGTGCGGTGGCCGACCAGACCTCGACATCGGGGTGGGCGTCGTAGCGGTAGCCGCCGCCCCGGATGGTGCGCACGACATTGGCGTAGTCGCCCAACCGGCGGCGCAGGCGGCGCACGTGCACGTCCACGGTGCGCTCATCGGGTTCCTGGGCATCGGCCGACCACAGGGCCTGGATCAGGTGGGAGCGGTCCAGGGTTTCGCCCGGGTGGGACACCAGGGTGGCCAACAGGTCGAATTCCTTCGTCGTGACGTTCACCTGGACGTCGTCGATGTGGACCTCGCGGCGGGGGATGTCCACGCGCAGGCCCGCGGTGGTCCGCTGTGCCTCTGTATCCTCGGTGGGGCGCGGCGGGCGGATATGGGCCGGGATGCGCGAGCGCAGCGGTCCGTGGCGCACGGCCGAGCCGCCGGTGGCGGCGGGGGACCCGGTGGCCACGGCGCGCACGGCGTCGAGGTCCCTGCCGGGGCCCTCTGGCGCCAGGGCGATGACGGCCTGGGTTTCGGCCCGTGCGGCGAGTTCGTGCGCATAGGACTGCAGGGCCTCGGCGATGGCGGTGAGGTTGGTGCCGTCCTGCGAGGCCTTCTCCTCGTCCAGGCCGATGTAGAGCACGATGCCGCGGGCGGCCCGCGGGGTGGCCTGGACCCCGGCCGGGGCCAGCGTGCGGGGAGCCGCGGCAGGGTCAACGGCGGTTAGCCTGGCGCCCTGGCGGCGCGTCGCCGCCGCGGAGCGGGGATGGGGGGAGGTAGTACGGGCGGTCAGGTCCGTCGGGGTGGTGCTGCGCTGTGCGAATGGCATGTCGATCCTCGGGTTTCCGGTGCTGCGAGTGGGTGGACGATTCCCGCCGGGCGGGATGATTCGTGTGGTGACTCGTTCGCGATCATGCCGCACTCGGTGCGACGCAGGTGATCAGTGATCGCGAACGCAGAGCATCTGCATGCTCTGCGCGGATGCGCGGGGCCGGCGACAGCTGCCGCGCGGTGCGCATATGTGCATCGGGAGGATTCGGGTCATGACTGTCATTATTCTTCATGCAGGTGTCATATGGAAGAGCCGGGGCCCCAATGTGACGGAATATGACAGCGCGGGTCGTTCGCGCGCCGCGCCCGCTGGGCGTCGCGCGTCGATCACACCACGCCGTAGAGGCGATCGCCGGCATCGCCCAGCCCCGGCACGATGTAGCCGTTCTCGTTGAGCCGTTCGTCCAGGGCAGCGGTGTGGATCGTGATGTTCGCCTGCCCGTCGTACTTCGCCTGGATGGCCTCGACGCCCTCCGGGGCGGACACCAGGCACACGGCGGTGACCTCGTGCACCCCGCGTTCCAACAGGAAGTCGATTGCCATCTCCAGGGTGGCGCCGGTGGCCAGCATCGGGTCGATGATGTAGACCTGCCGGTGCGTCAGGTCCTGCGGCAGGCGCTCGGCGTAGGCGGTGACCTCCAGGGTCTCCTCATCGCGCATCATGCCCAGGAATCCGACCTCGGCGGTGGGCAGGATGCGCAGCATGCCCTCGAGCATCCCCAGTCCCGCGCGCAGGATCGGCACGACGACCGGCCTGGGGGTGGCCAACTGGACGCCGGTGGTCTGTGCCACGGGGGTGGTGATGACCTTGGGCTCGGTGCGCACATTGCGGGTGGCCTCATAGGACAGCAGCGTGACCAGTTCGTCGGTCAGCTGCCGGAAGCGGGCCGAGTCCGTGCGCTCATCGCGCAGGACGGTGAGTTTATGGGCGATGAGCGGGTGATCTGCCACGTGGAGTTCCATAGCAGAAGAATATCGCCTGAAAGGAGGGGTCTGAAAGGTGGTCGGAGCCGCTCGGAGGCTACACAATAGAGGCATGTCCTACTTCACCGCAGTACTGAATGAAAACGGCTCCACCTTCAAGCTGGTCGATATCGACGTCGACGACGCCTCCAGCCTGGACGACCTCATCGACATGATGGTCAACGCAGGCGAAGGGGACGGCGATTCGGTGGCGGTCGTCGAACACGAGGACGAATGGTTCGCCATCGTCCGGCTGTTGCCCAGCGATGAGATCAAGGTGTTCATCTCCGATATCGACGCGGCCGCAGCCAGTCCCTATGCCGAGCTCTTCGTCGACTACCTCGATTCGCCCAAGGACGAACAGTACGAGGAGGAGGATTTCGCAGAGGAGGACTTCGCGGACTCCGACGATTCCGATGATGAACCGGAGGACGACCAGGACGAGGACCTGGAAATGCTCGACTTCGAATCCGACGGCGAGACCGGTGGGGACTCCGATATCTTCGCCGACCGTGGGGTCGACGCTGCCGAGCTCCTGGAACAGGTCGAGAAGTACCAGTCGGACCCGGCGCGCATTGTGGCGCACATCGGCGAGGTCGTGGGCTTCGCGGATTCGCTCGAGGCCGCGCGCTGAGTCCCGTATCCGGTCTGAGTCCGCGGAGGGAGCACCTGGAGTGGATGGGCCGGGCCCTGCGGCTGGCCGAGCACAGCCTGGACTCCGGGGACGTGCCCGTGGGCGCCCTGGTCGTCGACTCCGCCGGCCGGGTGCTGGGCGAGGGGTATAACGAACGCGAGTTGACCGGCGATCCGACCGCCCACGCCGAGGTCCTGGCGCTGCGGCGCGCGGCCTCGGCCCTGGGGCGGTGGCGCTTGGAGGGCGCGACGCTGGTGGTCACGCTCGAACCGTGCCTGATGTGCGCGGGTGCCGCGCTGGCCGCGCGCGTCGACACCATCGTCTACGGGGCCCATGACGACAAGGCGGGCGCCTGCGGTTCCGTCTGGGACCTGCCGCGCGACCGTGCCGCCCTGCACCACCCCGAGGTCTACGCCGGCATCCGCGCCCCCGAGGCCGCGGCCCAGTTGCGCGACTTCTTCGCCTCCCGCCGCTGAGCAGGCGTTTTGGTCCGCTCCTGGGCCCAGACCCAGACCAAAGTGACTGCTCAGTGGAGCGGGTGCTGAGTGGGCGGAGCGCGGTGTGATGAAGCTCGCGTCGATGGAGTGGCTGCTGGTTTGCCCCGGATGGTCGAGTTGCCCTAGAGTATCTAGCGGTAGCGTGTCCGAGCGGCCGAAGGTGCAACACTCGAAATGTTGTGTACGGTAACCCCGTACCGAGGGTTCAAATCCCTCCGCTACCGCGTTTGATAGAAGGACCCCGTCTCGTTGAGGCGGGGTCCTTCTGTTTTGCCGACTGCGGCCAAAACCCGGATCCTGGTCCCGGGGACTTCCCAGTGGAAGTCCCCGGGAGGGCGGACTTCTAGAGGTCGACCTCGATCAGGGCCGGGCCGTCGGTGGCCAGCGCGGTGTCCAGGGCCGCGGTCAGTTCCTCCATGGTGGTGGCACGTTCTGCGTGCACGCCCATGCCGCCGGCCAGCTTGACCCAGTCCAGGTTCGGATCGGACAGATCCAGCAGGCGCTCGGAGCGCTCCCCGAAGGTCGCACCGACGTTCGCCATCTCATTGCGCAGGATCTGGTACTTGTTGTTCGAGAAGATCAGCGTGACGATGTTGAGGTTCTCGCGGGCCTGGGTCCACAGGGCCTGCAGCTGGTACATCCCCGATCCATCCGACTCCAGGGTGATGACCTGTGATTCCGGTGCGGCGATCGCCGCACCCACGGCGACCGGCATGGCGTAGCCGATCGAGCCGCCGGTGCCGCTGAGGTACTCGTGCGGACGGGCGGTGGCCGCCAGTGGCCAGTACCAGCCGCCGGAGGTGATCGACTCATCGATCAGCACGCTGTTCTCCGGCATCCGGTTGACGACGAGTTCGGCAACCGAGCGAGGCGTGATTGCTCCGGTGGTCGGGGGTTCGGGCAGCTTGAGTTCCGGCAGGTCCGGTTCGAGGTCGGTGGCGCCCAGTTCGGCGGCCAGTGCCTCGAGCGCACCGCGCTGATCCGAGACCGAGGTGGCCAGTTCCTGGATGAGTGTGCCCTGGGCGAACTGCTCGCTGGGCTTGTCCGGGTAGGCGAAGAAGGACACCGGCACTTTGGTGCCCACCAGCACCAGGTTCTGGAAGTCCGCCAGGAATTCCACAGCGTCGTTCACGGCGTAGGGGATCCGCTCGACGGCTACGCGGCCGGCCCCGTGGGATGCGACACCGGTCATGTTGAGCAGCAGCAGGCGGGCGCCGGTGGCCTTGGCGATCCGGCCCGCGATCTCGAGGGATTCGGGGTCGGTGACATTGCGCGAGAGGATGAGGCCGGCGCCCTCGCCGCGTTCCTTGGCGCGGGTCAGGATTTCCGCCACGGCCTTGACCTTGGACGGGTCGACCGGCTGCGGCCTGGGTACCACTGCGTCCGGCAGTGGGGCATCGACCTGGGGTTCGGTCCAGGCGGTGTCCGCCGGCAGGATGAGCGAGGCGATCTGGCCGGGCATGGTCTGGGATGCGGCGATGGCGGCCGCGGTGTCCGTGGCGATCGAATCGGCGGTCGGCGAGGTCCGGACCCAGTCGCTGAAAGGCCGTGCCGCACCTTCGATATCGCTGGTCAGCGGGGCGTCGTACTGGCGGTGGTAGGTAGCGTGGTCGCCGATGATGTTGACGATCGGCGAATCCGCGCGCAGGGCGTTGTGCAGGTTCGACATGCCGTTGGCCAGGCCCGGGCCCAGGTGCAGCAGGGTCGCGGCGGGCTTGCGGGCGACCCTGGCGTAGCCATCGGCGGCACCGGTGACGACGCCCTCGAACATCGCCAGGACGCAGCGGAGCTCCGGCACGTCCTCGACGGCGGAGACGAAGTGCATCTCCGAGGTTCCGGGGTTGGCGAAACAGACCTCCACCCCGTTCTTGACCAGAGTGTTGACCAGGCGATTTGCACCGTTCACGGGCGTCCTTCCATAGGCTGAATGCGATATACCGCACAGCCTAGTGAACGCCTCCATCCGGGACAATCCCCGGGTCACCTGCCGATACGAACGAGCCCGGGCGAACAGCGCCATTACGCGCCGAGGCGGTGCGCACCGGAAGCCATAGCCTCCCGGTGCGCACCGCCCCGGTTTGTTCGATCAGTCCTCGGCGAGAATGCGGTAGATGCCCTTGCGGGCATCGGCCAGCACGGTGGCGGCGGCCTCGGCCTGTTCCTTGGTTCCCCCGCGCATGATCTGGCTGGTCGCCTGTCCCAGCTTGGCCAGTTCCTTGCCCAGCTCCATCGTGAAGCCGGAGCCGAACCCGCGGCCCGCCGCCTGTTCCCATGGCTTGGGCTCGTCGGCCTCTTCCGCGGCGGCGGAGCGGCCCGCCTCGGTCAGGGAGTAGACCTTCTTGCCCGCGTCCTCAGCCGCCTCCAATAGGCCTTCATCGGTGAGCATCTGCAGGGTCGGGTAGACCGAGCCGGCGCTGGGCTTCCAGGTGCCGCCGCTGCGCTCCTCGAGTTCGCGGATGATCTGATAGCCGTGCATGGGCTCCTCCGCCAGCAGGGCGAGCACCGCCTGGCGGACGTCGCCGCGGCTCATCCGGCGCCCGTGTCCGCGGCCGCCCCCTGCCATCTTGCGCATGACATCGGAGATGCCGAAGGGGTCGAAGCCACCGTTGCCGTCCCAGGACCCGAAGCCGCCGAACCCACCGGGCCCGCCGAAGCCGCGGCCGCGTCCGCCGTGGCCCGCATGGGTGCGGGGGAAGTCGTCGTCATTGTCGTGGATGTTCATGGTTCCTCCTCTGTGACTGTATTGCGATCACTCACGACTGTATTACGACATATCGTTAAAGACAATGGGAGGGGGCTGGGCGTTTCGTGTGGGGTGTGCAGTGGGGCAGGGGAAATGGTTGGGCGGTTTGTTTCAGATTGGACCGGTTGAACAGTCCAATCTGAAACAAACCGCCCCATGTTCGAGGGCCGGGGCTCAGCGCACGGACTCGATGGCGCCCACCAGCCGGGCCACGCCCTCGGGCATCCGTTCGATCGGGGTGCGGGAGAAGGACATGCGCAGGTGCTCGCTGCGGCGCGCATCGGCGTAGAACGGTGACCCGGGGACGAATGCGACGCCGTGGGAGGCGGCGGCTGTGGCCAGTTCCTTGGTGTCGATGCCGGGCAGGCGCACCCAGGTGAAGAAGCCACCGGCCGGTTCGGTCCAGGTGGCGTCGGGCACCGCCGGGGCCAGGACCTGGGCGAATGCGCCGATGAGGGCCCGGCCGCGTTGCCCGTAGGCCTCGCGCAGGCCCGGCAGCGCCTGCGTGTAGTGGCCGGTGCGCAGCATGTCCTCCAGGATGCACTGGCCCAGGGCGCCGGCGCACTGGTCCGTGTTGGTCTTGGCCTCGGCCAGGGCCGCGATCACCGGTGCGGGCCCGGCCGCCCAGCCCATCCTGGTGCCGGGGGTGAAGGTTTTGGAGAAGGTGCCGATCTGCACGGTGACATCGGGGCCCAGCTCCCAGATCGACGGGCGGGTGGTGCCGTCGAAGGCCAGGTCGCGGTAGGCGACGTCCTCGATGATGAGCAGGCCGTGGCGGCGGGCCGCATCGATGATGGCCTGCCTGCGCTCGGTGGACAGCCACAGGCCCGAGGGGTTCTGGAAATCGGGGATGACGTAGAGCATCTTGGGTTCGGCTCCGCGGGCGCGGGCGGTCGCGACGGCGGGGCCGATGGAATCCGGGTCCAGGCCCGCGGCGTCGCCTGCCATGGGCACGCACACGCCCTCGTGGGTGCGGAAGACGCCGAAGGCGCCCAGATAGGACGGCGACTCGACCAGCACCGCGTCGCCGGGATCCAGCAGCGCCTTGCTCAGCAGGGTCATTGCGTCCACCCCGCCCGAGGTGACGATGAGTTCGTCCTCCTCGGGCACCCGGGACTGGGTGCGGGAGAAGTCCGCGCGCAGGGCCTCGCGCAGCGAGGGCAGGCCCAGATTGGAGGCGTACTGGAGGGAGACCTCGGGCCGGGTCTCGATCGCCTTGGCCGCGAGCTCGGCCAGCAGCCCGGTGTCGAACAGGGTGGGGTCGGGGAAGCCGCCGGAGAAGTCGACGAGGTCGCCGCCGGCTCCCGAGAGCGCGAGCACTGCGGCCAGTTCGCTGGGACCGCCCTGGGCGCGCCTGGCCAAGCGCGTCGCCCAGGCCGAGGCGGGGGTCGGGGACTCTGGCGCGGCGGCGGCGCCGGTCGGAGTGGGTTCGGCTGAGGTCGGTTCTGATGTGGTGTCGGTCATGCTCCGATGATAGGAGGTGTGCGAGCCGGCCGCACGGGTGTCCGCGGCCTGCGCGGTCAGTGCGGTCGTTGCTCAGGCGTCCAGATAGCCGGCGGCGAAGTGGGCGATACCGGCGTAGGCGCGGTGCAGTTGCTCCGGAGCCGAGGCGAAGACGTCGTGCACAGCGCCGGGAATCCGCTGGAGCACGACGGTGTCGCCGACCTCGGCGCCGGCGCGGCGGATCAGGTCCACGTTGAGCACGATGTCGGCGCGCGTCATCTTCGAGGAGTACCGCGGGGACTGGTAGGTCTTGGCCGAGGTCTGGATCAGCACCGGCACGCCCACGTCGATCCCGTCGTAGATGCGCTCCTGACCGGCGAAGATGCTGGAGAGCCAGTCGGGGTAGACGGGGAAGCTGCCGGCCGGTTTGAGGGCCAGATCGTACTGTGGGCGGCCATGCGTTTCCGCGGCGGCCAGGGTGTAGAAGTTCGGCATGTCGATCGGCAGCGGTTTGATGCGGTCATCGGGCCGTCGGGCGCTCAGTCGCATCACCGGCATCAGGATCTTGCGCACCGCCGTGGAGTACTGGAACTCCAGCCAGGGCGAGTTCAGGCACAGGCCCGCCAACTCGCCCAGGCCGCCCAGCGGGTCGGTTGCTGGGTCCGGGGTCGGGGTCCCGACGGTGGGTTGTGCGGTGTCGCCCGCGTGCGAGGTGGCGCGGCCCGCGTGCAGATCGGCGGCCCATAGTGTGGCGACCAGGCCGCCCATGGAATGCGCGGAGACGATGAGGCGCGCGCCGGGGTGCAGCCCGCCGATCACGCGCAGGGCGGCGGTGATGTCCTGGTTGTACAGCGCGATGCTGGAGGCATAGCCGGGGCGCTGGGACGGTTCCGGGGCGGCCTCGGCGAGTTCGCGGGTGCCGTATTCGTTCCACTGCGCGGCCAGGTAGGCGGCGATCTCCGGATCCTCATCCCAGGATTGGCCGAGCAGTGGCCAGGAGGCGTCGGGGATCAGATTGCGGCCGTAGTTGCGGAAGTCCAGGGCGAAGAAGTGGGTGCCGCGGCCGGACCAGAACTCGGCGAGTTCGCGGTGGAAGAAGTAGTCGGACCAGCCGTGCAGGTGCAGCACCACGGTGTCGCGGGGTGGGGCGGTGGCCGGTTCCGGTGCTGCGGGCACGTGCCTGACCAGGGTCGCGCGGGCCGCGTCGGGCAGGTCGAGCCGGGTGGCCTCGAAGTCCGGCCCCAGAATGTCCTCGCGCCACTGCCGCTGCTCATCCATGTGGCCCATCGTAGTGGTGGGGTGGACGGCGGTGGGTCAACGGAACCCTCAGCGCTTGTCCGGCGAATTGAAGGCGATGCCGAACAGGCAAGCGGCCACGGCGAATGTGGCGATGCCCGACAGATGGCTGACCTCGTCGAACAGGCTGTAGCCGACGATGAGGACGGCGAAGGCCATGATCAGTGGGGTGATGCGGGGCTTCTTCATGCGGGCCGCTCCTTTGCTGTCCTGCATTCAACATGTATAGGCCTACATCTGCGGGCGACCGTACAGTGGCGGCGGGGTCTTGCTTGCGAGTGTACGCAGAATCACCGGAGTCGTGGTGTGGAGTGCTGCTGAGGTTGCTTTCATGTTCCGCGGGCGCATGCGACTGTACAAACGCCTACATGTGCATTCCACCTGGCCTGGAGCGCGGTCCGGGGACTTGGTGGACTGAGTCGTCTCAGCAGGTGTGTCGTATGCGAAGATGGAAGAATGAGTCAAGTCCGACTGCGCTCAGCGCTGGAAAACACCCCCGCATATGTTCCCGGCAAGCCCGCCGCCCCCACTCCGGGCGTGCAGACCTACAAGCTGTCGAGCAATGAAAGCCACCTGCCGCCGCTGCCGCAGGTCGCCCAGGCCATGGTGGACGCCGCCGTCCTCCCAGCCAACTATCCCGACCCGGGGGTCACCGCCCTGACGGAACAGACCGCCGCGCACTTCGGCGTCTCCACGGACTCCGTCATCTTCGGTGCCGGAGCCTCGGAGATCCTTACCGCCCTGTTCCGCCTGGCCGCCGATGAAGACCACAATGTCGTCTTCCCCTGGCCGTCCTTCGAATCGTATGCGCAGCTCGCCGCCCTCTCCGGCACGCAGGCCCGTCCGGTCCCTCTGACCGCCGACTACCGCCAGGACGTCGATGCGCTCGCCGCCGCAGTGGACGAGGACACCCGCCTGCTGGTGCTGTGCAGCCCCAACAACCCCACCGGTCCCACCCTGCACCAGGACGAACTCGACCGCCTGCTGGCCGCCGTGCCCGATGACCTGCTGGTCGTCCTCGACGAGGCCTACATCGAATTCGCCAACGACCCGCAGACGGCCGACGGCCCCACCACCCTGCCCGCGCACAAGAACCTGGTCGTGCTGCGCACCTTCTCCAAAGCCCACGGCCTGGCCGGGCTGCGCATCGGCTATGCGCTCGCGGCCCCGGAGATCATCCACGAACTGCACAAGGCGATCCCGCCGTTCTCCGTCTCCGCGGTCGCCCAGGCAGCGGCATCCGCCTCGCTGGCGGCTCAGGGCGAGGTCGAGGTCCGCGCCAAGGAGGTAGCAGCACTGCGCGACGGCCTGGTCGACCGCCTCCGCCAACAGGGCTGGCCGGTGCCCAGCGCCCAGGGCAACTTCGTCTGGCTGCCCGTGCACGAGGACTCCGACCGGATCGAGGCCGCGTTCAAGGCCGCGGGTCTGGCCGTGCGCAATCTGCACGACGGCGTGCGCATCTCCGTGGGCCCCGAAGCCGCAATGGACCGGGTGGTCGAGGTCGCCTCGGGCCTGGAATCGAAGTACCGGACCGCGCCGGGCGCCCCGGCCGCCACCGATGGAGGTATTGCCTGATGGAATTGGTAGATCTGACGCAGCCGGAACAGCAGGGCCTGACCCCTGCGGCCACCCCCGTCGACCTGGGCCCGCTGCGCGCGGCCCTGAGCAGTGAGCACGCCCTGGTCACCGATGCCGACGTCGTGGCCTCGTACTCCATCGACCACGCCATGTTCTGCCCCTTCGGCACGGCCCGCGGCCTGGTCCGCGCGGAGACCATAGAGGACGTCCAGGCCACCGTGCGCTTCGCCGCGGCCAACCGCATCCCGATCGTCCCGCAGGGGGCGCGCACCGGCCTGGCCGGCGCCGCCAATGCCGTGGACGGCAGCCTGTTGCTGAGCCTGCACAAAATGGACCGGCTGCTCGACGTCAACCCCGTGGAATCGACGTGCACGGTCCAGCCGGGCATCATCAACAAGGACCTGAAGGATCAGCTGGCCCCGCACGGCCTGGCCTACCCGCCGGACCCGGGCTCGGTCGCGATCTCCACGATCGGCGGCAACGTCTCCACCAACGCCGGCGGCATGTGCTGCGTGAAGTACGGCGTGACCCGCCAGTACGTGCGCAGCCTCAAGGTGGTCCTGGCCGACGGCACGCTGACCACGGTGGGCCGGCACACGAAGAAGGACGTCGCGGGCCTGGAGCTGTCCCAGCTGTTCATCGGCGCCGAGGGCACCCTGGGCGTGGTCGTGGAGATCACCCTGGACCTGGTGCCGCTTCTGCCGGCGCCCCTGACGGCCATGGTGCTCTTCGATGACCAGGTCGCCGCCGTCGGCACCGTCACGGACTTCCTGGCCGCCGGCAACAAGCCGAACCTGATGGAGTTCATGGACGGCAAGACCGTCGCGATGGTCAACGACTACCAGGACTTCGGCCTGCCGGACGGGATCGCCGGGATGCTGTTGGTGCAGTCCGACGGTGACGGCTCGCTGGAGCGCGCCAAGGACGAACTGGCCCGCCTGGAAGAGGTCGCCAAGGCCAATGGCGCGCTGGACGTCATGTACTCCGACGACCCGGCCGACTCCGACATGCTGGTGGCCGCCCGCCGCGCAGTGTCGCCGGCCACGGAGAAGTACGTGAACAACCACGGCGGCGGTTCGCTGGTCGACGATGTGTGCATTCCGCGCGGGAAGATGCGGGAGTTCTTCGCCGCCCTGCTCGAACTCGACGCCCGCTTCACCGACGCCGAGGTCACCACCTGTGCCCACGTGGGCGACGGGAACATGCACCCCACGGTGCTGTTCGACGCCTCGGACGCGACCTCGACCGAACATGCGCGCGAACTGTTCGCCGCGATCATGCAGCTGGGCCTGGACCTGGGCGGCACCGTCACCGGCGAGCACGGCGTGGGCTACCTCAAGGCCAAGTGGCTGGGCGAGGAACTGGACCCGGCGAGCAAGCACATCCACGCCGTCATCAAGCACGGCCTGGATCCGCTGGGCATTATGAACCCCGGCAAGATGCTCTACCCCTTCGTCAACGAGCCCGTGAAGATCTCGGAGGACGCATGAGCGCGGACGCGCCCGCCGCTGCGGCGGGGACCCTCGCGGGCCCGGCCACCCTGGCAGGTGCCGCCGGCACAGTGCCGGCTGCGGCCTCGGCGGCCGAGGCCCCCGTCAACGACCGCGCGAGGTTCGGTTTCGAGGTGGGCGCCACCCTGCCCACCGGTGGGCGCACCGGCGTGATCCACACGCCGCACGGCGATATCCGCACCCCCGCCTTCATCCCGGTGGGCACGAAGGCCAGCGTCAAGGCCGTCCGCCCCGATGAGATCGAGGACCTGGGTGCGCAGGCGGTGCTGTCGAACGCCTACCACCTGTACCTGGAGCCGGGCCCGGACATCGTCGACGAGGCCGGTGGCCTGGGCCGGTTCATGAACTGGCACGGCCCCACGTACACGGATTCCGGCGGCTTCCAGGTGATGAGCCTGGGCGCGGGCTTCAAGAAGGTCATCTCGATGGAGGCGACGGGGGAGCAGAACGACGACGCGGTGGCCGCCGGCAAGGAGCGCCACAGCTTCGTTGACGACGACGGCGTGTGGTTCAAGAGCCATCTGGACGGCAGCCGCCACCGGTTCAGCCCCGAGGTCTCCATGGGCATCCAGCACAGGCTGGGCGCCGACATCATGTTCGCCTTCGACGAATTGACCACCCTGGTCAATACGCGCGGCTATCAGGAGGAGTCCCTGGAGCGCACGCGCAAGTGGGCCGTCCGCTGCGTGGCCGAACACCAGCGGCTCACCGCCGAACGCAGCCACCGGCCGTATCAGGCGCTGTTCGGGGTGCTGCAGGGTGCGCAGTACGAGGACCTGCGGCGCAAGGCCGCGCGGGACCTGGGCGCCATGGACTTCGACGGCTTCGGGATCGGCGGGGCCCTGGAGAAGGAGAACCTGGGCACGATCATCCGCTGGGTGTGCGAGGAGCTGCCGGAGGATAAACCCCGCCACCTGCTGGGTATTTCGGAGCCGGATGATCTGTTCGAGGCGGTCAAGACCGGTGCGGACACCTTCGACTGCGTCTCGCCCTCACGCGTGGCCCGCAATGCCGCGCTGTACACCAATGACGGCCGGTTCAACATTTCCGCTGCCAAGCACAAGCGGGACTTCGGCCCGATCGACCCCGAATGCGACTGCTATACCTGCCAGAACTATTCGCGGGCCTATCTGCGGCATCTGTACAAGGCCAAGGAGATGCTGTTCTCCACCCTGTGCACGATCCACAATGAGCGCTGGACGGTGCGCCTGGTCGATTCCATGCGGCAGGCGATCGAGGAGGGTCCCGACCGCTTCGCGGAACTCGAGGCCGAGGTCCTGGGCCGCTACTACGCCTAGGTCCCTTCTGCGTTTTCTACTTCTGCTCCCTTGGCACCCCTGATCTCAGCGGTGCCAAGGGAGCAGAAGTACAAAACGTGGGGTGATCGATTTCAGTCCAGGCGCCAGAAACCGGAGAAGGTGATCCGGTCCTTGCCCAGGCCTGCGGCCACCAGGGCGCGGCGGCCCCCGGTGGCCAGCTTCGATTCGCCCACCACGAAGCCATAGGCGCTGGGATTGATGGCGTCGATCTTCTGCATTTCGGCCAGGGCCAGGGAACCGGGGCGGATCGTGTGATCGTCGCGCGGCAGCCAGGTCAGCGACAGGCCCGCCGGGCGTTCCCAGGATTCGATGTCCGCGGCGTGGGCGACCTCGACCATTATTCTGCCGCGGGCCGATTCGGGCAGGTCGGCGACGATCTGCCGTGCCGCGGGCAGGCCGGTGTCGTCGACGGCGATGACGTATTCCTCCGTGTCCTCCGGCGGCAGGAACAACAGGCCCTGGTCCAGGATGGCGATGGGTGTGCCGGCAATGCAGCTGGTCGCCCAGGCCGAGACGGGAGCGGAGAAATCCCCGCGCTCATCGGGGTGGAGGGCCACGTCGATGTCCATCTCCGCATACCTCTCGGCCGGAGTGCCGGGGGCGGCCGGAGATTCGACGATGCGGAAGTCCGCCACCGTGTAATTGCTGATATAGGGGTAGTCGTCCGTGGGGAACTTCTGCAGCTTCTTCCACCAGTCGCGGCCGTGGATGCCGGGGAGCTCGAAGGCCTCGGGGCCCTGTCCGGTCCTGGGAATGAACAGGCGGAACCAATGGTCGAGGCCGAGCCAGTGGAAGTCGAGCATTTCGGTTGAGCGGACGGTAACGCGCTGGAACGTGGGCGAAAGGCGCGTCGTATAGGCGACCGTGCCGCGGAACAGTTGTGGATCGTCCGGGATTCCGTCGAGGGAGCGGGTCATATACCCCATATTAGCGGTTCCCTTTAAGGGAAACATAACCTTGTCGGTATATGGGAAGGCTCAGGCCCTGTGGGCCGGGCCCCGAGGCGTGTAGCCCTGAGGCTCAAGCCCTGTGGCGGACGGCCCGGGCCGACCAGCGGCCCTGTGTGCGGGTCACCGCGATCGGGTACTCGAAGGCGCGCGTGATGATCTCATCGGTGATGACCTCGTCCACCGCGCCCTGGGCGAGGACCGCGCCGTGGCTGATCACCAGTGCATGGGTGGTCGTCTCCGGCAGTTCCTCCAGGTGGTGGGTCACCAGCACCGTGGTCAGTTCCGGGCGGCGTTCGGTCAGCTCATCCACCGCTTCGAGGAACTGTTCGCGCGCCGCGACGTCCAAGCCGGTGGTCGGTTCGTCGAGCAGCAGCAGTTGTGGGTCGGCCAGGATCGCCCGGGCGATCAGCGCCTTGCCGCGCTCGCCCTGGCTGAGCACCGGCCAGGGTGCGTCGAGGCGTGCGCCCAGTCCGAACTCCTGCGCGAGTGCGCGGGCGGCGTCCACCTGTTCGGCGGTGGGGGTGAAGCGCGGGGGCAGTTCCACCGTGCCGGTCAGTCCGGTCAGCACGACCTGTGTGATCGTCAGCGCGCTGCGCACCGGATGACGCGGGTTCACGTGCCCGATGTCCCGGCGCAGGGTCTGCATGTCGACGCGGCCCAGGCGATTGCCCAGCACGTCCACGGTGCCGGAGCTGGGATGCGTCTGCGCGCCGGCGAAGCCCATGATGGTGGACTTGCCCGCGCCGTTGGGGCCCAACAGCGCCCAGTGCTCGCCCGGGCGGACGGTCCAGTCGATGCCGTGCAGGATGTGCGTCTGGCCGCGCCGGAACGTCACCTGCTGCAGGTCCAGGACGGGAGTGGTCGTGCGGATGTCTTCGGGTGTGGGGGTCGTGACAGTCATCGGAGTGCACGTTACTCCAGATGACCCGAAACCGGGGGAATGCCCCCGTGTACCGGGTCATCCCTCCGGTTTCGGGCCATCTGGCTAGACTGAGGGCCATGCCCCAGCCGACCGTGCCCTCATCGCCCGCAGCCCGGGCCGATGCGCAGGCGCAGCCCGGCCGCGGGGCTTGGCGGCGCGAGCGCAGGACCTTCGTGCTCGAGGAGGTCGATTCCCCCGAAGTCATCGCAGCGCCCTTCGCGATCTTCGCCGAGCAGGCACTGGCCCCGGTGCCACTGGAATTCGAACCGCATGCACACGCGCTGCACGAACTGGTGTGGGTGCGTGGGGGCACCATGACGGTCCGCCTGGCCGACCGGGTGTTGACCGTGCCGGAGGGACAGGGTCTGTGGATCCCCGCCGGCACTGTGCATTCGGGCCGGATGACTGCGCACACCGAACTGTGCGATGCCTATTTCGACACCGAGCGGTCCCCGGTGGTCTTCTCCGAACCCACCGGGATCCAGATGACGCCGGTTCTGGAGTCCCTGCTGACGCACCTGGAGGATCCCGACCTGGAGTCAGGTCCCCGGCTGCGGGCCGAGGCGGTGGTCTTCGATGTGCTGGCGCCGGCCACCCGGCAGATCTCCTTGCAGGTGCCGCGTGGCCGGCGCGTGGCACCGATCGTTGCGGCCCTGCTGGCCGATCCCGCCAATGACCGAAGTCTGTCGGACTGGGCGGTCTCACTCGATGTGAGTGAACGCACAGTGACCCGTGCGTTCCGGCAGGCCACCGGTCTGTCCTTCGTGCAATGGCGCCAGACCCTGCGGGTGCACCGGGCTCTGGAGTTGATCGCAGCGGGTCTGGAAGTCCAGGAGGTCGCCGAGCGCCTGGGCTACGCACAGCCCAGTACCTTCATCGCCTCGTTCAAGCGGGTGCTGGGGACGACTCCGGGGGCCTACGCTACCGGCCGCTGACTCTGTCCGAAACTCCGTATCGAATGTCTAGGCATCATGATTGCGGACATAGCGCGATCTTCTTACACTTGCCTAGGCACGGCTTACCTCACCAGCGATAGGCGATACATGACTGCACTCGAACCCTTGGACACGCGGACTCCGCAGCGCTTGGCGGGTCACGACCTGGTCCTGGGCTTCGGCCGCACCGAGGTGGTCCACGGTGTCTCCATCGAATTGGTCCCCGGCCGGGTCACAGCCCTGGTGGGTCCGAATGGTTCGGGCAAGTCGACGCTGCTGCGCACCCTGGCGCGCCTGCACTCCCCGGAATCCGGAGGTGTGAGCATCGGCTCCGGCGAGCGCGATGCGCTGAGCATGAGCCCACGCGAGTTCGCCCGCGAGGTCACGCTGTTCGCCCAGACCCGCTCGGCCCCGTCCGGACTGTCCGTGCGCGAGGTCGTGGAGTTCGGCCGCCACCCCTACCGCAAGCGCTTCGCCGGGCTGAGTCCCGCCGACCACGCAGCGGTGGACCGCGCCCTGGACATCACCGGGGTCTCCGCGATGGCGGAGCGCTCAGCCGGGGAGCTCTCCGGCGGGGAGCTGCAACGAGTCTGGCTGGCCTGCTGTCTGGCCCAGGAGACCGGCATCGTGCTGCTCGACGAACCGACGAATCACCTGGACCTGCGCTATCAGACGGAGACCCTCGACCTGATCCGCGATCTGGCCGAGGACTACGGGGTCGCCGTTGGAGTGGTCCTGCACGACCTGGACCACGCCGCGCGCGTCGCCGACGATGTGGTCCTGCTGCACGCCGGCCGGATTCTGGCGGCCGGCCCCGCCCTCGACGTACTCACCGCGACCAATATCAGCACCGCCTACGACTTGCGGGTCGACGTTCACCTGGACGAATCCACCGGACACCTGCGCATCGATCCGGTGAGCCGGCACGACCTGCGCGTAACCGAACACCACCAGTCAGAAGGAAACACACGATGAGAAGAATTCAGACCCGCCACGGCCTCGCCCTGGCGGCACTGGGCACGACCGCCCTGCTGCTGAGCGCCTGCGGCACCACCGATGTGGACGCCGGCGCAGATGCCTCGGCGAGCCCCGCCTCGGCCAACTGCGCCGACGACAAGACCCAGACCTCGACCGACCCGGTCGACATGACGGATATGCTGGGCCGCCAGGTCAAGCTGGACAAGCCGGCCAGCCGGGTCGCGGTCCTCGAATGGCAGCAGACCGAGGACCTGCTGAGCCTATGCGTGAACCCCGTGGGCGCGGCCAGCACCAAGGACTACACGACCTACGTCAGCGCGGAGAAGCTGCCGGATTCCACCAAGGATGTGGGCGAGCGCGGCGAACCGGACCTGGACGCCATCTACGGGACCAACCCCGACCTCATCATCGTCGAGGCGTACTCCAAGGACGACAAGATCCTCAAGAAGCTCGAGGAGCGCGATGTGCCGGTCCTGGCGACGGTGGGCGCCGACGCGAAGAACGGCCAGCTGGACAATATGCGCAAGGTCTTCAAGCAGGTCGCCGAGGCCACCGGCCGGACCGAGCGCGCCGACGCCGTGCTCTCGGACTTCGACTCCCACCTGGCCACGGCCAAGGAGAAGGTCGCCAAGGTCGATATGCCGGTGAAGGACTTCGTGTTCTTCGACGGCTGGAAGGAGGGCGGCAATGTGGTGGTGCGCCCCTACGGCAAGGGCGCGCTGTTCACCGAGCTGGGCGAACAGCTGGGCATGCAGGGGGCCTGGACCGACGAGGTCAACAAGGGCTACGGCTCCGGCGGCGTGGATCCCGCCTATGGCCTGGCACAGACCGATATCGAGGGCCTGACCGCCGTGGGCAGCGCCAACCTGTTCTACGGCGACGACGGCCAAGCCGACAATTACGTGACCGATCTGAAGAAGAGCAAGATCTGGAAGAACCTGCCGGCTGTCAAGGACAACCGCGCCTACGCCTTCCCGGCCGGTGTCTGGGGCGCCGGCGGTCCGAAGTCCGGCGAACAGGCCATCGACGCCTTCGTCAAGGTCATCCAGGACAACGCGGCCGGCGCGGGTGCCGATTCGGCCTCTGACTCCGCCTCCGATTCGGCATCCGGAGCCGCCTCCAAGTGATGCAGCGCAATGGGGCCCGGCCGGCCGGTCCGGAAAGGGCCGCTACCGACCGGGAGGGCGGCGCTGCACGGGCCGAGGCACCGGCACGGGGGATCGCCCCGGAACAGGGCGGGGCCCCCGAGCGGGTCGGCGCGGCCAGGGCCGCCGGCGGGATCGTCCTGCTGGTGGTCCTGGCCGTGGCCGTAGCGGCCACCGGACTGTGGCACCTGACGCAGGGGACCTCGGGCCTGGGCGCCGTGGACCTGGTGCGCGGGCTGTTCGGCGCGCGCGTCGAGGTGGGTGGCGTGGGCGCAGACGAGATCTTCTCCGGATCCCGGCTGCCGCGCCTGGCCGCGGGCGTCCTGGTCGGCTTCGCCCTGGGCGTGGCCGGCTGCCTGCTGCAGTCGATCACCCGCAACCAGCTGGCCAGCCCCGACACCCTGGCGGTGACCGCCGGGGCCTATTTCGCTCTGACCCTGGTCGCGGCCTTCGGCATCACGGTGCCGCTGCTGGCCTCCTCGGGGGTTGCCTTCGTCGGCGGTCTGCTGGCCGCCGCGCTGGTCCTCGGGATCACGGGCCGGACCTCGGGCACGGGGACCACCCGGCTGATCCTGGCCGGCTCCGCGATCGCCATGGCCCTGGACGCGGGCACTGCGATGCTGCTCATCCTGTTCAAGGAGAACACCACCGGCCTGTTCGCCTGGGGTTCGGGTTCCCTGGGCCAGCTCAACATCGACGCCTCGCTGCGCGCGGTCCCGCTGATCGTCGTGGTGCTCGTGGTGGCGCTGCTGTTCGCCCGCCGACTCGACGTGCTGGGCCTGGGCGAGGACAGCGCGGCGGGCCTGGGCGTGCCGGTGCGCTCCACCCGGATCGTGGCGATCCTGGCCGCGGTGTTGCTGGCAGCCGTGTCCGTCACCCTGGCCGGGCCGATCGCCTTCGTGGGTCTGGGCGCGCCCGTGCTGGCACGCCTGCTGGCGGTCAAGATCCGGGCGCTGAACCGGCACATCTTCCTCATTCCCGCCGCCGGACTGCTGGGCTCGCTGGTGATCCTGCTGGCCGATGCCGTGCTGCGCGGGATCCTGGGCGCCGAGGGCGCGACCTCGATCCCCACCGGCATCCCCACCTCGCTGCTGGGCGGGATCGTCATCGTGGTCCTGGCGCTGCGGATGCGCGACGCCTCGGCCGCGGGTTCCTCCGCCGAGGCCGCACCGGCCGGCCGCCCCGCACGCAGTGGCAGCCGCCCCACGCACGGTGGTGCTCGCCCGGGCGCGCGCCTGTGGGGGAGGGGACGGGCCTCTGCCGCTCGCTCGGGTCCCGCACGGGCCCGCCGGGTCTTCACCGCCGCGGTGATCGTCGCGGCGGTGCTGCTGGTGGCCTGCGTGCTCATCGCCCTGCTGGCCGGCAGCCTGTGGCTGAAGCTGGGCGATGTCTCCCTGTGGATCCAGGGCCGCGCGCCCGGGCTCATCGATTATGCGCTCGACGACCGCGCCGCCCGGATCGCCGCCGCCGTGTTGGCCGGTGCCGCCCTGGGCCTGTCCGGCACGGTGGTCCAGGGGACCGTGCGCAATCCGCTGGCCGAGCCCGGACTGCTGGGCATCACGGCCGGCGCCGGATTGGGTGCGGTCTTCGTCGTCACCACCGGATTCCTGGGCGGGGGACAGGGTGCGATGGTCCTCATGGCGGTACTGGCCGGTCTTGCCACCTTCGCGCTGATCACCCTGCTGGCCTGGCGCGGTGGACTACTGCCCGACCGCTTCGTGCTGGTGGGCATCGGCACGGGCTATGCGCTCAGCGCCCTGACGACCTATCTGCTGTTGAGCAACGACCCCTGGCAGACCCCGCGGATCATGACCTGGCTGTCGGGCACGACCTATGGTCGGACCCTGGCCGATGTCTGGCCGGTGGCCATTGTGCTGGTGCTGGCGATACCGCTGCTGGCCGGGCTGCGGCGGGACTTGGACCTCATGTCGGTCGACGAGGACACGCCCCGGATCCTGGGGATCCGTCCCCAGGCGACCCGCCTGACCCTGCTGGCGATCGCCGCGGTGCTGGCCGGGGTGGCCGTGGTGGCGGTGGGCACGGTGGGCTTCGTCGGACTGGTCGCCCCGCATTTGGCGCGCAGTCTGGTGGGCGCCAGGCATGGGAGGATCATTCCGGTGTCCATGCTGCTGGGCGGTCTGCTGGTGCTGGTCGCCGACACCCTGGGGCGCACGCTCATCGCCCCCTCCCAGCTGCCGGCCGGCCTGATGATCGCACTGGTGGGCGCGCCCTACTTCGTCTACCTGATGCGCCGGATGCGCGGGTAGCAGGGGCCCGTCGCCCAAACACGTCGTTTCCCCGTGAACACGCTGCTATAGGGGCGTGTTCACGGGGGAACGACGTGTTGTGTCGGAGGTCACTGTTAGTCTGAGGCCCATGATGTACGGAGGATATCCACAGCGGCCGCGAAAGAAGCCCTGGACACCGCTTGGCAAGGCGTCGCTGTGGCTGCTGGGGTCGGGCGTGGGCCTGTGCATCATCGGCGTCATCGTAGCGGTGGTCATGGTGGTGCTGACCCCCGGATTCGGAGTCCTGGGAAAACAGACGGATCAGGAGTTCACGGAGACGATCGAACTGCGGCTGGAGTCCGGCGACCGGTTCTCCGTATATGCGGACGAACGGACGGACGCGGATGAGTGCGAGGTGGTCGATACCAGGGAGCAGAAGCTCTCCCCGTTCGCCCGAGTCGACTCCTCGTACAGCTATGACGACGACTCCGGCACCCGGTGGTACGGCTCGGCCACCTACGAGGCCCCCGCGGACGGCACCTATATCGTGCGCTGTGACGGGGCCGGGACCTACAAGGTGGGAGAGCCCATCACCATAGGACAGACCCTGGTGGAGGGCCTGCTGATCGGCGGCGCGGTGATCCTGGGGTTCTGCGCGGCGCTGCTGGGCCTGGTGCTGTTCATCGTCTTCTGCGTCCAGACCGGCAGACTCAGGCCAGTGTCCGCCGGTCGCTGAGCGCGGTCCGTCACGAAAACACGTCGTTTCCCCGTGCACACGTCCCTATAGGGACGTGTGCACGGGGAAACGACGTGTTCAGGTGCTCAGGCCGGTTCCGGGCTCAGCGCTCGCGGTGGCCGCCGAACTGCTGGCGCATGGCCGACAGGGTCTGGTTCGCGAAGTGGTCCTGACCGCGCGATGCGAAGCGTTCGAACAGCGCGGCGGACAGGACCGGCACCGGCACACCCGTGTCCACTGCGGCCTGCACGGTCCAGCGTCCCTCGCCGGAATCGGACACCCGCCCGGCCAGGCCATCCAGCGTGGGGTTCTCCTGCAGGGCTGCTGCGGTCAGGTCCAGCAGCCAGGAGGACACGACGGAGCCACGGCGCCACAGTTCGGTGACCTTGGCGGTGTCGATGTCGAACTCGTAGAAGTGCGGATCGGCCAGGGGTGCGACCTCGGCGGAGTCCTCCGCTGTACGCAGGCCCGCATCCGCGTTCTCCAAGAGGTTCAGGCCCTCGGCGAAGGCGGCCATCATCCCGTACTCGATCCCGTTGTGCACCATCTTCACGAAGTGCCCGGCGCCGGCCTTGCCACAGTGCAGATAGCCCTGTTCCTCCGGGGCCCGCTCGCCCTCGCGCCCTGGTGTGCGGGGGATGTCGCCGGTGCCCGGCGAGATGGTGGACAGCAGGGGCTCGATCGTGTCGAATGCGCGATCCGATCCGCCGACCATCAGGCAGTAGCCGCGGCCCAGGCCGAACACTCCGCCTGAGGTGCCGATGTCCATGTACTCGATGCCGGATTCGGCCAGGCGGCCGGCGCGCACGACGTCGTCGCGGTAGTTCGAGTTGCCACCGTCGATCAGGATGTCGCCGGGCTCCAGCAACGCTGCGACCTGGTCGACCAGCGCATCGGTCAGCGAGGCCGGCACCATCAGCCAGACGACGCGCGGGCTGGGCAGTTGCGCGATGAGGTCGCCGAGGTCCGCCGCCGGTTGTGCTCCCTCACCTGCCAGTTCCGCGACGGCCTCCGGGTTCACATCGCTGACCACGCAGGTGTGGCCGGCGCGCATCACGCGCCGCACGATATTGGCGCCCATGCGGCCCAGTCCGATCATTCCAAGATGCATATCTCTATTCCTTCCGAGCGGAGAACGACGATGACGATGCTGTGGGGGCGGAAGCCGGTTCGTCCGGCGCGCTGTGACCGGCGGCCGCCAGGCCCAAGCGGGCCAAGACCTCGGCTGCCTGGGCATCCGGGGACAGTGCCAGGTCCACGACGATGCCGGATTCATCGGCGGCCAACTGTTCTAAGTCCGCGTACTGGGAGTCCAGCAGGGACTCGGGCATGAAGTGGTCGCGGCGCCGGTGCATGCGTTCGTGCACGGTGGCCCGCGGTCCGTGCGGGTGGACGAAGATGACGCCAGGTGCGCGCAGCCTGTCGCGGTAGCGGCGCTTGAGGGCGGAACAGGCGACGATTCCGGGTCGGCCGGCAGCTGTGTGCTCTGCGATCCAGGCGGCGATCAGGTCCAGCCAGGGCGCACGGTCGGCGTCGGTGAGCGGGTGACCCAGCGCCATCTTGTCGATATTGGCCTGCGGGTGCAGGTCATCGCCCTCGGCCAGGTCCCAGCCCAGGGCCGTGGCCAGGCGGGTGGCCAGGGTGCTCTTGCCGCTGCCGGAGACGCCCATCACCACGAGGATGGGCGGGGTGGTGGCGTCCGGGGCCTGGTCCGTTTCGGACGCAGTCGCCGGCACCGAGGTCCCGGCCGGGTCGCCGGGGACCATTTCAGTTCCGTTCACGTCCGTTTCCGTCCTTTGCTGGGCTGAGTTGGGGAGGGGGCTGCTGAGCCGGGCTGTCGGTGTATCGCATTCTGACTATGCCCTGTCCATCTGCCTATTCATAGAGTATGGTGACAATACTCATACTATTTAGAGATCCATGCATAAGTAATCATATGCAGGAGAGGTGGGAGAAGTGAAGAAGCACTTCTTGGCCCTGGGCGCGGCCGCAGTGACATCGGCGTTACTGCTGTCCGCCTGCACGCCCAACAACGGTGGAGGCGAAGCGGCCTCCGGCGGCAGTGGCGATGACGGCGAGATCAAGATCATGCAGAGCGCGGCGTTCTACTCGTCGAACCTGAACTCGACCACGGGCAACAGCAACTCGGCCAACGGTACGATCAAGTACTTCATGGACGACACCTTCAGCTACACGGACTCGGACCTCAAGGTGCAGCCGAACAAGTCCTTCGGCACGGTGGAGAAGGTCTCCGACAGCCCCCTGAAGGTCAAGTACTCGATCGCGGACACGGCCAAGTGGTCCGATGGCACGCCCTATTCGGCGGCGGACCTGGTCCTGGCCTGGGGTGCGCGCAGCGGTAACTTCAACACCAAGGACGCGGACAAGGTCGCGGACAAGACCGGTGCGGTCAAAGCGCAGAAGGGCGAGAACGTCGTCTTCAACGCCGGCGAGCCCAGCCTGGCGGTCATCAAGAAGTTCCCGGAGATCGCCGATGAGAACAAGACCCTGACCTTCGAATACGCGGAGCCCTTCGCCGACTGGCAGTTCAATCTGACCCAGATGGACTCCGGCCTGCCCGCCCACATCGTGGCGAAGAAGGCCCTGGGGATCGACGATCCGGCCAAGGCCAACGCCGCCATCCTCAAGGTATTCAAGGACGACGACAAGACCGCCCTGGCGAAGATCGCGAACTTCTGGAACACCGGATTCGACATGACCAAGATGCCGGACGATCCGGATCTGCTGGTGGGCACCGGCCCGTACAAGATGACGGAGTTCCAGGAGGGCCAGTTCCTCACCCTGACCCGCCGCGATGACTACGAGGGCGAGCGCAAGCCCGCGTTCAAGACCGTGACCTTCCGCTTCAACCAGGACCCGACCGCTGCGGTCCAGGCCCTGCAGAACGGCGAGGTCGATCTCATCAACCCGACGGCGACCGCCGATATCCGCAAGTCGATCGAGGCGCTCGACGGGGTCGAAATGCAAAACGGCGACAGCCCCGTCTTCGAGCACATCGACCTGGCCTTCGCCAATGGCGGGCCCTTCGATCCGAAGACCTACGGCGGCGACAAGGCCAAGGCGCTCAAGGTCCGCCAGGCCTTCCTCAAGACGGTTCCGCGGCAGAAGATCGTCGATGACATCATCAAGCCGCTCAACGACAAGGCCGTGGTCCGCGATTCGTACCTCAAGGTCCCCGGATCCGATGGCTACGATGAGATGGTCGCGGCCAACGGCCTGTCCAAAGAGTACAGCAAGAACGATCCCGAGGCGGCCAAGAAACTGCTGGCCGAAGCCGGCGTCTCCAAGCCCAAGGTGAGGATCCTCTACACCAAGGGCAATGTCCGCCGCGAGCAGCAGTTCCAGATCATGAAGGAGAGCGCGGAGAAGGCCGGTTTCGACGTCGTCGACGGTGCCGATGCGCAGGCCAGCGAGCACCTGTCGGACTCCTCGCGCTGGGACGCCGCCCTGTTCGGCTGGAGCGCGGACAATGCCGGCGCCACCCTGCCGGAGACCCGCCATATCACCACGGGTCAGGACAATTACACGAAGTACAGCGATCCGCAGGTCGACAAGCTGTTCGGCGAGCTGCACCGCACGCTCGACACCTCGAAGCAGGGCCAGTTCGAGGCCAAGATCGAAAAGCAGCTGGCCGATGACGCCTACGGCCTGCCCCTGTTCCAGGCCCCCGATCTGGTGGGCTACAAGAAGGGCCTGACGGGGATCAAGCCCACCACGGTGGCCCCCGGCATGCTGTGGAACTACTTCGATTGGAAGATGCAGTAGGAGAATGACAGTGACGAACAATCCCGCCGACGCGAGCGAGCTGCCCAGCGGAGTCGACCCGAACGCCCCTGCGGGCACGATCGAGGAGCGCACTCTGGCGCCGGGGAAGTACTTCCCCGGGGTTCCGCACGAGTACGCGATCTACCGCCCGGCGCCGCGGGCCGACGGAGTGCCCGACGGCCCGCTGCCCCTGCTCATCGCGCTCGACGGGACCTCGATCCGGAACAAGGAACTGGTGCCCCAGCGCCTCGACGCGCTCATCGCGGCCGGCGACGTGCCGCGGATGGCGGCGGTGTTCATCGACCCGGGCGTGCTGCCCACGCTGAGCGGCAAGCACACCGACGGGACGTACCTGGGCCGCTACGACCGGTCGTACGAGTACGACTCGCTGTCGCCTCGGTACGCGAACTTCCTGGCCGAGGAACTGCTGCCGGCCGTGCACGCGGAGATTCCGCTGTCGAACGATCCGAACGATCGCGCGATCATGGGCTCGTCGACCGGCGGCATCGCCTGCTTCCTGGCCGCCTGGCACCGCCCGGACCAGTTCCGGCGCGTCATCCCGCAGGTTCCGACCTTCGTCGCGATGCGCGGCGGGGACACCCTGGCCGAACTTGTCCGCAAGACCGAGGCCCGCCCGCTGCGGGTGCGGATCCTGGCCGGCGACGGCGACCACCTGTCCGCGGCACAGCCCTGGGGCACGTTCTACGCGGGCTCCTGGCCCAATGCCGCGCAGACCATGTACGAGGCGTTGAAATTCTCCGGCTACGATGCGGAACTCGACTTCTTCGAAGGCGACCACTCCACGGTGCTCGCCGGGGAACTGTGGCCCGATGCGATGCGCTGGCTGTGGCGGGACTACCCGGCCCCGCTGGAATCGCATGAGCCGCCGGCGCGCGGCCAGGCGGGCTGGGACACCCGCGGCAGCGTCTGGGAGACGATCACCGGCATCCGCGACTGGCAGCCGATGACCGGGCTGCCCGCTGGACGCGCCACCGGTCTGGCCCAGGCGAGCGACGGCAGCGTGTACGCGAGCCTGGACGACGGCGTGTACCGTGTCGCGCTCGGCTCCACCGGTGCCGGGAACGCTGCGTCTGCTGAGGCAGCCGAGGCCGCCGGCACCCGGGTGCTTCCGGAACCCGCCGCGGTACTCGCCGCCGCGGGAGCGGGCCGCCTGGTGACTGCGGACCCCGCACGCGGGGGCCTGACGGTCTGGGACCTCGGCACCGGCCCTGCTGCAGATAGCGGCGCCGAGGGCCCGGCCGGCCGGACGATCCTGCCGGATCTGCACGTGCGCGCGGCCTGCTGGCTGGGTGGCGGCGACCTGGCCGTGATCGACGAGGTGGCAGCGGACGCGGTCCGGCCCATCACCTCGACCGAGGCCATGACGCCGGGTTCCGCCGCCCCCGGAGCCAGGCGCGCGGGTAGCGTGACGGCGGTGCTGCGGGTCGTGAACCTGGACACCGGCGCGGTGCGCGGCGAGGTCGCGCTGCCGCAGAAGGAGGCCTCGGCCCTGGCACTGGGCGCGGACGGTTCGATGCTCATCATCGCCGATGCCGAGGACCGCAATCAGTGGATCTACCAGCTCGACGAGGCGCGGCTGCCGCAGTTCGGGGCGCCGTTCTTCCGCCTGGAGACTTATGACGATTGGGGCGGCAGCGCCTCGGCGACCTTCGACACCGCGGAATGGGCGTACTTCGCAACGCCCGCCGGAGTGCAGGTGTGCGAACCTATCGGGCGCGTGGCGATCTTCCTGGCCGGGCCGGTGGTCCACCACGGGGTCGACGCGGTGGCCTTCGGTGGCGCGGACCGGCGGGACCTGTTCATCGTGCAGGACGGCACGGTGTACTCCCGCCGGTTGACCACCCAGGGCGCCTCGGTGGACGATCCGTCGATCCTGGAGCCCCCGGGACTCTAAGGGGTCCTACCCGCTGCGGCCTCCGCGGCCGGACCCGCCGCCGATGGCGAGGGCCCTGCCGGTTTCGGTCCATAGCCACCCAGTTCGTATCCTTGAGCTATGACGACGATGGGTGGCTATGGCACTGACCGGTAGAGACCTCCACACCTCGGTGGTGGAGCAATGGGGCCAGGAGATCGTGTCCGGTGAGCGCCCGGTGGGGGCCATCGTGTCGACCGATGCAGTTGCAGCCCAGTTCGGGGTGTCGCGCGGGGTGATCCGCGAGGTCGTGCGGGTACTGGAGTCCATGGGCCTGGTGGCCAGCCGCCAGAGGGTGGGCATCACGGTGCAGCCGCAGGAGTCCTGGAGCCCCTACAACCCCGATGTGCTGCGCTGGCGGCTGGCAGGTCCGCAGCGCGCCCAACTGCTGGGGACCCTGGCCGAACTGCGCGCGGCGGTGGAGCCGAGTGCCGCGCGCCGAGCCGCTGAAAGGGCCTCGGGCGAACAGTGCGCGGCACTGGCCGCCGCCTATGTCGGCATGGTCGCCACCGCGCGCGATGCCCGGACCGAGGACTATCTGCGCCATGACATGGATTTCCACCGGGTGCTGCTACAGGCCTCGGGCAATGAGTTCTTCGCCGGCCTGACCGGTGTGGTCGATGCGCTGTTGGCCGGGCGCACCCATCACGACCTGATGCCGCAGATAGCCAATGCCAATGCCCTGCGCTGGCACGGTGACATCGTCGCGGCGGTGCAGTCGGGCGATGGGCAGTCGGCCTTCCGGGCGGCCCTGGCGATCGTGGAGGAGTCGGACAGTGCGGTGCAGGGGGCCGGTCCGGCTTCCTGAACACGTCGTTTCCCCACGAACACGCTGCTATAGGGACGTGTTCGCGGGGAAAGGACGTGTTCGCGTGCGGCTTGGACTCAGGGCTCGCGCAGGTACGCCCGGCGCACTGCCGGCCAGATCGCGTGGGTCCACAGGCGGTAGCCGGCCGCATTGGGGTGGAAGAAGTCGCCGCCCGTGCGGGCAAGATAACTGCGTAGATCCAGCGCCGAGGTGATGGCGAACAGATCTGCCAGCTCCAGATCGTGCCGGGCTGCCAGGGCCCGGATCACGGCGTTGGCGTCGGTCACCCTGCGGTTGACCAGGTCGAATCCGAAGCTGGGGATCGTCCCGACCACGGTGCCGGCGGGCAGCTGTGCGTAGAGCCGTTCGGCCGTCCAGATGAAACCGTCCAGCGTGTATTCGCGGCCGGCGATGTCATTGGCGCCGATGATGCACAGGGTGACATCGGCCGGGCCGACCCGCTCCCGCAGTGCGCGGAACCTCGGCAGCTGATGTTCCATGAGCAGCCACGAACTGGCCCCCGGGATCGCCAGGTTGGAGGTGCGCACGCGCCGGCCCGCCAGATTCTCCAGACGCTTCTCCACCAGGCCCACGTAGCCCTTGCGGGGATCGATGAAGCCCGGGCCCACCCCCGCAGCCGCAGAATCACCCACCACGTGCATGGTCACCGGTGCCGGGAGCCCCTTGGATCGTGGCTCTGGTCCCTCGGGATAGGGGTGGGTGTTCCAGTAATGGGGGTAGAAGCGCGATTGCAGTTGGGCCCTGGCCACGTCCAGGCCGTAACCGGCGGCCACTCCCGCAGCGAAGCCCGCAATCCGCAGAGCCAGGCGGCCTTCCCGATCAGGGCTCGACATCGATCTCCTCGCCACCGGTCAGGGCGAGCAGCTGTGCATAGCTCAGCGGGAACATCGCATCGGCGGTGCCGCCGGCGGCCCACAGCACATCATGGTCCCGCAGTGCCCGGTCGACGTAGATCGGCAGTGGCGCCGGGTGCCCACAGGGCGACACCCCGCCGATCACCTGGCCGGTCGCGGCGCGCACCTGTTCGGGCGTGGCCCGCTTGAGCCTCGCGACCCCCAGCCGGGCCGCCGCATAACCGGTATCGACCCGGTGCGCGCCCGAGGTCATGAGCAGCACCGCGAACGGCTCGCCGGCGCTGCCCGCCGGGTCGGTCGGCCCGGCCTCGTCGGTGGGAATCGGCTGCGCGCCGCCCGCGGGCCCGCAGGCGTCCGCGTTCGGCACCGCCATGAAGACGAGGCTGTTGGCTATTGCGCCGAGCTCGACGCCCAGTGCAGCGGCTGCGGCACGCGCCGATGGAGTGTGCTCGGAGAAGATCCTGATCCGCGCGTCAATGCCAGCCGCGCGCAGGTCGGCCTCGACGGCCCGATTGCGCGCGTGCATCAGGAGTCCCGTTCGTCCGGGCCCGCACCCGGGTTTCCCATCCTCGCGGCGTCTTCGGCCTGTCCGGCCCCGGTCCCGCCGCCAGTCCCGGCGACAGCGGCACCGTCAGCATCCGCATCTGCGTCCTCGACCGGAGCCAGGCCGCGGCTGCGCAGCAGCGGACCCACGCCCGGGTCCTCGCCGAAGAACTCGCGCACGTACTCGCTCGGATCAGCGGAGTAGCCGGGCGCCAGGATATGAGCGCGGAAGGCCTCGCCGGCCTCGGGGCTCAGACCGCGTGCGGTGAACCACTCCTGGGTGTAGGCGGCCAGCACCTCGGACCACAGATAGGCGTAGTAGCCGGCGGCGTACCCACCGGAGAAGATGTGGCGGAAGTAGGTGGAGCGGTAGCGCGGCGGAATGAGCGAATCGAATCCGGCGCTGTCCAGGACCGCGGCTTCGAAGGACAGTACGGCGTCGACCTGTTCGCCCGCCTGCAGCGAGTGCCAGCCCAGGTCCAGCAGCGCGGCGGACAGGAGCTCCACGGTGGAGAAGCCCTGCCCGAAGCGCTCGGCCGTGTGCAGGCGCTCCACGGTCTCCTGGGGCAGGCTGCGACCGGTCCGATGGTCCACCGCATAGTTCGGCAGCACCGCGGGGTGGAACATCCACATCTCGTTGAACTGCGAGGGGAACTCGACGAAGTCGCGTGGCACTGACGTCCCCGACCTGGTCGAGTACAGGGAATCGGAGAACAGCCCGTGGAGCACATGGCCGAACTCGTGGAAGACGGTGCGGACGTTGTCCACGCTCAGCAGCAGGGGCGCGCCCTCGGCCGGTTTGGCGAAGTTCGTCGACAGGGTCAGGATCGGTGCCTGACCCAGATAGCGGCCGGGGGAGACCAGCTGGTCCATCCACGCGCCGCCGCCCTTGATCGGTCGGGCATAGGGGTCGACACAGACCAACCCGGTGACGGCGCCGTCCTCCACCGCGGCGTAGACGGTCACATCGGGGTGCCAGCCGGACAGTTCGGTGCGGACGAATTCGACCCCGTAGAGCTGTGTGGCGGCATAGAACGCGCCGTCGACCAACACCCGGTCGAACTCGAAGTAGCTCCGCAGCTCCCGGGGGTCCAGTGCGAAATGGTCCTGCTTGTAGCGCGCCAGATAGTGCGTGACATCGGCAGGTCCCAGTTCGTCCAGGCCGTAGGCCGAGCGTACCGCGTCCAGTTCCGCAGCGGCCTGCGCCTGCGCGGGTTCGAGCATCCGGGACAACAGCGCCGAGGCCGCGTCGGGGGAGCCCGCGGCCTGTGTGGAAATCGAGTAGTCTGCGAAGCTGCGATAGCCCAGTTCGGCGGCCAGCGCGGCCCGCAGGGCGGTCAGGTCGGCGATGATGGTGCGCGTATCGTGCGCGCCCCCGCGACCGCCGCGGGACATGGAGCGCTCCAGCAGCGCGGCGCGGGTCGCCGGATCGTCCAAGTGCTCCAGGGCCGGCTGCTGGGTCGTGTTGACCAGCGGCAGGGTGTAGCCGGCTTCGGCTGCATCCCCCGCCGATGCCCCCGTCGGTTCGCGCAGCCCGGCCAGTGTCTCCGCGTCGAGGCCGGCCAGCGCCGCGGCCGCCCGGTCGTACGGCACCTGCAGGGCCAGGGAATCGGACTCGGCCAGGACCTCGACGTCGAAGTCCGTCTCCAGCCGGGTGATCTCCGCGGACAGGTCGCGCACACGGGCGCGGGCATCGGGGTCGAGTTTGGCACCGGCGTGGACGAAATCGGCGACCATGAGTTCGTGGTGGCGACGGTCCTCCGGGGTCAACGCGGCCGTGGGGACCTCGTCGAGCCTGGCGTAGAGGTCGGCGTCCAACAGCAGGCCGGTCTGCAGGGCGGCGAGCCGACGGAACACGGTGTTGACCGCGTCGGTGATGGCCTCGGTCATGATGTTCGAGCCGATGACGCGCGCCACCGCGGCCAGGCAGAACGCCGGAGCGGTGGCCTCGTCGATGCGCAGCGTGGTGTTGATGAAGGTGGGTGCGGCCGGATCGGCGAGGAGTTCGGCGAGGCGGGCGGCCTGGAAGGATTCGACGAACTCCAGGACCTCCAGCAGAGCCGCCGAGTCGATGCCGGAGAAGTCCGGCAGCGTCAGGTTCTCCGGGGCCACCACGAAGTCGTGCAGCGCCTGCCGGTGTCCGGGGAGCGCTGCCAGCGGGTCGGCGACTTCAGCGGTGGCTGGACCCTCGGCCACAGCCCCGGAAGCGGCCGTGGCTTCCTCCACCTGTGGGATCTGCGCGGTTGTGGCTTCCCCGGCCGGGCCCGGCGCGGGGGTGGAATCGTCGGTCACTCTTGTCTCCTCGATCGCGGCGCCCGGGTGCCCCCGTTGCGGGCGGGAGGCGGGCGCCTACCATGGACGTGTGAGCGAATTCGCCGGATACCTCAAGGGAGAACCCGCAACACGGAGAATCGAGGCCGGCCTGCTCATGGCTGGAATCGCGACCTTCGTCCTCCTCTACAACACTCAAGCCATTTTGCCGTATTTCGCGCGCGATTACAGCATCAGCCCCGCTACGGCCGCCCTGTCGGTGTCCGTGGCGACCGCAGGCCTTGGCATCGGCCTGATCCTGGCGGTGCCCGTATCCGAGCGGATCGGGCGGGTCCGGCTGATTCGCTGGTCCCTGGCCCTGGCGGTCGTGCTCAGCATCGTCGTTTCCCTCATCCCCAGCTGGCCACTGTTCCTGTGCGGGCGCTTCTGCATGGGCCTGGTGCTGGCCGGACTGCCCGGCACAGCCGCTGTCTACCTGCGCGAGGAGATCCACCCCTCCTATGCCACCACCGCCACCGGCCAGTACATCTTCGGCACCACGATCGGCGGCCTGACCGGCCGGTTGGTGTCCGCCGGGGTCATCGAACTGCTCGGCCGACTGGGAGTGAGCCACGTGGCCTGGCTCGACACATCCCATTTGGCGCTCGCGGCCACGGTTCTGGTGTCCGCCTTGTGCGCCGCCGGCTGCTGGATCCTGCTCCCGGAATCCCGAGGCTTCACCCCGCACCGCGATTCCGTCGCCGAGCTGGTGGCCAAGTTCGGTCGCGCCCTGCGCGACCCCGTGCTGATCGGCCTGTATCTGCTGGGCGCACTGGGCATGGGCGCCTTCGTCGGAACCTTCAACGTCATCGGCTTCCGGCTGGAACAGGCGCCGTACCTGCTCAGTGTGGGCGTGGTCGGGCTGTTCTACCTGGTGTATCCGATCGGGGGCCAGGCCGGGGCATTCGCCGGGCGCCTGGCGGATAGGACCAGTCTGCGTTCCGTCGTGGTGTTCGGACCGGTCGTCGCCCTATTGGGCGTGGCGGCCCTGGCCATGCGGCCCCTGTGGGTGATCATCCTGGGCCTGCTGCTGTTGAGTACCGGGTTCTTCATGGTGCACTCGCTGGCCTCGGCGTGGGTGGCCCAGCGCGGGGCCGCCGGAGCCGGGGTCCCCGCGCAGGCGGCATCGCTGTACATGCTGTTCTACTATGCGGGGTCCTCGCTGGCGGGCAATGTCACGCCGCGGGCCTGGGAGCTGGCGTCCTGGCCCGGCGTGACCTGGGTGATCGGCGCGTGCATGGTGATCTGCCTGGTCATCACGATTCTGTTGCGCCGCAGCCGCTCACTGCTGTAGCCGCTTCCCGCTGCGCCGCGGCTGCTTCCCACCGTAGCCGGGCACGGGCCGGGTCCGCCTATGCTGGGGTTCATGAGTGACGAATCGTCGGATTCCCCGCTGCCCGCGGCCGCGCGCCCGAAGAACCTCGTGGGCGCGGTGCTGGCCCGGCCGGGCCAGGCCTTCCTGGTGGGCTTCCTGCTGGTGCTCGGCGGGGGTATGGGCTGGTGGCTGCTGCAGGGCATCGACACCCTGTCCACCGTCGTCACCTATGTGGCCATCGCCTTCTTCATCACCCTGGGCCTGGACCCGATCGTGCGCTTCCTGGCCAAACGGGGGATCAAACGCTCCATTGCAGTGGTCATCGTGGCGGTGGCCTTCCTTCTGGTGGTCACCGGCGTCCTCCTGTTGATCGTGCCGACCCTGGTCGCGCAGATCCAGGCGTTCATCGGCAATCTGCCCACGATCATCGGCGATATCGCCGAACAGGAATGGGTCAAGGACCTGGAGAGCAGATTCGGCGGTTCGCTGGACGTCGACACGATGGTCGCCAACGCCACCACCTGGGCCAGCGATCCGCAGAACCTGGTGAGCGTGGGCGGTGGGCTCGTCAGCGTCGGCTCGACGATCGCCAACGGCACGACAGGCGTGATCATCGTGCTGATCCTGACCGTCTACTTCTCCGCGACCCTGCCGACGATCAAGGCCTGGGCGTTTGCGCTGGTCCCCGCGTCCCGGCGCACCGGGACGGAATCCGTGGCCGAGGAGATCATGCGCTCGGTCGGCGGCTACGTGCTGGGCCAGGTCAGCCTGGCGGCCATCAACGGAGTCCTCTCCGCGGTGTTCCTGGTCATCCTGCAGGCGCCGTTGCCCGCGCTACTGGCCCTGATCGCCTTCATTGGCTCGATGATCCCGCTGGTGGGGACCCTGTCGGCATCCGTCGTCATCGTCGTATCGTGCCTGTTCGTATCGCCGACCATGGCGATCATCGCGGGCATCTACTATCTGGTCTACATGCAGATCGAGTCCTATGTGTTCAGCCCCCGGATCATGCGCGCGGCCGTCAACGTGCCGGGTGCCCTGGTGATCATCGGGGCGGTCGCCGGGGCCACGATCGCCGGGGTGCTGGGCGCCCTGCTGGCGGTGCCGGTGACGGCCAGCCTGCTCATCATCATCCGGCGCGTGGTGGTGCCGCACCAGGCCGCGCGATAGGGGCCGGCAGGCGTTAGGGTTGGACCATGAATGCCAAAGACGACATCTCACCCACTTCGTTCCCACCTGTCGAATTCCCATTGCCGGACCCGGCCGACATTCCCGAGGACATCCGCGAGTACCTGGCTCAGCAGACCGAGAAGGCGGGCTTCACCCCGAACGTCTTCATCGCCCTGGCCCGGCGCCCGGCGGAGTTCTGGGCCTTCGTGAACTACTACGACGCGCTCATGACCAAGGAGACCGGCAACCTGACCAAGGCGGACCGCGAGCTCATCGTGACCGCGACCTCGGCGGCCAACGGCTGCCTGTACTGCGTCGTGTCCCATGGCGCCTTCCTGCGCATCTATGCGCGCGATAAGCACATTGCGGACAAGGTCGCGGTCAACCCGCGGCACGCCGGTCTGGCGCCGCGCCAGCAGGCGATCGTCGACTTGGCAGTCAAGCTGGCGCGCTCGCCCGAACTGGTGCGCCAGGCCGACTATGTCCCGGTGCTTCAACAGGGCCTGGACGCCGAGGACATCTGGGACATCGCGGCGGTCACCGGTTTCTTCGGCCTGTCGAACCGCATGGCGATCGTCGGCGGGATTCAGCCGAACCCCGAGTTCTACGTGATGGGGCGCGTGCCCAAGGACCAGATGATGGACCTGGCGTAGCCGGCCGCGCCCGAGGCCTCAATCGAGCAGGTGTCGCAGATAGCGTTCCGGGGCCTGAAGATAGCGACACCAGTGGTCGACCAGCTCGAGGTCGCGCCACTGCACCTGTCGCATGCCCCAGTCGCCCACCTCGATGACGGTGGCCCCCGGCAGCGAGGCCAGGATAGGGGAGTGGGTGGCGATCAGCGCCTGCCCGCCGGCGGATCTGATCTGGTCCAGGATGCGCAGCAGGCGCAGGGTGGAGCCGAAGGACAGCGCGGCCTCGGGCTCGTCCATGCAGTAGAAGCCGGGTCGGGAGAAGTAGTCGGAGAAGAGCTCCAGATACGATTCGCCGTGGCTCATCTGGTGCAGCCCAGTTCCGGGCGAGACCTCCTCCAGGTAGGTGTAGAGGGAATGGGTGGTCTCCGAGCGTAGGAAGAAGCCCCACCGTTTGGTCCCGATCCCCCGCTGGATGTACAGGCGTGTATACAGGTCGGACTCCGATGGCCAGGTGCTGTGCTGGGAGTGGATCGACCCACCCTCGGGGGCGAAGCCGAAGGCCAGGGCGATGCCCTCTAAGATCGTGGATTTGCCCGAGCCGTTCTCGCCGACCAGGAACGTCACCCCGGGGTCCAGGGTCAGGCCCTCGGTGAGCAGCTGGGCCACGGCGGGGATCGAATAGGGGTAGGCAGCGCCTGGTTCTGCCCCGGCCGATCCGTTCTCGGCGCCACCAGTGGTGTCCCGGCTGATGCGGACGACGGGCGGTTGCTTGAAGTCCATGCCCCGAGCCTAGTGCTTGAGCGCGCAGACACCACCTGAGCGCGGAAACGACTCACTACAGCCGGTCGTTCCCGCGCTCGCGTGGTGTTTACGCTTGTGTTGGGAGCCGGCCCTCCCAGAAAATCCATGCAACGCGGGTGCAACTGTGCATGAGCAGACTTACAGTGGACATACCCGCACAGCGGGACCACGATTACTCAACGAGGAGACATCATGGCGGTTTACGCAGCACCGGGCACGCCGGGCGCACTCATCGACTTCAAGCCCCGTTACGAGAACTACATCGGCGGCGAATGGGTCCCGCCGGTCAAGGGGCGCTACTTCGAAAACGTCAGCCCCGTCAACGGCAAGCCCTTCACAGAGGTCGCACAGTCCGATGCCGAGGACATCGAAGTCGCGCTCGACGCGGCCCACAAGGCGAAGCTCACCTGGGGCAAGACCAGCGTGGCGGAGCGCGCGGTGATTCTGAACAAGATCGCCGACCGGATCGAGGCGAACCTGGAGAAGATCGCGGTCGCCGAGACCTGGGACAACGGCAAGGCGATCAGGGAACCGCTGGCAGCGGACCTGCCGCTGGCCGTCGACCACTTCCGCTACTTCGCCGGCGCCATCCGCGCGCAGGAGGGCAGCCTGTCCCAGATCGACGAGGACACGGTCGCCTACCACTATCACGAGCCGCTGGGCGTGGTCGGCCAGATCATCCCGTGGAACTTCCCCATTCTGATGGCCGTGTGGAAGCTGGCGCCGGCCCTGGCCGCCGGCAACTGCGTGGTCCTCAAGCCGGCAGAGCAGACCCCGGTGTCCATCCTGGTGGTCATGGAGATCATCGGCGATCTGCTGCCCCCGGGCGTGGTCAACATCGTCAACGGCTTCGGCGTGGAATGTGGCAAGCCGCTGGCCAGCAATAAGCGGATCTCGAAGATCGCCTTCACCGGTGAGACGACCACGGGTCGCCTCATCATGCAGTACGCATCCCAGAACCTGATTCCCGTCACCCTGGAGCTGGGTGGCAAGAGCCCGAACATCTTCTTCGAGGATGTGGCGGCGAAGGACGATGCGTTCTACGACAAGGCACTCGAGGGCTTCGCGATGTTCAGCCTGAACTCGGGCGAGGTCTGCACCTGCCCCTCGCGTTCGTTCGTTCAGGATTCCATCTTCGACAGCTTCGTCGGAGCCGGCATCGAGCGCGTTCGCAATACCAAGATCGGCAACCCGCTGGACACGGACACGATGATCGGCGCGCAGGCCTCGAACGATCAGCTGGAGAAGATCAAGTCCTATTTGGACATCGGCAAGCAGGAGGGCGCGAAGGTCCTGATCGGCGGCGAACAGGCACACCTGGATGGGGACCTGGCCGATGGCTTCTACATCCAGCCCACGGTGTTCCACGGGGACAACAAGATGCGGATCTTCCAGGAGGAGATCTTCGGACCGGTGTTGGCGCTGACCTCGTTCACCGATTATGACAATGTGATCGCACAGGCCAATGACACCCTGTACGGTCTGGGCGCCGGTGTGTGGAGCCGCAACGGCAACACCGCCTACCGGGCGGGCCGGGACATCCAGGCCGGTCGTGTATGGGTCAACAACTACCACTCGTACCCCGCACACGCGGCCTTCGGCGGTTACAAGTCCTCGGGCATTGGCCGCGAGAACCATCTGATGATGCTCGACCACTATCAGCAGACCAAGAACCTGCTGGTCAGCTATGCCGAGGGCAAACAGGGCTTCTTCTAAACGGAAGGGATCGATCGGTGTCGTCATGAATACCGATTTCGGCGCAGCACCCGCGACGGGGGACACCCCCGCCGCGGGTGTCGGCGCATCTACGAACGAACAGGACACCGGCGTCGAGGCCGTGCTCGCCTCGGAGTCGGCGATCGAGGGTGAGACCCGGCCCCGGGTCGATATGACGGCTGCGGCACTGGAGCTGTTGCAGCAGCTGGTGGGGCAGTATGGGCAGCTGATGTTCCATCAGTCGGGCGGGTGCTGCGATGGCTCCTCGCCCATGTGCTATCCGGCAGGCGAGTTCATCACCGGCGATGCGGACGTGTTGTTGGGACGGTTCACTCTGCCGGGGGTGCCGGAGGATCAGGCGGAGCTGGAATTCTGGATGTCAGCCGAACAGTTCGAGTACTGGAAACACACGTACCTGACCCTGGACGTGGTGCCCGGGCGTGGTTCGGGGTTCAGTGTGGAGTCGCCCACGGGCAAGCGCTTCCTCATCCGTTCGCGGCTGATGGAGGCCTGAGCACCAGGGCCGTCGTGCCCGGACGCGAATCGGTCCCTGTGGGACGGAATCCTCGATGGATCCGTCCCACAGGGACCGATTGGCTTGGAGGGGCCGGTCGGCTGACCGGTCGGGCCGCTGTCTGGCCGGCCCCTCGCCCGGCCGATCCGCTGTAAACGGCACCGGCGCGGGTGTGTCTCAGATGCCGGTGGTCAGGTAGCCGCCGTCGACCGGGACCACGGTGCCGGTGACGAAGGACGCGGCGTCGGAGACCAGGAAGGCGATGACCTGCCCGACCTCTTCGGGGCGGCCGAAGCGGTTGGCCGGGGTGCGGGAGAGCAGGCGCTCCTTGCCGGAGTCGTCCAGGGTGGCCAGCAGCGGGGTGTCGATCCAGCCCGGGGCGACGGCGTTGACGCGAATGCCCTCGGGGGCCCATGCCTCGGCCAGGGACTTGGTGATCTGGGCGACGGCGCCCTTGGCAGCCGAGTAGGCGACGCGCTTGCCGCCTCCGAAGAACGAGTACATCGAGGCGATGTTGACGATCGAGCCGTGCGAGGCGGCCAGCAGATCGTGGGCCAGTTCGGTGATGCGGTAGACGGCGTTGAGCTGGATGGACAGGACCTTGTTGAAGGCCTCCCATTCGACCTCGCGGTCGCCCATGCTGATGCCGGCGGCTGGGACCAGGATGTCCAGGCGGTCCAGGCTGTCGATCAGGGCCTTGACGCCTGCATCGTCGGTGACATCGAGTTCGCGCAGGTCCAGGGTGACGTCCTCGGGAACCTGGGTCTTATCGGAGCCCAGGCCGACGGCGATGACGGTTGCGCCCAGGCGGGCCAGGGTCGACGCGGTGGCCAGGCCAATGCCCGAGGTGCCTCCGGTGACGACGGCGACCTTACCGGCGAGCATGTCGGGTGCGAATGACGGAACAGTAGTCATAGTATGTTTCCTTTGTCTTGTGGGCTGGGTGTCTAGGCGCAAGGCAGTATCGTTCTGACGATCTGTGCGTCTTCACTTGTTCCAACCAGAAAGTCATCGGATGTATTCCCAAAGTGGCCGAGGCCGCACCCGGTTGGGTGCGGCCTCGGCCACTTCTGATCCTGCGTTGTTCGGAGTGAGCGCGTGCTGCTTAGAGCGCGGACATCTCCTTGTATTCGTCCCAGTCGTAGACCCAGTCGATGACATCGCTATTGGACTTCGACAGCTTCACCGAGGAGCCCTTGATGATGACGGGGTCGCCATAGAGAGCCGACTTGTAGTACTTGTACGCGCGGCTGTTGGACAGGTTGATGCAGCCGTGGGACACGTTCGCCGAACCCTGCGAGCCCTCCGACCAGGGAGCCGCGTGGACGAATTCGCCGTTGTTCTGGATGCGCACGGACCACTGGGTGGGGGTCGTGTAGTTCCAGCGCTCGGACTTCATCGTGTAGTTCGCGTGTTTGGACATGACGACGTGGACGCCGTTGTAGCTGGGGGCGGCGGGGCGGCCCAGCGAAGCCGGCCAGTTCCAGATCTCCTTGCCGTTGCGCTCGACCTTGAAGCGGTGGGTCTTCGCATTGCCGGTGGCGATCTGCTCGCGGCCGACCTTGAAGCTGAAGTTCACGTCCTTCTTGCCGAAGCGATTGGCGGCGTACTGCACGTTCTTCAGCGGCAGCTCGACCTTGACGTTGGTGTGGGCCGGCCAGTATTCCTTGGGCCGGTAGTTCAGACGGGAGATGCCGTCCTCGACCGGCAGCCAGGCCCAGGTGCCCTCGACGTTGCGCTTCTTCCCATCCTTGTCCGTGGCCGTGACCTTGAGGCGGGATTCGACGGCGGCCTTGTTCTTGTCGGTGACGATGGTGTTGAAGTACAACAGGATCGGTGCGCCCACGCCCACGGTCTGGCCGTCGGAGATGATCGGGTTGATGCCGGTTGCCTCGCCCTTGGGCTTGGCGGTCTTGACGGTGCCGGTCTTCTCCTGGGTGTTGCCGTTGTCGTCGACGACGGTGGCCTTCCAGTTGTACGTCGAGCTACCGGCCAGGCCGTACTTCGAGCTCCACGTGGTGCCCTGTTCGGTGGGCTCCGCACTGGCCTGGGTATCGGAGAGTGAGCCGGAGTCGTCGGTGGCTGCACTGGATTCCGCATCCGAGGTGTCCGTCGGATCGGTGGCCGCTGTGGTCTGGTCGGTCGACGTCAGAGCGAGGTTTCCGCCGGCCTTGGCGGTTTCCGTCGCTGTGGCGGTCGACTTGGTCTTGGGGTTCATCACGCCGGTGTCGGCCGGGGCGGAGGAATGATCCGCATCGGTGACTTCGACCTTCTGGAACTTGCCATTGGCCACGCTCAGCTTGAGCTTGCCGCCTGCCTTGATGGTCTTATCGGGAGCGGTGACGCTGATTTCGGGGGCGTCCGCTTTGGCGCCGGCCTTCTTCGCATCGTCACCGCCAGGGGTCGTGCCGGTGCATGAGCTCAGGGCGACAACCGCCGCAAGGGCTGCGGCGATCGGGTAAAGACGACGTGACACGGGGGCCTCTCTCCAGAAGGTGCTCAGTACCTGCCCTCCACACGGATGTGCCCGGGTGGAAGAAGGCGATCAATTCATGTTAGGAGGCGGTCCTGTACGGCGATAGGTATTTGTGATGCGAATCTCCGACGTTTTCCAGTGAGAACTCGTGCATCCGACGCCTGGGGGCGGCAAACGTTCTCAAAGAGCAACGGGAACTGTTGCGGAATCGTAATATGCCGACGGGAGAGGCGGGGAAGGTGGTTACAGGGGCTGCCGCGGGGAGGGGAAAGTAAAGGACTCTCCGTGCACCCGCCAGAGCTTCCTTACCCTTGCTACCTTTCGGTCCTGGGGGATTCGCAAGATGACGCCGCACGAAGAGCCACTGACAAGTGTAGTGGATTGGACCGGTGGAAGCGAAACGGGGTGGAGCGCAGGAGGCGGGACGCGAGTCGACCACTGGGTGGTTGTGTGCATCGTTGTGTGTTGCCTCACGTGAGGCCTTTTCGATTCGCGCCGGGGTGTCGGGTCATGTAAAGTTATCTGCGGAGGATTCGCCTAGCGGCCTATGGCGCACGCCTGGAACGCGTGTTGGGTTAACGCCCTCAGGGGTTCAAATCCCCTATCCTCCGCAGTGAGGTTGAAGCCCGGAATCATTGAGATTCCGGGCTTTTCCCTTGTAAACACGGGGCAAAAGCGGCCCCTCGGCAACGATGCCGGGCTGCCGGAACGTTCGGGTTAGCGGCAAGAATGTGTGTACAGGATAGGGCGCTTGCCCAGTAGACAGACGGGCAAGACCGGGTTGAACATGGTCTGCAAGCATGTTCAGTGCCCAATCCAAGGAATCACCCCCACTGTGGTGTATGCGCAAACAAGCTCGTCAAAAACGGCAAGACCACCGCCGGGCGGACACGCTGGCGATGCAAACACTGCGGCGCCTCGACCACCCAGTCACGCATCGACATCACACGCAAGGCCGAGTTCACCGACTTCCTCACCTGGCTGACCGGCACCACACGACAAGGCGGCACCACCGAATCCGGCCGGACATTCCGCCACCGTGTGGCCTG
>NZ_JANIJX010000002.1 GCF_024580735.1 Brevibacterium moorei | reverse complement strand
GGTCCCGGCGGATCACTGTGGATCCGCCGGGACCGCCGCCCCCGTCGTCAAGCCGCGCGAATCGGGGCGCGGCAGGGAGGGGTGCGGGACCCGGTCAGGCCGCGGAACCCTCGGTCGAGCCCGAGTCACCGGCCGTCGGATCGTCGAGCTTGTACTTCTTGGTCGCCTGGGCGGCCAGGGCCGAGTCGACCAGTCCGAGATCGGCCAGGCTGATGAGCGTCTGCACGACGACAGAGGCGGCATCGATGAGGTAGTGACGGCGTGCGGCCGGACGGGTATCCGAGATCGCATAGTCGTCGGCGCCCAGCGACACGAAGTGATTCGGCACGTACTGCCGGATCATATCCGGCACGCCACGGGAGAAATCACTTGTGGCGATGACGGGGCCGTCGGCGCCGGCCAGCTGCTGGGCGACGAAGGGCACGCGCGGCTCGGCCTCCGGATGGAGCAGCCGCTCGTCGTCGCAGGTCAGGCCGTCACGACGCAGTTCCTGCCAGCTGGTGACCGACCAGACGTCGGCGCTGACACCCCAATCCTCTGCCAGCATCTGCTGGGCCTGCAGGATCCACGGCACACCAACGCCGGAGGCCATCAGCTGGGCCTTGGGCGCTCCGGAGATCGCAGGTCCGTCCTTGAGCTTGTACAGGCCCTTGAGCAGGCCGTCGACGTCCAGGCCCTCCGGCTCGGGCGGCTGAACCATCGGCTCGTTGTACATCGTGATGTAGTAGCTGACGTTCGGGTCGCGGGAATCGGCCGGGTCGTACATACGGTGCAGACCGTCGCGCACGATGTGGGCGATTTCGTAGACATAGGCCGGATCGTAGGACACGATCGACGGGAAGGTCGAGGACAGGATGTGCGAGTGACCATCGCCGTGCTGCAGGCCCTCGCCGACCAACGTCGTGCGGCCGGCGGTGGCTCCCAGGATGAAACCGCGCGCCATCTGGTCGCCGGCGGCCCAGAATCCATCGCCGGAGCGCTGGAACCCGAACATCGAATAGAAGATGTAGAACGGGATCATCGGCTCGCCGTGCGTGGCATAGCTGGTGCCGGCTGCCGTGAATGCGGCGGTGGAGCCGGATTCGTTGATGCCCATGTGCAGCAACTGGCCGTCCGTGGCCTCCTTGTAGGCCAGGAACAGATCGCGGTCGACGGAGATGTAGTTCTGTCCGTGCGGGTTGTAGATCTTGGCCGTCGGGAAGAACGAGTCCATGCCGAATGTGCGGGCCTCGTCGGGAATGATCGGGACGATGCGCTTGCCGAACTCCTTGTCGCGCATCAGATCCTTGAGCACGCGCACAAAGCCCATGGTCGTGGCGATCTTCTGCTTGCCCGAGCCCTTGTAGCCGACCTTGAAGTCCTTGTCATCGGGCAGCTTGATCTGCGTGTACTTCGAGCGGCGCTCGGGGACGAAACCGCCCAGCTCGCGGCGGCGTTCGCGCAGGTACTGGACCTCCGGGGCGTCGGGGCCGGGGTTGTAGTACGGCGGCTTCTTCGGGTTCTCCTCGAGCTGCTTGTCGCTGATCGGGATGTTGAAGTGGTCACGGGCCAGCTTCAGATCCTCGATCGTGAGCTTCTTCATCTGGTGCGTCGCGTTGCGGGCCTCGAAGTGCGGTCCCAGTGAGTAACCCTTGACGGTCTTGACCAGGATGACGGTCGGCTGTCCCTTGTGCTCCATCGCCGCCTTGTAGGCCGCGTAGACCTTGCGGTAGTCATGGCCACCGCGTTTGAGGCCCCAGATCTGGGCGTCGGTGTACTCCTCGACCATGGCCTTGGTCCGGGGATCGCGGCCGAAGAAGTTATCGCGCACGAAACCACCGGACTCACCCTTGTACGTCTGGTAATCGCCGTCGGGGGTCTGGTTCATCAGGTTGACCAGTGCGCCGTCACGGTCGCGGGCCAGCAGGTCATCCCATTCGCGGCCCCAGATCACCTTGATGACGTTCCAACCGGCACCGTGGAACTGTGCTTCCAGCTCCTGGATGATCTTGCCGTTGCCGCGCACCGGGCCGTCCAGGCGCTGCAGATTGCAGTTGATGACGAAGGTCAGGTTGTCCAGGCCCTCGTATGCCGCGGTCTGGAGCATGCCGCGGCTCTCGGGCTCGTCCATTTCGCCATCGCCCAGGAAGGCCCAGGTGTGCTGTTGCGAGGTGTCCTTGATGCCGCGGCCCATCAGGTAGCGGTCGAACTGGGCCTGCGCGATCGCATTCATCGGCCCCAGGCCCATGGACACGGTGGGGTGCTCCCAGAAGTTCGGCAGCTGGCGCGGGTGCGGATACGAGGGCATGCCGAAGGGCTTGCCGTCGATGCGGTGGGAGACCTGCTGGCGGAAACCGTCGAGCTGGTCTTCGCTCATCCGGCCCTCGAGGAGGGACCGGGCGTACATCCCGGGGGAGGCGTGGCCCTGGAAGAAGATGTGATCGCCGCCGCCGGGGTGGTCCTTGCCGCGGAAGAAGTGGTTCAGGCCGACCTCGTAGAGTGTCGCGGCAGAGGCGTAGGTCGAGATGTGACCGCCGACCTCGATGCCGGGACGCTGTGCACGGTGGACGAGCATTGCGGCGTTCCAGCGGTTCCAGCTGCGGTAGCGGCGTTCGACCTGTTCATCACCGGGGAACCACGGTTCGTTCTCCGGGGCGATCGTGTTGATGTAGTCGGTGGTGACCAGGTTCGGCACGCCCACGTTCTTCTCGCGGGCCCGCTCGATGAGGCTGAGCATGATGTAGCGGGCGCGCTCGGGGCCCGCGTCCTTGACGACTCCATCGAGGGAGTCGAGCCACTCGCGCGTCTCCTCCGGATCGATGTCCGGTACCTGGGCCGGTAGGCCGTTGAGGATCGGACCGTTGCTCTTGTTGTCCAAGGCGCATTCCTTCCGCTTGGGATTTGGTCGGAAACGTTGTCTGCCCATGCCAGTTGAACGGTCGTTCGAAAGGTATGGAGTTTAGACTTTTACCGTCACTAGTTTATGACAGTCAGGGTCCCGATATGTCGTGGCCGGGCGCATTGTGCCCTGTCAGAGCCCTGATCGGGTTGTGGAACCGATCACCGGCGCTGGTCGGTGTCTCCCATGGTGGGACGGACGGGCACGTTTCTGGCCGGGCATTTGCCCGAATGCCGCTTCACATGAAAAATTAAGGAGTATGGCAACGACTTCCTCTAGTAGGACGAGCAATAAGGATTCCGCACCAACCGCAGCCACCGACCCGGGGGCGAACAATCCACTGGGGCTGAGCGCGGGACAGTACATTCAGGAATTGGGCTACGACGACGATGTCGACTTCGCGCTGCGCGATGCCATCGCACAGATCACGGGCGAGGACATGGCCGCCGACGACGTCGAGGACGTTTTCGACGCCGTGGTGATGTGGTGGCGTTCGGACGACGAAGATCTGGTCGACGGCTTGGTCGACGCTCAGACCATGCTCTCCGAGACCGGCACGGTCTATCTGCTCACCCCCAAGGCCGGGCGACCCGGACACATCAGCCCGGTTGAGATCAACGATGCGGCGCCCACCGCCGGCATGCACGTGACGACCACCGTCAGCGTCGGCCCGGACTGGTCGGGCGTGCGTTTGGTCGCCAAGAAGAGCAACGGCTGAGATGAACGGCGCGGCTCCGGTCCCCGGCGTTCCGGCGCCGGAACTGATTCTGCCGGACCAGTACGGCTCGACCTTCGTGCTCTCCGAGGCCAGCCGGGAGTCGGCAGTCCTCTTGGTGTTCTACCCGTTCGCATTCTCTCCTGTGTGCGGCCGGGAGATGTCACTGCTGACGGATCTGGCCCGGACCGGGGAACCAGGCGGCGGAATCCGTGCAGTGGGCATCAGCGTCGACTCGAAGTACACCCTGGCGGCCTGGAGCCGGGAGGCAGGGATCGGCATCGAGTTGCTCAGCGATTTCTGGCCGCACGGTGCGGCCGCACAGACCTATGGGGTGTTCGACGAACAGCGTGGTGCCGCCCGACGTGGTACTTTCCTCATCGACACCCACGGAATCATCCAACGCGCGGAGACCGGCCCTGTGGACCGGGTCCGCGACCTCGCTTCATGGTTGCACTGAGGAGGCCACACCATGCCCAGCATCTTCTCCAAGATCATCTCCGGTGAAATCCCCGGCACTTTCGTCTACCAGGACGACCTGTGCGTCGCGTTCCTGGACATTCAGCCACTGACCGCCGGCCACACGATGGTCGTCCCGCGCCAGGAGATCGACCACTGGCTCGATCTGCCCACCGAACTCAACGCACACCTGTTTACGGTGGCGCAGCTGATCGGACAGGCCCAGCAGGCCGCCTTCGGCTGCCAGCGGGTGGGCGTCATGGTGCAGGGCTACGAGGTGCCCCACGTCCACATCCATGTGTGGCCGACGAACTCGCTGAAGGACTTCCATGTGCTCGAGCGCGGCTCGGTCGCCTCGCCGGAGACCCTGGAGGCGGCGGCGGCCAAGATCCGCGCACAGCTGGGCGAGCAGGCCGCGACCGGCCCCGGCGCCACGGCCTGATGCCCGAGGGACATTCGGTCCACAGAATCGCGGCCCGCTTCGCCGACCTGATGGTCGGCAGGCGGGTCGCGGTGTCCTCGCCCCAGGGCCGGTTCGCAGCCGGCGCCGCGCTCCTCGACGGCCGGACGATAGAGGAGTCCTACGCGGTGGGCAAGCAGCTCTTCCTGTCCTTCTCCGGCGAGCTGTGCCTGCGGGTCCACCTGGGGCTCTACGGGGCCTGGGATTTCGCCCGGCTGACCGGGCAGGGGGAGCGCGCGGGGCAGACGGGCGAGTACTCGCTGGCCCAGCGCAGCATGGGCGCGCCCAGGAAATTGCGCGCTGGCCGGGTGACCCGGCTGCGGGCCGGTGAGAACGAGTTGCCCCGCCCGGATGAAACCGCGGCCGAAACCGTCGGCGGGCCCGTCTGGCCCCCGGAACCCGTCGGCGCGGTGCGTGCCCGCCTGCTGACAGCCGACGCCTGCGCCGATCTGCGCGGGCCCACCGCCTGCGAGGTCTTGGAGCCAGGGGAACTGACGGCCCGTTTGCGGAAACTGGGTCCCGATCCGCTGGTCGACGGCCGGGCCGCCGGGGGCCGCCGGTTCATCTCCGTGGCCCAGCGCAAGCGCACGCCGATCGGCACAGTGCTGATGGACCAGGCGGTGGTTGCGGGAATCGGCAATATCTACCGGGCCGAGCTGCTGTTCCGGGCCCGGGTGAACCCCCATACGGCGGCGAATGCCCTGCCCGTCGAGGTGCTGCGGGCCCTGTGGGACGATTGGTGCCGACTGTTGCCGATCGGCGTGGAGACCGGGGTGATCGTCACCCGTACCCGACTGCGCGGTGCGGCGAAGCAACTGGCCCTCGAAACGGTCGAGGGCCGACACGCGGTCTACGGTCGGGCCGGGCAGCCGTGCTACAGGTGCCACACCCCCGTGGCCCTGGAAGTCGTGGCCGGGCGCAAACTGTACTGGTGCCCCGGCTGCCAACTCGCCTGAGCCTGCAGCCGGGGCGCCGCGGGCATCACCAGGCGGCTTTGGCCCGCTGGACCTGCTTCATGCCGATGAACAGGCCGATGGCCGAGAGTACCCCGCCCAGTGCGACATAGGCCGAGATGCCCGCCGAGCCGGCGCCGGAGGCCAGCAGCGCCTGGGCGATCGAGGGGGAGAGGCCCCCGCCGAGTACGGCTCCCAGGTTGTAGGACACTGCGACCCCGGAATACCGGTGCGCCGGGTCGAACAGGCTGACGTAGAACGCGGCCATGGGACCGAAGACGAAGCTCAGTCCGATGTAACCGACGACCACGGCGAGGTAGAGGCCGACCACGGAACCCGAGTCGATCAGCAGGAAGTACGGGTAGGCCCACACCAGCTGGAACAGGGCCCCGCACATCATGACCTTGATCAGGCCGAAGCGGTCGGCGGCCCAGCCGGCGACGAAGACCGCGATCAGCATCCCCAAGCCGCCGACCAGTCCGGAGATCAGCGTGTCGGTCTGGCTGAACCCGATCTGCTTGACGGCGTACGACGTGGTGAAGGAGTTGATGATGAACATGAACTGGTTGAAGCCCAGGTTCACCAGGACGCCGGCGATGAGGAACGGCCAGGCGTGTGCGATGACGCCGGCCAGGGGCAGTTTGGCGACGGCACCGGCCTTGGAGATCTTCTTGAAGGACGGGGATTCGTCGATGCCCACGCGCACGTAGATGCCGATGATGATGAGGATGGCCGAGGCGATGAATGGGATGCGCCAGCCCCAGGTGGCGAAGGCGTCGCCGGTGAACAGGGCCGTGAGCTGGAATACGCCGATGCCCAGCAGGGTGCCGATGGGGGAGCCGGCTGTGACGAAGGCGCCGAAGAAGGCCTTGCGGCCGCGCGGGGCGTGTTCGGTGACCATGATGAAGGCGCCGGACTGTTCGCCGCCCATGAAGAAGCCCTGGAGGATGCGCAGGGACACCAGCAGGACGGGCGCCAGCGCACCGACCGTGCCGTAAGTGGGCAGGCACCCGATGAGGACCGTGCAGGTGCCGGTGGCGACCAGGCATATGACCAGCATGGTCTTGCGCGAGACCCGATCACCGAAGTGGCCGAAGACGATTCCGCCCAGGGGCCGGGACAGGAAGCCCGCGCCGAAGGCCATGAAGGACTGCAGCGTGCCCATCAGCGGATCGGAGCCGGGGAAGAACAGCTTGGGGAAGATAAGGCCCGCGGCCAGGCCGAAGATCAGGAAGTCGTAGAGCTCGATGCCGGTGCCGAAGGCGCTGGCGGTGGAGATCTTGCGCATATCCTTGGGGGATGTCTGATTGGCGGGCGCCGGGGACGCCGCCGCTGGAGCGGTCATAGGAGAACGGTCACTTTCGATTCCGGGGAGTTAACCGGAATATTATCCGCCCGCCGCCCGCCCCGACGCGCGTCGTCTCAGAGTGCAAGAATCACTTCAGACATGTGTTTCACGCGTTCGCGGCCTCCAGGGTCTGCCGGGCGATTTCCAACTCCTCGTTCGTCGGCACCACCAACACCGTGACCGGCGAATCGTCCGGGGATATCACACTGATGCCGGAGCCGGCTTGGGCATTGCGCACGGGATCGATGTGGATGCCGGCGAAGCCCAGCGTTGACAAGGCATCCGCCCGGACCGCGGGGGAGTGTTCGCCGACCCCGGCTGTGAACACGATGACGTCGGCCCCGCCGAGCTGTGCCAGATACGAGCCCGCATAGGCGCGCAGCCGGTGGACGTAGACGTCGTAGGCCAGTGCGGCATCCTGATCGCCTGCCTCCCTGCGTTCGAGGACGTCGCGCATATCGGATGCCCCGGTCAGGCCGAGGAGGCCCGAGCGCTTGTTGAGCAGCGTGTCAAGGTCACCGGTGGACATATCGGCGCGCCGGGCCAGGTGGAACAGCGCGGCCGGATCGATATCGCCGGACCGGGTGCCCATCACCAGGCCCTCCAAGGGGGTGAAGCCCATGGACGTGTCGACGGATTTGCCACCGGACACGGCAGTGGCAGACGCCCCATTGCCCAGGTGGAACACGATCTGTTTGAGTTCCTCCGGCTGCCTGCCCAGGAACTGGGCCGCGCGTTCGGAGACGAACTTCACACTGGTGCCGTGGAAGCCGTACTTGCGGATACGGTTCGACGTGGCCACCTTCTTATCGATCGCGTAGGTGTAGGCCGCCGGCTCGATCGTCTGATGGAAGGCCGTGTCGAACACCGCCACATGCGGCACCCGGGGGAAGGCGACCTCGGCGGCGTGGATGCCGGCCACAGCACCCGGATTGTGCAGCGGGGCCAGCAGGGAGAGCTCGTCGATGTTGATCTCCACCAGCGAGGTGATGACCGTAGGCGCGAAGAACCGGGCGCCGCCGTGGACCACCCGGTGACCCACGGCGACCGGCGGGTGCTCGTACAGGGAGGGCCCGTACTGGGCGAAGGCGTCGAGCATCACCCGGCAGCCGGCGGCATGGTCCGGGATCGGCAGGTCCTGGGTGAACACGCTGTCACCGCCCTCTGCGTGCGGCCAGTGGTGCACGGTGTGCCTGGCCCGGCCCATGTCCTCGCCGATCCGCTCGACCACCCCGGAGGCCAGCGGGATCTCCGCTTCGACGGCCATCAGCCGGTACTTGAACGAAGAGGAACCGCTGTTCATGACGAGCACGACGCTCATGACCTACCACCCTGTGCCTGGATCGCGGTGATCGCGATCGTATTGACGATATCGTCGACCAGCGCGCCACGGGACAGATCGTTGATCGGCTTGTTCAAGCCCTGGAGCACCGGCCCGATCGCCAGTGCGCCGGCGGACCGTTGGACCGCCTTGTACGTGTTGTTTCCGGTGTTGAGGTCCGGGAAGACGAACACCGTCGCCCGGCCCGCCACCTGCGAACCCGGCAGCTTCTTGCCGGCGACCGCAGCATCGGTCGCGGCGTCGTACTGGATCGGACCCTCGACTGCCAGATCCGGGCGACGCTGGTGGACCAGTCGGGTCGCCTCGCGGACCTTGTCGACATCCGCACCGGATCCGGAATCGCCCGTGGAGTACGACAGCATCGCCACCCGCGGCTCGATGTCGAATCCAGCGGCTGTGGTGGCCGAGGAGATCGCGATATCGGCCAGTTGCCCGGCATCGGGATCCGGTATGACCGCGCAGTCGCCGTAGACCAAAACCCGGTCGGCCAGTGCCATGAGGAAGACCGAGGACACGACCTGTGCGTCGGGGCGCGTCTTGATGATCTCGAACGCCGGCCTGATTGTATGCGCCGTGGTGTGCGCGGCTCCGGAGACCATGCCATCGGCCAGACCCTCGTGGACGAGCAGGGTGCCGAAGTACGACACGTCGGTCACGGTATCTGCCGCCCGGTCGTACGTCATGCCCTTGTGGGCCCGCAGCCTCGTGTAGACCTGGGCGAAGCGGTCGACATATCCGGGATCGAAGGGACTGATGACCGTGGCGGCGTCCAAATCGCAGCCCAGCTCCGCTGCCCTGGCGCGCACCTTCGCCTCGTCGCCCAGGATCGTCAGGTCCGCGATGCCGCGACCCAGCACGCGCGCCGCCGCCCGCAGGACTCGGTCGTCATCGCCCTCTGGCAGGACGATCCGCTTGCGGTCATTGCCCGCCCGCTGCGCCAGGCCGTACTCGAACATCAGCGGGGTGACGACCTGCGAGCGCGCCAGGCCCAGGCTCTTGGCCAGCACCCCCGCGTCGATGTGGCGCCGGAACAAATTCAATGCCGCATCGTAGCGTGTCGGCGAAGCCGCAGCCTGTCTGCTCTGCGTGCGCATCACGCGCGCCGCGGTGTCGAAGGTGCCGCCGGGGGTGGTCAGGACGGGCAGCGGCGAGCCCAGACCCGCGACGAGCCGGTCGACGGCCTCTGGCAGGTCGAAGGGGCCGTTGAGTACGATGCCGGCCAGGGATGGGAATGTGGCCGATGCATGGGCCAACAGACACGAGAGCAGCACCTCGGTGCGGTCGGCGGCGACGATCACCAGGGAGCCGTCGTGCAGGCGGGGCAGTACATTGTCCATCGACATGCCCGCCATCACGACTCCCATCACCTCGCGCTCGAGCAAGGCGGGATCCCCACCGACGAACTCAGCGCCCAGGCAGTCGCGTACATCGGCCACCGACGGCGCCACCAGAACCGGGTCCTCGGGCAGGGCCCACACCGGCAGCGCGGCATCCGTACCGCCGACCGGCGGAACGGCGCGGGCCGCGGCCTCGCGCACGGCTTCGGAGGTAGCCTCCAAAGCGTCCGGGTCCGCCCGGTTGACGGCGATCGCGAACAGTTCAGCCCGTTCCTGGCCGAGTTCGGAGAAAGCCACGGTGGCCACCTGCGCGAGTTCGGCCGGGGTGCGGGCGGTGCCGCCGCCCAAACGCACGTTCTCACCCTGTGGGGCGCGCCCGCCGAGTACCAGCAGGACCGGGGCGCCCAGGTTCGCAGCGATCCGCGCGTTGTCCGCCAGCTCGGCCGGGGTGGACACATCGGTGTAGTCGCTGCCGAGCACGACGACGAATTCGCACTGGGCCTCGACGGCCTTGAAGCGCTCGACGATGAGCGCCAGAGCGGCGTCGGGATCCGCGTGCAGCTGTTCATAGGTGGTGCCGATGCACGTCTCGTAGTCCAGGTCGGCGGTGGTGTGCTCCAGGAGCATGTCGAGGACGTAGTCGCGGGAATCCCGGGTGCGGGTGACCGGCCGGAACACCCCGACCCGTGGGCTGGTGCGGCCGATGACGTCGAGTACTCCGAGTGCGACCGTGGACTTCCCGGAGCGACCTTCTGCTGATGCGATGTATACGCTTGCGGACATGCCTCAGCCTAAACACGGATCGGGCGCCGAAGATAGTGCGGAGTCCGAATATGATCGCCGGGCGCTCGCAGGCTGGGATAGCTGGTCATCACAGGGGAAAAGGGCCACACTGGCGGTTGGTGAGCCCTTGCGGGCCCACCGGGAGCGACCGACAGTGAAGTCGGCGACATCGAAGGAGAGTAGTGATGAAACTCAAAGCGGCATTCATCTTCCTGGCACCGGGTGCCGATTGGCACACCGACAGGCAGACCGTCGAGACACCGGGGGTCGACCTGACGGTCGTCGGTGCTGCGGACTACGCCGATTCCGAGGCCGCGGCCCGGGAGCTGGCGGCCGCCGGGGTCGGCGCGATCGAATTGTGCGGGGGCTTCGGGATCGAGGGGACCGCGCGGATCAAGGCCGCGGTGCCGGATACCGTGGCCGTCGGCGTGGTCCGCTTCGAGAACCACCCCGGGCTGGAGTACAAGAGCGGCGACCAGCTGTTCGGGTGAGGTCGGGGACTGCCTGCACGGTGGGCTGCATCGGGACGCGGGAGAAGGGGCTGATCATCTCCGTTGGCAACAATGGTTGACAACTGACCGGTAGCAACATAGGTTGACTGCATGGAGTCAACACAGATAGCCGAAACGGCTGCCGACACACGGGATCCCCGAGCGGGGCTCAGAGCCATCTCCTCCCTGCGTGCGCTCACAGAGCGCCTGGAACTGGCGCAGGTTGAAGCAGGACTGTGGGCCGGGATGAGTTGGCAGGACATCGCCGGCGCGCTCGGAGTCTCACGCCAAGCGGTGCACAAGAAGTATGCGAAGCGAATCGACCCGTCGATTCCCGTCCCCAGGAGGACCCGATGAACAAGCTCAGCGTCCAAACCGCAACCAGTCACACTCTGTCCATCACGGCCATGGAGGAAGCGTCCCGCCGCAAAGAGCGGACTGCGGGGATCGACGACCTGTTCCTCGCCCTCGTCCTCAGTGAACAGCGTGCCGGCCAACTCCTACGGAGCCTCGGCATCACCCTGGAAACCGCTCGCGACGCCATAGAGCGGCAGCACGAGGAACAGCTGAACTCACTCGGGATCCGGACCGAGTCCCCACAGCCCGGCAGGATCACCTTCCATGAAACCGGAGCAGTGGATTGGCACCCCCGGGCTTTGGAAATCATCAAGAACTCGGCTCGGGATGGGAAGCGGGGCGATGCGGCAGCGATTCTGCGTGAACTGGTCGTCGAACCCAGCGGATTGATCGAAGCCGTGCTCGGGCGCCTGGGCACGACGCCCGCAACCGTGATCGCCCGACTCGACGAGGCCGAACGCCATGCCCACGACGCTGTGGGTGGAACCGAGGCGGATAGCCTGTCGGGGACACGGGAGTGCTTCGTGCCAGCCCCCATCGACCGGGTATGGGAGCTGCTGGCCGACCCTGCGCGAATGCCGGAATGGGAGCCAGGCACCGGATGGATCGAGGCTCCGCCCGCCGTGGTGAGTGTCGGTTCGACGTGGACGGCACACGCCGTGACCGAACACCCCGACGGCAGACCCTCCCGGGTGAAAGCGCAGCATCGATCCGCGCGAGTGGAGACAACCGACTGGCAGGAGGGGCTGCTGGGCGAATGGCGCTTCACCTGGCCCGATGCCCCGAAGGCCAACGCCCGCGTGATCCGGATCGAATTGGAGCCGGCCGCCGGCGGCAGTCACCTGCACATCACCACCGCGTGGGTGCACAAGGGTCGCCGGCGAAACGTCCTCCGGGCTGCAGCGGGCCGGGTGCTGCGACCGGTGCATCACTTCGCCATCTGGCTGCAGCTGAGCCAGTTGGCGGCGGCGATCAGCCGGGTGTTCCGGTGACCGGCCTCGGGCTCATCGAGAGTGCCGGCTATCTGAGAGCAGCAGGGGTCGCCACCTCGATGCTGGGCCAATCGGATATGTCCCGGCGCAGCTGCCGGTCATGGGTCGACATGACCACGGCGGCACCAGTCGCCCCCAGGGCCTCGGTGAGTTCATCGACGAGTGCGATGGAGAGATGGTTGCTCGGCTCGTCCAACAACAGCACGTGCGGCCGACGCGCCAGCACCAGGGCCAATTCGAGGCGCCGCTGCTGCCCCATCGAGAGCTCTGCCACCCGTTTGCCCGACTCGCCGGGCTTCAACAGGCCCAGCTGCGACAGGCCGATCGCCTCGGCCTGCGGCAGAACCCCATCCGCTAGGAGCGCAGCGAGGCGCGAGGCGTAGAGCTCGCTTGCGCGCAGCTGGCCGGGCAGCGCCGATTCCTGGTGCAGGAAGCCCAGCCGTGTGCCGCCGGATAACCGGGCCGAACCGGTATCGGGGGCCAGGTCACCGGCACAGACTCGGAGCAGGGTCGATTTGCCCGCACCGTTGGGGCCGAGCACTGCGAGCCTGCCGTGCTGTGAGAGCGAGAAGGACACCGGTCCGGCCAGTCGGCCGGAGACGCCGACCTGGTCGACGGTCAAGAGCGATGCTCCGGCGCGTACGTGCAGTTCGGGGAAGTGGAACACCTGGGGCGGCTGCGGAACCGTAATGGCGTGCGCCTCGAGTGCTGCCTGGCGACGGTGGACGCTCTGGACCAGACCGCCGGCCCGTGTGGCGCGGCCGTGCTTGTTCGTGCCCTTGTCCGGCCGCCAACCGGAGACCAGGCGATTTTGCGCGGAACTGAGGCTGTCCTGCAGGCGGCCTCGTTCGGCTCGTTGGCGCTCATACTCCTGCTCCCACCGTTCCCGCAGGGCGATGCGCCCCGTCCGGTAGCCCTCATATCCACTGCCGTAGATCGCGGGACGGCCGTCCGGAGTCGGATCGAGGTCGACGACGGTCTCGGCGAAGTCGGCAAGTAGCGCCCGGTCGTGGGTGACGACGGCAACGCCGCCGGACCTGGAGCGCAGCTGGGCCGTCAGGAATTCGAGACCGCCGCGGTCCAGGTGGTTCGTCGGTTCGTCGAGCAGGAGGAAGTCGGTCTCGGTGCCCAGCAGGCAGGCCAGCCGGACACGATACCGTTGTCCGACGGACAGTTCGGCCAGGGGCCTGGCCATATCGGAATCGGCCTGGAGTGCATCGAGGGCGATCCGGACGCGACGTTCGGCATCCCAGGCGTCGAGCGCCTCGGCGCGCTCCAAAGCGGCGGTGTATCTCTGGACTGCTGTCTCGGCTCCGCCGGCCAGGGCGCCGCTTGCCGCGTCGAGCTCGGCGAGTGCCGCCAGGGATTCTGCGATCGCCTCCGCGACTACCTGGCCCACAGTGCGGCCATCCGTGGCGTCGAACTCCTGTTCGGCCACGGCGATCGTGCCGATCCGGTCAACCGTGCCGGCATCGGGGGCGAGATCACCGGCGAGCACGTGGAGCAGCGTGGACTTGCCCCTGCCGTTCTCGCCGACCATCGCCACGCGCGACGTCGGCGAGAGGTTCAGATCGACATGGTTGAGGATTGGCGTTGCACCGCGTATGACGGAGACGTCGGTGGCAATGAGTTGCGCGCTGGAGCGCGCATGGGCGTGAAGTGATGAGGTTGGCACAGTAGATCCTTTGAACAAGCGCAGCCACTGGCTCGGAGGCCCGGAAAATGGGTGCGCGAAATGACGGTGACCCGCACAGGGGTCGGGAGAGGCGGTCGCCGCGGCTCGGAGGAATTTCGACGAGTGCGGTGGACCTACTCGGCCGTCACAGGAAATACAAATGCATGGGCGCAAGTCTAGCGCCCATCATCGGGCAGTGCTACGGCCGGTCCGTCCACTGTGCGCCGTGCCGGGCCAGTGGTCCGGCAGGATATGCCCAAACCGGCTGGACACCCGCTATATGGCCGGGCAACGGCACCCGTAGTGCGGGGCCCCAATCCGTTTGGGTCTCCTCCAAGCCGGGCTCGGCCTGATTCCCCGGCACCGGTGGTCCATCCGGTGGACTCATGGCATAGGGCAGATTGGCCGTGCCGATCAGCGAACCGGTGATGTGTGAGACGGTGGACGATGAGAGCCGACGGTGCAGCGCTCGGGTGATGGCCGTGGCCAGGAGCCACCCGCTCGCATGATCAAGGGCTTGGACGGGCAGCGGGACCGGCTCCTCACGGGCGTAGGCGGATGCTCCAGTGGCGGCGATTCCACAACTGAACTGCACGAGGCTGTCGAACCCGCGCCGATTCCGCCAGGGCCCCGCCCATCCATAGGCGTTGAGCTGTGCGGTGATGAGGCCCGGATTGAGGGCGGCCAAGCGGGCCCTGTCATAGCCGATGCGTTCCAGGGCATCGGCCCGGTAGCCCATCACAATGACGTCGGCCGTTCTGACCAGCTCCTCGAACGTGCTTCGCCCCGCACGGTTAGCCAGATCGAGCGCTGCCGCGCGTTTGCCCAGTGTGGTCTCAGACAACAGGGAGGCCACCTCGGTGAAACCTGGCGGGTCGATGCGCAGCACTTCGGCACCGTAGCCGGCGAGGATCTTGGTGTACACCGGCCCTGCGATGACGCGCGTGAGGTCGAGGAAGCGGACTCCGCTCAGGGGTAGATCCGCAGTGGTCTGCGCCCAGCCGACCCTTGCGGTGCCGGGGTGTTCCCGGACTGTGATCGGGGGAGCATCACGGGCGGCGCGACCCGCTGCGGAATCCAGCCAGGCCTCACGGGTGTGCAGGGTTGCTGCCGCGCCGCCCGCAGCGACGACGGCGCGCTCGATCTCCTCGGCCGGGAGTGTGGCCACCGCTGCCTCCACGCCGGCGCGGTCGTGAACGCCCAGCACATGGACGACTGCGTCACGGTGGTGACTGTAATTGGTGTGCAACCGGATCCAGTCGGTCGCAGTGCGATAGTCGCCCGCCAGGGGATCCCACAACGGGGCAGTTCCCAGCCGACTGGTGTGAACAGCCGTTCGGCGGCGAACGCGGCACAGGCCTCGGCGCTGTCGACGGTTACAGGGGCGGCAGGCCTTGCCCATCGGGCGGCGTGCAACCGAGCCAGCGCCAGCGTGGTGGCCGCGATTGCCCCGGTGGCCAGCCCCGTCACGTCGAAGGCGGAGGGAAGCACCTCCCGGGGGCCGGCGAAGGTCACCGCGTCGAGGGCCTGTGGCACCGTGGAGTCGGACGTGCCGGTGATCGCCCAGATGCGGGACAGGATGTCTGGGAAGGGTAGGGGTTCCGGGTACGACGCGGCCATGGTTCGATCATCCCCATTGGACCCCTACTGTCAAGCGATTCGTTACGTTCGGTTTCGATTCACCCTGGCCGGGTGGGCTCGTCATAGCATAGGATGAACATGTTCAGTGAACATGTTCATAAGGGTGGGGACGATGAAGACTCGTGACGTTCAGCGCCGCGCGACCAACGCGAAAGTGCTTGCAAGCGCGGACCGCTTGTTCCGCACCCAAGGATTCGCCCAGACGACCATTCGAGAAATTGCAGCCGCCGGCGGGGTGAGTGTCGGGACGGTCATGTCCGTCGGTGATAAAAATGCGCTGCTCCTGGAGTGTTTCGACCAGCGGATCCGCGAAGTCCATGTCCAACGAGGCGGTGCTGCCGATAGTCGGGTCCAGGCGGGCATCACCGAGCAGATCATGGAACTGTTCGGGCCATTCCTCCTCCTGTTCTCCAGTGACTTTGCTCTGGCGCGCACCTACGGTTCCATCCTGGTCCTGGGCGCACACGAGTCGTCGGTCTTCACGGAGTTGGCCGCGCGGCTGTCCGGTGAAATAGCCGCGGTCCTGCGCGAGGGAGGGGTACCCGTCGAGCGGGCCGCTGCGCTCGCCGGGGGAATCTACTTCGCATACATCGGGCGGCTCTTCACCTGGCCTGGTGATGCCCCGGATGTCCACGCACTGCGCGATAGTCTGCGCAGCGTGATCGCCGCACTCACCAAACACGCGGGGGAGGGGGAATGAGCCTGATCCCCGATCCCTGGTGGTTGTCCTGTCTCCTCGGCGCAGCGCTGCTCTTCGATGTGATCGTCTCGCTCCGGCCGCCGAGGTTCATCAGCGACTGCCTTGAAGGTGTGCGGTTCCCGCGTGATTGGTGGTGGGCGCTCGTCGTCGTCAAGGCGTGTGCGGTGGTGGGTTTGATCGCCGGTCTGTGGGTGCCCGGCGTCGGACTGGCCGCGCATGCCGGGGTCATCGTGTACTTCCTCTGTGCAATCGCAGCGCATCTGCGAGCGCGGTTTCCGGGGCGCGCGTGCTGGGTTGAACTGCCTGGGAATGTTCGGCCGTGCAGTCGTCACCCTGGTCTTCGGTTACCTGATCTAGGAACTGTGCATTCCGACGTTGACGACTTTTCCGCCGCTGTCGCGGTAGAAGAACCGGGTGACTCCCCATGGTTCTTCAGTGAGTGGATGCACGATCTCCAGCCCGGCCGAGCGGACTCGATTCAGCGCTTCGGCCACGTCGTCTACGAAGATCGAAACCGCCGGGTTCATCGGGGCGGAGGCGTCGGCGGTCATCAGACTGAGCTGATGTCCTTCATCGTCGCCAAGCGTGACAATCCAGCCATGGTCCATGAGCACGTCTAGCCCAAGAGCGGCCCGGTGTTCGTCGACTGCTTTGGACAGGTCCGTGACGGTCAAGTTCGGCACTACTCTGTGAACGATCATGCTGCCCATTGTGACAGCGGATGTGCGCGATGGCGGTGGCGTCGTACTAATTGAACAGAACTGCCATTCCGATTCACGCCCTGGCCGCCGGCGCCCTAGGTGTGAGGAGTGAGCGAGATGCTCGATGAGCTCGGTAGTGGGCACGATGACGCAGCTCGGGGAACCGGGGCCGGGGTGCGTGGCATGATGGGCCGCCAACCAGGCACACAGTTCCTCGACGGTTGCGAACGAGACGACGGCGAGCTCCTCTCCACGGTCGGGGAGGTTGCCTGCACGGCCCTCTACCTCGGGCCGGCCGCGAACGCGCGCTCCATCAAGGACACTGACATGACACCACGAATCAACGACTCACGCGGAGACCGCCCGGTTCCACCCCTGATCCTCGTCGGCCTGGGAGCCCAGATAGTCGGAGTAGCCGCGCAGGCCGCCTTCCACCTGTCCGATGGGAACCTGCCATCGTTGACGGAGGCGGGCACCTCTGTCATGGACCACGTCATTTCAAATGTGGGCGTCGTCTGCCTGGCGTGGCAGGCGGGGCGCTGGCTCCGCGGGCGGTCCGCATGGTCGACTCTTAGTAGGCGGCTCATGATGATCGGTACCGGCGTCGAGGTTGCAGGAGCGATGCCCGACGGGATCGGACACGTCGTCGGAGGCGAGTTCCGAGCCGCCTTCGCCGCCATCGGCGTTGGCTTCCTTCTGGTCTCAGGAGGTGCCATGATCAGCACTCGGTCCGCACACTAGACCGACCCCGCCAAGAGCTACCAGTCACCCATCCGCAAAACCGGATGAACCCCCATCCGAGTCCGGACAACACGAAGGCCCCGGAGGGAAAACTCCGGGGCCTTCGTGTCAGCCCTGTCGCGGCTCATCTGTCAACGATCTCGCGACTCAGGACGTGGGTGGGCCCAGAGGGACTCGAACCCCCGACCCCCTCGGTGTAAACGAAACAGCCCAACGCCGCCCCCGGCGTCGGCCGGACGACACGCCCGCCACCGCCGCCACCCAAACGCCGAACCAACCCGCCACAGCCGCCACCAACGCCACACGGGTACACGGGCGCGCGCCATTCCTGCGCCACCTCAATCACCCTGGATGATAGCCCCCAGCGAATCGTGATCCGCCCACGTCCGCACCATCCGCGCGAAGTCATCCCAGCTACCACCGGCATCCGCCACCGCACCATCGAACGAATCCCACGTGGCATGAGCCGCCACCGGCATCAGCTTGAACCCCGCCGGGGTCGCGCCATACGCGCTGATCTTCTCCCGTACCGCATCGACACCACCAGCCGCCAGCAGGTGCGCCTCATCCGTCAGGACGTAGATCGTGAACGGAATATCAGGGTCAGGGAACACGGCCAGCTTCGTGTCCTCGCCCAGCACATAGGCGGCGGCCTGCCCGATATGCGACCGGGTACCCACCGCCGGGGCTCCATCCTGCAGGCGGGCCTGCAACGCCTTCCGCAGGTCAGCCGCGTTCAATCCCCGATCCCGGGAACCCAACACCTGCGCCAACCACCGCAGCACCTTCTCATTGGCGCGGCCCGGGTCAACCCACACGCCCGCGTCCACATCGTCCAGCACGCCCGCCACCGCGGTGAGGAGACCTCCCGGCCCGTCGAGGAACCGCCGCAACGGCTCAGCGGGCTCCTGCAGAGCATCCTGGGTCCGGTACTGCTGGGGGAGCATGTCGTACAGCTCCCGCCCCATATCGTCCACCATCAGGTTCAACCCCCAACCACGGTCACAGTCACACTGTCCAGGTGGGGGAGAGCACCATACCCGGCATCCGTCAGCTCCACCACGTCCGCGGGCGCGCTACCGGTCTTCGCCACCGTCGCCGCCTGCACGTAGGCGACGCCCTCAGCCTTCGCCGCCGCCGACAGCACTTCGTTCTTCGACACGCGGGCCCGCCAATCCCATGACCCCGCCGACATGAACCCGGCCACAGCCTCCTCCACGGCCGCCACCACGTCCTCCGACACCGCGGTGGAGTCCTTCACAACCTCCACCGTGACCGTCACCCCGGTCACTACCGGCGTCACACAATGGACGACCAGCCCGGCAACAGCCTGAGCCGTCAGCGCGTTCCGTACCGTCTCCACCTGCTCCGGCGACAACACCCCGGCCCCGGCCTCACCGGACGACAGCACCGTGGTGACATGCCCCAGCGTCTCCACGTCTGGGTGGGCGGGGTCCAATAGGCTGTACGTCTTCGCCCGGTCCACGAACGGGAACGTTGCCGCCGCCAGGCTGAACTGGTCCGGCAACACCAGGGTGGACGTCTGCCGCGCAAACATCGCGGCCCCCCGGTCGAAGTACGATTCGTCATCCTCCGGGTCCATGCCGCCCGCAATCGCTCCCAGGAACCGCGCGGCCTCCACCTGCGGCAACGACTCCAGCACGTCCACCGGTTGATTCGCCACGCCGTTCAGTTCAGCGCCGACGTCCTCCGCCAGCACCCGCGCGGTACCCTTCAGCGTCTCCACCGTGGAGACCGTCACACCCTCCTGCGTCACCAGGTCGAACGACTCACCCGTCGTCTCATCCGTCCACCGCACCGTGGTGCCAGCCGGGACGGTCTGCGACGGGTCAGCACCGGAGAATGTGAACTCCACCAGCCCGGACGCCTGCGCGCCCGGGTCGCGCTCCAGGCCGTACACCTCCAACAGCTGCGCCACGACCTGCTGCGGCACGTCGTTGACCTCGAACATGACCATGCCCACCAGCACGCACATGGCCTCCAGCAGCACCATTTCAGTGTTCGACTCGTCCGGCGCCCACTCCGGCAGGGACACGCGCATCCGCGCCACCGCCGCATCCAGCAGTTCATCCTCCGCCGTGGTGTCGAACAGCTCCAGGTCTTCGTATTCCGGCACCTCGTCAGTAGCCACCGTCGTCCCCCTCATCCTCGTCTTCGTCATCGTCGTCGTCTTCCAGGTCTTCCGCGGTCGGCTCCAGGCTCAGCTGCCAATCCATCTCCGCCCGCTGCACACCCTCCTCCGGGAACACCGTCCGCACGTCCTGCAGTTCGATCTGCTCGAACCCGAATGTGGACAGGACCACCTGCACATCGGACTGCGTGAACCCGAAGAACACCGGATCGGGGATACCGAACTCTTCCGCCATTGGCCGCTCACCCAGCAGGGTTGACGCAATGACGGTGAGCACCTGCGCGCCCTCCTCCTCCGTGCCCTGGTCAACCGTCCGAACATTGCCCTGCGGGCCGATACTGAACGGGAACGCAATCACTCCACTCATGCCCCTAGAATGCCGCGCGGCCCGGCCCCCGGGTGGGAGCCGGGCCGTGCGGGCCGGAACGGTTATTCGGTTGGAGGTTCAGGGGTATCCCCGCCCGGGTCGGAATCCCCGCCAGGCGCGTCTACAACGCCCTCCGGGTCGTCCGCTGGGGGATTGTGGTGCCCATGCCCCACGAACACTTGCGGCTCATACTCCGAGTCACCCAGGGACACGTGAACGCACGCGCGGCACGCCTGCACCCCATCCTGATCCACATCCTGTTGCAGAACGGCCTCCGGCGTGTTCGCAACCACCGCGGCCACCGCCTGCGCCACCTGGTCTACGAACACGGCCGTGTCCTGCCGCAACAGTAGTTGGCGGTTCGCCTCCGCAATCCAGTCCGACAGCGCATCATCCGACATGCTGCTGAAGTCCGGGCCGCTCAATGCCGGGCCTCGTAATCATCCGGCACCGGCGTCGCATCCCGCTCAGCTTCGATCTGCGCATCCAACTCCGCCTGAGCCTGCACCGACGGGGTGGACTCGTCCGTGTCCTCGTCTACCGGGAGACCGTCATCTTCCATACCGTCGTCGCCGTCAGTGTCATCGTCGGTGTCTTCCAGGTCAACAACGTCCCCCGGTTCATCCCCGACGGGCACCGCGGTGGACTCCACCACGCCCCCGCCCAGGACTGCACCCGCAGCCCGGGCAACACCGGTCGGCTTCCACAGGCCGTAATGCGTGGACACGGCGATAGCGAACGTGCCCAGCGCGAGCACAAGCGCCTGGCCAATGTCGTAGGTCTTGCCCGCATTGTGCGCGGCCAGCGCTTCCGTCCCGATGGACGTTGCAATCGACAAGGCCGCCAGCAGGCACGCCTTCAGCCCAGCGTTGGCATTGAGCTTGGTGACCAGGCCGACGATGATCGGCAGGATCACGGCAACGACAACCTGGACCAGCTGCCAGGCGTCGAACGTGAAAGTGAGAGTGTTCATGCTGTTCTCCTAGTGTTTCGCGGCATACCAGGCCCAATCCGCCCGGCTGCCGTAGTAATGATTTGCGTCCACCGTGTGGCCCTGGAGCCGGTACGATTCCGTGTACTGCCACATGATCGGCCGCGCCCAATGCTTGAGAGTGCCCAGGACGGAGTTGTAGCGCGCCACCCACAGCGGATACAGCTTCGCTACCTTCGACCAGTCGTGCGCCAACTCCACCGCCCGGTACGTGTACAGCCACGGCGTCACGCCCGTCTGCGCCTTCACATAGTCCAGCCAGCGTTTCGCCGCCGCCGTGTCATGCTCCGTCGCCTTGTCCTCCCAGTCGAGGATCAGCACCGCTTTGCCCAGGTACGGGCGCGCGTGCTTCAGGAAATGCTTGGCCTCAGCGATGGAACCCCCGCGGGCGAAATGGTAGATCCCAACCGGGATTCCAGCCTTCTGTGCCTGCGCGATATACCCGGCCGCCGTCGGGTCCACATACGTTGTCCCCTCCGTCAACTTCACGATGACGAACGCCTGCCCGCTCTTGGCGAGGTTCAGGCCGGACTCCCAATGCGATATGTCAATCCCGTGCGACTGAGCCTTCAGCGCCGGGACGGGGGCGGCCCCATTGCTGGGGCCGACTATTTTCCCACGAGGCCCGCCGTCCGCAGGTCGTCCAGGTCCGTCGCCTGATTCGACGTGACCCGCAGGTACAGGCGGTGGTTGGCGTCCGTGAGTTCCCCAGCCGCACTGATCTGCTTCGTGGTCATCCCAGCGGTGCCGTTGATCTCCTTCTTCGCCAGGGTCCGGTAGACCTTCTTGGTCTTCGTGTGGATGATCACCAGGGACGCGACCGCGGTAGCTCCGGGCTTCAAATCCAGGAAGCGCAGGGTCTCCGTCACCACGAACTGCGTTCCCTTCCCCTTCGCCAGGTAAGCGCGGGCACTGTCCTTGTCGCTCACCTTCGCCGTGATCGTCTTGCCCTTGCCGATGTGCTGGTTACCCGTCTTGTGCAGGTACAGATCGGAACTCATGTTGAATAGCCCTCCTCCGGCTTTCGTGTATTTGGGCCGCGCGGCCCGCTTCACCTTCGACAGCGGCACCCACTTCTCGTAGACGCCGCCACCGTCACGCTGATTACCGCCCGACCCGGGAGTGGTATTCCCAGCCACAACCCGAACCTTGCTGCCAACGACCTTCGACGTGGCAATACTGAAATGCGAATACGTGTGCTCAACAGCATCACCCGGCTGAATATCATGCTTGGGAATGATCTTCATTCCGTAGTCGTCAGCTCGGTTGAAGAAATCCCGGACGCCAGCGGTCCGCGGGAAATCAACGTTCGGCTTCAGCCCGCATTGCTTGAACACCCACCAGCCAAAAACAACGCACCACGCCGCCCATTTTTGGTAGGCCTTCGGGTACTTCCCGCCGTAGTATTCGTCGTTGTATTCCACCGAGTTCGTGTAGCCAACCTCATGGACGCCGATCTGCGTCCGGGCCTTGGCGATCACCTGATTCGGTGTGACCATCCCGCCTCCCTGCCTGAGCTTCCCTTAACCCCCATAGGGTGACCGGAAACCGTGGCGGCGGGTGGGAGGTTACGGGTAGTCAATCCCATGCTCGGCAAGCACCTGCAGAATGTCGTACTTCTCCGCGCGCAGGGCCAGGTTCTCCTCCCGCGCCTCATCCAACTGCTTCAGGAACTTCGTACGCAGGTCCTCCAACTGCTGGTCGAAATGCTCCCGCATCTCCGCCATTTCATCCTGCAGCGACTCCAGCTTGCCGTTCAGCTCCTTGTTCTCCGCCTCGGCCTTCTTCCGCCGCTCAGCGTCGATCTTCCCCCGCTGCGACAGCACGAACGCCACCGCCAACACGACGGCCGCTATACCCAGCAGGAACGGGTCAGCGTGCGAAAGGCCAAAGTCACTCGGCATCCGCTTCTTCCTCCTTGTGAGCCACCACGGCAGTCACGAACAGCAGCCAGAACATGACGCACACGAACGCGGGAGCGGCCACGATACGCAAGCCGCCCTGCTCCGCGAACACCCGGAGAGTGCCCTGGAGCAGCACCCACGCCCACATGAGCCACACCGTCCCGGCCAGCGCGGTGGAGATAATGATCCCAGCTATCCACCGGAACAGGATCGTGCCGACGACGAGGGCCCCGGCGATAGCCTGCATGATGCCCCAGGCTTGCGTGCCGACGAGGTTGGCGAACGCGAACACTTCGTTCTCTGTCGTCTGGTCGATTGCCAGGTCAACCCCGGCAATGAGGGAGTACAGGCCCGCAGCCAACGCGGCCGCTGGGAACAACCAATATTGCGGCTGGCGGGACGCGTAGGGGGCAGTCCAAAACGGATGAGACATAACACCACCTCAGAACACGTACGTGAACGACACTTCGCACACGGGCAAGGCGTTAGTGCCAAGCCCCTCAACGTACAACCAACCGCCTGAGTCAATCCTGGCAATTTTCCCAGTATTCGTTAACGCGCAGGCCTGAACACGCGGTTTATAATCATTTAAGTAAAAAGCACTGTACGAACCACCGGAATCGCGCTTAAGATTCTTAATGCTTAATGTGGCTACATGACCAGCAAAACAAACATATACTTCTGGTTCAGCCCAGCCATTTTTAATGTCGCTTGAGTTGATGATAATATGAGCAACTATAGGAGAGATTTTTTCGGAAAAATAGTCTTTTGAAATCGCCGCATCTCCAGAAATCGGGTACTTACGTACAAGGATTTCTTTATTTGAATCTCGCATGACGATATTTCCAATAGGAGCAATTCCAGAAGGTACCGCAGAGCTTGCAGCGTCTAGCTTCGCCTTGTCCGCCGCAGACATGGCTCCACTAGTGGACGGTGTTGCAAGAATGGCTGTCTGGGAGTCCACGTAGGCTTTCGATGCGGCAACGTTCGCGGAATCCGGCACCGCAGGCACCCCGATCTGCCCCGACCCGAACCGCTGCACCAGCGCATTGCCAGTGGCCGCCGTGGTGGCCGTGTTCAGTTTCGCCTTGTCCGCCTTGTCCATCGCGCCATGCGCCGTCGGGGTGGCCAGGGGCAGGTTATGCACGTGATTCTGCCGCGCGTACAGGGCGGAGTTGCCAACGTTCGCGGAACCGCCCGCCACGATATTCGACGGGGCCCCCGTCGCCGCGCGCCCATCCACGTACGCCTTCGACGCCGCATCATACGTGTTCACAGGCACTTCAGGAACCGGGATAGACGCGTCCGCCTTCCGCAACACCAGCGCTCCAGGATTTCTTAGGTCCGAAGCGCCGTCGAGCTTCTTCTTATCCGCCGCCGACATGAGCCCATCCGTCGAAGCCGTAGCCGTCCGGCCGCCCACCAGCGTCCACGCCTTCCACGCATTCGTCACGAACGCCCGAACCCACACAGTCCCACCATCGGTCACGTACATCTGCGTGTAGTTCCCGGCCCCGTACTCATCCGCCACATACAGGGTGCCGTAATTCGTGACCGGGTATCCGTTCGCCAGAGTGGGCGCGGCTGCGGGCTGATACACGCCCGGCGTCTTCGCATTGTCGATGTTCGCTGGAGCCGTGCCCCGCGGGAAACTCGCATTCTTCGCCGCCGACTCGGCCGCCGACTTCGCGGAATCCACATAGGTCTTCGTGGCCGCATCGTTCGGGCCAACAGGGTCAACGAACTGCGCCCGCCCGTTGCCGTCCCGCTGAACCAGCTTCGACCCCGTAGGGGAAGCCGTGGCCCCAGCCAACGCGGCCCGGTCGGCAGCGGGCATGGCACCGTGTGCCGTCGTCGTGGCCAGGGGGATCGCATGGACGTGATCCGCGCGGGCCGCCACCGCAGACGACCCCTCCCCATTCGAGCCGCCAATCAGCACGGACGACGGAGTGACCCCGCCGACCCGCAGCACCTTCTCCCAGTCCGACCCAGACCACCGGTACAGGGTCTTCTCACCCTTCACCCACATCAGGGCGCGTGCCTCCGGCGTGGCAGGCCGATCCGCGTAGGTGGCAACCTCGTGATCTACGGCCACCTTCGCGTCCAGGACGGCCTGCTGCGCATCCCACTCAGCCCGGTTCGGGTGAGGGTCGGAACCGTCCGACCAACGATCCAGCTGCAGGCGGGGAGTCTTCGTAATAGCCATACCCGCATGGTGCCGCCGCCAGCCGCCTGCGTGGGGGAGGTTAGGCTCCCAGGACTCCCAACACGATCAGGTCATCCCGCGACCCATCCACCGCAGCCACCAGGACACGCTGCCCTTCTGCGTACGGCTCCGGGCCCTTCACCGCCTGCACCGGCCCCACCGGCTCATCCTGGAACCACCGCGGCACCAGCAGCCACACGCGGTCACCCGCCACGGACTTCACCGTCCCGCGCGTCACCACCGGCCCAGATTCTCCGGCCGTGAACTGCCTGGGCCTCCACCCCGTCTTCGCCATAGCCCTTACTCCAATCCAAGATAGGCGACGTTCGGCAACTCAAACGCCGCAGAATACCGGTCATCCTCCGGGGCCCGATTGATCGTCAACCCGTCCCCGAACGGCTCCGCCACCGCATCCGGCCCCACTACCAGGCACACCGCATCATCCTCAGCCCGCACCAACACGATCCCCGTCACGTCGTACGCCACCACAGCCTCATAACCCTCACGCTCCAGGAACGCAATCAGCTCCGCATCCTCCGCGGGCCAGTCGTCAGAGTTCAGTTCTCCCAGATCGGACAGCACATCGGCCAGGCAGATAGCCCACTGCGCGGGGGAGTCGTACAGGTCCAGGAAGTCCTCCACCAACCCATCAATCTCATCGCACTGCGCTGCAACCTTCGCGCCAATCCACCACCCATACAGGTCATCAGACACCGCGGCCTCCCCTCTACTTCTTCCCCGTCGTCTTCTTCGCTGGCGTCTTCTTCTTCACCCGCCGGGTAGTCCGCTTCACCGGCTTCTTCTTGTTGGTCGCGGCCTTCTTCTTTTTCTTCGCCGCCACCTTCTTCTTCCGCGAAGTCAACTTCTTCTTCTTCGTGGACCGCTTCTTCTTCTTCGCCTTCTTCTTCTTTTTCTTCTTCTTCCGGCTGTCCGTCGTCTTCTCCGGATTGATCACCCGCTGGCACTGCACCTGAACAGCCTCCATCGACGCCAGCGGGATCGTCACATTCGTCACGATCCACACGTCAGAGTTCAGCTTGGAGAAATAGCCCGTGAACTTCACAATGTCCCCGGGCTTGATCTCCTCCGCATCCGCCGAAATCAGGTTGAACGAACACTGCTCATGCGGCGTTGAATCAGCCGTGTACGAATACTCCGGAGACCCCGCCAGGCCAGCGTGCATCGACTTCGTGGACTTCCACCACAGGTTCCACCGGTTCACGCCCTTCGGCAGAGTCTTGAACCACGTCGGCCGCCCGCAATATCCGTACTTTCCCGCCTCGAACAGCCACAAGCCCAGCTCGTCCTTCAGGTTGTTCATCACGTCCCACGTGGACTGCTTCTCACCCCCGGACGGCTTCGTGCGAACGATCTTCTTCTTCCCCAAACCAGGCTGAACCACCGCAGTCAGCCCGGCTTCCTTGAACCGCTTTTTGATCCACTTGGACACGTCCTGCGTACCCCAGGACTTCCCGCCCGTCTGGTCCTTCAGCTTCGCCGTGCCCTTCGACCTGAGGGTGACGCCAACCTCCCCGTCATCCGGCTTCGCATCGTAGCCGCGCACCTCAAACCGCAACCACTTGTTGAACGTGACGGTGGAGCCCTTGCGGATACCACCCCGCCGGTACACGGTCATGCTCGTGTCGTCCTGCAGGGTGAGACTCATCTGGTTCACCTGGTCATACGCCAGGGACACGTTCGCGCCCGCCCGGACGTACCCGGTGAGGGTGCGGGAGCCCTGCGACGTGGACTTGAAGACAACCTTGCCCAGCCGGTTGTTGCCGTTGGCTGCCCTGTACTTGGTCGCCATTACGGGATCACAACCCGGCGGCTGTTATCGGCCCGTGCGGCGTTCAATACCGTGCATGTTGAGGAAGTGATACAACTGCCCGGCCGTCCGCAGCCCAAGCGCCTCAGCGATGCTCTTGACTGGCATCCGCAGTTCCTCATACATTCTCCTCAGTTCGCCCTCTCCAGGGCACGTGTTACCTTGCCCGCAATGGTGCAGCACCCTTGACTTAGTACCGCACATACTGCGGCCCCGGCGGGGGATTTCGTGACGATCCAGATATCCCATAACGCTGCCGGTGTTGCAGTTCATCAGGTCGGCCATGTCCTGAATGATCCAACGTTCGTCCACGTACATGCGGCGCAGTTCCTTCTCCCCGGGGCAGGTGTTTCCCTTGCCGCAGACGTGCCGCTTTGCGCGGGGCCGCTCTACCCGAACCGGAGCCGGGAGCGAAGCGGGTTCAGCGCGGAGGTAGGAGAACACCCGTTCCCAACCTTCTGCAGAGTCCCCGAACATTCCGAGACCGGTGTTGCACTTCCGGCACAGCGCCCCGCGAATCTTGCCCGTCTGGTGATCGTGATCCACCGCAACCGGGGGAGCCTCGCGGCAAATTGCGCACATGCCGCCCTGGCTTTCCACCAGGAACTCCCATTGGTTCTGTTCGATCTTGTACAGATACCTCCGGACGTTGATCTTTTGCCGTTCTGTGCTGTCCCGAATTTCTTTCGTCATGCCATTATTATATCAATTCCAGCTGTCAATCAGGGGATGACAATCTTACGACCAATGCGCAATCTCCTGGGCTTGATTGGGCGGTTGGCCGAGGCAATGCGCTTCCATTTGTAGGGGTCTTTATAATACTTGCGGGCCAAATCCCAAAGCGTATCACCCTTCTTAATCTTGTGATAACGCTTCTTCTTGCCCTTCTTCTTTTTCTTCGCCTTCTTTTTCTTGCCCTTCTTCTTTTTCTTCTTCGCCTTAGCCTTCACCGTCGGAATATCCGACGCCTCCGTCAACGTCAGGGTAATATCCGCGCGGGACACCTCACCCTTCTTGTTCCGCGCGGTCACGTCAATGGACCACTCCGAAATGATCCACCACAGGCCCTCCTCCAGCGCGGGACTGCCCGACCCGGAGAACCTGATCTGCGTGCCAGCCTCCGCGCGGGTCCGGAACCACTTAGCTTGCGTCTCACACGACGTCTGGAGGTTGGCCGCGCCCACGGTCACCTTCCACGACAGGGTGCGCAGCTTCCGGTTGCCGTACCGCATCAACGGCTTCAGCCCGGAACGCTTCACCTCCTGCCACTCGGACCCGCCGCCCGCGTTGATCTCCCGCGGCTGCCGCATCTTCCGGTCCCCGAGCACGTACGTGTACCCGTTCTTGTCCCGGATGATCGGCCGCCCGCCAATGAACCGGCTATCCGCCACATACGACGGGCCCAGCAGCGCCTTCTTCTTCGCCATTACCGGCGCTCCTCCCACTCACGCAGCACGCGTTCCATACCTTCTTCAATGCCGTCCTGCAGACGCTCCTCCAGGTCGTCCACGCCGTACACGTCACCCGTCACAGTGACCTCCACCGTGACCATGCCGCCACCACCGGCGGGGGCCGCCTGCATCTGCCGCAGTCCAGCCGTGAGGAGGTCCGACTGCGGGCCCGTCAGCACATACTCCGACGACGACGACAGGTTCAACCCGGCCCCGCCCGGCGGCATGAACCCGCCGTTGTCGTACACGCCCAGGCTCGTCGGAATCACGCCGCCCTGGTCATACCAGTGGTGCGACTGCCAAAACGCCTTCGCCTTGGCGAAGTTCCCGAACCGGCCGTCCACATACCGCTTCATAGCCTGGAGCTGGAACTCCATGCTGTACTGCGACAGCGGAGCCGCGAACCCCTGCTCATCGCACTGCATCGTGAGGAACTGGGGGAGTCCCGTTGCGGACGACGTACCGCCCGTGGACTTGTTATTCCACCCGGATTCCCGCTGGATGATCCAGTCCATGTCCTTGACCTCAGCCGGGCCCCAACCCTGCTGCAGCGCCCACGCAATGCCCTTGGCGCGCACGGCCATAGCCTTCCCCGCGGACACCCACTTGGAAGCCGTCTCCGCGATAGCACCACCGCCACCGAAAGGCGTGGCCACGGACACCAGCTTGTTGATCATGCCCTTCACCGCGCCACTGATCATGTCCGACCAGCCGCCCGCCTTCGGAATCTTCGCCAGCTTCTTGATCAGGTTCGTCAACGGGGACAGGTTGATGAGCGAACCCCCGCCGCCGCCTCCAGTCCGACCGCCGCCGGACACGAACTGCCCGCCGACGGTTGGCAGGTGGAACTTCCACGGGAACAGGCTGTCGTCGGCACCGCGCGCCCCGCCGCCGGTTGCCGGGCCGTGGTGGCCATAGCTCTCCACGTTCATGCCGCCCAGCGTGCCCGCCGTGTGACCAATACCGGAACCCGTGTTGGGAGACACGCCAATGGAGAACGCGGACCCCTGCAAGCCCGGCTGGAAGCCCGCCACGCCACGATTGCGACCGAACGACCCCGTAGCGAACAGACGATTGTACGGAGACCGGCCGGTGAGCACGTTCGTGATCGCGGACATGAACCCGGAGCAGTCATACCCGGCCGGTCCCGTACCGCCCCAGATGTACGGCTTGCCGACCTGGGACCGCGCCCACGCCTGCGCGCGGGACACCGCCGACGGCAGAGCGCCGCCGTTCTTCCCGGCCGCCGCCCACACGCCACCATCCGCGAACGCGCTGGAGGACTCCCCGCCGAACTTCAGATAGTTCGCCAGGCCGCGGCTCCCGCCCTGCTTGGCCGCCGTGTTCATCTGCGCGATACCGACGGGCCCGCCGACCGCGCGGGTGAACTCCGGCCGCATGATCGCCTCACCGCCGGACAGGTGCAGGCCGCCCGCGGTGGGGGAGTAGAAGTGATGCACGTCCCGGCCGGGCGTGTACCCGGGCATGACACCGCCGTCAGCGAACTTCACATCGGGCAGCGTCTTGTCCTTCATGCCGACAGCGTTGGCGATGCCGTTCCAGACCTTCTGGATACCGTTCGTGTAGACCGTGTTGACGATGAACTCAACGGGCTTCCGGGTGATTTCCTTCAGCTTCCCCCAGGCCGTCCCGATACCGTCTTTCGCCTTCTCGAAGGCGGTCTTCACCGCGTGGACGGCCTTCTTGATCCCTTCAAAGACCGGATCAATGATGGACGTCTTGACGTTGCGGATTCCGCCCGCCATGACGCTCCAGGCGGACTTGATCCCGTTGACGGTTGGCGTCCACACGCTGTCCTTCAGGAACTTCACGGCGGTGCCGACCGCTGACAGGGCGGGTTTCAGCAGATTGGTCCAGGCCGCCTTGATGCCGTTGACCATCAACGTCCACCCGGCCTTGATGCCATTTAAAGCGGGCTTGATCGCGCTGTTCCACAGCCAACCAGCGAATGCGCCAACAGCACTGAACGCCGGGCGGAGGACGGACTCCCATAGCAGTTTGATGCCGTTCACGAGGAAGTTCCAGCCGTTCTGAATCCATCCGAAAACGGGCTTCAGAACGGTGTTCCACAGCCATTGCGCCACCAGGGAGATAGCCGTGAAGACGGGCTTCAGCACGATCTTCCAGTACAGGCCGATTGCGGTTGCCAGGGCGAGGAACGCGAACTGAATGACGGTCCAGATAGGTTTGATCACGAAATTCCACAACCACTGTAGGGTTGTGGCGATGCCGGTCCAGACTGCCTGGAAGACCGGAACCACGCTAGTCTGGAACCATCCCACGACCGCCTGAACGGCCGTCATAATCCCCGCCCAAACGCCAGAGAACACGCCAGCGAACCAGCGAACGGCGGCCGGTATGACCTGAGTAAAGAACGGGATAATGCCACCCAACACCCCGGCCACGATATTCAGCGCCACCGTCACCACACGGGCAACCACCCCAAACACGGCGGAGAACACCGCGGCCAACACCTTCACGACGGGAATCAGGATCGCCGCCAGCACCTTCACCAGGACAGACACAATCGGCATGACGGCCCCGATGACAGCGCCGATAGCCTGCACCACGGGCGACAGAGCCCCGATGACGGAGGATATGGCGGGCATGAGGGCCTTCACCAGCGTCATCACCACGCCAATAACCGTCCCGATCAGCGGAACTATGGTCTGCAGAAGCGACTGGATCAGCGGGGTAGCCATCTTCACGACCTGCGCCAGCACCCCCGCCACCTGCATCAGAATGTCCTTCAGTCCGCCGCCCAACGCCGGGCCCGCGTCCTTGAACAGGGGGAGGAGGGTATCTCCCAGCATGGTCACCACGCCCATGAGCGCGGACCGGAGTTCCGGGGAGATAGCTACCAGCCCGGCCAGCACACCCACCAACGGGTTGATCGCCGGGAACAGGGAACCCAGCAGGGGAATCTTCGACAACAGGCCGGACGACATGGCAGCCAGACCTCCGAGCAGCGGAGCCAACACCGGGGCCATGTCCTGAATCGTCTTCACCAGGCCGTCCATCACACCGTCATCAGCGAGGGACGCAAATATCTTGCCCAGCTTGTCCGCAACGGGCTGCAGCGCCTTGCCGATAGCCTCCGACGCCGGGGCCAGTGACTTAGCCAGGGCGGAGATGAGTTTCTGCGCGCCCTGGCCCAGCACCGCAACCGTCGGGAAGATGCCTTCCAGCATGGTCGCGCCCATGCGACCCAGGGCCGCGTTGAGGTTCTGGAACGTGCCCGTGAGGGTGTTACCCATCTCGTCCGCCACCGTGCCGGAGGCTAGCTTCGCGGCCTTCGCGTACATGGCAAAATCGACCTTGCCGCCCGACACGAACTTGTTGAGTTCGTCGCCGGTTTTCCCCGTGACCTGCTGCAGGGCGGTGAAGATCGGCAGGCCGCGGTCGGCCAGCATGTTCAGGCTGTCCGTCTGTGCCTTCCCGCTGGCGGCCACCTTGTTAAAGATGATGCCCATCTCGCCCATATCGGACCCGCTGGCCGCAGCCGAGTTTGCCACGGTCTTCAGAACACCGGTCAGTTCTTTACCAGGCTTGATTCCAGCCGCGACGGCACCAGCGGCCGTGGTGGCAGCCGCGTCCAGGCTGAAAGCCGTACCGGAGACCGCCTCATTAGCGTTGGCCATGATCGTGTCCACGGACTTCGCATCGTTGCCAAGGCCCTTCAGCTTCGCTTGGGCGGCGTCGATGTTCGACAGGCGGTTGAAGCCCTTACCCAGCGCGGTTCCAAGCACGCCGACGACAGCGCCGCCAGTAACCTCCGCCGTCTTCTTGACGCCTTCCATGCCCTTCTTGAACGAGGACTCGAACGCGCCCGCGGCCTTCTGCCCCAGCGGAGCCATTTTCGACCCAAGCGCCTTGAACGGGGACGTAACCCGGTCGGCGGCGGAGCGGGTCCGGGTGGCGATACCGTTGACCGCTGACGTCACCCGGTCCGCGCCAGTGCGCGCGGACCCGCCCATCCGCTCCATCGCGGCCGACATTCCATCGGTCTTCTTCGCGGACCCGTCCATCGCGGACCCAGCCCGGTTCATGGCGTCAGCCATTGCGCCTCCGGTGCTGCCAACCTTCCGGCCGGAACCGTTCACCCGGTCCAGGGCCTTCTCGAACGCGCCCGCGCTCTTGGCCGCGCCCTCATACCCAAAATTCTTCTCGTCGGACGCCTTCGCAACGTCCTCCGTGGCGGCGGTGGCTCCATCCAGTGCGCTCGTAACCTGACGGATTTTCGCGCTCATCTGATCGCGCAGGTCGATTGTGAACTGGACTGTTTCAGCCACCGCCACCCCTCATTTCTTCTTGCCGATTTCGTCGGCCGCCCGCTTCTTCTCCTCCTGCACGTACAGGGCCGCAGCGAGACGGGCCGCCACCTTGAACTGATCCGGTTCCTCCAGGACCATCGCGGGATCGAGCTTGAACACTTCGCACACCAGCGCGGCCGCTTGCAGCTCGTCCTCCGCCTGGAGGAGGGGGATCAGTTGCTGGACATAGGGTTTCCCGCGATAACCTCCGAGCCGTACCCTGCGGCCTGCACCAGGGCATCGGAGAACGACGTGGCCAGGCCGTCACCCAGCAGCGCGCGGACACCATCCGCAGCATTCGTGACCCCGGTCAGCGACATCATTTCCTCCGAGCGGAGAGTCACCGCGTCCCCGTCGCCGTCGGTCAGCTTCTTGCCGCCCATGTACACGGCCACGGACTTCTCCACCAGCGCCAGCGCGGCAACCTTGCCCGAGTCCACGTCTTCCTTCTGACGCGAACCCTTACGCCGGGACCGCTTCTGCCACGTCTCCAGCTCCGCCGTGCTGATGTTCGCGTTGAACTCCAGTGCCAGGTTCACGCCCTCCAGCACGTCATCGGGCACGTCGTAGGTGACCGTGTTCGTCGTCTTCGACTCCACCGCGCGCTTGAGCCGCGACAGGGCCGAATCCAGGCCGAGCGTCTGCACCTCACTACCGGTCTCCGCCTGCGGCTGGTCACCGTCGTACGTGATGTTCTCCATGTCGTTCCCCACAGCTGTCTCCTCTTGGGGTTGTGCCCGCCCGCCCGTATGCGGTCGGGGCTCTACCGGATAGGTTCAGACAGAACGGCCCCGCCGGGTGGGAGGTACGCAGTAAAGCGCACCCCCGCACACGGCGGGGCCGTAACGGGGTGGGGACCAACAGGCTGTGATGTTGTGGGCAAGACGCCCATTGGCCCCCTACAGGCCCGCCCGGGAGACTCGGGCGGGCGGTCTATAGGGGTCAGGCCGAACGCGGAACTGCGAACGTAAACGTGACCTCAGCGACGTCACCACTGGAGGCGTCGGACTCCGGAATCTTGATCGACTTCAGCAGCGCATCCGGGTACGTGGTCGGCTTCCCAACCTTCACGAAGTCCGCATCCGTCGGCTGACGGCTGATCGTGTACGTAGCCGACCCGACCAGCTTCACCAGCTTGTCGATGATCGGCTGATCGCGCTGCGCCCGGTACGGGCGCGCCAGCTCCACATCGTTCGTCTTCGGCGGGCCGCCCAACTGTTCCGGGTAGGTCGCGCCACCCTCCCAGACCTCGGACGAATCCGCTTCGACGTCGCCGCCGGAGAACTTCGCCCACGTGTCCGGCACCGGGACGGGGCCGCCGGTGAGCGTGGTAATGAAAGACCGCTGAGCGGTCGCCTTGCCAGTTGCCATCGTCTTTCACCTTCCTTTCTGGTCAGAGGGCCGCGGTGAACGGAACCTTGACGATTTCGAGTTCGATCAGGTTGGCGGTCGGGGACAGGCGCACAGCCACACGCGCCATGATCTTGTTCTCCGCCAGGGTCGCCGGGGTGTTCAGCGAGTCGTCCACGGTGACCTGATAGCCGGGGTCCAGCTCGTTGCCCTCAGCGTCAAAGCTGGGGTAGAAGCCATTGCCGCGGGCGATGGGGTCCAAGACGCCCACCAGCGCCGACTCGATCTTCCCGGTGAGGAGACCGCGGCCGTCGATGGTGTCGAACACGAACTCCTCCAACGCCTGCTGGCAGGACACGGTGAGGTAGTTCAGCGTGTCCCGCGCGGTCAGCATCTCGAAGTGCTCCGAGTTCTCCGACAGGCTCCACCAGCCGTACAGGCGGGTCTTCCCGTTGCCGGTCATGATGCCGGTGACGTTCTGGTCCACCAGCTCCTCGTTGAGGGACTGGGAGACGTTATCCACGGTGCCCAGCAGCCAGTCGGCAGTGGAGAAATCACCCGCCGGGGTACGCCAGGGGCCGTAGGTCGCGTGCGCTTCGGAACGCTTCGCCGCCGCATAGCCCTCCGGCGGGCACTGGCGGGACGCGGAACCATCCGGCACCGTCACCCACGGGTACAGGATCGCGCCATAGTCCGCGGCCGGATGCTGGCCCAGCTCAGCGGCAGCACCCTCCACCTCGGACACCGGCGTGTCAACGTCCATCGCCATGAGCGCCACCCGGTTGAACTGCTGCGCATGGTTCAGCAGCACGTCACCCACAGTGTCGGCGGTCAGGCCGGGCAGGGCCACGGCTCCGGTCCCGTACTCGGTTCCGATCTGGCCCAGGGCGTCCGCGATGACAGCGCCGCCAGCGGCCGCGCGGTCGTCATCACCGGCAGTCAGTACGACGGGATCAATTGTGGCGGACGGCAGGCCGTTATCACCCGGAACAGGGGTAGCCACGAGGTACTTGGAGCGGCGGTTGATCGACTCAACCAGCTCCAGCACGGTCGCCTCCGTGAAAGACTCCACCCCGGCCGGACCGGTCACGGTCAGGCGGGAGCGGGCGGGAGCGAACGCGGTAGCGCCCACCTGCGTCACCACGATGGACACGCCAGCGGACCATGCGCCAGCGCTGGAGGCCGTCAGGGTGACAGTATCGGCGTCAGCGTTGTCCTTCAGGACCGCGTTGCCAGTCGTAGCGGCCGGACCGACCGCGCGCACGAACACGGCCTCACCTCCGCCCTCCTCGAAGAAGGATCGGATCGTGTCATACAGGGGCGAATTATAGGCAGTCCGCCCGCCAAACGTCGTAGCGAACGCGGCCGCGGAACGGACAATGGTGGGAGTGTTGGCGGGCCCGCGCTCAGCGAGACCAGCCAGGAAGAACCGGCCAGACGCGACACCGGTACCAGCCCGGCCCGCCTGCGCGGTCGTAGTGACGTGTACACCTACACGGCTCATGCTTCATCCTCCTCGGGATCATGAGTTTTCCCCCGCGGCTTGGACGCCGCAGGCTTGGAGACGGGAGCCGCCACAGGGGCGACCGGGGCCAGCACACCGCGTTCGATCAGCCGCGCGGTCCGCGGATCGGCCGGGTCACCCTTGCAGGTGCCCAGACCGTCCACAGTGTGCCCGGCAGAGTCGAAGACACGCGGCTGCATGTCATGGTTTCGATACTCCATACCCGTCACAATGGGGCACCCAACCGCGGCCGGGTGGGAGGACGGCCGTTTACGATTCCCACGGCACCGCAGCCACCGGAATATCCGCCGCCCGACCCATCGACGGGAACGGCGACCCCACCTGCTCGTCCGCGGTGATCGGGAACTCCACATACACGGCGGAGATGAACCGGTTGTTCCCGTCCGGCATCACGTCCCACGGTTCAGCGGACACACGGGTCGGATCAATCACAATGGTCTCCTCCGTCGTGATCCACTCCGGGGTAATATCCCGCCGCTCCAACACCACCGCGCGCACCGCCTGCTCATACAGGCGGGCCTGCCGCTCAGTCGTCTGCCGGGACGTGTGCCGCACCAGCGCATACACGCGCACCGTGTACCTGAACTCATAGGACTCAGTGAGCACCCCGGACTCCGGGGCCCGCAGGTCAACGTCCTTCTGGTCCACCGTCGTCCACGCGCAGAACACGCACGGCCAATCCCCGATAGACTCAATGGCCGGTTCCGCATCCAGGACGGGAGCGGGGTCGGGGAGTTCATCCGCGGGGAGCTTAAACGCCCTGCGCAGCCCGGCAATCTTCTCTACCAGCGCGGCCTCCATCCGTTCCTGCACGGCTCTCAGCACAGTGTCAGCACCCAGCATGACGATCCCCTTTCATCGGTTGTGCTCCAAAATCCACCGCTGCAACTGTTTCTCCACAGCGCGCTTGAACGTCTTGTCGGTCCGGATCAGCACCGGCCGGGCTGGCATCGTCTTGGTTCCGTTCTGGTGGTAGGCCGCGTACTCCACCAGCGTGCCGAACGTCAGCGTGCCATTGTGGACCGCACGGATACCGGACCCCGACGTGGTGAGTGACGTCTTCAGGTCGCCCGTCCGCTCCAGAATGCCCTTCCCCGGGTAGTGCTGGCCCTTCCACTTGGCGTACTCCTTCGACAGGGCCGCCCACTTCGGCGGGTAGGCCCCGCCCTCCTTCTTGAACTGCTGCGCCTCCTGCTCCTCGATCCACTTGGAGAGGTTCGTCAGGAAGCCGTCAACGTTCTTCAGTTGGCCCTTGATGCGGGACAGTTCGAGGTTCATATCCTCGATGCCCGTACCGCGAACCGTGAACATTTGAACCACGGGCTACCACCTCATGTAGTCGCGGATCGCGGGCCGGGGGAACCGGCCGCCAGACGGCCGCCCGCCCGAATGCCGCCCGCCGTCCTCAGGATGATCACCCAGCCAGTCTTCCAGTGCCTTCGCCAGCGCCTCCAGACCGTCCAGGTACCGCTGCCACAACACCTCCGAATACGCGGTGCCGTCCGCTATCGCGGCCTTCTCCGGGGCCGCGGCCGCATACAGGTACGATCCGGCCCCGTTGGCCACCACGTCCCGTCCGGACGCCACCACGGAATCGAAGATCAGCGAGGTGTCGCGCAGGTCCAGGAACCGCGCCAGGCGCGCCCGCACCCGGGACGCCACCTGCCCAATCCACTCCTCCACCATTTGCTCCGTCACATACCGTTCACCGTCACGAATCCGGCCACCGTGCTGCGTCTCCCCGGTACGCATCTTCACCGCCACCGTCATGTTCAGGTTCAGCACGTCCGTGACCTTGCATCCGAAATCTGTCTGCCCCGCCAGCGTTCCCGCCACCACGGCCACCACCCTTTCTGATATGACGGTGGCCCGGCCCTGCAATAGGACCGGGCCACCAATACGCTGCCTTCAGGCTTCTTCGAGAGCCCCGATACGGGCCCCGCGCTCCAGCTCCTCCGGCGTCACGCCGATCACGTCACCCTCCCGGGCCGGGACGACAACCCCGCCGACCTTCCGGCCGTACATCGTTGCCGTCACCCGCGCCCGAACTGGGGCCGCTTCCGGGGCCTCCGCCTCGGCAGGGGCTTCCACCTTGGCTTCCGGCTTCTCAGCCGGGCTCCTACGACCTGCCATAACGCGCCTCCGATCAGCTAATGCCCGTGATCTTCACGGCCGAGAACGGATCAGTAACGACGGGCACGCAGGCGCGCCACGCCTGAAGAACCTGCACCTGGCGGTGCTTCTCCTCATAGCTGTCCGCCTTCAGGCCGCCCTCCTCGTCACCGACGACACCCAGCGAGTTGCGGTCAGCAATCCACGCGGTACCCTTCGTGACCATAGGCGACTTGATCCACTCCAGCTCCAGCAGGCCGGAGAGGTCGCGGGACAAGACCGGGCTCAGCTCCTTCGTCTCCCGCGGCAGGGCGTCACGAACGTCCTTGCGGGTCTTCAACAGCAGCGCATCCTCCGGGTTGATCAGCGCGACATTCGACTGGTAGCCGTTGTCGTTGTCGTCCACGAGGGACTGCGCCCGCATCAGGTCCGCCAGCGGGTCCGCGGCACCATCGGTCCACGCGGTACCCGACGCATACGACGGGATCAGCGGGTCCGCGAGCAGCGTTGCCACGGCAATCGTGTTGGTCTTCCGCACGACAGTGTTCGCCAGGCGGGTGACCTTGTTCGTGTAGTATGCCTGATCGTTGCGGCGGATAGCCTCCAGCGACATGTCAACTTCACCGCCGTACTTCTGCACGCGCGCCAGACCCGGCTCAATATCGGTATCGGTCAGCTTCGGGAACTCAGCCCCGGCGTCGATTGCCTGCGCGTCACGCTCCAGGTACGGGTTGGAGATATTCCGGTCGAACACAATCGCACCACCGTCAGCGGGGGAAGCCCCAAACAGGTAGTCGATGATGTACTTGCCCTCGTTCAGGGATTCCAGACGCGACTGGATGCGGGTCGGGTTGACGACCAGGGCGGCAATGTCGGCCTGCGCCAACTTGGGGGGAAAGAACGAATTAACCACAGTTGTAGTTCCTTTCAGATGCTCAGCAGGACCGAGACAGGTTCACCGGCCGCCGCATCCGCGAGGGCCTGGCCGACAGCAGTAGCACGGTCAGCGGCCACAGCCGCCTTCCCGTCCGCACCTACACCGATGAGCGCACCAGCCGTAACGGCGGCTCCAGCGGTCACGGGCACAACGCCGCCGGTATGCACCAGCACGCGCTCCGCGTTCTCCGCATCCCGGGCAACCACGCCGAACGGGATGTCGTCCTCCCCGGCTGCGGCGATGTGCGGCGCATTGTAGACGCCGCCGGTCGCCAGCTTGACGAACGTGGCTCCGGTCAGGGCCGCGGTAGCCACCGCGGTAATGTCCTGGCCGGGCTTGAAGTAATGCAGCGAAGTAGCCATATCAGCGGGCCCCCCAAATCTGTGCTTCGTAGTCGTCCAGGGCCTTCTCGCGGGCCTCGGACATGCTGGACACCTCAGGTGCGATAGCGGACCCGAGTTCGTTCACGGGGACGACCTGCGCACGCTGGGAGAGCAGCGTGGTGATCGACTCCTCGTTGTCGTCCAGGGCGGTGCGCCAGGCGTCCCGCTCGGACGGGTGTAGGCGGCCCTCAGAAAGGGCCGTGTTGATGATCCCGTCACGGCGGTCAGCGTCCCGCGCGGCAGTCAGCTCAGCGAGCTGCGTGGCCATGGACTGATTGGACGCGGTGAGTTCGGAGAACTGCGCTTCGGACACCAGGACGGAACCGGTGGGGGCCTCGGACGCGGCCACCGGGTTCTCCCCGTCTTCACCGTCGCTGTTCTTGACGTCGGTGAACGCCTGAGCAATGGCCTCCACAGCCGCATCCGGGATTTCAATGGCCGTGTAGTCCTCACCCTCAGGCGGGTCCACTTCGACGGCCGAGAACAGGTCAGCGAGAGTTGCCATGCCCGTTCCTCCTTCGCTTGTTGAAAGGTTGTCGATCTGAGCTTGCGGGCCCGCGGGGGCGGCGGGTGGGACGTTGGCGGTTTGAGTTCCGGGCTGCTTCGGCACAAACGACCGGCCGGGGTCTTCCTCCACCTCCACCGGTTCGCCCGTGACCTCCACGACGCCCTGCGATTCCGTGTAGGTGCCCTGCATGTACCGCAGCTGCCCGGTGAGCGGGTCACCGTCAATGGTCGTGTACCAGTACAGGGTGTCGGTGAAGTCGAGGACTTCTCCCGCGCCCGGCGTGGCATCCAGCAGTGCCTTCCGCAGCTGTTCTGCGGACAGGGGATCACCCAACTTGAACGCCACCAGGGCCCCGGCGTCGGAGTCCAGTGCGGTCCCGTCGGACAGGGCCGCGTGAACGGTGCCGAGGCCCTTCACGGCCGGGGGAGTGGAGCCCAGCAGCGCAACCGCGGTCAGCACCTTCTTGAACTTCCGCACCACCTCACCCGCAGCGTCCTTCAGGGTGACGTTGGATCGGAACTCAGCCGACCGGTACGGGTACGCGGAATCCGCCTTCGCCGCCAGCTCCTCCGGGACGTTCACGAAATCCCCCAGGAGAGTCTGCCCGTCGTCGGAGAGCCGCACGTTGGCCACCTGCCCGTAGGCGGGTTCACCGTCCTGCCCCAGCTCCGGGAACCGCTGGTCAACGTGCCCGATCTTGATCACGGGCATGTCCAGGGTATTGTCGGCCGCCGCATCGGCCATTGCCTTCAGGTCCGCGGCCGTGACTGGCTGCGTCCCGCCGACGCTTGCATTCCAGGTGCCCGTACGGATCAGGGGGACACCCGGGATCGTTGTATATCCCATACCCGCATCATGCGGAGCCGGGGGCCGGTTTGGTGGGAGGGCGGCGGCGGGCACAAAAGAACCCCGGAATGCGAGCGAACATCTTGCCGGATATGACTCGCAGCCCGGGGCCTGGACCCTCAAGGAGGGCACACTCATGGTTGATTCTACGCGAAAGGCCCCCGCCTGAACGAATCAGACGGGGGCCTCCCACACCAGCCCGAGAACCACCCGGAGAGAATCACGCAACGCTAGGTCAGACACAAACGCGATCAAGAACAACTGTAGCGCATAACCCGGACGTCACGCACCATCATCTGATGATGCTGCGTCGATTACCTCAGCCGCGACGCCGCTGATAACTTCCTCCGGTTCGTCAAGGTTCCGCGCCCAGGCGATAAGCCGGGCTGACAGCTCACGCGGTATTGGACGACCGGCCTGCGTTGCAATCTGGTGAGTCACTGACAGTAGGGCGTCATCGAACTCACCCGCCATAACAGCAGCCCCGGCCGACATGTTCGTCTTCAGTCCAGCCTCAGCCGCGAACTGTAGAGCGTCCTTCAGTAGGGCAATTTCGTTCATGAGCGTCTCCTTGGATACCTAACATTATACTATAATAAGCTACTACCTGAAGCGTCCTCTTGGGGCAACGCTTTCCCGTCGAAACCTACGCGCACAACACCCGGTCCGTATACAGGATAGAACTTGCTGAGCACTCCGTTCCATCCAATCTGAACCCTGCAAAACACGCCAAATGCGAGCCCCGTAAGCACCCATCCAGAAGGCCCGTCATCCTGAACGGTTCCAGGCGATGAGAGAACCTGGCTCAAGGCCTGTTCGGCCTTGTCTGAGTCCCACCCTTCCGGAAACTTCGTCTTCCCGACCGCCCGCGAACTGCGCAGATGACCGCCAGCCCATTTCGGCTTGCCTGGGTCGCCGTTTTGAAACTTCGGTACGCCCGCCTTGTTGGTCTGCCGCCGACCACCGAGGATCGTCTCCCAACCGTTCCGGCCGACAACTACAGAGCTAATCGCATCTTCCGCAGTCGCAAGATTCGGCCTTCCAAATTGCTCCTCGTCATTGATGAACTTCACGGAGCGGAGCTGCTTGTTGCCAGCAGGTTCAGGCTCCGGCTTGGGTTCTGGTTCCGGCGGGTCTTCCGGCCGCCCCTCAGCGCCCCAGTCGATTACCAGAATGCCACGGCACCGGTTCCCACCCTCACAGTTCTTGTAGCCGGACACGGGATAGTCCACATATGCCTCATCCAGGCTGGCGTAGTCCTTCCCGTCGATGTGATCGCAGGGGATGCAGGTGGACCCGTCAAGCAATTCTGAAGCCCAGATGTCCTCCGGTTCGCGCTGCACCTCCGCCACTCCGTCCCGCCTCCCGGAACCGTGCTGCACCAGGGTCTCTTGGCGTGCCGCGTCCACTACGCCCTTGTAGGCGTGCCCGGCCGCGGCCTCCAGCGCGTCCCCTACGGTGGCTTTCTTCGGGTTGGCGGCCGCGGTGCCGAGTTGCTTCAGGACGTCCTGCCACAGAACCCCGGCTACCCCGGTCCCGGCGGCCTGCATCTGTTGCCACCCGGGGGTCTTCTTCATCCCGCGGGAGGCCATTGCGGCGGCAACCTCCACGCCCTGCCGTTCCGCCTCACCAATCACCGACTCCCGACCGCGTTCCCGTACGGTGGCCAGCAGCCCGGCGAGACGTTCCGCATACCCGGCCAGGGCCTTCTTCACGGCCTCCGGCGGGGCCAGTAGCATCCCGGCCAGCGCGGCCTGCAGTTCCTGTGGCGTGTCCACGGTGTCGGGTAGGTATTCGGTGACGGCGGCCAGCACGTCGTCCACGGCGGCCTTCGTGGCGGCGTTGACGGCGGCCTCCGCGTGCTTCAGGGTGGAGTCGATTTCTCCGAACCGTACCCGGGCGCGGATCTCGTGCGGATGCAGGGCCCGCTTCGCTCCCGCGAACGATTGCCCCGCCTCCGCCTCCTTCAGGATCAGCAGGCGTTCCGCTTCCATCAGCAGGGCCCGGCGCTCCAGGCGGCGGGCGACACCGCCAAGGGAGGTACGCCCACCCACGGTCACGCCTCCAGCTCCGACATGCGGGCCAGAATTGACTCCACCCGCGCCAGGGCCGTGTCGTCTTCGGCCAGGGTGGGAATGGGTGCCCCCGCGGGTGTTGGCGTGTCTACGTCCTGCTGGCGGGCTGTGGACGGGTCTGCCTCCGGGAGACCGGACCGGGTGCGCACATAGTCCTCCAAGCGGGCGTCCGGAGTGAGGAGACCCGCGGTGGTGAGCGTCGCCAGGGACTCCGACGTGATCGCCCCATTGTCAGCCAGGCGGCCGGGGGACATGACCGGGTACGGTTCATCCGGGCCCCAATTGACCTCCACCAGGTCGCGGATGATGTGCTCCGTTGCCACCTCCGCAATATCGTCCGCAACGGACTGGAGGGACGACAGGAAGAAATCCGTTTGGGATTCGCCCAGGCTTCGGGCCCCGGCGTCGTGGCCGAGGTCCAGGAACATTGCCAGGGCCGACCGGGAGGTCTGCTGGTCGTGGTAGTTCATGCGGGCCACCGCGTCCACGGTGGAGCCGGACACGCCCACCAGGCTGAAGTCGGATAGCCCATCTCCGACGGGGAGGGCAACACCCGCGGCTTCGCCCGCGCGGACGTTCCGCACGATCTCCTCCGCGTCCTCCTTCGCGCCCGGGATCGTCGGATCGTACTTCACCACGGGGATACCCATGCCGTTACGCTCCACCGACTGCGCATCAACCCGCATCAGAACGTCCTTGATCAGCCAATGCTTGTAGGCGGTACGGAGGATGGAACTGCCCGTCCAATCTCCGCCCTCCTGGTCGAGCACGTACCCGACCAGCCGGTCCACGGGAATGAAGATCGGTTCATGCACCCGGGTGAGGTCCAGGGGTTCCTGCCAGATACCGGCCAGGCCGCCGTCCCGCTCCACCTGAATCTGCGTGATGGTCTGCGGCATCCGCGGGGCCAGCTTCCGCAGGTGAATATGGGTGGGATCGGTGGGGGTGAAGTGATAGACCTGCTCGAAGAACATGTGGCCGTAGGCGAGCATGTTCAGGGCTTCCCGCACGTGGTGGCCCCACACGATTCCGTTCCTGCGCCGCCGGGTCCGGCCCTCCCCGGGAAGAGTGACGCCCAAGTCTTTCGTCACGAACTCCATAACCTCCGGGCGGACGTCATCCCCGGTGAGCTGCCAGTGCGCGCCCTGGATCGGCAAGCGGATCGCCTTCAGTAGGGACGCCACCTGCCCATCAGACCGTTTCATCTGGCTGTAGACGGCATTGCAGAGCGGGTATTCCAGCTCCCACGTGTGCTCGTCCGGGCGTGGCGTGTACGTCGTCTTGCGGTCCCTGCCCGGCGTGTACGACGCTTCCATGCCGCCAGGGTTGCCAAGTTCAGGTCGGATGATCGTCATAACGACACAATGCGGCCCCGCCCCCCGAGTGTGGGGGACGGGGCCGCTCAGCCGCATCAGTTGCCCGGAGTCGGGAAGGTGTTCCCGTCGATCACGCCGCCGGTCATCTCCGGGACGGGATCGGCTCCGAGGTCGATCACGCCGGGAGTCATGGCCGGGACGACGGTGGCGGGCGGGTTGGCGGCGGCCTGGCTGGGGGCGCAGGCGGCGAGGGTGAGGGCCGCGGCCGCGAGGGCGACGGCGAGGGTGTAGCGGTGCATGGTGATTAACTCCTTCGGTTCAGTTGGTGGCGGGCTGTTCGCCGTCTTCGATGTACACGCCCACGGTTCCGGTCTCGTCCACCCGTTCGATCCACACCTGGAATCCGTGCTCCCGGGCCTGCTGGTCGAGCGCTGCGAGGCTCTTGGAATCCAGGTCGTTGCCGTCCTGGACCCGCAGCACCTTCAGTGCGGGGGCCTGGCGCATGGCAATGGCCGTTGCGACCCTGAGGCGTTCGGCGGTGGAAGCCTGCTGCAGCGGCACGTCGTGGTAGGTGACGCCGGTGTCGTTGAATCCGAGGCCGGGCACGGGCATGTCGGCGGCGGCGAGGCCTTCCCGCTTCTGCTCGTCCAGTTCTCCGATCCGGGCGGTCAGGTTCTCGGACTCCTCCTTGGCGGCTTCCATGTCCGCGGTGAGGGCTTCCAGACGTTGCCGCTGCTGGAATGCTTCCGCCCGCGCGTCTGCCGCGCGCAGGTCCAGCTCCACTTCGTCGGGGTCGCGGTACAGCGCGTAATTGCTGTTCGCCTTGGACAGTTCCGCCTCCCACGCGCGGGTCTTATCCTCCAGCCGTTTCACATTGGCGCGGGCGTCTTCCAGGTCAGCCCGTGCGTTGTCCAGCCGGTTGTGCGCTTCCTCCATCACACCCCGGGCGTTCCTCGCCCGGGACAGTTCATCGGTGAGCGCGGCAATGTCCACCGGCTCAGCCGTCACGTCCACGTCCCCGAGTGAGCTGATAGCGCCCGCCAGGCGCTTCGCATCCCGGTTCACCGCGGTCCGCTGGTCGTACGCCTCCTGCCGGTCGGCTTCCAGCTGCGCCGGATCGAATGGCAACTCCACCAGGTCCAGCAGTTGCGAAACCTGATCGGCCGGGCGGAGGCGGAGGAACGCCGTCGGATCGAACGACAGGGAACCCAACAGGGCGTTGAGCACTGCCTGGGGGCTGGAGAGCTTCGCGCCCTCCTTCGACGTGACCTTCAGAGCGGGCATCTTCCCCTCCTGCCAGGTGCGCTCCACGATCAGGTCATCCAGCTCCAGGCGGACGCTGGCAGTGTGCGCGCCATGCCGGATCACGTCGGGGTTCTGCTTGGACGTGGTGGCGTTGTCCAGGGCGGACCACAGGGCGTCGAGCACGGACGTCTTGCCCTGCCCGTTGGCTCCGGTGATCTGCACCAGGCCGTCCGCGTCCGGGGTGATCCGTACGGCCTTCAGCCGCTTGTAGTTCTCCGCGCGGAGTTCCACGATTCGCTGCTGCTGGTATCCGGTGGTGGTCATGATGGTGTCTCCTCTTTCTGGGTGATGGTGATGGACTGAATCTGGGAGCGGAAGCCGATGATGACTTCCACGGTGGAGCTGGTTGGCATGTCGAGGCGGTAGGCGCGGGTGATGACCGCGGCCACCTCCTCCAAGGTCATGCCGGTCTTCTTGTCGAGGGCCTTGGAGGTGATGGACTGCTTCACGGTGTCCTTTCAGTAGACGGGGATGAGGGAGTCCAGCGGGTAGTCGCTGAACTTGGTGTTGGAGAACCACAGGCGGGCCTTGGTACGGACCTGGCGGCCGGTCTCGGTGTCGTAGCCGCTACCCGCGCGGTTGACGCGGTAGACGCGGGCGGGCCATTCCTCTCCGGCGGGGACGGCGTAGTCGTCAACAGAGATGGTGCGGGCGGTCTTGAAGATGCTGTGGTTCATGGCGGGGTCCTTCCGGGCGGGGCCCCGGGCCGGTTGGCCCGGGGTGTAACGAACGGGTTATGCGTCAGTTCGCGTAGTCGGAACCGGTGGCGTTGCCGGAGCCGAGGCGGCGGAGCAGTTCGTTCTTGATGTCGGACTGCTCGAAGGCGTCCCGGCGGTCAACCGCGTGGGTGAGGGCGTTGATCAGCATGTCGTTGGTCATCTTGGTGAAGTCCTGCATGATTCCTGCTTTCCGGGGGCCGTCCCCCTTGTTCGTGCTTGTAGTTATACTATAACATATTGCACGAGGGGACGGCAAACCCCGGCCCCTACTCCCACACGATCCGCAACCCCGGCACCTCCTCAACCACCTGAACCGCCACAACCTTCCACCAATCCAACGACGGCCAGAAGCTCAACCCCAACGCCTTCCGGTCCAGCGCCCACCGCTCCAGGTCCACCGGCGTCCGCGGTATAGCTATACGGCCCGGGCGTCCATCCCGCACCTGAACGCGAGTGTGCTGGCGGACCAGATAGTCAATGGCCTTCTCCGTCTCCTCCCGCCATGCGCTGAACTCCAGCACGACACCCGGCGGCATCGCCCGCTTGCCCTTGTCCCAGTCGCGCACGGTCCCCGAATCCACGTCCAGGCCCCGGGCCACGTCTCCAATCGACAAGCCCAGGTACACGCGGATAGCGCGGAACTCCGCCGCCGTCATCTCCGGCAATTCGTCTCCCATATCTCTCCTTCTCTCCATAACGGGGCCCAGGCCCGCTAGCGGTTGCCAGCAGGCCCGGGCCGGGTTCACTTCTCCTTGAACAGGTCTCCGAACGACGTTCGACCCCATCCGCCCAACTCCGCGCTGAACCAATGTACCCACGACGGCCCACAGTAGGCCCGATCCTTGCCGACGAACGCTACCGATTCGCCGTCATCGAACAGGTGCCCGTACGTCCCCCGGTCGGTCGTTCCCGGCTCCAGCTGGCGCAGGCAGTGCGCTTCAGCGTCCTTGTGCAGGTCGCGGGCGCGGGCCGCGTTCATGAGCGCGTCCATGCCGTCGTTGTCAGCGGCCAGGAAGTCGTCCATGTAGGCGCTGGCGAGCTTGCGGGCGGTTCGGGTGATGGTCTCCAGGTTGGTCATGGTGTGTAGTTCCTTTCGAGGGGGCGGGGCCGCTGTTGTTCGCGGCCCCGCCGGGGGAGTGATGGGGATCAGTACTTGCGGACGTTGTGGAAGTAGGGGTGGGTCGGAGTGAGGTGCGCCAGGGTGACGGGGGTTTCCGCGGGAACGTCCATGAACACGTCGCCGTACAGGTGGACGATGTAGTCGCTGGAGCGGTGGCAGGTCTTGATGAAGACGGGTTCGGTGAACTCGCGGTCGCCGATCTTGCAGAGCCATTCGCGGGGTTCGATGAGGTCGGCGGCGGTGGTGATCCCGGGGGTGTAGGCGGTGTTCATGGTGTGAGCCTTTCTGCTCGCGTTGCCGGGGGCTCATCCCCCGTGCTGATAGTTATACTATAACACTCTGCACGGCGGGAGGCAAAACCCGGGTCAAAACCCCCGATCCCGCAACCCCGCCGACACCGACCGAACCCGCTCCCGCCGACCAGCCACAGACTCCAACGACGACCGCCGCTGCCCCCGCAACACCAACTCCATCACCAAATACCGCAAGGCGTCAGGCACGTGGTCATTCACGTTATGCGTTGCCGCGTCCTCCGGGTTCCGCTTGTCCCGCGGCAGGGATGGAAGATCGCGGATCACGTTCACGCACGTCGAATACACCACCAGGCGCGGATGCCCCGGGCAGTCCTCCCGCCCGCACGATCCTTCGCACGGCCGGGGCCGCAACAGCTCGTCTATCATCGCCCACCCGGCCAGCCGGTCGGAGTTGGAGCGGTGCAGTTGCCCGCCAAAACGCTTGTAATACTCGTACGCGATTGAACCCTTGTCGGGCGCGTCAGAACCGGGCGCGAGCTTCGCCCCCGAATTGCCCATACGATTCCACATGGACCGGTCGGCCGCCACCGGCACCGGACGCCCACGGTCCCGCTCACCCTCCGCCTCCGAGTCCAAGATCAGCTGCGCCTGCTGGCTGGCCGTCATGTCCGTCTCCATCAGCTCCCGATAGATCACCACGGTGCCATCCGGCATGAGCGCACCCCACACGGCCGCGAACGGATCAGCCACGCCATAGTCCACGCCGACCGCCCGCGGATGACCGACCAGCTCCAGCGGGTAGTCTTCCGGCTCCACCACATGCAAGTCCCGCCGCCACTGCGGGAACCGGACGGAACCCAGGAGGATATCCCAGTCGCCTTCGATCATAGCCCGCCGCATCACCGGGTCCAGGCCCGACAACGCCTGCAAATATGCTTGCTGGTCCAGGTGGGGGTTGTCCGTCAGGCGTGACGGCACGTAGGCGCGCACGGTGCCCGTCTGCGTCCGGAACCGCTGGAAGGCGGGCGCGGGGGAGATGAACCGCTGCTTCACCCACGCATGGCCAATACCGCCCGGGTTCGCCGTCGCCAGGGAATGCGGCCTGATACCCAGCTCGTTCATCTTCTGCAGGACGGTCCCGGAAGCGCGGAGGCGGCCCCGCAGGTACGTGTACTGGTACTTCGTGAACTGGGTCAGCTCGTCCACCAACAACAGCTGGAGTTCCGCGCCCTGCCACTTCTGCACGTCGTCGTCGTACTGAGCGTGCCCCAGGCGGAACTCCGAGCCGTTCGGGAAGTAGAAGATCGCTTCGCCCTTGTTGAACGTCGCTTCGGTCGCGTACTCGCCAATACGACGGCGCAGCTCGTGAAGTTCCTGGTGGGTACGGCGGAGCAGGAGGACCGCTGAGCCGGGCACCAGGCGGCACATGCGCAACCCGGCGGCTATCAGGGCATACGATTTCCCGCCGCCAGCACTACCCCCGAACAGGAGTTCGTCCACGTCCAAGCTGAGCGCCAGCCGTTGTTTCTCCGTGGGGACAATGACCGGCCGCTCAACCCGCGTCAGGGTGGCCGTCAATCCTCATCCACCACCACGTCGATGATGTCATCATCGTCGGACGCTGGAGCTCCGGTGAGGGCGTGCGCCATGTTGTTCGTCAGCGTCTCCGCCTCCACGATGATCGTCCGCGTGGTGATCTGCGCGGCCTCCGGCTCCACGTTGACGCCCATCATGCGGTTCACGGATTCCTGCGTGCGGACGATCAGCCGGGCCGCGGCCAGGCGGTCCTTGGGGGAGTGGGTGGGAATGCGTTTCGTCTCCACCCCGTCCTCCGTCATCTCCGTGTGTTTCTCGGTCGCGTTGAGGATGCTGGCGGCCTGGCGGAACACGTTGTCGTACCGCTCCAGCGCCACCCGGCGCAGCTGGTCCACGCCCTCCACCTCGTTGCGCTTCAGGAGCTTCTTCACGGCCATGTAGGCGCTGGAGCGGTCTTTCCACCCCAGGGCTTCAGCTATCTGGTCGTAGGTGGCTCCGTTGGCGCGCAGCTGTAGGGCTTTCTGCGCCCGCATCTCGTTGTTCGTGTCGAGCTTCGGCCGTCCGCGTCCTCCCATCAGGCGGCCACCTTCCGGCGGCGGTGGCCAGCGGCCCCGGCGTGGGCGTCCAGCAGGGTGCGGGCGCGCTGCAGCCGGTACCGGTGCTCCCGCGCGTCCCGGCGGGTGTCTCCCAGCGGGTCCGCGGGGTCGGCCAGCATGGACAGGGCGGACGGGTGTCCGGACGCGGACAGGACGGGGAGGCCGCGCGCAAGGGGCCGGTCCTCCTCCGTGTACGCGTACAAGGGCAGGGCAGGGTCGGACACGTTCATGTCGAACAGGGTCAACTGCACGCCGGTGACGTGCTCCGCCAGCTCCCGGGCGGTATCGAACTTCGGCGGGGCCGGGCGGCTGGTCTCCTCCCAGAGCAGGCCCGCGTCAATCAGGTTGCCCAGCGCGGCTGAGAGGAGGGTCTGCCGGGGGATGCTCAGGTGCATGTCCGCGGCAATGTCCCGGGCGTAGGCTTCCAGCGCGTACCGGACGGCGGTGGCCACGGTCTCCGGGTCGTAGATGGACAGGGCAGGGTCTCCGAGTCGGAGCCAGCCCGCGCCCTGGCAGATAACGCAGGTGGGGCGGATGAGTTGGTAGGTGGTGCGGGTGCAGGCGGGGCACAGCATCCACGATGGTTCGACAGTGCGTTGGTTCACGGCGGTCTCCTGGCGCGTAACGAACGGGTTACACGTCAGGATACCGCTGGAGGCTGGTTACCAGGCTTGACGGTTCAGCGCGTGTCGCGTATCTACGGCCTTCGCGCGACGGTCTCGGAGGCGCTGGTTGAACTCGTAGGCGGCGGCGAGGGCTTCGGGGGTGCGGCCGCATCGGGTGGCGATGGTGTCTACTGGGGCGGCTAGTTCGGCCAGCCAGGTTATGTCGCCGGTAGTGTATTCGCGGGGTTCCGGGATGGGTGCCATACCCCCGATTATCCCATGTGTTCAGCCTTTGCGGCGGCGGAACGTGTAGGTGGAACCGCGCCAGAACCGGCGGGGCTGCACCAGTTCGACCTCCCAACCCTTCTCCAACATCTTCTCGTACTTCTTCCGGTCTTTCCGGTCTTGCACGATTAGGTTCATGACCTTGGTGTCGTACTTGATCCCGGGTTCGCGCGGGGTGGGGGTGCTCATGGTGTCGTTCTCCTTGCGGGTTGGGGTGGTGGTTTTCAGCCTACACGGGCCGGGCCCGAACCTGAGTTGGTCCGGGGCCCGGGTTGTTAAGCCGTCCGGCTCGGACGAGCGGATACCCTGCGTGCGGCTGCTACGCTACAGTGCGTTGATGGATTCGACCTTCACGGCCTTGAAGTTTGCTTCCTTGTTCTGGTGGCCGTGCGGTGCGAATACTTCCAAGCCGAGACGCTTGGCGGTTGCTGCGATTTTCTGCGGGGTTACTTCGAGGACGTACGCAAGTGTCATGAGGGACACGACTTCACCTTCGTGCATGGAAAGTGTGTATCCGGCGAAGTCTTTGGATTGAATGGTGTTGAGCGCGGTCTTGAGGTCTGCGGCGGTGAGTTTCGCGGTCATGGCGGGTTCCTTCCCGGTTAGCCGGGGGCTCGTTCCCCCGTGCTTATGTTTATACTATAACACATTGCACGGCTGGAGGTAAAGCGGCCGGGCGAACCACTGTCCGCCCGGCCGTCCCCTCACTCCGACTTCGGAGGCCGCCCACCGTGACCAGGCCGCCCGGCATTCCACCGGTCGATGGTCTCCGGGAGCCACCCCCGCGCCCGCCCGATCTTCGCATCCGGCTCCGGGAGCTGATACTTCGACAGGCTCCGGGAGTCAGCTAGGCCCAATCGGGCGGCCACGTCGGCTAGTGACAGGTAGTGGATCACCGGTGGTCCTTGCGTTCCGCGTTGGCTGCGCGGATCGACGCTACGGCCGTGACGATGGCTCCCGCGGCGAAGACGACCTTGAGGGCCGTGTGGTCTGCGGTCGTGCAGGCGATTGCCAGGGTGCAGGTGATTGCGGCTAGTGCTGCTGGTTTCATGTTGTTCATTGTCCTATCCTGGGGTGAGGCCCCGCCCGGAGCTAATTGGTCTAGTTCCGGGCGGGGGGTTCTGTTTACTCGTTATCCTCCTCGTCCTTCCGCTTCTTGTCTTCTCTCCGGTTCCGTTGATCCGAGTAGATCACGTATCCGAGTGAGATGATTCCGGCGGCTTGGCTGAGGTGGTTGAGTATCTCATCCCATGTCATGTTCACCTCCTTTCATACCTTTATTCTACCGTAGTCAACGGTAGAAAACAAATCCGGAGGCCCGCCAATCACCCCAACCTGAGATGATCCCGGAACACCGCCGCCACCTCACCAGGCCCCGCCGCCGACGTATCCACCTCCAACACCCGAACCCCAGCACCCTCCAAATCCTGCGCAGCATTCGCCGCAGCCGTCACCCTCCCAGCAACCCACGAATCCGACTGAGCCGACCCCCGCACAGCAAACCGCTCAGCCGTCACATACTCCGCCGCCACCAAATGCCCCACCAACAGATCACACGACGACGACAACGCCGCCAAGAACTTCGCCGTACCCAACCGCGCGCCCTCACCCACGACAATCTCCGGAACCCGGTTCGACAACGCCCACTCCACCGCCTGAGGAGACACCGCCATGCTCAGCCGATCCGTCCCCGGGAACCGGCCCCCGCGCACTCCCAGATACGCGCCCGACCGGCCCCGGAACGGCTGGACCTTCAGCAGCGGCCAAGCATCCCCGGCCGCGTCCGGCGGGTCCAACCGCACCCCGTTGAGCACATGCCGGACCGTCGTAGACTTGCCCGTCCCCGGCCCGCCAATCAGGTACACCGCCCGCCGCCTCACGTCGTCACCTTCAACGCCTTCAGCATTCCGCCGATAATCTCCGGCGCAGCACGGACGCCAGAATGATGAGCCGGGGGAACAATGATGCGCCGCCCGGCCTTCAGCGGCGTCAGATCATCCGGGTCTGCCCCGTACGGCCTCCAGCCCTCAACCGGCGCACCGACCTCCTCAACGATGACGCCGGGGAAGTGTGTCTGTAGCTGCTCGATGCGTTGTCCGAGATGCCTCAGCGCCGTATCCGGGTGACGCCGGGGAGTATGAATGCGGGAGGTTCCGATGAGGAACCGCCCGGGCTTGGACGGGACGGACGTTGCGTATGCGACGACAGACCGCTGAGGTCGTCCGTACAGCTGGAGCCCTCCAACCCTGTCCAACGCGTCCTGAGCTTCCGGGGGGAGCGTCAACCGCGCGGGCGCGGTCCACCCCCATTCGAGCCGGACTGTCCGGGAGGAGAAACCGTGAGCCACCGCGATTGTCGATCCCTCAGGCGCGGAATCCCGGCGGCGGCCCGCGAACCGTTCCCGCGTACTGGAGACAATCGCAGGCACGTCAACGATGTACGTCGTTTCGCTTGGCGGAGTGCACTTGACTCCGGGCCATAGTTCGACGGGCTTGTATTTGGCGTACTGCGGGGGCTTCTTCGAGAAAAAGGCGAACACCGCGGGGGTGACGGTCCCCTTCGGGAAGATACCCGACCGCGCCCAAACGTCCCAGGCGCGCTTGTTCTGGACGTAGCGCGGTTTGACGTCTGGCATTACTACACCGTTCGTCGCCTTCCAGGCGGTCACGGGTGAGTCGTTGTCGTTCCAGGTGAACTCGATCCCGTGCGCCGCCAACTGCAGGGCAAGCGCCGAACCGATCCACCCCATGCCCTCGATATGCAGGCTCATTTCTTCGCCTCCGCTTCACCGATGAGGTCCAGCGCCGATTGCACGATGACGGGCGCTAGACGGACTCCAGACGATCCCGCGCTGGGAAGTTCGATCCCGCTGGGCGCGCGCCTAACCGTGTAGTCAGGCCGGGCTGGGAACGGCCGCCAACCCTCAACGGGCGAATCGGCGTCTAAGACGGTCAATCCTGGGAACAGGGTTTCGGCCTGGCCTACACGCTTGGCGAAGTCCCTCAGCGCTGCTTCCGGCCGCCGGTTCGACACTCCGGGCCGGGACGACGTTCCCAGCTTGAACTGGCCGGGTTCGCCGGGGATGGACGTCACATGCACTTTCTCGAACTTGTTGACCAGGCCGTACAGCTCCAGACCGGCCCCGGAGTCGATGACTGCCCGCGCTTCGGCGGGTAGTTTGATCCGGGCTCGCGCGGTCCAGCCCCACACGTACCGCTTCAGCATCCGCCCGTTGCCCCGGGCGACGACTTCCAGCGATCCTTCCGGCGCAGAGTCCCGCCTGCGGTCCGAGTATCTGGAGCGCGCCCACTTCACGACCGCGGCCACGTTGACGATGTACGCCGACAATCCCGGGGCGCGCTTCACGCCCGGCCAGAACTCCAGCGGCCGATAGGTTCCGCCGTGGGGCACGGTGACCTGGGTGTATCCGAACGCGGCCCGGCAGGCGGCAGACTCCGGGAGTAGGCCCTGCGCATACCAGCGGTCCCACGCTTCCAGTCCGCGAACTGCCAGCGGGTCACCGTCGGGGTATACGACACCGTTGGAAGCCCTCCAGGCTGTCCGCCAGGAATCAATGTCACTCCACGTGAAGTCAATGCCGTTGCGTTCCAGGTTGACGGCCAGGGTGCTTCCGAGCCAGCCCATGCCGTCAAGGTGGACGGTCATCGTGTCACCAGCTTCCCGGTCTCCTTGAACACGCGTTTGCGGGCCTTGTCGGGGCCGGTCCACCCGTTGAGTTCTCCGAGGTACGCGTGGGGGAGTGATTCGTGGCGGGCTTGGAGGATCATGCCGCGCATTGGTTCGGGCGCTGCGAGTGTTACCGACAGCATCACGTCAATGTCCCGACCGGTGTAGTAATCCCCGTGTGTGAGGGCGTTGAAGTCGCACAGCATCGTCTCCGCGTGCTCCACTCTCACCGGCAGGCCTGTGCTCTCCGCCAAGCTGGAGGTTATCCGGCGGCCCAGCCTGTCAAGCTCCGCAACGTCCTCCGCGGAGTTCCCCGTGGGCGCGTTCGGGAAGATCAACCGCATTCCCTTCCGGGGCCCGGATGAGTCCTTGTGCGCCATGTCTCCGATAGCGAAAGGGGCGCTGAGGACTTCCAGCGCGATTTCCGCCAACTTGTAGCTCGCCCACCGGCCATTCCCCGGCACTGATTCGACCCGCCTCCGGAACTCGCGCCACGCTTCAGCGCGGGAGGTCGGGAGGCCGTCGAACAGGAACGTGTTGAGAGACCCGGCCGCGCGGGCGGAGTTCACCCAACCGCGCATGTTCGCAAGCAGGACGGATTCCGCCCTGTTGCCCCGTCGTTCCGTCGCGCAGGGGAGCTTCCTGGGCGGTTGCGCGGCCGGGCCCATGTTGGAGGTCAGCCAGACTTCCAGCGCTGAGGCGATGTTGTAGAACGTCAGATAGTGGACGCACAGCCATGCGGCTTGTTCCCGGCTCGCTCCAGTCGTGTCGATCAGGCGGGCCAGGATCGGGTACAGGGGGTCAATGTCGCGTGAAGTGATCTGGTTGTAGGTGAAGCGCGATAGGTCTCCCAGCGCTTTCGCGTTCACCTTCGCAAGCGCGGTTGTCACGCCTGTTCCTTGTTCAGGCCGAGCTGTTCGCGGGCTTCTGCTGCCATGCGGCGTTCCCGCTCAGTCCGGCGGGCGGCGGCCTGCGTCGTCTCCTCCGCGTATGTGCGGCAGTTCTTCATCCCCTGGAGGGCGTAGAACACGCACGTGTACCGGTAGGCCGTATCCTTCTTCCCCGGGCGGGGCTGCATCGGGGTGACGCCGTGGACGACTTTCTTCCCGAAGAACCATGACACGTCGCCGTCTCCGATTGGCAGGGTGAGGTCGTATTCGGGGAGGTGGAGGTGGCCGCCGTTCATGCCGTACCGGATCGACGGCATGGCACTCCAGGTGTCGAAGTTGTTGCCGTCCCGGTGGTAGGGGAGCGTGGTCGTCTGGTTGATGACGCCGGACGTCCAGAGGGACTTCTCTCCCAGACGCCAGTCGTTCAGGATCGACTCACCCAGCAGCGCCGAATCAGCGTCGAACTGGGACCGGTTCAGCTCCGCGAACTGCTCGGCAAGATCGACGGCCAGGCGGTCCAAGATGTCCTGAATCTGCGGCATGCGTCCGGAGAGGATCGACGCTGAACAGGCTTCCCTCCCGGCTATGGGGCGTTTCGGCATGAACCCGAACGATGCGCCCTTGCCGACCATTGCGCCCTTGCCGCGCAACTGCCGGGACATGATCTTGTCCGACCCGAGGAGGGCCGCGCGGAGTTCCTTCCGGCGGTCTTCCGGGAGGCGGGTCACGTAGGCAATATCGTCGCCGGTCTCCGCGTCAACCACGGCCGTGTATGTTCCGGGCCGCGGGGACTTGAAGCCCGGCGTCAGGGTTGTTCCTACGGGCGTGCCCACGAGGGCGCTTGCCGCGTCCGAGGTGAGGACGCGGGACGCTTGTACTTCCGTCCGTTCTCCGAGACTGAGCGCCGTCATGCCGCCCCCTCCGCGTGGTCGTCCTGGTGAACGGGGCAAGCGTTGCCGGTGAGGCGTTCGATTGCCGTGATGATCGTCCACGTGTTCGAGTCGGTCCCGTACTCCTCCGACAGGTCGATCAGCTGGTCGTCCAGCCAGGTGAACGCCGCCACGGGGAGGTTGAGAATCATGATGCGCTGCTCGTCGTTCATGCGGCTGCCATCGTCCGTGATCCCAGTCGATTCGACGCCCGCAGCTCCCGCATCCTCCGGCCCGTCTTCGTCGCCCCCAGTCTGGAAGTCGTCCAGGGTCAAGTCGTTCTCCATGAGGGCCTGGAGGTCGCTGAGGTCATCATCCGCGAACCCTGTGCCAGTCAGGTCATCGTCCCCGTCCAGCAGCAGCAGTTGATCCAGGAGTGCCTGATTATCCCAGGTGGCGTCGTCGGAGGTCTTGTTGTCGGCCAGGTTCATCTTCGACGCCCTGGTGTCGTTGACGTCGATCATGATCACGTCCACGGTCGGCCCGAACTTGTCCGGCTGCTCCCCGTGCAGCTCCACCAACGCCTGCCAGCGATGGTTTCCAGCGATGATCTTCCGGGTGGACTTCTGCACGATCAGCGGCTGGAACACTCCGTTGACCATCATGGATTCCTTCACTCCGGAGACGACACCCCGGCGGGCGTTGCCGGGCCAGGGGGTGAGGGAGTCGAGTGGGACGGCTTCGGTTTTGAGGGTGGGGGCGTTGCTGTTTTTCGTGTTGGTCACGGGGGTCTCCTGTCCCGGTCTCTTGTGTGTTTGGTTTCAGGGTGGCGCGGGGGTTGGTGGTTGGGTGGGAGGTGGCTGGTCTGGAGGGTTGCGGGATGGAGGGCGTCCCGGGTCTGGAGGTTTCTCCGGGCCCGGGACGTTGAGGGGTTGGGTTACAGGTATCGGACGATCCAGCAGGCGTCGGATAGTAGTTCTTCGAGGGTTGCGCGGGTGACGTATTTGCGTTTCCCGTCGAGCTGGAAGGGTTCTTGGCCGGTTTCTACTCTGTCGATGGTGTCGCGTATCCAGCGGGTTGGGACTCCTCCTATGAGCGCTGAGGCTTCTTTGAGGGTGTAGCCGCGGGGGTTGTTGGGCGGCGGTATGGGGATGAGGTTTCCGTGGGGGTCTTCGGCCATGATTTGTTTCCCGTTGGGGGTGTCTATGAGTGCCATGTTGGTGTCTCCTATTCGGTTTGTTCGCGGCCGTCGAGGCTGTGATGGGTGAGGATTGTCCCCTCGCCCTGGTGTTCGACGGTGGGGCCGCAAGGGCATTCGGTGCCGCCGGTGTGGGTGATGGTGTCGTGGATGGGTTTGACTTCCACCGTGGTTTCGACGGTCCAGCCGGGGTTCATGCGCGGGCCTGCTGGCGGTAGTGGTTGACGGTTTGGCGGTAGTCGTCGGTCTGGAAGTATGCGGCCCAGTCCGTGGGGCCTTCAGCGGGCTGTTGGCGGTCGGGTGGGGGTAGTGGTGGGAGGCCGAGTTTGGCCCTGTAGGCGGCCTGCCCGGCCCTCCCTACGCATTGAGGTGAACAATGGGTGCGGTGTTGGTAGATGGATTGGGTGTCGCCGGGTTTCGGTGGCATGTGATCGCCGCACACAGCGCAGGTTTTCGCGGGGTCGTTGGTGGCGGGGGTGGTGTCGCGGTATCGGGCGTTGATGGAGTCGTCCCGGCGGTTCGTTCCGGCGCATTTGGGGGAGCAGTATCGGCGTTTCCCGAATTGGGCTCCGTTCTCCTTCGGGCGGGGCTTCAGTGGGGTTCCGCAGGTCTCGCAGGGCTTCGGAGGGAAGATGCGGTCGTGGCGGGCGCGGACGGCTGCGGTGCGGCATGTCTTGTTGCAGTATTTGCGGCGGCCGTAGGCGGAGCGGGTTTCTCCGGGGTGCGGGTTCATTGCCTGCCCGCAGTATCCGCAGACTTTCCTCACGTACGGGTCAGGGTGGGGTATGTAGGTTCCGCGTTTGCGGCTCATTCGTCGGCCTCCAGTTGGTGTAGGGCGGCGTGGTATTGGCGGGTGAGGTCGGTGCGGGCGGTGGCCTGCTGCCATGCCCGGTGGGCGACGGGGAAGTGCTCCGCGATGATCTCTTCGATCTGCAGGGCGGCCTGCCGGGTCTCGTACTGGGCGTGGGGGTCGGTGCGGGCGGTGAGGATGAACAGCCAGTCTCGGAGGCGGGCGGACATGATCATGGCGATGTAGTGGTCCGGGCCGAGGACTCCGCGGGCCTGCTCCTTCGACCAGCCGAGGTTCAGTTTGGTTTCGTAGGCGTCCCACGCGGCCTGGTGCACGGCCCGGGTGGCGGTGATTCCGGCCTGGTAGGCGTCTTCCGGGAGGGTGGTGCGCTGGTAGTCCATAGCGCGGCCCTGCTGCGCTAGTGGCGCGCCTGCTGGGGGGAGGTAGAAGACTGGCTGAAGGGTGCGGTAGCGGGCGGATTCGATGGAGAATCGGGCGGAGTGGTGGCGGACCAGCTGGTCGCGGACGAACGTGGGCACCTCCAGACCGATCTTCAGGAATGCGTGATCGAACGGGGACACGTGGCCCTCGCTCCAGAGGGTGCCCACCATGTTCTCGTAGCCGGTCGTGTGACCCTCCAAGCCTTTTGTGGAGGTGCGGGCGTCGGAGGCGATGGTGGCGTCGTCGCCGTAGTGCCCCAGGTCGGTGACGGTCATGGTGTGGCGGTATTGCAGGTCAGTCACTGGCGTGCTTCTTTCGGTAGGGCGTTCAGGATTGCTTCAGCCATGTCCAGGGTGTTTCCGGGCGGGACGGGAGCGGTTGAGTATTGGGCGATGCTGGCGGCGTAGTCGAGCTGGTTGATGATGTACGGGGCTGCGGCCGTGAGCATGAGGAGGAGTTCCGCGTGGTTGCAGTCCGGGTCCACGACGTCTCCCAAGCTGTCCTGCACGTAGCAGCCGTCTGCCGTCCACGGGAACGGACTGAACACGGCGGTTGACTCGTACCAGCCTTCAAGCTCGTTGCGTGCCGCGATGAGCGTTTCGTATGGGGTCACAGTTCACCGTCCTCGCAGCGGGCGCGGAGCTGCTGTATGGCAACGGCCGCGCGGTAGGTGCGGGCGTCGTCCGGCGTTAGGGCGGGCTTGTCTTCGACCTGCTGGAACTCCTCGATGAGTTCTTCCAGCCACTCCCGGGCGGACGTGATGCGGCGTTTGATCAGGATCGTTTCAGCGCTCATCGTTGGCCCCCGTCTCGGGTTCCCCGAACGTCTGGAGGGCGTTGGCGCACAACTGCAATACCTGGTCGCCGGTCATGGTGTGTTCCGCGTAGATTCCCATCGGCAGGTTCTCCCCGGGGCCCACGCCGGTGATGACGGCTACCCACGACACCACTTCGGTGCCGGGCTGGGACTTCTTCACGGCCTTGCGGACGGCCTTGTCGATGATCTGTTGGGCGTTCATTCGTTGTCTCCTTCTTCGGGTTGCAGGATGGTGTCCTCGCACATGCGGAGGAGACCGAGTTGGGTGACCACGGGCATGTCGCCGGTGGAGTCGTAGGTGGTTACCAGGTCACCGTCGGTGGTGGCGTGGTAGTCGATGGTGATTCGGCCGATGAGGACGGCCCCTTCCAGCGGGTCAGTCATGCTGCACCACCGCGAGCCGGGGGACGTACGGGGCCGGGACCGGTTCCGCGGTCGGGGTTGCGGGCGGGATACCGGAGGCCAGAGCCGCGGTCGGGCACGGGTAGGGGACGGGCTGGCCGTCGTCATCCCGACACGTCTGGCACAGCTGGCCAAGCTGGACATTCTGGTGGATGACGTCACCCCACCGGTCCGTGGCGTGCTGGCAGTCCGGGACGGGGCAGGGGCCCTCCGGCGGGAAGATCGCGGCCATGCAGTACTCGAACTCCATCACCGGCTGGTGCAGGTCCATAACAGCCTGGAGGTTGTCGGCGGCGGTCATCGGGTGGCCTCCGGCGTGTACCGGCGTCCGTCCCGCAACACGATGTAGCGTTCCGGGTGGTTGAGGGCCATGTCGAGGTCGATCATGTGGTTGCAGTTCGGGTTCCGGCAGACGAACCCGCCGACGGGCTCCACCCATTGCAGCGGATACCAACCGCCGGTACACGGCCACTCGCAGAAGTGCATGTGCTCGGAGCCGTCCAGGTCGAGGAGTTGGAGGTTCATGCGCGGTCCTCCAATGCGACGAGGAAGTCCACGAACATCTGCGCGCGCCTCACGTACACCTGTTGTTCGGTGGGGGAGAGGTTCTGCCAGGGCCGGTCCGGGTGGGCGTTCGGCCAGTACTCCTGCAGGGCGGCTTTAGCGCTTGCGCGGAGGTTTTCTGCGGTGTCGTGGGCCGCGTGCAGGGCGTGGTTCCTGCGGCCGGTGACCGCGGTGCCTTCGAGGTCGGGGACGGTTCCTGCAGGAATATCCGTGATGTAGGGGCGGCCGGGTTCGATGCCGGTCTGGATGCCGCAGCCGCAGGTGATTGCTCCGTACTCGTTTGCACGCTTGGTCTCGTGGCGGTTCAGCGCCGCCTGGAGGATGTTCATGCGCGGGCCTCCAGCTGTGCGGCCTGGCGTCCGGCGTCACGTCCGGCGTCGAATGCGGCCATCATGTCCCCGGCCCGCTTCAGTTCCGCGCGGCCCAGGGCTTCTGCGTGGTCGGCCTGGATGCGTTCCAGGCGTTCCTGGTTCAGGCGGCGCTCCTCCGCCAGCTTCGCCTGATACATGTCGGCGTCCTCCTGGCGGGCTTCCCGGATGCGGGCCTCAGCGGCGTTCATGACCGCGCGGACGGTTTCAACCTGGATGGATTCCACCAGGGCGTTCACGTCGTCCATTGCCTCCCGGTGGATGCGGGGCCGGGACATGCTAACTTCGGGGAGGCCCTGGGTGCGGTGGTCGGCGTACAGGCGGCGGGCGTCGGTGAGGGTCAGGTTCAGCGCGGGGTGGGGGAGTTCCAGCCTGATTTGCTGGCAGGTGTGGCAGTGGAGCCAGTGGCCGGGCGTGTGGTCGTTGGAGCCGCAGAGTTGGCGGGTCATGGTCGGTTGGTCCTTTCGGGTGGGGCCCGGGCATTGGCGGGCCGGGCCGTGAGTATTCGGGAGGGTCAGGCGGCAGCTTTGCGGCGTTCCAGGTCGAGAATTTCCAGGAAGGAGACGCGTGCAAGGGCGCGGTCTTCGCCATCTTGTTCGAGGTCAAGGGCGTGGTGTTCGGCGTCGATCCAGTCCTGGACCAGACGGAGGCTGGCGGGGCCCCAGATGGTGTTCCGGCGGCCCTGGATGTGCAGGAACGTTCCTGCGGGGCGCGGGGGAACGAATCCGGCCGTGGTGTCTTCGACGCTGATGACGTCGCCTTCGATGTTGAGGTTAAGGGCCAGGTTGCCGGGCGTGCTGTTGACCAGTTGGGCGATGCGGTGGGTGACGGGGGCGATGTAGGTGTTGAGGTTCATGGCTGATTCCTTTCGGTGCCCCGGGCGCGAGGCCCGGGGCATGACGGGTGGGGTATGCGTCAGTTGCGGGTTGCGAAGCGGCGCTTCAGTTCCGCTTCCATGCTGGAGACTTCCGCGGAGAGCTGGTCTGCCAGGTCGTCGTTTCCGGCGGCGAATGCCTTGCCCATGTTGTAGGCCTTGACGTTCATGACGCCGATCAGTTCGTCTAGGTCCATGCCGGTGTGGTCGTTCATGGTGTTTCCTTTCCGGGGGCCGTCCCCCTTGGTGTTGATAGTTATACTATAACAGAATGCACGCGGGGAGGCAAAATCATTCCCCTGCCACCAACCCCCGCATGAACGCCGCCAGCACGTCCGCCGACCACACGCGCGGCTCCGTGTCCGTCCCGGCCTCCAACTGCTCCAGCGTCCCCAGGGCCAACGTCGCAGCCTCCGCGGCTGCTTGCGCGGCCTCCGCGCCCTGTCGCGCCTTCACCGCAGCATCCCGCGCGGCCTCCGATCCCGTGCGCGCAGTCTCCGCGGCCGCCTTGGCGGTATCGGCCCCGGACTTCGCCGTGTCAGCGCCCTCCTTCGCCGTCTGCGCCTGGGCACGCGCGGTCTCCGCCTGCGTCTTGGCCGTCCCCGCGGTGTCGGCGGCGGACTCAGCCCCGGCCCGGGCGTCTTCGGCTCCGGTCTTCGCGGTCTCTGCGGCCGCCTGAGCAGTAGCGGCAGACCCGGCCGCAGCCTCCGCGGCAGTGCGCGCTTTCCCTGCGGCACCCGCCTGGGTGGCGGCATCGTTCCCGGCCGTCTCCGCCTTCCCCTGCGCGGTCTCAGCGCGGCCCGCTGCCGTGCCCGCGGTAGTTGCAGCCCCCGCCGCCGTCTCCGCGCTGCTTCCCGCCTCATCCGCCGAACCAGCGGCCGCCGTCGCCACCTTCTGCGCCTGCACGGCCGCGGTCTCAGCGGCGGTGCGCGCGGTACCGGCGGACGCGGAATGGTCTTGCGCCGCCACGGCTGCCTGCCCTGCTGCGGTAGCGGATTCCCCGGCCGCATCCCGGGAACCGGTGGCCGTACCGGCGGCGGTCTCCGACCGTTCGGCGCTTTCAGCGGCGTCTTCCGCGTTCGTTCGGGCCATAGTTGCGGCGGCGGCCGCGTCCGTGCGCGCTTGGCCCACAGCCTGCCGGTCCGCGCCCGTCTGCGCCACAGCCTCATCGGCGGCGGCCTGCGCCGTCTCAGCTGCCGTGCGCGCAGCCCGCGCTCCATCCGCCTCCGCTTTGGCAGTATCGGCCGCAGCCTCCGCGCGGGCCGCCGCCTGAGCGGCGCCGTCCACGTTCACATAGGCCGCCTCAGCCCGGTCCGCGGCCCGGCGGGCATCATCCCGCGCGGCCAACGTATCCAGGTACACCTGTTCGTTCACGACCGGCTTGAACTCCGGCGTGGGCTCAATGGGTGCGGCCAACGGAAGTTGCAGCGGGTCTGCGGCCGTGTGCTTCGCCTCCACGCGGATACGGAATCCCGGTACGGTCCCGTCCGTCATGCGGAACTCCACGTCGTACAGGCCGACCATGAGCCACACGCCAGCCCGGCCGTCCCCGCCCAGCAGAACGCCCGTCGTGGGGTCGTAGGGGCAGACGATGGAATCCCGCACGACCGTCACCGGCGGCATGGCCAGTTGCGCGGACGGCACCACCGGCGTGAACAGGACATGCCCCGCCGCTGGGGTCGGGTCCGGGAGACTGTCCCCGTCCCGATCCTCCCCGTTCGGGCGGACTGCCCTGCCCGTCACAAACCCGTACTCAATAGCCATGCTGCCACTCCTCGAATTGTCGTCTCCTCACATAGTGCCGCCCTCCACCCCGGACAGGGTGGAGGGCGGCGTTTTCGCGGACCTGTCGACCCAGCTATTCACTGGGCAAGCGGCCGATTTCGACGGGTTTTCAGGCAGGGTGGTCGACCAGGGTTTCCAGCCATGCGTCGAGGCGTGGCGCGGCACCGTTCTTGACGGACCTCCAGCCGCGGTCGTAGGTGGACAGGGGAGCGGTTGACACCCATCCCGCGCTGGCCGCCGTGTCCCGCGCTGAGATTCCCGCCTCCTGCGACAGGGTGACGAACGTGTGCCTCAGCATGTGGGGGCGCACGGTCCGGCCGGTGCCCGCCGCTCTCGTTACGACGTCCATCCGGGAGTAGAGTTCATCCACCGTGACCGGGCCGCGCAGGCCCATCAGGATCGGCCCCTCGTCCCGCCCCTGAGCGTGCAGCCGGATTGCGGCGACGGTCCGCGGTGCCAGGGCCAGGCGGTCCGCGCGGGAGGCTTTTCGGCCGGGCAGGACGATCACGGGAACGCCCGCGGTCACGGTCACGTCCTCCAGCTGGGACTGGAGGGCGTCACCCCGGCGGAGGCCGTTGAGCGCGAACATGCAGCCCGCCGCATACACCATGCTGTCGGCGTCCCGGGCGGTATCCAGCCAGGCGGTGAGTTCGCCGGCCGATAGCCAATCCCGCCCGGTAACCGGTAGGCGGCGGTGGACTCGAACGTGCGCTCCCGGGTCATCGGCGGTGACTCGGGAGCGGTACGCCCAGGCGTAGAACGACCTGAGGCACCCCAGCGCGCGGCCAACCGTGGATGGTGCGCAGCCGCGCGCCCGCTCCTCCGCCGACCACGCTTCAATGTCGAGCGTGGACACTGCCAGCGGGTCCAGACCGCGCCCGGCGCACCAGTGAGCCCAGTGCTTCAGGATGCGCCTGTACTCGTAGTGGTTCGGGTAGGCGGTCAGGAACCGTTCAGCGTGGCCGGTGAAGTCGTCCATGCGGGGTTCTCCTTTCAGCTGGGCCTCAGTCCCAGCGTCTTGTATTCCTCCAGGTATGCGAACGGTGGTTCGGTGAGGCCCGCGGCCCGGTCTGCTTCCCGCCATTCGCGGGTGAGGCGGCGGCGTTCCGTCATCGTCAACTCCACAGCCCGGTCCAACACCGCGGCCACCTGGAAGGCAGGCGCGGTAATCGACGGCATGGAATCCTCCTGGGACGCCCGCCAGACGCCTATGGGTTCCACGCGGTATAGGTCACCGTGGCCGTACAGGCTGGCATGGAATCGGGCATACAGGCGGGAGCACGACGCATACACGCGGTCCGGGTGCAGGCTGGGTCCGTCCATCCCATTGAACGCCTCCCCCTGGGCGCGGGCCTCGCACCAGGGGCACCCGTCATGCTGCTTGCGTTCATGGCCGGGCTCAATCAGGTCTCCGGGCTTCAGGCCGGGGATACCGCCGTGGTACCAGCTCATGCGTTGACCGCCCTCACCAGGTGGTCGGCCAGCTCGTCGGTCGTGTACGACTTCCAGCCGGGGAAGGAGTCCAGCGCTTCCTTAAGATTCTGATACCGGGCCTCGTCTTCCTTGGACCTCTGCGGGGCACGCCGGTACACGCGGGTCTGGCGGCTGGATGACGGCCAATCGGAATCCGCAAACCTCGTGTGGAATCCGCGAGGCTCCAAACGATCAATCACCAGATCGCCCTTGCGCGGTGGCGCATCCTCGGTCAGCTCCGCCCGCTCCCAGACCTGCTGTAGGTACTCCGTCAGGTCCAGGTCGGCGGGCTGCTGGCTGTACCGGGTCAGAGCCCACTCGGCACCTTTTCTAAATGCGACTCTGGCTACCGCGTTTACACTACCGTGCCGTAGGAGCGCCTCTGCGTTAACAGCCCGCTCCCAGTCCTCCGGCAACGGCTTCTGCTGGTTGGCCTGCAGCTCGTCCAGGCGACGCTTCACGCCCTCGATGCCCGTACCCCGCCCCAGGTTGGTCATGGCCGGGTGGTCCAGCACCTCAAGCCACGCCTGCGCCTGCCGCTTCATCACCAGGTCCGCCTCCACCACGGGATAGCATCGGCCCTCCGCCATTTCGGCATCCGTAAACGCACCACCGCTTGCTGTTAGCCACCGGTATTTCACCCCAGGATCAGGGTCGCGGGTTAGCAGAACCTCCCCGGCTTCCTCGGTCTCCATAACCGCGAACCTCGCCCGGGCGAAGTCCTCTTTCGTGTAGCTCATCCCTCGTTCTCCTTCACATCGTTCTTGTCGATCCATGAGCCCCCGTAGAATAGTGGGGAGTGAACCAGGAACCTCTCGGTTTCCTCGTCATAGTCAACGGCCCGAGCGTTCGGGACCGTCACCCGGCAATCAAACGGCGTCACGGTCGCCCCCGATCAGCGCGGCCAAGACGCTCTCGGCCACGGTTTCCAGGTCCCACTCATCGGACACCACGCGGTGCTCATCTAGTGCCCGCTCTACCCGCTCCACAGCCTCGTCTCCCATCAGCGCGGCACGCACCGCCTCCGCTTGGTGGGCGATCCTGGCTCGATAGGCAGTCGAAACTCTCGCCTTGCAATTGCAGGTCCAGCTTTTCCAGTCACGGTTCAATTCGGAGAACTGGTGTCTTGCCAGCGTCTCCGCGATCACGTCAGTCATATTCCAGACACCTCATTCGGTCGATACTTCTTCTTCAACTCGCGCTCAATTGACCCTTCACGATCCGGTACGCCTGCGGGCACGCATCGTGATAGCCGTTCGCACACAGGTCACTCCGCCTAGCAGCCACCACGGTTGGCCTCCTTCGGCTTGTCTTGGTACTGCCACCACTCGGGCGCTCCTGGAACATCCGCAAACACCCTGCGGCGGATCATTACCCGCAACCACACCAGCCGGTACGTATCCCGCTCCCGCACGGGATGCCAAGCGAACCAGTTGTGGGCCCTGCCGTACGTGAACAGGCTCATGCCGCCTCCTTCAGTAGTTGGCAGACAGCCGCCAGGGCCTCCGCATGAGTCCGGTGGCGGGTGGTCTTCTGGATCCTTGTTGGTTCCAGAGGCGGAAGGAGCATTCCACGCCTGATCTGCCCCGTATCCGCGATCCACGGGCGCGAAGACTTCAGGAACTCCGACCTCCACACGGCCCCGCGCAGGTCACTCGCCATTGCTCACCGCCTCTTGGAACTCCGGGTGTTCCTCAAGCGCGTCCACGGCCTCCTGCCGGGTGCACTGCCCCGCTTGGATCAGCTTTTCGATGGGAGGGGTGAACTGGGCGATAGCGATGATCACTTCCGTTTCCAGCCCCCGTTCGATCCGCTGCTGGCGAGTCGGGTTCATTATCCGGATGCGGTGGCCCAGATTCCCGTACAGGTGTTCGTCAGCGGCCTCGCGCGTCTGGAGGGTCTGGCGGCAGGTCTTGCAGGCCCCGTAGGGTTTCCCCGGGGTCGGATCGAATATTCCCATGACGGTCTCCTTCACTTCGTCCAGAACAGGGCGGCCAGGGCGGCGGCCCCCATTGCTGCCAGCGACACCGCCAGCACGATCCAATCGGGCATCAGAACTCCCTCCCGTGTTTCGGCGGGCGGGACGTGTTGTATGCCAGCTTGGCTCCGATCTGCTGGGCCAGGGCGGTCTCCAGCCCGTACTTGCCCACCAGGTCGGCCAGGCGGATGATGACGTCCGCGATCTCCGGGAGGAATCCCTCCGGCTTCCCGTCCTCGCGGTGATACACGTGATCCATTGCGTTGCCGGACCGGAGTTCTTCCAGCGCCTCGGACAGTTCCGAATGGACCAGGGCCAGCTTCATGCCGACTTCGTTGTGTTGTTCCTGCTGGGTCTGCGCGCCTTCGCGGTCCCGGTCCCAGAAGCCTTTTTCGCGGGATGCCTGGTTGGCTGCCAGGCAGAGTTCGGCCAGGTCCACGCGCGGGGTGGTGGTGTTAGTCATTGTGGTTTCTCCGTTCAGTGGGGGTGAGGTCTTCGCAGCCGGTGAGCATGTCCCACCGGCCTTGTTCGCGGGCCTGCAAGAGCATGTCCCGGGTGATGCGTTCAGCAAGAAGTTGCGCAGCCGCGTATCCGACCGCCAGGGCCAGAACGATGGTGAGGTTGTTCCAGAACCGGCCGCCTTGCCAGTAGCGGTCGAGTGCAGCGGCCACGGCCACGCCGAACATGTAGCCGAACGTCCAGATTGTCGAGGTGATCCTGGAGGCTTTCCCGCGTTCCCGGGCCACGGTTGCGCCGAGGAACGTGCCCGGGGAGCGGAACAGGGTTCGGCGGTGTTCAGGGTCGATCCGCATCCGCGTTCTCCTTCCGCCGCTCGTACCCGGTCGGCTGATAGCCGGGCGGGGTGTAGAGCGTGTAGGTGCCGTCAGGGTTGAGGAGCCTCCAGCCGTCCCAGGCGAGGACGGGGATGGTTTCCGCGGGCCGGGGGTCGAACCTGTCGATCTTCCAGCCGTTGCGGCGGGCCAGGTCGGCGGCGGCCGGGTCGGATTCGATTGCGGTGTTGAACTCCCAGCACAGCAGGATGGTGTTCTCCGGGCCGTCCAGGCCCTTCGCTCCTCCCATCCCTCGGCCCCGCCTGTGTTGGATGCTGAGGTTGGAGCCGGTGCCGCAATGCGGGCACTGGCGGCCGTCCCGCTCGAACACCGTCTGTCTGTTCACGACCATGCCGGGTGCCGTTCCAGGCTGATCATCGCGGTCATGTCCCTGTCGGGTGCGGTCAGGGTGTCCAGGTGGATGTTGATGCTCTCCGGGCCACCCTCGAATGCTTCTTCTCCCAGGATGGTGAGCGAGTAGAGGGGGCGGGGTTGGCCGGGGAACTGGCCGATGAGGACGGCGGCGAGGATTCCGGACTTCTCGCCTTCCTCGGTTTCGAGGGTGACGTGGCGGCCTAGGTGGCCTTCTCCGATTTCGTGTACGGGGACTTTCACGGTGGTCATGGTGCGCCTTTCTTGGTTGGGGTGCCCGCGCCCGGGGTGGGCGCGGGGTGTAACGAACGGGTTATGCGTCAGTTGGTCCAGGCTTCGCGGATTGCGGCGGCGTCGTCTTCGCTGATTTCGGTGTCTCCGCCGTCGGTGGCGTTGAGGGTCTGGTCGAAGTCTGCGATGTGGTCCCAGCGGACGGGGGTGGTGATGCCGGATTCTTCGACGGTTCCGAGCTGGGTTGCGAGTTCGTTCAGGGTGATCATGGCTTGGAGCCTTTCTATCGGTTGGCCGGGGGCTCATCCCCCGTGCTCATATTTATACTATAACACATTGCACGGCTAGGGCAAAGCCAGCCGGGAAACAATCTCCTCCGCATCCAGGTACGGCAGCAGCGACACCTCGAACCGGAGCCGCTGAGGCACAGGGCCCCGCGCTGCGAGCCCCCGATCCACCCCTGCCGGGACGATCAGCGGGCCCGTCACGAACCGGTTGGAATCCTCATCCAGCACACCCATCCGCACCAACTGGTCAACCACAGCCTTCAGGGAGGGTTGCATATTTTGCGCGTCATACGCTTGCCGAGTCGCCTTCACCACGCCACACACCACCGTCGCCCGACCAACCGGCTTCAGGCCCCGCGCGGACACCGCGGTGAGCTGCGCAATGAGCTGCTTCCGGGTCACGGCCGCCCGCCAGTGCAGGCGGCCGTTCGCGTTCAGCGTCTCCTTCACTGGCATGGTGAAGGCAAACCGCGGGGGAGTCACTGGCCCGCTTCCTCCCGGAACCGTCGGAATATCAGGTCCAGGCCCTTCCCGGTGATCCGAACCTGAGGCGCGGACGACTCTCGAACTTCCCCGGTTTTCTGGTCCGTGTACACGCGCGCCTTCGGCTTGAACAATCCTTGGTTAACGTACTCCTGCCGGGCGTGCGGACGGCCCTTGGAGTCCCGATACAGGTAGTTCCAATCCACCAGCTTCTGCACCAGGCGCTTCTGCCCGACACGGCAGATGTTCTTATCGAACATGACCTTGGCGGCTTCCTCGTAGGACCACGACCCTGCGCTGTTCACGATGTGGTCCCAGGCCGCGACTTTCGGGCGTTGTTCCTCCACGGTGGCCTCCAACGCGCGGACCTTACGTGCGGAGATTTGGAGGGCCTGGTGGACGATCTCGTCTTCCGTGAGTTCCCGGGCGGGCGGGGTCACTTCCGCCTCGCGCGTCTTCACCGCGAAATATGCTTGAGCGGCGGCGACCTCCGGCTTGCGCGGGTCACCGTTCATCGCCACCAGGTAGGCGGCGAACCGGACTAGGTGGAAGTCCTCCCGCGGGCGGCCTCCGGTCTTTTCGGTGGCGTCACCGAAAAGGTCTTCCGGGCGTTGGCCCTGGTTCTGAGCGGTCATTCTCGCGCGGCTGATCGCCGCAGCGAAATTCCTCCAATCGGCCCCGTATCCCAGCAAGGGCATGAGGTCGCGGGCGGACCAGTATTCGGTGCCGTCCGGGCGGGTCCGGCGGATCGCATCGAACGGTGATCCAGTCGTGTCGGTGAAGAGGTCGAGTTGTGCGGTCATGGTCACTTCTCCTTGTCGTGCGGTTCGTGATTGCAGTCGGTACAGCAGGGGCGGCCGCGGTCCCGGGTGAGGATGGAGCAGGATTGCCGCGACGTACCGCAAGCGCACCTGAGGTACCGATCCCGGGCCGGGGGCTTCATGCCGGTTCGGCTTCGAGCAGGTACAGGTGGGCGTCGGCGTCCGGGTCCACTCCGGCCCGTGCGGCCGCCAGGCGGGCCTGGGCGTCGGACACGGCCATTTCCAGGCGGAGCAGTTCGTTCTCCGTGGCGGGCTGCGGGGGTTCCGGCCGGGAACGGCGGGCTTCCCGGTCCTCGTGCCGGACGCGGGCCAGCATGTGCTCACGTTCCCGGAACGCGGCCGGGAGGGCTTCCAGTGCCGCCGGGGTGAGTAGGGGCATGGTGGCCAGGGTCATCCGGCGGTTCATGCCGCCTCCTCCGGGGTCCAGGTGCCGGGCATCTGCCACATGGCCCGCTTCGCGTTCCAGACCAGGCCCTCGGTCGTGCAGCAGAAGCCCTCGGGGGACAGGCGTTTGCGGTGGGCGTTGCCGGATAATTCCGAGCTGAACGTCTCGTGGCAGAACAGGCAGTGCCGGGCATCGGGGCCGCTCCAGGTTTTCTTGCATTCGTTGCAGCGATTCTGTGCCATGATCGGTTTCCTTCCGTAAACGGCCCTAGGCGGGCCTAGAAATTGTTGAGTGGGTAGTTGGGTGGATTCGGGCCGATAGCCCGCCTACGGCGAGCCCCGGGGTGCGTAACGCACGGGTTACGCGTCACCGCGAGGTCACCTGACGGGACGGCCACGACTGAGCGAACTCCGCAAACGACAGGTTGGAGTCCAGATACGCCTGGTATGCCCGACGGTTCAACGTCCCCGCCCGGGCCCCGGCAATGATCCGCTTCCGCGCGGACCGGCCCAGGTCCGGCGCATCCTCATCCGCGGCAGTCAGGTGCAGGCTCCCCGTCAACCCCAGAGCGTCGTTCATGCGGCGCTTCTGCAGCGCTTCGACTCCGCGGGCAATGTGGGCGGGCTGAATCCAGTCCGCGGACTCCCGCCGGAACGCATCCACCGCGGCCTTGCAATCCTCCAGCGGCAGGTCTCCGATCACCTGGTGCCAAGCGGCGGCCGCATCGTCGGTGTTGGAACGGTTGTCGATCACGGACATGTACGTGAGCAGCGCGGTCATTTCGGTGAGCGTCATCGTCCCAGCAGCCTCCCCACCGTGTCCGACACCTGCGCGCCCTGCGCCGCATCGCGGTCCATCGCCCGCTGCAACACGGCCAGGTTCTCACTCATCCGGGCCTGCCGTTGAGCGTGCGCCGTGGATTCGGGGGTGCGGTCGGGGAGGGCTTCGTTCTCCCAGGCGTCGGCGTTGAGCCAGGTTGCGGGATTCTTCGTGAACTGGGGACGGCGGTTGGGGTCGTCACGGTAGGCGGCGGCCGCAGCCATGAGCGTGCTGGGGTTGGTGCGTTCCCGAGCTGCCCGCCAAGCCTTCAGCGCGGCCCGCTTGTCGGCCTTCTTCGGGTAGACCTTCCACCAGGCTTCAAACTCCTCCGGGTATCCGCCCTTCGGCGTGGACTTCCGTTTGGCCGGTTGCAGGTTGAACAGCTCTCCAGCGTCATCGGCCGGGCCGGGGTCGCTCGCGCGCACGCACGGCGGCGTAGCCGCCGGTTGTGACGCGTTAGCGTCACGTTGGTTTTCTTCCCCATGTTCTTCTTCAACCTGGTCTTCTAAGAACATAGTCTTCTTAGTCGCGGGTTGCCCGTCATTGGAGAACCCGTCAACGGGTTTCCCGACACCGGTGTGACCGTCACCGGTGAATGGGTCAGTCAGGTGGTAGTCCATCCCCGCGAACTTCCTCCCGGAATCTAGGCGCTGAACCCGGACCAGATACCCGGCTTCCTCCAGCTGTCGGAGCTGCGTCCGCACGGCATCGCGGCCCTCCTTCGTGGCCGCTTGCAACGACTCCACGGACAGTCTCCAGCCCTCCCGATGGGACATGATCTGCGCCAACAGGCCGCGGGCTCCGTTACTGATGCGCGTGTCCCTCAGGAACTCGTTGGGGATCATCGTGAACTGCGCTTCTCGCGCCAGGCGGTTCCGAACAATACTCACCTGGGAATCACCTCCAGGTGCAGTGCTGCCATGCTGGCGGCGGATGCTGATATGATCGACATATCCAACCATTCCTTTCAACTGGTGTTGGTGTGAGGCCCCGGGGTTCCTGCCCCGGGGCCTCCTTTGATTTTAGCCTAGTAGTGCGTAACCCGCGGGTCACGCGCCGGGCCTGACATACTGCCAAGCCCGACGCAAGAACAACCCTAGAACGGCGGTTCTTCACCGGTGGGATTTCCCCACCCGCCCGACTGCTGGCCGCCACCCTGAGCGGCCTGATTCGGGTTCTGGCCCCACTGCGCGCCCTGCGCCTGCTGGCTGTCCCAGGAGTCTCCGCCCTGCTGGTTGGGATTCTGGCCGCCCTGGAAGCCCTGGCCGGAGGATTGGTTACCCCCACCCGGATTGCCGCCGTACCCGCCACCCTGGCCGCCCTGCTGGCGTTCCCGGTGATACTGGATAGCCCACACCGACACCTGAAGGTCAGCAGCCGCCGCACCCTCCTTCGTCATGTACGGGTTCACATACCCGTTCCCGTACACGGTCACCTCCCGGCCCTTCCACAGCTGGCCCCGGTACCGGTCCATGTCCTCCTGCCCGATCACGCACGACACCCACTGCTGCTTCGTCTTGACGAACTGCCCGTCATTGCCCCGGTGGCCCTTCGTGTCGTTCACCGAGAACACGACGAACTGCTGCCCGTCCTCCCGGGTCTTCACCGCCGGGTCGCTGCCCAACCAGCCGTGAATCTCCATCCGATTCGTCATACTGCTATCCTCCCTTGCCGGACTGAGCCCGGCGATTCCAGACGGGCCGCTAGTCGGCCCGTCAAATCCGTACGCCCTGCCTCACGCAGGTACGTCACCAGCGTGTCCCGGGTGAACCCCAGGGCCGCGGCCACCTCCGCCAAATCCAGGTCCGTGTAGGCGGTGAAATGCTCAACCTCAGCCAGGCTGTCCAGGCTGATCTGCGACCGCTTCACCATCCTGAATCACCCCCTCAACCGGCTGCTGCTCCAACTCCGGATGCTCCACCGCAGCAAACACGTCCGACCCCATTTCCGTGTTCGACCGCACCCCACTGTCGGCGTACAAGCCCTGCTGGAGGTCGAACGACTTGGGCGCGTACTTGAGCGCCTGGAGGATCATCGTCTTGCGGGCCATAGCCTCGAAGTTGTCCCGCCACGGGCCCACCACGCTGCCGTCCCGCTTCTTCGCCATAGCGAACCTGTCCCGGTGGTCTTCCATCTGCTGCACGGTCCACGGCCGGTTCACCGTCACGGTCCCGTTGGTCAGCTTCACGACCGTGTACCAGCCCAACAGGCGGCCCGGATTCTGCCAGTCCACACGGTGCTCCAACCGGTCGTAGTCGTAGGAGAACCGCAGGTCGTCGTGCTCGCAAATGTCTATCACCTGCACGTCACCCAGCGCGGGGGACCGGCGGGCCAACTCCAGGTATCCCTGGTAACCGATGATGAGCTGCGCGACCATGCCGCGCTTCCACACGTTCATCGGGATCAACCAACCCATGCCCCCAACGCCCGGGCGGAGGTTCAACTGCGCCATTGTGACGAGACCGCCCAGCACGGTCACGGGGTCACACTGCCGCAGCTTCGGGTTCGCGCGGAACAACTGGATAGCGTCCGCGACAATCTGCCTGGCATTCCCACCGTCCGGCATCAGCGCGGCAAGCTGAGACTGCATGGACGCAATCTCCCTCTCAGCGCCGTCCCGCTGGTCCACGACCGGCTTCTGTTCGCCCGGCTGCAACAGGTCCGCGTTGGCGGACTGCATCCGCTCCTTCAAGTGATTTCCCATGATGGTTCCCTTCTTGGCCCTCAGGCCGTCTTCTTCTTAGCCGCCCAGAAAAAACGGGTGTAGGCGGATTCCTTCTTGTACTTCGCCGGGTCCAGGCCGTCTTCGACCATCAGCGCCTCATCCAGCCGGTGAGACACAACCCGCTTCAGCGTGCCCAACTTCCTGTCGCCTTGCATGATCACTCCACGGTCACCCACCAGGGCCCGCAACTGCGCCTCCCGGTCCGCCGCAATCTTCGCCGCAGCCTTCTCCGCCTGCTTCGCGGCCTGCATGTCCTCCAACAGCTGCAGGCCGTCGTCACCAATGTCCGCAATGTCCTCCGGGTCCGGGCGGGTCCAGGTCTCCTTCGCCCACCCGAGCGACGCCCCCGTCAACGGCGGCTCCACGCTCTTCTGCACGTACTCGGTCCAGAAAAACTCGGCCACCGTCAACATGTCCTCGATGAACGCGTCATCCCGCTCCACCACACGGATATGGAACCGGTCAGGATTCCCGTCGATCATCGCCGCCACATACGCCCGAGACCGACCGGTGACCGCCATAGCGGCCTGCACCTGCACCTCGGCATGGTCGGCTACCTGGTCATCCGCCCAATCGTCCTCCAGGTGCCACGATGTTGTCTTCGCCTCGAACAGCGCATCATCCCCGATCAACCCATCCGGGCTGTAGTGCAGCCACGGGTTCGGGATCGACCGGAGCATCCCGCACTCATCGACCTGTAGGCCGGTCTCCTCCTGGAAGATTCCCCGCACGACGGGCTCCAGCGCGTGCCCGACGTCGAACCGCCACGTGTGCGCGGTCTTGACTCCCATGACCTTCTGCATCCAGACGGAATGCTGGTCCGCCCAGGGGTTCAATCCGAGCACGGCGGACATGTCGGAACAGCCCAGTGACTTGTTCCGTTCCGCCTCCCACTCCGGTGTGTTCGACTTGACATTGGCTACTAGTTGGCAGTGAGTTGCCATATCAGCCGGAGTTGTCGTGATAAGAGCCATAGCGGCCTCCTAAACTAGTGGTGTGGGTAAGACAAAATTTGAATCACTGAGCGCTCTCGTTGAAGCGCGATTACAGGAACTCGGCTGGTCCGGACGCCAAGCCGGGCTGGAAGCCGCGAAACGCGGAATCGACATTTCCGCGACGACGATCAACAAGGTCCGCGTCAACCAGATCAACCTCACCGCTGAACGGATCGAAGCGCTGGCCGCGGTCCTGAAACTCCCGGTCGATGAGGTGATGGAAGCCGCCGGGCACGAATACCACGGGGACTTCGCATCGGAACTGCCGCGCGACGTGAACCTGCTAACCCGGTCCGAACGGGACGTGGTGCTGGCAGTCATTGGGGCATTCCTCGGCCGCCGTTAACCCAGTCCTCCAGGTCCGCCCGCCAGACCCTCCATTGCCCGCCCGGGCCGGTGGGCTGGCGGGCGTCGATCACCTGCTGCTGGAACAGGCGTTGCAGCGTGCGTTCGGAGAACTTCGTGAACGCGGCCGCCTCCTGCACGGTCATGAGTTCGTCGGTCATTGCCGCCACTCCCTTTCCGCGTCCGCGTACTCATCGGCCCAAGCGTCGAAGTCCGCCCGCTCATCCAGAGCGTCCAGGGCCTCTTCGTAGGCGCATTCCTCATTCCACTCAGCGATCCGATCCACGGCCGGTCGCCTCCTTCCAACACATGACTGCGCCGACGGCCAGGACGGTGACGGCGGGGAGAACGACGATGTTGCTGGGGCCCGCGTGGACTGCCAGATACCAGGTGGCCGCGGCCCCGGCCAGAACCATCGGGGCCCACAGGCCGAACGCCCGTCGGGCGCGGTAGGTCTTGGCCGGGTTCATGCCCGCGCCCCTGCGGTGAGGGCGGCGGCCGCGCGCAGTCGGGCGACGGCATCCCCGCTGATTGGCAGTTCCGGCTCCTCTGGGTAGGGGAGGGCCCGCGTGGTGGCCGACAGGCTCATGCCCAGCGCGTACAGGGTGGGGTAGTTCTTCGGGTCCGCGGCCGGGAGGGTGAACCCGGCTTCTTCAGCGATCATGGCGAGCTGATCGAACGCCAGGCGCTGCACCGTAACCTGCGGGTTATGCGTCGGTGAGGGCAAAGAATCAGGGGCCGTGGCTGGTGTTGCGGTTGGTATGCTGGGGGTGTTCATTTCGATCCTTTCGGGGTCTGGGTGGCCTCCTGGTAGGACAGGGGGCCATTCGTTTTTTCGGGGCTGATCATGCCGCCTCCTCCAGGTCGGAGACCACGGTGACCAGGCGGTCGATGGGGAGGCCGGGGAACTGAGCGGAGACCTTGCCGATGAAGTCCGCGCCAACGCCAACGCGGCCAGTGAGGGCGTTGCTGAGGGTTGTTGGGTTGATCCCCATCGCCTTGGCGGCCTCCTCTTGAGTCCTCCACCGGCGGGATTCGCGCAAGGCGTTGAAGGCCTCGCGGTTGAGCTGCATCCGGTAACGCATGTGTTTTTCACCTCCGTTCTTAGTGTTTACGCTAAGTCTATATTAGCGTAAACACTAACGCAAACGTCATGCGCAACCGCCCCCACACCCGTAGTTATTAGGGAGAAGCTGCGGGCGGGCGCGTATAGGTCTTAGTGTCCGCGCTAAGTACAATGGCGGGGTGACTTGGACAAACTGGATGCGAGAAACCAGCGGCGGAGCCAGCAACGCAGACATAGCGCGGACCACCGGCCGCTCATACGTCACCGTGTCCAAATGGCGAACCGTCACCCCCAGCGTCGAATCCGTCATCGCCTTCGCAGACGCCTACGGAGCCAGCCGCGCGGAAGCCCTCGTAGCCGCCGGATACCTCCGACCCGACGACCTCACCGGCCCACCCTCCCGCGGCCTCTCAGCCATACCCTCAGACGTCCTCCTAGACGAACTCCGCCGCCGCATCCGCGACCTCGAAGACCGGGCATCCTAATGGCCTACGCCCGCCGCACAACCTCCGGCCGCTGGTCCGCCCGCTACCGTGACGCCCTCGGCAACCTCCACACCGCCAGGGGCGGCCCCTGGCCCCACAAAGAGGCCGCAATACGCGCGGCCACCCTCCAAGAGGCCACAGCCCGTAGGCGCGGTTGGGAGACCGGAGACAGCAAACTCACCTGGAGCGCCTGGTGCGACGAATGGCTGAAGACCCGCGTGGTCGAAGACGCCACCGCCCGGGCCGACAAGCAGTTCATCGCGCGGCATATCCGCCCCAAATGGGGGAAAGCCCGCCTGGTATCCATCGGCCCCCACGACGTCCAGCAGTGGGTGACTCAGCTGCGCGAAGGCAAGGCCGCAACCAGCCTCCAACCGCTACGACCCAAGACTGTCGCGCGCATCCTCAACGTGCTTTCCTCCAGCATGACCGCGGCCGTCCGCGCGGGACACATCGACATGAACCCCGCCACCAACATCGCCATCGGCGGGGGAGAAGAAGACAACGAACGATACCTCACCCGCGAGGAGGTGCAGGCGGTGGCGAGCCAGCTGGAGCAGCAGCGCGCCATAGTGGTCTACACCCTGGCGTACACGGGCCTCCGATGGGGTGAGCTGGTGGCGCTTGATTGGTCCGACATAGACCCCCGACGGAAGACGGTACGGGTCAGCAAGACGTGGGTTAGGCAGACCAGACAGGTTAAGCCCTACCCGAAGAGCAAGAAGCCGCGCACGGTCCCCGTCCCGGAGTGGATCATGGAGGAGTTGCCGCACACGTCCCCGATCTTCACCGGCCCGGGCGGCGGCCGCCTGGCAGCCAAATCGTTCCGCCTGGCTCTCACCCGCGCCACGGAGGCGGCGGGAGTGGAGCCGTTCAGGATTCACGACCTCCGCCATACGTTTGCGTCATGGCTGGTGCAGGGCGGCGTCCCCCTGTTGGAGGTCGGGAAGATGCTCGGGCACCGGTCCGTCACGACGACGCAACGCTACGCCCACCTGGCTGAGGAACCGTCAGCCCTCGTCCGGGAACTCCTCGGATGACTGCTGAGCGTGGCGCGCCCGAGTGCGGGCCCGGCCCTTCAGGACATTGGCGACGTGTGCAGACCCGGATTTGAACCCGCATTCCTTGGCGATCCGGTACATGGACACACCCGCATCCACCGCGGCCTGCATGGCGGCTGCGCGGTCGTCGGCAATCCGTTCCCGCCGCTTCGCAATTTTCGCATATTCCGGGTATTTCGCCCGGGTGACGCTGGAAGGCTTGATCCCGTTGTCTTCAGCGATCATGGACTTCACTGTGTCGGCTAAAAGGTCCGCGTCCATGTACTGCGCGTGGAGGTTACGCACTACCTTCAGGTGCTTCTCCCACTCGGGGGAGACCTCAGTGACCTTCGGGCGTCCGCCTGGCATAACCTCTCCGTACATCATATTTATACTATAAATGCCGCGGATGAGAGGAGCTTGGAAGTGCGCCCTTTGCGCCATTTCTGCGCCATTCACATCCGCGCCCAACGGCGGCGAACCGCCGCCAGCCCCGGAATTACTGGGTGGGCCCAGAGGGACTTGAACCCCCGACCCCCTCGGTGTAAACGAGGTGCTCTAGCCAACTGAGCTATAGGCCCAACGGAAACCAAGTATGCCACAGGTGTGGTGGACCGCCAAAAGCGGAGTCAGGCCTCGGAGGCGGTGCCGACCAGCCTCTGCAGTCCGGCGGCGAAGACCTCCTCGGCGCTGGGCGTTCCGAGCGGCGAGGAGTTCCTCGCCGCTGCGCGCGCAGCCGAACCGGGCCCTGTGTCCAGCCGGGCCAGCAGGTCCCGATTCTGTTCGATCGCGGTCAGCCCCAGCACATAGCCGATCCACGCGTCGACCTCGCCGGTCCGGTCCGCGGCTGCCGCCGCTGCGGTCAGTGTGCCGGGCAGGACCTCGGTGCCGGCCTGAGCGTAGGCGACAGTGAAGATCTCCGCACCGTCGCGGTAGCGCAGCAACACCGTGCGCAATGCCGCGAGCGCCTCGGCGATCCCGGTCTGCGTCTCGGTGTTCGGGCCGCCCTGTCGCGAACCACCCTGCAGGGAATCGACCTGTGCGGACATGCGTTCGGCCAGCAGGACGAACACGTCCTGTTTGTTCTTCACGTGCCAGTACAGTGCCGAGGGTTGCACGCCCAGGTCGCGGGCCAGTCTGCGCATGGACAGATCGCCCAGGCCGAACTCGGTGAGGATCGCCAGGGCGGCGTCGGTGATGAGGGCGCGGGTCAATGCCATAGGGCGATCCTATCGGCACCGCCGGCGGCTCCCCGATAATCACCCTACAAACGTGTGCTTGCTCACTTTGGGTCGAATCGGGCCGTCTCGATTTGCGCGGCACCCTGGGACCGGATATTGTTTTATTCGTTGCCAAGCACGGCAATGAGAAGTGAATACGGGATATGGCGCAGGTTGGTAGCGCGCCTCGTTCGGGACGAGGAGGTCGTGGGTTCAAATCCCGCTATCCCGACAGATACCCTGGGTCTTCGGACCCGGGGTTTTTGTTTTCCCCAGACTCATACTCCACGGAGGCAGGCATGCGATCCGACCACCACCTGACCGAACTGCTGCGTCGCCTGGACGGGCGCAGCTACGGGGGATATAAAGAACTGCGCGGGGACTTCGACTTCGGCGATGTGATCGTCTCCATCGACAAGGTGCAGACGGACCCCTACGCCCCACCCTCGCTCATGCGCGCGGCCTTCGACATCCGCGACGCCGCCATTCCCTCCCACCTCATCGACGACCGCGAGGGCCGCATCGCCACCGCGGACTTCCTCACCCGCGCCTTCGAAGCGGCCATCGGCAACCGGGCGATCGGCGTGGGCCGGGTGGGTCAGGAGGTGCTGGAGCGGACCAATGTGCTCATCGCCCCGGACTTCGTCGAGGCCCGTCTATCGGTCCAACTGCCTGCCGCCGGTCGGCGCATCAAGGGCCGCGAGGCCGAACGCCTGCTGACCCGCGAACTGCCGGCGGCCGCTCGCGCCGGCCTGCTGTACGAGAACCTGGACCATGCGGCATTGGCCGCGCACGTCGCGCTGTACCGCGATCAACAGGCACTGCGCCGGGCCCTGCGCGAACGCGGCCTGGTGGCCTTCGTCGGTGACGGGGCGATCCTGCCGCGGCGCTCCGGCGATTCCGACCTGCCACTGGCCCGCGGTGCAGTGCCCTTCACCTCACCCGATTCGCTGCGCTGCACCTTCGAACTGCCCAGCGGACGCACGGTCACCGGAATGGGAGTGCCCGTGGGCATCACCGTGATCGTCGGCGGTGGCTATCACGGAAAATCGACGCTGCTGCGCGCCCTGGAGCGCGGCGTCTACCCGCATATCGCAGGCGATGGCCGCGAATGGGTCCTCACGGTCGACGATGCCGCGGCCATTCGCGCCGAGGACGGCCGGGCGGTGACCGGTGTGGACATCTCCCCGTTCATCTCCGGTCTGCCCTCGGGTGCCGACACCCGCGATTTCTCCACCACGAATGCCTCGGGGTCGACCTCGCAGGCGGCCAATCTGGTCGAGGCCGTCACCGCCGGGACGAGCGCGCTGCTGATCGACGAGGACACCTCGGCGACGAACTTCATGATCCGCGACGAGCGGATGCGCGAACTCATCCCGGCCGACCGTGAGCCGATCACCCCCTTCGTCGACCGGATCCGGCCCCTGTACGAACAGGCGGGGGTGTCCACAGTGCTGGTCGCCGGCGGCTCCGGGGCCTTCTTCGCAGTGGCCGACACCGTGGTGGCGATGGACGCCTATGTCCCTGCCGAGGTCACTGCGCGCGCCAGGGAGATCGCAGCCGCCCACGCCGAGCGGCCTGCGCCGGGGGAGGCCGCCGCAAACGAGACCACGATCGCGGGGCTGTTCGCCACCTCGGGCCGACGGGTGCCGGTCGCCGGCGCGCTGGAACCCGCCGATAAGCGCAAACCGGCGCGCGCCCGCGGCCTGGGGGAGATCCAGCTGGGCCGCGAGTCGATCGACATGTCTGCGGTGGGCCAGCTGCTCGACGCCGCGCAGACTGCCGGTGTGGCCGCTGCCCTCGAGCGGTTGTCCCGCCGGTTCGACGGCCGCGTCGACGCCCTCACCGCAATCGCCGAGCTCGCAGCCGAGCTGGATGCCGAGGGCCTGGACGCCCTGGCCGTCGGCCGGGCCAATCCCGGCCATCTGACGCGGCCCAGGATCCAGGAGATCCACACGGCGCTGTGCCGCTATCGCGGCCTGCGACTGTCCGCTGCGCGCCAGTAGGCGCGCACCGTCTCCGTAGGGCCGGAGAGTTCGGTCAGACCGGCGTCCACGATCGACACGGGACGCTCGTTCACCGCCCATTGCGCTTGCGTGGGGACGCGCACGTCGATGGCGTAATCGGCTGCCCGCCAGGCGGCGAGGACATCGTCCGGCGCCTCATCGAGGACGGCCTGCACGGCGTGACCCACCTGGGCCGCGGTCTTGCCCGTGCTCATCTGAAGACCGGGGTCGACCTCCACGATGACGATGGCATCCGCTGCGCTGTCGGCGGATCCGGTTGTATCACCCGACTCGTCCGTGCGCGGGAACTCGGTGCCGCCGACCTGCAGTCTGGACAGCTCCCTGGGCAGGGGCCGCAGGGGAGCCGGGGGATAGGCGCGGACCCGCGCGGTACCCGAGGCCCGGGTCACCCCGGGCAATTCGATCGCGTCACGCCAGCGCTTTCCATCGGCGCGGCGGGCCACCTTGCGCACCCAGCCGGCCCGCCAGTGTTCCACCGCCGAGCTCCAAACGCCGCTGCGGGACCGCTCATCGTCGAGCAGGGCCGCCACGGCGGCACCGGCGGCGCGCAACACCTCGGTATGGCCGGCAGGGTTCGCCCGATCGCGGAAGATCACCATCTGCAGTGCCCAGGGCTCGGCGTGGTCGGGCCGGAGCTGTTCTGCATCGGGCTCGCTCATGCCCCGTCCCCCTGGTGTGGGTGAACCGGGAGTACGCGCACTGCGTCGGCGGCGCTGAGCCCCAGTTCCACTGAGCGGTCGTCGATGCGCACCGAGACCGTTCCGGCGATCGGATTCGCCGAGACCAGGGTGAGCTCGGTGCCTACCTGCAGGCCGTGGCCGGCCAGATAGCGCAGCAGTTCATCGGACCGGTCGGAGACCCTGGCGACTCGGACGGTGACCTCCTGGGCCACATCGAGCAGGGGGATGGAGGAGTCCACGGCGACGGTGCCGTCGGCTGTCGGAATCGGATCTCCGTGGGGATCGTGGCTGGGATGTCCCAGGGCGGCGTCCATCTTCGCGAGCACCAGATCCGACAGGGCGTGTTCGAGCCGATGCGCCTCCTCATGGACCTGGTCCCAGGTCAGGCCCAGGGCCCGGACCAGGTAGGTTTCGAGGATCCGGTGGCGGCGCACGACGCCGATGGCGATCTGAGTGCCCGCCGGCGTCAGGGTGATGGCCCCGTAGGGGCGATAGTCGATGAAACCGTCGCGCGAGAGCTTCTTGAGGTTGGCGGAGACCGTGGGCGCGGTGACGCCGAGCTGTTCGGCCAGATCACCGGTCGACGGGCCCTGGCCGGGCAGTTCGTGGGCCTTCCAGATGATCGAGGTGTAGTCCTCGACCAGGCGGGAATTCATGGGAGTGGACATCGCCACGATTCTACTTTGATTTCGTCTGGGTCTGCGGTCGTGTAGCGTATAAGGTAAGGCGCGCCTACGAACGTTTGCGCGTCCGTGTGAACGCTCACCTGAACGAAGGAGAGAATCCTGTGAAGCATCAGTTGCCCGACCTCGACTACTTGAAATCCGTCATGGTCTTCAAGAACCCGGTGAAGAACCCCAAGACCGTCCGTCTTGCCAAGGCTCCGACGGTATGGGATCTGCGCCGCATCGCCAAACGCCGCACTCCCAAGGGCCCCTTCGACTACACGGCGGGCGCGGCCGAGGGTGAGGTTGGCCTGCAGCGGGCCTATGACGCATTCCGAGATGTGGAATTCCATCCGACCATCCTGCGTGATGTGTCGAAGGTCTCGACCTCATGGGATGTGATGGGTGCGCCGGTCGCCTATCCCTTCGGCATCGCCCCGACGGGGTTCACCCGGCTGATGCACGCAGCGGGGGAGCGCGCGGGGGCTGCGACCGCCCAGGAATTCGGCGTGCCGTTCGCCCTGTCGACCCTGGGCACGACGGGACCGGAGGCCGCGCGCGAGGCCGCGCCCACCGGGCGGCTGTGGTTCCAGTTGTACATGATGAAGGAACGCTACCGCTCCTATGAGCTGGTGGAGAGGGCCAAGGCGCAGAACTTCGACACCCTCCTGTTCACCGTGGACACCCCGGTGGCCGGGGCCCGGCACCGTGATAAGCGCAACGGCATGTCCTTCCCGCCCCAGCTGACCTTCAAAACGGTGCTCGACGCGGCACCCCGTCCGGAATGGTGGTTCAACTTCCTGACGACCGAACCCTTGGAGTTCGCGGCCGTGCGCAACTGGAACGGCACTGTCGGAGAACTCCTCGACTCGATGTTCGACCCGACCGTTAGCTTCTCGGACCTGGCAGAGGTCCGCGAAGTGTGGGGCGGGAAGATCCTGGTCAAGGGAGTGCAGAACGTCGACGACGCCAAACACCTGGCCGATCTGGGAGTCGACGGGATCCAGCTGTCCAACCACGGCGGTCGCCAGCTCGACCGCGCACCCGTGCCCTTCCGCCTGCTGCCCGAGGTGGTGCGCGAGGTCGGACAGGACCTCGAGGTCCATGTGGACACGGGCATCATGTCCGGTGCCGACGTCGTCGCGGCCATCGCCCATGGAGCCCGCTACACGCAGGCCGGGCGCGCCTACCTCTATGGCCTGATGGCTGGCGGCCAGGCGGGTGTCCACCGGATGTTCGAAATCGTCACCGGGGAGATCGAACGGGTGATGCGCCTGCTGGGCGTGTCCTGCCTGGAAGAACTCGAACCCCGCCATGTGACCCTGCTGGACAATCTGCGCCCCCGCCTGGCACAGGAGGCCGCCCGCGAGGCCGAACGGGCCTGAGGTCGGCCCGCCCCGGGAATGTCCGAATCCCGGGGCGGCTCCCACTCCGGCGATGGCCGCCGGCACCGGGGCGGCATAGGCTGGCCCCGTGAGCGCTACACCACCGCAACCATCCTGCCGGCACTTCGCCGCATTGATCATCGGCGCAGGACAGGCGGGACTGGCAGCCGCGCACGAGCTGGTGCACCGCGGCCTGGTACCGGGAGAGGACTTCCTCGTCGTCGACGCGAACACCGGTCCCGGGGGCGCCTGGCAGCACAGATGGGATTCCCTGACCCTGGGCCGGGCCCACGGAATCGCCGACCTGCCGGGCCTGCCACTGGGCGATCCGCCGGCGGATGTCCCCGCCGCGCGCATCGTCGCCGACTACTACGGCCGCTACGAGGACGCCTTCGACCTGCGGGTGCACAGGCCCGTCACTGTCACCAGGGTCGACTCCCCACAGGGCCGGCGTGAAGGACCCTTGCACGTCACCCTCCGCGACGAGTCGCGGCCCGGGGCCGCTGGGGCGGACCAGGCGCTCACCGCCGACCTGATCCTCAATGCGACCGGCACATGGACCAGGCCATTCATTCCCTACATCCCCGGACGGGAGACCTTCACCGGCCGGCAACTGCACACCCACGACTACACCAGGGCCGAGGACTTCCGCGGCCTGCGCACCCTCGTCGTCGGCGGGGGCCTATCGGCCGTGCAGTTCCTGCTCGAGCTGGCTCCGGTCACCAAGACCCTGTGGGCCACCCGCCGACCGCCGAACTTCCTGGCACGCGCACACGACCCCGAATGGGGCAGAGCGGTGGAAGCCGGCGTCACCACACGCATCAGGGCAGGTCTGCCAGCGGCCAGCGTGGTGCGCCATACCGGGATCCCCCTATGGCCCGAATACGTCGAGGGAGTGCACGACGGCACGCTGATCAGCCACGGCATGTTCAACCGGATCACCCCGCATGGTGTCGTCTTCGCCGGCCCCACGACGAATGCCACCGCCGGACTGGGACCGGCCGGCGGGCGAACCGCCCTGGTCCAGCCCCGATCCTGGCAGCCCTACCCGGGCGGACACACCGAGGACGTCGACGTGATCTTCTGGAACACGGGCTTCCGCCCCGCCCTGGACCACCTCGCACCCCTGCACCTGCGCGGGCCCAACGGCGGCATCGCGATCGCCGACGAGGTCACCGTCGACGCCGACCCGCGGATCTACCTGATCGGCTACGGTTCCGCGGCCTCGACCATCGGAGCCACCCGCGCCGGCAGACTGGCCGGACGCGCGGCCGCCCGAAGGCTGACTCGGGAGGGCCACGGTGTGGAATCCGCGCACGTCTAGAGACCACGACAGAAGACAACCGAAGAAAGGCACTCGATGAAACACCAACTGCCCGACCTGGACTACCTCAAGCAGATCCTCGTCTTCAAGAATCCGGCGCGCAACGCCGCCGTGGCCCGTCTGTCCAAGGCCCAGACCGTCTGGGACTTACGCGACATCGCCCGCAGGCGCACCCCGAAGGGCCCCTTCGAATACACCTTCGGGGCAGCCGAGAACGAAGTCGGCCTGCAGCGGGCCTATGACGCCTTCCGCGACGTCGAATTCCACCCGACCATCCTGCGCGACGTCTCGCAGGTCTCCACCGGCTGGGACGTCATGGGACGCCACGTGGACTATCCCGTGGGCATCGCGCCCACCGGTTTCACCCGCCTCATGCACTCCGCCGGGGAGTCCGCCGGGGCGAGGGCCGCACAGAACTACGGGGTGCCCTTCGCCCTGTCCACCATGGGCACGACCAGCCCCGAAGACGTCAGGGCCGCCGCACCCGGCGGCCGCCTGTGGTTCCAGCTCTACGTCATGAAGGAACGCGAGCGCAGCTTCGAACTGGTCCGCCGTGCCAGGGAACAGGGGTTTGACACCCTACTGCTGACCGTGGACACGCCCGTGGCGGGCGCCCGGCATCGCGATAAGCGCAACGGCATGTCCTTCCCGCCCCAGCTGACGCTCAAGACCATGTACAACGCCGCACCGCGGATCGAATGGTGGTTCAACCTGCTGACCACCGCACCCCTGGAATTCGCCGCGATCAAGAACTGGCAGGGCACACCCGGCGAACTGGTCGACGCGATGTTCGACCCGTCCCTGAGTTTCGATGACCTCGCCGAAATCCGCGACATGTGGGACGGCAAGATCATGATCAAGGGCGTGCAGAACGTCGACGACGCCCGCCGTATCGCGGACTTCGGCGTCGACGGGATCCAGCTGTCCAACCACGGTGGTCGCCAGCTCGACCGGGCGCCCGTGCCCTTCCGCCTGCTGCCCGAGGTGGTGCGCGAGGTCGGACGGGACCTGGAGATCCACATCGACACCGGCATCATGTCCGGTGCCGACGTCGTCGCGGCCATCGCCCAGGGTGCCCGCTACACCCAGGTGGGGCGGGCCTATATGTACGGGCTCATGGCCGGGGGTGAAATGGGGGTCAACCGGATGTTCAGCATCATCACCGGGGAGATCGAACGGGTGATGCGCTTGCTGGGCGTGTCCTGCCTGGAAGAACTCGAACCCCGCCATGTGACCCTGCTGGACCGGCTGCGCCCCCGCCTGTCCGAATAGCTCCGGAGCAGTCGACCGGGGCCGGTGGCCCTCCGATCGCGTTATACCCCGGAGGATCATCGGCTCCAGTGTTGTATTGCGGTAAGGTTTACGGCGAATATCCACTATGTGTCATAAATCACCGGATGAGGAAAAACACGTTAGGATTCCCTAGGCCAGTACACCGACAACAAAGGACACAGCACCCATGAAGGGGATGAAGACGCTTGCGGCGGCAGCCTGTGCCACTGCGCTCGCGTTCACACTCAGCGCCTGTGGCGCCAGACCGCTCTCGGAGCTCTACGAACAGAAAGCCGGCGGCGCCGTCGAGGTGAAGGTCCCCGCAGACGAGAAGGCCAAGGGCGTTCTCGACGCTGTCCAGGCCGATCCGCAGCTGACCGAACTGGTGCCCGAGGACATCAGGGCCACCGGTATCAAAATGGCCAACTCCGTGGGATATCCGCCCATGGAGCTCTTCGCCGACAACGGCAAGGACATTCTCGGAGTCGATCCTGCGATCGCCGCGGCCATCGCCAAGAAGTTGGGCATCGGCTTCCACATCGAGGACCAGGAGTTCGCCTCGATGATCCCCGGTATGAAATCCGGCCGCTACAACTTCGTCATGTCCTCGATGACAGACAACAAGGAGCGCCGGGCCCAGGCCTTCATGGTCGACTACGTCAAGGCCGGCAACGCCATCCAGGTCTCCAAGGGCAATCCCAAGGGGATCAAGGGCCCGCAGGACTTGTGCGGCCAACCGGTGTCGACGGTCCAAGGCGGGTCCTCCGAAGCCCGGCTGAAGACCTTCTCCAAGGACTGTGAGTCCAAGGGGAAGCCGGCGATCAAGATCCTGGGCTTCTCCGCCGACGGGGAGGCGGGGCTCGCCATCAAATCGGGCAGGTCCGTCGCCTCGCTGACCGACTATCCGCCCGCAGCGGATCGTGCCGCAGATCCCGAATCCGGATTCGACGCGGTCGAGGTCTCCGGTGGCGAGTCCATCTGGGGGATCGCCATCGACAACAAGAACAAGCCCTTTGCCGAAGCCGTGCAGAAGGCCCTGCAATCGTTGATCGACGACGGTAGCTACGGCAAGATCCTCGATGCCTGGAGCGTGGACAAGCTGGCCATCGACAAGGCGACCATCAACGGAGGCGACTGAGATGAGCAAGCACAGAACCGCCGATATCGTCGCGGCCGACGGCACCGCCGTCGCGATCAAGCGCCGGATCCCCTGGGCCCGGGTCGTCGTCGCCGTCATCGTCGTCTACATCGTCGCCTGGATGCTCAAGACGCTGTTGTTCAACGAGAACATCCAGTGGGCCAAGGTGGGCGAATACCTGTTCAACGAACGCATCGTCTCCGGCATCGGCGTGACCATCTGGATCTCCATCGCCGCGACCGTCGTGGGCCTGGTCCTGGGCGTCCTCCTGGCCGTGATGAAACTATCGGTCAATCCGGTGCTGCGCTGGATCGCCGAGGCCTATATCTGGTTCTTCCGCGGCACCCCGGTCATCGTGCAGCTGATCTTCTGGTTCAACCTGGCCTTCCTGCTGCCGCACATCATCGTGAAGATCCCCTTCACCATGGTCGGCGTCTACTGGGACACCAATGAGCTCATCACCGGTTCCACCGCCGCGATCCTGGGCCTGGGCCTGAATATGGCCGCCTACTTCGCAGAGACGGTGCGCGCCGGTATCCAGGCAATCGACGCGGGCCAGTCGGAGGCCGCGCAGGCATCCGGTATGACCCGTGGACAGACCATGCGATTGATCGTGCTGCCGCAGGCCATGCGGATCATCATCCCACCCACGGCCAATGAGTTCATCTCCATGCTCAAGACCACCTCTCTGGTCATGGTCGTCGCCGGCACCGACCTGATGACCAACGCCTCGCAGATCTACAAGGTCAACAACCTGGTGATCGAACTGCTCATCGTGGTGAGCATCTGGTACATGCTGATGACCGCGATCGCCACCTATCTGCAGAGCCTGTTGGAGAAACGCTTCGGTCGCGACCGGGTCCGCCTGGTCCGGAAGGGCTCCTGGATGCAGCGCCTGTTCGATACCCGGTCGGGCACGAAGCCCGTCACCACCCTTCCCGATTCCGCCACCGAGGCCAAGGAGAACATCTAATGGCCGAGTCCATCATCACCGCGCACGGCGTCACCAAGGCATTCGGTGATCACCAGGTCCTCAAGGGCGTCGACTTCGCCGTCGCCCCGGGAGAGGTCAGCTGTATCATCGGGCCCTCGGGATCGGGCAAGTCGACTTTCCTCCGGGCCGTCAACGGGCTCGAGACCATCGATTCCGGCAGCCTCGAGGTGCTGGGCGATCAGGTCGGCTACTCCCGCCATGGCGATCACTTCACCGAATGGGGCGATAAGCGCTTCGCGGAATTCCGCGCCCGGATCGGTATGGTCTTCCAGCGTTTCAACCTCTATGCCCACCTCGACGCGGTGGAGAACGTCGCGCTGGCGCTGACCCACGTCAAGGGGATGAGCCGGCATGCAGCCCAGGCCAGGGCGAAGGAGGAACTGGCCAGGGTGGGCCTGGCAGAGCACGGGCACAAGAAGCCCCACCAGCTCTCCGGTGGCCAGCAGCAGCGGGTGGGCATCGCCCGTGCGCTGGCGATGGATCCCGAGCTCATGCTCTTCGACGAGCCGACCTCGGCACTGGATCCAGAACTCGTGGGGGAGGTGCTCACGACCATGCGACAACTGGCGGACGACGGGATGACAATGGTCATCGTGACCCACGAAATCGCCTTCGCCCGCGAGGTCGCCGACACCGTGGCCTTCTTCGACCAGGGGATCGTGATGGAGAAGGCGGCGCCGGCCGACCTGCTGACCTCGACGAATCCGCGCGTCAAGGGATTCCTCGACAAGGTGCGCTGAGCCAGCACCACCGCATCGCACGGACGAGACGGGGGCCGGAAGTCCATCGACTTCCGGCCCCCGCTAAATGCCCACCCCATTGTGGGCGAGGACGTGGTGCGTCCGCGCCGCCTACGAGGCCTCGGCCCGGCGCAATTCGCGCTTGAGGATCTTGCCCGCGGAGTTCTTCGGCAGGGTCTCGACCAGGTGGACGGCCTTGGGCACCTTGAAGCCGGCCAGGCGGGTCCTCGTATGGGCGATGACCTCCTCGGCGCTCAGCGCGCCCTTGGGCACGACATAGGCTGTGACCGCCTCGATCCACTTCTCGTCAGGCAGCCCGACCACCGCGACCTCGGCCACATTGTCCAACTCGAAGATCGCGTCCTCGACCTGCCGCCCGGCCACCAGTACGCCGCCGGTGTTGATGACGTCCTTGACCCGGTCGACGACCTGGATGAAGCCATCGGCGTCCTGGATCACCAGGTCGCCCGAGTGGAACCAGCCGCCGGCGAAGGCCTCGGCGGTGGCCTCCGGTTTGTTCCAGTAGCCCTCGCACAGCTGCGGGGAACGGTAGAGGATCTCGCCCTGCACTCCGGGTTCGACATCCACGCCGTCGCCGTCGACCACGCGGGTCTCGACGAAGAGCACCGGCTTGCCGGCCGAACCGGGATGCTCGACATGGTCCTCCGGACGCAACACGGTGCACAGGGGGCCCAACTCCGACTGGCCAAAGCAGTTGTAGAAGCCCAAGTCCGGCAACAGCTCCTGCAGCCGGCCGAGGACCGGTCCCGGCATAATGGAGGCGCCGTAATAGGCCTTCCGCAGAGTGCTCAGATCGACCTTTGTCAGATCCGGATGATTCGCCAGCGCCACCCACACGGTGGGCGCGGCGAAGAACGTGTCGATGCTCTGCTGGGCGAACATCGCCAGCAGTTCTCCCGGCACAGGGGCCGGCACGATGATGTTGTACGACCCCTGCATCAGGGCCGGCAGCAGGAACACGTGCATTTGCGCCGAATGGTACATGGGCAGTGCGTGGACCTGCCGGTCAGTCGGCCCGAAGTCCAGGACATTGACGGCGGAGAGGTACTCTGCGACCAGAGCCCGGTGCGTCATGATCGCGCCCTTGGGAGCGCTGGTGGTGCCCGAGGTGTAGAGCAGCTGGGCGATATCGCCGTCGGTGGCCGCGAACTCGTCGAGGCCGGCCGGCTCCCCGCCGGTGCGCGCGGGCTCCAGCAGCGATTCGAAGGTCGCGAAGTCCGTGGCCCGGCCGGTATCCGTGGCCTGGACATAGGTGGAGAAGTCCTGATCGGCGATGACGAGGTCGGCGCCGGAATCGGCCAGAATGTATTCGAGTTCGTCACCGGTGAGTTGATAGTTCACCGGCACGTGGATCAGTCCGGCCCTGGCGCAGGCCAGGAACAGGAGGAGGTACAGGTCCGAGTTCTTCCCATAGGCGGCGACCCTGCACCCGGGCGTCAGCCCCTGGGACAGCAGGTGCCGGGCGACGTCGGTGATCGCCTGGTCCAATTCCGGATAGGACCAGGATCGGTCCCGGAAGACCACGGCGGTTTTATCGGGGTAACGGGCGGCCGAACGGCGGACGATATCGGCGATGGTATTCGTCCGCAAACCTGTGAGGTGCGTCATGTGTTCAATGTAGCAATGCGCCGTGCGCCTGCCAAGCGGCCGTGGACGCCAGTAGAGTTAATCCTATGACCGCACGTGTATCCGATGTCATGGCAGCAGCAGAGTCCCTCTGGCCGGCGGCCTGGGCCGAACCCTGGGACACGGTGGGCCTGGCCGTGGGCGATCCCGACGCCGAGGTCTCCACCATCCTGGCCGCACTCGATGCCACCGACACCGTCGTCGACCAGGCGATCGGAATCGGCGCCCAATTCCTGTTCACCCACCACCCCCTGCTGCTGCGCGGGGTCACCTCGGTGGCGGCGGACACCCTCAAGGGTGGGGCCGTGACCAGGCTCATCCGCGCGGGGATCGCGCAGTTCAACGCCCACACCAATGCCGATTCCGCACCCGGGGGAGTCACCGATGTGTTGTGCGATGCGATCGGACTGGGACAGCGCGCCCCATTGGTTCCCCAGAACGTTCCCGGAGTGGGCATCGGACGTGTCGGCACCCTGGCCACCGCCTGCACGGTCGAAGAGCTGGCCCGTCGGCTGGCAGCATCCGTTCCCGCCACTGCCACCGGAATCCGCATCGCCGGAGACCCCACCGCCCGCATCGAACGGGTTGCGGTGCTCGGCGGGGCGGGGGACTCCGAATTCGATGCGGTCCGCCGGGCCCGGGCGCAGGTCTACATCACCTCCGATCTGCGCCACCACCCTGCCACCGAGGCCATCGACACGGGCCACCGCACCGGGGCCGGTCCGCAATTGATCGATATCGCCCACTTCGCAGCGGAATCCCCGTGGATCACCACCGCCGCACACCAGCTCACCTCCGTTTTGGCCCAGGCCGGGCACCGGGTGCGCCTCGCGGTATCCCACGTCAACACCGACCCCTGGACCATGCGCATCGCGCAGGCCGGTGCACCGGCTGCGGAATCGAATACGAACACGGAACGAGGAAGCATCACATGGCTTTGACCACCTGGACGGCAGACCCCGCCGCAGCCGCAGAACTCATCGCACACCTCAGGGAGTCCCGCCGGGAGACCCATCGCAGGGCCCAAACGGAGCTCGTGGCCGAACTGACCGCACTGGCCGCCCGGCACCGGGAACTGGCCGTCCGGAGCGGGGAACTCACGACCGCGTTGGAGGACAAGCACAGACAACAGCGTGAAACGGCGGCCAGGACCGCTGACCAGCAGAGCAAGATCTCCGCGATGGAGGCCCGGCTGAACGCAGGCGAGGGCATGACCTCGCGGGACTTGGTGGCGCTGCAGGGCGACATCGACTCCGCCAAGGCGGCTCTGGCGAAGCTGGAGGACGCGGAACTCGAGCTGCTCGAATCGATCGAGGAGCTCCAAGGGGACGTCGCCGGGCTCAAACAGGAGTCTGCCGGAATCGCCGCGCAGGGCAAGGAGAAGCAGGCACTGCGCAAACAGGTGGAAGCCGAGATCGCCACCCGGCTGGCCGAACTGGAAACGGCCACCGCCCAGGACCTGGCGCAGATGGGCCCCGCCGCAGACCCGGTCAGGGCTGACCTGGACGCCAGTGGCCCGGGCCTCATGCCCTGCGATGCCGGCGCCTGCGGTAACTGCGGCGATGCCCTGGCCGGGGCGGACCTGGCCGAGTTCAAGGCTCTGCAACCGGGCACCGTGTTCAGCTGCCCCGACTGCGAGGTCCCCCTGCTCAGGCAGTGAGGATGATCGCCAGCTCGGCCGGCTTCCTGGGGCCGGCGGCCGTCAGCTCGACCGTGAAGGCCTCGCCCGCGGCCCCGGCCAGTTCCTGCGGAGAGTCCGGGTCCGAGCCGGTGCGCTCGAGCAGGTGCCGGGCCAGCAGGCCGCGGGTGTGTTTGGCATTGTGGCTGACCACGCTGCGTTTGCCGGCCCGCTCGGTGTAGACATTGACCACCACCGTGTGGGCCGGATCGCCCGGCCAGGACTTCCGGTAGTCGCCCGAGCGGCAGTCGACGACGAGTTCATCGGCGAAACGGGCATCGAGCACAGGGGCCAGGCGCTTCTTCCACCAGGTCGAGAGCACGCCGGTTTCGGGCAATCTGACCTTCATCGCCAGTCGGTAGGCGGGGATGAGGTCGCCGGCTGCCACGATTCCGAACAGCCCCGATGACACATACAGCGAACCCAGCCTGTGCTGGGCCGTGGTCGTCAGGGTCGGTGCATCGAGGGCTGCGAACAGCACCCCGGTGTAGGTCTGGAGTGCGGGGGCGCAGGGGATCCGGGTCAATTCCAGATTGCGCGCCACCTCGCCGGACAGGGTAGGTCCGACCCCCAGGATCTGCAGGGAGTCCGGGGCGGCCGAGGTCTGCTGCAGGGCCTCGAGGACCTCGAGCCGGGCGGCGGTGAGTTCGGGGAAGGCCAGGTCCTCGAGGTTGAGTGCGGGTCCGGTGGAGGCGGGGGTCTTGCCCTCGGAGGGCGGCAGCAGAATGATCACAGTCCAACCCTACCCAGGTAGGGGAGTAGACTTGGGCGCGGACAGGTCGTCGAACGGTCGCGTCGACACGCCCGGAAGGGTGCGTCGCCGAGGAACGTCCGGGCTCCACAGAGCACGGTGGTGGGTAACGCCCACCCGGGGTGACCCGCGGGATAGTGCCACAGAGAACAGACCGCCCCTGCTCCACCATTGGTGAGGCGGGGGTAAGGGTGAAACGGCGGTGTAAGAGACCACCGGGGACCCAGGTGACTGGGTCTGCCAGGTAAACCCCACCGGGAGCAAGATCAGACAGATGGTTCGGGCTGCTCGTCATGCCATCGGGTAGATCGCTCGAGGCCGTCGGCAACGGCGGTCCTAGATAGATGACCGTTGATTGGGATCCGGGTAACCGGCCCATGCACAGAACCCGGCTTATAGGCGGCCTGTCCACCCTCACCAGGGAAAACGCTAGATTAGGGCGCGTTTCGTCACCGAATCGTCACAGCGCACTGGCCAGGACGGTCGCCGTCATCTCCTGGACCCGGTCGAGCTGCTCGGTCTGCACCTCACCTGTCCACACGACCGGCTCGTGGACCAAAGACCACCCCAGGCCCGTGGTGATGGCCTCCATCGCCCGCTGCGCGCCCGTCGTGTCGTAGCCGCCGTGGATCCAATACGAGAACGGCCTGCCCGCCGTGGGTTCGCGCACCTGGTCGTAGACGGTGTCGAAGAAGTGCTTGAGCGCGCCGCTGATATAACCGAAGTTCGCGGTCGTGCCGAGCACATAGGCATCGGCGGCCAGGACCTGGTCGATGTCCGGTTCGAGCGCTGCGGTCTCCACGAGTTCGAGCTGCCCGTCGCTGACCAGGTCGTGCAGATCATCGAGCCGGAGGGCCGCCAGGGCGGCATCGGCGATCCGCCTGGTCGCGGGAGTGGGCGAGTGATGGATGAGGAGTACGCGTGTCATCCCTTCACGCTAACGCACAAGCGCCACCCCGGGGCGGATCAGCGGGATTTCTTGCCACGCAGTCGCTTGGGCACCCCCGCCTTGGGCTTGCCACCGTGGGCGGCGAAGAGAGCGGCGCCCACGATACCCGCCTCATTGCGCAACTGGGCGGGTATCAGGGCAGCATTGGTATGGATGAGCGGGAGGAATTCCGCATGCCGTTTCGACACCCCACCGCCGACGATGAAGGCATCGGGGTTGAGGATCTTCTCCAGCTCCGCATAGTACCGTTGCAGGCGCTCGGCCCAAGCCGGGAAGTCCAGTCCTTCCCGCACTGCCACTGACCGTGCGGCCACGGCCTCGGCCTCGGCCCCGTCGAGTTCGATATGGCCCAGTTCGCTGAACGGGAAGAGCCGGCCGGCGGTGAACAGTGCAGTGCCGATCCCGGTGCCCAGCGTGGTGATGACGACGGTGCCCCGTCTGAAGCGCCGACCGGCCCCATAGGCCATCTCCGCCAGTCCAGCGGCATCGGCGTCGTTGAGCACATGGGCACAGCCGGTCAGCCGGCCTGCCAGCTCGCCCAAGTGTGCGCCGATCCAGGAGGGGTCCAGATTGGGTGCATAGCCGACCACACCCTCTTTGACGACCCCGGGGAAGGCGGTGCCGGCCGGCAGTCGGTCCAGCCGCGGCGCCCTGTCCGTACCGTACTCGGCCACCGTCTGCGACTGCAGGTCCGCCAGGGCCGCACGCAGGGACTGCTCCACCGCCGCCGGCGTCGCCGGCTGTGGCGTATCCACTCTGGCCCGTTTGCCGACCAGGCGCCCGCGTGCCACGTCGACCAGCCCGGCCTTGATGCCGGTGCCGCCGATGTCGATGCCGATGGCGAGATTTCCGTGAGTGGGCATGCTCGGGGTCCTTTACGTCGAGGCTATTTCCAGAAGTCGGTGAGCTCGTCTGCGAATTCGCCGGTGGGCAGGGTGAGGATCTCCGGACCGTCCTCGGTCACAACCAGGGTGTGTTCGAACTGGGCGGAGGGGAGCAGATCGGCGGTCACCACTGTCCAGTCGTCGTCCCATTGCCGCCAGTCGGCGGTCCCCAGGTTCAGCATCGGCTCGACTGTGAACACCGTGCCCGGCTCGATCACCTCGGCATGGGCCGGTGCGGCATCGTAGTGGGGGACCACCAGGCCGGAGTGGAAGTCCCTGCCGACTCCATGACCCGTGAAGTCGCGCACCACGCCGTAACCGAAGCGCTTGGCGTACTTCTCGATGACGCGGCCGATGACGTTGACCTGCCGACCGGGACGCACCGCCTTGATCCCGCGCATGGTCGCCTCGTAGGTGTGTGCGACCAGGTCCTTGACCTCCGGGGCCACTGTGCCGACGCCGAAGGTGAAGTTGGTGTCCCCGTGTACGCCGTCCTTGAAGACGGTGACGTCGAGGTTGAGGATGTCCCCGTCGGATAGCACCGTGGAGTCGGGAATGCCGTGGCAGATGACTTCGTTGACGGATGTGCAGATGGACTTGGGGAATCCTCTGTATCCCAGGCACGAGGGATATCCGCCCATATCGCAGATGTACTCATGGGCGATCCGGTCCAGTTCGTCGGTTGTCACGCCGGGGGCGATGGCACGTCCGGCCAAGGCGATCGCGTTGGCGGCGATGGCTCCGGCGGAGCGGATATGCTCGATTTCCTCCGGTGTGTGTTTATCACCGGTGCGCCCTTCACGCGGCTCTGGCCGGCCCACGTACTCGGGGCGGTCGATGGAGGTGGGAACTCTCCGGTGCGGGCTCAGGGTGCCTTTTTCAACGTGGGTGTTCTTTGCCATGATAGGAATCAGTCTAGACGTCCGAACAATCGAACAAGCGAACAATCGAACAGGTGGTCGTTTATGCAGGAACTCAAAGGGTTGGAGACAGTGGTCTCCGTGCCGACGACGGGCCAGCAGATATCCGATCACATCCTCTCGGCGATCGCCGTCGGCGCTCTACCGGTCGGTACGCCGCTGCCGAGCGAACGTGAGCTCGCACAGGCCCTGCAGGTCTCGCGCTCATCGGTGCGCGCCGGGTTGGACCGCTTGGAACGGGCCGGCTTCGTACTCCGGCGTCGCGGCAGGGGCGGGGGCACCTTCATCGCAGCGGGCGACGCGGGCGAACTGGCCGGACAGCAGGAGCACCTGGCGACCTTCCGCGCCGAACGCGAATCGCTGCTCGACGCCAGGGCGATCGTCCACGGGCGACTGGCCCATGTGGCGGCGCTGCGCCGCACGCCGGCGGACGCACACGATATCAGTGCCGCCGCCGCCCGCTATGCACAGATGGCTGATCCGATCCACGCCCGCAGCGCTGACGCGCATTTCCACCATACGATCGCCAGGGCGACCGGAAACGAGGAACTGGTCAGGATCTCAGTCGACCTGGACCGGCGGATCAACGCCGGCTTCCGACACGACCCGTTTTCGCCCGAACTGTTCGCAGCAGCCCAGCGCGACCACGCTGCGATCGCCACTGCCATCGCAGCGGGACGCGCGCAGGAAGCCGGCGTCCTGTGCGAGGAGCACTTCCGCGCTACGACGATGCAACGGGGTTCCGCCGGGGCCGAAGAGGACGCTCGTGCACTCGGGGACGACACAGTCGGCAGGCGATAGGCTAGAGGCGATACGCCAGAAGGCGGTCCACGACTCCGCCGGGTGGCGGACACGGCCGAAGAAGGAGACGAGATGGCTGAGGAGAACGGACTTCCCGGTGACGTCAAGTACTGGTTCAACGTGCGCACCGGCCAGGTCGAAGAGGGCCCGCTGAGCGGTTGGGAGAACCGCATGGGCCCGTACGATACGCGTGAAGAGGCACAGGCGGCGCTGCGCACGGCCGCCACCCGCAATCGGGATTGGGACGACGAGGACAAGGACTGGGACGGCAAATGACCGGGTTGAGTAAACAAGAGGAATTCGTCCTGCGCACGGTCGAGGACCGCGATGTGCGCTTCATCCGCCTGTGGTTCTCCGACGTCCTGGGACGGTTGAAGTCGGTGGCGATCGTGCCGGCGGAACTCGAAGGATCCTTCGGCGAGGGCATCGGGTTCGACGGTTCGGCGGTCGAGGGCCTGTCACGCGTGTTCGAGGCGGACATGGTCCTCAAACCGGACCCCTCGACCTTCAGCCTGCTGCCGTGGCGCGGAGAGGAAGAGCCCACAGGGCGGATGTTCTGTGACATCATCTCGCCCGACGGTGGGCCCGCGATGTCGGATCCGCGCAATGTCCTCAAGCGGACGATGGACCGTGCCGCTGCCCTGGGCTTCACGTTCTACGTCCACCCGGAGATCGAGTTCTACCTGTTTCAGTCGGGGGAGCTGAACGGCGGACTGCCCATTCCCGTGGACTCCGCCGGCTATTTCGACCACGTCAACGGCGGCACGGCCAATGACTTCCGCCGCACCGCGGTGCAGACCCTGGAGGCCATGGGGATCTCCGTCGAGTTCTCCCATCACGAGGCGGGACCTGGCCAGAACGAGATCGACCTGCGCTACGCCGACTCCCTGACCATGGCCGACAACGTCATGACCTTCCGCGCGATGGTCAAGGAGGTGGCGGCCGCCCAGGGCGTGTACGCGTCCTTCATGCCCAAGCCCCTGGCCGACCAGCCCGGCAACGGCATGCACACGCACGTCTCCCTGTTCGAGGGCGAGGAGAACGCCTTCTACAGCCCATCGGGGGACTATCAGCTCTCGACCACGGGACGCCAGTTCGTCGCGGGCCTGCTGCGCCATGCCCCGGAGATCTCCGCCGTGACCAATCAGTACGTCAACTCCTATAAGCGCTTGTGGACCGGGCACGAGGCCCCGTCCTACATCTGTTGGGGCCACCGCAACCGTTCGGCCCTGATCCGGGTACCGCAGTACAAATCGGGGAAGTCGTCCTCTGCCCGGATCGAGTTCCGCGGGCTGGATTCCTCAGCCAACCCCTATCTGGCGTATTCGCTCATCCTGGCTGCGGGCCTCAAGGGCATCGAGGAGGGCTACGAACTGCCCCCGGAGGCCGAAGACGATGTGTGGCTGCTCTCCGACGGGGAACGCCGGGCACTGGGCATCGAGGCCATGCCGGCCTCGTTGAACGAGGCGATCATCGCGATGGAGAACAGCGAATTGGTCGCGCAGACCCTGGGCGAGGAGGTCTTCGACTACTTCCTGCGCAATAAGCGCAAGGACTGGGAGGACTACCGCGCGCAGGTCACCCAATTCGAACTGAGCCGCGACTTCAGTTCCCTGTGAGCAGCTGATGCCGCAGACGCGACGGTCCCAGCCGACGGGCCGGCCGGGCAAATCGGGCCGGCCCCAGGCCAGTTTCCGCTATCCCCGCTTCCTCACCGAGGCCGCGCAGTTGCTGGACCGACCTGCGCTGTCCGCCGCTGCCGCCACGGCACTGGCGCGTTCGGTGGCCGACCCCGACGCCGCCGGCCTGGCGGTTATCCGTGTGGCCGAGGCCGTGGCAACTCATCCGGATGCCTCTGGATTGGCCGACCTGCTGGCCACGTCACAGGTCCTGCGTCGGGTCATCGCCCTGGGTGGGTATTCCGAGGCGTGCATCGACTTCATTATCCGGCATCCGCAGTCCCTGCGAATGCTGGCCCTGCCGGAACCGGGGTCCACCACCTGCCTGCTGGGAACCTCTGCGGCGGCGCAGCCGGCCCTGCGCGCGCACCTGTTCGACGCCGTCGGAGCGGACCCGGAGGCACCTGCGCCAGTGGCCATGGTGCGCGGGGAGGAAGGCCGGACCGCACTGCGCGTGGCCTACCGGGAACTGCTGATCCGGCTGACCGCCGATGATCTGCTCGCACAGTGTCCCACTGATGTGGTCGCCGAGGTTTGCCGGATCCTGGCGGACATGGCCGCCTCGGCGATCGATGCGGCACTGGCGGTGGCACGGGCGGAATTGGATCCGGATGCCCGAGTCCGCTTGGCCGTCATCGGAATGGGCAAGTGCGGCGCACGCGAATTGAACTACGTCTCCGATGTCGATGTCGTCTACTGTGCGGAGCCTGCGGCCGAACGCGAACTGGCCACTGCACTGGCCAACCGCGTCGCCGAGCTCATCGACCGGCCGGCCGCGGAGCCCGCACTGTGGGAACTCGATGCGGCACTGCGTCCGGAGGGCAAGGCCGGCCCGCTGGTCCGGCCCCTCGAGGAATTCCGCTCCTACTATGAGCGAACCGCTGAGAACTGGGAGTTCCAGGCCCTGCTCAAGGCCCGTCCGATCGCCGGCGACGTCGCGCTGGGGCACGAGTGGTTCGAGGCGTTCAATCCGCTGGTGTGGACGGCGGCGGCCCGTCCGGGCTTCATCGACGGGGTACGCGCCATGCGGCGGCGCGTCGTCGATCTGATCCCGGCCAACGAGGCCGCCCGCCAGCTCAAACTGGGCAGCGGCGGACTGCGCGACGTGGAATTCTCAGCCCAGCTGCTGCAATTGGTCCACGGGCGCGAGGAGCAGGAGATCCGTGTTACGGCGACCCTCGACGTGATCCCGCGGCTGGCTGGATTGGGCTATATCGGGGCCGATGACGGCCGCGATCTGGCCGCGGCGTATCGGTTCATGCGGGTCGTCGAACACCGTCTGCAGATCCCCCGGATGCAGCGCACGGCTTTGTTGCCGGATGATCCGGGCCGACTGCGGACCCTGGCCAGGGCCGTCTACGCCGATGGGGACCGAAGCGCCGAGCGCCTGGCGGCCGAGCGGACTGTCCACTCCCGCCGAGTGCGGGTCCTACACCAGCAGATCTTCTACCGGCCCATTCTGCAGGCCGCCGCGGGAGCCGACTCCATCGTGCGGATGTCCGATTCGGCCGCCCGCGACCGCCTGGCCGCCTTCGGCTACAAGGATCCGAAGTCCGCGCTGCTGCACATCGGCCGCCTGGCCCAGGGCACCGGGCGCAGCGCACACGTGCAAAAGCAGGTGTTGCCGGCCCTCCTGGACTGGTTCGCCGACGGCGTGGATCCGGATGCGGCTCTGCTGTCCTTCCGCCGCCTGTCCGAGTCATTGTCCGGTTCGACCTGGTATCTCAAGATGCTGCGCGACTCGGGTGTGGCGGCCAGGGCAATGGCCCGTGTCCTGTCGCTTTCGGCGTATGCTACGGAACTCCTGTTGAAGAATCCCTCGGCGGTGGCCTGGCTCGAAGAGCCACTGACGCTGGCCGTGCGCAGCGATCTGCGGGCCGAGACGGCGGGCCTGCTGCGCCGGCACGGCGCAGAATCGATTCCGGCTATCAGAGGCCTGTACGGGCGCGAACTGTTGCGCTGTGCGCTGGCCGATGTGCTCGAAGTCGGGGACCGAACGGAGATTCCGGCCCGGCTCGCGCAGATCGTCGATGCCACGATAGCGGCTGGCTGCCAGGCCATGCGCCTGGCCATGGACACCCCGGAAACGCCCGCCTACGAGTTCGCGGTCATCGCGATGGGCCGGCTGGGCGGTGCGGAGGTCGGCTATTCCTCCGATGCGGATGTGATGTTCGTCTACCGTCCGGCAGGCGATCTGGACGACGACGCCAGGAGCCGTCTGGCCACTCACGTTAAGAAGCTCGCCCTGCGCCTGATCCACGAGCTGGGCCAGGCGGGCGCCGCCCCGGCCGTCGAGCTGGACGCGGATCTGCGGCCGGAGGGCAAGAACGGACCGCTGGTGCGCACCCTGGAGAGCTACCGGGCGTACTACGGCAAGTGGTCGGAGCCCTGGGAGGCTCAGGCCCTGCTGCGGGCGCGTCCGATCGCCGGCGATCAGAGTCTGGCTGCGGACTATCTCGAACTCATCGAGCCGCTGCGCTACCCGGCAGTCGTCCCCGAGAGCTCTTTGCGCCAGATGCGCAGGCTCAAGGCGCGGATGGAGGCCGAGCGCTTGCCGCGCGGGGCCGATATCCGCAGGCATTTGAAGTTGGGCCACGGGGGACTATCGGACGTAGAGTGGACGGTTCAGCTGTTGCAGCTGGTCCACGGGCACGGGGAAGCGGCCCTGCACACCACCTCGACCCTGCCGGCCTTGCACGCTGAGGTGGCACTGGGCGTAATCGGTGGGGAAGACGCACAGGTTCTCGAGGAGGCCTGGTTGGCGGCCACCCAGATCCGCTGTGCAGCGGTGCTCTTCCGCGGGCGCATCGCAGATTCCCTGCCGGCCCGGCCGGAGGACCTGGAAGCGGTTGCACGGCTGATGGGTTACGGCCCTGGTCTGTGGCAGGAGTTCCAGGACGACTATCTGCGTGCGGCACGGCACGCCAGGAAGGTGGTCGAGCGGCTGTTCTTCGGCTATGAGGAGTGACGCGAGTCGAGATCCGAAGCGCGGTGCCAGGGCAGCGTGCGTTCCACCCACAGAGAACGATAAGGGCTGTGGCCCGCAACCGAAGCGGTTGCGGGCCACAGCCCTTATCGTTGAGCCGGTCTGATCGGATCAGACGGTGTAGTACAGCTCGAACTCGGCCGGAGTCGGGCGCAGGCGCACGACGTCGAGTTCGTTCTCACGCTTGTACTTGACCCACGTTTCGATCAGATCGGGCGTGAAGACATTGCCGGCGGTGAGGAACTCGTGGTCGGCCTCGAGTTCGGCCAGGGCATCCTCGAGGGAGTTCGGGGTGAGCTTGATGTCGCCCAGTTCCTCCGGGGGCAGTTCGTAGAGGTCCTTGTCGATCGGCTCCGGCGGCTCGATGCGGTTCTTGATGCCGTCGAGGCCGGCCATCAGCTGGGCGGCGAAGGCCAGGTAGGGGTTCGACGAGGGATCGGGCACGCGGAACTCCAGGCGCTTGGCCTTGGGCGACGAGCCGGTGACCGGGATGCGGATGGCGGCCGAGCGGTTGCGTGCCGAGTAGACCAGGTTGACCGGTGCCTCGTATCCGGGAACCAGACGACGGTAGGAGTTGATCGTCGGGTTCGTGAAGGCCAGCACGGCGCCGGCGTGTTCGATCAGGCCGCCGATGTACCAGCGGGCCAGATCGGAGAGGTTGGCGTAGCCGTTCTCGTCGAAGAACAGCGGCTTGCCGTCCTTCCACAGCGACTGGTGGCAGTGCATGCCGGAGCCGTTGTCACCGTACATGGGCTTGGGCATGAAGGTCGCGGTCTTCTCGAATTCGTTCGAGACGTTCTTCACGACGTACTTGAAGTCCAGCAGCTGGTCGGCGGCCTTCTGCAGGCTGTCGAACTTGTAGTTGATCTCCTGCTGGCCGGCTGTGCCTACTTCGTGGTGGGCGCGTTCGACGGAGAAGCCGATCTCCTTGAGCGTCAGTGAGATGGCATCGCGGATGTCGGCGAAGTGATCGGAGGGGGAGACGGGGAAGTAGCCGCCCTTGATGGGGGTCTTGTAGCCCAGGTTGTGGCCGCCCTCTTCGGCGCCGGTGTTCCAGGCCGCTTCGACGGAGTCGATCTTGTAGAAGGCGCCGCCGGGCTGGCTGTCGTAACGGATCGAGTCGAACAGGTAGAACTCGGCCTCAGCGCCGAAGAAGACCGTGTCGGCGATCCCGGTGGACTTCAGGTAGGCCTCGGCCTTGGCTGCGACCTGGCGGGGATCGCGGGAGTAGGGCTCGTCGGTGAAGGGATCGACGATCGAGTGCGTGACGACCAAGGTCTTGGCCTCGCGGAACGGGTCGATGAAGGCCGAGGTGACATCGGCCAGCAGCTTCATGTCCGATTCGTTGATCGACTGGAAGCCGCGGATGGACGAGCCGTCGAAGAGCAGGCCCTCTTCGATTTCGTCCTCGCCGTAGGCCTCAGCCGGCATGTTGAAGTGCTGTACGGTGCCCGGCAGGTCGCAGAAGCGGACGTCGACGAACTCGACGTCCTCTGCCTTCAGATAGGCGACGAGTTCAGAGGCTGATGTAAACAAGCTCACTCCCAGTGTCAATCGATACGCGATACATATGAATTACCGCGTTGCTCTGACCACTTTAGCCAGATGCCGTAACCGCTGAGTGTCCCGAATGTTTCGGAGATGTTTCAGCGACCACTCCTTCATCCTATGCGGTGCAGCCCTGCAATGTGGCGAAGGCCTCCGGATGCGGTCGGGAATCGTCTCAGGCGATACCCTGGTGGGGTGATCGACAGAGATGATATCGGCTCCTGGCTCAACGGCCCCGACCTCTCCATGCGCCCGGGCGACTGGCCCGGCAAACGCCTGGGTCTGCCCCAGGAGGGCCCGGGCTCGGTTGCCCCACACTGGAAGAGGTTCCTGTCCCTGTGCATCGACTGGGGCCTGTGCCTGCTCATCTCCACCGCGTTCTTCCACGGGGACTCCTGGGTGACGCTGGGGCTGTTCCTGGTGGAGAACTGGGTGCTGCAGTCCACCCTGGGGTACACGATCGGTCAGCGGGTGCTGCGGGTGCGGCTGCTGGGCCCTGGCGGGACTCGCCGCAATCCGGGCTGGATCCTGGTGCGGGTTGTCTTGCTGGCTCTGGTCATCCCGGCAGTCGTCTACAACGGCGATCGTCGCGGTTTGCACGACTTGGCGGCGAACGTCACCGTGGTCAGAATGTGACCGATGTCCTCCGTATTCGGATGGAGGGGACGACGAAGACGATGAAACAGGGCCCCTGTTCACCACACGGAGTGTGGATGGAACAGGGGCCCTGTTGCGTGCTGCGAGGTATCAGCGACCACGCATGGCGCGGCGGTCCGGGCGCGCCCGGCTGGGGTCGATGCCCTTGGGGATCGGAGCCCGCTTCGAAATGGTGCCCAGTGCGGTCAGGCGCTTGCGAATGACCAGGACCTCCGACTTGTTGAGCTTCCGCGGGATCTTGTAGACCTCCTTGGTCAGCCGATTCATCGGGATCTGTCCCTCGCCCTCGCCACCGAGCAGGGTGTTGACCGGAACGCCGGGGAGCACCCGCTCATGGCGCTTGCGTTCCTTGTCCACCAGCTTGGCCACGCGTCCGGCGGGGCCCTCGCCCACCAGGACGACGCCGCCGCGGCCGGTGGCGCGGTACACCAGGTCGCGTGTCTTGGGGTCGACCGCCACGGGCTCGTCGTCGGCCAGCCAGGACTTGCGCACCGTGTTGAGGACCGCACCGTAGGCGCCGGGCTTGCCACGCATCTCCTCGAACGCCGCGGTTTCGGCGAAGCGGCCCAGGATGAAGGTAGCACCGAGGACGCCGACCATCAGGCCCAGGATGATCCACAGCCAGATGGGTGGCAGGAGCAGGCCGACCAGGGCGCCGAGGGCGCCACCGCCGAGCACTGCGGCGGCCAGGATCCACGGCAGGGCCTTGTAGTGCTTGGCCGCCAGCTTGTAGACCTGCTTCATCTGGGCGATCCGGCCCGGATTGTTCGGATCTTTCGGCTTGCGCTTGAAGCGTTTGGGCTTCGGTTCGTTCGAAGTAGACATGGACTCGTTTCTTGACAGTTGCGGACTGCTCAGTATTTTACCTCTTCGCCCGCGCCGAAGGTATCGACCACCGCCTGGGCCTCCTGCCTGGCCGGGGATTCGGAGTCACGGTCGAGGTGGGCCAGGTGGGCCGGAATCGGGCGCCCCTTGCTGCGCATGGCCTGCGCCCACAACCGCCCCGCCCGGTATGAGGAGCGGACCAGCGGTCCCGACATGACTCCCAGGAAGCCGATTTCTTCGGCTGCATCGCGCAATGCGACGAAGTCCTGTGGTTTGACCCACCTGTCGATCGGATGATGGCGCGGTGACGGGCGCAGATACTGGGTAATCGTCAGCAGGTCACAGCCGGCGGCGTGGAGGTCCTGCATGGCTGCGACGACTTCGTCGTTGGTCTCTCCCATGCCGAGGATCAGGTTCGATTTCGTCACCAGGCCGGCCGCGCGGGCCTTTGTCAACACGGACAGTGAACGGTCGTAGCGGAAGCCGGGGCGAATACGTTTGAAGATGCGGGGGACCGTCTCGACATTGTGGGCCAGGACCTCGGGGCGGGAGGAGAAGACTTCAGCGAGCTGGTCGTCGTCCGAGTTGAAATCGGGGATGAGCAGCTCGACGCCGGTGCCCTGTCCGTCGGCGGTGTCCAGCCCGTGGATGAGGCGAACCGTCTCGGCGTAGAGCCAGGCCCCACCATCGGCCAGATCATCACGGGCCACGCCGGTGATCGTCGAATACCGCAGGCCCATGGTGGCGACCGATTCGGCGACCCGGCGCGGTTCGTCGGCGTCGAAGTCGGCGGGCTTGCCCGTGTCGATCTGGCAGAAGTCACAACGTCGGGTGCACTGTTCGCCGCCGATGAGGAAAGTCGCCTCGCGATCCTCCCAACATTCGAAGATGTTCGGGCACCCGGCCTCTTCGCATACCGTATGCAGCCCGGACGTGCGCACCAGGGATTTCAATTCGGAGAATTCGGGGCCGATATGGGCCTTCGCCTTGATCCAGTCGGGTTTGGACTCGATCGGGGTCTCCGAATTCCTGGCTTCGACGCGCAGTAATCTGCGTCCCTCGGGTGCGATTGTCACGTGCTGGTCCTTCCTGTGTGGGGTCAGGCTGTGTGGGGTCAGGCGGTGATATGGCGATTCAGAAGTGCGATGGCCTCATCGGCGAGTGCGGCGGGAGTGACCTCCCTGTGAAGCTCGCGGCTGATGGAGGTCACTCCGGCGTCGACTATTCCGCAGGGGACGATGTTGTCGAATCCGGAGAAGGAATTGGAGCAGTTAATGGCGACGCCGTGCATGGTCACGCCGTCGTGGATGCGAATGCCAATCGCGGCGATTTTGCGTTCGGGACCGGTGGCATCGGCCTCCAGCCAGACTCCGGCGCGCCCGTCCACGCGTCCGGCTTCGATTCCCAGGCCGGCGAGCAGTTCGATGACGGCATCCTCGATTTGGCTGACGTAGAGGCGAACGTCCTTGGCGTCGTTAAGTCGGTATACCGGGTAGAGGACCAGCTGGCCGGGTCCGTGCCAGGTGATCTTGCCTCCGCGGTCGATGTCGATGACCTCTGTGCCGTCGAGGGGGCGCTCGTGGGGCTCGGTACGCTTGCCCGCTGTGTAGACGGCCTCGTGTTCGAGTGCCAGGAGTGTGGAGTCCCGTGTGCCGGCGACGACCTCGTCATGGTAGGCGTTCTGAATGCCCAGGGCGTAACGGTAATCGACGAGTTCGGGGGCGAAGCCGAGTTTTTCAACGGTGAGGACCATGGCACCACCCTATGTCCCGCCGGGTGCTGTGGGCAAAGACACCCGGCGACGGGCGCTGGGAACCGACGGGAGGAGTGATTCAACCGGTGTCGGGCTATTTCTGGTGGAGAGCGTTATCTATTATCAACAAAACGACATAAACGCTCTTAGCCATTGGAACTGATTATGAACGATGACGAGCAGCAGGAAACAACGGGTGTCCGCGAGGATGACCAGGAAAAATGGACGCTTGTCCATCAGCTGGAGCCCGACCTCTTCCGTGTTGAAGCGGATGGCCGCAGCCGCTGGTTCGTCACCGGCGCCGACGCTCCCGGCGGCGCTTGGACGGGTGCGCGGCCCCGCGTCGCGCGGATGTACGACCCAATTGACGGACAGACGTTAGAGGGCCTGCTGGTGTCCCGCTGTGAAGGCGGGACCCTGCGCATGTATCTGGGTACGGCAGGGCCGCTGAGCGTGTCCCGCTGTCTGTTCCTACTGCACCGGGTGGTCGAGGTGCTCGACGGCGCGCCACCGCCACCTGAGGGGATGAGCAGGGTGCACCTCGATGCCTTCGGCGTGGATGCGAGAGGCGACATCGTGCTCGTCCCCGGGAGGTACGGCTCCGCCGCGGGACGGGATGAGGCGTGTGCTCTGGCCCGTCTGGCCGTGGTAGCGCTGAGTGGAGACCTCACCGCCGACATCGGCACCCCGCCCGCTTTGCTGGCACCGGGTATGCCAGACGAACTGGCCGAGTTCCTCAGCGACCTGGCTTACGGCAGCGCCCGCTACGCCACGGACCACGGCCTGGCCACCGAGCGGGTGCGCGAACGTCTCGACGCCTGCGGCCAAGGTGAGCCCCTGCCGTTCATCGCGGCGGAGACCGGCGTGGCCGTCGAACAGGCACGGACGGCGAGCACGCCCGCCATCGGGCCGGGAGCGGAGGCGCTGAGCGCGCGTCGTGCAGGTGTGCGGTCGAGGCCGCACGAAGACGGTCAGGCGGACTCCGTTGCGTTATTGCGGGCCGCACGGGGGAGCCGGCTGGTCCGCCGGTCAGCGGAGCCGTCCGAGGGCCGGATGGGTCGGCGTCGGTCCCGTCGGTCCGGAGGATGGGCAGTCTTGGTGCGGCGTTCGGCCGTACCCGTGCTGGGTGGGGCGTTGCTGCTCGTGGGGGTTGGGATTCTCCTGTCCGGTCCCTGGCATGATGCCGAGAAGATCCCGGCGGTGGGGGAGGCCGGCGGAGCGACTTCATCGGCCGTGGCGGCCGAGTCGGATTCACTGCACGATCCGGAGGAGCCGGTCGGCGCCTGGCGGGCACTGACGCGCTTGCGCGAGGCCGCGTTGGAGACCGGGGATGCTGGGGCGCTGGCAGACCTCAGCGTGCCGAACTCACCTGCGGCTCGGGCTGACGCGCAGACAGACCCGGGGACGCACCGGGGATCCGACGTGCAACTGAGCGTTGAGCCGGGCGCTCCGGAGGTGGTCGGCGCGCAGCGGGTGCGGCTGCGCAGCACTATGGGCGCGAAGGTGACGGGTGCCTCGGGCACGGTGGACTACGGCACGCGCACGGTGTGGGTCGAACTGAGGTTCGCCAACGGCGTCTGGAAGGTCTATTCGGTCCTTGAAGCCGAAGGTTAGTCCAGACGCCGAAGCGGCGGGGGGGGGGGGGGGATACCCGCTCCGCCCCGCCGCTTCACACGGGGTCGTGGAGTGCTCAGAGGTCCAGATCGGCCTCGAAGTTGCCGTCCTCCAGACGATCCTTGACCGTCTTGAGGAAGCGACCGGCGTCTGCGCCGTCGACCAACTCGTGGTTGTACGTCAACGGCAGGTAGACCATATCGCGCAAGGCGATCGTGTACTCGCCGTCGGCGCCCTTGACCGCCACCGGACGCTTGGTGATGGTGCCGGTGCCCAGGATGCCCACCTGCGGCGAATTGATGATCGGCGTGTCGAACTGCGCGCCGAAGCTGCCGATGTTCGTGATGGTGAAGGTACCACCGGTCAGTTCATCGGGACCGATCTTGTTGTCGCGGGTGCGGGAGGCGACATCGTCGATGGCCTTGGCGATTTCGGCGACGGACAGACCGCCGGCGTTCTTCACAATCGGCACCACCAGACCGCGCGGGGTATCCACGGCGAAGCCGATGTCCTCGTGGTCGAAGTAGGTGATCTGCTTCGAGGCGACATCGTACTGGGCGTTGACCGCCGGGTGGATCTGCAGTGCCTCGGCGACGGCCTTGGCGAAGAACGGCAGGTAGGTCAGCTTCACGCCGTGCTTGGCCTGGAACTGTGCCTTGTGGGCCGCCCGCAGCTTGGAGACCTTGGTCATGTCGACCTCGGTTACCTGAGTGAGCTGCGCCGTGGTCTGCAGCGACTCGCGCATGCGCTTGGCGATCGTCTGCCGGATCCGCGAGGCCTTCTGCGTGGTGCCGCGCAGCTTCTTGGCCTCCTCCGGGATCTCCAGCTGGAAGGGTGCCCGCGGTGCACCGGTTGCAACCGGCGCGGCGGCGGGCGCCCCGGCGACCGACTGGGCCGCCTGGGCCACAGCAAGCACGTCCTGCTTGCGGATACGTCCACCGACTCCGGTACCCGACACGGTCGACAGGTCGACGCCCTTCTCCTTGGCCAGCTTGCGGACCAGGGGGGTGACGTAGGCGGAGACATCCGAGCTGGCCACGGTCTGTGCAATCGAGGGCGCGGGTGCGGCGGCGGGTGCCGGAGCGGGCTCCGGTGCCGGCGTCGGTTCAGCGGCGGCCTGTGGTGCGGGCTCAGGCTCGGGTGCCGGTGCCGGTGCCGGTTCGGGCTCAGGCTCGGGTGCCGGTGCAGCGGGCGCTGCAGCCGGGGCGCCGGAGCCGACGAGGGCCAGCGCTCCGCCGACCTCGACTTCGTCATCCTCTTCGGCCAGGTGCTGGAGCACTGTTCCGGCGACGGGGCTGGGAATCTCGGTATCGACCTTGTCCGTCGAGACCTCGAGCAGCGGCTCATCGACGTCGACGTGTTCGCCGACCTCCTTCAGCCAGCGGGTCACGGTGCCCTCGGTGACCGACTCGCCCAGCGCGGGCATCACGACGGTCTCGGAGTCGCCGGAATCACCGGATGCGGTCGGTGCTGCGGATTCCGCGGCGGCCGGGGCCGGTTCGGGTTCCGGAGTAGGTTCGGGTTCCGGCTCGGCGGCCTGCGGTGCAGCGGCGGCGGGTGCCTCTGAGGCGCCGGTGCCATCGCCGATGACCGCTAGGTCGCCGCCGATCTCGACTTCGTCGTCCTCATCGGCCAGGATCTTCTCGACGACGCCGGCGTACGGGCTGGGAATCTCGGTATCGACCTTGTCCGTCGAGACCTCGAGCAGCGGCTCGTCGACGTCGACGTGTTCGCCGACCTCCTTCAGCCAGCGGGTCACGGTACCTTCGGTGACCGACTCACCGAGGGCCGGCATCTGTACGGTATTTGACATGGTTTACGTCTCCCTCGTGGGTCAGTTGTGGAAGTGGAGCGGCTTGCCGGCCAGGGCCAGGAAGGCCTCGCCCAGTGCTTCGTTCTGCGTCGGATGCGCGTGGATGAGCTGCGCTACCTCTTCGGGGTAGGCCTCCCAGTTCACGACGAGCTGTGCCTCGCCGGCCTGCTCGCTGAGGCGCGCGCCGATCCCGGTGACGCCAACGACGGGGCCGTTCTTGACGCGGATCGCCTTGATGAAGCCCGTGGTCTTAAGGATCGCGGACTTGGCATTGCCGCCCAGCGGGAACTTCACGGATTCGATGTTGTCCGCGCCGTACTCCTCCTTGGCCTTCTTCTCGGTCAGGCCGACGGAGAAGATCTCCGGATCGGTGTAGGTCACGCGCGGGATGCCGGATTCCACGGGTACCACCGGGTTGAGGCCGGCGATCTCCTCGGCGACGAACATGCCCTGGGCGAAGGAACGGTGTGCCAGCTGCAGGCCGGGGACGATGTCGCCGACGGCCCAGATGTTGCCCACACCGGTGTGGAACCGGTCGTTCGTGATGACGAAACCGCGGTCCATGGTGATGCCCTGCTCTTCGAAGCCGAACCCCGCGGTCACGGGACCGCGGCCCACGGCTACCAGCAGCACCTCGGCCTCGAGGCTGGTGCCGTCGGCCAGCGTTACGTGCACTCCGTCCGCGTCCTGCTCGACACCGTCGAAGAATACTCCGGTCTTGAAGTTGATCTTGCGCTTCTTGAATGCACGTTCGAGGGCCTTGGAGATGTCCTCGTCCTCATTGGCCGCCAGATGGGGCAGACCCTCGACGATGGTCACATCCGCGCCGAAGGAGTTCCAGATGCTGGCGAACTCGATGCCGATCACGCCGCCGCCGAGGACGATGGCCGACTTGGGCACGCGGTTGAACTTGAGCGCCTCGGTGCTGGTGAGCACGCGGTCGCGGATCTCGATGCCCAGGGTCTTGGAGGTCGAGCCGGTGGCCAGGACGATATTCGCGCCCTTGACGTCGATCACGCCGTCATCGGTGGTCACCCGCACGGTGTCCTGCGACACGAGCTTGCCCTCACCGGAGATGGTGTCGATGCCGGCGACCTTCACCAGGCCGGACAGGCCCTTGTAATTGCCGTCGATGATGCCCTGTTTGAACTTCAGGACACCGTCCATGTCGATGCCGCCCAGATCGGCCTGGATGCCGAAGGCCGCGGCGTCACGGACGGTGTCTGCGACCTCGGCCGCGTGCAACAGGGCCTTGGTCGGAACGCAGCCACGGTGCAGGCATGTACCGCCCACCTTGTCGCGTTCGATCAGTGCGACCTTCATATCCAGCTGGGCAGCACGCAGTGCTGTCGCGTATCCGCCCGTGCCACCACCCAAGATGACGAGATCGTAGGTGTTGTCGGAATCGCTCACGAATTTCTCCTCTTATAAGAGTTGACTTCGGACCGCCAAGCGCGGTTTGTCACTAGTGTTCCATTCATCGCCGCACCGGTGGGACCCGGGCGCCGTGTTCCGCGCGTGAGATCGGAGGAATGGTTACGTTCCAATGTTATTCTTCTGCGTCCGTCGTACTCAATCCACGAGCCACTTCGATCAGTGTGCGGACGGGCACACCGGTGCCCTCCTTGGGGGTGTATCCCCAGGCGCCGTGGCCGTTGAAGGCGGGACCGGCCACATCGATGTGCGCCCAGGCCTGCTCGGATGTGACGAATTCCCCGAGGAAGACGCCGGCCAGGAGCATGCCCCCGGGGCGTGGTCCGGCGTTCTTGAGGTCGGCGGTGTGGGAGTCGAGGCCCCTGCGCAGTTCCTCGGGCAGTGGCATGGGCCAGACGGGTTCGCCGGCTGCCTGGCCGGCCAGGACGACACGGTTGCGTGCACCTGTGGTTCCCATCACGCCGGAGGTGCGTTCTCCGAGGGCGACGATCTGGGCGCCGGTGAGGGTCGCGACGTCGATGACCAGATCCGGGTCCTCCTCCTGCGCGGCCACCAGGCCGTCGGCGAGGACCAGGCGTCCCTCGGCATCGGTGTTCGTCACCTCGACGGTGGTCCCGCCGTACATCTTGAGGACATCAGACGGGCGCTGGGCGGATCCGCCCGGCATGTTCTCGGCCAGTGCCAACCAAGCGGTGACTCGGACCGGTAGCTGGAGATCGGCGATTGCGAACAGGGCCTGACCGACGGCGGCGGCGCCGGCCATATCCGACTTCATCTCCTCCATCGAAGCCGGCGGCTTGAGTGATAGTCCGCCGGAATCGAAGGTGATGCCCTTGCCCACCAGGGCCATGTGCTTGAGTGCCTTCTTGGGGGAGTACTCGAGCTTGACCAGGCGGGGTCCGCGCGGGGACCCCTGACCCACCCCGGTCAGTCCGCCGAAGCCGCGTTCGCGCAGAGCCTTGTCGTCGATCACCGTGACCTTGAGGCGTCGTTCTTTGGCCTGCGTCGCGAATTCCTGGGCCATGGACTCCGGGTACAGATCGGCGGGCGGCTGGTTGACCAGATCGCGGGTGCGGTTGACGGCCTGGGCGATGAATCCGGCATTGCGGACGGCAGCGCCGTGGTCCTCGACCGTCAACATGGTGAGCGCTCCGGGTTCGGCGGCGGAGGCGGATTTGTAGGAGTCATAGGTGTAGGCGCCCAGCAGCGCTCCGGTGGCCACCGCCTCGGCAGCGGAATCGTCGGTGGTCGGCAGGGCCAGGGCCACGGAATGTCGCCGCTCGACCGTGCGCAGGGCAGTACCGGCGGCCCGCCGCAGCGCCTCGTGCGCGGCTTCGGAGGTCTCTGCGTCGTCGAGCAGATCGGCGGTGAAGTCACCCAGCCCCACCAGCAGTACGGCGCGGGCCTTGAAACCGGCCGGCGCGGGCAGCATGACGGTGGCCATGCTGGACCCGGTGAAGCCCACTGCCTGTGCCGCGTCGGCCAGGGCCAGGAGCTGGCTTGCCTCGAGGCGGGTTCCCGAACCCTCGGGCCCCGATTCGGTGAATCCGACGACCAGAACGTCGGCGGGGACGTCCTGTGGTCTTGTGGTGTTGGGCGTGAGCGCGCGGAGGGCGTTGGCCATGACGGTCCTTTCCTAGGGCAGTGGTTCCCGGACATCGTATCGTGGGTCTCCTGCGCTGGATCGGAGCGGAGGCCGATATGCTGAAGCGCGTGTATCGCCTTATCTACAATGCCGTCCTCAGACACATCGATGCTGAGCGGATTCATCATCTGAGCTTCTCCGCCCTCAAAGCGATCGACGCGGCGCCCTGCGGTGGTCGTCTCATGGACCTGGCCTTCGGCAACCGGGCCCATCCCGGCTCCCGCGCCACCGTCATGGGGCTGGACTTCCCCAATCGGGTGGGCCTGGCCGCGGGCTTCGACAAAGAGGCAACCGGCGTGCGGGCCATCTCCCGGATGGGCTTCGGCCATGTCGAAGTGGGGACCATCACCGCCGAAGGGCAACCGGGCAATCCGCGTCCGCGCCTGTTCCGACTGCTGTCCAAACACGCGATCCTCAACAGGATGGGGTTCAATAACGCCGGGGCCGTGGCCGTGGCCGGTTGGCTGCGCGAACAGCGGGAACTGTTGGCGGAACTGCCACAGGGAAAGCGGCCGGTGATCGGAGTCAACATCGGCAAGACGAAGGTGGTCCCGGCCGCCGAGGCCGTTGCCGACTACCGTGCCAGCACCAGGGTGCTCGCGCCCCTGGCCGACTACCTTGTCATCAACGTCTCCTCCCCGAATACTCCGGGGCTGCGCGACCTGCAGGCCGTCGAATCCCTGCGGCCGATCATCACCGCGGTGCAGGAAGAGGCCGAGGCGGTCGTACGGTCGCCGCGCTCGACCCTCGGCCATGTGCCGCTCGTGGTGAAGATCGCACCCGACCTGGGCGATGAGGACGTCGAAGATGTCGCTCGGATGTGCGTGGCCGCCGGCGTCGACGGAATCATCTGCACGAATACGACCATCGATCGCGATGTGGTTGATGGTGCTGATCGCGAGTTCGCGCAGTCACAGGCCGGCGGCATCTCCGGTCCGCCGGTCGCCGAACGCTCCTTCGAGGTGCTGCGTCTGGTGCGCCGGACGGTTGGAAGCGCACTGACCATCATCAGCGTCGGCGGAGTGACATCACCTGCTGACGCACGGGCCCGGCTGGGCGCCGGCGCAGATCTGGTGCAGGGCTATACCGGTCTGATCTACGAGGGTCCGTGGTGGCCGGGACGGCTGGTGCGCGGGTTGGCCCGCTCACGGGTCTGAGGAGAACGAGGGGGCCGGTTCCGAAGAATCGGAACCGGCCCTTCATGACGGCCTCTACCGGCCGGGACGACTCCGGCTATTACTCCGGGTACTGGCGACGTTTGACCTGCGGCTTGGGCATGCGCAGGGGGCGCAGCTGAATGGCGCGCATCACCGCGTACCAGGTGGTGCCGCGCTGGATCTTGTCCTTGCCACCGAACTTGACGGCCATCCGGCCCTTGAGTTGATAGTTCAGGACGAACGAGTCGAGGATCAACAGGGCGAAAAGCGCATAGACGACGATCGTCGCGTAGACCTGGACCGTCTGGTTGGTTAGGAAGCCGATGATGAGGACCACCACGGCCACCGGGATCAGCAGCTCGCCGATCGAGTACCGCGCGTCGATGAAATCACGGACGTAGCGGCGCTGTGGGCCCGCATCGCGGGCCGTGAGGTAGCGTTCGTCTCCGTTCATCAGGCCGAGGCGGGCATCCTCGCGCTGCTTGCGCATCTCCTCCTTTGACGCCTTGTCCGCGGCCTTGCGGTCCTCTGGCACCAGGGGACGGCGGTTGGCCGCCTGCTGCTGGCTGCGCTTGGGCGTGGGGCGGTTCTTCTTCTGCTCCGCGGGGTTCCCCTGTGGAGCGTCCTGCGCCGGCGTTGCGGCAGGTCCGGCGGTCACGCCGGGGACTTCGTCTTGACTCTTCTTATTGCGTCCGAACACGATGCCCATAGTATCGGACTATGACACACAGCGATTTCACGTCCCCTGAACTGACCGCGGACACACTCCACACCGAACTGGGGCGACTCATGCCCGAGGTGATCGAGCGGTGGCGCACCCTGGTCGCCATCCCCTCGATTGCCTGGCCCAGCTATCCGGCGCAGGAAGTGCGTCGCAGTGCGGAGCAGGTGGCCGACTTCGCGCGCAGGGTCGGATTCGAGACGGTCGAGGTGCTGACCGCGACGCGTCCCGACGGCACCGAGGGCTATCCCGCCGTCATCGCGCGCAAGCCCGCTACGGCGGGAAGACCGACGATCGTGCTCTACGGCCACCACGACGTGCAGCCGGTCGGTGACGAATCCCTCTGGGACACCCCACCGTTCGAACTGACCCAGCGCGGGGACCGCGTGTTCGGTCGAGGCGCTTCGGATGACAAAGCCGGTGTCATGGTTCATCTGACAGCGCTCGAACTGCTGGGTGACCGGTTGGGCGTCGGCGTCACGATGTTCATCGAGGGCGAGGAGGAAGCCGGGTCCCCGAGTTTCTCCGACTTCATCCACCGCTATCGTGACAGGCTGGCCGGCGATGTGATCGTCGTCGCCGACTCCGGCAACTGGGCTCCCGGCGAGCCCGCGCTGACGGCGAGCCTGCGCGGGATGGTCGCCCTGGAATTCACCGTGCGCACGCTGGACCATGCCGTGCATTCGGGAATGTACGGTGGCCTGGTGCCAGACGCCGGCCTCGCGCTGACCCGACTGCTGGCATCCTTGCACACGGCGGACGGCTCGGTCGCTGTCGCCGGTCTGGTGTCGAACACCACCGGGGGAGTGGAATACGCAGAGGACGTGCTGCGCGCGGATTCGGGAATTCTGCCCACATCCGAGTTCATCGGCCACGGTCCATTGTCCAGCCGGGTGTGGAATCAGCCCAGCCTGACGGTGATCGGTGTCGACCTGCCCAGCGTCGACCACTCGTCGAACACCCTGCAGCCGGCTGCCAGGGCCAAGGTGTCGATGCGTCTGGCGCCCGGGCAGGATCCTCAGGCGGCTCTGGCGGCTCTCAAAGAACACTTGCGCGCCAATGTGTCCTTCGGAGCACAGGTGGAATTCGGGGCGGCGGAGGCGGGCAGCCCGTGGAGTGCCGATCCGCACGACCCCGTGGTTGAAACGGCCCATGCCGCGCTCAGTGAGGGCTTCGGACACCCCAGTGTCGCCATGGGCCTGGGCGGGTCCATTCCGTTCATCGCGGATCTGCTCGAGGTATTCCCCTCGGCCTCGATCCTGGTCACCGGAGTCGAGGACCCCGATTCGCGGGCGCACAGTGCCAACGAGTCGCAGTATCTTCCCGATCTGCGCAATGCAATCGTCTCCGAGGCCCTGTTGCTGGACAAACTCGCGCGGGGCTGAGCCGAGGGGGAATAACGGGGAAACGCCGTCGGTTACGGTATATGCTCGTCCCAGCAGCGGGGCATCGCTGAGAGTCTGCTAAGGAGAATTATGACCGTCACGACTGAAATGCCGACCCACGAAGTCGAGCTGTCGGCGCCCGCCGCGGGCAAAGTCCGCAGCCTGCTGGAGCAGGAAGGGCGAACGGATCTGCGGCTGCGCGTCGCGGTGCAGCCCGGTGGCTGCTCCGGATTGATCTATCAGCTGTACTTCGACGAGCGACTGCTCGACGGGGATGCGGTACGCGACTTCGACGGGGTCGAGGTCGTCGTGGACAAGATGAGCGTTCCGTACCTCAACGGTTCGACCATCGACTTCGCCGACACCATCGAGAAGCAGGGCTTCACGATCGACAACCCGAATGCCCAGGGCTCCTGCGCCTGTGGCGATTCGTTCCACTGAGCCCCACGGACTCGGGAGGCGAATACATGGACCTGGGGGAGGTCAGCGCGGTTACGCCGGCGTTGACCATCCCCCAGGTCCTTCGTGCTTATCGGACGGGGATGTTCCCGATGGGCCTTGGCGAGAGGGGAGCGGCGCCCTATGGCTGGTGGTCTCCACATATGCGCGGGGTCTTGGAACCGGGACGTCTAAAGATTACAAAAAGTTTGCGAAAATCAGTTCGGCGATTCTCGTGGAGCTGCGACCTGGATTTCGACGGAGTCATCCGAGGATGTGCCGACCCACGGCGCGAAGGCGCATGGATCGACGAGGAGATCATCGCGATCTACTCGAGGCTTCACTCCAAGGGCATCGCACATTCGATCGAGGTGTGGGAGGACCAGCGGCTGGTCGGAGGACTATACGGCCTGGCTCTGGGCTCCTTGTTCGCGGGGGAATCGATGTTTCATCGGGCGACGGACGCCTCGAAGGTGGCCCTGGTTCACTTGGTCGAGCTGCTCGACGGGGTGGCGACGGGACGGCCGTGGCTGATCGACACTCAGTGGTCTACACCGCATTTAGCGACGCTCGGTGTATCGGAAATCCCCCGGCTCGAATATGAGCGCAGACTGCCCGCCCTGCTCGGCGGCATTCATTCGCAGGGTTTTCTCAAGAACTGAACAGCCCGGTATGAATTTCTACCCCGTGTAGCGGTAAGGTAGACACGACAAAAGTAGTTATTGGTACGTAGGCTCATCGCCCGCTGCGAAACCCACTCGGATTCGCCTCGATCGCGGTTGGTGAACCTGCCGAATCAGTTGTGAAAGGCTGCACGTGGATTCTCCGAATCAGCCAGCACGTGGGAGGGCAGCGACCTGGGCCAAGCGGCTTGGCCTGGTCGGGGTGCTCTCCGGCGCTGTGCTCCTCTCAGGATGTTCCAAGGAGGAACTCAAAATCGGGTTCATGCCCCTCGATTCCGTGGGCGCCACGAACCACACGGAGGCATATACCCATCTGTGGGTCGGCGGCTGGATCGCCGCCCTGCTCGTCGGCCTCGTTACCTGGGGTCTGATGCTCTTCTGCCTCATCGCCTACCGTCGGCGCAAGCACGACCGTGGCCTGCCGGTGCAGATGGGGTACAACATGCCCATCGAAATCTTCTACACGATCGTCCCGATCATCTTGGTCGTCGGATTCTTCGGTCAGACGGTTCACACGCTGAACCAGACGACTGAGGACAAGACCCCCGGCGAACAGAAGATCGAGGTCGTCGGCAAGCAGTGGGCGTGGGACTTCAACTACGTCACGGAGGACGCTTACTACGCCGGTGTCCAGGCGAACCTGGACGGCACGGAGAAGCCCGGTAAGAACGCTCCCACGCTGTACCTGCCGGCCAATACGAACCTCGAGATCGAGCTGCGCTCCCGCGATGTCATCCACTCGTTCTGGGTGCCGGCATTCCTGGAGAAGCGGGACATGATCCCCGGCCAGCCCAATACCCTGCACCTCAAAGCCCTCAAAGAGGGCGAGTACATGGGTAAGTGCGCCGAACTGTGCGGCGAATTCCACTCGGAGATGCTCTTCAACGTGAAGGTCGTGTCGATGGAGGAGTTCAAGGCCCAGACCAAGCAGCTGCGCGATTCCGGTAACAAGGGCCAGCTCGGCGACGACCTGGACCGTACCGAATGGCACAAGAACCCGTACGAGGAGGGTGAGAAGTAATGACGGCGGTTGCCAATGAACCGATTACCGTCGCGGCCGGGCCCAAACAGCCCAAGAGCCTCGGCAAGGTGATCGTCAGCTGGATCACCTCCACTGACCACAAGACCATCGGGTACATGTACCTGATCGCGTCCTTCCTGTTCTTCTGCATCGGCGGCGTGATGGCGCTGCTGATCCGCCTGGAGCTGTTCGAACCGGGCATGCAGATCATCGAGACCAAGGAACAGTACAACCAGCTGTTCACGATGCACGGCACGATCATGCTGCTGATGTTCGCGACGCCATTGTTCTCCGGCTTCGCCAATGTTCTGATGCCGCTGCAGATCGGGGCGCCCGATGTCGCCTTCCCGCGACTGAATGCCTTCGCCTTCTGGCTGTACCTGTTCGGTTCGCTCATCGCCTGCGCGGGCTTCCTGACCCCGCAGGGCGCCGCCGGCTTCGGCTGGACGGCCTACGCCCCGCTGAGTAACACGACGTACACGCCGGGCATCGGCGGACACCTCTGGGTGATGGGCCTGGCCTTCCAGGGCTTCGGTACCATCATGGGCGCGGTGAACTTCATCACCACGATCATCACCCTGCGCGCTCCGGGTATGACCATGTTCCGGATGTCGATCTTCACCTGGAACACCCTGATCACCGGTGTTCTGATCCTGATGGCGTTCCCGCCCCTGGCCGCAGCCCTTCTGGCGCTGGGAGCCGACCGAATATTGGGTGCGCATGTGTTCAGTCCGGAGAACGGCGGGCCCATTCTGTTCCAGCACCTGTTCTGGTTCTTCGGGCACCCGGAGGTCTATGTCATCGCCCTGCCGTTCTTCGGCATCGTTTCCGAGATCTTCCCGGCGTTCTCCCGTAAGCCCGTGTTCGGCTACAAGATGCTGGTTTACGCGACGATCGCGATTGCGGCCCTGTCCGTGACCGTGTGGGCACACCACATGTACGTCACCGGTGCGGTGCTCTTGCCGTTCTTCGCCTTTATGACGATGCTGATCGCGGTGCCGACGGGTGTGAAGATCTTCAACTGGATCTTCACCCTGTGGAAGGGATCGATCACCTTCGAGACCCCGATGCTGTGGTCGTTGGGCTTCCTGGTCAGCTTCGTCTTCGGCGGTCTGACCGGTGTCATCCTGGCCTCTCCTGCGCTGGACCAGCACATGTCCGACAGCTACTTCGTCGTGGCCCACTTCCACTACGTGATCTTCGGTACCGTCGTATTCGCGATGTTCGCGGGCTTCTACTTCTGGTGGCCCAAGTGGACCGGCAAGATGCTGAGCGAGCGCCTGGGCAAGATCCATTTCTGGATCCTGTTCATCGGCTTCCACGCGACCTTCCTGGTGCAGCATTGGCTGGGTGTTATGGGTATGCCGCGGCGTTACGCCGACTACCTGCCGCAGGACGGCTTCACCGTTCTCAACCAGGTGTCGACGATTGGTTCGCTGATTCTGGGCCTGTCGATGATTCCGTTCTTCTTGAACGTCTGGATCACCGCACGCAAGGCACCCAAGGTCACCGTGGACGATCCGTGGGGCTACGGCAGCTCGCTCGAATGGGCGACCTCCTGCCCGCCCCCGCGCCACAACTTCAACTCGCTGCCCCGGATTCGCTCCGAACGCCCCGCGTTCGACGCGAACCACCCGGAGCTACTGGAGCTGGCGGGGCACCCGGCGGATGCCTACTCCCTGCCTGAGAGGAGCACCAAGTGAAGTTCACAGCATGGCTGTTCGGCGCTTCGATCTTCTTCTTCCTGCCGGTCGCCCTGGTCTACGGCATTCTGACGGATTTCAAGGAGCTCGTGGGCTTTCCCGCGATCGCCCTGGTCGGTCTGATGTGCCTGATGATCGGCGGCTATGTGGGCCTGCATCACAGGACCACCGGTGATATCGCCTCGGATAACGAACAGGGCGAGATCGCCGATGAGGCCTACGAGTACGGCTTCTACAGCCCCTGGAGCTGGTGGCCGCTGGTCGTCGCCATCGGCGGCGCCATCACCTTCATGGGTGTTGCGGTCGGCTGGTGGATCGTGCCCTTCGGTGCACTGATCCTCTCGGTCGGTGTGGTCGGTCTGGTCTTCGAGTACGATCGCGGCAAGCACGCTCACTGATCGGATTCCCGGTTGCCGCGCCCCGGTCCTCCACATCATGTGGAGGGGCCGGGGCGCGGTGCATTCAGCGGCTTCCTGCGGGCAGGCCGGCGAGGTGGATGGGCTTCTCGGAAGTAACCCACCGGGTTCGGTGAGCCACTGGCGGTCCGTGCAGCGGGCGGTGGCGGGTGCCGGGGGCTGTGGGCGCACGGACTCTCGGGTCCCGCGGATATAGCGTTCTGACATAGCGAAAGGGGCGGGTGCTCAAACTCAGTTTGAGCACCCGCCCCTTTCGCGGTCCCTCCCGGGGAAGTATGTCCTGACCTGTGGCCTGTTACCGCGGCTAGCGTGCCCTGCGGGCGGCGCGCCGGGCCGCGAGCTCGTCCATGGGCGCCGGTGAGGTGGTCCGGCCTGCAGCGTCCAGGGGACGCTCGCTGGGAAGCTCGGAAAGCTTGCCCTCGACCTCACGCCAAACGCGCCCGACGGCGATGCCGAAGACGCCCTGCCCGCCCTGGATGAGGTCGATGACCTCGTCTGCGGATGTGCACTCGAAAACACTGGCGCCATCACTCATCAGCGTGATCTGGGCGAGTTCCTCGATGCCGTGTTCGCGGAGATGACTAATGGCCACGCGGATCTGGTTGAGTGCAACACCGGTATCGACCAGACGTTTGACTACCTTGAGCACCAATACGTCACGAAAACCGTAGAGACGCTGCGTGCCCGAGCCGTCGGCTTCTTGAATGGAGGGTGCGACGAGGTCGGTACGGGCCCAATAGTCGAGTTGCCGATAGGTGATGCCCACGACTCTGCACACAGTGGGCCCACGGTAGCCGGCCTGCTCGTCGAGGGCGGGTAGATCTTCGTCGAAGAGCAGGCCCTGTGCCGCACGTGGCACGGGACTCGGCTCCATCGAATCAAAACTTGAGCGGTTCACACCGACTCCTCCTTACTACCCACCGGGAAGTGAGGTGCCCTCGCACATCTGGTCCGGGTACCGCCCGGCGCGCCGAGGGGCACCCGGGGCTGATAACTGAAACCAATCTATGCTCAAGTCCGGGCGCACTCAAGGATCTGGGCCGGAAGAATTCGGCGTGTCGCGCTCACTGGGAGTCTTTGGGCCTGTTCCGTGATTCGGTTAGCAATCGGGTCTTGACGCTGGAGGCGTAGGAGTCGACGTATTGCTGGCCGGAAAGGCGGAGGATCTCGTACATGATCTCATCGGTGATGGAGCGCAGGAGGAAGCGGTCCTCGCTCATCTCCGTGTACTTGGAGAAGTCGAGTGGTTCGCCGAAGATGATACCCACCCGGCGCAGGCGGGGGATGAGTCTGCCCTGGGGTTGGATCTTGTCGCTTCCGACTATGGCGACGGGGATGACGGGGACCTGGGCTTCGACGACCAGGCGGGCGACACCGGTCCTGCCGCGGTAGAGCTTGCCGTCCGGGCTGCGTGTGCCCTCAGGGTAGATGCCCAGCAGGTTGCCCGAGCCCAGAACCTTCAATCCCGCGTTCAAGGAGGCCTCAGAGGCCGAGCCGCCGGAGCGGTCCATGGGTAGTTGATTCGTCGCCAGGAAGAACCAGCGGGTCAAGCGGCCCTTGATCCCGCGGCCGTTGAAATAGTCCTGTTTGGCCAGGTAGACCACCGGACGGGGGGCGACCAGAGGGGTGAAGATCGAATCCATGAACGACAGGTGGTTGCCGGCGAGGATAGCGGGGCCGGAGTCGGGGATGTTCTCGACTCCGCGGACCCAGGGCCGGAAGAGTATCCGCAACAATGGGCCGACAAGAATCCTCTTCAACAACCAGTAGAACACTCAGTACCTCTCAGGGGTCCCCGGCGCCGGGGCACCGCGCTCATCACGATATCGGGCCTGCCGGCAAAGGCGGCCCAGACCCACTATAAACGGTGGGGGCCGTTGTAGTGTGTGCGCCGGGGCCGCGCGAAACGGTCACGATGCCGCCGGCTGTGTCAGGGGCCCGCGGCACAATGGGGGATATGAGTGGTTCGCAGCGCAAGCAGTTCACCCCTGCATTCGAGCGTCCGGAGGATAAACGGTCGGGGCAGCTGGATCTCAGGTCGCTGGGCACACGATTCTCCGATGCCGCCTTCACCGTGGTGGACTTGGAGACAACCGGGACCCTGGGGGCGCGCGACGAGATCACGGAGATCGGTGCGGTACGCGTTCGGGCCAGGCGAGTCGAGGAGGAATTCTCGACGCTCGTGCGTCCTCGTCGGGCCGTGATCAGCCCGTTCGTTCAGAACCTGACCGGGATCTCCAATTCGATGGTCCAGAACGCGCCGTACCTGGACGCGGTTCTACCGGAATTTCTCGAATTCTCCCGCGGCAGCGTATTCGTCGCCCACAATGCGCCCTTCGATATCGGTTTTCTGCGGCGGGCATGCCGCGAGCTGGACTATCCCTGGCCGGAGCCGCTTGTGTTGGACACCGTCAGACTTGCCAGACAGGTGGTGCCACGTCCCGAGGTGCGCAATCACAAGTTGGGGACCCTGGCGGGTTTTTTCGGTACCGAGGTCTCGCCGAGTCACAGGGCGCTCGACGACGCTGCCGCAACCGCCGAGATCCTCTACCACCTGTTCGACCGGTACCGCGCCGCAGGGATCGACACACTCGAGGAATTGAAAGCGCTCAAGCCAGTGGGTACCGGGCGCCGGGCGGAGAAACGCCATTTGGCCCATGACGTGCCGGCCCGGCCGGGTGTCTATATGTTCGTCGACGCGGCAGATCGGGTCCTGTATGTCGGGACGAGTCGCAACATGCATGCGCGGGTACAGCAGTACTTCACCGTTTCCGAAACGCGGGGACGGATGGTGGAGATGATCGCAGCCGCCGTTCGGGTGCAGACCATCGTGTGTGATTCGATCATCGAGGCCCAGGTGCGTGAGGTCCGACTGATCGGCGAACTGGCCCCACCATACAATCGGGCATCGAAGCATCCGGACCGACTCACCTGGGTCAGGCTGACGGCGGAGGCCTATCCCCGCCTGTCACTGACCCGACGGGATCCGGGCCCGGATGTGACGGCACTGGGGCCCTTCAGGAGCAATCGCGGGGCGGCCGGGGTCAAACACCTGTTGGAACGGATTTACCCGCTCAAGACCTGCACAACCAGGGTCCCCCGTGGGGCGGAGTTCCATGACTTCCGCGGGTGCCCTGCTGGGGAGATCGGTGGTTGTGCTGGGCCGTGTGCAGGCGACTTCGATGTGGCGGACTACACCGCCGGTCTGGCGGATCTGATCGAGTTGGGGCGGGGACGGCCGGTGGACTTCGTCGGCCGGTTGCGCGTGCGCCTGGCAGAACTAGCGGGGGACCAGCGCTACGAGGCAGCGGCGACTGCACGCGATGCGGGGCTACGCGTCCTCCGGTCCGCGGCCGGGAACGAGTCCCGGGCGCAATTGGAGGGCCTTCCGGAAGTGCTGGCGGCCCAGCCGGTGGCAGCCGGCGGATTCGACGTGGCGATCCTCAGGTACGGCCGGTTGGCCGGTAGTGCCCACGTCGACCGACTCGAGCAGTTGGAACAGGCGGGCAGGGTGCTGCGCCTGACGGGCGAATACGTTTCCGAACAGCCGGGGACCCTGCGGGCGGAGACTGGCCTGTTGCTGGATTGGCTGGGTAACGGCGAAACCCGATTCATCATGGGCGATCTTTCGTGGACCTGTCCACTGCAGGGCGCCCAGGCCCAGGCGGCGGCCTTCACCGCGCGCCCGGGCCAGTAGACAGCCCGGGGTCAGCCCCGCGCTGCGATCCGCTGCGAGGCGTCGACCAGGGCCTCGAGCCGTCCCGCGGCGGCGCCGGAGTCGATTGCCCGGCGCGAGGACTCGATCTTGACGGACAGGCGGTCGGCGAAAGAGCCGCCCGCGTCACGATCGAAGGCGACCAGAGCAGCCGCCGCATTCAACAGGACCGCATCGCGAACCGGCGATTCCTCCCCGGCCAGGGTCCGGCGCATGACAGAGGCGTTGAATGCGGGGTCTCCGCCGCGGAGATCCTCCTTGGTGACCCGCGGAAGGCCCAGCTCGGTGGCATCGAGGACCGAGTGCTCGACGTTGCCGCCGCGGACTTCCCAGACATCATTCGGTGCGGTGTTGCTCAATTCGTCGAGCCCATCACGCGAGCGGAAGACCACTGCGGTGTCACCGCGGGCGGCCAGGGTGCCGGCGACGAGTGGCGCCATCGCCGGGTCGGCCACCCCGATCGCGGTGGCCCTCGTGTGCGCGGGGTTGGTCAGGGGCCCCAGGATATTGAAGGCCGAGGGCACCGCGATCTGTTTGCGCACAGGAGCGATGAAGCGCATGGCGGGGTGGTAGACATTGGCGAAGCAGAAGGCCATTCCGACCTCGTGGGCCAGTTCCACGGTCTGCTCCGGGGTCAGGTCGAGGACCAGTCCCAGTCGTTCCAGCACATCGGCCGAACCGGAAGCCGAGGACGTGGCCCGGTTGCCGTGCTTGACCACCCGGGTGCCCTGGGCGGCGATCACGAAGCTCGACGTCGAGGAGATGTTGACGGTCTTGGCGCGGTCTCCACCGGTACCCACGATGTCGACGGAATCGGAGAGGCCCGGGAGCTCCACGGCATGCTCCATCATCGCCTCGACCAGACCGGAGATCTCCTCGACGGTCTCGCCTTTGCCGTGATGGGCCACAAGGAAAGCCGCCATAGTGACATCGGGCACGACGCCCGACATGATCTGATCCATTGCCCAGGCCGAAGTGGCACGGTCCATATCGTGGTGGGCCATCAGTCCGACCAGCAGATCGGACCAGTCGCGGACCTCGCGCAACGTGGGCTCGGTCGGCTGATCTGTGGCAGTGGATGGAGACATGGTGTGCCTTTCGGAATGGAAACCTCATCGTAGGGCGTCGGCGACACCCTCAGTGGCAATCCTATTGGCTGTCTCGGTGGACCGGGCCCGCCGGTGGCTACAGGCGTCGGTGTGACCGGAACGGGCGCAGCCACGGCCGCGGCAATTAGAACATACTCCGATGCCCTAAAGATGCCTGCTCGCGATACCTTGGTCACCCTGTGGGACTGGCGATCTGCCGCGTCAGAGCTTGCCAAGCCCGGGAATCCGCGGAAGACACTACGCGTTGTAGAAAAACAGCTCCGCAAACCTGAGTGAAAGATGAAATTAGCCTGCGCACTGAGTAATAATAGGGCTGTGTCTACTGCCACTGCTAATCACTCAGCGCCGGTTCATCCCGTGATCAACAGGCCAAACTCGACCACTGTCGGGTTCATGGTTTGGCTGTCGAGCGAGTTGATGTTCTTCGCCGCGCTCTTTGCTATGTACTTCACGATTCGGTCGGTCGTACCGGAGATGTGGGCTACGGAAACCCAGAAGCTCGAGGTTCCCTACGCCACTGTGAACACCATCATTCTGGTGGTGTCGTCTGTGACGTGTCAGATGGGCGTGTTCAAGGCCGAGCATTTCAAGCCCCGTCGTACCGGCGGGCTGCTCAATGTCGGGTCCTGGGGCATGGTCGAGTGGTACTTCCTGTCCTTCATCCTGGGTGCGATCTTCGTGTCAGGCCAGGTGCTGGAATACGCGAACATGGTCTCCGAGGGTATTGCGATCAACTCCGATGCCTACGGGTCCGTCTTCTACCTGACCACGGGCTTCCACGGCCTGCACGTGACCGCCGGCCTGTTCGCCTTCCTGTTGGTGATCGGCCGCGCCTACGGTGCCAAGAAGTTCGGTCATCGTGAGGCGACGTTCGCCATCTGCATGTCGTACTACTGGCACTTCGTCGACGTTGTCTGGATCGGTCTGTTCAGCGTCATCTACCTGCTGAAGTAGCCACCGGCTCCGACCGTACGTATTTCCAGTAATGAAAAGGACAAACTCGTGAAGTTTCTTTCACAACGGCGACGCCACCCGATGGCTCTGCTCGTGCTGCTCCTCATGGGTCTGATGCTCACGGGCGGTGCTTACGCCCTGTTCACGACCAGCAGCACGGCAAAGGCCGAAGAGTACTCGGCCTCCGATATCGACGGCGGCAAGAAGCTGTTCGTGTCCAACTGTGCGACCTGCCATGGCGCTGGTGCCCAGGGCACTCCCAACGGGCCCAGCCTGATTGGCGTCGGAGCCTCGGCCGTCGACTTCCAGGTCGGCACCGGACGTATGCCGCTGCAGGCATCGGGCCCACAGGCGCCCGTGAAGAAGGCGCAGTTCAGCGACGACCAGATCAAGCAGCTGTCCGCCTACGTCGCCTCGCTGGGCCCCGGCCCGTCGATTCCGGACTCGGAATACCTCGATGCCTCCAAGGGTGACGCGGCCGCCGGTGGCGGTCTGTTCCGCACCAACTGCGCCATGTGCCACAACGTCGTCGGCGCCGGTGGTGCCCTGACGCGTGGCAAGTACGCCCCGAATCTGCAGCAGGTCAGCGAAAAGCACCTGTACGAGGCGATGCAGACCGGTCCCCAGAACATGCCGATCTTCAACGACGCCAATCTCACCCCCGAACAGAAGCGCGACGTGATCTCCTACGTCCGCACGGTCTCCGAAACCCCGTCGCCCGGTGGTTTCAAGCTCGGTGCCCTGGGCCCCGTCGCAGAAGGCCTGTTCGTCTGGTTCTTCGGTCTGGCCGCTGTCATCGGCATCACCGTCTGGCTTACGGCTCGGTCGAAGTAAATGCCCCAGAAGTCTCTATCCACAACGATCACTAAACGAGGAAGCGAATGAGCTCGAATCAGCATTCAGGTTCCACGGCCGGTGAGCTCGAAGTGGTGAACGGGTTCGAAAACCCCGGTCTCCCCGAGCACAAACCGCGCATCACAGACGTCGAACCGGCTGCCGAGAAGGTGGCTGAACGCCAGATTGCGGCCTGGTTCCTTCTGTCCATGGTCGGCACCATCTGGTTCATCGTGTCGTACTTCCTGTTCCCGCTTGACGGACAGATCGGCTCTGTCCGCATGCAGAACACCATGCTGGGCATCGGCCTGACGGTCGCGCTGTTCAGCATCGGTATCGGCATCATCCTGTGGGCCAAGACCCTGATCACCGACGCCGAGGTGTCGGAGGATCGCCACAGCATCCCGGGCTCGGAAGAGGATCAGGCAATCGCCATCGAGATCTTCAACCAGGCCAAGAACGAATCGGGCATCGCCCGTCGTCCGCTGATCCGCAATATGCTCATCGCCGCCGTGGCCATCGCGCCTCTGCCCGCGATCCTGGTGCTGCGCGATCTGGGCCCGCTGCCCGGTAACAAGATGTTCGAGACCCTGTGGGGCCCGGGCGTTCGCCTGTGCAAGGACACCGGCGGCGTGCCGTCGGTGGAGACCCCGATCAAGGCCTCCGATGTCACGATCGGTTCCGCCTTCCACGTGATCCCCGAGGGAATGAACAAGTCGGAGGACCCGCTGAATGAGAAGGCCAAGGCCGCTGTTCTGCTGATGCGGGTGGATCCCGAACAGCTGAATACCAAGCCCGAGCGTGAGAGCTGGCAGGTCGACGGCATCGTCGCCTACTCCAAGATCTGCACGCACGTGGGTTGCCCCGTGGCCCTGTACGAGCACCAGACGCACCATCTGCTGTGCCCGTGCCACCAGTCGACCTTCGACGTGACCAATCACTGCAAGGTCATCTTCGGGCCGGCCAAGCGTCCGCTTCCGCAGCTCCCGATCAAGGTCGATTCCGACGGCTACCTTGTCGCCCAGCGCGACTTCACCGAGCCCGTCGGCCCGTCCTTCTGGGAGGTTCACACGAGGGAGACTGAATCTCGATGAGTACCGATCTCAACGCACCCCCGGCTCTCGCCGCCACCTCGAAGTGGATCGAGGAACGAACCGGGGCCTCCGCGGCCGTCAAGGAGTTCGGCCGTAAGATCTTCCCGGCCCACTGGTCGTTCATGCTGGGCGAGGTCGCCCTGTACAGCTTCATCGTGCTGGTCCTCTCCGGGACCTTCCTGACGCTGTGGTTCCATCCGGCGATGGGGGAGACGCACTACGAGGGTCCGTGGACTCCGTTGAAGGGCGTCGAGGTATCCGAGGCATACGCTTCGACCCTCTACATCTCCTTCGAGGTCCGCGGCGGCCTGTTCCTGCGCCAGATCCACCACTGGGCTGCCCTGCTGTTCATGGCGGCACTGAGCATCCACGCTCTGCGCATCTTCTTCACGGGCGCCTACCGCAAGCCGCGCGAGGTCAACTGGATCGTCGGCGTGGGCCTGGTCGCCATGGGTATGGCCGCCGGCTTCACCGGCTACTCCCTGCCCGACGATCTGCTCTCGGGCAATGGCCTGCGGATCATCGACGGTCTGCTGAAGTCCATCCCGCTGATCGGCACCTACCTGTCGTTCTTCCTGTTCGGCGGTGAGTTCCCCGGCACCGATATCGTCTCGCGCCTGTACTCCGTGCACATCATGATCGTCCCGGCACTGCTGATCGCCCTGATCGGCGTGCACCTGATGTTCGTGGTCATCCACAAGCACACGCAGTGGCCCGGTGCCGGGCACACGGAGAAGAACGTGGTCGGCGAGCCCGTCCTGCCGACCTTCGCGGCCAAGGGCGGTGGCTTCTTCTTCATGATCTTCGGCCTGCTCTCGGCGATGGCCGGGCTGTTCACGATCAACCCGATCTGGAACTACGGTCCCTACGATCCTTCGCCAGTGTCCGCCGGTACCCAGCCCGACTGGTACATCGGCTGGATGGATGGATTCCTGCGCCTGCTGCCCGGTTGGATGGAGTTCTACGTCTTCGGCTACCCGATCTCGCTGAACATCTTCCCGGCTCTGCTGGCGGCGGCTGTTCTCTTCGGCGGCATGGTCGTCTGGCCGTTCATCGAAGCGTGGATCAGCGGGGACAGGCGTGAGCACCACATCCTGGACCGTCCGCGCAACGCCCCGACGCGCACCGCGCTGGGCGTGGCCGTGATCATCTGGTACTGCGCGATGTGGGCTGCCGCCTCCGGCGACTTGATCGCTGTGTTCTTCCACATGTCGTTGAACGACATGATCTACGTGTTCAGGACGCTGTTCTTCGTCGGTCCGGTGATCGGGTACATCGTGACCAAGCGGATCTGCATCGGCCTGCAGCGCAAGGACCGGGAGATCGCTCTGCACGGGTTCGAATCCGGCGAGATCATCCGTCTGCCCCACGGTGAGTACCAGGAACGCCACAAGCCCCTGGACGAGCACGAACGCTGGCGCCTGACCGCATTCCAGACCCCGTCCTATGTTCCGGCGCAGCCGGATGCCAGGGGCAAGGTCTCGGGTGCGGAGAAGGCTCGCGCGGCCCTGTCGAAGTTCTTCTACGAGGACCGTGTCGAACCGGTGACCAAGGCCGAACTGGATGAGGCCCACGCGGCCCATGCAGTCGAGGGCCATGGTTCCACCGGCGAGCTGGAGCACTGAGCCGGCAGTAAGGCACACGCCCGTGGGGCGGACACCTGAGGGTGTCCGCCCCACGGGCGTTTTTCGTTTCCGGCTCACAAACTGCGCGCCCACAACGGATCGTTCTGGTTCCCCTTGATGGCAGAGTCGGTGCCCGGCCCGGAAATGCAAGCCGAGAGGGTAAGACGACAAAAGGACCCTGCCAACATCACCGAGATGATCGGTGGTGTCGGCAGGGTCCAGCGCAATGCTGCCCCTGGCGGGGTGGGTCAGTGCCGGGGTCGGCGGGGCTTTCGTTCGCCTTCGGAGGGCGTGTCCGCGGGGGAATCGGGCTGGTCCAGGGGCCGGCGGTCATTACCGCGCGGGCGGCGGAGACTCGGTTCACCAGCGGCATCTGCGGACGGGGCGCGATCGGGCCGACTGGGTGCAGCCGCTGCCGGTGCGGCGGTCTGCGGAGCAGGGGAGATCTGCTGCGGCGGACTGCTGGGCACGGCGGGCGCAGCGATTGTGGGACTCTGCGCCGTGAAAGTCGGCGGAATGTCCGGTTTGACCGGTGTCTTCACCGAGTTCGCGGAGGCGCCGGTCTTCTCGGCTGCCCGCCGTTCGAGTGCGATGAGGAACGCGTCCTCGTGGGTCGGGGGTTCCGACTCCGGGGCCGGCGTCTGGCCGGTGGGTTGTGCGCCTGCGTCTGTGACCGCGTTCGGCTCGGCGGGTACCGTCGGTGCCTGCGCGGACCGTGTCCGCTCCCGGTCCTCGGACCCGCGGATGCTCTCGGCACGTAGCGTACGGTCGAGGATCTGGTCGAATGCGGTGGCCAGTTCGGCGGCCGGGCGCCCCGGCCAGGCATGGATCGGGCGGGCAGAGCCCTGGGCCTGTTGGAGGACCGTGCGCTCGGGCAGAGCAGGGGAGAGCACAAGGGGACCGAACATCTCGCGCAATTCATTGACCCTGTACTGGTGCTCACGTGAGTTGGGCCGCACCCGGTTCACTGCGATGCCCAATGGCTGGACGGTAGCAGAGGAGTGGCGGCGTAATTCGTCGACGGCCCGCAGTGCCCGGTCGGCGGCGGCAACGGAGAACAGCCCCGGCTCGGTGACGATGAGGACGCGCTGGCTGGCAGCCCAGGACGCCCGGGTCAGTCCGTTGAGGGAGGGCGGCGTGTCGATGATGACCAGGCGGTAGTCCTGGGCGATTCGGCTCAGCGCCTCCCGGAGTTTGCGCAGGTAGCGGTCGGAGAGCGAGGGCCGGTCGAACTCCGCAGCCCGTGGAGAACCGGGGATGACGTCGACGCGTCCGCGCTTGTCGGTCCACCCGCTGGGTACCAGCGCATCACCGAGCAGCTTGGATTTGGGCGCGGCGAGGACGTCCGCGACGTCGAGCGGGGTCTGCACGGGAATATCAAGACCCGTGGATACATCCGCCTGCGGATCCATATCGACGATCAGGGTCGGAACCCCACGGCTGTACGCGGCCGATGCGAGACCCAAGGTGACCGAGGTCTTGCCCACTCCGCCTTTTAGACTTGAAACACTGAGGACGATCACAACCTTAACGTTATCGCACCGACCGGGGTGATTTCTTCATCCCGCGCCTACCGGAGAGCCGAATGCGTTGTAATAGTCGAACCCGTGGGGGATGGGACTACCGTCAACGTGTTCGGAACTACATCGTGAATCGCCTGCACATGGGAGATGATTCCGATGGTCCGGCCGCCCTCCCTCAGTTCGTCGAGCACCGCCAGGACCTCTGCCAGCGCATCGGGGTCCAAGGATCCGAAGCCCTCGTCGATGAAGAGGGTGTCCAAGTCGATTCCACCGCGTTGCGCCGCCACGGTGTCCGCCAGGCCCAGGGCGAGGGCGAGTGCCGCCATGAAGCTCTCTCCGCCGGAGAGCGTGCGGGTATCGCGCAGCGTCTGGGTGAAGGAGTCCTCTACCAATAGTCCGAGCCCGGCACGTTTCTCCCGTTTGTGCAGCCCGTCGTCATGGACCAGGCGGTAGCGGCCCCGGCTCATGGTCGTCAGGCGCTGTGAGGCGTTGCGCGTGACATCGATGAACAGTGCCAGCAGGGCGTACGAGGTCAGCGGCATCCGTTTGAGGTTGTCGGCACCGGTGGCGCTGACCGTCTCCGCCAGGCGCACCCTGGTGGCCAGCTGGGACATGCGGGCGTCCTGTGCGGTGGCACGGCGGGCGTGGGCGGTGCCCTGCTCGGCCAGTTCCGTGGCCGCATGTCGGGCGAGGGTGAATCGCTCCGCCGCAGCGCTCTGCTGCGCTTGGGCTCGTACGAGCCCAAGGCGTGCGGCGTCGCGGCGATCTGTGAGGAGCTCGTCCGGGCTCGAGTCGGCCAGTGCGGCCGGCGCTGCCGGATCCTCACGCAACTGCGCGAGTCGGGAGGCGGCATCCTCGTGGGCCCGGATTCGGGAGGCCAGTGCGGACTCGTCTCCGGTGGCGGCCCGTGCCAGTTCTTCGGGATCGGCGAACGGGGAGTCGGATAGGAGTGCGGCGAAGCGCTCACTGGTGTCCTGGGAGACTGCCAGGGCGGCTGCGGCTTCGCCCGCGGCCAGCTGGGCCCGACGTGTGGCCTCGACCAGCTCGGCACAGTCGGCTGCCAGGATCTGCGCCGCCTCCGGTTCCCGTGGAGCGGTCAGGCCGGCGGCGGCCAGCGTTTCCTCCTCCGGCAGGAGAGAGGCCGTCGCGAGGGCAGCGAGGTCCGCGCTGGCGTGGGTGAGCTGATCCTGCAAGGCGTCGGCTCGCCGCCGGCAGGTTGTGGCGTGCGTCTGTGCCTCCTGTCGGCTCGCTTCAGCGGCGGACGCGGCCCGTACCCGGTCCTGGGCGCCGGCCTCGAGTTCCCGCAGATGGGCTGTGACCTCTGCTAGTTCCGCTGCTGCGGATTCCTCATCGACGCCGCCCAGTGCCTCCGCGCGGGTCCGCGCAGCGGTATGGGCGTCTCGGGCCTCGCCCAATGCGATCCTGACGTCCTGCAGGTGGGACTCGGCCTGGGTCCAGCGGGTGGCCGCGGCCTCTTCATCTGCGCGGGTCACGGCATCTGGTGCGGTACCGGCCGGCGCAGGGTGTTCCTCCGATCCACAGACCGGGCAGGCCGCACCGTCCTGCAATTGGGCTGCGAGTTCAGCGGCGAACCCGGCCAGGCGCAGGTTTCGGGTCCGTTCGAAGGCACTTCGGTCGTCTTCCGCGCGGTGCTGCGCACGGTCGAGGTCGTTCTGGGTCCTGAGGAGTTCGGCCGAGGTGCGTTCGAGCTCTGCACAGGCCTCCCGTACCGCAGTGCGACGCCGGGTAGCCTCGGCGACCCTGCCGCGAAGTGTTTCGAGGCGTTCGGGGGGAATCAGTGCGGCGGTCGTGCTGTTCACGCGCTCTATGTGTTCGGCCAGCGCAGAGGAGGCGGCGTCGGCGGTTTCGTGGGCAGACGCCACGTCTGCGGTGAGTCGGTCGACTCTGGCCAGGAGCTCGGCGCGCCGGCCCAGGCCTTCGGCCAGCCTGTCTGCGGCATCGCGCAGCGCCAATCGGGATTCGAGGAGGGTATGGGGGAGCTCTGCCGACTCCGGAAGACCCAGTCTGTTCGCTACCTCTTGCAGGGCCTGCGCGGCGCGTCCGGCGGCGGCGTCGAGCTCCCTGACCGTGGCCTGGCGTCTGCTGGACTCCTCGGCCAGGCTCGTGAGCTCCCGGGCCCGGCGCAGACGTGCAAGTTCAGTGCGGCTCGAATGCAGGTCGGCGGCACCGGCGTCGACTGCGGTCTGGAGTGAGCGAATCCGATCGGCCAGGGCGCGTCGGTCGATGGCCTGTTGTGCCCGTTCGACCCGACCGGCGGCCACGGTCACCTCCTGTTGGGCCAGTGCGAGTATCTCAGCGGCAGCCCAGGACTCCTCCTGGGTCTGGATTCGGGCCACGGACAGCGCAAGTGAGACTTCGGCCAAGGTCGGATGGTCCGGAATGGCGATGGCATCGCCGGGCAGGCCCGCGATCTCCAATGCCCGTGCCATTGTGTGCGTCCGGGTGGCCGAGATCGTGCCGATCTCGCGGCGCGCCGCGGTCGCGTCGGCAGACAGAATGCGTTCGACAGCGGCGAAACGGCCGGTGTCGAACAACTGCTGAAGGATCGGTTCGCGTTCCTGTGGGCCGGCCTTGAGGAACTGTGCGAACTGTCCCTGCGGCAGCATGATGATCTTGGTGAACTGTTCGGCATTGAGGCCGATGAGGTTCTGGATGGTCTGCGAGGTCTCCTGATTGGTCCGGGTCAGGCCGGCGGGACCGTCGCCGCGCAATTCGCTGAGGAACGCCTGGGCGCGCTGCACGGTCATCCGGTTGCCCCGCTTGGCTGGGCGTTCATACGCCGGAGTCCGCTCGACCCGGTAGGTGTGACCGCGTGCGCTGAAGGTCAGGGTGATCGTCGTCGGCATGTCGGGGCCCGCGGCCTGGGCGCGCAGTTGGTGGGCATCGTTGCGCTGGCCGGGAACGCGTCCGTATAGCGCATAGCAGACCGCATCGAGGATCGAGGTCTTCCCGGCGCCGGTGGGACCGGAGATGAGAAACAGTCCGTCGGCGGCGAGCCGGTCGAAGTCGATGTGAATCCGTCCTGCGAAGGGCCCGAAAGCGCTCAATTCCAGGGTGTGCAGTCTCATGCGTCCTCCCGCAGCGCCTGGGCCAGCGCGGTATCGAACAGTGCGGTTTCCTCCGCGGTCGCAGGCTGTCCGGTGGTGGTGCGCATGAAGTCGATGAAAACCTGTGTATCGGTGCGCGCTTGAGTGGAGCCGGTCGGTGCGGTGGCCGTGGGAGTCGGCAGGTTCGTCCATTCGTAGCGGACCAGTCGTTCGAAGGCCTGTTTCAGGCGCGGTAGGGCCTGCGGCGACCTGGCCGGATCGGTCAGCCGGACCTCGACGAAGGAACCGTCGTCCGGGGTCCCGAGCACTTCGGCCAGGGTGCCGGTCAGAGTCCGGGCGGAGACGAAACAGGGCAGGGCGATGGCCTCGACCTGCGCGGGACCATCGGGTGGGACGTCGATCTGCAATAGCCGTTTGGGCCCTTCGTCGAATCCGAACGCCAGGGGAGACCCCGAGTACCGCACAGTGGGCAGTGGGTCCTGAGGGCGGTGTAGGTGGCCCAGAGCGGTATAGGCGGTGGAGGCGAATGTGGCCGCGGGCACGGAGCCGACCCCGCCCAGATCGATCTGGCGTTCGGATTCGGAGGGACCGGAACCGGTGACAAAGGCGTGGGCGGCCACCACGAGTCGGGTACCGGGGTGGTTGCGGGAGTGATCATCGTGGATGATCTCCATAGCCCGCTCCAGGACCGCGGCGTGGGTCCGGGGAACACCCAGCCGGTCGGCCACCAGTGCGGGCTCCAGATAGGGAATGCCGTAGACGGCCACGTGGGCGTCGGAGTGCCCGATGAGCGCCGGGCGCACAAGGTCCGCCAGGCGGGTGCGCAGATGGATTCCGGAGTCATCGAACAATTCCCGGCCGAAGCCCAACCGCATGAACGAATCATGATTGCCACTGGTGGCCAGGACCGCCACGCCGGCCTGGCGCAGGCGTGCCAACAGTGTGTCGAAGGCGGCGACGGCCGCGGGTCCCGGGATCGCGCGGTCGTAGACGTCGCCCGCGATGATGAGGAGGTCCACATGGCGTTCGGCACAGACGTCGACCAGATGCTCTGCCAGCGCGGTGTGGGCCGCGCTCAGGTCGAAACCGAAGAAGGTGCGTCCCAGGTGCAGATCCGAGGTGTGGAGTATGCGCATGCGACAACCCTAGCCGCGGGCGCTGACACGGCCGGGTGCCGCTGTCGGATGCCACGATGTGACATCGTGCACTGGGTATCTGTCGAGGTGGGTAGAGTATGTCCTGACATCAGTGTCCCCCTCACCGTCAATGATGGCGGTGACGAACTGAAATGAGTGTCTGAATGTTTCAGAAAGTACTCGTAGCGAACCGCGGGGAAATCGCGGTTCGTGCGTTCCGCGCCGCCTATGAACTGGGTGCCGCGACCGTGGCCGTATTCCCCTGGGAAGATCGCAATTCGGAACACCGGCTCAAGGCCGATGAGGCCTACATGATCGGCGAAAAGGGTCATCCCGTTCAGGCCTACCTCAACGTCTCGGAGATGATCCGGGTCGCTCAACTGGCCGGCGCCGATGCAATCTACCCCGGCTATGGATTCCTCTCCGAGAACCCGGATCTGGCCCGCGCCTGCGCGGATAACGGCATCACGTTCATCGGTCCGCGTGCGGACATCCTGCAGATGGCCGGCAACAAGGTCGAAGCCCTGCATGCGGCGCAGAAGGCCGGTATCCCCACCCTTGACTCCGTCGCCCCCTCCGACGACGTCGAGGTCCTGCTGGCCGAGGCCGAGCGGATGGAATACCCCCTGTTCGTCAAGGCGGTCGCCGGTGGTGGCGGACGCGGCATGCGCCGGGTCGCCGAGCCCGCTGCGCTGCGCGAGTCCGTCGAGGCCGCAATGCGCGAGGCGGAGGGCGCCTTCGGCGATCCGACGGTGTTCATCGAGCAGGCCGTGCAGCGGCCCCGTCACATCGAAGTCCAGATCCTGGCCGACACACACGGCGATGCGATCCACCTGTTCGAGCGCGACTGCTCGATCCAGCGCCGTAACCAGAAAGTCGTGGAGATCGCCCCGGCTCCCAACCTGGACCCGGAGATCGCCACAGCCCTGCACGCCGATGCGCTGACCTTCGCCCGCGCGCTGGGCTACCAGAACGCCGGCACCGTCGAATTCCTGCTGGAGACCGAGGGGCCGCGGGCGGGCAAGCACGCGTTCATCGAAATGAACCCGCGGATCCAGGTCGAGCACACGGTCACCGAGGAGATCACCGACGTCGACCTGGTGCAGTCGCAGATGCGCATCGCCGCCGGTGAGTCCCTGTCCGATCTGGGCCTGGATCAGGATTCCGTGCACGTGCGCGGGGCCGCCCTGCAGTGCCGCATCACGACGGAGGACCCGGCCAACGGCTTCCGGCCAGACACCGGCACGATCACCGCCTACCGGTCCGCCGGCGGCGCGGGTGTCCGCCTGGACGGCGGGACCGTACACGCCGGTGCCGAGGTCTCGGCCTACTTCGACTCCATGCTGGTCAAGTGCACTTGTCGTGGCCGCGACTTCCGGCAGGCGGTCAACCGGGCACAGCGAGCCCTGGCAGAGTTCCGCATCCGCGGAGTCGCGAGCAATATCGCCTTCGTGCGCGGGGTGTTGGCCGATCCGGATTTCCAGTCCGGCAACCTCTCGACCCGTTTCATCGAGGAGCGTCCGCAGCTGCTGCAGGCCAATGTGGGAGCCGACCGCGGATCCCGCCTGCTCGAATACCTGGCCGACGTCACCGTCAACCGCCCCAACGGCAGCTCGCCGGTGGACCTGCAGCCGCGCGAGAAGCTGCCCAGCCTTGACCTCAGCGCGGCGCCCGCGCAGGGCTCGCGCCAGCAGTTGCTGGACCTGGGTCCGGCCGGCTGGGCCCAGGCCCTGCGTGAGCGCAAGGGTCTGGCCGTAACCGATACGACCTTCCGCGACGCGCACCAGTCGCTGTTGGCCACGCGCGTGCGGTCGAAGGACCTGCTGGCCGTGGCGCCCTATGTGGCACGCGAGATGCCGGAACTGCTGTCGGTCGAGTGCTGGGGCGGGGCGACCTACGATGTGGCCCTGCGCTTCCTGGCGGAGGACCCGTGGGAGCGTCTGTCCAAGCTGCGCGAGGCAATGCCGAACCTCAACCTGCAGATGCTGCTGCGCGGGCGCAACACGGTGGGCTACACCCCGTACCCCACCCGCGTGACCCAGGCCTTCGTCGAAGAGGCCGCCGCCACCGGTATCGACATCTTCCGGATCTTCGACGCGCTCAACGACATCGAACAGATGCGCCCGGCCATCGAAGCGGTCCGCGAGTCCACGAACTCCGTGGCAGAGGTCGCCCTGTGCTACACCTCCGATCTGAGCAATCCGGCGGAGAAGGTCTACACCCTGGACTACTACCTGGGCCTGGCCGAAAAGATCGTCGATGCCGGCGCTCATGTGCTGGCCATCAAGGACATGGCGGGCCTGCTGCGGCCGGCCGCAGCCGCCACGTTGGTCACCGCCCTGCGGAAGAACTTCGACCTGCCTGTGCACGTGCACACGCACGACACCGCCGGCGGTCAGCTGGCCACGCTGTTGGCCGCGGCCAACGCCGGCGCCGACGCCGTAGACGCGGCGAACGCCGCCATGGCCGGGACCACCAGCCAGCCCTCGCTGACGGCGCTGATCGCGGCCTTCGAGAACACCGAGCGCGACACCGGGCTGTCGCTGGCGGCAGCGGAGGACCTCGAACCGTACTGGGAGTCCGTCCGCAATGTCTACAAGCCCTTCGAATCGGGCCTGCCTGGGCCCACCGGCCGTGTCTACCGCCACGAGATCCCCGGCGGTCAGCTGTCCAACCTGCGCCAGCAGGCCGTGGCGCTGGGCCTGGGGGAGAAGTTCGAGGAGATCGAGGACATGTACGCCGCGGCGGACGCGATCCTCGGCCATCTGGTCAAGGTCACCCCGTCCTCGAAGGTGGTGGGCGATCTTGCCCTGCACCTGGTGGCGGTGGGCGCCGACCCGCAGGAGTTCGCGGAGAACCCGCAGAACTTCGACATTCCGGACTCCGTCATCGGCTTCCTGTCGGGTGACCTGGGCGATCCGCCCGCCGGCTGGCCCGAGCCCTTCCGCACCAAGGCCCTCGAGGGCCGCACGCACAAGTCCCCGGTGGCAGAGCTCGATCCAGCTGACGAAGAACTGCTGGCCGTCGCCGGCCGGACGCGCCAGGACACCCTGAACCGTCTGCTGTTCCCCGCCCCGACCCGTGAGTTCGAGGCGGCCCGCACCAACTACGGCGATCTGTCCGTGCTCGAGTCGACCGACTACCTCTACGGTCTGACCCAGGGTGAGGAACACGGTGTCGAGATCGAGCAGGGCAAGGTCCTGCTGCTCGGCGTCGAGGCGATCGGCGAGGCCGATGAGCGCGGCATGCGCACGGTCATGTGCACGCTCAACGGCCAGCTACGTCCGGTGTCCGTGCGCGATAAGTCGGTCGACGTCAACGTCGCGACCGCCGAGCGGGCCGATGCGAACAACCCCGGCCACGTCGCCAGCCCCTTCGCCGGAGTCGTCTCGCTGCAGGTCGCGGTGGGCGACAAGGTCAAGGCGGGCCAGACCGTCGCGACGATCGAGGCGATGAAGATGGAGGCGGCTATCACCAGCCACATCGACGGCACGGTCTCGCGCCTGGCGATCGGCCCCGTCCAGCAGCTGGAGGGCGGCGACCTGGTGTTGGTGATCGATGCCTGATCGGTCGATCCGAGTCTTCGGGGACCCGGTTCTCAGACAGATCTGCGAACCCGTCGTCGAATTCGACGAAGCCGCGCGCCGGCTGGCGGAGGATCTCATAGAGACCTCCCTGCCGGCCGGGCGCGCGGCGGTCGCGGCACCCCAGATCGGGGTGCCGCTGCAGGCCTTTGGCTACGACGTCGACGGGCGCCGCGGCGCTGTATTCAACCCCGTGGTCGTCGAAACCGGGGGAGAGCTCAGGGACATCGACGAGGGCTGCCTGTCGGTGCCCGAACTATGGTTCCCCACTCCCCGGTGGGAGTACGCGCGGGTGACCGGCCTCGATGCCACCGGTGAGCCGGTGGACATCGACGGAGAGGGCGTCTTCGCGCAGATGCTCCAACACGAGACGGACCATCTCAAGGGGATCGTCTACGTCCAAACCCTGCCCCGGGGGCGCCGGCGGGAGGCGATGCGCAGCATCCGCACCGCGCCGTGGTTCCTGGCCGGCAGTCAGAACTGACGCACATCGAAGGAGAAGAGTGTGAGCATTGAACGCGCTGGAGTAATCGGCTCCGGTCTCATGGGATCCGGCATCGCCGAGGTGCTGGCCCGGTCCGGACTGCACGTCGTCGTCCGCGATATCAACGACGCCGCCGTGGCCGCCGGCCGCGGACGGATCGAGAAGTCGCTGGGCCGCGCGGTCGAGCGCGGCAAGCTACCGGCCGCGGAGGCTACTGCCGCGCTGGACCGGCTGGTCTTCACCACCGACCTGTCCGCTATGGCCGATCGCCAGCTGGTGATCGAGGCGGCCAGCGAGAACGAGGAGATCAAGAAGTCGATCTTCGCCGAACTCGATGCGATCGTCACAGACGAACGCGCGATCCTGGCCTCGAACACCTCCTCGATGCCGATCATCCGGTTCGCCCAGCAGACCGCGCGGCCCGAACGGGTCCTGGGCATTCACTTCTTCAATCCTGCGCCCGTGCAGCCGCTGGTGGAGATCGTGTCCTCCGTGCTGACCGCTCCCGTCGTGGCGGCCGAGGTCGAGGACTTCGTCACCGATGTGCTGGGCAAGGCCCCGATCCATTCGGAGGATCGGCCCGGTTTCATCGTCAACGCCCTGCTCATCCCCTTCCTGTTCTCCGCGATCAGGATGCTGGAGGCCGGACATGCGACGAAGGAGCAGATCGACGCGGGCATGGTCAATGGCTGTGCCCATCCGATGGGCCCCATCGCCCTGGCCGACCGCGTCGGGCTGGACACCTGCCTGTTCGTGGGCCAGTCGATCTTCGCCGAGACCGGCGACGCTGCGGCCAAGCCGCCGGTGTTGCTGTCGCGGATGGTCGACGCCGGGCTGCTGGGCGTCAAGAGCGGCCGCGGTTTCTACGATTACAGTCGCTGAGCCGCCGACCGGCGCATGCCGGTGAGATACACTGCAGGGTCCGTCCCCGAGCGATCGGGGACGGACCCTGCAGCTGTGTGCCCAGCCGGCTATCGCATACCACCGGCCTGCGCGGCCTGCAGGCCGGCGTAGACGCCGCCGGCGGCCATCAGCTGGGCGTGCGTACCCTGTTCGACGATATGGCCCGCATCCATCACGATGATGAGATCAGCGCCCTGAATGGTCGAGAGACGGTGTGCGATGACGAAACTGGTCCGCCCGCTGCGCAGCCGGTTCATGGCCTTCTGCACCAGCACCTCGGTGCGCGTGTCGACCGAGGAGGTGGCCTCGTCGAGCACCAGGATCTGCGGCTGGGACACGAACGCTCTGGCGATCGTGATGAGCTGGCGCTGACCGGCTGAGATATTGTCCGCCGTCTCCGTGATGACGGTGTCGTAGCCGTCTGGCAGGTGGGCGACGAACTGATCGACGTATGCCTCCTTTGCCGCTGTCATGACCTGCTCACGGGTGGCGCCCGCGAGTCCGTAGGCGATGTTGTCGTAGATCGTGCCCTCGAACAACCAGGTGTCCTGGAGCACCATGCCGATCGGCGCCCTGACCTGGTCGCGGGTCAGCTGAGCGGTGTCGATTCCGTCCAGGGTGATCCGACCGGCGGTGGGCTCGTAGAAGCGCAGCAGCAGGTTGACCATGGTCGTCTTGCCCGCCCCTGTGTGTCCGACGATCGCGACGGTCTGGCCCGGTTCGGCCACCAGGCTCAGATCCTCGATCAGCGGGGTATCCGGACGGTAGGCGAAATCCACGTGTTCGAAGGCGACTCGTCCGCGGGTCACGGCGAAGTCCGGATGCGCACTGGGCGGGGCCGGTTCGTCGGCCTCGTCGAGCAGTGCGAAGACGCGCTCGGCGCTGGCCAGGGCGGACTGCAGCTGGGAGGCCATACCGCCGAGTTGCTGCAGGGGCTGGGCGAACTGCCTGGCGTATTGGATGAAGGCCTGGACCGTGCCCAGTGTCAGCTGCCCGGAGGCGACTTGCAGGGCGCCCAGTAGGGCGATGCCCACGAAGACCAGGTTGGAGACGAAACTCATCGCCGGCATCATCGCCCCCGAGAGGGCCTGGGCCCTGAACGAGGCGCGGTAGACCTCCGCGTTCTTGACGGCGAAGGCCTCCTGGGTCCGCTCGAGAGCTCCGTAGACCTGCAGCAGGGCGGCACCCGTGATCGACTCCTCGACCTGGGTGTTCAACTCGCCCGTGGACTTCCACTGGGTGCGGAACTGGCGCTGGGATCTGGTGCCCAGGAGCGCGATGACGACGACCGTCAGCGGAATCGTGGCGACGGCGACCAGTGCCAACTGCCAGGACAGGACGAACATGATGCCCAGCACGCCCAAGAACATGACGAGGGCGGAGACGATGTCCTGCGCGGACTGGTTGAGGGTCTGGTTGAGATTGTCGATGTCGTTGTTCAGCCGCGACAGCAGATCGCCCTTGGCCTTCGAATCGACGACCGACAGCGGCAGGCGCTGGATCTTGTCCTCGATATCGGCGCGCAGGGAGGACATGACGCGCTGGATGATGGAGTTGGCGATGTACCCGCCCCACCAGTTGAGCAGGCCGGACACGATGTGGATGAGGACCACCAGGCACAGCAGCCGGGCCAGGGCGGGGAAGTCGACGCCCAGACCGGGGGTCAAGTGCATCGCCGCGACCATATCGGCCCGTTCACCCGCCCCCTGGGCGCGCAGTTCTGCCACGACCTCGGCCTGGGTCTGGCCCGGGCGCATGGTCAGGGAGACGAATCCGGAGAATACGAGATCGGTCGCCCGGCCCAGCACATAGGGCGCTGCGATCGTCAGCACGGTGCCCAGCACGAGTGTTAGGGCCGACAGGCCGGCCCGCCAGGCGTACGGGCGGAACACCCCGCCGAGTCTGCGCAGGGTTCCGCGCACATCGCCGGCCTTCTGCCCCGGTGCGATCTGCTCACTCATCGTGCCTCCTCGTTCAGCTGGCTGGAGACGATCTCCTGGTAGACCCCACAGGAGTCCATGAGCTGGTCATGGGTGCCCAGCCCCACGACGTGGCCGTCGTCGAGGACCACCACCTGGTCGGCGTCGATGGCCGCTGCCACGCGCTGGGTCACGATGACCTTAGTCGCCTCGACCTCGTGGTCCAGGGCGGATCTGACCGCGGCGTCGGTGGCGGCGTCCAGGGCCGAGAACGAATCGTCGAAGACCAGGATCGGGCAGCGGCGCACCAGGGCCATGGCGATGGCCAGGCGCTGCCGCTGTCCACCGGACAGGTTCGTCCCGCCCTGGTTGATCGGGTGGTCCAGCCCGTCGGGGAAGGTGGAGACGAACTCGTCGGCGCGGGAGACCGCCAGGGCCCAGGCGAGGTCGGACTCTGGTGCATCGGGTGCGCCGGTGCGCAGATTGTCTCGCACGCTGGCCCCGAAGACGTGGGGTTGCTGGGGGACGTAGCCGAATTGGCGGCCCAGCGTCTGCGGGGCGATTGCGGCCACGTCGACGCCGCCGATCGCGACCCGACCGGAATCCGGATCGGCCAGCCGGACCAGGAGTTGGACCAGGGTGGACTTGCCCGATCCGGTGGCGCCGATCACCGCGGTGGTGGTACCCGGGTCCACCGTGAAGGACACATCGGTGAGCACGGGGGACTGGGCGCCGGGATAGCGGAATGTGACATGGGAGAATTCGATCGCTCCGGGATCCGGCAGGCTTTCGACGGTGCCGGAGTCGCGGTCCATCTGCGGGGTCGTCTCCAGGACGTCGACCAGGCGCCCGGCCGCGACCTCGGCGCGGGGGATCATCATCGCCAGGAACGTCACCATCATCACGCCCATCAGGATGAGCATGAGGTACTGGATGAACGCCATCACGACGCCCACCTGGGTGGTTCCGTCCTGTACCTGGCGGGCACCGAACCACACCACGGCGGCCGCTCCCGCGTTGACGATGGTCATCACGGCGGGGAAGAGCACGACGAAGAGTTTGCCGACGTACAGGTTGGTGCCGGTGAGCGCCTCATTGGCGGCTTGGAAGCGGTCGCGTTCGGTGCTCTGCTTGCCGAAGGCGCGGATCACCCGCAGTCCGCCCAGCTGTTGGGAGAGTACGGAGCCAAGTGAGTCGAGGCGCTCCTGCATGGCGCGGAAGCTCGGGACCATCTTGCGCACCACCTGCAGCATGATCACCAGCAGGACGACGACGGTCACCAGGATGACCCAGGACAGCCGCAGGTCCTGTGCCAGTGCCATCGCCAGTCCGCCCAGCGCCATGATCGGCGCCATGATCATCAGCGACATGCCCATGACGAGGAACTGCTGGACCTGGCGGACATCGTTGGTTGAACGGGTGACCAGGCTGGAGGTCCCGAAGTGACCGGTCTCCCTGGCGCCGAAGCCCATGACCGCGGTGAAGAAATCCCGGCGGATGTCTGCGGCGGCGCGCATCGCGACATGGGCGCCTGCGACGATCGCGACGATGTTCGCCACCACCTGTCCGGCCGCTACGGCGAGCATCAGGCCGCCGTAGCGCCAGACGGTCGCGGTGTCGCCTGCGGTGATGCCGCGGTCGACGATGCCGGCGTTGAGCGTGGGCAGGTACAGGGTGCCGAGCACCTGGAGGAGTTGGAAGAGCAGGAGGACGATGACGGCTGGAACGTACGGGCGCAGATAATGCCGGAACAGGCGGATGAGCATTCCACCGATTCTAGTCGCTCGGGCCATCGGCGAATACGCACACCCGTTCGAAAACCTGGGTGTCGGCCCACCTGAGTCAGCGGGGCAGCGGAGCCCTGCGGTAGGCGGAGTCCGTCACCGCGGTGGCGGCGGCGATGACGAAGCACAGGCCGACTATGTGCAGGGCGACCAGTGCGACCGGCACGCCCAGGAAGTACTGCAGATACCCGATGAGGCCCTGGACGACTTCGGCGGCGAGCATCACCCACAGGGCGCGGCGCACGGCGACCAGCCCCAGGCGGGTACTCAGAACCAGACCCCAGACCGTGGCGATGACCAACAGCCAGACGGGGAAGGCGTGCATCCTGGCGATGATGACCATCGGCAGTCCGTTGCGGGCGCTGATCGCATCACCGGCGTGGGGGCCCGCACCTGTGACCAGTACGCCCAGGACGACCGTGAGCGCGGTGAGGATGCCGATGGCCCACTGCAAGCCGCGCAGCAGGGCCGTGCCCACCGGCTCCGTCGGGCCGCCGGCGTCGTGGGTGCGGAGCACCAGGTAGGCGGACAGGGCCACACAGACGGCCGATGGCACGAAGTGCGCGGCGACGATCCAGGGGTTGAGCTCCATATGGACGCTGATGCCGCCGATCACGGCTTGCACCGGCACGACCAGGGTCAGCACGATGGGCAGCCAGAACAGATCCTTCCGGGTTCTGCGCAGCCGCCACACCGCGGTGATCGCCACCAGGCAGATGATGAACAACACAACGCCCAGCAGGCGGTTGCCGAACTCGATCGCCCCGTGGATCCCGGCGTCGGCCGCCGGCGCGATCGTCACGCCGTTGCAGGTCGGCCAGTTGTCGCAGCCCAGGCCGGAACCGGTCAGGCGCACCAGGGCGCCGGTGACGATGATTGCGGAGTTGGCGATGAGCAGAAGCCAGGCGGTCGCCCGTACGGTGGCGTTGACCTCGGTGGGCTGTAGGCGATCGCGCAGGGTGGCCCCGGCCGCAGGGCCGGCGGGAACGGTGGATTGTGCCATGGTGCCTATCCTCCCCTCTTTTCTACCTCAGGTCGAATTCGGTGGTACGGCCCACAGACGGCCGTCCGTGGGCGTGGATGGTCACTTCGCGTCGAAGGAGAACCAGCGCTTGCACGCGGTGACTCCGATGATCGCCCAGACCGCCAGAACGGCCAGGCTCGTCCAGTCCGGGGTGGCGTCGAGCACCGCCGAGCGCATGGCCTCGCCCAGGGCCCCGAAGGGCAGGAAGGCGACCAGGTCGCCCCACAGTCCCGGCGGGTCGAAGACCACGCCGCCGGCCGCGGCCATCACCACCCAGACGATATTGGCCAGGGCCAGGGTGGCCTCGGCGCGCAGGGTGCCGGCCAGCAGCAGGGCCAGGGAGACCAGTGCCGCGGTGCCCAGGATGGCGGCCAGTACGATGCCGAGGACGGAGACGTGGCGGTGGAAGCCCAGGGTGGCGGCGATGACGAAGAGGACGAGGAACTGGGTGAGCACCACCGCGTAGACGGCGATGATCTTCGCCACCACCAGCCCCCAGGCCCCCAGCGGGGTGGTGGAGAGTTGGCGCAGCACACCGTAGCGCCGGTCGAAGCCGGTGGCGATCGCCTGACCGGCGAACGAAGTGGCCGAGATCGCCAGGGGCAGGGCCGCGGCGGTCGCCTCGGACAGATGATCGTCCGAACCCGCGCCCAGGGCGTCGTAGAGCTGAGTGGTGGCCAGTGCCACGAGTGCGCCGACCGGCAACAGGATGGACAGCAGGAGCTGCTCTCCATTGCGCATGATGGCGCGCATTTCGAACAGCGCCTGTGCCAGGATCCGGCGGGCGGCCGGCGCCGCATTGCCGCTGCGGTCGCCGACGGGCGCATCCGATGAGGGGACGGTGCTCAACGCAGGTTCCTTCCCGTGAGGTCGAGGAAGACATCGCCCAGGGACCTGCCCGTGAGCTGGAAGTCGTCGATTACGGCGCGGTGGTGTGCGAGCACCCCGGTGATCGCATGGAGCCGTTCGGTGTCGAGCTCGCCGGACAGGGTGATGGCCGGACCGGTCGCCTCGACTTCGGCGAGGACGGCCAGATCGGTCAACACGTCGACCGCGGGGACGCCGCGCAGGCGGATGCGCAGGACCCGTGAGCGTTCGGCGATGAGTGCGGCGGGTGCGCCCTGGGCGATCACTCTGCCGTGATCGACGATGGTCACCTCATCTGCCAGGCGTTCGGCCTCGTCCATATCGTGTGTGGTCAATACCACGGCAACGCCCTCGGCTCGCAATTGGTCGATCACGGTGTACACCGCGATCTGCGCCTGCGGATCGAGGCCGGCGGTCGGTTCGTCGAGGAAGACCAGCCGGGGCCTGCCCACCAGGGCGGCCGCCAGATTGACCCGCTGGCGCTGACCGCCGGAGAGGTGCCGGATCGCCCGGTCGGCAAACGAGGTGATGCCCAGGCGCTCGGCCAGGGCCTGCACATCGAGCGGGTTCGCATACATCCGCGCGATGTGGCTGAGCGCCTCGAGTGGTTTGGAGGCCATCGGCAATCCGCCGTCCTGCAGCATGACGGACACCAGGCCGGCGGTCCGCGTGTGCTGGGCGTGGGGGTCGAGGCCGAAGGCGCGGACCCGCCCACGGGTCGGACGGTAGAGTCCGACCGACAGGGCGATGGTCGTGGACTTGCCCGCTCCGTTGGGTCCCAGCAGGGCGTGGACGCGGCCGGGTTCGACGCAGTAGGACACGTCGTGGACGGCTTCGGTCCGGCCGTAGGAATAACCCAGGTCGGTCACGGTCAGCGCAGCTGTTTCGGTCACGGGAGTCCATTCTACGTCGCGCGCCCAGCGCTCCCCGCGCGCGTCCGGCAAGCGCGTCGGCGCTGGCCGGAAGCCCCGCGGCGTCGGTGGAATACGGGTTCCCGCCGATGATTTCGGCAGGTTCTGTAAGGCGGTCCTGGGTTTACAGGGAATAAATTACGTTACAAACTTCTTCTTGAAAACGTCAGTGCTCATCGGGTCATGTGCCCGTGGAAGACGGAAAGTGGAGGCGGTGACGGCCGTGGTGAACAAGGAGAAACAGGACGAACGCACGCGGCAGAAGGTCCTGGCCGCGGTCCTCGATCACGGTCCGGTGACCGCATCGGAGGTCGCACGGATGCTGGAGTTGACCGCCGCGGCGATCAGACGGCACCTGGACGCGCTCGAGGCCGACGGCTATGTGGAGGTCAGGCGACTGACCGGCACCAAGGCCGGACGGGGCAGACCCGCCCGACACTATGTGCTCACGGAACGTGGGCACAGCGAGATCAGCAACACCTACGACGACCTGGCCGTCGAAGTCCTCGACTTCGTCTCCCGCGAGGTCGGCGATGAGGGCGTGCGGAAGTTCGCAGCAGAGCGCACCGAACGGCTCCGCCGGGCCCTGACCGCCCGCCTCGACCAGCGGCACTCGGGGCGCACGGAGACCGTCGCCGCCCGCTCCAGGGCGCTGGCGAAGGCCCTGACGGCAGAAGGGTATGCGGCCTCGGCCTCTCCCGTGGCCGTCGGCACTCCGCTCGAGGCCATGCAGCTGTGCCAGGGCCACTGCCCGATCCAGAACGTGGCGGGGAAGTACCCGGAGTTCTGCGAGGCCGAACTCGAGATGCTCTCTGACATGCTCGGCGTCGACGTGCGCCGCCTGTCCACCCTGGCCAGCGGTGGACACGTGTGCACGACCCATATCCCGACCTCGCTGACGAATCGGCCCCTGCTCGACTAGCGCGTCAGCGCCCCACCCCAAGCACACCGCTCGATTTCACAACACCCAAGGAGGATGCTGGTGACCGAAACCACCGAATCCAATCGCATCATCGAGCTCAATCCGGAGCTCAAGGACATCGGCAAGTACGCATACGGCTGGCATGACGAACACGATGCCGGTGCCAATGCGACCCGCGGCCTGAGCGAACAGGTCGTGCGCAACATCTCCGGTATGAAGAACGAACCGGAGTGGATGCTCAAGCGCCGCCTCAAGGCCCTCAAACTCTTCGAGAAGAAGCCCATGCCCAACTGGGGCGCGGACCTCACCGGCATCGACTTCGACGACATCAAGTACTTCGTGCGCTCCACCGAGGGCCAGGCGGATTCCTGGGAGGATCTGCCCGACGACATCAAGAACACCTACGACCGCCTGGGCATCCCGGAGGCGGAGAAGCAGCGCCTGGTCGCGGGCGTCGCCGCCCAGTACGAGTCCGAGGTCGTCTACCACAAGATCAACGAGGAGCTCGAACGCCAGGGCGTCATCTTCCTCGATACGGACACCGGTCTGCGCGAATACCCGGAGATCTTCGAGGAGTACTTCGGCTCCGCGATTCCCGCCGGGGACAACAAGTTCGCCGCGCTGAACACCGCGGTGTGGTCCGGCGGCTCGTTCATCTACGTGCCCAAGGGCGTCCACGTCGACATCCCGCTGCAGGCCTACTTCCGCATCAACACGGAGAACATGGGCCAGTTCGAGCGCACGCTCATCATCGCCGACGAGGGCTCCTATGTGAACTACGTCGAGGGTTGCACGGCGCCGATCTACAAGTCGGACTCGCTGCACTCGGCCGTCGTCGAGATCATCGTGAAGAAGGACGCCCGCGTCCGCTACACGACGATCCAGAACTGGTCGAACAATGTGTACAACCTGGTGACCAAGCGCGCGATCGCCGAAGCCGGCGCCACCATGGAATGGGTTGACGGCAACATCGGCTCCAAGGTCACCATGAAGTACCCGGCGATCTGGCTGACCGGTGAGCATGCCCGCGGCGAAACGCTGTCGGTCGCCTTCGCCGGTGAGAACCAGCACCAGGACACCGGCGCCAAGATGGTCCACGCCGCGCCCAACACGCACTCCTCGATCGTTTCGAAGTCCGTGGCGCGCGCGGGCGGCCGAGCCGGCTACCGCGGCCTGGTCCATGTGCACCCCGGTGCCAAGGGCTCGTCGAACAACGTGTTGTGCGACGCCCTGCTGGTGGACAATGTGTCGCGTTCGGACACCTACCCCTATATCGACATCCGCGAGGACGATGTGTCCCTGGGCCACGAGGCCACCGTGTCGAAGGTGTCGGCCGATCAGCTGTTCTACCTGATGAGCCGCGGTCTGCCGGAGACCGAGGCGATGGCGATGATCGTGCGCGGCTTCGTCGAGCCCATCGCGCGCGAGCTGCCGATGGAATACGCCCTGGAACTCAACCGCCTGATCGAACTGCAGATGGAAGGCGCCGTGGGCTGATCGGGTTGACAGATAACCCGAACGGCAACCACTGAAGGAGACATTTTCAATGACAGAAACCCTGCAGGCAGCGGCGGAGGTCCAGGTACCTGCCGCTCGCCGCGACGCCAGAACCCGCAGCTTCGCAGTCGCGGACTTCCCCGAGATCACGGGCCGGGAGGAGGAATGGCGCTTCACCCCGGTGCGCAAACTGGCCGGGCTGTTCGCCGACGCCCCGACCGGCGGCCACCTGAAGTTCACCGAGTCACTGCCCGAGGGCGTGACGAAGGAGACCATCACCCTGGACCAGGCCCGTGAGCTGGGCATCATGGAGCCGGAGGACCGGCCGGCCGCGATCGCGGCGGCCCACGCCGGCGGCGTCCTGCACTACCACGTGCCGGCGAACACCGAATTGACCGAGCCGCTCATCGTCCACGCCGACGGCCAGGGCGAGACTGTGCACGGCCACGTGCTGCTGACCGTGGGGGAGAACTCCACGGCGACCATCATCGTCCAGCACGAGGGCGAGGCCGAGTACTCAGAGCTCGTGTCCACCGTGATCGGCGACGGCGCGCGGGTGACCTACGTCGGCCTGCAGCTGTGGGGCGACAAGGCCGTGCACCTGGGCCAGAACGACACGATCATCGGCAAGGACGCGTACTACAAGCACATCCTCATCACCCTCGGCGGTGACGTGGTCCGGTTGAACTCGAACGTCCGGTACTCCGGTCCCGGCGGCGAGGCGAAGATGCTGGGTCTGTACTTCGCCGATGCGGGCCAGCACCTGGAACACCGCACCTACGTCGACCACAACACCCCCAAGGCCGTCTCCGACGTGCTCTACAAGGGCGCGCTGCAGGGCCAGGACGCCCACAGCGTGTGGATCGGCGATGTGCTGATCCGCCCGGAGGCCCTGGGCATCGACACCTATGAGATGAACCGCAACCTGGTGCTCTCCGAGGGCGCCAGGGCGGACTCGGTGCCGAACCTGGAGATCGAGACCGGTGACATCGAGGGCGCCGGCCACGCATCGTCGACCGGCCGGTTCGACGAGGAACACCTGTTCTACCTCATGAGCCGCGGCATTCCGGAAACGGTCGCCCGCCGCCTGGTGGTGCGCGGCTTCTTCAACGAGGTCATCCAGCAGATCAAGGTCCCGGCGATCGAAGAGCTGCTCACGGCCAAGATCGAGGACGAGCTGTCCAGGAGCATGATGTGAGCCTGACCCGTGTCTGTGCTGCGGACGAACTCGCGGCCGGCGAGGCGGTGCGCATCACCTTCGGGGATGTGCCGATCTGCCTGGCCCGCGATGAGGACGGCCGCGTGCACGCGGTCGGCGATCTGTGCACCCACGGTGAGGTATCCCTGTCGGAGGGCGATGTGGAGGGCTGCACCGTCGAGTGCTGGCTCCACGGTTCCGCCTTCGACCTGCGCACCGGCCAGGCGCTCACCCCGCCGGCATTCGAACCCATACCCGTCTTCGACTGCGTCGAACAAGACGGCGACATCTACATCGATCCCGAGCCCAGCCCGGCGACGGATCACTGACATCCGAGGAGTCTCATGTCCACCTTTTCCATCCGCGACCTGCACGTCAGCGTCGAAACCGAAGCGGGTCCCAAGGAGATCCTGCGCGGGGTGAATCTCGACATCAACTCACGTGAGACCCATGCGATCATGGGCCCCAACGGCGCGGGCAAGTCGACCCTGGGCTACGCCCTGGCCGGCCACCCCTCCTACACCATCACCTCCGGCAGCGCGACGCTTGACGGCGTCGACCTGGTCAAGATGACCGCCGACGAACGCGCCCGCGCCGGCCTGTTCCTGGCCATGCAGTACCCCGTCGAGGTGCCCGGCGTGACCGTGACGAACTTCCTGCGCGCTGCCAAGACCGCGGTTTCGGGCGAAGCCCCCAAGCTGCGCACCTGGACGAAGGAACTGAGCCAGTCCATGAAGGACCTGCGGATCGATCCGGAGTTCGCCAGCCGCAATGTCAACGAGGGCTTCTCCGGTGGTGAGAAGAAGCGCCAGGAGATCCTGCAGCTCGAACTGCTCAAGCCGCACTTCGCGATCCTCGACGAGACCGACTCCGGCCTCGACGTCGACGCGCTGCGCATCGTCTCCGAGGGCGTCAACCGCGCCAAGGAGCGCACCGACATCGGCATCATGCTCATCACCCACTACACGCGCATCCTGCGCTACATCAAGCCCGATCACGTGCACGTGCTGGTCAACGGCCGCGTCGCAGAAGAGGGTGGCCCCGAACTGGCCGACCGCCTCGAGAACGAGGGCTACGACCGCTTCTTCGCGGACGCCTGATGTTCTCGCCCACCCAGCTCACGCAGATCCGCAACGACTTCCCGATCCTCGATCGGGAAGTCGGCGGGCTGCCGGTGGCGTACCTGGATTCGGGGGCGACGAGTCAGAAACCCGTCTGCGTCATCGACGCCGAACAGGAGTTCTACTCGATGCGCAACGCCGCGGTCCACCGCGGTGCGCACACCCTCGCGGTCGAGGCGACCGACGCCTATGAGGCGGCCAGGGCCACGGTCGCCCGGTTCGTCGGCGCCGCCGTCGACGAGATCGCCTGGACGAAGAACGCGACCGAGGCACTCAATGTCGTGGCGTACGGCTTCGCCAACGCCACCGCAGGGCTGGGCGGGCCCGAGGCCGAACGCTTCGTCTTGGGACCGGGCGACACGATCGTCGTCACCGAGATGGAGCACCACGCGAACCTGGTGCCCTGGCAGCAGCTGGCCCGGCGCACCGGCGCCGGACTGCGCTATCTGCCCCTGGCAGACGACGGTCGGCTGGACCTGGACGGGCTGGAGACGATCGTCGATTCCTCGACGAAGATCCTGGCCTTCACCCACGCCTCGAACGTGCTGGGCACGATCAACCCCGTGGCCCGGCTGGTGGAGCGGGCCAAGGCGGTCGGCGCCTATACGGTGCTCGACGCCTGTCAGTCCGCACCGCACTTCGCCCTGGACTTCCACGCCCTGGGCGTCGACTTCGCCGCGTTCTCCGGACACAAGCTGCTGGCGCCGACCGGGATCGGCGTGCTCTACGGGCGGGCGGAACTGTTGAACGCCCTGCCCCCGGTGCTCACGGGGGGATCAATGATCACCACCGTGACCATGGAGGACACGCAGTTCATGCCGGCCCCGCAGCGCTTTGAGGCCGGCACCCAACCCGTCGCCCAGGCCGTCGGCCTGGCCGCGGCGATCGACTACCTCACGGAGACCGGGATCGACGCGATCCACGCGCACGAATCCGAGCTGGCCGCCCGCCTGCTCGACGGGGTCGCTGGCATTCCGGGCGTCCGGGTGATCGGGCCCACCGACACAGCGGATCGCCTGGCCACGGTGTCCGTGGTCGTCGACGGTGTGCACGCCCACGACGTCGGCCAGTACCTCGATGCGCAGGGAGTGGCGGTGCGGGTGGGACACCACTGTGCTCAGCCGCTGCACCACCGCTACGGGGTGACGGCGACCACCAGGGCCAGCGCCTATCTGTACACCACCCCGGATGAGGTCGATCGGTTCACCGCCGGCCTGGCCGAGGTCCGCGGTTTCTTCGGAGTACCGCGATGAACGGGCTCGAACAGCTCTACCAGCAGGTGATCCTGGACCACTCGCGGCAGCGCACCGGCAATCTGCCGTTGACCGGGGGCGCCCCTGGGGAGTCCTTCGGGTCCTCCCACCAGCTCAACCCCGTGTGCGGCGATGAGATCACCCTGGAGGTCCACATCGGCGCAGACGGCAGCCACTCGGTGCGCTGGGACGGCGATGGTTGTTCGATCTCCATGGCCTCGGCCTCCGTGCTGAGCGAACTGGTCGAGGAATCCGCACCGGAGGAACTGGTCCGGATCGAGGCTGCCTTCTACGAGCTCATGCACTCGCGCGGCAAGGGGGAAGCCGATGAGGAACTCCTCGGGGATGCGGCGGCCTTTGTCGGAGTATCCAAGTTCCCCGCCCGCGTCAAGTGCGCACTGCTGTCCTGGGTCGCGTTCAAGGACGCGTTGCTCCAGGCTCACAGCCTGACACCCGAAGAAAGGAAGTGACATGCCGGAGATCATCGACGCACCGGCCAATGCCGACCCGGACGAGGTCAAAGAGGCCCTGTTCGACGTCATCGACCCGGAACTCGGAGTCAATATCGTCGACCTGGGGCTGGTCTACGACGTCGCGGTGGAAGAGGACAACACAGCCGTGATCTCGATGACCCTGACCTCGGCGGCCTGCCCGCTGACCGACGTCCTCGAAGACCAGATCGCCGCTGCCCTGGACGGGATCGTGCCGGCAGTGCGGGTGAACTGGGTGTGGATGCCGCCGTGGGGTCCAGAACGCATCACGGAGGACGGGCGCGAGCAGATGCGCGCCCTGGGGTTCAACCTCTGAGTCCGAATCAGGCCGCCCCGAGCGCATTCCACGCGATGCGCCCGGGGCAGCCCGCGCTGTTCCAGGTGGACGGCGTACCATAGGAGAGTTGTCCACTCCCCACACCCGAACAAGGAGACCCCGTGCTCACAGTTGCCGTCGATGGATCGGCCCTGGGCAATCCGGGACCGGCCGGCTGGGCCTGGTACATCGATGCGGACAATTGGGCCGCCGGAGGATGGCCCAAGGCCACGAACAACCGCGGTGAGCTGCAGGCCGTCATCGAGGTCCTCGAGGCGACCGCCGACACCGGTGAGGACCTGCACCTGATGGCCGACAGCCAGTACGTCATCAATTCGGTCACGAAGTGGATGGCCGGGTGGAAGCGCGAGGGCTGGAAGAAACGCGACGGCCAGGAGGTCGTGAACAAGGACCAGATGGTTCGGATCGACGAACTCATGTCCGCAGCCAAGTCCGCCGGTCGCACGGTCGACTTCGAATGGGTCAAGGGCCATGCCGGCCACCCATTGAATGAGGCGGCGGACGACGCCGCCAGGGGAGCGGCAGAGGCGTATCGGAACAAGCGCGCCCCTGACGCCGGCCCCGGTCTGGCCGGGGCACAGGCTGGGCGGCCGCGCCCGGCCGAGGCGCGACCGGACCCGGTGGACGACTCCGTCATCGTGTCCTGCCGATTGCCCCGGGAGCGCGCCGACGAGGTGATCCGGCGGGCCCGGGCCGCCGGAGTCAACCCCCAAGAAGAATTGGCCGAACTCATCGAGCTCGGCATGGAACGAAGGTATTCTCTGTGATCTCAGTCTCCGACCTCGAAGTCGTCGTCGGCTCGCGCACCCTCATGTCGGGCGTCAGCTTCCGTGTCGACAAGGGCGACCGGGTGGGCCTGGTGGGCCGCAACGGCGCTGGCAAGACCACCTTGACCCGGGTACTGATGGACGACTACATGCCCAGCAACGGGCACGTGGACAAGTCCGGGACCATCGGCTACCTGCCCCAGGACCCCCGCTCGGGCAAGCCGACCGAGACCGCGAAGGAACGCATCCTGGGCGCCAGGGACCTCGACGTCCTGGCCAAGCGGATGCGCCGCGTCGAAGAGCAGATGGCCAGCCCCGACCCGGATGTGATGGCCAAGGCGATCGAGAAGTACCCCAGGGTCGAAGCCGAGTTCGTCTCCGCCGGCGGCTATGCGGCCGACTCCGAGGCCAGTGCGATCGCGGCCAATCTGGGCATCGACGAGGAACTGCTCGCCCGCGAACTGCAGGCCCTGTCCGGCGGTCAGCGCCGCAGGGTGGAACTGGCCCGGATCCTCTTCGCCGGTCCCGACACGATGATCCTCGACGAGCCGACGAACCACTTGGATGCGGAATCGGTGCTGTGGCTGCGCGACTACCTGAAGACCTACTCGGGCGCGCTCGTCATCATCTCCCACGATCTGGACCTGATCGAGGAGGTCGTGAACAAGGTCTTCTTCCTCGACGCCAACCGGCAGGTCATCGACATCTATCAGATGAACTACCGGCAGTACCTCAAGCAGCGCGAGGACGATGAGCGGCGGCGCCGCCGCGAGCGCGCCAATGCCGAGAAGAAGGCCGATGCGCTGCTCAAGCAGGCTGCGAAGCTCGGCGCCAAGGCCACGAAGGCCGCAGCCGCCCATCAGATGGTCCACCGGGCCGAGAAGATGATGGCCGGGCTGGAGGACGAGCGGCAGCAGGACAAGGTCGCCAATCTGCGCTTCCCCGCGCCGGCCGCGTGCGGCAAGGTGCCGTTGACGGCCGATGGCCTGTCCAAGGCCTACGGCTCCACCGAGGTCTTCACCGGGGTGGACCTGGCGATCGACCGGGGTTCGCGCGTGGTCATCCTGGGCTACAACGGCGCTGGCAAGACCACTCTGCTGCGGATCCTGGCGGGCCTCGACGAGCCCGATTCCGGCACCGTGGTGCCCGGCCATGGACTCAAACTGGGCTATTACGCGCAGGAACACGAGACCCTCGACATGGACCGGACGATCCTGGAGAACATGCGCTCGGCCGCGCCCGACCTGGACGATACGGGCGTGCGGACCGTGCTGGGCTCTTTCCTGTTCTCCGGCGACGACGTCTCCAAACCCACCCGGGTGCTCTCCGGCGGTGAGAAGACGCGCCTGGCCCTGGCCACGCTGGTCGTCTCGAGTGCCAATGTGCTGTTGCTGGACGAGCCGACGAACAACCTGGACCCGGCCAGCCGTGAGGAGATCCTCTCGGCCATCCACCGCTATGAGGGCGCGATCGTCCTGGTGACCCACGACGAGGGCGCAGTGGAGGCGCTCAACCCGGACCGGGTCCTGCTGCTCCCCGACGCCGACGAGGACATGTGGAGCCCCGACTACTTGGAACTGGTCACCCTGACCTGAGGCCGAGTCAGTCAGTTTGATCAGGATCGAGCCGGGGGCGTGTGGCTTCACGGACGCACCTTACCGAAGGACGCTCCCGGGTCAGGAGCCGAAGATAAGGCTCGTGATGTAGTCGATGACGTCGTGGAGTTCGTCGTAGTCGTTGACGGCGGGGCCAGCGATGACGAGGTTCCACACGGTTGCGATGCCGGCGAGGGTCGCGAAGACGATGACGGAGGCGATGATCCCCGTGACGGCAAGGCCTGTGCCGCTGGTCGCGCCGCGCAGCCCGGTCCAGGCGACGATGATCCCGGCGCCGGCGATGAGCGCGGGGACGAACCCGACATACGGGATGAGCAGCAACAGCGGGGCGGTGAGCATCCCGCTGGCGGCGAGCACCAGGGAGATGATGCCGCTGCCCGTGGCGGATTTCTGCGGTGCCCCGGCCACTGAGGTGTTGTTCTGGTACACGTGCACGGGAAGGCTGCCCTGCGGAGGGTAGGGACTGGTCATGATGAGATTCCTTTCGAGGCGGGTCAGATGCGGGTGTCGCGGCGTTCGAGGATGACGGTCGTGAGCGCGAGGATCAGGCCGGTAAGGATGACGGTGGCGGCGAGGATCGCGGTGATGTCGCCGCCAGTGGCGGCGCCGGTGTCGACGAACGACCCGGTCCCCAACAGTGCGGTCCTCGTCGCGACGCCGTAGGGCGAGACTAGGGCCGCGTTGCCGAGAGCCATCAGTGCTGCGGTGGAGATCCCGGAGGCGACCAGGGCGATGGCGATCGGGGCGGCGAAGGAGCGCAGGAACATCGACAGCGCCGATTGCAGCGCCGCGGCAGGGATCGTCGCGACGATCAGCAGTCCGGTCACGGCGAGGTATTCGGCGGGGAGCATGCCGGGCAGCCCGAACGCGGCCTTGCCGATCACGATCACGGCGGCCAACAGGATGACCTGCATGATCGCGGTGAGCGCGGCGACGATGATGGCTTTCGCGGTGATGATATGCACGGACGAGACGGGGCCTGACATGAGTGCGTTCCAGTTGCTGCCGCGATGTTCGGGCCGCCAGACAAGGGAGCCGAGGATCGCGATGCCGATCGCGATCGGGAACAGTCCGTAGAAGCCGACGGACTGCAACCAGACGGTGTGCCACCCGTTCTCCGGGGTGCGGCCGGCGGCGAGCTGGGTGGCGGCCCCGGCGAGGACGAGGACGATGGGAAGGAACACGACGATCGGCCAAGCCAGGGAACGCTTAAGCTTGATCAGTTCGGCGGACAGGGCGCTCATGTCAGGCCTCCTGACGGTCGAAGCGGAAGGTGAGGGCAGCGAAAAGGCCTCCCACGATCACGGTGAGGGCGATGATGCTCGGGTAGGAAATTGGCAGTGCCTGGATCATCTCGCCCTGGTAGCCGGCGGCCCGGGCGAGGGCGTAGTAGCCCCACGGGGTGAGATGCGCGGCGACGGCCGGCAAGCCTTGGGAGAACACGGCGAGTATGCAACCAAGCACGCCTATGCCGAGGGCAACGAGCTGGTTCTCCACCTTCGCCGACAGCAGGATGTGCAGGGCCAGGACCGCAAGGTTGACGACGAGCATGCAGAGCGTGAATCCGGCCCAGTGTGCAAGCGGCGCCGGGGGCAGGATGCCGGCAAACACTTTCCCGAAGGCGAGAACGATGAGGCTGGAGCCGATCGTCACCGCGGCGACGATGAGCCCTAGAGCCACGAGCTTGGCTCGGCACAGCCCACCGGGGGTGATGCCAGAGGTGGATTGTAGTAGCCAGCCGTTGCCCTGGTGCTCGATGTCGGTCTGCCGGGACGCGAGCACCGCCAGCAGCAACGGGGAGATGAGAGGAATGCCGAGTGACATGCCCGCCAGCAGCGCATTCCACGCCCCCGGCGTGTCGGGGTCGAAGTCCGGGCTGGACACGACCGCGAACAGCGACAGGGCCAGTACACCGATGACCATGATCGTCGCGACGAGCCCGACTTTCAGATGCCGCATTTTGGCGAACTCGTTCGCCACGGCCCGCCCGGTCACAGTCCACCGCCTGCGGTCAGGCTCATGAACACGTCTTCGAGGGTCTGTTCTTGGCGACGTACGCCGTAAATACCAACCTTCTCGCCGACGAGGGCGGCGACGACGCCGGCGGTCTGCCGGTCGTCCAGGCCGGGTACGGCGACCTCTCCGGTCTCGGTGAGGCGTGCGCTGAACGATTGCAGGGTCACGGTGGCGGCGTGCGGGTTCGAGCAGGTGATGATCACGTCCGGGTTGGAGGCGACCAGCAGCTGGTCGCGGGAGCCCTGGAAGATCATCCGCCCGCCGGAGAGGATGCCGAGCATCGTGGCGGTCTTGTCGATCTCGCCGAGCAGGTGCGACGACACCATGACGGTCACTCCGTCGTCGGCGAGGCGGCGCAGCAGGGTGCGCATCTCCTCGATTCCGGCTGGGTCCAAGCCGTTCGTTGGCTCATCAAGAATGAGCAACCTCGGCTGCCGGGCGAGCGCCATCGCGATACCGAGGCGCTGCTTCATGCCGAGGGAGTAGTTGCGGACCTTCTTGTCCATCTGGTCCTGCAGCCGGACGGCACGGACCGCGTAGTCGATCTGCTGCCGGTTCAGGCCGAGCATCCGCTGCACCAGACGCATGTTCTCCGCCCCAGTCAGATGCGCATAGCCGGGCGGGGCCTCAATGAGAGAACCGATCCTGCCCAGCAAGTCGCGGCGAGTGGCTCGGGTCATGGGCTGCCCCATGATCTGCACCTGCCCACTGGTGGGCTGGACGAGGTTCAGCAACATCTTCATCGTCGTGGACTTCCCGGCCCCGTTCGGGCCGAGGAACCCGTACACGCTCCCGGCCGGGACGGACAGGTTCAGGTTCTCGACGACGGTGCGCTGCCCGTAGCGCTTGGTCAGATCAGCGGTGGCGAGGATCGTGGAAGACATGCCTCAACGATCCCGAAATCACGCGCCTGAATCGTCTCGCCACAGGCATATCTTCTACGTACCACTTGAGGCATACGCCAGCCGCCGCATATGCCCAAAGTCATATAGAGCAGGCCTTATGGGGTCAGCGTTCGCCAGCTTCGACCAGACCGGTCTCGTAGGCCAGAACGACCGCCTGCACCCGGTCGCGCAGGCCGAGCTTGGTGAGGATGCGGCCCACGTGCACCTTCACCGTGCCTTCCGCTAGCACGAGCTCGGCGGCGATCTCCGCGTTCGACAAGCCGCGTGCGACCAGCCGCAGCACCTCATGCTCCCGCGGCGTGAGCTTATCCAGCCGCACACCCGTCTCGTGTGACTCGGGTCGGTCGGGGCGGGAGCGGGTGAAGTGGTCGAGCAGGCGCCGGGTCGTGCTGGGCGCGACGACCGCGTCTCCGGCGTGCACGTGGTGGATCGCGGCCGTGACTTCCTCGACCGGGGTGTCTTTCAGCAAGAACCCGGAGGCACCGGCGCGGAGCCCGTCATAGGCGTACTCATCCAGGTCGAAGGTCGTCAAGATCAGCACGCCCGGGGCGTCCGGCCGCTCGCGCAGGCGGCGGGTCGCCTCGACCCCGCTCATCCGCGGCATCCGCACATCCATCAGCACCACATCCGCCTCGACACGGCCCAACAGGTCCAGGGCGGTGTCGCCGTCGTCGGCCTCGCCCACGATCTCGATGCCGGGCTGGGACTCAAGCACCATCCGCATCCCCATCCGAATCATCTCCTGGTCATCGACCAACATCACCCGCACCGTCATACCCCCTCCACTTCCCGCGGCAGCACCGCGACCACCTCGAAGCCCCCGCCCGTGCCGGGTCCTGCCGTCAGAGTGCCCTCGTGCGCGGCGACCCGCTCGCGCATCCCGACCAGGCCATGCCCGCCCGAGTCCGGCTGTACTCCAGCCGTCGGGCCGCGGCCGTCGTCGCAGACGCGCACCTCGACCTTGTCCGGCCGGTATGTCAGGGCCACGTCGACGCGGGTGAGGCCAGGGCCGGCGTGCTTGCGCGCGTTTGTGAGCGCCTCCTGCACTACCCGGTACACCGCCAGCTCCACGCCCTGCGGGAGCGGTACAGTCTCCCCGTCCAGAGTGAAGGTAACCGGCATGCCGGCCGTGCGGGACTGGGCGACCAGATCGCCGAGCTGGGCGACGCCTGGCTGCGGTGCCCGCGATCCCGGCTCGTCATCGCGGAGTACCCCGAGCATGCGCCGCATCTCCGCAAGCGCTGTCCGGCCCGTGTCCCGCACCCCGAGGATCGCCGTCTTCGCCCGATCCGGCTCCGTGTAGACCTTCGCAGCCGCCCCGTCGGACATCACCACCACCACGCTCAGGCTGTGCGAGACGATGTCGTGGATCTCCCGCGCGATCCGCTCCCGCTCGTCGGCGACCGCGATCCTGGCGTTCGTCTCTCGCTCCCGCTCCGCTTGCTCTGCCCGTTCCCGCAGGCCAGCGATGTATTGGCGGCGGATGCGCACCAGTGTGCCCCAAGTCCATACCCACAGCGTCACCACAATCAGCACGCCGAGCTGCCCCACGTCGATGAAGTCTGCGCCGAGGCGCGGAACGACGGCGACCAGCAACCATGCCAGCGTCACCACGGTTCCGGCGAGTGAGACCCACCAGAGATAGCGCGTCGCCACGTTGTAAACCGCGAACAGCAGCATCGCGTCCGCCGCGAGGATCGGCGCTCCGAGCATCAGCTGGACGCATGCGGCTGCCAGTATGACCCCGAGCACGGCAATTGGGTAGCGACGACGCAGCAGATATGGGCCGCATAACACCACAGACACGACCACCAGTCCAATAGCCGCGATAACGTCGTCGACGTAGATCGGGATGATCGGCAGGTTATAGAGAAACACACCCACCATGACGAGCAGATCCAGCAACCACGCCCGAGAGCCCAGCCACGAACCCGGCCGCAGCGCCGCACCGGGGGCGACAGAGGCACTGGGTGTGCTTACGGGTGTCGGGCCATCCATGCTTTCCAACGCTACCGCTGCAAGCTGACAGAAAAGCAAAGCACGGATACCCCGTGCTGGAGCGTTCTCGCTGCTACGACAGCCAGCACGTCCGATTCGTTCTCAGATGGAATCGGGCCCCCTGCACTCGACAGCGGGAGTCTTCGCTCGCTGTGACGGCTCATCTCCGGGCGAATCTCAGGGACGGCTGTCGTACCAGGCGTCCTCGGCCTCTTCATCGGCGCTGCGCTTGCGCCGGTGCAGACGGGTCTCCGAGGACCCGCCGAGCACGGCCTCGCCGTAGCGGCCACCTGACTGGGTGATCCGGGCGCCGGAGACCAGCGCGTCCTTGTCGATCACCTGCAGTCCGCCGGCCGCGCCTGTCTGCGCGTCCGGGGCGTCGGCACCGTAATGGCGGGAGAGTCTGACCGCCTCCTCGCGGTTCTTTCGCTCCCGCACCGCCATATAGATCAGGGCGATGACGATCATCACGCCGAAGGCGATCCACTGCAGCTGATAGGACAGGTGTGAGCCGGGGTCGGTATCCGGTTTGGCCAGGGGTGACAGCGCCGAATCGGCAGCCGGATCCTCCCGGTCGAGCTGCGCATAGGCGTGCCAGTAGGGGTCGGACAGGCCCGGGAGCCTCCGGGGGTCGATCGCCTTGAGCGTGCCGGGGGGATTGTCGTCCTTCGTCCCGTCCTGCGTGGGGCGCAACCAGCCGGTCACGGTGATGCGTCCCGGGGCCGGCTGGGGCAGCTCGGAGGCCTGGGGCAGGCCGCCGGTGTTCTTCGTGGGCAGGAAGCCGCGGACCACCAGCAGGGTGTGCCCGGTCTGCGCGCCATCGAGGCGCAGCGGGGTGACGACGTAGAAGCCGGGGGAGCCGTCCTGGCTGCGGTTGCGCGCCACGACGGTGTGTGCGGTGTCGTAGGTTCCAGTGACCCGGATATGCGACCATTCAGCCGTCGGGTCCAGCGGGGAGTCGGAGCCGGGCAGGACCGCGGACAGCTCGCCGGGGGCGGCACCGTAGTGGGCCTCGATATTGGCGATCTGCGCGTCTCTGGACTGCCTGCGGTGGTTCTGCCAGTTCGACAACAGCAGGCAGACGACGACGAGCACCAGCGCGAATGCGGCGTATCGAATCCACCGGGCGCTGAAGACGAACCGGTAATCGTGCTTGACCGACAACTCAGCCGGCTCCTTCCGGGATTTCCGTGACCGCGACCGTATCGCGCAGGAATCCGCGCAGGTCGAGGAACTGGGACAGGTGATTCAGGTGGGCCGGGCACGCCAGCCAGACCTTGCGGCGTTCGGGGGTGTGCAACCCGGGATTGTTCCACAGCAGTGCCCACTCGGCTGGTTCCCCACAGCCCTTGGCCGAACAGTGCAGCGGTGCGTCGTCGGCGGCGCTCATCGGCGGTCCTCCGGGGTTCCGGGCGGGAGGGGATTGACGATTTCACCGTAGACCACATCGTCCTCCGGCCGGCCGTCGTCCCTGCTGTGCGGGGCCGAATCGACTGGCTGCTGGGGCAGCTCGGGGGCATCACCGGAGGTGGTGAAGGCATCGGAGCGCAGGCGTTTGGCCTCGGCCCGGTTGTTCGCGATCAGCACCGCGATCCAGGGCAGGATGATCGCCAGAATCGCCGCAACCCAGCGCAACCAGCCATGGAACAGGAAGACCGCCAGGATGAAGCAGACGATGCGGGCCCCCATCGCGATGAGGTATCGCGTCTCACGCGTGCTGATGTCCTTCTCATGGGACTCCGCCGCGTCTGTGATGTTGATCGGGCTGCGCTTATTCACGTCGTCTTCGGCTCGGGTACGGTTCGCCTGCCAGCATACTCTTCCACTATGGGGTCGGGATACCGATTCGGGGCCAACCTGGGTTAGGTTTGTGTGCGAAGCCGTGTCACGGCTCTCGATCGTTTTTCTAGGGAAGGAACCATCACGTGAGTGAACCGCGCGTCGTGCTCGTCACCGGAGGCAACCGGGGCATCGGCCGGAAGATCGCAGAGGAGTTCCTGGCCGCCGGGGACAAAGTCGCCGTCACCTCGCGCAATGGGGAGGCGCCGGCCGGCGCACTGGCCGTCGCCGCCGATGTCACGGACTCGGCCTCCCTGGACGCGGCGTTCACCCGCGTCGAAGAGGAACTGGGCAATGTGCAGATCGTGGTGGCCAACGCCGGCATCACCGCCGATAACCTGCTCATGCGCATGAGCGAAGAGGACTTCGAACGGGTCGTCGACACGAACCTGACCGGAGTCTTCCGGACCGTGCGCCGCGGCATCACCAATATGATCCGGGGCCGGTGGGGCCGGATCGTGCTGATCTCCTCGGTCTCCGGCCTCTACGGTGTGCCCGGACAGGCGAACTACTCCTCGGCCAAGGCCGGCCTGGTCGGCATGGCCCGGTCGATCACCCGTGAACTGGGCGCACGCGGCATCACCGCCAATGTTGTGGCCCCCGGGTTCATCCGCACGGAGATGACCGATGAGCTGCCGGAGAAGAAGCAGAAGGAATACCTGGCCAATGTGCCCGCCGGCCGTTTCGCCGAACCCGAAGAGGTCGCCAAGGTCGTCCGCTGGATCTCCTCGGACGAGGCCGCCTACATCTCCGGCGCCGTGATCCCGGTCGACGGCGGCCTGGGCATGGGCCACTGAACCCCGATCAACCACGTACAGAATCAAAGGAGAAACTGCTATGGGAATCCTGGATGGCAAGCGCATCCTCGTCACCGGTGTGCTGACCGAATCGTCCATCGCCTTCGCCGCCGCCCGGCTGGCGCAGGAACAGGGCGCAGAAGTGATCCTGTCGTCCTTCGGCCGACAGATGAAGATCACCACGATCATCGCCGAGCGCCTGCCGCACCCTGCCACCGTCATCGAGCTCGACGCGACGAATGAAGACGATCTGGCGGCACTGCCCGAACGCCTCGGCGGGAACATCGACGGCATCGTCCACGCGATCGCCTTCGCCCCCAAGGACGCCCTGGGCGGGGTGTTCCTCGACACCCCGTTCGAGTCGGTGTCGAACGCTGTGCACGTGTCCTCGTACTCGCTCAAGGCGATCGCCGTGGCGGCCAAACCGGTGCTCAATCCCGGTGCCGCGATCGTCGGCCTGACCTTCGACGCGACCGTCGCCTGGCCGGCCTACGACTGGATGGGCGTGGCCAAGGCCGCGCTCGAATCCACCTCGCGCTATCTGGCGAAGTACCTGGGCGCCGACGGCATCCGCGTCAACCTGGTCTCCGCCGGCCCGTTGAAGACGACCGCGGCGAAGTCGATCCCCGGCTTCGAGGCCTTCGAGGACGTGTGGGGAACCCGCGCGCCCCTGGGCTGGGATCAGACGAACACCGAACCTGCGGGCAAGGCGATCGTCGCGCTGCTCTCCGACTGGTTCCCCGCGACCACCGGGGAGATGGTCCACGTCGACGGCGGCCTGCACGCCACCGGCGCCTGAGCCCACCGGCGCGGTAGAGTCGCTGCATGCCGACTCTCATCCTGGCCCGTCACGCCCACGCAGCCCACAGCCCTGGCACAACCGATTTCGATCGGCCGCTGACCGGGGCGGGGCTGGCCGAGGCGCGGCGGGCCGCCGCTTTCCTGGCCGCTGAAGCCGCCGCACCGGTCGACTACGCGGTGGCCTCGGCGGCGCTGCGGACCCTGCAGACCGGCGGGGCCGTGGTCGAGCAGGCCGGTGTCCCCGGCCTGGAGCTGGTAGCCGATACCGGCCTGTACGAAGCAGCCGTCCCGGCCTGGCTCGAGGTCATCTCCACGATTCCGGCTGAGAGCCGGTGCGCCTATCTGGTGGGCCATCAGCCCACCGTGGCGGCCACCGTGCTCACCCTGGCGCCGGCCACGGCGCTCACGGCGTTTCGGCCCAGCACCTTGGCAGTCTTCGAACTGCCCGGTTGGGACCTGGCACCGGGGGACTACCCGGTGCCGCACATCGTGGACTTCTGCTAGCAAGCCAGCCCGGTCACGGCCGACCACACGGCGCGCATATCGCGGACGTCCAGGGCCACATCGGCCACCTCGCGCAGGGCGGGTTTGGCGCAGAAGGCCACGCCCAGGGCGGCCTGACCGATCATCAGCGCATCGTTCGAGCCGTCGCCGATCGCCACGGTCCGCGCGGCGTCCAAGCCGTATGCCTCCACGAGCCGGGCCAGGGTTGCGACCTTGACGTGCTTGTCGACGATCTGCCCGGTCACCCGGCCCGTCAGCTTTCCGGCCTCGACCTGAAGATGGTTGGCCAGCACATCGGTGATGCCCAGGGGCTCGGCCAGGGCGCGCACGATCGGGGTGAAACCCCCGGAGACCAGGGCGACCCGGCCACCGGCGGCCTGCACCCGCGCCACGAACTCCGGTACCCCGGGGGTGTAGGTGACCCGCTCGGCGGTCGCGGCGAGCACGGATTCGTCCAGACCCGCCAGCGTCTGCACCCGCGCGTGCAGGGACTCGGCGAAGTCGAGCTCTCCGCGCATCGCGGCCTCCGTGACCCTGGCGACCTGCTCGCCCACCCCGGCCTGATCGGCCAGCAGGTCGATCACCTCTTCATTGATGAACGTCGAATCGACGTCCATGATGACCAGCTGCGGGGGCTGCTGGGCCAGGGCCGGCGGGATCGTCCAGACGGCGGCGTCGCCGGATGCGGCGGGTGCTGCGCTGAGTTCGGACTCCACGGTGAAAGAGGTGCCGGTGGGGGAGGTGGTGGGGATGATGCGGGAGACTCGGTACATGCCGGTCAGTCTACCGGCCGGTCGCCTGCGGCACCGTGGTCAGCACATCGGCCGCCGCGCGGTGCAGCTGGGACAGCAGTGCGCCCACCTGAGCCGGGGCGATGCTCAGCGGCGCCAGGATTGGCGACATCGATTCGTGGATGTCCAGGGCCGCGTGCACCGCGCCGACATAGCGCGGAGCCGGCAGCAGGGCCGCGATCCCATCGCGAATGGACGAACTCATATCGGCCTGCCAGTCCCGCCAAGCTGCATTGGCGATGGCCTCGGGAATGTCGGGGGTGGACTCGACGATGCGCAGCCCTGCCATCACGGTCTCGCGTAGCCGGCGGCACGCCTCTGCCGCGGTCACCACGCCCAGCCCCGCGAAGGGAACACGGGCGCAGTCGAGGACGCGCACCTCGGCGTCGGCGCCGAGTACCAGCACCGCCCTGGCCGGGCCGTAACCGCCGAAGTCCCCGGGCCCATGTGCCACGGCGACGGCGCGCGCCGCGGCGATCACGCGGGCGTGCGCAGGGTCGACCGCCGGCACGGTATACGGCAGGCTCGGGTGCACGGGAACGAAGCGCAGGGCGGCGATACCGGATCTGCGCGCCTGCCCGACCCACAGGAGCAGCCCGGCGGGTCCTCCGCCGAGCGCGTCCTCGACGACGAAGGGCACGGGGGCCTCATCGGCCAGGAACGTCTCGACGACGGAATCGGGAGAGGTTCGACCGTCCAACAGGGCATTGACCGACAGGGTCGTCAGCAGGGTTGCGAGCACGGTTTCCACAGCCGTTCAGACTACCCCGCGGCACCAGCCGATGGCACCCGCGGGGCCCGCCGGGCGTCGGGTCGGCGTGCGATATCGTAGGCACCATGACGGAAGTGCTGAAGTTTGACGATGTCCGCGTGCGCCGCGGTGACAATATGCTGCTCGACGGGATCGACCTGGCTGTCTCCGAAGGCCAGAACTGGGTGATCCTGGGACCAAATGGCGCGGGCAAGACGACCCTGCTGGAACTGGCCGCCGGCCGGATGCACCCGACCTCGGGCACCGTGCACATCCTCGAAGAGCAGATGGGCCGCGTCGACGTGTTCGAACTGCGTCCGCGCATCGGCTACGCCTCGGCCGCCCTGGCCGGGCGCATCCCCGGTTCGGAGACGGTCATCAACGCCGTGGTCACGGCCTCCTACGGCGTGTTGGGCCGGTGGGTCGAGGAATACGACGAGATGGACCTGGACCGGGCCCGCGATCTGCTGGGCGCGTTCAATATGGCCGAATTCGCCGAGCGCGCCTTCGGCACCCTGTCCGAGGGCGAGAAGAAGCGCGTCCAGATCGCCCGCGCGCTGATGACCGACCCTGAACTGCTGCTGCTCGACGAATGCGCCTCCGGACTGGACCTGGGCGGACGCGAGGAACTGCTGATGGCACTCTCGGAGATCCTGGTCGACAAGTACGCGCCCACCACCCTGATGGTCACCCACCACGTCGAGGAGATCCCCGTGGGCGTCACTCACGCCCTGCTGCTCAAGGACGGACGGGCAGTGGCCGCCGGTCCGATCGACCAGGTGCTCACGGAGGACAACCTGCACGAGACCTTCGGCTTGAATGTGGTGCTCAGCCGCGAGGCCGGCCGCTACTCGGCCCGCGCCCGCCTGTAGTCCATGGAATTCGACGCGCTCCAGATCGTCCTCATCCTGCTGGCCGGGGTGGGGGCCGGCGCTATCAACGCGGCCGTCGGCTCCGGCACCCTCATCACCTTCCCAGCCCTGGTGGCCTTCGGCGTCCCACCGCAGGTCGCGACGATGAGCAACGCGCTGGGGCTGATCCCGGGCAATATCGCCTCCTCGATCGGCTACCGGGAGGAGATCCGCGGCCAGGGCCGCAGACTGCTGAGCTGGCTGCCGGCCTCCGTGCTGGGCGCACTGCTGGGCGCGTTCCTGCTGCTGCACCTCCCGGAGACCGCCTTCGAGGCGATTGTTCCCGTGCTGATCGTGCTCGCACTCATCATGGTCGTCGTCCAGCCCGCCCTGCAGCGTCACCTCAAGAAGCGCAAGGCGGCAGCCGGGCAGCTCGCAGGCGACATGGGCGAGGTCGGTCCCTCCACGGGCCGCGCCGTCATCGTCTGGTTGGCGATCGCCGCCACCGCGGTCTACGGTGGCTACTTCGCGGCCGCCCAGGGGATCATCCTGATCGGCCTGCTGGGCCTGCTGACCGATGAGCCACTGCAACGGCTCAACGGGATCAAGAACGTCCTGGTCCTGGCGGTGAACACCGTGGCCGCGGCCTGTTACGTGGTCGTCGGCTTCGAGCGGATCAACTGGATGGCGGTGCTGCTCGTAGCGATCGGCTCACTCTTCGGCGGGTACTTCGGTGCCCGGATCGCACGCAAGATCAACCCGACGCTGCTGCGCGGCATCATCGTCGTCCTCGGCCTCGTCGCACTGGTCCGGATCCTGGGGATGGGCCGATGAACACGCGCAAGAAGCCCGAACCGAGCAGGGAACAGGTGCTCGAGGTGGCGGCGGGCGCCGGAATCGACCCCGCCCGGCTGCACTTCTTCACCACCCCGGACGCACCGGAACTGCACGACTACACGGACTTGACCGATGTGGCCCTGCGGCGGGTGCGGGAACCGGCCGAGGGCCTGTTCATCGCGGAATCGGACAAGATCATCCACCGGGCCATCGCCGCCGGCATGACGCCGCGCTCCTTCCTCATGTCCGCCCGCTGGTTCGCCGACCTCGCCGATGTGGTGGCGGCGAGCACCGCCCCCGTCTTCATCGGCTCCGAGGCCGCGGTCAGTTCGCTGACCGGGTTCCACCTGCACCGCGGGGCACTCGCGGCGATGGTCAGGCCCGCCGACCGCCCCCTGGCCGAGGTGCTCGACGGCGCCAGGCGCGTCGTCATCGTCGAGGACGTGGTCGACCATACGAACGTGGGCGCGATCTTCCGGTCCGCCGCGGCCCTCGGCGTCGACGCGGTGCTGGTGACCCCGCGGTGCGCCGATCCGCTGTACCGCCGGTCCATCCGCGTGTCCATGGGAACCGTCTTCCAGGTGCCCTGGACCCGGATCGAACCATGGCCCGACGCCCTGGGAACGCTGCACGACATGGGATTCCACACCGCGGCCCTGGCGCTGACGGAGGATTCCCTGACCCTGCGAGAATTCGCCGCGGCCGGTCACGAGCGCATCGCCCTGGTGATGGGCACCGAGGGTGACGGGCTGCGCCACAGAACGATCGCCGGCTGCGACTCCACCGTGCTCATCCCGATGTCCGGTGGCGTCGACTCGCTCAATGTCGCGGCGGCAACCGCCGTCGCCTGTTTCGCACTTCAGGAGGACTGATCCGTGTCGCCGACCGAACTCGCCGACTACCTCGAGACCGCCCGCATCACCGGTGAGGTCGCAACGCCCAGGGAGAACAACCTCTCCCACATCCGCAGGTTCCTCGCGCAGGAGGAGAACTTCGACTTCGGCGTCGAACTGACCCGCGACTGGGACTTCGATTCGGTATTCGCGCTGATGGTCGCCGAATGCGGCCTGCGCCCCGACCCCGCCTTCACCGAGGGCGTGGACACGATCTCCACGGCCAACTGCATCGCCGGGCTGGACCGGCTGCGCCAGATCGTCGCCGAGGTCGCATCCGACGGGGGCCGGATCCTCTTCGCAACCGGGCACCCGGGCGGTTTGTTCCCAGTGCACGCCGGCCTGGCCGCCTGGGCGCAGAGCCTGGGCGCCGACATCGTGCTGCCGGGCTCCGGCACCCCCGTGCCGGGCCGCGGCGGGTGGCTCATCCACATGAACCGGGTGTGGCTGTGGCATCACCTGGCCGGTCAGCCTCACACCCACTATCCCGAACCGATGGCAGCCCTGCTCGACGCCCTGCCCGCCCTGGGCCAGGAATTGCCGGACCTGGTCGTGGCCGATCACGGGTGGGCCGGCACCGCCGGTAGCAGGGGATTGCGGACCGTCGGATTCGCCGACTGCAACGACCCCGCCCTGTTCGTCGCCGCGGCCCAGGGACAGTTGGAGCTGACGATCGGCCTGGACGACGGGGTCTACCCCGAGCTCTATGCGCCGATGACGGAGTACCTGACCCGCCCTTGACCGGCCCCCGGAGCCGGCCGGATTCCTAAGCCGGTTCTCATCTGGGCGTTCGACACCGGGGGCGGACTCGGGGCACGCTTGGAACATGAAACGCCTGACCGGTCTGGGGGTGACCCTGGTCGTGACCCTCGTGACCCTGCTCGGGTGCGCCGTGTTGGTGCACTCGTTGTCCGGCGGGAGCGCCGAGGAACCCGATCTCACCCCCATCCGGGTCACGGCGACGCCCACTGCCTCCGCGCGTGCCACGCAGACCCCGAGCGCCTCCGCCGCCACCCCGGCGCCGAGCCCCTCAGCACAGCGGCGGGCCCGGACTCCCGCTGCTGACTCCGGCGGGGCTGGGCGGGACGAATCTGCACCGCGGACCTCGGCGCCGGACTTCCAGAAGGCCCCCAATCGGCCCAAACACCTCGAAGACGATGACGACGAGGACCAGGAGGATGACGACGAAGATGACGATGAGGACGATGACGATGACGATGAGGATGACGACTGATGGGAGTCGTACGCCGGCGCGCTGAGGCCCGCCGCCCGGCCAGCGTCGGTTTCCGTCTGACCGCTGGGGTGACCGTCATCGTCGCCCTGGCGCTGCTGGCCGTCGGAGTCGTGCTCTACATCGCCCAGTCCGCCGCTCTGCAGACCAGGATCGACAGGTCGATGACCCAGGAGATCACCGAATTCCGCGATCTGGCCGCCAGCGGCATCGACCCGGACACGGGTGAGCACTTCAGCAGTGTCGACCGGATGCTCAGCGTCTTCCTCGCGCGCAACGAACCGGAGTCCGCGGAGACCCTGTTCGCCTTCAAAACCGACGGCACCGTCATCTACCAGGGGATCGACGACGGGGTGCTGCGGCAGAAGGAGGAATTCCGGTCCCGTGTCACCGCCATCCAGGACGCCGGCGGCCTGACCGAGGTCAGGATCGGCGGGTCCCTCTACCGGATGAGCGTGCTGCCGGTCAGCCAGCCGGGCCAAGCGGGGGCCTTCGTCGTCGTCCACAATGTCACCACCTCCCGCGGCGAACTCACCGAGTTCATGCGCACCTATGCGATCGTCGCGGTGTTCACCGTCATCGTCGTGGGGTTCCTCTCCGGCTATCTGTCCCGCCGCCTGCTCGAACCGGTGGCCAGCCTGCGCGCGACGGCCCAGTCGATCTCCTCGGGCGCCCTGGACAAGCGCCTGGAGGTCACCGGGCACGACGACCTGGCGGAACTGGGCAATACATTCAACGCCATGCTCGACCGGCTCGAGCAGGCCTTCGAAACCCAGCGGAAGTTCCTCGACGACGCCGGGCACGAACTGCGCACGCCCCTGACGATCCTGCGCGGGCACCTCGAAGTGCTCGACGTCGCCGATGTGGACGACGTCGAACAGACCAGGGAACTGCTGCTCGACGAGATCATGCGGATGTCGCGGCTGGTCGACGACCTGCTGGTCCTGGCCAAGGCCCGCCGCCACGACTTCGTGCGCGCCGAACCGGTCGACCCGGCGGTCCTGCTGCCCGAGGTAGTCGCCAAGGCCAGCGGCCTGGCCCCCCGCCACTGGCACCTCGAACCACCACCACGCACTGTCATCACAGCCGATCCCCAGCGCCTGACCCAGGCCCTCCTCCAACTGGCCGACAATGCGGTGCGCCACACGGAACCCGGGAGCACCATCTCCTTCGGCGCCCAGGTCCACGCCCAGGACGGAACCGTCGACCTGTGGGTCGCCGACGACGGACCCGGCGTGCCCGAGGAGATCCGCGCGGAGATCTTCCACCGCTTCTCCCGCGGCGACACGAACGAATTGGGCGCAGGCCTCGGCCTGGCGATCGTGCAGGCGATCGCCGCCGCCCACGGCGGCCGGGCCTCGCTCGATCCCCCCGATCCGGCCCGCAGCGGAGCGGTGTTCCGCCTGAGCCTGCCAATCGACCCCACCCCATCCAGCGACTGACCGAAAGTACGAGGCCCATGAGCCGTATCCTCATCGTCGAAGACGAACCGCGGATCTCCGCATTCATCGCCAAGGGCCTCAAGGCCGCCGGCTTCACCCCGACCACGGCGGGCGACGGAATCGCCGGGCTGTCCTACGCCCTGTCCGGGGAGTTCGACCTCATGGTCCTCGACATCAACCTGCCTGGCCTCGACGGATTCGAAGTCCTCGACGAACTGCGCACCTCGCGGCCCGAACTGCCCGTCATCATGCTCACCGCCCGGGACGCGGGATCCGATACGGTGGCGGCCCTGGAGGGCGGGGCGGTGGACTACATGGTCAAGCCCTTCAACTTCGCCGAACTGGTCGCCCGCATCCGGTTGCGACTGTCCCAGGCCCAACCCGTTCCGGAGACGCCCACGGAGATCGTCGCCGGCGACGTCCGTATCGACCTGCTCAAACGCCGCGCCTCGGTCGCCGGCACCGATGTGGACCTGTCATCACGCGAACTGACCCTGGCCGCCGTGCTGATGGAGCACCGCGGCCAGGTGCTCTCCCGCGAACAGCTGCTCAGCCACGTGTGGGGCTACGACTTCGACCCGGGGTCCAACGTCGTCGACGTCTACGTGGGCTACCTGCGCAGAAAACTGGGCGCGGACTTCGTCACGACCGTGCGCGGGCTGGGCTATCGCGTGGACTGAGCTGCGACTGCGGCCGGCACCACACGTATAAGAGCCCTCTCATCGACGCCTCATCTGCGCCTTATACCCACCGTGTTGACTGGGAGGCATGGACACAGGACCGCACGGACAGGCAGGCGAGGACGAGCAGGGGGCCGGCAGATGACGTTGACGGTCGCGATGTACTCCCACGATTCCGTGGGACTGGGGCACTCCCGGCGCAATCGGGCGATCGCCCATGCACTGGCCGCGGATCTGCCGCGCCTGACCGGCCAGGACGTCTGCGGGGTGCTCATCGCCGGCCACCCCGACGCGCCCAGGGACTCGCTGCCGGCCGGCTGGGACTGGCTGGTCCTGCCCGGCTTCGCCCGCACCGGCTCCGGCTATGCACCGCGCCGCCTGCAGGTCGGCTCGAAGCGCCTGGCCGGAGTGCGCACCGCGGCCCTGTCCTCCGTGCTCGACGCCCTGGCGCCCGATCTGTTCATCGCCGACCGCCACCCCTTCGGCGTCGGCGGGGAACTGCGCACGCCCCTGGCCCGGCTGCGCGCCTGGCATCCGACCCGCACGGTCCTGGGCCTGCGCGAGGTCCTCGACACCCCCGGGGTGATGGCCGCCGAATGGGACCGTGCAGGCGGCCAGGAACAGATTTGCGAGGCCTATGACGCGGTCTGGGTCTACGGGGACCCGGACGTCTACGATCCCCGCACCACGGGGGAGTTGCCGGCGGGACTGGCCGCCCGCGCCCGGGCCACCGGGTATCTGTCACACGGCCGCCCGGCCGACGCCGGCACCGCACCGGCCGGCCCCTACCTGCTCACCGTGCTCGGCGGAGGTTCCGACGGCGGACCGGTGGCGCGCGCCGCTGCAGCCGCCGAGGTGCCCGCCGGGTGCGAGCACCTCGTCGTGACGGGCCCGCAGATGCCACCGGCCGAGGTCGCTGCCGTGCGCGCCGCCGCCGGCGAGCAGACCCTCGTGCTGAACTCCGCGGCGAACGTGCCGGAACTCATCAGGGGTGCGCGCGCAGTGGTATGCATGGCCGGCTACAACTCCCTGACCGAGGTGCTGGCCACCGACACCCCGGCACTGGTCGTCCCGCGCACGGCCCGCAGAGCCGAACAGCCACGGCGGGCGGCGGCCCTGGCCGGCCTGGGCCTGGTCGACTCACTGTCGCAGGAGGCGTGCACGCCCCAGACGGTGGGTGCCTGGTTCCGACGCGCCCATTCGGGGCCCAGGATCCAGCGCACCGGGGTCGACCTGGAGGGCCTGAGCCGCATCGGCTCGCTGGCCGCCGAACTGCTGGGCTATCCCAGCACCACCGAGACCATGAACCACCAGCAGATGCAGGAGTCCTGTTTTGTCGCCTGAGACGCGTTCCGTCACCGGCTATGTGCTCAAAATGTACCCGCGCTTCTCCGAGACCTTCGTCGTCTCGGAGATCCTGGCCCGGGAGGCCCGCGGGGAGAAAATCGTCATCTTCGCCCTGCGGCCGACCACCGACGCCCGGTTCCATCCCGAACTGGCCCGCGTCGCCGCCGAAGTGATCCACGTGCCCAGGGCCGCGAGCCCCCACCGCTGGTGGGACCAATGGCAGCGGACCGCGCGGTGTGAGAACCTGGCCGGCGGTCTGCAGCGCGCCCTGCCCGAATTGCTGGAAGCCGGCCACGACGATGCCGGCCAGGCCGTCGCCCTGGCCCGCCTGGTCCGCGAACACGGGGTGACGCACTTACACGCCCACTTCGCCTCGGTCGCCACCACCGTGGCCCGCCTGGCCGGGCGGATCGCCGAGCTGCCGTATTCGTGCACCGCCCATGCCAAGGACATCTTCCACATCTCCGTCGACGAGGCCGATCTGGCTCGGAAATTCGCCGATGCCCACCACGTCGTGACGATCAGCCAGTACAACCTGGCCGATCTGCGCCGCCGCTTCCCCGGAACCCGCCTGCACCTGGTCCACAACGGACTCGAACTGGACCGCTTCCCCTACCGGCCGCACCGGGAATCCGGGACACGGATTCTGGCCGTGGGCCGCCTGGTGGAGAAGAAGGGCTTCGGACTGCTGATCGGGGCCGCGGCCCGGCTGCGCGAGCGCGGCACACCGGTGAGCGTGGACATCGTGGGCGACGGCCCGCTGGCCGCCGAACTGGCCGCCCAGATCACCGCCGCAGGCCTCGAAAACACCGTCAGACTGCTCGGGCCCCGCACCCAGGCGGAGGTCCGCACGATGCTGGCCGAACACGATGTGTTCGCCGCCCCCTTCGTCATCGGCTCCGATGGCAACGCCGACGGCCTGCCCACCGTGCTGCTCGAGGCCATGGCATCGGGCATCCGCTGTGTGGCCGGCGACGTCACAGCGGTCTCCGAGGTGATCGTCGACGGGCGCACCGGCCGGCTTGTGCCCACCGGCGACGTCGCGGCCCTCACGGACGCCCTGGCCTCGGCCATCGCCGAGGGCGCCGAGGGCCTGGCCCGGCTGGATGCCGCCAGGGCGCTCATCGAGACCCGCTTCGACTCCCGCCGGCAGGCGGCCCGCCTGGCCGAACTGCAGACGCCGGGCCCCGACACCGCACCCCTGCCACCGGTGGTCGTGAACGAACAGCCGGCGGGGGTGCGCGCATGAGGATCGCCTATCTGCTGGCAGACCCCGGCATCGGGGTGTTCGGAACGAAGGGCGCATCCGTCCACGTCCAGGAGGTCATCCGGGCCCTGCGCCGCCTGGGCCACAGCGTCACCGTCTACGCGGTCCGCAGCGACGACACAGTGCCCGCGGACCTGGCCGATCTGCCGGTGGTCGAACTGCCGGTGGCCCGGACTGCGGACACCGCCGCCCGCGAGCGCGCCATCGCCGCGGCCGCCGACTCCCTGGCGCGTGCGGTGACGGTGGCCGGAGCCGACCTGGTCTACGAACGCTATTCGCTGTTCTCCACCGCGGGCTCTCGGGCCGCCGCGGCCCTCGGCGTGCCCTTCGTCCTCGAAGTCAATGCGCCGCTGATCGACGAGCAGGCCAGATACCGGGAACTGCACGACCGGGCGGGCGCTTTGGTCGCCACCGTGGCTCAGCTGGAAGCGGCACGGGTGGCGACCTGTGTGAGCGTCGGCGTGGCGGACTGGGTCCTCCAGCAGTGCCCGGGGGCCCGGACCCTGGTGGTTCCCAACGGGGTCGACGCCCACCGGATCACCCCCGCCGCACCGACTGCGGGCGGGCCGGCTGCCGACAAGCGGACCTTCACCGTCGGGTTCGTCGGCACACTCAAACCCTGGCACGGCACCCACCTGTTGCTCGAGGCATTCGCCCGCGCCGTCACAGCTGAGGCCGCTCTGCCGGGAGGACCTCGGGTCGACTGGCGCCTCGACATCTGTGGCAAGGGCCCGGAACTGGAGTCCCTGCGCGCTCTGGCCACCGACCTCGGGATCGGTGGGCGCACGCTGTTCCGCGGCGCGGTGGCACCGGCACAGGTGCCCGAAATCCTCCACGGCTTCGACGTGGCGACTGCACCCTACCCCGCCGCGGGCGACCACTACTTCTCGCCCTTGAAGGTCTACGAGTACCTGGCCGCCGGCCTGCCCACGGTTGCCAGCCGGATCGGCGAAATCCCTGGTCTGCTGGGCTCGGACGTCGGTGTCCTGGTGCCGCCCGGCGACGTCGCCGAACTCGCCGCGGCACTCGTTTCCCTGGCCCACGACCCGGTGCGGCGGGCCGCGCTGGGCGCCGCCGCGCGGGACGCGGCAGTCAACCGACACTCCTGGGACCGGCGCTGCGGCGCCTGGCTGGAGCTCGTATGAGCAAGAAGGACAAGATCCGCGCCTCCGCGGTGCGCCGCACGCTGGAAATCATCCGCCCGCATGCGGGTGGCCAGAAGTGGATCGCCCTGGGCGGCCTGATCGCGCTGCTGGGCGATGTGGCCTTCCGCGTGCTCGAGCCCTGGCCCATGAAGTATGCGATCGACCTCGTCTCTTCGAGTCTGGGCGCCCGCCTAGCGGACGGTGCCCAGATCTTCGGCATCGACCTGGGCCGGAACTCCGCCATCGCCCTGGGTTCCCTGGCACTGGCCCTGGCGATCATCGTGGGTGCCCGCGCGCTGTGCAACTACGCGGCGACCGTGTGCTTCGCCCTGGCCGGTTCCCGCGTGGCCACCCTGCTGCGCTCCCGGGTCTTCAACCACATTCAGCAACTGAGCCTGAAGTACCACTCCAGGGCCTCCGTGGGCGACACCTCACAGCGTCTGGTCGGCGATGTGGGTCGGCTCCAGGAAGTCGCTGTGACCGCAGGCCTGCCCCTGGTGGGCAACGTCATCACACTGCTCGTCCTCCTGGTCGTCGTAGTGATCCTCGACCCCCTGCTGTCCGCGGTGGTCGTCGTGGCCGCCGCCGCATTCCTGGTCATCAGCCGTTTTTCCGGCCCGAAGATCACAGGGGCTGCCCGTACCACCCGCAAGGGCGAGGGCAAGCTGGTCCACTCCGCGGCCGAGGCGCTGGGCGCCATGCGCGTCGTTCAGGCATACGGACTGGAACAGACCGTCGCCGCGGACTTCGCCGACGGCAACGCCCGCGCGCTCAAGGCCGGGGTCCGCTCCAAGCGGTTGGCCGCAGCCCTCGAACGCTCCACGGACCTGCTGGTCGGCGTGGCCTCGGCTCTGGTCCTTGTCCTGGGCGGCTGGCGGGTACTGTCAGGGGCGATGACGCCCGGCGACATGGTCCTGTTCATCATGTATCTCAAGATCGCGATGAAACCCCTGCGCGATATGGCCAAGTACACCGGCCGGATCGCCCGCGCCACCGCCTCGGGGGAACGGATCGCCGAACTGCTCGACGAACCCATCGACATCGCCGACGCCCCCGGGGCCATCACGATGGGCCGGGCGCAGGGCGACCTGGACTTCGTTGGCCTGGGCAGCCGCGACGGATACGGCCGCAGCCTGTTCACGGACCTGAACCTGCACATCCCGGCCGGCCAACGGGTCGGACTGCTGGGACCATCGGGAGCGGGCAAGTCGACCCTGGCCGGCTACCTGCTGCGCCTGTCCGACCCCGAAACCGGACGGGTGCTTGTCGACGGCCTCGACACCCGCGAGGTCACCCGCGCCGGGCTGCGCGCCAATGTCTCCATCCTGCTCCAGGAATCCGTGCTGTTCGCCGTGAGCATCCGGGAGAACATCCGCTACGGCAGGCTCGACGCCAGCGCCGGACAGATCGCCTACGCCTGCCGGCGGGCCGGCATCCACGACTTCATCGAAAGCCTGCCCGAAGGCTACGACACCGTGCTCGGCGGCCGCGGCGACACCCTCTCAGGCGGACAGCGCCAGCGCATCGCCCTGGCCAGGGCAATGGTCCGCCAGGCGCCCATCGTGATCCTCGACGAGGCGACGACCGGCTTGGACCCCGAATCCCGCGAGGCGATCGTGGGCAGTCTGGACGAGCTGACAACCGGACGGACCACCCTGGCCATCACCCACGATGTCGCGATGCTGCGCGGCCTCGACCGGCTCATCTGGCTCGAGGACGGGCGGATCGTCGAGGACGGCGCACCCGCCGAACTGCTCACCCGACCCGGCGGCAGGGTGGCTAGATGGGCCGGCCTGCAAACCCAGGGGCGGGCATGAGGGCGCCCGCGCACCCGGGAGCGCCATCGGACCCGGCGGATCGCAGCACGGACCTGCCGCAGGATCCCGCCGCGGCCGTGCACGCGCTCGCGGCCCTGCCCGCGACTCCCCGGCTGGCCGATCCCGCGGTGCTCGCCGAGCTCCTGGGAGAAGAGGCGGAACCCACATACGTGCGGATCAAACCGGGGGAGTCCCTCATCGTGGCCTGGCGCAGTGCCGTGCCGGAACCGGCGGAGGATGCGGGCCGAGGCCTCGGCGAACGATCCACAGCGGAGTGCCGCCACGGCTTCTGCGCGATCTTCACCGACCCTGCCAAGATCACAGGGGCGCTGCGGCGGGTCGCCAAGGCCGGATCCCGTATCGAAACACACGAACTGGGGGCCGGCCGGGTCCTGCTGACCGGCCCAGCGAGCGCCGACCCTGCCCTGGCCCACGAGGTCCACGCCGTCGTGAGGACACGCCGCTATGGCACACCGGAGACCTGGACGGTACTGAAATACAACCCCCGGCGCAGACTCATCGTGGCAACCCACGACGACCGCACGGGAGAACCCATCGTCCTGCGCATCGGTACGGGACCCGCCCTACCGCTGGTGCGCGCCACCGCACTGTGGCGCAGCCTGGGCGCCCCCGTCCTGCCCAGCATGTCCGTCGGACGGCGCGGCACCACCAGCGCCAGCCCGCTCTGGGGCGCCGGCGACCTGCACTCGCACCCCGACCCGGCCACAGCCTGTGCTGCGGGGCACGCCCTGGGCGCGCTGCACGCGCACTCCAGGGCGGGCGCCACCACGGGCCAGGAGACCGTGCTGCTCCACGGCGACGCATCCCCGGACCAGATCCTGGTGGCGGACCCGGAAGAGCCCACCGGCCAGAAGCCCGCCATCCGCATCATCGACTTGGACCGGGCGACGCGGGGCCCGGCGGCACGCGATGTGGGATCCTGGCTGGCCGCCTGCGAGGTGATCGACCTGGACCGACCTGGAGAGGGAACCCGGCTGGCCACAGACTTCCTCACCGGCTACGGCGCCACCAGGGACCTCGACGACACCGCCTTCACCGCAGAGGTGCGGCGCAGCCAGTCGACGGCCCTGCGCTCCCGCCTGGACGAACCCCTGCGCGCCCTGCGCCCGGATTGGCAGGATAGACGCGCCCGCCTGGTCGCCCTGGCGCTCGCCGCCCCCACGGTACAAGGACCGCTGCGATGAGCCCGGTACCGGCGGGTCCCCAGGTGGCAGGGCAATCCCTCCCGGACGATCCGCGACTGCCTGCACTGGCTCATTTGGCTGGCACTCTGGTCAGCCACAAGCCGGGCAAGCGCGCAGTGGTGCGCAGTCCGGACGGAACCCGGTACACCAAGGTCGTGAGGCCGGGGAAGGCCGCGAAGATCCTGGCAGGAGTGGAACGGGCCAGGCCCTTCGCCGGTCCCTTCGCAACACCCCGGATACTGACGTCCACGCAGGACACCGTGACCTTCGCCGCCCTGGCCGGAGTCGGCCTACACGATGCAGGGGCGTTCACCGAGGCCGCATGGGAGCGGGCCTGGAGGGCCTGTGCCCAGTCATGGCGGCGGTCCGTCGGGGTCGGAACGGAGGACCTGCCGGGGGACACCCCGGTGCACACGGGCCGGGCGGAGGCCCTGATCCTCACCGACAACCTGGCCCGGGCCGGTGGGGTGGAGCGGATCGATCCGGCCTTCGCCGCCCTGCTGGATGAGACAGCGAATCTGCTGGAGGACCGGGACATCGTTCCCGCACCCTGTCACCGCGACCTCCATGACAAACAGCTGTTGTTCGACGGCTCCACCACGCCCGGTTTGCTCGACGTGGACACCGCCTGCATCGCCGATATCGCCCTGGACCCGGCCAATCTGCGCGCCCACCTGAGATGGCGGGCCCGGCAGGGGATCTGGAGCGCATCGCGCGCCCAGGCGGCAGTGGATGCCGTGGACGAGGCGACGGCGCAGGCGGGCGTGGATCCGGCGGCCCTCGACCTGTACGAACGGGCCACCTGGCTGCGCCTGGGCTGCCTGTACGCCGCGCGCCCGGGCTGGCGGGAAACCGCCGCGAAGCTGCGCCGGGACCTGGTCGCCGGTGGAGTATAGGAGTATTCGGGTCCTTGACCAGGATAGGTCAACCTGAGTGGAGGAGCGTGGGTGAGGAGGCGAAGCGGTGACTTCCATACCGGGACTGCGGGCCACCGCGGGATTTCTGGGGGTGAACGTCTGCGTCGTCGTCATCGCATCCGTGTTCGCCTTCCCCGGCCTGGATTTGACATCCGGAGTGTTTTGGCTCTACAGCCTGTGCCTGGTGGGGGTCAATACCTGCATCGTCTGGTTGTGCTCAGCGCTATCCGGGTACGGCGGGGCGACGCCGCGGCGGCGGAACACGCGGACCGTGGTGGGGACCGGCCTGAGCATAGCCGGATTGTTCGTGCTCCTCTGGATAGTGGCGGGAATCCTGGAGAGCACGGGGCGTGGCGATGGTGGTCTGTTGGGAGTGACTTGGGTGGGCCTGCCCGGAGAGGTCGGCACGATCGCCCAAACATGGGTCTTCGGCTTCCTCGGCCTATTCTCCCCGGACGGGCCCGAACGCGGATAGTGCGGTCGGCCGGCAGGGCACTCAGCCGACTTCGATGCCCAGGTCCTCGATCACCTCGACGCCGGGGACGGCGGCCAGGGTGGCACCGGAGAGGATGAGCTTGGAGCCGCGGATGCCCGAGCCCAGGATGATCTCCGGTGCCTCGGCGACGCGGGTATCGATGAGCACCCGGTAGTTCTCCGGCAGGCCGATCGGCCCGATCCCGCCGTATTCCATCCCGGATTCGGCCACTGCGCGCTCCATCGGCAGGAACGATGCCTTGCGCACGTCGATGAGTTTGCGCACCCGCTTGTTGACGTCGGCCTTGGTATGGGCCAGGACCACGCAGGCGGCGATGCGTTCGTCATCGCCGCGGGTGCCGGCGACCAGCACACAGTTGGCCGAGGCCTCGGGCGCCAGGTCGTATGCCGCGGTCAGAGCCGCGGTGTCGGCCAAGTCGGGGTCGATCGCGAACACGTCGATCGGGCCAGCATCTGCACCCGGACCGGCCAGCGCTTGGGCGGTGGCAGGGGCCAGGAGATCGGTTCGGGTGGTGGCGGGGACGGTTTCGACCGAGTCGGGAATACTGTTCCATGTCATGGGAATCACTCTATCGGCCATGCGTCCCGGTTGCCGTGAGCTGTGTCCGGGTGGATCACATACGGTATAGTTGTCTTTTGGTCCGAACCCGGATCGAAGAAGAATTTGAGCACTGGCAGGCCATGTGCGCCCTTCAGGGCCCGGCACCAGGGCTCACAGAATTCGAAAGAGGATACTCATGCAGAAGGACATCCACCCGGATTACCACCCGGTCGTCTTCAACGACCTGGCTTCGGGCACCAAATTCCTGACCCGCTCGACGGTCAAGACCGAGAAGACCATCGAATGGGAAGACGGCAACACCTACCCGCTGGTCGACGTTGAAATCTCGTCCGCCTCGCACCCGTTCTACACGGGCAAGCAGCGCATCATGGACTCCGCCGGCCGCGTTGAGAAGTTCAAGGACCGCTACAAGGGCTTCGGCAAGAAGCACTGAGCTTCTTTCCACTGCACTGTGGCCCGCATCCGTAACAGGATGCGGGCCACAGTGTTTTTTGGTGCGGGGCGATCAGTTCTCATCGGGCGCGTCCCAGGCGCTTTCGCGATCGCGCAGGTCTAGGACCTGCTGGCGCCTGCGCCGGATGGCCATGAAGACGATGACGGCGGCCCCGCCGATAATACCGCCGATCACCCCGCCGGTCGCGGTCGATGAGCCGGTGGTGCCGGTGGGCCAGCCGCCCAGGCCCACATCGATCACCGGCTGACCGGTTTGCATGTGATAGGCCAGAACGGCGACGAGGAACAGGGCGAGCACGGCCCCAATCGTCATTGTGACTGCGAAGCGGCGTCCGGTGGTGCGCAGGGTTGCCCGGTTGAGGTCGACCCCTTCGCGTTTGCAGTAGCCGGCGGCCACTACACCCGTGAGCCCGTTGGCCAAGACGGGCAGGAGCGACCACAAGCCGGCCCCGATCAGCGCAAAGAGGATCCCCACGCAGATGCTCACATATGTTCCGACCGTCGCGGTCAGTGCATAGGCCCGCAGGATGATGTCGCGTTCGCGTTCATCGCCCATCGACGGGTCATTCAGCCCCGCCAGACGGTCGGCGAACTCATTGGTGCGTCGTGTGCTATCGGTCATGATTCCTCCAAGGGGAACAGGTCTTCGACGGTCGCGTCCAGGGTGCCTGCGATGCGCAGGGCCAGGTAGACGCTGGGGGCGTAGTCGCCACGTTCGATCGAGATGATGGTCTGACGGGAGACTCCGACGGTTCCCGCCAACTGGGCTTGGGTCAGCCCTGAGGTTTTGCGCCGCCCCTTGAGTGTGGGGACCGGCGTCCGGGCTTCGACCATGGCACCTCTCTTTCGTCAATGTCAATGATGCTTTACACAAAAAAGTAAAGCATCATTGACATATGATGTCAAGAGTTTTTGACATTCACACGAGGTTCCATTCGGCCGGCCGTTGCACGCCCCCTACTGGTCGAGTTCCTCGGAGGTCTCGATGTCGACGGACAGGGCATCGGCCAGGCGATCGAGCAGGAGCCGGCCGGTGCCCTCGAGTAGGGCACCGGAAGCACTGCGGCTGGCGGCCAGATCCCAGACCCCGCGGCCCATCGCGATCCGGTCGGCGAAGAGCACGACGACCTCCCGGGCGGGGGTGCCTGCCAGTTCGGCCTGCCGGGAATGCCAGACGATCCCCTGGAGTGCGGTTCCACCCTGACCCTGGGTATGGATCTCCCGCGCCACTGTGCGGGTACAGGGATAGTGTTCCGGATCACTGGAGGCGATGCCGGAGCGCTTCACCCCCAACTCCACCAGACGCTGATCGCGCAGATCGGCCAGCCGCAGCTGATGCGGAGTCCGGATACGGGCATGGAGTTTGCCCAACAGGGTCCTTTCGTCCACGATGCGCGGATGGGCCTGCGCGACATTGTGCAGACTGGTCTCCAAAAGAGCTGACTCCAGGTCCTCGGCGAGGTAGAGCGTGGGCACGCGCGCCCCGGTGCGCACGGCGTCGAAGGGCGCGAAGCGAGTATCGCCATAGCCGGGGTTGGCCTGGAAATACCCGTCCTGCGCATCATAGACGCGGTACCATTCCCGCCCGGCAGGGAACTGGGCCACCGGCATCCGCCCCGCCCTCGCACAGTCCACCAGCCGAGTCACTGCGACGGGGCAGCCCTCCGGATCCGGGCAGTCCAGGTCCTGCTCCGGAAACGAGTTCCTCACGCGACCTCGGCGCTGACCGGCCGCTGCGTCAACTCCAGTTCCGCTGCCATCCGGGTCGCGGCCCGCAGTGCCCGCCGGGGATTGTCGCCAACGACTTCCGCGGGGATCCCACCGCTGAGTAGGCCGGACGGGCTGGTCAGCCAGGCCCATAGGGACCAGCCGTTCATCCCGGCGGCCAGCAGGGTGCGCACCAGCGGGGTCATGGATGCTTCGAGGGTCCCATCCGCGGTCAGTTGCAGGGCCGGGATGATCGTCTGCCCGGCGACCTTGAGCGTGAACAGGTCGCCGCGCTCCCGCATCCGGGCGACCCAGGTGCGCGCGGAGCTCTCCCGCGATTGGCGCTTCTGGGCCAGGGACCGGTAGGTCTCATGGTCGTGTTCGAGCAGCAGGGCCTCCCGATTGGCTGCCAGCCGCTGCGCCTGCCGTGCGGTCGCCTCCGGAATCAGGGGGATCGCCGCATCCACCATGGCGCGATTGACGTGGGCATAGAGTGCGGAGCGGGCCCGCAGCTGTTCGCGCCCCGTGGCCTGGAACAGTGCAATGGCCTGCCTGACCTCGTCCTCGCTCAGCCCGGTGACCTCGATATGGTCATCCCCGGCGTGGACGCCGACGTTCTCCGGTACCTGCGTGGTGTTCATGCCCATCACCCCTGTTCGCCTCTTGGTATCGAGTGTAGCAATGTAGCGTCCGTATTCAAGATGCTACATCTGTTCGGTACCGTCTGGGGCGGGTTCCATATGAGCTCCATCATGCAATGTGGCAAGGAGATTGACCAGGGAAAGTACTGGATTCGCACAGAGACGGGCTAGGGTATGGGGCATGACCGAGGAAACGTCTGCACACGAAGAAGTCGCATGGACGATCCGGCATCCGACGCCGGCCGACGCCGACGGGCTGGCCCTCGTCCATGTCACCGGTTGGCGCGAGGCCTATGGTGACCTCCTGCCCGAGCATTTCTACGGCACCCAGGCCATGGTTCAGCGCCGCGCCCTGTGGAGTCGGGGCACCGCACTTCCCGAGTACGTCGCCCGAACCCTGGTCGCCGAGCTCGATGGGGAGATCGTGGGGTTCGCCCTGCGCACCCCGACGCGGGACGAGGACTCACCCGTTCCGGAAGAGCTCGCAGCGATCTACGTCCTGTCCGAGGTCTACGGCACCGGGATCGGGCAGGCGCTGCTCGACGGTGCGCTGGACGGGCGGCCGGCGATGCTGTGGGTCGCCAAGGACAATCCCCGCGCCAGGAGGTTCTACGAGAAGAACGGTTTCCATCCGGACGGCGAGGAGAAGAGCGATCCTGACCTCAAGGGCCTCGTGGAGATCCGCATGGTCCGGCGCTGATCTCCTCCACCGTCGGCCCGTCCTGCCTAGAGTTCGACGGTCCCGGACACGGTCGTCACCGCTCGGCCGCCCACCCAGATCGTCCCATCGGCATCCCGGTCGATCGTCACCCTGCCCGCTCGCCCCAGGCGGGTGCCCTGCGAGACCGTATAGTGCTCCGGTAGCCTGCCCGACGGAACCAGCCACCGGGCGAACCCCGCGCACAGGCTCCCGGTGACAGGGTCCTCGGGAACCCCGCCGTCGGGGAGGAATGCGCGGACCTCCACATCGGCCACGGGCTGACCGGCACCGGTTTCGGCTACCGGGGGATAGGCGCCCAGCACGCCCAGTGCGCTGCCGGCGAAGCGCGCGAAGTCCGGCTCCACATCCAGCACGGTGGCGGCATCGCGCAGCCACAGGCCCAACCAGCCCGGACCATTGTCGATCCACTGGGCGTCCAGGACGTCCTCATCGGCGATACCCAGGACGTCGAGCGCATGCGCCAACTCGGTCCCATTCGGGGAGCCCGTGCGCACGAACCCGGGAGCCGCGAAGGCCAGGGAGCCGTCTGCGGCGATGCGCAGCTCGATCAGCCCCAGGCCGCACTCCTGGATAAGCCCCTGCCGTGTGCCCGCGGCGTTCGCGGCCAGCCAGGCGTGCGCCGAGCCCAGGGTGGGGTGTCCGGCGAAGGGCAGTTCCCCACCCGGGGTGAAGATCCGCAGCCGGTAGTCCGCCCGCGGATCGCCGGCGCGCGACAGGAAGGTCGTCTCCGAGAGGTTGGTCCACCTGGCGAAGGCTGCCATCTGCGCCTCGCTGAGATCATCCGCATCGTGGACGACCGCCACGGGATTGCCGCTGATCGGACCGGAGGCGAAGACGTCGACCTGGGAGAAACGATGAGTGCTCATGGACGCCAGTCTATGTTCGGCCTCACAGTCGGCGGACGCTGATCCGCTCATCGGGCTCGCAGCGGCCGGCGGCCTGGTAGAGGGAGCGGACGCCGGTGGCGTTGTCCAGCGCCCTGGCGATTCCGTGGGCGACCTTCTCCTTGGCGGTGAACACGGCACGGTCCACCGGCAATCCGGTGGCCACACCCGCGGCGATCGCGGAGGCGAAGGAGCAGCCTGCGCCGTTGACCAGGTCGTTGTTGACTTTCGTCGAGGCCAGCACAGTGGCCTCGTGCCCGTCGTAGAAGACGTCGAGGGCCTCTGCCCCGTCCAGGCGGGCGCCGCCCTTGACCACGACGTTGGCCGCGCCCATCGCGTGGATGGCCCGTGCCGCCTCGGCCATCTCCTGCGGGGTGTGCAGCGCATCGGCGCCGGTCAGGGCCGCGGCCTCGTCCAGGTTCGGGGTGATGACGGTGGCAAGCGGCACCAGGTGTTTAACGAACAGGTCGCCCAGATCCACCATGGTGCCGGTGCCCTTGCTGACCAGCACGGGGTCGAACACGAAGGGCAGGGAGCCCGCCCGCCCGCGCCGATCGCGCAGTCGCTCGGCCAGCAGCAGGGCCGATTCCGCCGAGCCCAGCATCCCGGACTTGATGACGTCGAAATCGTGGACGGACAGGGCCGAATCGAGCTGGCGGGCGATCAGGTCCGTGTCGAGGAACTCGATCGCATGCCGGAAGTCCTTGGCGAAGCCCTCTTCCCCGTGGAAGGTGACGATGCAGGTCAGGACGGTCGCGCCGAAGACCCCGTACTCCTCGAACATCTTCAGATCGGCTGCCTGTCCGGCGCCGCCGGTGACGTCGTTTCCTGCAACGGTGAGTGCTTTTCTGGCCATGGGTGCGATTCTACGCCGGGCTCAGAGCCCGCCGGGATATCCCAGCTGCCGCCAGGCCTCGTAGATGCCGATGGCCGCGGAATTGGCCAGGTTGAGTGACCGGCGGGCCGGCAGCATCGGGATACGCACACGCAGGTCCACATGCTCATCGGCCAGCACCTCTTCTGGCAGGCCGGTGGACTCGCGGCCGAACATGAGCACATCGTCGCCGTCGTAGCTCACGTCCTGGAAGTGCTCGGCGACGTGTCCGGTGAAGGCGATGACGCGCCGGTGGCCGAGTTCGGCCCACAGGTGTTCGAGGTCCGGATGCACGGTGACGTGGGCCAGGTCGTGGTAGTCCAGGCCGGCGCGCCGCAGTTTCGCATCGGTCAGGTCGAAGCCCAGGGGCTCGACTAAGTGGAGGTGGGCGCCGGTGACGGCCGCCAGGCGGATGGCGTTGCCGGTGTTGCCGGGGATTTCCGGGGTGTGGAAGACGATCTGCAAAGTCACGGATCAAGTCTAGACGGGCCGTGTCCGTGCCCCGTCCTAGAGTCGGGAACAGAGTAGAACACATATTCGAATCATGTTGATTCATTAGAACAGGAGTTCGATAATAATCCCATGGCAGCACAATCCGCACAGCTGAGAGCACTGAGCAGCCTGCCCGGCATCGGCTACGCCGCAACACTGACCCGGCCGACCTTCCCCGTCACCGGAGTCCTGCAGCGCCTCTTCGCCCACGGCGGCCTGCCGCGCGGCGGCATCCTCACCATCTCGGGCCCGCACGCCCTGCTGCTGGCCCTGGCCACCGCCGCAGGGGCCACGGCACAGGGCACCTGGTGCGCCACCCTCAACATCGGCTCGACCTCCACCCGGACGATCCTGGACCTGGGCATCGACTCGGACCACTTCGTCGACGTGCAGGTGCCGCCGGGCGACTGGCTGCGCGCCACCTCGATCCTCCTGGAGTCCATCGACATCCTCATCACCCGCGTCCCTTTCCACCTGACTGGGGGAGAGGAACAGCGCCTGGCCGCCCGGGTCCGCGAGCGCAGCGCCGGCCTGGTCCTCCTGACACCGGCGCCCGGAACCCACGCCGGCCCGCACCGGCCGGCCCGCCAGGGCGGCAGGCCGGCCGACCGGGATTCCCTGACGGTCTCCGGCTGCCACTGGACGGGTCTGGGGCAGGGCTGCGGCCGCCTGCGCGAGGCCCGAATCACGGTGGACAATCCCACAACGGGCCGGCACTCACTCCTCCTGCCCGACCACCACGGCCGGGCGGGCGCCACCCATGCACCGGAGACGCCACAGCCGGAGCGGAGGCTGCACAGTGTCGACTGACCCGGCAACGCAGGCACCCGCCCAGGCCGGCTCCGCGCCGACCCGCCGCACCCTCGTCCTGACCGTCCCCGACTGGCCGGCCCTGGCCGCCGGCCTGACCCACGGCCTGCCCCCGACGGCCCCCATCGCGGTGCTGGCCGCCGGCCGGATCCACACGGCGAACGCCCCGGCACGCACTGCGGGCGTCCTGCCCGGCATGACGAAACGCGCCGCCCGTGCCCGCCTGCCGCACCTGACGATCCACCCCAGGGACACCGAGGCCGAACACCGGACCTTCGCCACCGCCGTGACCGTGCTCGAAGACCTCGTGGCACGCTTCACCCTGCTGCGCCCCGGCACCATCACCGTCCCCCTGCACGCCCTGCCCCACCACCACTCGGAACCGGACGCATACCCGGACGCACACCCGGGCACGGGGGAGGCCGGCTGGGTCGAACACCTCCTGATCGCGCTGACCGATCGAACCGGCTGGGAGGTCTTCGCCGGCGTGGCCGACTCCACCTTCGCCGCCCTCCTGGCAGCCGAAACCTCACAGCTCGTCCCACCCGGGCACACCGCGGACTTCCTCGCCGGCCAGCCCATCGACGAACTGGCCCGCCTGGAGACGACCCCGCCGACCCTCACCGACACCCTCCACGCCCTGGGCCTGCACACCCTGGGCGCACTCGCCGAACTCCCCGCAGCCCAGGTCTTCGAACGCTTCGCCGCCGCCGGCCTGCGCGCCTGGCACCTGGCCGCCGGCCATGAGGACCGGCTGCCGATCGACCACGCCCGCACCAGAGAACACCACGTCGGCACCCACCTGGAACCGCCGAGCGCGAACACGGACGTGCTCTCCTTCACCGCCCGCACCCTGGCCACGGACTTCCTGACCGACATCCGCGCAACCGGCCACGTCTGCACCCAGATCGGCATCGGCCTGCACACCGTCACCGGAGCACTCCAACAGCGGACCTGGCGGTTGGAGACGATGGACGAGAACACCATCGCCGACCGCATCCGCTGGCAATCCCAATCCCTCCTCACCGATGTGGGAACCACCGACCCCGCACCCGAGGACGCCGATGGCATCACCACCATCGAACTGACGGCCGTCGAACTGTGCGCGCCCCTGGAAACCCAGACCAGCCTGTTCGACACCAGCACCGGCCACGTCTCCAGCACCCTCGAACGCATCCAGGGACTCTTCGGCACCGACGCCGTGCGCACCCCCGGAATCCAAGGTGGCCTGGACGCAGCGGAGACCAACCTGTGGACGCCCTGGCAACAGACACCCGCCGGCCACCGCTCGGCCACCGCGCCCTGGCCCGGCCACCTGCCCACCCCCACACCACTCATGGTCGGCACCACCCCCGTCCACCTGACCGATGCCACCGGCACCCCCGTCACCGCCCGCCCCGACGGCCTGGACACCGCACCCGCCTGGCTGCACACGACCACCGGCCGCCACGCCATCGCAGCCCACTCGGCCCCCTGGCCCGTCGAAGCCCGCTGGTGGGAACCCGCCCCGCTCTACCACGTCCGACTCCAAGTGCTCCTGGACACCGGCGAAGCCCTACTCCTGACCTGCACGGCCGGCACCTGGCACATCACCGGGAGCTGGACATGAGCCGCTTCACCAACCCCGACATACCCTGGCGCGAATTCGAACGCCGACTCTCCCGCACCACCCCCGACCCCGAAGCCACCGGCTCAGACGCACCCACCTTCGCCCGCCCCGACAGACACACCCAACCCATCCGGGAACCGACACCCGCCCGCCCGCCGGCGGACACCGTGCCCTACGCCGAACTGCACGCCCACTCCCAGTTCAGCTTCCTCGATGGCGCCTCCGACCCCGAAGAACTGGCACACACCGCCCACGCCCTGGGCCTGCACGGACTCGCCCTGACCGACCACAACGGCCTCTACGGCGCCGTCCGACTGGCCCAAGCGGCCAAACCCCTGCACCTGCCCACCATCTTCGGCGCAGAACTCTCCCTGGACCTGAAACAGAAGATCCCAGGCCAAGCCGACCCCCAGGCCACCCACCTCCTCGTCCTGGCCCGCGGCGTCACCGGCTACCGCAACCTGTCCACCCAGCTCTCCACCGCCCTGCTGGCCGGAGAGAAGAACCACCCCGTCTACGACCTCGACGCCCTGACCGCAGCCGCCGGAGACTGGTACATACTCACCGGCTGCCGCAAAGGCCACCTGGGCCAAGCGCTCGCGGCCCACCCCGGAGCGGCACCGGGACGCACAGACCCGGCCGGACGGGCCCTGGCCGAACTCGTGGAACGCTTCGGCGAGCGCGTCGTCGTCGAACTGACCCGCGCCGGCCTGCCCACAGACGATGAGCACATCGCCCGGCTGACCGCCCTGGCCCAGGCCTTCGACCTGCCGACGGTGGCGACGAACGCCGTGCACTACGCCACCCGCGCCCGCTTCCACGACGCCCAGGCCCGCGCCGCGATCCGCGCCCGCAGACCCCTAAGCGAACTGGCCGGCCACCTGCCACCGAACGCCTCGGCCCGCCTGCGCGACGGCGCCCGGATGCGCCACCTCTTCGGCCCCGCACCGGTGGCCCACACCGTCACCCTGGCCCGCGAATGCGCCTTCGAACTCTCCGCCGCCCGCGCCGGCCTCCCACACGCCCCCATCCCCGCCGGCACCACCGAACCCGAACGCCTGCGCGCCCTGGTGACAGCCGGCGCCCACCGCCACTACGGCCCCCGCAGCCACCGCCCCGACGCCTGGGCACAACTGGACCGGGAACTCGCCGTCATCGAAACCATGGGCTTCCCCGGCTACTTCCTCATCGTCGAGGACATCGCCCGATTCTGCCGCGACAACGACATCTACTGCCAGGGCAGGGGCTCGGCGGCGAACTCGGCCGTCTGCTACGTCCTGGGCATCACCGCAGTCGACGCCGTGCGCTTCGGACTGCTCTTCGACCGCTTCTTAAGCCCCGAACGCGCCGGCTACCCCGACATCGACCTCGACATCGAATCCGACCGCCGCGAAGAAGTCATCCAATACGTCTACCGCCTCTACGGCCGCGACCACGCCGCCCAAGTCGCCAACGTCATCACCTACCGCGCCAAATCGGCCATCCGCGACGCCGCAGCCGCCCTGGGCCACGACCCCGGCGCCGGGGACGCCTTCACCCGCGCCCTGACCCACCACCGCAGCCTCCCGGCACCAGGCCAGACCCCCATCCCCGCACCCGTCCTGACCCTCGCCGAGAACCTTCTGGACACACCCCGCCACCTGGGCATCCACTCCGGCGGCATGATCCTGGCCGACCGCCCCATCGCCCACACCGTCCCCGTCGAACCCGCCACCATGGAAAACCGCACCGTCATCCAATGGGACAAAGACGACGCCGCCGCCATGAACCTGGTCAAATTCGACCTGCTGGGCCTGGGCATGCTCGGCGCCCTCCACCAGACGATCGACCTGCTGCGCACCCACCGACTCGTCCCCACCGACTTCACCCGCACCGACATCCCCAAAGAAGCCCCAGAGGTCTACGACATGCTGTGCGCCGGCGACGCCATCGGCGTCTTCCAAGTCGAATCCCGCGCCCAACTGGCCACCCTGCCCCGCCTGAAACCCCGCACCCTCTACGACCTCGCCATCCAAGTCGCCCTCATCCGCCCCGGCCCCATCCAAGGCGGCTCCGTCCACCCCTACCTCCGCCGCCGCCAGGGCACCGAAGACATCACCTACCTCCACCCCAGCCTGCGCGGCGCCCTGGAGAAAACCCTGGGCATCCCCCTGTTCCAAGAACAACTCATGCGCATGGCCATCGACACCGCAGGCTTCACCGGAGCCCAAGCCGACGAACTGCGCCGCGCCATGGGCTCCCGCCGCTCCCACACCCGCATGGAAGCCCTGCGCCACGACTTCCACACCGGCGCCGCCACCCGCGGCATCGACCCCGCCACCGCCCAGACCATCTTCGAGAAAATCGCCGCCTTCGCCGACTACGGCTTCCCCGAAAGCCACGCCATCAGCTTCGCCGGCCTCGTCTACGACTCCGCCTGGCTCAAACACCACCACCCAGCCGCCTTCACCGCCGGCCTCCTGCGCAGCCAACCCATGGGCTTCTACTCACCCCAATCACTCATCGCCGACGCCCGCCGCCACGGCGTCACCATCCAACCTGCCGACATCAACGCCTCCACCGCCCGCACCGACATAGAACCCACACCGGCAAACCCCACCGCACCCGCCATCCGCCTCGGCCTCGACCAAATCCGCGGCATCACCACCAGCACCGCAGAACACATCACCACCACCCGCGGCACCCACCCCTACACCAGCCCCGAAAACCTCGCCGAACGCACCGGCCTCGACACAGGCGCGCTCGCCGCCCTCGCCACAGCGGGAACCCTCGACACCCTCGGCCTCGACCGCCGCCAAGCCCTCTGGATCACAGGCTCCCTGACCGGCATCGGCCCCGACACCCTGCCCGGCACCTCACCCATCTACCACACACCCACCCTGCCCACCCTCAGCCACTTCGAAACCACCCTCGCCCAACTGACCACCACCGGCATCACCACCGAGGCCTACCCCACAGAACAACTCCGCACCGCCCTCACCGCCGCCGGCTACGCCTCCACCGCAGACGCCCACCACACACCCGACCACACCCGCATCACCGTCGCAGGCCTCATCACCCACCGCCAACGCCCCGCCACAGCCTCCGGCATCACCTTCATGAACCTCGAAGACGAATACGGAATGCTCAACATCGTGTGCACCCAAGGATTCCTCCACCGCTACGGTCCCATCGCCCTGAACCACAACGCCCTGACCATCACCGGACTCATCCAACGCGCAGACACCGTCGTCAGCCTCTACGCCCACTCCCTGCAACCCCTCCACCTCGACAACACCACACTGACCCTGCCCACCGAATCCCGCGACTTCCAATAACCCACCCCGGCATCCACTAAAATGGACCCGGTGGACACCCCGAACCGAAACCGGCAATCCCAACCCCGCAACTTCTGGAACCTCTCCTTCACAGAAGCCTGGGAACGCTTCAGCTACTACGGCCTCCAAGGTGTCCTCACCTACTACCTCCTCTACAACACCACCGACGGCGGACTCGGCCTGACCAACACCACCGCCGTCAGCATCGTCGGCGCCTACGGCGGCAGCCTCTACCTCGCCCAGCTCCTCGGCGCCTGGCTCGCCGACCGCCTCATCACCGCCCGCCACCTCGTCCTAACCGGCGCCATCATCATCACCAGCGGACACCTCTGCCTGGCCCTCATCCCCGGCATCACCGGCCTCATCACCGGCCTGACCTGCATCGCCATCGGCACCGGACTCCTCAAAACCAACATCACATCCCTCATCGGCGTCCTCTTCACCGGCTGGAACCGCACCCACCGCGACGCAGGATTCTCCTACTACTACCTCGCCATGAACATCGGAGCCATCGCAGGCCCCCTCCTCACCGGCTGGCTCCAAAGCAGCCTCGGCTTCCACTACGCCTTCGGACTCGCCGCCATCGGCATGACCATCGCCCTGACCCAATACTGCATCCGCATGCACACCCTCCCAGCCACAGCCGACACCATCCCCAACCCCATCGACGCCCACGCCCTCCTGCGCCGCGCCGGCATCACCGCCATTGCCGTCTGCCTCATCATCGCCGCCATCGCCTCCGGCATCATCGACGCCAACAACCTCAACTGGGCAGTCGGCGCCGTCATCGCCCTGTGCGTCACCGGCTACTTCACCCTGATGCTGCGCTCGCCGGACATCGACGGGGCCGAACGCACCCGGGTGGCCGGCTACCTGCCACTGTGGCTGGGGGAGACACTGTATTACGGCCTGTGGCTGCAGCTGTTCACCACCGTCCCGCTGATCGTCAGCGAACACGTCGACCTGTCCGTGGGCGGCTGGGACTTCCCCGTGGCCTGGTTCTCCGTGGTCGGCGAGGTCGCACTCGTCCTGGTCATCCCTCTGCTGGCCGGCGCCCGCTGGCGCTCCGGCCGGTTGGGAGCACTGGGGCCGGCGCACAAGTTCACGATCGGCTTCGCGCTCATCGGCGTCGCCTACCTCATGATGTGGCCGGCCGCCGGGGCCGGCGACCACGCGGTGTCCGTGTGGTGGATCCTGCTGTGCCTGATCGTCGCGGGCGTCTCCGAGGCCTTCGTCGGCCCGATCGGCTTCTCCGTCGTCGCCGAGGTCGCCCCGGCCAGGTTCGCCACCCAGCTGGTCGCCCTGAAGATCCTGTGCCTGGGCGCGGGCTCCACCCTCTCCGCCCTGTTCGCGCTGCTCTACACGGCCGTGCCCGCCACCGTGTTCTTCCCCATCATCGGCGCCGTCGCAGCAGCGGCCTGCGCCCTGCTGCTCACCGGGGACAGGCCGTTGCGCCGTCGGCTCTACGCGGGGCTGCGGGCCCGACTCTGAGCCCGGATTCTCACCGAAGTCCCGCTGCCATGTCCGATTCCCGCTAGACAGGACCCGTCCGACGCGTTTGGATAAGGGCATGGACATGACAGGGGAGCAGGACGCGGACAGGCGCTACCGAGCCGTGTCCAGCCGCGATGCCCGGTTCGACGGGCAGTTCTTCTTCGCCGTGACGAGCACGGGGATCTTCTGCCGTCCCTCCTGCCCCGCCCGGACCCCGGCCCGGCAGAACATCCGCTACTTCGCCAGCGCGGCGGCTGCGAGCAGGGCGGGGTTCCGGGCCTGCCGCCGCTGCCTGCCCGAGACCGTCCCCGGCCCGCCCACGGACCCCGCACAGGTGGCGGGCCGGGCCCTGCGGCTGATCGACGACGGCTACGTCGACCGCCACTCCGTGCCCCGGCTGGCGGCGGAACTCGGCTACACTCCCCGCCACCTGGGCCGGATCCTCGAAACCGCATACGGGGCCTCGGCTCTGGACCTGGCCCGTGTCCGGCGCGCCCAGCTGGCCCGCGAACTGCTCCTCGGCACACGGCTGCGCAGCGCCGATATCGCATATGCGGCCGGGTTCGGCTCCATCCGGCAGTTCAACGACACGATCCGCGCCGTCTTCGACCTGACCCCCACCCAGCTGCGCGAGCGCGCTCACCGGTCAGCCACCCGTACCCGCGGTGAGAATCCGGATCCACTGGTGGACCCGAACGGTGGCGGGCCGGCGGGACTGCGATTACAGGTGGACCTGCCCCTGCGCCCGCCCTATGACGCCCCCGGCATCATGGACTTCCTCGAACACCGGACGATTGCCGGGGTGGAGGCCATCGACCGGTCAGCGGACCGACTGCGCTACAGCAGGACTCTGCTGTTACCCGGCGGCCCCGGGGCGATCCGCGTCGAATTCGCCCGGGCCTCGGCCACCCCCGGCCATTGGCGGGCGGCGGCCGAGCTCGAGCTCCCGCGCCTGGCTGACCTGGGACCGGCCACAGCGCGCATCCGCCGGCTGTTCGACCTCGACGCGGACGCTCCCGCGATCGACGCCGCCCTAGGACGGGGGCCGCTGGCTGCACAGGTGGTGGCGCGGCCCGGCATCCGCATCCCCGGGGCCGTCGATCCCATGGAGATCACGGCCAGGGCCATTGTGGGCCAGCAGATCTCCGTGGCAGCGGCGGCCGGCCATCTGAGCAGGCTGACCACCGTACTGGGCGAGCCGTATACCGGTGGGTTTCCGGAACTGAGCGCCTACTTCCCGAGTGCCGCGGCCCTGGCCAGCGGGCTGCCGGAAGCCGTGCCGGGACACCCGGACCCCGACCGGCCCCTGCGGCTGCCCGCCCGCCCGATTAACACCCTGCGCCGGCTGGCCTGCGCACTGTCCACCGGGGCACTGCCCACGGAGGGCCGGGCCCCGGACCAGCTGCGGGACGAGCTACTGGCCCATTCCGGAATCGGGGAATGGACCACGGAGTACATCGTCATGCGGCTCACGGGAGATCCCGACGCCTGGCCGGTCGGCGACCTGCACCTGCGCGGGATCGACCCGAGGGGATTCGCCCCCTGGCGGTCCTACGCGGCGCTGCACATCTGGCAGCGGGCAGCAGCCGGACCGGGGAGGAGCCCCCGGCGATCAGCACCATCGAAGAAGGACGAATGAGCATGAGGACACCACAGCACCACCAGGCGGACAACGTCCGCAGCCGTACCGTTCCCACCCCCGACGGGCCGTTCACGATCGTGGCCGGGCCCCATGCGGTCCTGGCCTCGGGCTGGACCACAAACCCCGGGCAGCTGGTGGAACTCATCCACCCCAGCCTGCGACCGCAGACCGTGGTGGAGACAACGAAGGCCGGAGAAGCGCCGGGCACCGGAGCAACCGACCCGAGCCCGGACCTGGGCCAGACCGAGGTGCTCGACCACGCGGTACGGGCCGTTGCGGCCTACTATGCCGGTGATCTGGCCGCCCCCGCGCGCATCCCCGTCGAGCAGGCATCGGGTCCCTTCCGCGAGGCGGCCTGGCAGGCCCTGCGCCTGATCGCGCCGGGGCATCCGCTGAGCTATGCGGAGTTCGCCGCGGCCGCCGGGCGGCCCACCGCGATCCGGGCGGCCGCCTCGGCGTGTGCGAAGAACGCGGCAGCGTTGTTCGTGCCATGCCATCGCGTGCTGCGCACCGGCGGCCAGGTGGGCCAGTTCCGCTGGGGTCCCGAGCTCAAACGCTCGCTGCTGACCAGGGAGGCCGACACCCCGATGACGAAAGATGACGCAGTGTGACCTTCAGATGACGCCGTACACCGGGTCGGAGGCGGTGTGCCCCTAGATTGGTCCGCAGCAGTCAGCAGTCCACCCGAGGAGCACACGCCATGGCCGAACAGTCCTTCGAAACCCGCCAGGTCCACGCCGGACAGATCGTCGACAGCCAGACCGGCGCCCGCGCGCTGCCGATCTACCAGACCACCTCTTTCGTCTTCCCCGACGCCAAGGCGGCGGCGGACCGTTTCGCCCTGGCGGAGCTCGGCCCGATCTACACCCGCCTGGGCAACCCGACGATCGAAGCCGTGGAGGACCGGATCGCCAGCCTCGAGGGTGGCGTGGGAGCGGTCTTCGTGGCCTCGGGCCAGGCAGCCGAGTTCTACTCCATCATCAACATCGTCGAGGCCGGCGGCCACGTCGTCTCCAGCCCGAGCCTGTACGGCGGCACCTACAACATGCTGGGCGTTACGTTGAAGAAGTTCGGCATCGACGTCACCTTCGTACAGAATCCAGATGACCTGGACGAATGGCGGGCGGCCGTCAAACCCAACACCCGCGCGTTCTTCGGCGAGGTCGTGTCCAACCCGCGCTCCGATGTGCTCGACCTCGCCGGCGTCTCTTCCGTCGCACACGAGGCGGGCGTCCCGCTCATCGTGGACAACACGCTGGCCACTCCGTATCTCATCCGCCCCCTGGAGCACGGCGCCGACGTCGTGGTCCATTCGGCCACGAAGTACCTGGGCGGCCACGGCACCGCGATCGGCGGGGTGATCGTGGACGGTGGTACGTTCGACTACACGCGCGAGCCGGAGAAGTTCCCCGGCTTCAACGAGCCCGATCCCAGCTACAACGGTCTGGTGTTCGGTCGCGATCTGGGGCCGGATTCCGACTTCGGCGCGAATGTGTCGTACTTCCTCAAGATCCGTGTCCAGCTGCTGCGCGATCTGGGCGCCGCGGCCTCGCCGTTCAACGCCTTCCTCATCAGCCAGGGCCTGGAGACGCTGAGCCTGCGCGTGGAGCGCCACGTGTCCAACGCGCAGCGCGTCGCCGAATTCCTCGAAAACCACCCACAGGTGCAGAAGGTCAACTACGCGGGCCTGCAGTCCAGCCCCTGGTACGAACGCGGGCGGGAACTTTCGGAAGGCCGCGGGGTGGGCTCCGTGCTCAGCTTCGACATCGCAGGCGGCTATGACGCGGCCGTCGCATTCGTCGATGCGCTGCAACTGCACTCCAACGTCGCCAACATCGGCGATGCCAAGTCGCTCGTCATCCATCCGGCGTCCACGACGCACTCGCAGCTGAGCCCCGAGGAACAGGCACAGTCGGCGGTGAATCCGGCGCTGGTACGCCTGTCGGTGGGCATCGAGGGAATCGAGGACATCCTGGCCGACCTGGAGGTGGGCTTCGCGGCAGCGAAGTGATGAACCCAGGGCGGCAGCGAAGTGATGGATTCCATACTCCGGCGGGGCAATAAGTCGAATTAAGTACTTCGGCGGGGTCTACCGCGGTTCCCTGTGCGACAGTGTTCGGGAACCGTCCATTTCGACCGGAGGAATCATGGTAGTCGCAGCGCAGAGAGCCGTTCTGGACCTGGAGGATGTCGGGTTGGACTGCGGTGCGATGCTGCCGGAGGTTCGCATCGCCTATGAGACCTTCGGCACTCTCAACGCCGATGCCTCGAACGCGATTCTGATCGAACACGCCCTGACGGGGGACTCCCATGTCACCTCCGGGGTCAGCGACGCGAACGCCAATGAGAACTCCACGTCCTTCGCCCCTGGGTGGTGGGAGGCGCTGGTGGGTCCCGGCAGGGCAATCGACACGAATCGGTATTTCGTGGTGTGTTCGAATGCGCTCGGCGGTTGTACCGGGAGCACCGGACCCACGTCCTTCGCCCCCGACGGGCTGCCCTACGGAGGGCGCTTCCCCTCGGTCAGCGTGCGCGATCAGGCCAGGGTCGAACTGGCTCTGTCCGATCACCTCGGCATCGGTGTCTGGGACACCGTCATCGGCGGCTCCATGGGAGGGGCGAGGGCACTCGAGTTCATTCTCCTGGCGCCGCAGCGGGTGCGCCGGGCCGCTATCCTGGCCGCACCCGCGTACTCCTTGGCCGACCAGATCGCCTGGGCCCACGCCCAGGTGCAGGCGATCCAGCTGGATCCCGATTACTGCGGTGGCGACTATCTGGCGTTGGGGCGGTTCCCCAAGGCGGGGCTGGGATTGGCCAGGCAGATAGCGCATCTGACGTACCGGGCGGATGCCGAGCTCAACGAGCGCTTCGAACGCAACCTGCAGGAGACCACGGACGTCCCGGTCTACGGTAAGGACGCCTACTATTCGATCCAGTCCTATCTGGATCACCAGGCCCGCAAACTGGTGGGCCGCTTCGATGCGCAGGCGTATATCGTGCTCACGAACGCTCTGCGCGATCATGACATCCGTCGGGGTCGAGGTGACGGCAGCCTGCGTTCGGCACTGGCCGGCGCCACGCAGGACTTCCTCGTCCTGTCGATGTCGACGGATCGCCTGTACCCGCCTCAGCAGGTGCTCGAACTGGCGCAGGCCCTGCCCGGTCGGGTCGACTATGCGACTATCCCCACCCGGGCCGGCCACGACGGATTCCTGACCGAGGCCAAGCAGGTCGGGGAGCGGTTGCGGGACTTCTTGGGCCAATAGGATCCGTCGCCCCGGCCTTGCGGGTCGACTCCGCTGGGCCGCCTCCAGTGGCGCTGTGACTCCGACCATAGTAGTGTGAGTCAGGTAACTCCCACGTTCCCCACGCCAAGGAGCACTGATGAAACGCCATTTCCTCCCCGTCCTCGCATTGAGTGCTGCCGCACTGCTCGGACTCTCGGCCTGTGGCCAGTCGGGCACGCCGGAGGCCGGCGGTGACTCAGCAGCCGCGCCGGAATACGAGGTAGCCCAGGACGTCGACGTTTCCGGCTCTCCGGTCCTGGAGAAGGCCAAGAAGGCCGGCAAGATCAACATCGGCGTGAAGTTCGACCAGCCCGGCCTGGGCAATATGCCCGTGGGCAAAGACAAGCCGGAGGGCTTCGACGTCGAAATCGCCAAGATGATCGCCGCGAAGCTGGGATTCTCCACCGATCAGATCAACTGGACGGAGACGGTCTCGGCCAATCGGGAGCCCTTCATCCAGAACGGCAAGATCGACATGCTGGTGGCAACCTATACGATCAATCCCGAGCGCAAGAAGGTCGTCGACTTCGCCGGCCCCTACTATGTCACCGGCCAGGGCTTCCTGGTGCCCGCAGACAATGAGGACATCAAGGGACCCGACGATGTGACTGGCAAGAAGATCTGTTCGGTCGACGGTTCGAACTCCGCACAGCAGATCAAGGAGAAGAACCCGAAGGTCAACCTGGTCACCTACGACACCTATTCGAAGTGCGTGACCGACCTGGAGAGCGGTTCGGTGGAGGCCGTGACGACCGATGACGCGATTCTGCGCGGCTATGCGGCCCAGTACGACGGGAAGTTCAAGACGACCTCAGATCTGTTCACCGAGGAGCCCTATGGCATCGCGATGAAACACGGCGACACGACCATGCGCAAGGCCGTGAACAAGGCGCTGCAGGAATCCGAGGACAAGGGCGACTGGAAGAAGGGCTTCGAGCACACGCTGGGCGATTCCTCCCAGGTCCAGATTCCCTCCATCGAGGAATACTGAATCGCGGGGTATCCGGCATCGCGCGATCCGGCTGGGACGGGTCAGTCCCTGACCTTGCCGGAGTGCGCGTCGACCGCCACACTGTGCACGGCGCCGTCCTGGTCGAGTTCGAAAGTGTAGGTGGGGGAATCTTCGGTGCTGAGATCCCAGCGGATCAGGCTGCCGTCGGTCTGCGAGGTGGCAGCGTGCAGGGCTTTATCGTAGGACACGGTCTTGGAGTCGTCGACCGTGCCCACCTTCTCCTTCTTGCCCAGCTGCTGGGAACCGTGATCGAGCGCCTTCGCGGAGATCGCGTCGATCACCGCCTGTGATTGCAGACGGCCATTGACGGTGCGCACCTGGTAGGCCCAGGTGCGGTACAAGCGGTCATAGGACAGTTTCATCTCCTGCAGCTCGCCGCCGCCGGAGTATTCCCTAGCGGCGGCAACGGCCTGCTCGGGGTCGACGGGGACGGGCTTATCGGCGATGTTCGTGGATTTCCCGAAATCCTTGTGCTGGGCCTTCGGTGCGGCCGCCTTCGGCTTCTCCGCCGGCGCCGAGGCCTGCGCGGCTTGGTCGGAGGCCCCGGCTTCCTGCCCGGGGCCGTTCTGGTCGCCGGCAGGGGAGCAGGCGGCCAGAGCGCCCAGGGAACCTGCGGAAAGAACGGCTATGGCAGCAAGTCGAGTTGTCTTGGATAACATGCGGCCACGCTAACGACCCCGGACGCGCCAATGCAACCGAGGACCGGCCAGGGCGTGTCGAATCGGCGGCCGGACCGCCCGGTTGGGACCGGGTGATCCGGCAGGCCGATTCAGTCGGCCAGACCGCGCACGCGCACAGACAGGCAGGTCACACAGCCCTCGAGCTTCTCGAACTCGGTGATCTCAACCGTCGTCACCCGGTATCCCAGGCCGCGGATCAGCTCAGCGGTCCGGGGTGCGGAAGCGGACATGACGACATGCGAATCGGACAGGCAGACGACGGCTGTTCCGTGTTCCTCGGGGACCGGGATGAAGCGCTCGAAGATCGAGGGATTGTCGACGAAGTCGGGGTAGCCGATCACCGTGCCGTCGGGCAGCGCGGTGACTGCGGTCTTCAGGTGCAGGACCTTGGTCACCGGCACGGCCACGACTGTGGCGCCCAGGGGCGTGAGGATGGCGCGCAGCTGGCGGATGCCCTCGGCATTGGTCCGGCCGCCCTGGCCCACATAGATCGTGTCGCCGATCTTGAGGATGTCACCGCCGTCCATGGTGCCGGGCTCTGTGATCTGGTTGAGTGAGCAGCCCAGCCCTGCGACGACACTGCGCGTGCCGGCGGGTTCGGCCTGGCGGCTGGGAGCGCCGGAGTGCATGGACACGGCGACATTCTTGTACATCAGCACGGAGTCCTCGACGAAAACCGCGTCAGCGCAGTCCGGGGCGGGTTCGACTTCGCGGGTATCCCAGCCGGCTTCCTGCAAAGTGTGGACATAGCCCTCCCACTGCTGCATGGCCAGAGGGACGTCGACCGGGACGCGCTCGATGTTGTCGACCAGTCCCTCATTCAGATTGGGGCTGGGTTTGCGGACCAGGGCGATCTTCGACATCGTCTGCCTTTCATATGGTTGTGTACTGCGAAAAATCAGAGGGCGGTTGGGGCGCGCCGTCTCCAGGATAGTGTGGTCCGGCTATTCGATTCGGCCTGGGTCCGCCGCCATCGCCAGGGTCGAATGCCGGCGGCTCCAGGTGAAGTAGAAGATCAGGGCCACGGCTATCCAGATGACGAAGGCGATGAGGGTGATCGGTTGCAGGCCGCTGATCACGTAGAGGCAGGCCAGGATCGACAGGACCGGGGTGACGGGGTATCCGGGGACCTTGAAGCCGCGGGGCAGGTCCGGCCTGGTCCGGCGCAGGATGATCACGCCCAGGCTGACCAGGAGGAAGGCAGTCAGGGTTCCGATCGAGGTCAGGTCGGCCAGGATCCCCAGAGGGAGGAGGCCGGCCAGGACGGCGACGACGGCGCAGACGATCCAGGCGCCCGCCGCGGGGACGTGGGTCCGCGGGCTGATCCGGGCGAAGACCCGCGGCGCCAGCCCGTCGCGGCTCATCGAGTACAGGATGCGCGTCTGGCCGTACAGGCAGATAAGGGTGACGGAGAAGATCGAGATGACCGCGCCGATCGCCAGCACCGTGCCCGGCCAGGTCTGCCCGATCAGGTTCTGCACGATGGTGGCCAGGCTGGCCTGCTGTGCGCCGAACTGTGCAGGGGCCTGCGCGCCCAGGGCCGCCACTGCGACGAGCAGGTAGATGAGCGTGACGATGGCCAGGGCCCCGATGAGCGCGCGGGGCATCGCCTTGCGGGGATTCTTGACCTCGCCGCCGGCGGTGGCGACAGCGTCCAGACCGATGTAGCTGAAGAACAGTGAACCGGTCGCCATCGAGATGCCCCGGATGCCCTCGGGGGCGAAGTTTGCGAAGTGGTCGGCGGTGAAGCCGGTGAACGCGATGCCCACGAAGACGATGAGCACGGCCAGCTTGATGAGCACCATGACACTGTTGGCGCGGGCCGATTCGCTGGCCCCGCGCAATAACAGCACCAGGCACAGGGCGACCAGGATGATGGCGGGGACGTTGACGATCCCTCCTGCATCGGGCGCGGCCGACAGCGCCGGTGGGAAGCTGATGCCGAACAGGTTCTCCAGGAGCAGGTTGAGGTATTCGGACCAACCCACCGCCACAGCTGCCGCGGACACGCCGTATTCCAAGATGAGGCAGGCTCCCACGACGAAGGCGATGAGTTCGCCCATGGTGGCGTAGGTGAAGGAGTACGAGGATCCCGAGGCCGGAATCGTCGAGGCCAGTTCGGCATAGCACAGGACGGTGAGTCCGGCGACCACGGCGGCCAGGACGAATGACACGATGACGGCGGGACCGGCTTCTGGAACGGCCTCCGACATGATGAAGAAGATCCCGGTTCCCACTGTCCCGCCGACCCCGATCATCATGAGGTGGAAGGTCGACATGGACCGGCGCAGGCCGGAGCCCTGAGCCTGGGGATCGGCCGGGAGGCGACGCCGGAAGAGCTGGCGGGCGAACGATTCTGCCACGATGGTCCTTTGCCGCTGGGCTGATGGGTGAACGCTCACATGCGGGTGTGGGATGTTCACCCCAATCCATGCACTGAACCTAATAATTATGCACCCTGCTGGAAGTGGACGTCGGAACGGATCGGTGTGATCCTCACCCCAAGGAGGTTCCGACCTGGTGGCAGGTGGCCGGGACCGTGCGGATCAATCGTCGATGAAGGCCCGTTTCGTCGCGGTGTCCACCGTGACATCGACGTCCTTGCCGTCCTCGTCGAAGTCGAAGGAGTAGTCGATGCGGCCGTCATCGGCCTCCAACGACCAGCCGGTCAGCCTGCCGGAGGACTTCTCCTGGGCCAGGGAAAGCGCCTCGGAATACGGCAGGGGCTTGTCGACCTCGATGGGCGTCTCCCGATCGTCTGTGGCCTCCTTGTGAACATCGACGACCTTGCCCGTAACCGCATCGACGGAGACCTCGTACTCCGTCCGGTCGTGCTGGAAGCCGAGTTCGTACTCCCAGGCGGAATTCCGCTGCTCGAAGTCCAACTCGATCGTGTAGAAGGTGCCCTGCGCTTTCTGCTGCGCGGCCTCGAGTGCGGCCGCCGGTGTGATCGGCATGTTCTGTGTGGCCAGATCGATGTTCTCTCCGAAGGCCGAGGCGGTGGGAATCGTGGCGGGACCCGTGGAGTCCGTGGCCGCCGGGGCATCAACGGATGTGGGTGAGGTACTGGGAGCCGGGGAGCCGGAGCTCGGTGAGTCGGTCGGGGTGCCGGAGCCGCAACCGGCTAGCAGTCCGACCGCGAGGATGGGGGAGGACAGGGCGAGCAGAGTGCGGCTGGTGCGCTTGGTCGTCATGTCATGAGATTAGCAAGCGAAGGTAAGACGCCTTTCATCTGTCCCGCAGGCTCCGGCTGCGCGGTTTCCCGCGGCTGCCGGGGCGGAAACCGCAGTGGTGGGCGGCCGCCCCGGCGGGCGACCTCAGCGCCTCCGGCGCGCGGCCATCTTCGACTTGTAGATCGCCTTCTCATCGGCCGGCCAGGTCGATGTTGCCCGGCCCGCGCGGTAGTGGGCGCGGGCCTCGTCCTGGCGGGCGGCCTCGGCGCCGTCGGCGATCGGGGCCCGGCGATGTTCGGGACCGAATCCGAAGGCCTCCACGATGTCCAGTGCATTGTCGGCCAGCAGGCCGCACAGTCGGTCGATCGCAGGACCGACCTGCCTGGCCCTGGCCATGGGCAGTCGACCGTACATCAGGTGCCAACCGATGTGCTGTTCGATCAGGCTCAGCCCGAATAGATCGCGCAGCCGTTTGACCAACTTCGCCTCGGCCGGGTGTGCCGCCCTGTCGATCTGCTTGTACTGCGCGTCGATGGCCTCCCATTTGAGCATCTCGACATAGGCGCGGGCGGTCTCGATGAGCTCGTGCTGATGCCGGTTGAACAGTTCGGCGGCGGCCTCCGGTGAGGCCTTGGCCGCAGGTCGCAGGTCGCCGGCCAGCTGCGCCACCATGACCCGCACGCGTTCGGCCAGCAGAGCCCCGATCAGTTTGCCCGAACGGATCCGCCTGGCGTTGAGTGCAGGGGTGAAGATGTCACCGATCGTGCGCCCCGCGCTGGCCAGGCCTGTGCGGTAGAGCGAGTGTTCGGCCGCCTGGGTGCCGATGTACCGGGCCACCCCGCCGAAGTCCACGTCCTTCAACTCGGCCGCGTAGTCTCCCAGCAGGCGTTTGCCCACCAACTGCAGCAGGACGGTGTTATCGCCTTCGAAGGTCGCATAGACGTCCAGATCCTGGTGCAGCCCCACCAAGCGGTTCTCGGCCAGGAATCCCTGGCCGCCACAGGCCTCCCGGCATTCCTGGACGATGTCCAGGGCGTCCCAGGTGCTCAGGGCCTTGAAGCCCGCCGCCCGTGTCTCCAGGGTCTGCCTGGCCTCGTCGGTGTCGTCTGCGCCGGAGAAAACCCGCTCGAAGTCTCCCAGTAAAGACTCGTGGGCTGCGGCGTTCGCCCAGGTCCGGGCCAGCGCCGGCATGAGCCTGCGCTGGTGCTGGGCATAGTCCAGCAGGGTCGTCTCCTCGTCGGCGTCCGCGCCGGCGAACTGCCTGCGGGCCAGCGCATAGCGCACTGCGATGTCGAGTGCGAGCTTCGCACCGACCGTGGCCGCCCCGTCCAGGGACACCCGCCCCTGGACCAGGGTGCCGAGCATCGTGAAGAAGCGGCGCCCGGGCGATTCGATGTCCGAGGTGTACGTTCCGTCCGCGGCCACCTGGCCATAGCGGTCCAGCAGGTTGGCCCGCGGCACCCGGATCCGGTCGAAGGCGATGCGGCCGTTGTCTACGCCCGGCAGGCCGCCCTTGTACCCGTCGTCCTCGATCGTGATGCCGGGCAGGGTCTGACCCTCCTCCGTGCGCAGCGGGACGAACAGCGCGTGGATGCCGTGGTCCACGCCCCGGGTGATGAGACGGACGAAGACGACCGCGGCCCGTGCATCCCTGGCGGCGTTGCCGATGTAGTCCTTGGTCGCGGCTCTGAACGGGGTGTGGACCTCGAATTCCTGTGTGGCGGGATCGTAGGTGGCGGTGGTGCCCAGCGCCGCCACGTCGGAACCGTGGCCGATCTCGGTCATCGCGAAGCTGCCCATTAGCTCGCCGGCCATAACGGCGCGCAGCCAGCGTTCGTGCTGGGCGGCATTGCCCAGGTGCTGGATCGCTCCGCCGAAGAGTCCGTATTGGACGCCGGCCTTGATCTGCGCCGAGGGGCTGGCCAGCAGAGTCTCCTCGAAGCCCGCGACATAGGCGGCGAAGGCCTCCTGCCCGCCCAGTGCTCGAGGCAGACTCTGAGCTGGAAAGCCCTGTTTGCCCAATTCCAATGCGGCGCGGGTGGTAGCCGATCGCTGCGCCTCGAGGCTGGGATCATCGGCGGGCTGTCGCAGGGCCGGGTCGCCGGCGAAGGCGCGACCGCGCAGGCGGAAGTCCCGGCGCGGGCCATCGGCCAGACCGGCCAGGACATCGTGGTCCACGGGCAGTCGCTCGGATCCTGCTGGGGTCTTCGAGGTGTCAGCGTTCATCGGTGGTCTCCTCCGGTGTGGGTGGAACGGTCGCAGGCTGCAGAGAGGCGCGCAGCCAGCCCGCGATCTGTGTGGAGACCGCGGCGATCTGGGCATCGGTGATCGGCGTCCCCGTGTGGGTCGCCAACCAGTGCTCGGTTGACATTCTGACGAATCCCACTGCGCCACGGGCCCAGATGTGGTCGTCCGGGGTCGACAGCCCCAGCCCGTGGATCAGGGATTGGGTCACGCGGGTGAAGAAGCCTTGATTGGTGCCGTCGTCTACGGCGGCCGCACAGAAGCGGTAGAGGCCAGGGGAGCCGGCGGCCAGTTCGACGAAGGAGTGGACCATCAGGGTGAGGGGATCGGCCGGGTGTGCGGTATCCGCCTGTGCGGCCTGGGTCAGATGGCGTTCGATCACGTCCATCGCCCAGGTGCTGCAGGCACGCTGCAGCCCCGCGCGATCGCCGAAGTAACGGTAGAGGACTGTCTTGGACGTCCGGGTGCGCGTCGAGATCTGATCCATGGACAGTTCGGAGCCGTATTCGGTGACGGCGGCGCGCACTGCTCGAAGCAGTTCGACGCGGCGGGTGGCTCTGTGTGTATCCCAGCGGGTGGACCGTCCATCTGGTGATGTGACAGACTTCATGTCAAACACAGTAGCAGGTACTCTTGGTAACAGGTAAATTCTCCTGCCCACCGACAAGGAGCCCCGGATGACATCCCAGTCACCACGCCGCGCCGCCATCCTCGGCGGCAATCGCATCCCATTTGCCCGGTCGAACCGGGAATACTCCCACGCCTCGAATCAGGACATGTTCACCTCGGCCATCGACGGGCTGGTGGCCCGGTACGGCTTGGCCGGGCGGGAACTGGGGGAAGTGGCAGGCGGTGCCGTGCTCAAACACTCCCGCGACTTCAACCTGACCCGCGAAACCGTTCTGGGCTCGGCCCTGGCGTCCACCACTCCGGCCTTCGATCTGGGCCAGGCCTGCGCTACCGGGCTCGAGGCAGTGGTGACCATCTCCCAGAAGATCCGCCTCGGACAGATCGACTCCGGTATCGCAGGGGGAGTCGACTCCGCCTCGGATGCGCCCCTGGCCGTGGGTGAACACGCCAGGGGAATCCTGCTGGAGGCGATGCGGTCGAAGACCCTGGCCGGACGCGTCAAGGCACTGAGCCGTCTGCGGCCCAGCGATCTGGCGCCGGCTGCTCCGAGTACGGGGGAGCCGCGCACCGGACTGTCCATGGGCGAACACCAGGCGCGCACAACCGCCGACTGGGCGATCTCCCGGCAGGCACAGGACGATCTGGCCCTGGCCTCGCACCGGAACCTGGCCGCGGCCTGGGATGCGGGCTTCTTCGACGACCTGGTCACCCCGTATCTGGGGGTGGTCCGCGACACCAATCTGCGCCCCGATTCCACCCCGGAATCGCTGGCCGGCCTGCGTCCGGTCTTCGGCACCTCCCTGAATACGGCCGCGACGATGACGGCGGGCAATTCGACACCCCTGACCGACGGCGCCTCTGCCGTGCTGTTGGGCAGTGAGGATTGGGCTCAGTCCCAGGGACTATCGCCCCTGGCCTATCTGGTCGATGCGCAGGCGGCCGCCGTGGACTTCGTCACCGGAGACGAGGGCCTGCTGATGGCCCCGGCCTACGCCGTCCCCAGACTGCTCGAGCGCAACGGTCTGAGCTTCGAGGATATCGACGTCTTCGAGATCCACGAGGCCTTCGCCTCCACCGTGCTGTGTCACCTGGCCGCCTGGGAATCCGAGGAGTTCTGCCGCGAGCGGCTGGGCCTGCCCGGTGCCCTGGGACCGATCGACCGGGACCGGCTCAACCCGCTGGGCTCCTCCCTGGCCGCCGGCCATCCCTTCGCGGCGACGGGCGGGCGGATCATCGCGACCACGGCGAAGTACCTGCACGCCACGGGCAAGCGCCGCGCACTGGTATCGATCTGCGCGGCTGGCGGTCAGGGCCTCGCGGCGATCGTGGAAGCGGCATGAGAGGGCAGGGGAAGACGATGGGAAAACGGAATACGACGGGTGATGCGTACCTGGACCTGGTCAACGGACCGTTGAAACTGCTGGCCAAACAGTTGGGCCTGCCCCGGCCGGTCCCGCTGCGCCGCTTCGGCGAATCGGGCTCGGAGCCGGCTTTCCAGGACGGACCCGTGCTGATCCTCGGGCGCGCGGACCCGGCGGATGCGGTTGCGGGCCTCGTGCTCGAGGCCGGATTCGCAGTCCACCGGCACCGGGACCCCTCCGCCCGCTACCAGGGCATCATCGCGGTGCTCGCCGGGGCCGAGGACGTCGATGAGCTGGCCGAGCCCGCCCTGACGATCGGCGCTGCGCTGCGGTCTTTGCGGCCCTGCTCGCGCATCATCACGATCTCCGATGCGACGGACTCCGTCCTGCACGATCCTGCCAGGGCCGCGACCGCGCAGGCGGTGCTCGGACTGACCCGGTCCCTGGGCCAGGAGATGCGGGCCGGGACCACGGCCAACGGCATCCTGCTGAACGAGGCGCCCATCACCGCGCCCTCCGTCGCCTCGACTCTGGCCTTCCTGCTGTCAGCCAAGTCCGCCTACATCGACGGGCAGTTCCTCACCGTCGACTCCACGTCCGGTCGGGCAGTCGGGACCGTGGAGATGGCAGGGCTCGGTGCGGCGGGGCCGCTGGCCGGCCGGACCGCAGTGGTCACGGGTGCCGCTCGCGGGATCGGCGCCGCCATCGCACGGGTGCTCTCACGCGACGGTGCCACGGTCTACGGGGTGGACATCCCGGCCGCGGGCCAGGCCCTTGCCGCGACCATGAACGAGGTGTCGGGAGTCGCGATTCAACTCGATATCACGGCACCGTACGCGGGCGCGCGCATTGTGGAGGCCGTCGGAGCGCCCATCGACGTCCTCATCAACAATGCGGGAATCACCCGCGATCGGATGCTGGCGAATATGGAGCCGGCGGGTTGGGAATCCGTTCTGGCGGTCAACCTCAAGGCGGAACTGGCCCTGGATCGATCCCTGAACGAGTTGGAGGCCTGGGGCGAGCATCCGCATGTTGTCGCACTGGCCTCGACCTCGGGAATCGCGGGCAATAAGGGGCAGACGAACTATGCCGCGGCCAAGGCCGGGGTGATCGGCCTGACCCGTGCTGCTGCGGCCGAATTCGCTGCCAGGGGCGGGACCATCAACGCCGTGGCCCCCGGCTTCATCGAAACGGAGATGACGGCGAAGATGCCGCCGCTGCGCCGCCAGGTGGCCCGGCGCGTGTCCAGCCTGCAGCAGGGCGGGCTACCACTGGACGTGGCCGAGGCCGTCGCCTTCCTCGCCTCCGAGCACGCAGGTGGAATCAACGGGCAGACCCTACGGGTCTGCGGACAGAACATCGTGGGGGCCTGAGATGGGACGGATGAGCACCTATGCGAAGGCGGCGGCCTCGGCCCTGCCCAAGCCCGGCCGGGCACGGCCGGATGCGCAGGCGCTGTTGGCCGTGCCGGCCGTCGAGGCGAGGGTCGGAGTCGACCGTGACCGGCTGGCGGCCTTCGTCCACGCGGTGCATGGCACTCTGCGGACCGAGGCCTCGGCCGGTTACCTGCACACCCTGGGCTTCCTGCCCGGGATGGAGCTGATGACGAGCCCGGGATTCGGCCTGCCGGTGATGGGCATGGTGCATGTGCACAACAGCTTCGTCCAATACCGGCCGGTGGTCGTCGGCGATGAGCTCGACCTGCGTGTGGAAGTCACCGCGGTGGAGCCCCATAAGAGGGGCACAACCGTGGACATCACCGTCACCGCCTGCCATCGCGGCCGGGCCGAGCCTGCATTTCGAGACACCTCGACCTATCTGGCCCGCGGCCGCTTCCTGTCGGGCGGACCGGATCCGGAGGACACTGCTGTGGGGGAGTCCGCGCGCCGCACCCTGCCCTTCGATCCGGCGGTCACGCCGCAGGCCCTGTGGCGCCTCGACACCTCGGTCACCCGGGACTATGCGCGTGTCTCCGATGACATCAATCCGATCCATCTGAGCACCCCGGCGGCGAAGGCCTTCGGATTCCCCGCGCGGATCGCCCATGGCATGTACTCGGCCAGCCGTGCCCTCGCAGCAATCGACCCGCATGTGTCGTACTTCATATGGGAGGTTTCCTTCGCCGGGCCCATCGTCCTGCCGGCCACGGTGACGCTGGCGTACTCGAATGCCGAGGCTCCGGTCGGGGCATTGAGAGAGGACGGACCTGTCGATGACGATGCCGAATTCCGCGGGATTTCGCGGCAGAAGACGGTTTTCCAGGTGTTCGACGCCAAGCGGGGCAAGCCCCATGTGTTGGGCTCCGTAACGTTCCCGCAGGACTGATTCGACGGCTCTGCGCAGGATGGCCGCGCGATTTTGCAAACCCCCACAGTCCGTGTAATGTATTCCTTGTTGCCCGGCGCGGGTGGCGGAATAGGTAGACGCGCTAGCTTGAGGTGCTAGTGCCCAATATATCGGGCGTGGGGGTTCAAGTCCCCCTCCGCGCACAGTTGTCCTGAGTCGCAACAAGGACAGCAGGAAGGCCCCGGAGTTTTCACTCCGGGGCCTTCCTGCTGTCCGAACCCATACCGTGAAGTGGGCAGTTGACTTTCAGCGGGATGGGGCAATCTTCGCCTTCGACGCTACCACTGTGATCACGCGGCGGCCGGCGCGGGAGAGTGAGAGGCCCTCGTCTGGCGGCGTGATCGGCTACTACTATGGACAAGGAGAATCGGCTTAGTACGCTGACTGGATTCTCTGCCGGGGTGTCGACGATGGCCTCGCAGAAACGTGGAGGAGAGCATCTTGTTGGTAGCGCGCGGTGGAGACATCCTCACCTACGAAACCAGCACATCTCGGGTTCTCGCCTCGGTCGTGGTGACCATTGTGCTGGTCGTCTTCAACGCCATATTCCTGATGGCCTACCGCCGTTCTCCCGACACCCGGCGCAAATCACTGGTGACAGGGCTCAGCTGGTTGACAGTGGGGGCGGTCTTCATCGGACTCGTATGCATTTCCGGAAGGCCGCTGCCCGTAATCGACGAAGAAGCCGCGGAGGCCAAGCTTGTGAAGAAGTTTGGCATCTACGACGTCAGGCTCGTGAACAACGACTTCGACCCCGAGGCCGCGATCGGTGATGAACCGACGGACGATTCGCCCGAATTCATCGGAAAACTGGGAGTGAGATGCGATGACACCGGCCAGGCGAATCCCGGCGATTATTCCGATGCATTTGATTACATGCAAGTGCAGTTTCGGGCGTCGTTCGCCGATAACGGCAATGGGATCACGAACATCACGATCATTGAACCGGCCGGTTTGAAACCCGAGGACATCGCCTGGGGGCACTCGCCCGGACGCTGACACCGACGTATCCCGCGTTGACCACTCCTACACGCAGCGCGGCCCTGCCTCACGTGAGTGATCAATCCTGGGGGAGTCCCGTCGTGCGGTGCCGGCTGTCCCCCGCGAGGATTCCGTAGATAAGAGTGTCGGTCCATTCGCCCTTGCTCCACCAGTCCTGTCGCAGATGGGCTTCGTGTTCCATGCCGAGGTTGCGGGCGAGCTTGGCCGAGGCGGTGTTGCGCCCGTCCATCTGCGCGGTGACGCGATGCACCCGAAAGTGTTCGAATGCGAGATCGAGCACGGCCGCTACGGCCTCGGTCGCAAGTCCCTGACCGCCGAAATCCGTATCGAGCACCCAGCCGATTTCACAGACCCGGTGTTCTCGGTCGGTGAACCACAGCTGTACATCGCCGACCAGCCGGCCGGCGTGCTCGATGACGAGGGCGAGCGCCCCGGTCTCACCGTCCAGGTCGGTTTTCGGTACACGCTCCGCGGTCTTGACGATGGCGTCCTGAGGTGTCCACGGTTCGTCCAAGAGGAACCGCGCGACCTCGGGACGACAATAGACAATCCGGAGCGCGTCGGCGTCGTCGGTGCGGTGGACGCGGAGTATGAGACGCTCGGTGCGCAGTGGGAGGAAGCTCGGTTTCATCCCGGCCCAGCATACTCAATTCGTGAACAGGACTTCGTGACACGGGCTGCTGCCCGACAAACAGGGAAGCATGTGAGGGCCTGGGCGGTTTTAAGCGCTAGTCGCCGTCGAGTGCGAACGTCACGATATCTACCGGATCGGTCGTTCCGAGGCCCGGATAGTGACTCTCCAGGGCCGTATGAAGGTCTTCGAGGCAGGTGAAACCATCTTTTATCGCGATGTCCTCGGTCGCCTCGTCGCGGGCGATCGTGCGGACATCGGTGATGGTAGCGGGGATGACGACGACCTCACCGTCTTCTTTCTCAAAGACGAGCTCTGCGGAACCCGGTCTGAATGGGTCGTCGATTCGGATGGTCTGCGTTTTGGAGCCCGATCTGATGGGACCCTCGTACCCTTCCCACATATAGAGCTTCTGCGGTTGGTCGACGGCACGCCAATCGTAGGCCAGGGGCAGCAGCTCTGCGGCGGTGCGCGTAGTGAGCCCGTTCGCATCACGTACGACGAAACGTATTCTCGGATCCATGTCGAAGATGACCTGGCGGCACTTTCCGCACGGGGATATGACGTCACCTGTGGAGCCGTAGACTGCTGTGACCGCGACGATCGGGTCCGTGGGCACAGACGAAGCGTGATTGGACAGCGCGGCGATTTCCCCGCATGGCCCACCCAGGAAGTGATAGGTGTTGAGCCCGAGAACGACCTGGCCGGAAGCGGTGAGCAGACCGGCCGCAACTGTATGATCGTAGTCGTCGTTCCAGCGCGCGGCATGTTCGCCGGTGAGTCGGACCAAGTGTCGCAGTTCATCACTGATCATTCGATTCACTTTACGGCACGGGCTTTCCTCTCAGGGATCCGGCAGAAGTCTTGATCGGTACCTGTGTAGTACCCGGTTGAGCAGTCCGGCTGGTCAGTCGACGTCGACGGTCCGCACGAGGATCAGAGCGATACTCACGCAGACCGAGGCCAGCGGTCCGACAAGCCCACCGAGCGCCGACACCGCGAGGATCAAGCCGTATCCCGCCTCGTCCACACCAAGTTGCCGCTGGGTGAAAACGACGAGGATCGAAAACGGGAGCATATTGCCGATGGTGGCGATGGCTCCGCTCACGGCCAGCCCTCCGGCGGCTCGATCGTGCGTGAGCCGGACTGCACCAGTTGTGACTTACCTCGAGATCGAGGTGCGCGCCGCAGAGTCTACGGTCGAGGCCGTGACGGGACCGGCGGAGCGGTCCAGGCGATCATCCGCCCACACGCCGATCGGGATTCAACGAGTAAGCGCACGAGCGCGTACAACGTCGACAGTCCGGCGACCCAGCGTGGGTCATCGGTGAGGGAAGTGGCTGTGTGTGTGGGGGGGTGTCCCTATGTTCTTTGTCAAGCGATTCGGTAGATTTTTCCCGGAATCCGCTTGACTCAGTTTGGGGCGTGCTGGGGTGACCGGTTGACCGTGTAGTTCGTCGTCACGGTGCCACCAGTTGGT
>NZ_JANIJX010000019.1 GCF_024580735.1 Brevibacterium moorei | reverse complement strand
GGCCCGGAACCCAAGGGTTCCGGGCCCGCCGCTGCGAGAGGGCTATGCGCCAGAGCTATCGGATGGCATTCAGCCGATCCGGGGATCACTCGCCGGTGGATCACTGGCCGGGAAGGACTCGACTTCCCATTCGTCGACGACCGCATCATCGTGCTCCCAGACTTCGGCGGCTTCCTCGGCCTCTTCGGCTTCGGCCGTCAGCTGATCGCCGGCAGGGTACTCGCGGACGATCTCCGGTCCCGGGCCCGCGGAGACCTCTTCGACGATGTGCGAACCGTCGGGCTGTTCGAGCAGCCGGTCCCCGTGGGCGTCTGCGACTTCCCGCAGGTGCTTCTCCGAGTCGTCCTCGACATAGCCGGGACGCTGACCTGTGGTCACGTCCGGTCCGGCAATGTACTTGTCGAGTGTGTCCTCGACCGCGCCGACTGCGTTGCGGAGTTTCTTCTGGATGGTCATCGTCATCCCTCCTCAGTGGATTCGAAATCGACGACGTCTCCTATGTGCCCCGCACGATACCAGCCGCATCCGCGGTGTCAAGGCTCGGAGAACCCGAAGGGCCGAAGTGGCCGTGTGGCTCAGTCCTCCGTCAGGTCCACCAGCGCGAAGTACGCGGCATCCACTGCGCCGGCCACGGCGGACACGACCGCGTCCTCGACGATGGAGTCCACGGCCAGCACGGCCAGGGCCTTCGTCTCATCGGCCGAGGGCGAGACCTGCATGCCGGCGATGTTGATGTTCACGCGGCCCAGGGCCTGGCCCAGCTGGCCGATGATGCCGGGACGGTCGGTGTATTCGAAGACCACCAGGTGGTCGCTCAGCGGCATCTCCAGTTCGTAGTCGGACACGCCCGTGAGCTTCTGCACCAGCTTGGGACCGGTCACGGTGCCGGACACGCGGACCCGGCGCCCGGCCGAGGTCGTGGCGATCAGCACGGTCTCATTGCGGAAGTACTCGACCTCCTTGTCCTGCACCAGTTCCACTGTCACGCCGCGCTCCTCGGCCAGCACGGGGGCGTTGACATAGGACACCGGCGTCGAGACCAGGTCCATGAACACGCCCTTGAGGGCCGAGAGCTTGAGCACGGACACGTCCTTGTCCGCGATCTCGCCGTGGATCTCCACGCGCAGGTGCGTGATGGCGTCGCCACCGGCCAGCGCGGTCAGGGTCCGGCCCAGGCGCTCGGCCAGCGGCACGCCGGGGCGCACATCGGGGTCGATCGCACCACCGGCGACGTTGACGGCGTCGGGGACGAGTTCCCCGGCCAGCGCGCGGCGGACCGACTTGGCGACTGCGATGCCGGCCTTCTCCTGTGCCTCCACGGTCGAGGCGCCCAGGTGCGGGGTGACGTTGAGGTTCGGGAAGTCCCCGGCCAGCAGCGGCGAGTCCTGCGGCGGCTCCTGGTCCCACACGTCGATCCCGGCGCCGCCCACGCGCCCCTCGGACAGGGCGCGGGCCAGTGCTGCCTCGTCGATGATGCCGCCGCGGGCCACGTTGACGATGCGCGCGGTGGGCTTGAGCAGCTTGAACTGCTCATCGGAGATCATGCCGATGGTCTCCGGGGTCTTGGGCATGTGCACCGTGATGAAGTCCGACTGCGCCAGCAGTTCGTCCAGGCTCAGCACCGTCACACCCATCTGTGCGGCGCGCTGCTGCGAGATGTAGGGGTCGTAGCCGACCAGCTTCATCCCGAAGGCCTTGGCGCGTTCGGCGATGAGTCCGCCGATCCGGCCCAGGCCGATGATGCCCAGGGTCTTCTCGAACAGTTCGACGCCGGTCAGCTTGGAGCGGTTCCACTCCCCGGCCTTGAGCGAGGAGTTGCCGGCGCCCAGGTTGCGGGCGGCGGCCAGGATGTGCGCCATGGTCAGTTCCGCGGCGGACAGGATGTTCGAGGTCGGGGCGTTGACGACCATCACGCCGGCCTTGGTGGCGGCGGGGACGTTGACATTGTCCAGGCCCACGCCGGCGCGGGCGATGACCTTGAGGGAATCCGCGGCGGCGATGGCCTCGGCGTCCATCTGGGTGGCGGACCGGATCAGCACGGCGTCGACTCCGGCCAGTGCGGGGATGAGTTCGCCGCGGTCCGAACCCTTGCACGTGCGGATGTCGAAATCGGGCCCTAAGGCGTCGATGGTGGCAGGTGAGAGGTTGTCTGCGATCAGCACAACGGGCTTGGCCACTGTGTCTCCTTTTACAGTGTGATGCTGGGTGAGCATGGCCGGGCGTGCGCGTGTGGGCCACGGCGGGGCCGTTCCCAAGTCTAGCGATCCCCTGCCGGCCGGCTCCGACCGGTTCAGGATTCGGGCGGCCGGAGTCCCGGCTGGGCAGATCTGCCCGCGACCGAGGTCCGGCCCGGCCCGCTCTCCCACGTACAGTTGGGGCCATGAGCGAGTTCCTCGGGCGCACCCCCTGGCATATCAAGGTGGCGCGCGGGCTGGACCGGTATCCGTGGGCCTTCGACGCCCTGTTCATCGCGCTACCGCTGACCCTGGTGCAGCTGCTGATCTCTGGAGATCTCTACCTGAGCAGCGTGCGAGGCGCACCGATCTGGTGGCCGGAATCCTTCGGTCCCACCCTGTCCGTGCTGCGCTTCTGGGTGACCGTGGCGATGTGCGCGATCCTGGCCGTGCGCCGGATCTGGCCGGTGCTCATCGCCTGGACGATGGTGGCTCTGGCGCTGTGCTCACTGACGTTCGGAGCGACGCCCGATCTGCACTATGTGGCCGTTCCCATCACGGTCTACACGACTGTGGTCTACGCGCCCCGGCGCTGGGGCACGGTCTTCGCCTGCCTCGGCTATCTCGGGGCCCTGCTGTTGGGAGGTCTCACCCTCGCGCTCCTTTTCCTCCCGCCGGCCATCTCCGATGACACCGACCGCATGGGAGCGTTCGTCCTGGCCGGCCTGGCCTGCGGGCTGTGCGCGGCTATCGTCTCGGTCGCCTGGCTGCTGGGCGATATCCGGCGGCGCCGCCGGAACGAAGCCACCTCGATCCGCGAGCGCAATGACCTCTTGGAGCGCGAACGCGAACACGAGGCGCGGCTGGCCGCCGATGCCGAGAGGCTGCGGATCGCCAGGGAGATGCACGATATCGTGTCCCATTCCATGTCGGTGATGATCGCGCAGTCCGATGGCGGTCGCTTCGTGGCGGCCGTCGACCCGGCACGTGCCCAGGAGGCTTTCAGGACCATCGGCGACACCGGCCGCGAGGCGCTGACCCAGATGCGCCAGATGCTCGGGGTACTGCGTTCGGCCGATGCCGAATCCCAGAGTGCACCGCTGCCCCAGGTCGCGGATCTGCCCGATCTGGTGGGCGATGTGCGGGCGGCCGGGGTCGATGTGGACCTCTTGGCCGACCTCGGCTCCCTGCCGGAGCTGACGTCCGGTGCGGGCCTGGCGGTCTACCGGATCGTGCAGGAGGCCTTGACGAATACGCTCAAGCACGCCGGCCCCGGCGCCCACGCCGCGGTCCGTTTGACGGTCGACCGGGCCGAGGACGCCCTGCTGATCCGCGTCGACGATTCGGGGCCTGCCGAGCCGACAGCCGGTCGGGCCGGCGCCGAGGCGGTAGCCGAGGCCGAGACCGGCGGCGCCGCGGCCCCCGGACCACACTCCGACCCTTCCACCGGGGATGCTGTGACCGGCTTGTCCGCCGTGGCCCACGACGACGGCCGGGGCTCCGGTTTGCGGGGCATGGATGAGAGGGCCAGACTCTATGGCGGCACCGTCGCGCACACCGCCGACCCCTCCGGCTTCCACATCACGGCTCTGCTGCCCCTGGCCTCGATCGAAAGGACCCGTGCATGAGCGAGACCGAACCCATCACCGTGCTGTTGGCCGATGACCAGGCGCTGCTGCGCACGGGTTTCCAGATGGTCATCGATTCGCAGCCGGACCTGCAGGTGATCGCCCAGGCCGGCACCGGCGCCGAGGCGATCGCCGCGACCCTGCGGTATCGCCCGCGGGTGGTGCTCATGGACATCCGGATGCCCTCGGGCGACGGCATCCAGGCGACCCGCGAGATCCTGGGCCTGCCAGCCGGGCCCGATGGCTACCGGCCGAAGATCATCGTGCTCACGACCTTCGACACGGACGACTACGCGCTGCGCGCTTTGCAGGCGGGGGCCTCGGGCTTCCTCCTCAAGGACACCCAGCCGGAGGTGCTGTTGGATGCGATCCGCACCGTGGTGCGCGGCGGCGCGGTCATCGCGCCCACCACCACGCGCAGATTGCTGGACGCGGGTGGGCTCAGTGGTGGCGGGCCCGCGCAGGCCGAGGCCCCCACCGGGTCGAGCGGTGCAGCATCTCAGACGGGCGCACAGATTGCCGGGGTGAGCGGCAGCGGCGCTGCAGACGAAACCGCCGAGGATGCCGAAACGGTCCGGCTGCGCGAGGCGGTGGGGACGCTGACCGAACGCGAACTGGATGTGTTCAAGCAGATCGCCACTGGCCGGTCGAACAAGGAGATCGCCGATGCGCTGTCCGTATCGGAGGCGACGGTGAAGACCCATGTGGGCCGGGTGTTCTCCAAGCTGGGTGCCCGCGACCGGGTCCAGGCGGTGGTCTTCGCCTACCGGGCCGGAATCGCCGGCTAAGTGACATGAGCATGTCACTATGGCATAGGACGTATCGACTCCCGCTATGTTAAACCGGCTTCCCTCTTCTTGAGCAGGCACTTTGGTCCGTTCCGAGACGGTACATTCAGACCAAAGCGCCTGCTCGTTTCCGCTAACTCCTGTTCAACTGAGCACTCCGGCCCCAGATGAACCAGACCAGGGAACCCAGGAATGGGAAAGCGAAGACCGCTATGACCCAGAGGAGCTTGCCGCCCAGGGTCAGGTTGGGCGACATCACGATGCTGATGAGTGCCGCAATGAACAATGCCAGCCAGGCGATCACGGCCAGGCCCATGCACACCAAGACCAGGAACCCCAGGCCAGAATTATCAGTGGCGCCTGCTGAACTTGCCAGATACATCATCACAAGAAGTCCTCCGCTTCGTATACGTCGTGTGATTCGTCATCTTCGACGCTACTCAGCTGGCCCGCAGCGCACATCGACCCACAGGATGAAATCCGGCTACGCATGTCAGCCCATGGAATGAGTGCCGGAGCCTGCATGGGATGTCCTACCACCCCGGAACCCCGGACACCCCCCCCAACCGGACAGGCCCCAAGTGGGGATTCCCCTACTCCTCACGGGGGATATCCGGTGAGCCACGACACGCACAAAATCATCCTGCAAGAGGATGTGTCCCACCCGGTCCCCCGCATAGCGTTGAGACCAACGCTATGAGCCACCCGGCTCACCCCGATCCGAGGAGCATCCGTGACCACGACACAAAATTTCGACGCCCCCGCCGCCCGTGCGGTCGGCCTGACGAAGACCTACGGCACCGGCGATGCGGCCGTACAACCGCTGGGCGGCCTGAACCTGGACATCACAGCCGGCCAGTTCACCACCATCATGGGGCCGTCCGGTTCTGGCAAGTCGACGCTCATGCACATCCTGGCCGGACTGGACTCCCCCACCGCCGGCCAGGTGTTCCTGGGCCGGCGCGAACTCACCAGCCTGAATGAGAAGCAGCTGACCCAGGTCCGCCGCAATCATGTGGGCTTCATCTTCCAGGCCTTCAACCTGGTTCCGGCGATGACGGCCGAGGAGAACATCCTGCTGCCCAGCCGCCTGGCCAAGACCTCGGTCGACCGCGAACTGTTCAACGGCATCACCGGCATGCTGGGATTGACCGAGCGCCTGAAACACCGACCCCATGAGCTCTCCGGCGGCCAGCAGCAGCGCGTCGCCGTGGCCCGTGCCCTGGTGACCCGCCCCGATGTCATCTTCGCCGACGAACCCACCGGCAACCTCGACTCCGCAACCGGTACCGAGGTCCTCGAACTGCTGCGCGCCTCGGTCGACGAATTCGGGCAGACGGTCGTCATGGTCACCCACGACCCGGCGGCGGCCGCGACCGGCGACCGAGTGGTCCTATTGGCCGACGGCCGACTGGTCGGCGATATGGCCCGGCCCAGCGCCGACCAGGTCTCCGCGGCGATGATGGAGGTCACCCGATGACCGACATCCTCAAATCATTCCTGCGCACGGGCGCCGGCCGGTTGGTGGCCGCAGGCATCGCGATCCTCGTGTCCGTGGCGTTCATCGCCACCGTCCTGTCTCTGTCCGATGCCTTCAACCGGACCATGCGCACCACCGCCCAGGGCAGCTATGCCGGCTCCGACGTCATCATCAGCTCGAGCGAATCGATGATGTCCGAGTCCTCGGGTGACGACGCGGCGGACTCCGGCGAACCGGTCGAATTCGACGCCAAGGTGGCCAAGAAACTCGCCACCGACGCGCAGCAGATCCCGCAGATCTCCCAGACCCAGGCGGACCGCAGCATCGCTGCGCTGACGAAGATGGACGGGGTCGAACAGTACATTACGGCTGCCACCACCCCGATCGGACGGCACTATGAGTTCGTTTCCGGCAAGGCGCCTCAGGGGCCCGGCCAGGTGATGCTGTATCAGGACACTGCCAAATCCCTGGGCCTGTCCCAGGGCCAGCAGGTGAACCTGGACACCACCGGATTCGCCTCCGAAACCGATGACTCCGGCAAGACGGCCAAGGACACGGGCAAGAAGTCCACCGTGACCGTCACCGGCATTCTGCGCGGCAGCGACGGCGGCGACCCCACCGTGTACACCGACGACGCGGGCCTCGACGCCCTGGGTGGGGATTCCTACTACGAATCCCTGCGCATTGTGCTCAAGACCCCGGGCGACACCACAGCACAATCTCAGGTCGCCCATGACTTCGCCGATCTGCTGGCCAAGCAGCGCGGCGGCAAGGTCGTCGACAAGGATCTCGAGGGATTGCAGGCGGCGGGCTTCACCGTCCAGACCAATGAACAGGTCGTCGACCAATACCTCAAGACGCTCTCCGGCGGCACCAACATCCTGACCTCGATCGTCCTGGCCTTCGGCGCCGTCGCCCTGTTCGTCGCGGCCCTGGTCATCGCGAACACCTTCCAGGTTCTGGTGGCATCGCGCACCCGCACCCTGGCCCTGCTGCGCGCCATCGGCGCTACCCGCGGCCAGATCCGCGCCGCCACCCTGGCCGAGGCCTTTGTCCTGGGCCTGGTCGGCTCCGTCCTGGGCGTATTGCTGGGTTGGGGCCTGGCAGTGGGCTTCTCGTACCTCGCCCGCAGTTGGATGGGCGAATTCGAGATCGCCACCCTGCCCGTGTCCGCGGCCATCGCCGGTCCTGTGCTGGGTGTGGTCGTGACAGTGCTGGCCTGCCTGACCCCGGCCCGCAAGGCCACCAAGGTCACGCCGATCCAGGCACTGGCACCCGTGGACATCCCCGCTCCCAATGCCGGATTCCCCTGGATCCGCGCGATTCTGGGCGGCATCGTCAGCCTGGTGGGCCTCGTGGCCACTGTCTTCGGCGGCATCGCCCACCAGATCCTGCTGGCCCTGCCCGGCGCCATCGTGCTGTTCTGCGGCATCCTGCTGCTGACCCGGGTGATCGTCCCACCGTTCGTCCGGGTGCTGGGGCATCTGTTCTCCGCCATCACCCGGTCCCCTGCGATCGGCCTGGTGGCCCGCAATATCAAGATGGCCCCGCGCCGCACCGCGTCGACGACCACCGCGCTGCTGATCGGCGTCACCCTGGTGTCGACCATGATGATCGGCGCGCAGACGATGAAGACCACATCCCAGGCCGCGCTGGCTGAGAGCAATGCGGTCGATATGTCGATCGCCCAGCCCAGCGAGCACGAACAGTCGGTCATCCAGGGCTCCGATATCGTCTCAGCGCACGCCCACCTCGACGGGGCCAAGGTCACAGTGCCCGGTACCGCCGATCCGACTGCCGCCGATGCGGACGAGAATCCGGCTGGAGACGACTCGGCAGAGTCCGCAGGGCAGTCCAAGGACCTTGCGCTGACAGCGCTGGCACCGGATTCCCAAGCGCTCAAAGCGGCCAGAGGCAAGGATCTGACTCCCCAGGCCGGCACCGTCTATATCAACGACGACCAAGCAAGGGAACTCAAGAGTGATTCGGATTCGTACACCACAGGCGATCCCGTGGGCACGTTCACCTTCAAAGGCGAGCGCGGAACAGTCAAGCTCAAGGCCGTGGCCGGCCATGGAATCCCCCGGGCCGAGGCCGTAATGGACACTTCGGACCTCTCCCAGCTGCAGCCCACTGCGTCCGAGGGTGCGATGTGGACGGAGATCTCCGACCAGGCCACCAGCTCGGATGTGCAGAAGCTGACGAGCGCCCTGAACGCCGATGACCGGGTGGATCAGGAAGGCGCCATTATGCGCGTGACCATGTCCAACATCATCAACGTGGTCCTGGCGATCGTCCTGGTGCTGCTGGCCGCGTCCCTGGTGGTCGCGGTGGTCGGGGTGGCCAACACCCTGTCGCTGTCGGTGATGGAGCGCAGGCGGGAGACCGCACTGCTGCGTGCCATGGGCATGACCCGTTCGCAGGTGTCCTGGATGGTCGCCGTCGAGGCTCTGCTGATGGCGTTGGTCGCCATCATCCTGGGCCTGGTACTGGGCCTGCTCTTCAGCTGGGCGGGCATCTCCTCGCTCATCCAGACGAACAGGATCGCGATCACCGTCGGCATCCCCTGGGGGCAGATCGGCGCGGTCATCGTCGCCGCTATCCTGGCATCGCTGCTGGCATCCCTGATCCCGGCCCGCGCGGTCAGCCGGACCAAACCGGCCGAGGGCCTGTCCGCCTGATCACCCCGGCATCGAAACACGCCGACCCGTCGATCTTTTTCGTTTCCATTGAGGAAATCGGAGAAGATCGACGGGTCGGCGTTCGTACGAGCCCGAGTTCGTGTGAACAGACTCAGAAGTCGTTCGGGCTGTACGGCAGGCGTTCCAGGGCGAACATCGCGCGGGCCTGGGCCACGACCTCGGGCCGGGCCGCGCGGATCCGCCCGGCGCGCGAGAGCACTGCGGGATCCGCCCCGCCCAGGTACAGCGAACCCAATTCGGCGATGTCCAGGGACAGATCCGCCATGGCATCGTCGGGTTCATCGGCCAGCCGGACCACGGTGCCACGACCGTCGGCCGCGGTCAGCTCGAAGACGCCCGCGCCGAAGCCCAGGGAATCCGTGACCGACAGGGTCAACTTGCCCATCAGCCCCCAGGGCCGGGCCTCCAGAGCCTGGGGCACGTCGAGGATGCGCAGCCATTCGGAGTCCTCCACGGCCTTGACCGTCATCCGCCGCGGATCTGCCAGCAACCAGGACAGGGGCGAGTCCGTGGCCGCCGCCGGATACCGGACCCGGTTGACCAGGTCGATCGCACCCAGATAGCCCCACAGGGCGGAGTAGGCAGCATCGGACACGGCGACCAGGTCGATGATGTCGATCGTGGCCGTCCAGTCGTCCCACCCGGAGATCTTGTAGCTGACGAAACCGTCGGGAGCGCCGGCCTCATCGAAGTGCAGGGCCGCCCGGACCTTGGGATCCGGCTTGCCGGTGTCCAGATCGAGGCTGCCGGCGGCCCGTTCGACGTAACTCTGTTGGCGTCCGGCTGCCCCGGGGAACTTGCGCATGTACTGCGCGTAGATCTGTGGTGCCAGCTCGCGCAGCACCTGCGGATCGCACATTTCGACCCGCCGGTCCGGTTCCACCGCAAGGGCGAATCCGGGTGAGGTATCCACCTCGACCCGCTGGATCCAGGTGGCCCGGCCGAAACCGAAGCGCCGGTAGATTCCGCCCTCGGTCGCGGTGAGCACGGCGAACGGATAACCAGCGGTGGCGGCGTGGGCCAGGTTCTGTGTCATCAGCGCGCGCAGCAGGCCCCGGCGCCGGTGCGTCGGCCGCACCGTCACCCAGGTGATCAGGTGGGCGTCGACGAGGTTCCCCCCGCCGACGTTGAACTCCTTCTCGAAGTGCGCGAAGGTCGCCACCGGAACCGCCGGATCCAGGGCGTATTCGGGCTGGCGGTCGACATAGGCGGCGGTGAACTTCCGGCCGTCCAGCATCGACCTGCGCACCTTGTCGCCCAGCGGCTCCTCTTCCAGCCGGGGTTCGTGGAACCCCGCCTGAACGGCCTGCAGGTACGCGGTGGTCTGGGCATCGGGGGCGCCATCGGCCAGCCCCGGTTCAAATGTCTCAAAGCGATAATCGGCCATGTTCTCAGCCTAACGCGGATCCCGGCGCGCGTGAGCTCCATGACAGCTTTCCGATCCGCATGACATAAAGGAATATCCGCCTCATACCACCCGTTATAGTCTTCTGTTTACGCTCACATACACCGGGCGCACAGACTTTGCACACCATCGATGAAGGGAACCATGCACGCCGCCACCACCACTGCACCACAGGCGCCCGCGGCCGGACGGTCCGCATGGCGCGACCTGTGGTCCCGGCTGCGGCACGACCATGCGGCGATGACCGGTCTGGTCCTCGTAGCGCTCTTCGTGCTCATGATGCCGGCTGCTCCCCTGTTCACCTGGCTCACCGGTAACGACCCCTACACCTACAACACGGACCTGCTCGGAGCCGACACCGCGCCGGCGGGTGCCCTGGGCGGGGCCTCAGGCGGCCACTGGTTCGGTCTGGAGCCGCGCACCGGCCGGGACCTGTTCGCCATCGTCACCTGGGGCTCCCAGGTGTCGCTGCTCATCGGCATCGCCTCGACCCTGGTCTCGGTGGTCATCGGTGTGGCCGTCGGCCTGTTCGCCGGCTACTTCGGCGGCTGGACGGACAAGCTGCTGGGCCGGTTCACCGATGTGGTCTTCGGCTTCCCCTTCCTCATCTTCGCGATCGCACTGGCCGCCGTCGTCCCCGACTCCTTCCCCCGTCCCCTCATGCTGATCCTGGTCATCGGGCTGTTCGGCTGGCCGCAGATCGCCCGGGTCGTCAGGTCCGAAACGCTGAGCCTGCGCGAGCGCGGTTTCGTACGCGCGGCCAACGCCGCCGGGATCGGCCCCTGGCGGGTGCTGACCCGCGAACTGCTGCCCAATCTGGCGGCGACCATCATCGTGTTCACCACGACCTCGATCCCGGGCAAGATCGGGTCCGAGGCCGCGCTGAGCTTCCTGGGCGTGGGCATCGCCCCGCCCACCCCCAGCTGGGGCCGGTCGATCTCCGACGCGATCTCCTGGGTCCAGGTCGATCCCATGTACCTGGTACTGCCGGGCCTGGCGCTGTTCGGCGTCACCCTCGGCTTCACCCTGCTGGGCGATGGGCTGCGCGATGCGCTCGACCCCCAGCGCACCGCCCGCGCTCCCGAGGCCGCGGCCGCCGGCGACGCCGCCGCACCCGCCGCGGTGCCCGGTGCGGCCGAGGCGGGTTCCTGCGACCAGCCGACCGGCACCTCGGCGGCGGACGGGAGCAGAGAGTGAACCGCGCCCTGTCGATCCTGCGCTTCCTGGCCGCCCGGGCAGGCGGGGCGGTGCTGGTGCTGCTCATCATCGCCACCATCAGTTTCGCGATCTTCTACCTGCTGCCGAACAACCCGGCACAGCTGTCCTGCGGTAAGCCCTGCACGCCGGACCGGCTGGCCGAGGTCCAGACCTATATGGGCCTGGACAAGCCCTGGTACGCGCAATTGGGAGCCTTCCTGCTGGGCATCGTCGCCGGCCGCACCTTCGGGGCGGGCGCCACCGCGATCCACTGCGCGGCACCCTGCTTCGGCTACTCCTTCCGGCTCCAGTCCGATGTCACCGGACTGTTGGGCGAACGGCTGCCGGTGACCCTGTCGATCGCGATCGGCGCGATCGTGCTGTGGACCATCGCCGGCGTGGGCGCAGGTGTCTGGGCCGCCCTCAAACGCGGCAAGCCCACAGACAGGCTGCTCATGGGGGCCTCCGTGTTCGGAGTGTCCGCGCCGAGCTACCTGGTGGCGCTGCTGCTGATCCTGCTGTTCGGCTTCACCCTCAACGTCCTGCCGATCGGCGGCTACGTCGCCTTCACGGAGAATCCGGCCGGCTGGGCCTACCACCTGATCATGCCGTGGGTGGCCCTGGCGATCATCAACGCCGCCATCTACACCCGCCTGACCCGCGGCACCCTGCTGGAGACCCTGGGACAGGACTTCGTGCGCACCGCCAGGGCCATCGGCCTGCGGGAATCCGCGGTGGTGGTGCGCCACGGCCTGCGCAATATGGTCGTGCCCATCGCCACCCTCATCGCCCTGGACTTCGGGTCGCTGCTGGGCGGCACCGTCATCACGGAGAAGGTGTTCAACCTGGCAGGTGTGGGATCCCTGCTGTTGGACGCCGTGAACAACCTCGACCTGCAGGTGGTCGTGGGCGTGACCCTGTTCGCCGCGGCCGCCGTCATCGTGGCCAACTTCCTCATCGACATCCTCTACAGCGTCCTCGACCCAAGAATCGGAGCACACGCATGAAGAAATCAACCAGAACCGGCCTGAGCCTGACGTCCCTGGTGGCCGCTGCCGCCCTGCTGCTCACCGGCTGCAACGCCAACGACCTCTCCGGCGATTCCGACGCCGGGCAGGACCTGGGCGAAACCCAGTCCGGCGGCAACCTGACCATCATGCAGGGCGCCACCGATATCGAATGGGACCCCGCGAAGAGCCAGAACCTGGCCATCACCACACTGGGCCTGGTCGAACGCCGGCTGACCACCTGGGATGCCGAACCCGGCAAGGAGACCAAGGTCGTGCCCGATCTGGCCAAGGACACCGGCACCCCGTCCAAGGACGGCAAGACCTGGACCTTCAAGCTCAAAGACGGGCTGAAGTACGAGGACGGCTCCACGATCACCGCCCAGGACATCAAGTACGGGCTGGAGCGCTCCTTCTCCACCGAGCTCTCCGGCGGCCTGGGATATCACAAGTCGCTGCTGGTGGGTGGGGACGACTACCGCGGCCCCTACAGCGGCAAGCACCTCGACTCGATCAAGACCCCGGACGACAAGACGATCGTCTTCACGCTGAAGTCCGCCTTTGGCGACTTCCCGTGGATCGCCTCGATGCCGGCCTTCGCCCCGGTGCCCAAGGCCAAGGACGATATCAAGGCCTATACCAAGAAGCCCGTGGCATCGGGACCGTACCGGGTCGCGAAGTACACCGCAGGCAATCAGGCGGTGCTGGAGCGCAATGAGCACTGGGACAAGGACACCGACCCCGTGCGCACCGCCGGTCCCGACACCGTGACCTTCAAACTGGGCCAGGACATCACTGTGTCGGCCCAGTCGCTGATCTCCGATTCCGGGGATGCCAAGAACGGCTTCTCCGCGGACTTCGTGCCCGCCTCGCAGCTGGCCCAGGCCCAGCAGAACCCGGCGGCCAAGGACCGTCTGGTCACCAGTGGCGACGGGGCGCTGGCCTATCTGGCGATGAACACGAAGCGCGGGGCGCTGAAGGACCTCAAGGTGCGCCAGGCCATCAACTACGCGGTGGACAAGAACGCCTTCCGGGTGGCCGCCGGCGGTGAGATCGCCGGCGACTTCGCCTCGACGCTCATCACCCCGGGGATCCCCGGACGCGCCGACTACGACCTGTACCAGGCCGATGCCGCCGGTGACGTGGACAAGGCGAAGTCCCTGCTGGCCGAATCCGGGCAGAAGCCGGGCAAGCTGCGGCTGCTGGTGAAGAACGATCAGACGAACGTCGCGCAGGCCGAATCGATCCAGCAGTCGCTGGGCCGCGCGGGCATCGAGGTGTCGATCAAGTCGGAGGACCAGCAGTCCCTGCAGGCCGATGCGACCGATGCCAAGGGCGACTACGACCTGTACCTGGGCTCCTGGCAGCCGGACTTCCCCTCGGCCAACGGCAATATCCAGCCGCTGTTCGACTCCTCGCAGATCGGCGGGGGCAACTACAACATCTCCCGCTACTCCAATAAGAAGGTCGACGCGCTGATCAAGCAGGCGACCGAAGAGGTCGACCGCACCAAGGCCGGGCAGGTCTGGGCACAGGCCGACAAGCTGATCATGGAAGACGCTCCCATCGTCCCGCTGATCTACACGAAGAACACCTTCATCCACGGCTCGGGCGTGGAGAACTTCGTCATCGGCAAGTTCCCGGCCTACCCCGTGTACTTCAAGGCCTCGCTCAAGCAGGGCTGATACCAGTGGAGCACACCCCAGCACCGGGCGCGCCGGCCCTGCGCATCGCCGGACAGCGCGTGTCCTTCGGCACCACCGAGATCACCCACGGCATCGACCTGCTGGTGCGTCCGCGCACCGTCATGGCATTGGTCGGCGAGTCCGGGTCCGGCAAGTCGGTGACCGCGCTGAGCCTGCTCGGCCTGGCCGGCACCGGTTCGAGCGCGACCGGTTCGGCCCGCCTGGCCGACGGCACCGAGTTGATCGGCGCCGAGGCGCAGCTGCTGCGCAGGGTCCGCGGCAAGCGGATCGGCGTGGTCTTCCAACAGCCGATGAACGCCTTCGACCCGATGTACCGGATCGGCCACACCCTGACCGAGGCCCTGCGCGCCCACGGTGAGCGGGTCACCCGGGAGCAGGCGGCCGGGCGGTCCGCGGCCGCCCTGCGAGCCGCGGGCCTGGCTGCCCCCGAGCGCATCCTCGCGTCCTATCCTCACGAGCTCTCCGGCGGGCAGTTGCAGCGCGCGATGATCGCCCTGGCGACCATCCACGATCCCGAACTGCTCATCGCAGACGAACCGACCACGGCCCTGGACGTCACCGTGCAGGCCGATATCCTCGATCTGCTGCGGCACATCGCGACCGAGCGCGCCGTCCTGCTCATCACGCACGATATGGGCGTTGTCGCGCAGGTCGCCGATGAGATCTCCGTGATGAAGGACGGACGGATCGTCGAAACCGGTGCGGCGGCCGAGGTCTTCAACCGGCCCCGGCACGCCTACACCCGCAAGCTGCTCGACGCGGTACCCCGGCTGGGCGCGGTGGCCGCCGCGGCCTCGGCCGAAGCCGGCTCCGGGACCGACCCGAACACCAGTGACGAGGCGCCCGCCGCCGAGCTCGTGGGCGGGCGGGTGGAGTTCCGCGGCAAGCGCACCACCGTGGCCGTCGACGATGTCGATCTGTGCGTGCCCGCGGGGACCGTGGTGGCGCTGGTGGGCGAATCGGGTTCCGGCAAGTCGACGATCGCCAATGTGCTCATCGGCGCCCAGCGGCTGACCGCGGGGACCGCGCGGATCGCCGGTTCCGAGGTCCGCACGGGCAATGGCCGGGACCAGCGCAGGCTGCGCGCACGCATCGGCACCGTGTTCCAGGACCCCGCCGGTTCGCTCAACCCGCGCCGCACGGTCGCGGCCCAGTTGGCCCAGCCGCTGCAGGTCCACACGGACTTGGGTCGGACGGAGATCGATCGGCGGGTGAACACGCTGCTCGACGATGTCCAGCTGCCGGCCGGGTTCGCCGCGCGGATGCCCCATGAGCTCTCCGGTGGGCAGAAGCAGCGGGTGGCGATCGCCAGGGCCCTGGCCCTGCGGCCCCGGCTACTCATCGCCGATGAGCCGACCAGTGCGCTGGACGTCTCCGTGCAGGCAGGCGTGTTGGACCTACTGCGGGACCTGCACGCGGAGTACGGTTTCGCCTCGCTGTTCATCAGCCATGATCTGGCGGTGGTCGAACAGATCGCCGAGCAGGTGGTGGTGCTGCGCCACGGCCGGGTCGTCGAACGGGGTGCGACGCTGGACGTGCTGCGCAGACCGCAGGACGATTACACCCGCGAACTCATCGCCGCCGTCCCCGAACCCGTGGTCGCGGGCTAGGGATAGACCTGGGAGGGCTCGGGCGAAAGCAGGGTGTGCAGGGCCCGCAACCGTCTCACCAGCTGGTTGTCGATGCTGTAGCGGACGAAGGCCAGCCAGAACAGGCAGATCACATCGGCACACCCCGTCACCAGGGCCACCCAGGCCGCCGGCGACAGAGCCGCATCACCGGCGGACTGGGACCCGGCGCCGATCACCCCGATCCCGCCGAGCACCAACCACCACAGGCCCACCCACACCGCCGAGGTCAGCAGAGCCGTGCGCGGACTGCGTGCAGCGGAGAACATCGAACCGTCGTCGGTGGGCGCCTGCAGGCTGAGAATCGAGCCGATCCAGTCCAGCAGCAGGCCGCTCCACGCCTGGACGCCGGTGAGGAAGCGGATGGCCGGAAGCCGGTCGTCGCGCCCGGCCAGGGCCACATCGCGGGCGATGACGCCTTCGAGATAGGGCCGCGGCGGCGGCTCGATCCCCCGCAGGCCGCGCGCCAGGCGGTGCCGCAGCGCGCCGACCCGGCAGAGGTGGGCGATGATCCACCCCAGCATGAGGGCCTCGAGCCCGGCCAGGGCCCACAGGACGGCGTCCCCGCCGGCCCGGGCCGTCTCGTCCTGCGCACTCAGCGCGGCAGTGAGCAACCACAGCACGGAGCACACGAGCAGGGTCAGGCAGTAGCCGAACCCCGTCCAGGGGAACATCCGGCTGGGCACCGCGATGCGCGTCCCGTCACGGGTCTGATCGAGTGCGTACAGGTAGCGCGGCATGCAGCCCAGCCTAGTCCGCCCATGACCGGGTTCTCTCCCGGCTCAGCCCTGGGCGTCCGTCCGGGACGATTCCACCACCTGGGCGGGGCGGGCCGAGCCGGCGGCCCGGGCCGTCGCCCTGGCCTCGCTGCGCCAGGTCTTGCGCCAGCGCGGATCCGGCGACACCAGGCTGAGCACGACCACGACCAGGAAGTTCAATGCCAGCGCCCACACCCCGCCGTTGACGCCCCAGAGCGGGTCGTTGCCGGTGAAGTACAGGGCCAGCATCGCGATGCCGCCGACCACGATGCCCGCGGCCGCAGCGTGCTTGCTCATGCGCGGCCAGAACAGTCCCAGCAGGGCAGCGGGCACCAGCTGGGCCATGCCCTCGTAGCTGAGCACTGACAGGGAGACCAGGGCATTGGGCATGAACAGGCTGCCGGCCAGCGCGACCAGGCCGGCTATCAGGCACACCACCTGGGAGAGCTTCCGCTGCCGCGCTCCGGCCGGGTCCTGGGCCGCCGCCGCAGAATCCGCAGGCGCGTGGGCCCTGGTCAATCCGCCGCCGAGCACGGTGCGGCCCCACATGGTGCCGATCGCCAGCATGAAGACGCTCATCGGCACGATTGCGCTCAGCGCCCCGGCGACTCCGATGATCGCCACCAGGGGGGCCGGGAGCGAGTCGATGACCACGGAGAACAGGGCCAGATCGCCATTGGCCAGAGCCGGCACGACGAACAACGCGGCCATCCCGATCATCACGGGCACCAGCAGCAGCACCTGGTACCAGGGCAGGATGATCGAGTTCCGGCGCAGCGAATTGGCGCTGTCGGCGCTGATGTAGCCGGCCAGGGTCGTCGGGAAGATGGCCGTGGTGAAGGCGTTGAGCAGGATCGTGGAGATGAACCAGGCCGCACCGTACTCGCCGCCACCGGCGCCGGGGAAGGTCAGCCACTGCGGCTTCTCCTGGATCATCCGGCCGACGAGTTCGCCCACCCCGTCGAAGTAGTGCAGGGGGACGTAGATCGCCAGGAAGGCGATGGCCGCCACCGTCAGACCGTCCTTGAGCACGCTGACCCAGGCGGAGCCGCGCAGGCCCGAGACCAGGATGAACAGCTCCGCGACGATGAAGGAGATGATCGCCGCGACCTTCAGGTCGATGGCCCCGTAGGACATGGCGTTGACGACCGTGCCCATGCCCTGGATCTGCAGCTGGATGTAGGGCAGCATGAAGATGGTCGCCGCGATCGCCACGAAGATGGCCAGGGGCCGGGACTTGAACCGGTACTCGATGATGTCGGTCAGACCCACCAGCTTGTGCCTGGCGGCATAGGTCCACAGGGTGGGAGCCAGGACGTAGGCGATGATCAGGCCCACGCTCAGGTAGCCGATCAGGTAGAGGATCGGGACCCCGTACTTGTACGACCACCCGGCCGCTCCCAGGAAGGAGAAACTGGTGTAGGACTCGCCGGCCATGAGCAGGAGCACGAAGATGAAGCCCAGGCCGCGGCTGGAGACCGACCATTCGTCCATGGACTTCTCCCGGCCACGGCCGGAGTAGACCCCGATCGCCACGGTGGCGACCATGGCCAGGGCGAAGATGATGATGGCGATGATCGCCGACGAGCTCATGCGTCCTCCTCCACGAAATCGGCGTGGTACGTGTCCTCGAACGCCGCATCCACCGGAATGTACTCTCCGCGGTTCTCCCGGTAGAAGGGGTCCAGGCGGGCCACCAGCCAGACCAGCAGCGGCGTGATCACGGTGACGATGAGGACGTAGGCGAAGGCGAACGGCAGCCCCAGCACCACCGGCTGGATCGAGTTCGCGACCACGGGTGTCAACAGATAGAGAACGACGGGCACTGGCAGGATGAGAAGTGACCAGCGAGATCTGCGCGGCATGCACGGCTCCATTCGGGTCGGTCGGTGCGGATGGGTGACGAACGCCATGTTTCCATACACGGGTTATCGACCGCGCACCGGTCCCACGGCCATGGGTCAGAATCCCAGCAGGAATCCCAGCGATGGGGGCCGACCGGGAGCTCGGTCCGGGGGCGCAGCCCGCCGCGGGACTCAGCCCAGTCGGGCCAGGAACTCCTCGCTGGACTCGATGGCGGCGTAGACATTGCGCAGATGCCACAGCGCGGTTTCGTGGTGCTTGGGCGTGATCGCCCCACAGGCGTCGGCGACGATGCCGACCGAATAGCCGGAGTCGGAGAGGTCGCGCACCGTGGAGCTCACGCACTGATCGGTGTAGAAACCGATCGTCACCACATTCTCGATCCCCAGGTTCCGCAGAATACGGTCCAGGTTCGTCCCCAGCACCGCGCCGGAACAGGACTTGTCCAAGACGATCTCACCGGCGATGGGTTCCACGCCCGGCAGGAACTGCGCGGCCTCGGACCCGGGCAGCACCTTGAAGTTCTTGCGCCGGTGCGACAGGCCCACGTCCGCACCGTCTTCCAGCAGCTCCTGGATGCGCACGTGGATCGGGCGGATGCCCGCGGCCCGCGCGGCCTGCAGGACCCGGGTTCCGGCGGCCACGGTTGCCTGGCAGTCCTGCTCGATCCGGCCGATGGCCTCGGCGCAGTCTGCCTCGGGGATACCCCGGCTCCTGGCGAACTCCCAGAAGTGATCGGGCAGGATGCACTTCTGCATGTCGATGAGCAGCAGGACCGTATTGGCGGGGTCCAGCGGGAGCGGCTCCCGTTCGGCCCTGCGCACGAACATATCCGCGAACTCATCGACTGTCAGCTCCGACATGGCATTCCTCTTCCCTGCTCTTCCAGCAGATCTTTCCGACTGTTCTGGGTCCCCGGCAATACTACGCGGCGACGTCACGCGGGGCCCGGGCAATCGAAATCGATCGCCCGGGCCCCTCGTGTGTGGTTCTCGGTTACGCGGTTCAGCGCGCGGCGGAACCCTCGGTGTAGTCCGAGTCGGCCGGCTTCAGCCAGGAGAACATACCACGCAGTTCGCGACCGACGGTCTCGATCGGGTGGACCTCTTCCTTGGCGCGCAGTTCCTTGAACTCCTTGGCGCCGTTGGCCTGGTCGTCCATGAAGCGCTTGGCGAAGGAACCATCCTGGATATCGGACAGGACCTCCTTCATGTGCTCCTTGACGTCGGGGGTGATGACGCGCGGGCCGGAGACGTAGTCGCCGTATTCCGCGGTGTCGGAGCAGGACCAGCGCTGCTTGGAGATGCCGCCCTCGTTGATCAGGTCGACGATCAGCTTCAGCTCGTGGCAGACCTCGAAGTAGGCGATCTCCGGCTGATAGCCGGCTTCCGTCAGGACCTCGAAGCCGTACTGGATGAGGTGGGAGACGCCACCGCACAGCACGGTCTGTTCACCGAACAGGTCGGTTTCGGTCTCTTCGGTGAAGGTGGTCTTGATGCCGCCGGCGCGCAGGCCGCCGATGCCCTTGGCGTAGGACAGCGCGGTCGCCCAGGCGGTGTTGGTGGCATCGACCTCGACGGCGATGACGACGGGCACGCCGCGGCCGTCGACGTATTCGCGGCGGACCACGTGGCCCGGGCCCTTCGGGGCGATCATGATGACATCGACGCCCTGCGGGGCGGTGATGTAGCCGAAGCGGATGTTGAAGCCGTGGGTGAAGACCAGGGCGTTGCCCTCGGCCAGATTGTCCTTGATGTCGTCGGCGTAGACCTGCGCCTGGACCTGGTCCGGCACGGCGATGACGACGACGTCGGCCCACTTGGCGATCTCGGCGTTCGAGCCGACGGTCAGGCCCTGCGCCTCGGCCTTGTCGCGGGACTTCGAGCCCTCCTTCAGACCGATGCGGACCTCTGCGCCGGAATCACGCAGGCTCAGCGCGTGGGCGTGGCCCTGGCTGCCGAAGCCGATGACGCCGACCTTCTTGCCCTGGATGACGGACAGGTCTGCATCGTCCTCGTAAAAGCGCTCTGCTGCCATGGGGGTTTTCTCCTTCATATGTCACGTGTGCTTCACACGTCTGGAACCCGTACGGTTCCATTGTATGGGTGTCTTATAAGGCGGGACAACACGTCCGCCATGCGGGCGGTCAGACCCGCGGGGCCTTGTCGGTGATCGATTTGGCGCCACGGCCGATCGCCACGGTGCCCGACTGCACGATCTCCTTGATGCCGAAGGGTTCGAGCACCGTCTGCAGGGCATCGAGCTTGGCCTGTTCGCCGGTGGCCTCGACGCTGACGGATTCGGTGCTGACGTCCACGATCTGTGCGCGGAACATCTCGACGGCGGCCAGGACCTGCGGCCGGGTCGCCGCATCCGCCTTGACCTTGAAGATCATATGGGCCCGGCGCACGGCTGTGGCCGCGTCGAGTTCCACGATCTTGATGACGTTGACCAACTTGTTCAGCTGCTTCGTCACCTGTTCCAGGGGCGCCTCGCCGACGTCGACGACCACTGTGATCCGCGAATACCCCGCGGCCTCGGTGTTGCCCACGGCCAGGGAGTGGATATTGAAGCCGCGCCGCGAGATCAGACCCGCGAAGCGCGTGAGCACACCGGGCTTGTCCTCGACCAGAACGGACAGGGTGTGACGGCTCATTCCTGGCCCTCCTCTTCCTCTTCTCCGGCGAAGTCGGGCCGCAGATTCCGAGCGTACTGGATCTCATCGTTGCTCACGCCGGCGGCGACCATCGGCCACACCATGGCGTCGGCCGGCACGGTGAAGTCGATCACCACGGGCCGGTCGTTCGTCGCCAGGGCCTGCTCGATCGCCGCGTCCACGTCCTCGTTGCGCTCCACGCGCAGCGCCAGGCAGCCGTAGGCCTCGCCCAGTTTGACGAAGTCGGGCACCCGGATCGAATCATGGCCGGTGTTGAGCTCCGTATTGGAGTAGCGGCCGTCGTAGAACAGGGTCTGCCACTGGCGCACCATGCCCAGCGAGGAGTTGTTGATGATGGCGACCTTGATCGGAATGTTGTTGATCATGCAGGTGGCCAGTTCCTGATTCGTCATCTGGAAGCAGCCGTCGCCGTCGATCGCCCAGACCGTGCGGTCCGGTTCACCGACCTTCGCGCCCATCGCAGCCGGAACCGAGTAGCCCATGGTGCCCAGGCCACCTGAGTTGACCCAGGAGTTGGGGCGCTCGTAGTCGACGAACTGGCTGGCCCACATCTGGTGCTGGCCCACGCCCGCCACATAGACGGCCTCGGGCCCGGACAGTGCGGAAATCCGCCCGATCACGTACTGCGGATCGCACAGTCCGATCTCATTGGGCTCGTAGCCCAGCGGGTAGGTCTCCTTCCAGGCGTTGAGTGTCTTCCACCAGCGCGGTCGGTCGTTCTCCAGCGCCTGGGCGTGGTTGGCCTCCAGTTCGCGCAGCAGTTCGGTCAGCACCTCGCCGGCGTCGCCGACGATCGGCACGTCCACCGGACGGTTCTTCCCGATCTCCGCCGGGTCGATGTCGGCGTGGATGATCTTGGCCTTGGGCGCGAAGCTGTCCAGGTCGCCGGTGACGCGGTCGTCGAACCGGGAGCCCACCGCGATCAGCAGATCGGACTTCTGGAAGGCCGCGACCGCCGAGACGGTTCCGTGCATCCCCGGCATCCCGATGTGCTGCGGGTGCGAGTCGGGGAATGCGCCGCGGGCCATCAGGGTCGTCGCCACCGGGATGTGGGTGGCCTCGGCCAGGGCCTTGAGCTGTTCGTGGGCGCCGCTGCGGATCACGCCGCCGCCGATGTAGAACACCGGCCGCTTGGCCTTCTCGATGAGCGAGGCCGCTTCCCGGATCTGCTTGAGGTGCGGTTTGACCGTGGGCTTGTAGCCGGGCAGCTGCGGGGCCTGGGGCCATTCGAACGGGGCCTTGCCGGCCTGTGCGTCCTTCGTGATGTCGACCAGCACGGGGCCGGGGCGACCCGTCGTCGCGATGTAGTGGGCCGACATGATGGCCTGCGGAATGTCCTCGGTCCGGGTGACCAGGAAGCTGTGCTTGGACACCGGCAGGGTCATGCCGACGATGTCGGCTTCCTGGAAGGCGTCCGTGCCCAGCAGGGTGGATGCCTGCTGACCGGTGATGGCCAGCAGGGGCACCGAGTCCATATTCGCATCGGCGATCGCCGTGATGAGGTTCGTGGCGCCGGGGCCCGAGGTCGCGATGCACACGCCCAGTTTGCCGGTGGCCGCCGCATAGCCCTCGGCCGCATGACCGGCACCCTGCTCGTGGCGGACCAGGATGTGGCGGATCCGCTCCGAGTCCATCAGCGGGTCATAGGTCGGCAGGATCGTGCCGCCGGGCAGGCCGAAGACGTCCGTGACCCCCAGCAGCTCGAGGCTGCGGACGATCGCCTGGGCGCCGGTGAGCACCTCCGGCGCATTGTCCGGTCGCTTGCGCGGCCCTGGTTTGGGGACGGACCGGGCGCCCTCCTGGGCCCCCGCTTCCGCCTTGGGTTCAGCGTTCTTCGTCGTCGCTGCCACTGTGTCTCCTTAAATGTGTCCAAGCCGCGCCTGGTGTGCCGCTCATGATCGGTGGGGCCGTGGTGTCCGGCCGGACCCGCTCATAAAAAAAGCCCCATCCGGTTTCCGGTGGGGCGCGCGGCGTTCGTCTTCGTGACGCTTACGGGTTCACCGCGCGCTGCCGATAACGAGGACGAGTACGAGCTTGTGCATGTCATCATCTAACGCCCGCCGCTCGCGGGGTGTCAAACCACAGGCCACCGGAGTCCGCATGATGAGATTGCGGTTCTCATGGTCGGTCTGCAGTACCGCCGGTAGAATCGTCCGGTGAGATGTGCACACTACGAGGCCGGTACCTGCCGCTCCTGCACCCTGCTTCCGGTGCCCTTCGGCACCAGAGTCGACCGTGCCCAGGCGGATTTGGAGGAGTTGCTGGCGCCGTTCACCCGGGACGCGGCTGCACGGATCTGGCGGGCGCCCATCACCGGACCCGAAGCCGGTTTCCGCAATAAGGCCAAGATGGTGGTCACCGGCACCGCCGACGCACCGGTGTTCGGCATCGTCGATCCCGCCGGCAACGGCGTGGACCTTCGCGACTGCCCGCTCTATCCTCCGGTCATCATGAAGGTGCTCGACCTGCTGCCCGCCCTGATCAAGCGCGCCCAGGTCTCTCCCTATTCGATCGCCCGGCGCAGGGGCGAGCTCAAATACGTGCTCATCACCGCCGGCGACGTCCCGGCTGGCGCGGGCGATCCCGCGGTCCTGGTGCGCTTCGTGCTACGCACCGAGAAGCCGGTGGAGCGCCTGCGCGAACACCTCCACCTGCTGGTGGAGTCCCTGGCTCCGGGCTCCGTGGTCACCGCGAACATCCAACCCGAGCCCAAGGCCATCATCGAGGGCCCCACCGAAGTCCACCTGGCGGGCCCCGACACCCTCTCTGTGACACAGGGACGGATCCGCCTGCTGCTGCGCCCGCAGTCCTTCCTGCAAACCAACACGACGGTGGCCTCGGGTCTGTACCGGCAGGTCTCGAACTGGGTAGACGAGATCGACCCTGGCGAGGTCTGGGACCTGTTCTGCGGCGTGGGCGGCTTCGCGCTGCACTGCGCCCAGCCCGCGGAGCCGCGCCCGGCCGGCACCGCTCCTGGCGCCGACCCTGGCGCGAGGACGCTGGAACCCGGCGCCATCGTGCTCGAGCCGCGCCGACGCAGGGTCACCGGGGTGGAGATCTCGCCGGCTGCGATCGAGTCCGCCAAACAGAGCGCCGCGGAATACGGACTGGACGCGGACTTCTACGCGGGCGATGCCGCGGCCTGGTTCCGCGAGCGGACCGCGGCCGGCCGACGACCCGATGCGCTCATCGTCAACCCGCCCCGGCGCGGGGTGGGGCGCGAGATGGCCGCATGGATCCAGGACTCCGGCATTCCCGATGTCGTCTACTCCAGCTGCAATCCCGCGACCCTGGCCCGCGATCTAGAGGCCATGTCGGCCTACCGGATCACCGCCGCCCGCCTGCTCGACATGTTCCCCCACACCCGCCACGCCGAGGTCCTGGTGCGCCTCTCCCGCTGACCCGAGGGGCGGTCAGGCCAGGGACTCCTCCCACGCCGCGTGCAGGTGCGCGAACCGGCCGCCGTCTGCCAGCAGCCGTTGCGGGGTGCCGTCCTCGACGATCCGCCCGTGTTCCATCACCAGTACCCGATCGGCGATCTCCACCGTTGACAGGCGGTGGGCGATGATGATCGCGGTGCGCCCGCGCAGCACGGTCTCCAGGGCCTGCTGCACCGCCCGCTCCGAGGGGATGTCCAAGTGGGCAGTGGCCTCGTCGAGCACGATCACGCCCGGATCGGCCAGGAACACGCGGGCGAAGGACACCAGCTGGCGCTGCCCCGAGCTGAGCCGGCCGCCGCGCTTCTTCACATCGGTCCCGTAGCCCTCGGGCAATCGCGCGATGAACCGGTCCAAACCGACCGCCCGGGCCGCCGCGCGCACCTGCTCATCTGTGGCCTCGGGGTTGCCGATGCGGATGTTGTCGGCGATCGTGCCGGAGAACAGGAAGGACTCCTGGGTGACCATGACGATCGCCCGGCGCAGCGCGGCATCGTCGATCTCGCGCAGATCCACTCCGTCCAACCGGACGCTTCCCGCCAGCGGATCGTAGAACCGGGTGGCCAGTTTGACCAGGGTCGATTTGCCGGCGCCCGTGGTGCCGACCAGGGCGACGGTCTGGCCGGCGGGGACCTCCAGGTCGAAGTCGGGCAGGATGTCCGGGCCGTCCTCGTAGGCGAAGCGCACCTGCTCGAAGCTCAGCTCGCGCCCGCCGGCTCCGGTGGGCAGGGCGCGGGCCGCGGCGGGGTCCTCGATGGCGGGTTCGGTGTCGAGGATCGCCGTGATCTTCTCCAGCGCCGCCGAGGCTGACTGATACAGGTTGAAGGAGTTGACCAGTTCGTCCAGCGGGCCGTAGAAGCGGCGCAGGTACAGGATGAATGCTGTGAGCACGCCGATCTGCGTGTGTCCGGTCATCACCAGATAGGCGCCGGCGAGGATGATGGCGACCTGGGTCAGATTGCCGATCAGCCGCGTCCAGCCGGCGAACCAGGCCACGCCGGTCAGCGCATCGCGGTTGGCCTGCCGGTAGGCGTCGTCGCTCTGGTGCAGGCGCGCCCGTCCGGCGGGCTGCCGGCGGAAGGCCTGCACCGCGCGGATCCCGCCCATCGTCTCCGTGAAGTGCACGATCGACTTGCCGATCCACGTGCGGGTGCGCCGGTAGGCCCCGCGCTGGGTCCGGGCGGCGTAGACGGTGACGAAGAACAGCGGGATGAACCCGGCGAAGGCGATCAGGGCCATCGGCACGTCCAGGAACACCAGCAGCACCGCGATCGCGGCCATCTGCAGTAGTCCCAGCGCCGTGTCGATGAGCGCGAAGGACAGGAACTCCTGCACCGATTCCATATCCGAGGTCTGCCGGGCGACCAGCCGACCCGAGGTGGACTTCTCGTGATACCCCAGGTCCAGTCGCTGCACGTGCTTGAACAGGCGCCCGCGCAGATCGAACAGGATCCGCTGGGCGGTTTTGCCCATCAGCCGCACCGATGCCCAGGAACAGACCCCGGCGACCAGGGCCGAGGCCATAAAGGCACCGATCGCCCAAGCCAGGGGCGCGAAGTCACCGGCCTGGGCCGCCGGCAGGCCGTCGTCCAGGGCGCGCTGGACGAACACCGGTCCGATCACCGCGCCGGCACTGGTCAAGACGATGAGCAGTGCCAGGACGATGACGCTGAGCAGCCGGGGCCGCACCAGGCTCATGAGCAGGCGCCGGGCGCTGCGGGCCACGCCCGGTGGCAACTGGTCGAGTTCGTCCACGGCGGTTGCGGATTTCTGGTTCGCGGGCGCGCTCATACGTGCGCCCCCATCAGATCGCGGTACATGGTCGAGGTCTCCAGGAGTTCTTCGTGCGTGCCCAGGGCGGCGATGCCACCGCCGTGGAGCACGGCCACCCGGTCGGCGAGCGCGGCGGTGGACGGCCGGTGGGCGATCACGAGGGTGGTGGAATCGGGCAGGACTTCGCGCAGGCGGCGCTGGACCCGGTCCTCGGTGTCGACGTCCACGGCTGACAGCGGGTCGTCGAGCACCAGGATGCGCGGGGTGCCAAGGATGGCACGGGCCAGGGCGAGGCGCTGGCGCTGGCCACCGGACAGGGCCAAGCCCTGCTCCCCCACCTGGGTGTCCAGACCCTCGGGCAGGGCCGCGACGAAATCGGCGGCCTGGGCGATGTCCAGGGCGCGGCGGACCTCGGCGTCGGTGGCGTGTGGCACGCCGAGGGCTACGTTGTCGCGGACGCTGGAGGAGAACAGGATGGGGTCCTCGAAGGCCACGGACACCAGACGGCGCAGCTCGGTCAGGGGCAGCTCGCGGACATCCGTCCCGTCGATGCTCATCCGGCCGGAGGTGACATCGGCCAGGCGCGGCACCAGGGCGGCCAGGGTGGACTTGCCCGATCCGGTCGCCCCGACGATCGCCAGGGTCTCCCCCGGCTGCACGGTGAGGTCGAGGCCGTCCAACAGTGGGGTGTCCGCGTCGGCGAAGCGGAAGCCGACGTGCTCGAAGCGCAGTTCCCCGCGCACGCCTGCCGGGTCCAGGACCGGGGCGGGGTCGTCGGCGACGTCGCCGGAGGTGTCGGTGATGCCCAGCGGCAGGTCCATCACCTCCCAGTAGCGGGCTGCTGCGGTGGCGGCCATGAGGGCGTCGGAGAGCAGGAAGCCGAACATCTCGATGGGGATCCGCAGAATCATCGTCACCGTTACCGCGGCGACCACCGTTCCCACGCTCATCCAGCCGTGGACCACGCCCCAGGCGCCCAGACCCACGATTGCGGCCTGCGCGATGGTCGGCAGCATCATCAGAGTGCCCCACAGCCAGGAATCCAGGCGGGCCTTGCGGACTTCCAGGCGGGCCAGGCCGCCGGAGAGTTCGCGGAACCGGCCGCGGATCCACGGGGTGCGGCCGAAGGCGCGAATGATGCGGATGCCCTGGATGGATTCCTCGACATTGGTGGTGATGGCCCCCATCTGGTCCTGGGCGGCGCGCGCGGCCAGGCGGTACTTGCGTTCGAACACGGCGACGATCGCCACCGTGGGCACGGCCATGACCAGGAAGATCAGTCCGAACAGCGGCTGCATGACGGTCAGGATGATCGCGCCGGCCACGATGATGACCGGGTTGACCAGCAGGAACGGGGCCCCGAAGGCGAAGAAGCGGCGCATCTGGGAGAGGTCCTGAACCCCGCGGGACAGCAGCTGTCCGGAGTCCCAGGCATCGTGGGTGGCGACCTGGACGTACTGCAGTTTGTCGTACAGCCGGCCGCGCCACAGCACTTCCCAGAACGAGGTGACAGGGGCCGCCAGATAGCGGCGGCCGAACAGCGCCGCGGCTTCGAGCACGCCGAGGCCGCAGATCACCAGAACGGGCACCACCAGACCGGCCGGGTCATGGTGGGCGATCGGCCCGTCGATGATGCGGCCGGTGAGCAGCGGGACGACCAATTGCAGCCCGTTGGCGAACAGGCTGAGGAAGATGATGACACCGTAGACCCAGAGGCGTTCTCTGATGTCGGGCCAGAACCGGAGGATTGCGCGCATAGCCTTTCAGCTTATATCAGTTCCGGCACCCGATTCCAGGGGCCTTGCGTCTTCCGGTATCGCCCGGCAGGGTGGGGTTATGGACACCGACGTCATGGACGAGGACGCGCTGCTGCGGGGGTACCGGCTGGGATACCGACTGGCCATGATCACGATGGGGCTGGTATCCGTTCTGGCCGCGGCCATCGGGCTCCGGCTGTGGTCCATCGTCCCCGTAGTCCTGCTGATGATCGTGGCCCTCGCCTTCAACAGCGGAGCGCGCTCCCAGGGCCTGGATCCGCGGAAGCTCGAACGGCCCTCCAGCCCGGCCCAGATGGTGGTCCAGTTCGTGGTCTGCTGGCTCTATTACCTGGCTTTCATGGGGAGTTGGTGTTCCGAGAAGGGCACGGGGCGGCCCCTGCTGGACACGGGACTGATCGTCCATCACGACCCGGATCCCGACGCAGTCGGGCTGGAGCAGATCCTCATGTCCTGCAGCGGATTCATCCTCATCACCGGCTGGGTGTTCTGTCTGCAATGGCGCAGGGCAAAGCGAACCGCAGCGTCGCGGCCGACATCCGCGCCCGGGACGAACCTTCGGAACACGGCACGCGCTGATCGTGTTATGTCTGAAGAAGAGGACGATCGGCGACACCGACCGTCCGAAGAAGCGAACTCAACGGAGGTAGGTCATGACGGAACAGGACGATGAACGTGAGTACGACCAGGAATACGACTATGTGATCGTGGGGGCAGGTGTGGCTGCGGCCTCGGCGGCCAAGGCGATCCGCGCCGACGACCCGGATGGCACGATCGCCGTCTTCGGAGCCGATCCCGACGGTCCCTACTACCGGCCTGATCTGTCCAAGACCCTGTGGCTCGATCCCAAGGCGGTCCCCGGCGCCGGCTGGCTGCTCGATCCGAACGAAACAGATGTCACGCTGTTGACCGATACAACGGTCACCTCGCTGGACCCTGGCGACCACACGCTGACCACCTCGACAGGCGCCACCGTGGCCTATTCGCAACTCCTGCTGGCCACTGGCGCCGCCCCCAACCGGCTGGGCTCCGAGTCGCCCGCCGACGCGCAGGCCCCCGGCAGCGAGCGCATCATCTACTACCGCACGGTGGAGACCTACCGCAGGCTGCGCCGCCTGGCCGGCCCCGGCTCCCATGTGATCGTGGTCGGCGGAGGGTACATCGGCGGGGAGATCGCCTCGGCCCTGGCGCAAAACGATATACACGTGACCTTGGTGATGCCCACAGAGCTGATCCAGCAGGCCATGTTCCCCGAGGACCTGGCCGCCGCCGTGACCAAGACCTTCGTCGACCGCGGCGTCGACGTGGTGGGCAGCACCCGGGTGGACACCATCGTCCCCGATGCCGAGGGCGGGACCGTGACGGTCACATCCGTCGACGGGAAGACCTTCACCGGCGATGCGGTGGTGCTGGGCCTCGGCGTGAGTCCGAACGACTCGCTGGCCGAACGGGCCGGCATCACCGTGGACGACGGGATTGTCGTCGACCAACGCCTGGAGACGAACACGACGGATGTCTACGCGGCCGGTGACGTGGCGAACTATTACGATTCACTGCTGGGGCGGCGCCGCGCGGAACACGTGGACCAGGCGGAGAATTCGGGGCGGATCGCCGGGCGCAATATGGTCGCCGCCCGCCGGGCGACCGAGCGCCACGTCTACGACTACACGCCGATCTTCTGGTCCGATCTGTTCGACTTCGGCTACGAGGCCGTGGGCGACCTGGATGCGCGGCTGCGCACCGTGGAGAACCTCAAGGACGATTTCACCCAGGGCACCGTGTACTACCTGGATGCGAACGACCGGGTCCGCGGCGTCCTGCTGTGGAACGTCTGGGACTCCACCGATAAGGCCAAGGAGCTGATCCGCCGCACGGAGGCGGAGCACCTGGGCGATGCGGAACTGGCCAGGGCCATCGAGTTCTAACAGGAGAGTTCTAACAGAACCCCCTATCCCGATTTGCCCCGGCCGGGGCAAATCGGCGATTCCGCCTCCGCGCCCACCCCTGCCAGCTGTACTGAATTCAGAGTGAACGTTTGATTAGCAGACGAAGATCACAGGGGAATACATCAGTTCGGCGTTTACTTATTAGCCGTGACTTATTAGTGTGAACAGTGTTGGTCATGAGAGCGCGCACACGGTTACCGCCGGGAGCGCTCGACTGCCTGAAAACAGAGGGTCCGGACCAGAACCCTCGAAATCGAGGAGATTGACATGCGCGCACTGCGCTTCTACGACAACCACGACATCCGCGTCGAAGACATCGACGAGCCCCAGGTCCGCCCCGGCACCGCCAAGATCGAGGTCGCATACTGCGGCATCTGCGGTTCCGATCTGCACGAATACCTGGACGGCCCGATCTTCACCCCGACCCAAGACACGCCTCATTCGCTGTCCGGCGAGAAGGCCCCCATCACCATGGGCCACGAATTCTCCGGCGTCATCTCCGAACTCGGCGAGGGCACCGAGGGCCTCGAGGTCGGCGACCACGTCGTCGTCGAGCCCTACTACGTGTGCGGTCACTGCCCGCAGTGCGAGCGCGGCGACTACCACCTGTGCAATGAGATGGGCTTCATCGGCCTGGCCGGCTCCGGCGGCATGACCAAGTTCGCCGTCGTCGAACAGCGCTGGATCCACAAGATCGACAAGTCCGTCCCGCTGGACGAGGCCGCACTCATCGAACCGCTGACCGTCGCCTACCACGCCGTGCAGCGTTCGGGTGTCAAGGCCGGGGAAACCGCGATCGTCTCCGGCGCCGGCCCCATCGGCCAGCTGACCACCGCAGTCCTCAAGGGCATCGGCGTGACCGTCATCGTGTCCGAACTCGCCGAGGCCCGCAAGGCCAAGGTCAAGGATCTGGCCGACTACGTGGTCGACCCCAGCCAGGAGGATCTGGCCGCGCGCGTCACCGAGATCACCGGTGGCAAGGGAGCCGACGTGGGCTTCGACGCCGCCGGTGTCAACGCCACGATCAACGCCCTGCTCAACGTTGTGCGCCCCGGTGGCGTCATCGTCATGGAGGCCATCTGGGGCAAGAAGGCCGAACTGGACATGCATGCCCTGGTCACCCGTGAGATCGACCTGCGCGGCACCATCGGCTACGTGTCCAACCACCCCGACACCATCAAGCTGGTCGAGTCCGGCGCCATCAAGCTGGCCCCGTTCATCACCGGCCGGATCAAGATCGACGAAGTCGTCGACAAGGGCTTCGACACCCTGATCAACCACGCGGACACCGCCGTGAAGATCCTGGTCGACCCGAAGGCCTGACCCCGCGCCTTACCTGTGGCTCCACAAATGCACGTGTGGCCCGATAACTCATGAGTTATCGGGCCACACGTGCATTTGTGGAGCCACCGAAGGTTTCAGTCGCAGGCCCAGTCAAAGGTCTCGGTCTCCAGGTCCAGCTGCGCCGATCCCCCGCCGAAGTTCAGTCCCCCGAACTCGTTGAACTCCACATACCAGGGGCTCAGGCCCTCCGGCATCCCCTGCACCGGCAGCGAGGTCCCACCCAGGTGGTCACTTGAGCCCAGCTGGTCGACCCAGCCGTGCACGGCGCCGGCCGATTCGTCCCACATGTCCTGGTAGCCACCCTCGCCCAACTCATTGGGCGCCAGACCGGCATTCGGGTCCTCGCGCCCGGCGATGAACACCGGCGCCCGGTCGACGTGCGTGTCCCAGGCATTGGGGCCCTCGTCCTCGGGGCCGTGCTCGCCGGGACGCCGGGTGTCTTCCGGCGGGGCGCTCGGACCGGCCGCGAATTCTTCGGCCGTCAACCAGATCAACGCGAACTGGCCGTCGATGATGTCCTCGCGGCGGGCCAGCATCGGGTGTTCGACCGCCTGGGCCCAATCCTGCAGGAAGGGGTCCTCGGAATCCGCGCTGGGCCCGGGTTCGGACTCCTCGGCGAATTGGCCCTCGCCCTGGAAGAATGCGATCGCGGGGTAGTCGGCGCCCTTGCGCCGGTAGGCTTCGGGCAGTTCCAGCGTGAAGGCGTGCAGCATGGGCAGTCCGGTCAGTGGGCCACGGGGCCACTGAGCCGCCGCGATACCGGGGCCCTCTGTGCCGATCCAGCCGACTTCCCTGGCATCCGCCGGGCGGTCCGGCACATCGCCGAAGTACAGATTGAAGGCCTGGGGCTTTTCGGTCTCGGTCATCGTCGTGTCCTCTCGATCGTCGTATCCGCTTGTATCGCTCAGTTCACCTGATTGAGCAGTTCATCCCCGCGCTGGATCCGTCGGACCTGTTCGGCCAGGATCTTCTCGATGCGCGGGGTGAACGCGTCGGTGTTGCCGCCCAGATGGGGCACCACCAGGGTGTTCGGCGTCTTCCACAGCGGGTGGTCGGCCGGCAGGGGTTCCGGATCGACGACGTCCAGAGCGGCTTGCAGGCGTCCGGATTCCAGTTCGGCCACCAGCGCATCCGTGTCGACGACCTGGCCGCGGGCCACATTGACGATGAGTGCGCCATCGGGCAGCCGGGACAGGAAGTCCTTGTCCACCAGGTGCCGGGTCGAGTCCGTCAGTGGCGTGATGAGGATGACGATCTCGGTGTCCGGCAGCAGCTCCGGGAGTTCCGCGGTCGCGTGGATGGGACCGTGTTCATCGGTCCGGGCGCGCGTGCCGACTCGCGTGATGTCGACGCCGAAGGGCTCCAGTCGGGCGCGGATCCCCTCGCCGATCCCTCCCACGCCGATGATCATGGTCTTCCTGTCGACCAGGGAGCGGTGCTGGCTGTGGTTCCACGAACCCGTGAGCATATCGCGCGCGGCATCGTCGATCCCGCGCAGCCGGGCCAGGGCCAAGCCGACGGCCAGTTCCGCCGTGGCATCGGCATGGGCACCGGCGCCCGAGGCCACCGCCAGTTCGTCGAGATATCCGGTGACGACATCGTAGCCGGTGGTCTGGACCTGGAGCAGTTTGAGATTCGGGGCCTCGGCCAGGCGCGCCACCGTGGCCGGTGCACTCAGATAGTTCAGCACCACTGCGTCGAGCGTCTGCGGATCCGCATCGGGTTCCTCGGCCGACCAGACGACCAGGTCGAGGTCCTCTCGGTCGGATGCCGGCACCAGTTCGGCTATCCGGTCCCTCAGCGCCTCGGTGGGAAATGCGATCGTCGTGATATCCAAAGTGGTCATGGCCACATCCTACTGCCCCAGGTCAGCGGCCCGGATCTAGCGCCCCAGCCGGCCCTCGACTTCCCGGCTGACCCGGACCAGGACCTCGGCGTCGCCGGGGTGCAGGGCCGGATCGAAGACCTGCCGGATCTGTTCGCGGTGCACCCGGCCGGCGCGCACGAAGACCTCCATCCCCGGCTGGCGCAGTGTCACATTGTGGGCGCGCTTGTCTTCGGCGCAGGCGGTTTTGAGCACCCAGCCGGCTTCGACGGCCTGGGCCACGCGGTAGTTCAGGCGCGGTGCGGAGAAGGCGATGGCCGAGGCCAGTTCACTCATCCGCAGGGTGTGGGCCGGCGCCTCGGCCAGGGCCATGAGCATATTGAAATCGACCAGCGAGATCCCCGCATCGCGTTTGAGTCTGGCGTCCAATTCCGTCTGCAGGCGCGCCGCCGTGACGAACCAGGCACCCCAGGCGTCCATCGTGGGATCGCGCAGCAGATTGCCGGCCAAGGGGCCGATGGGCCCCGACAGCGGACGGATGGACTCTGCCGGTGAAGCTGCGGGCTGGGAACTATCCGTTGAGGAGTTGTTCAAAGGGGGTCACCTCCATGGGATCGAATTCGTCGACCAGAGCGCCGGGCTGCCGCCCGAAACCGCCGGCTTCCAGCGCCGCGCGCAGTTCCCCGGCCGCAGACTGCACCCGGTGGCTCAAACCGGACCGCGATTCTGGCGCGCCCCAGTCCTCGGTCGCGGCGAACACGACGGTCGGCAGGGCCAGGCCCTTGAGATAGGCGATGAGCGGGCGCATCTGTCCGTCGAACACCATGCTGTGGCGCACGCTGCCGCCCGTACCGGCCAGCAGCACCGGCTTGCCCGCCAGTGCGCGCTGGGGCAACAGCTGCAGGAATAGGGTGAACAGCCCGACCGGTGCCGCGTTGTAGACGGGTGCGGCCAGGATCAGGCCATCGGCGGCCGACACCCGGTCGAGCGCAGCCTCCAGCGCCGGTGACGCCATGCCGGTGGTGACCATGTTGACCAGGTCGTGGCCCAGCGGGCGCAGGTCGAGCCGCTCGCCGATGATGGGTTCGACGCCGCCGAACACTCCCCGCCCGCTCGTCGATGCCTCCGCCGACTGCGCGAGTTCCGCCAGCAGCCGGTCGGTCAGCTTCCCCGTCGAGGATTCGGCGGACATCCCACCGGAGATCGCGAGGACCCGCATCACTTCTCCCCCTGTCCGTCCTGGGCCGAGGTCTCGGCCGCTTTGTCCGCCGTGCGGGCGGCTCGCGCGGCCCGGTCCTGTGCGGCCTGCGAATCGGCACTTCCGCCGGGCACCGGATCCTCGCCCGCCAGGTGGCGCGCAAGAAGGAACTCGTGCGTCGGAGCCTCAGGTACGGCCGGATCGTGGCGCGCGGAGAATTCCTTGCGCAGGGCGGGGACGACCTCCTCCGCCAGGATGTCGATCTGTTCCAACACGGTCTTCTGCGGCAGGCCGGCGTGGTCGATGAGGAACAGCTGGCGCTGGTAGTCCCCGGCCCAGTCGCGGAAGGAGGCATAGCGTTCGATGATCTGCTGCGGGCTGCCGACGGTCAGCGGCGTCTGTTCCGTGAAGTCCTCGAGGCTGGGCCCGTGGCCGTAGACGGGTGCGACGTCGAAGTAGGGACGGAATTCGTCGACGGCGGCCTGCGAGTTCTTCCGCATGAACACCTGTCCGCCCAGGCCGACGAATGCCTGCTCGGCGGTACCGTGACCGTAATAGGCGTAGCGCTGGCGGTACAGGTTGACCATCCGGGCGGTGTGGTGGATGGGCCAGAAGATGTTGTTGTGGAAGAAGCCGTCTCCGTAGTAGGCGGCCTGTTCGGCTATTTCGGGGCTGCGGATGGAGCCGTGCCAAACGAAGGGCGCCACATCGTCCAGCGGCCGGGGCGTCGCAGTGAAGGACTGCAGCGGTGTGCGGAAACGGCCCTCCCAGTCGACGTTCTTCTCGTGCCACAGACGGTGGAGCAGGTTGTAGTTCTCCACTGCCAGGTCGATGCCCTGGCGGATGTCTCGGCCGAACCAGGGGTAGACGGGTCCGGTGTTGCCGCGGCCCAGCATCAGGTCGATGCGACCATCGGCCAGGTGCTGGGCGTAGGAGTAGTCCTCGGCCAGGCGCACCGGATCCATCGTGGTGATCAGCGTCGTCGCGGTGCTCAGACGGATCTGTGCGGTCTGCGCGGCCAGATAGGACAGCAGGACCGGCGGGTTGCCGGGTGCCGCGAAGGGCGGGTTGTGGTGCTGCCCCGTGGCGAAAACGTCCAGCCCGGCCGCATCGGCGTGCTTGGCGATTTCAACGGTGTTCTTGATCCGCTCGTGTTCGCTCGGCGCCCGGCCGGTGTGCGGATCGACCGTGACGTCGCCGATGGTGAAGATGCCGAACTCCATGACGTGCCCCTCGAGTGCTAGTTAAGGCTTCAACTTGTTTGTTAAAACTTTAACATGCGTGCCACGAGTTGTATTCCCCGCGCTTGTACACTCCTTCCGCACATGTAGGTGTTTGCACAATGGCACCCTGACCGTCCCGCTGCCGTCGGCACCCACTAGATCCAGATCGCGGGGTCCGTCAGCTCCCACTTGCCACCGTGGGGTTCGGCCACCCCGCGCGGATGCTTGATGACCGCGGGGATGCCCACGGCGATCGCATCGGCGGGCACGTCCTTGATCACCACGGCATTCGCCCCGACCGAGGCCCCCGCCCCGATCGTCACCGGGCCCAGCACCTTCGCCCCGGCCCCGATCAGCACATCGTCGCCCACGGTCGGATGCCGCTTGACCTTCGCCATCGAAGTCCCGCCCAGGGTGACCTGGTGGTACAGCATGACGTCATCGCCGATCTCCGCGGTCTCCCCGACCACGATCCCGTCGGCGTGATCGATGAAGAACCTGCGCCCGATCGTGGCCCCGGGATGGATCTCCACCCCGGTGACCGCGCGGACCAGCTGCGAGCCCAAACGCGCCGGCACCCGCCCACCGGGCACCGCCCACAGCCGGTGCAGACCCCGATACGCCCAGATCGCGTGCATCCCCGGATAGCTCAGCACGGTGACGAAATCCGACTGCGCAGCCGGATCGCGCCGCTTGACCGTGTCCAGGTCCTCCCGTAGCCGGGCGCGGAAGCCCTGGGCCGAGGCCCCAGCCGGACGGCCTTTGCGCAGAACGGACGCCGCGGCGGCGGCCACAGACGTGGCCACCGCCGCGGTGATGATTCCCCTGAAGCCCATCTCAGTCGTCCATGTACTGCGCGTACAGCGGGGTCGACAGGTAGCGTTCGCCGAAGTCGGGGATGATCGCCACGATCCGCTTGCCCTGGTTCTCCGGGCGCGCGCCCAGTTCCTCGGCGGCCAGCACCGCGGCGCCGGCGGAGATGCCGGCCAGGATGCCCTCATCGGTGGCCAGGCGGCGTGCCGAGTCCAGCGCGGCTTCGTTGTCGATCGCCACGACCTCGTCGAACAGGTTCGTGTCCAGCACGCCGGGGACGAAGTTCGCGCCGATCCCCTGGATCGCGTGCGGGCCGGCCTCGCCCTTGCTCAGCAGCGGGGAGGCCGAGGGCTCGACTGCCACAACGCGCACATCGGGGTTCTTCTCCTTGAGCACGGAGCCCACACCGGTCAGCGTGCCGCCAGTGCCAACGCCGGCGACGAAGATGTCGATCTGACCCTCGGTGTCGACCAGGATCTCCTGGGCCGTGGTGGCGCGGTGGATCGCCGGGTTCGCGGGATTGTCGAACTGGCGGGCCAGCACGGCGTTGTCCGCCTTGCCCAGTTCTTCGGCCTTGTCGACCGCGCCCTTCATGCCGTCGCCCTTGGGGGTGAGCACCAGTTCGGCGCCGAAGGCGCGTAGCAGGGCGCGGCGTTCCTTCGACATCGATTCCGGCATCGTCAGGATGACCTTGTAGCCACGGGCCGCGCCCACCATCGCCAGGGCGATACCGGTGTTGCCGCTGGTGGCCTCCACAATCGTGCCGCCGGGGCGCAGCTCACCGGAGGCCTCGGCAGCGTCGACCATGGCCACGCCGATCCGGTCCTTGACCGAATTCGCGGGGTTGTAGTATTCGAGCTTGCCGACGATCTCGGCGCCACTGCGCTCGCTGGCCCTGTTCAGCCTCACCAGCGGGGTGCGGCCGACGAGTTCGGTGACATTGGAGTAGATGTTCACTGTTGAATCCTTTGTTCTGGATTGGGTATGCCAGGCGATGGATTCCGGTTCGCGCCGAATGCCCACATGCTCGCGGCATGCACGACGGCGCATGGCGTCATCGCCCATACACCAGCCAATGGCTTCAGCTGTTGTTTCATCCCCGGTGGGGCCGGGGTCACGCTTCCCATTATGTCGGAGATCCGGCAGCGGTGCATCTTCGGTCACCATCCGGAATTGCTCCGGACGGGTGCCGGCCGGCGGCGGTCCCACGTGCTGGATCGCACTCACCGGGCGCGCACTAGAATGGGAGATTATGTCAGTTCATCCCATCGTCGTCTACGGCGAACCCGTCCTGCACGTCAAGGCCGAGAAGGTCACCGAATTCGACGACGAGCTCAAGCAGCTGGTCGCCGATATGTACGAAACCCTGGACAAATCCAACGGGGTGGGCCTCGCTGCCCCGCAGATCGGAGTGGGCAAGCAGATCTTCGTCTACGACGCCGACGATGAGGCAGCCCAGGTCCGCCGCAAGGGCGTGTTCATCAATCCCATCCTGGTCGCCTCCAAGGTGCCCGACGGCCGGCCCGACCCGGACGAGGAGTCCGAGGGCTGCCTTTCGGTGCCCGGCTTGGACTTCCCCCTCAAACGGGCCCACAAGGTCACGATCACCGGGGTGGACGAGAACAACGAGACGGTGTCGCTGACGGTGGAGGGCTGGTTCGCCCGCATCATGCAGCACGAGTTCGACCACCTGCAGGGCCTGCTCTACGTCGACCGGCTGGACAAGAAGTGGGCGAAGCGCTGGAAGCGCGCGCAGAAGGCCGAGGGCTTCAACATTCCAGGCAACACCTGGCTGCCCGGAGTAGACCCTGACCCCTTCGGCTACTGACCCATACGGCTACTGAGTTCGCCCTTCCTGTTTCCGCGACTCGTCGAGCTGCCGGTCGATGTCGTCGAAGCGGCCCGCGGTGACGTCGAGGTGCGTGAGCATCCCGTGGATCGCCTCGGCATGGGCCTGCGTCTCCACGCCCAGTTCGCGGAACCGCCAGTCCGCGTCCTCGTCGGCTGCCGTACGCGCCAGCACGTCGAGCACCCGTTCGCCCAGCCGACCGGCGGTCTCCGAATGCTCCAGCAGCCGCAGCTGCACATCCAATTCCTGCAGCTGCAGCAGGTAGTCCGACATCGCCAGGACGCGGCCGGACAGGGAGTTGAACGCGGTGGCCAGCTGGTCCTGGTAGGCGTCGATCTGGTCGGCCAGCTGCGGTTCGCGCACCCGTTCCAGTTCTGCGCGCAGCCGGTACAGCTCCACCAGACGCTGCCCGATCGAGGCGACCGCATGATCCAGATCGACCTTGGCGACGTGGTCGGTCAGCAGTGGATGGGTCCACGCGGTGGTGGCCGCGATCTTGCGGGCGATCCGGCAGGTGACCTGGAACAGGCGCTGTTCGTCGGTGTCCTGGCCACCGCGGCCGCCGGTGTAGCCCAGCATCTCCGGGGTGATCCAGCGGGCGCCGGCGGCGGACTTCTTGTCCTTGTTCCGCAGCCGCTTGGGATCGCGGTGGTATTTGACCCCCGTATAACCGGCCGCGGCAAGGGACACTGCGGCGACGATGCCGGTGGCCAGGAAGCCGCCGGCGGCGAATTGATCCGTGGCCAGCGTGCTCACCGTCGCCGGTATCGCGGTGGCGCCGGTGGCCACTGCGCCTGCCGTCTCCGTGAACCGATAGGCCGCATTTGACTTGAGCAGGTTGCGACGCATCCCCGGCCGGTCCACCGGCCAGAAGGTTCCCAGATCCTTCACCGGCACCGCGGCCACACCCGGCAGGGCCAAGGCCCCGCCCTTGCTGTTCGGCGCCGCCGAAACGCGGTATCCGCGAGCGCGCCAGGCGTCGATGACGCCGGGGCTGACGCTGTCGGGCACCAGGATCCGGTAGTCCGGGCGCAGACCCCCGCACTCATTGCGCCACAGGGTCCTCCACGACCTCTTCGCCATCACTGCCTCCGCTCACGTCGCTCACGCCCGATGCCCGTATCCGGTCCAACGTGTTTGTGCTGGATTCTAGTCCCGACCCCTGACATGGTGCTGGGCACGGTGCCGGACGCCCTGCGCACAGAACCGGATGCTCCGCCGGCCGGGGTACGGTTGCCGGATGAGGATTCTGCACAGCGCCGAGGCCGGTGATTGGCTGACGGCACGGGCCGGTGGCTGGGCGACCGCCGGCGGCGTGGCAGGGACCGGATTCGAGGCCTATACCCGCGTCCTCCATCCACTCACGGCATATCGGTTCGATCCCCCATTAACGGAACCGGAGATCCCCGGGCCCGAGCCCCGAATTGTAGAAACAACAACCTGGCGCTGGGCCGAAATGGCAAAGCGTAATGGGCTGACCATGCATCCGACAGTGCAGTGGACGGCGCTGGAACAGGAAGTCAACTGCTATGCAGACGGATGGGGCGCGGGCCAACCGGACTTGGGCACACCAGGGTTTCGCTGCCTCGCCGCATTACTAGAGCACCTGGCCCAGGAAACCTCGACCCCCGACCTGCTGTACGGAGCGGTCTGGGACGGGTTCCACGGCTTCTTCACCCCAGGAGAACTGAAGTTCAGCATCTCCATGCGAATACGCTTCCGGGCCATGCGCCTCGGTCTCATACCCAAGCGCAAGCGCCGGGAAGCTTACGCCAGGCTATTCGCCGAGGCCGGACGCACCGCGGGCGCCGCCGGCCAGGGAGGAGTCGCGCGGGCCGCAGGGCCCAAGATGGAGTGGCCCGGCCGCGAATTCTTCCTCTTCACCGCGAGCGCGGAGGAACTGAGCGAACAGCCCGTCCCCTGCCCGCCCGACGACCCCGACCCGACGGGATGGGACCTGCCGGAATGGTGCACCCCATTGGGCGGCAATACCCCGCAAATGCTCTGGTCCGACGACCACCAGTGGGTGCTGGCCAGCGAGATCGACTGGGATTCCACGATCATCGCAGGACCCCGGCCACTCATCGACCGGATCCTGACCGATGAGCGCCTCGAAGCCTATGAGGTCACCGCAGACACTTCACTGACCTGGGAATCGGACACCCGCAACCCGAATCCCCACCACTGACCCGCTTCCGCCCTGCCCAGTTCCTCTACGTCCGGTTCCACTACGTCTCGAATCGTCGAAAATCCGCTGCGGGAACGATCCCAATCGACATTTCGGGACCTAGTGGAACTCAAAGGTGAGTACCTGGCGTGGAACGACTCAGATGCTGCGCGGTTGTGCGCAACCGTTCCAGCCCCTCGCGCAGCTGGTCATCGGCCACCCCGAAGCCCAGCACGATCCCCTGAGCGCGCGGCAACTGCGCGCTCGAACCTCCCAGCCAATACTCCCCCAGACCCGTGACCAGCACTCCGGACCGGTGCGCCGCCGTGATCCATTCGGCCTCGCCCGCGGCACGCCCCACGATGTTCACCACCGCCTGCAGTCCGCCGGGCACCGGCTGCACCTGCAGTCCGGGGGCACCCTCCAGACCTCGGTGGACCACGTCGAGCCTGCGCCGATTGGCACTGCGCGCGCTCTGCAGGTGCCTCTCCAGCGCACCGGAGGTGATGAACGTGGCCAGCGCCGCCTGCGCGACGGTGTTCACCGGACTCGCGGTGACCTCGCGCACCCGGCGCATGAGCTCCAACAGAGACGGCGGAACCTTGAGGTAACCCACCGCCACCCCCGGATGGATGAGCGAGGACAGGGAACCCGAGAGCACCGTCACCGGATGCTCCGGATCGTCCAGTCCGGCCAGCGCGGGCAGCGGCGCGCCCGACCAGCGCCACTCCGCCGTGTGTTCGTCCTCGACGACCAGGAAACCACGCTCACGGGCCGCGGCCAGCAGGGCCAACCGCCGTTCGACCGGCAGGGAACCGCCTGATGGATACTGGTGCGAGGGCGTGACGACCAGCGCGTCGATGCCCTCGGGCAGGAGCGCGGGATCGACCCCGTGGGCGTCCACCGGGGCGGGCACGACCTCGTCGCCGGTGAGCAGGGGGACCTGGCGCAGGCTGGGGTAGCCGGGGCTTTCGAAGGCGATGCGCAGTCGGCCTGCGGGCCGGTCCCGGCAGGCGGCGCCGGCACTGGACCGCGCCTGGCCGACGGGCCGGCCGGCGGCCTCGGTGGGCCGGGCGATTCGGGCCCGCAGCGCGGTCAGCAGCAGTTGCAGCCCCTCACGGGCGCCTGCGGTGATGATGTAGTCGGCGGGGGTGCCGGCCACCGCGCGGACCCGCCGGGTGCGTTCGGCCAGTGCTGCGCGCAGCGCCCAGGATCCCAGTGGCTCCGGCTGGTCGCCGCCACCGGCCGCCGCGGCGCGCCAGGCAGCTCGCCACTGCGGAGTCGGCAGGGCGATGCCCCGGCTGGCCGCGGGCCGCAGGTCGATAGGATCCCCCGCCTCGTGTGTCTCGCTTCTCGAGACACGGGGGTCGGGCCCGACTCCCCTGCGCCGAGGTTCCCGCCCGGTTCCCGACACCGTTTTCGGGACGGGTTCGGGCAGCGGTTGAGGCAGCGGCTTGGGCAACAGCCGCAAGTCCTCGCTCACCGCCGTTCCACTGCCTCGTTCGGCATCCAGATAACCCTCGGCCACCAACTGTTCGAAGGCGGTCACAACGGTTCCCCTTGACACCCCCAGGCGAGCACCCAGGGCGCGCGTGGACGGCAGCATCTGCCCAGGTGAGAGGACTCCCCGGGTGATGAGATCGCGAATCTGCCAGGCGATGCGCTCCGGCAGGGGAACATGTGTTCCAGGTGCCCCCGCGGCGGTGGGCTCCAGGTGCAGGTTCAGCGGCAAATCCACGCCGCGGGCGGTACGGGCCATGCCACCCATAATCCACCCGAATCACTAAGTGGTCCAATTCAACTCGCATTTTCTGGATCTGGTGTCAGACCACTTGTCGGGTTCAGGATGATCACATGACCCTTTTGAACGAAGCACCGCAGAACACCAGACCGACCACATCGCGGACCACCACCGATCCCGCAACCCCCACGCTGGGCAGCCCGCTGGTCAAGCGGGGCCTGGCAGACATGCTCAAGGGCGGCGTCATCATGGACGTCGTCACCGCCGAACAGGCCCGCATCGCCGAGGATTCCGGCGCGGTGGCCGTGATGGCACTCGAACGCGTGCCCGCCGACATCCGCGCCCAGGGCGGCGTGGCCCGGATGAGCGACCCCGACCTCATCGACTCCATCATCGAGGCCGTTTCCATCCCGGTCATGGCCAAGGCCCGCATCGGCCACCAGGTCGAGGCCCAGGTCCTTCAGCACCTGGGGGTGGACTACATCGACGAGTCCGAGGTCCTGTCCCCGGCCGACTACGTCAACCACATCGACAAGCAGCGCTTCACCGTGCCCTTCGTGTGCGGGGCGACGAACCTGGGCGAGGCCCTGCGCCGCATCGCCGAGGGCGCGGCCATGATCCGGTCCAAGGGCGAGGCCGGGACCGGCGACGTGTCCGAGGCGACCAAGCACATCCGCACCATCCGGGGGCAGATCGGGCAGCTGTCCGCCCTGTACAAGAACAATCCCGAGGAGCTCTACGTCGCTGCCAAGGAGCTCCAGGCGCCCTATGAGATCGTCCGCGAGGTCGCTGCCCGCGGGGAACTGCCGGTCGTGCTGTTCACCGCCGGCGGCGTGGCGACTCCAGCCGATGCCGCGCTCATGATGCAGCTGGGCGCCGACGGCGTGTTCGTCGGTTCGGGCATTTTCAAGTCGGGCAATCCCGCAGCCCGCGCCGCCGCGATCGTCAAGGCGACTGCGCAGTACGACGACCCGGCCGCCATCGCGGAGGCCTCGCGGGGCCTGGGCGAGGCCATGGTCGGCATCAACGTCGCCGACCTGCCCGCACCGCACCGCCTGGCCGAACGCGGCTGGTGAGCGTCAAGGTGCCTGGCCCCGTCGGGGTCCTGGCCCTGCAGGGCGGGGTGCGCGAGCACGCCGAGCTGCTCGCCGGGTTGGGAGCCGAGGTCCGGTTGGTGCGCAGGGCCGGCGGGCTGGAAGGATTGTCTGCCCTGGTGCTGCCGGGTGGCGAGTCCTCGACCATCGACCGGCTGACCCGGATCCTGGGTCTGCGCGAACGACTGATCGAGGTGATCGCCGGCGGGCTGCCCACCCTGGGCACCTGCGCGGGGCTCATCATGTTGGCCAGGCGCATCGCGGATCCCGCGCCCGGGCAGCAGAGCCTGGGTGTGCTGGACGTGACGGTGCGGCGCAATGCCTTCGGTCGGCAGATCGATTCGGCCGAGGTCGCACTGGACACCGAGTTCGGCCCCGTGCGCACCGCCTTCATCCGCGCCCCGCAGGTCGTACAGGTGGGGCCTGGGGTCGATATCATCGCGCGGCGGCCGGCCATAGCCGCCCCGGACGGCGTGAACGAGGCGGACCATGATGCACCGGGTGCCATCGTCGGCGTGCGGCAGGGCAACATCCTGGGCATCAGCTTCCACCCCGAGCTCACCGGCGACCCCACGATCCACCGCGAACTCCTCCGGCTGACCTGACCTCTCCCGCCGAGTCGTCACAGATGTGCGCGGTACCAGCGCACCACCGCACATGTGTGACGCCTCGACGGTAAGAACCCTTGACCTCCTCGCACAGCGGGAGGAACCTATGGGGTAATCGGAGGAGGTCGTCATGACACGCACCATCACCGCCGGCATCGCCGCAGGACTTGCGGCTGCCATCATCAATTCGATCATCTACGCCATCGCGCACGCCGCCGGCGCCGCGATGACAGCCGGCTTCGGCGGTCCCATCATCACCGTTGCAGGGTTCATGCCCGCGCTGGCGTCATTCGTCCCACTGCTCATCGCAGCGGTCATCGTCTGGCTCATCGAGCGCAAAGCACCGAAGGTCCACACGCCGTTGGCCTGGATCGGCCTGGTTGTGGGAGTGCTCAGCACCGTGGCCCCGCTGACCGCGGCGACCGACGCAGGCACCATGTGGGGATTGGCCGCAATGCACTGCATCGTCGGCATCTGCTGGTGCGCGGCCCAGCTCTGGGCCAGACCCCAGCAAACCTAGCATCCGCCGGACCTAGCATCCGCCGGACCGTCACAAAAGTCCGCCCAACCCGGGGGTTGAACGGACTTTTGTGACGACTCGGCGAAGAGCCTTAGAGCCTTAGAGCCTTAGAGCCCCAGCTTGGCCAGAATCATCTTCCGCGCGGCACCTGCATCGGCTTGGCCGCGGGTGGCCTTCATGATCGGGCCGATCAGCGCGCCGATGGCCTGCTGCTTGCCGCCCTTGATCTTCTCGACCACATCCGGGTTGTCCGCGATCGCGGCATCCACGGCGGCCTCCAGCGCGCCGTCGTCCTGCACGATCTCCAGGCCCTTGGCGGCCATCACCGCGGCGGGGTCGCCCTCGCCAGCGATGACCCCTTCGAGCACCTTGCGGGCAAGCTTATCGTTGAGCTTCCCATCGGCCACCAGGCCGGCCAGTTCGGCGACCTGCGCCGGGGTGACCAGTTCGGCGGCGGAACGCTCCAGCTGCTTGGCCTGTCGGGCGATCTCACCGGTCCACCATTTACGCGCGGCGGCGGGCTTGGCGCCGGCGGCGACGGTGTCCTCGATCGGGTCCAACAGATCCGCGTTGACGATATCGCGCATCTCCAGTTCGCTGAAGCCCCACTCGCCGCGCAGCCTGCGCCGCTTGGCCGCGGGCAGTTCCGGCAGGTTCTCCCGCAGGGACTCGACCCAGGCGCGGTCCGGCACGACCGGCACCAGGTCCGGCTCCGGGAAGTAGCGGTAGTCGTCGGCATCCGACTTCGGCCGGCCCGAGCGGGTGTCGCCCGTGGCCTCGTTGAAGTGACGGGTCTCCTGCGTGATCGTGCCGCCTGCGTCCAAGATCTCCGCCTGGCGGATGATCTCGGTGCGCACCGCGCGCTCGATCGAGCGGAAGGAGTTGACGTTCTTCGTCTCCGTGCGCGTGCCCAGCGGCGATTCCGGGGTCTTGCGCAGCGACACGTTGATGTCGGCGCGCACATTGCCCTGCTCCATCCGGGCCTCGGACACGCCCAGGGCGCGGAAGATGTCCCGCAGAGTCTTGACATAGGCCGAGGCGACCTCGGGAGCGCGTTCCCCCGCACCCTCGATCGGGTGGGTCACGATCTCCACCAGCGGCACGCCCGCCCGGTTGAAGTCGACCAGGGAGTGGTCGGCGCCGTGGATCCGGCCGTCGGCGCCACCCACGTGGGTGTTCTTACCGGCGTCCTCCTCCATGTGCGCGCGCTCCACGGGGACCTCGAACAGGGTTCCATCCTCCAGCTCGACCTCGACCCGGCCCTCATAGGCGATCGGCTCGTCGTACTGGCTGGTCTGGAAGTTCTTCGCCAGATCCGGGTAGAAATACTGCTTGCGGGCGAAGCGGCAGGATTCCGCGATCGAGCAGCCCAGTGCCAGGCCGATCTTGACCGCGTATTCCACGCCCTTCTTGTTCACCACGGGCAGCGCGCCGGGCAGGCCCAGCGACACCGGGGTGGTGTTTGAGTTCGGACCCCCGCCAAAGGTGTTGGGCGCGCCGTCGAACATCTTCGTGGTCGTGCCCAGCTCGACATGGACCTCGATGCCCAGGACCGGATCGTACTTTTCGATGGCCTCTTGGTACTTCACTTATTCGTCCTTCGTTCCTCTAGTCCGCAGCCTCAGGCCACGGTCAGTTCGGGGATGCCGGCCAATACGGTGGACCCGCGCTTGTCGTCCAGCGCGGCTTCCAGCCCTGCGCCGATCCCATAGAGGCGGATGTCCTCACGGGCCGGGGCCAGCAGCTGGAAGCCCACGGGCAGACCGTCGCTCACACCAGCGGGCAGGCTCATGCCGGGGATGCCGGCCAGGTTCGCCGGGATCGTCGCGACATCGCCCAGGTACAGGGCCATCGGGTCGGCCTCGGTTTCCTGGCCGAACTTCAGCGCGGTGGTCGGGGCGGTGGGCGAGACCAGCACATCGGCGACCTCGAAGGCGCGGGCGAAGTCCCGCTGCACCAGCGTGCGGACCTTCTGCGCCGAACCGTAGTAGGCGTCGTAGTAGCCGGCGGACAGCGCATAGGTGCCCAGGATGATGCGGCGCTTGACCTCGGCGCCGAAGCCCGCTGCGCGCGATGCCTTCATCATGGTCTCCGCTGTGACGGGGCCGTCGGCGGGCAGTTCGCGCAGCCCGAAGCGCACGCCGTCATAGCGCGAGAGGTTCGAGGACGCCTCACTGGGCATGATCAGGTAGTAGGCGTCGAGCGCGTACGACAGGCTGGGCAGGTCGACCTCGACGATCTCGGCGCCGGCGGCCTCTGCGGTGGCCAGGGCCTCCTGGAAGGTGGCGAGCACGCCCGCATCCCAGCCCTCGCCCTGCAGCTGCTTGATGACGCCCAGCTTCTTGCCCTTCAGTCCCGCGGTGGCGCCCGTCTGGGCGGCGGACAGGAAGTCCGGCACCGCATCCGGCAGGCTGGTCGAGTCGAAGGGGTCGTGCCCGGCCAGGATCTGGTGCAGGGCGGCGGCATCGGCCACGGTGCGCGCCAGCGGGCCCACCTGGTCCAGGCTCGAGGCCATGGCGATCACGCCATAGCGCGAAACCGAACCGTAGGTGGGCTTGACGCCCACCGTTCCGGTGAAGGCTGCGGGCTGGCGGACGGAGCCGCCGGTGTCCGTGCCGACGGAGAACGGCGCTTCGAAGGCGGCGACCGAGGCCGCAGCGCCACCGGAGGAACCGCCGGGCACGTGCCCCGGATTCCACGGGTTGGTGGTGTTGCCGAAGGCCGAGTGCTCCGTGGTCGAGCCCATCGCGAATTCGTCGAGGTTCGTCTTGCCCAGCAGCGGCAGTCCCGCCTCCTGGGTCTTCTTGAACACGGTGGCGTCGTACGGCGGCACCCAGTTCTCAAGCATCTTCGATCCGGCGGTGGTCTTGATGCCCGTGGTGGACACCAGGTCCTTATGCGTCACGGGGACACCGGCGAAGGGATGGAGTTCGGCACCGGCGGCGCGCTGCTGATCGACCCGCGCAGCGGTCTCCAGAGCGGATTCGGCGGTGACGGTGATGAAGGAGTGCACGGTGGGTTCGACCGCCGCGATCCTATCCAGGTGCGCCTGGGTCAGTTCGGTCGAGGAGTATTCCCCCGCGGCCAGCCCGGCGGCCAGTTCGACCGCGGTCCTCTTAGTCAGTTCGGTATTGGACATGCTCACTCCTCCCCCAGGATCTGCGGCACGAGGAACTTGTCGTCGGCCTGCTTCGGTGCGTTCGACAGGGCCTGTTCGCTGCTGAGCACGGCGTCGGACACGACGTCCTCGCGCATCACGTTGACCAGGGGAATCGGGTGGCTGGTCGCCGGAACGTCGTCGGTGGCCACCTCGGATACGCGGGCCACATTGGCGAGGATCGTGTTGAGGTCGCCGGCCAGGCCATCCAGTTCCGTGTCACTCATGGCGATCCGGGCGAGGTCGGCCAAGTGGGCGACCTCCTCGGTTGTGATTGGGGTTTGCGACGGCATCCGCCACCCTTTCTACATCGGTCGATACTCCAATCGTCTATTCTAGTCGCCCGGCCGCCGGCTCAGCAGGGGTACCGGGGCGCCACCCCAGCTGGGGTGCCAGCGTGCCGGCGATATCGTCGAGGATCTGCAGATAGTCGGCGGCCTCGAAGTCGAAGGGCAGGGCGAAGGCAACCTCGTCCACGGCGCGGAAGGCCGCCATCGACGCCAGGGTTTCGGCGATCTGCGCCGAGGACCCCACCAGGTCGGCTGCGAACATCGTCTTCTTGGGCCCGAACTGTTTGCCGTCGCGCACGCTGCGCTCCGCCCGCCAGGCGGTGTAGCGGCGGATCTGCTCCGGTGTCGCATGGTCGGTGGGCACCACGCACAGGCCCTGGGAGACCCGCGGAGTCTGTGCCGGGGCCCCGAAGCGCGGATCGGGGACGAACGCCTTGCGGTACAGGTCGATCTGCGCGCGCTGGTTGGTGTCGAAGTCATCGGCGACCTCGGCCGAGATCACGCTGCTGGTCAGCAGGTTCATCCCGTGGGCCGCCGCCCATTCGGTCGAGGCCCTCGACCCGGCTCCGTACCAGACGCGTCCGGCCAGGCCGGGCGCGTGCGGCTGCACGGTCCGCGAATACGTCTCCACCACTCCCTGTTTGCCGCCGAGGTCGCTGACCTCTTCACCGGCCAGGGCATCGAGTAGGCGCTCAACGCGCTTCTTGGAGAAGTCCTCCTGATCCTGGGTATCCGGGTAGAGCGCATCCTTCCAGTGCTCCCACTGCATGGGAGTGCCCACGGACACGCCGGGGTTGAGCCGGCCGGCCGAGAGCACATCGACGGTGGCCAGGTCCTCGGCCAGGCGCAGCGGGTTCTCCGGACCCAGCGGGATCACCGCGATGCCCAGTTCGATCCGGCTGGTGCGCTGGGTGGCAGCGGCCAGCAGGGCCACGGGCGAGGATATCCCGAACTGCAGGTGTCGTTGGCGGACCCAGGCGGAGTCGAACCCCAGCTCTTCGCCGTGGGCGATGATCCGCAGGGTGTCCTCGTGGCCGGCGGCCGGATCCGCAGGGTCGAACAGGCCGATGGTCAGGAAGCCCAGGCGGCGCAGGGGCAGGTTCTCGTCAGTAGTAGAAGCTTCAACCATATTCCAACACTACTCTCCCTTTGGGCGCAGCGCCGGCGTTTCGACGCACCTCGTCATCATGCAACGGCAACGCAACGCCCGCGCTTGGCAATGTGCTTTGACGCACATATGCTGTTCGTCAACACCGCAAGGAAGCAGTGTCGATCCCCCTGAAGTACAGTGCCACGGTTCCCGCACCCCATGGACCCTGAGGCCCTGTCACCACAGTGGGGATCCCCGCAAAGAAGCAGGAAAACACACTATGACTGACGAAACATCACAGGCTTCGCCGGCCCCACAGACCGGTCCTGGATCAGGGCAGATCGATTTCATCGCCGTCGACAGATCACCGGAGTTCGGTCGGCTCCGCCGCACCTATCGTTCCATCGCCTTCCCCCTGACCGCCCTCTTCATGGTCTGGTACCTGGTCTACGTACTGCTGGGCGCCTACGCCCACGACTTCATGGCCAAGCCCGTCTTCGGCCTGACCAATATGGGCATCGTCCTGGGCCTGGGGCAGTTCGTCACGACGTTCGTCATCACGATCGTCTACGTGCAGCTGTCCAAGCGCCGCATCGAGCCGCAGGCGCACGCCCTGCGCAATGAGCTCGAAGCCCGGGTCCCGACCGAAGGAAACTGAAATGACTTCCCCGATTCCCGACAACGTCACACTTCTGGCGGCCGAGACGGCCAAGAACAACCCCGTTCTCAACATCTCCATCTTCCTTATCTTCGTCATCGTCACGCTGACCATCGTGCTGCGGGCCGGCAGGCAGAAGAAGGACGCAAATGACTTCTTCGCCGGCGGCCGCTCCTTCAAGGGCTGGCAGAACGGCTTCGCGATCTCCGGGGACTACCTGTCCGCAGCCTCGTTCCTGGGCATTGTGGGCGCGATCGCGATCAACGGCTACGACGGTTTCCTCTACTCGATCGGCTTCCTGGTCGCCTGGCTCGTCGCCCTGCTGCTGGTCGCCGAGCTGACCCGCAACTCGGGCAAGTTCACGATGGCCGATGTGCTGTCCTTCCGGCTCAAGCAGAAGCCGGTCCGTGTGGCAGCGGCCATCACCACCCTGGCAGTGTGCTTCTTCTACCTGCTGGCCCAGATGGCAGGCGCCGGTGGCCTGGTCTCCCTGCTGCTGGGCATCGACTCCAAAGTCGGCCAGTCGGTGGTCGTCGCCGTCGTCGGCGTGCTGATGATCGTCTACGTTCTGATCGGCGGTATGAAGGGCACGACCTGGGTGCAGATCATCAAGGCGTTCCTGCTGATCGGCGGTGCTCTGGCGATGACCCTGTGGGTGCTGGCCTCCCACGGCATGAACTTCAACAACGTGTTGGAGGCCGCGGTCAACCACCCCGAAAACAAGATCGGCGAGGCGCTGCTGGCGCCGGGGGCACAGTACGGCAAGCTGCCCATTGACTTCGTGTCTCTGGCCCTGGCTCTGGTGCTGGGCACCGCGGGCCTGCCCCACGTGCTGATGCGCTTCTACACGGTCCCCACCGCGAAGGAAGCACAGAAGTCCGTGGTCTGGGCGATCTTCCTCATCGGCGGGTTCTACCTGTTCACCCTGGTACTGGGCTACGGCGCGGCCGCCATGGTCGGCGCGGATACGATCGCCAAGGCCCCCGGCGGGGTCAACTCCGCAGCACCGCTGCTGGCCAACGCGCTGGGCGGACCGCTGCTGCTGGGCTTCATCTCCGCGGTCGCCTTCGCCACGATCCTGGCGGTCGTCGCGGGCCTGACCATTACGGCTGCGGCTTCCTTCGCCCATGACATCTACGTCTCCGTAATCAAGCACGGCCAGGTGACCGACCCCAAGACCGAGGTCAAGGTTGCCAACCGCACCGTGGTCGTCATCGGCATCGTCGCTATCGTCGGCGGGATCGGCGTGCAGGGTCAGAACATCGCGTTCCTGGTTGCCCTGGCCTTCGCCGTGGCCGCCAGCGCGAATCTGCCGACTATCCTGTTCAGCCTGTTCTGGCGGCGTTTCACCACCCGCGGCGCGGTGTGGTCGATGATCGGCGGACTGGCCACGGCCCTGATTCTCATCTTCTTCTCCCCCGTGTTCTCCGGGGCCGAGACCTCGATGTTCGGTCCGGACGTGAACTTCGCCTGGTTCCCGCTGAGCAATCCGGGCATCGTGTCCATCCCCGTGGGCTTCCTGCTGGCGATCATCGGTTCGCTGACCGATAAGCGCGGTGAGGATCCGCAGAAGGCATCCGAGATGGAGGTCAGGTCCCTCACCGGCTACGGCGCGGAGAAGGCCACCGAGCACTGAGTTCTAAACCCTGAGTTCTGAGCCCCGAGCTCTGTTCTTTGAACACTGGGCATTGAGCGCTGAGCCTTGATTTCTAAGCCCACCGGATAAGTGATCGCCGGGCAGCTGACACCACAGCCGCCCGGCGAGCACTCATTCACGGGGTACTTCTTCACGGGGTACTTTTTCGCCGGGGCTTCCGGTTTGAGGGTGCAGAAAGGACACCGACTAGGACGGCTCCTACCGTGGTTTAGAACGGTGGGACGTCCGTATCGTCAGGGTCGGTGCCTGCATCCGTTGCATAGGACCCCTGAGTGCCCCACGGCATGCCGCCAGAACCCGCAGGGTCTTTGCTCGTAGTACTGGATAGTCCTGAGGAGTTCGGCGGGTCTGGTGGATCGGGTGGGTCCGATTCTGCGTTCCAGTCAGGTGGGGAGAAATCCTCCGGCACCCACACCGGCGGCAAACCCGCCTCATTCCTCGCAGCACTGATATCGGTCAGGGCGGCAGTGAACCGGGAATGGAATAGGGGTCGCTGTTCGATATCGACATGCCGGGGTGGAATCCACGCCGGCAAACCACCAATCAACTCGGCCCTCCACCCATGCTGGTCATGCCACGTGTGATGGAACCGGCACGCCAAGGTCAGATTCGATACCGTCGTGGGTCCACCAGTGGACCAGGGGATCATATGGTGGGCATCGCACCACCCCACCGGCATATCACAACCCGGGAACGTGCACCCCCGATCCCTGGCCGCAATCAACTCAACCTGCCGCCGCGTAGCAAACCTGCCCGCACTCCTCACGGTCACCTCCCGCGTCCCGGGCTGGTTGGCCTGGAAATACACGAGCGCACCCGGAGAAAGGGACTCCAGATCCTGTAACCCGATCGGGCCGGCAGTGGATTCCACCTCCGCCTTCCCCCGCGCATACTCTTCAGCAGTCGCCGTGACCACCAGGGCCATGCCCGCACCCTGCGGACCCGAACCCGCAGCCCGGTCAATCAAGGTGGCGAACATGTCATGACGCCTGGCACCATCGGGCCGCTCCCGATACCCAAACGGATGATCCGCCTTCGTGGTGGGCCGGCCATCAACCGTCGCCGCGCTAGCCGGCAGGTCCTGAGGTGGTAGGTCACCGGGCGGCACATCAGCTGTAACGGATTCCGCACCGTCGGGCACACCGGTGCCGACTCGCTGGACCTCCCCGGAGTTCACTTCAGTCGTGTCCTGTCCAGGTTCCTGCCGATTCGTCAAGAGCCCATGCAACTTCCCACCCGTCACCGGATCCAGTAGACCCGTGAGATTCCACGCACCATTCCTCCGCGGAGTCACGGTCACGTGGTACTCATCAACCAACGGCGGAACCTCCGCGAAACGCCCATCAGGATCCAGATAGGCTCGGATCCGAGAACCCAGCACACGAATCTGGTCCACATCAACACTCGGCACCGTGTCCACGAGCATCCGTTCGGCCGTGGCATGGTGAACATGCCGCACCTGGCGGGGGATCTTCTCGACTTCCCGGATCACCGCCTGCGCCTGATCCACCGACACACCCCCGTCCGCCAACGCGTGGGCAACATGGGGGTAGGCCGGTTCCAGACGCGCACCCGTTAGAGACCGGCCGGCACCGATCGCGTGCGCAAACCGCACCCGCCGCCTCGCGGCCGCCCCATCAATCCTCAATAGGCGAGTCACCAGGGCCGGAAGAGTCTTCGCACCATAATCGGCAGTCGGGACCTCATGTTCGGCACGCGCCACAACAACAGCCTCGGTCGAGGCGGTCACGCGGGACAGGTGTTCGATTCCCTTGAGCACCAGGAGCAGGTCGGAAGCGTCAAGACTGGGATCCGTGCCCACACCGGCACCCAGACCAGCGAGTGACTCACTGGCGTGAACGAGTTCCGGAGCGATCTCCTGTAGACGCTCCCAATCGTCGGGGGTCAGTAAGGGGTCTGCCGGCCGGCCGAAGACCCCTGCGTTCTGGTCGTCATCGGGAAAACCAGCGCGTGGGAGGGTGGAATCGATGGTCATGTTCTCTTCCCTCCTCCCGTATCCCGACCGAAACGCCGGCCGAACTGGCTACACGCGTGCGTGCTTGATGAATGTCGGGGAAGACGAGCCGTAAAACCTGACGGGACTTCGCTGTCCGGGGCGGGTTTCCTGACCTACCTCAAGTGTATCGTGTGTCACTCATGAAGGGAAGGGTTTATTCGAAACTAGTTTCCGATGTTTGCCGAGTAACGTCCCTCTGTTTCGGTGGCAGCAGATGCGCTGGGTAGCAGGGTATGCGCGCGCATCTGACACGACAGACAAGGCGCGGGAACTCAACCCGACTAGCATCCAACTCGCGAGTACCACCGAAAGGCGCCGGCACCCCACCCGAGGAACACCCAACCCACGAGCACCACCGGCAAGGAGCGATCCTGGCGCAGGATGATTGAACTACCTCCGTGCCGGTTTTCCTACACTCTCAAACCGGATGGGCTCCTCATTCTCTGGGAACCTCTTCACCGGGGGCTTCCTCGCCGGGAATTTCCTCACCGGATTCGGCCGGTTCCGCGGGACCGTTTTCCGGAACTGGGCCGTTCTGTAGGAGTTCTTTGAACTGGTCTTCATCGAGCACCGGCACGCCCAGGTCCTCGGCCTTCTTCAATTTCGAACCGGCATTGTCACCGGCGACCACATAGTCCGTCTTCTTCGACACCGAACCCGCCGCCTTGCCCCCGGCGGACACAATGGCCTCCTTGATGCCGTCGCGGGTGAACGCGGTCAGCGAACCCGTGGCCACGATCGTCAGCCCGGCCAGAGTCTGTGGGGCATCCGGGACACCGCCTGCGGGCGCATCATCAACCATCCGCACACCGGCGGCCGCCCAGCGCTGCACGATCTCGGCGTGCCAGTCCACGGAGAACCAGTCCACCACAGCCTCGGCGATCACCGGGCCCACCCCGTCGACCTCGGCCAGCTCCTCAGCCGTGGCCTGCCGGATCGCGTCCATCGAACCGAAGTGCGCGGCCAGCAGGCGTGCGGCCACCGGGCCCACGTGCCGAATCGACAGCGCGTTGAGCACCCGCCACAGCGGCTGGGACTTCGCGCCCTCGATCTGCTTGAACATCTCCAGGGTGTTCTTGCGCGGTGCCGCGGCCTTCTTCAGCTGCCCCTTCTTCTCCCCGCGCAGATAGTATTCCGGCTTCGTATAGAAGTAGTGCAGGCGTTCGACCTCGCCGGTGGGCACCCCGTCCTTCTTCACCTCGCGCTCCACCACCACGCCGGCCAGGTCCTCGACCGTCAGATCGAACAGGGCGGCCTCCGACTTCAGGGGCGCATCCGCCGGCGCATAGGGCTGGGTCAGGGCCAGGGAGGCCTCCTCGCCCAGCATTTCGATGTCGAAGGCCGCCCGCGAGGCCAGGTAGGCCACGCGGTTGGCGATCTGGGCGGGGCAGGACCGGGAGTTGGGGCAGCGCAGGTCCTTGTCACCCTCCTTCTGCTCCACCAGCTCAGTGCCGCAATCCGGGCAGTGGGTGGGCATGACGAAAGCGTGTTCGGTGCCGTCGCGGCGCGCCACCACCGGCCCCAAGATCTCCGGGATGATGTCCCCGGCCTTGCGCAGCACCACGGTGTCGCCGATCAGGACGCCCTTGCGCTTGACCTCGTGCGCATTGTGCAAGGTGGCGCGCTCCACGGTGGAACCGGCCACGTGCACGGGCTCCATCACCGCGAAGGGCGTGACCCGACCCGTCCGACCCACCTGCACGCGGATGTCGAGCAGCTCGGTCGTGACTTCCTCCGGCGGATACTTGAAAGCGCTGGCCCAACGCGGCGCCCGCGAGGTGTATCCCAGGTCCGCCTGGACTGCCAGTTCGTCGATTTTCACGACGATCCCGTCGATCTCGTGGAGCACATCGTGGCGGTGTTCGCCGTAGTACCGGATGTAGTCGTGGACCTGCGCCGGGGTTTCGCAGACCTTGAAATACGGGCTGGTGGGCAGGCCCCAGTCGCGCAGCACACCGTAGACCTCCGACTGGCGCACCGGTTCGGCGTGGTTGTCGTCATAGGGCGTCCAGGCGGCGATGCCGTGGACCAGCATGTGCAGGGGCCGCTGCGCTGTGACCTTCGGGTCCTTCTGGCGCAGCGATCCCGCTGCGGCATTGCGGGGGTTGGCGAACGGCGGCTTACCCGCCTCGACCAACCAGGCATTGAGGTCGGCGAACTTCTCCACGGGGAAGAAGACCTCGCCGCGGATCTCCACCTGTTTGGGCGGGAATTCTGTGTCCAGGCGCTGCGGAATGTCCGCGATGGTGCGGACGTTGACGGTGATGTCCTCGCCGGTCACCCCGTCGCCGCGGGTGGCCGCGCGCACCAGCACGCCGTCCTCGTAGAGCAGATTGCAGGCCAGGCCGTCGATCTTGAGTTCGGTCAGGTAGTGGGTGCCCGCCGGGATCCGGCCGGCCACCCTGGCGAACCATTCGTCGAGTTCGGACTCGGAGAACACATCGTCCAACGAATACATCCGGGCAATGTGGTCGACCGCGGTGAACGAGGCCGTGTCGACGGTGCCACCGACGGTCTGGGTGGGCGAATCGTTCTTCGCCAGTTCCGGGAAATCCGTCTCCAGGGTTTCCAGAGCCCGGACCAGGCCGTCGTATTCCGCGTCGGAGATCAGCGGAGCGTCCTGGTCGTAATAGGCGCTGCGGTGCTTCTCGATCTCCGAGCGCAGTGCCGCGGCGTAGCGTTCCCGGTCCGCCGGGTCCATGGCCTCCGGATCGCGGAGGGTGAAGTCTGCGGACGGACTACTCATGTTCTTCCCTAACTGCCTGGCCCAGGTGGGCCGCCAATGCGAACTGGGCGGCGCCATAGCCCGGATCATCGGGCACGGCGCGCACGGGACCGAACCGGCCGGCTGCGACCGGTTCGATACCCGTCAATACTCCTACACCCGTCAGATCGTGCGGGTTCATGCCAAGCCTATGCCAGGGCACTGACACGGCTTCGAGCCATGTCCTGACCCGCCCGGCGCGCAACCCCGCCGACGCCGGCAGGCGCACCCACATCTGGGTTCCCGACTCGTGCGCCCCGGCGATCGCCTCCCACGGCCGCAGCACGGCCTCGGCGTCGCCCGCGGGCAGCGGCACCGCGAGCGCGGTCACCCCGGCGTCTGCGGCCAGGGAGGCGTGTGCGATCGCCTTGCCGCGGATCGTCACAGTGGACAGCCCGGGCAGGGTGAGGATCGTGTCCTCGCCGGTGCGTCCGATGAACGAACGCAGGGCCGCGGTGACCTGACTGTCCGGCACTGCGGGCAGGGCCCGGTAGCCCGAAACCGTTGGGACCCGGCCGGTCAGCAGTTCGTCCAGATCGGGTTCGACCAGCCGGACGCGAGGCCGTGTCCCCAGGGCGCGCTCGTACCGGTCGAGCAGGGCACTGGCCCCGAGGGCATAGGCCTGGACGACGTCGCGTCTGGCGCCGGCATCAGCCAGGGCAGGGTTGCCGCCCGGCAGGCCCAGGCGGCGCAGCAGGGCCCAGGGACCGGGCAGGGTGAGCATGGTGCGCCCGTCGAAACCGGTGCCGTATTCCTCGCAGGCCTCCAGGGTGCGCGCCAGCAGCGATTCGACGCGCGCCAGGTCACGGTCGCGCGAGCCCTGCGAGCTCAAGGTCAGGCGCCAGCCGAAGGAGCCGAGGTCGGCGCTGAGCCCATCGCACAGCGCCAGGGCCGTGCCGATCGGGTCGATCATCCATGCGCTGGAACCGGAGTCCGCTCCCCTGCTGCCCGGCCCGCTCCCGGTGGCCCCACCGGTCCCGGCTGCCGCACGTGTCCCGGCGGCCGTACGTGTCCCGGCTGCCGTACCGGTGCCGGTTCCCCCACGCGGGGTTCCCCTGACCTCGCGCGCCACACCCGTCCAGGGCACGGGCGGGTAGCCCATGGCCAGTGCTGCGAAGGCGCCGGAGGCGGCCTGCCGTGGGTCCTCGCCGGGCCACAGGCCGGATGAGGAGGCCAGGATCTCGGGACGGTCCTCGCCCCCTATCAGCTCCTCCCCCATCAGCTGCGGCCCCGGCCGCGCAGGTGCACCGGCGGCACGCCTGGGGCGTCGAGGCCCATGATGCGGCAGTAGAAGCCCAGCTCGCTGCGCAGACTGTCCGCGATGTTCTCCACCCGTGTGAAGCCGTGGGACTCGTTCGGATAGAACTCGGCGACGTAGACCTGGCCCTTGTCCTGCAGTCCGGCGATGAGGCGGTGGGCCTGGCTGGGTGGGACGATCGGGTCCTGTTCGCCCTGGAAGATCGCCACCGGCACGTCCAGGTCCGCCAGGTGGTTCAGCGGCGCCAGTTCCGCCAGGCGCTCCTCCCGGTCGGGTGCCTGCGGATCCACCCCGATCAGCCGCCAGATGTACTGCGATTCGAAGTCGTGGGTCTCCGTGATGAACTTCGACAGTTCCGCCACGCCGTAGTAGTCGCTGCCACAGGCGAACACATCGGTGCGGGTCAGGGCCTGCAGAACAGTCCAGCCGCCGGCCGAACCGCCACTGATCGCCAGCCGGTCCGCATCGGCCGTGCCCTGCCGGGCCAGGCCCTGGAGCACGGTGACGGTGTCGGCGACGTCGGCGAAACCCCAGTGCCCGCGCAGGGCGTCGCGGTAGGCGCGGCCGTAGCCGGTGGATCCGGAGTAGTTGACGTCCACGACGCCGATCCCCCGGCTGGTGAAGTAGGCGTGGTGCAGGCTGACCTGCGGCACCGACTGGCTGGTGGGCCCGCCGTGGACGAAGGCGACGAAGGGAGCGGGTGCGGCGGCGCTGCCCGCTGTGCCCTCCGCTGCGGGTTCCGCATTACCTCCGGCTGCCGCGCCCGCAGCGGGACCGGCTCCCGGCTGCGGGTGCTCAGGGTTGTGGGGCGGGTAGACGATCGCGTGCACCCCGTCGATCTCCACCGCATGTCCCTGCGGCAGATAGGACGCGGGCACCGGCAGTTCGAGGCTAAGGGCGAGCGCCTGGGCGCTTCCGACGGTCACGTCGTAAAGGTAGAGCCCGGTGATCCGGTCGGCGGATCCGCCGATCACCAGGGCCAGGCCGTCGCGGTAGTCCTGCAGGGAGAAGGTCTCCAGATCGCATTCGAGGACGTCGTCGGTTCCGGCCCCGTCGGTCCACACCATCTGCGAGGTCCCGAAGCGCGATTCCGCCAGGATCCGGTTGCCGCCCTGCACCGGCAGGTACCAGCGGGCGCCCAGGTTCCACAGGGGTCCACCGATTTCGCCCTCGGTGACCAGGAGTTCGGACTCCTCGGCCGGTTCGGCGGCGAATCCACCGGAGGCGACCTGGAAGAAGGCGGGGGCGGATAGCGAGTACAGCTGCCAGTGTCCGCTGCGGTCGGCGATGACGGACAGGGTCGTGTTCGACAGCCATTCGGGTTGCAGCACTGATTCGTCCGCCCGGCCGAACACTGCCACCGGTGCGCTGGCCCCCGCGGTGCCGGGATGGGCGACCAGGTAGAGCTTCGTCTGGTCCCATGGCATGTCCGGGTGGTCCCAGCCAATGAAGCTGAGGAAGCCGTGGTCCGGCGAGATGCGGGGGAAGGCGAGGAAGTGGGGGCCGGCGGCCAGTTCGCGCACAGCCTCCGGGGCCGAGGCCCGGCCCTGGTCCGCGGCAGCATCCGGTTCCGCAGAGCCGCCCGGTTCCGCGGCAGTGGTCCCCTCTGCGACCTCGACGATGGCCCGGGTGACGGTGCCCGCCGCATCGTAGGACTCGCGCACGGCCAGCAGACGTCCGGCCGAATAGTCCAGGTCCCCGTAGCGCACAGCCCGGTCCGTCTCCGGGGTCAGCGCGACGGGCGGGGTACCGGGGTCGGTGACGGGGTTGAACCGGTAGAGGCGCTGATCGGCGGCGTTGACGAAGGTGATGGTGTGGTCGGCGGCCACGGCCCAGGCCCCGCCGCCGTATTCGTGCACCCGCGAGTGCGCGGAATAGGGTGCGGGCAGAACGGACACGGCGTCCTCGGCGACGCCGGAGTCATTGGCGAAGATGCCGATCCGGGAGGCCTCGGTGGGGATCCGCTGGGAGTAGTAGACCCGGATGGCCCCGGGCGGTCCTGCGAACCGGGCCCGGCTCACGGGCCTGGCACCGACTGCGACGTGTTCGGCGGTGATCGGCGATGCCCAGGATGCGGTGACTGCGTTCTGCGAATCCATGAGCACAAGATTAGCGGGTCCGCCGAAGACGGGAGTAGCCTCGGTGGGTGCTCTTCGGGACAGGCCCCCAGAGCCCGCACATCAGGAGGTTATATTGACCAGCATTCCACTTGAGATCACCATCGACGGTCCTGTCGAACCAGTTTTCGACCTTGTCACGCAGGCGCGCTTCTGGCCCACCTGGCATGTGCTGACCCGCTCGGTGTGCGGGACCGTCAACCGGCCGTTCCTCAAGGGCGACGAATTCACCGAGTACATCAACGGCCCACACGGCACCGTCGAACTGACCTGGACGGTCAGCGAATACGTCCGGGGCCGGCACGTGACGATCCAGCCGATGGGCTATGAGGCGTCCATCGTCTACTCCTTCGAGGAGGTGCCCGGCGGCACGCGCTTCTCCCGCACCGTGGTCAAGGACGCGAACGGCTCCGATTCGAGCACGGTCACCCCGGAGACCGAACAGGCCTCGATCCGCAATCTCAAGGCATTCGTCGAGGCCGAATTGGCCAAGGAGCGCAAGGGCCTGCGCCAGCACACCGCCTGAGCAACATGAGGGCCCTGAGCAGCACGAAGGCTCAGGCCGGGGTCAGGCGGCTGGCCTTGTCGATCGTCGCCTGGCCCAGCACCCGGGTGCCGGCGTAGACGACCATCGTCTGGCCCGGTGCCACCCCGGACAGGGGCTCGGCCACGTCCACGTGCAGCAGCCTGCCGGCCGGCCGCGGGGTCGGCACATTGTATTCGCTTTGCGGGGCCTCGGCCACGAAATCGCCCAGCCAGACGCGGGCGTCCACCGGTTCGGAGTGCGCGCGGATCTGCACCTGGCAGTCCATCGCGGATTCGGGCCCCGAGCCCATTTCGGCCGGCGCCACGCCGCACCAGGTAGTGCGGATGCCGTCCAGGTGGTCGACCGACAGGCTGGCGCGCCCGCCGACGGTCACGGTGTTCGACTGCGCGTCGATCCCCGTGACGTAGCGCGGTTTGCCGTCGGCGGCCGGGCGCTCCAGGTGCAGGCCCTTGCGCTGGCCGATCGTGTACGTCATCGCACCGTCGTGTTCGCCCAGCACCTCGCCGGACTCGTCCTTGATCAGGCCGGGGCGCATCGGGATCTTATCGCTCAGCCACGCCTTCGTGTCCCCGTCGGGGATGAAGCAGATGTCGTAGCTATCGGGCTTGTTGGCCACGGAGAAGCCGCGTTCGGCGGCCTCGGCGCGGACATCGGCCTTCGACGCCGAGGCCCCGATCGGGAAGTAGCAGTGGCGCAGCTGTTCGGCGGTGAGCACGCCGAGCACATAGGACTGGTCCTTGTTCATGTCCACCCCGCGGTGTAGTTCGGGGTTGCCGGCGGCATCGAACATGACCTCGGCGTAGTGGCCGGTGGTGATCGCGTCGAAGCCCAGGGCGAGTGCCCGGTCCAACAGGGCTGCGAACTTGATCCGCTCATTGCAGCGCATACACGGATTGGGGGTGCGGCCCTGGGAGTATTCGGCGATGAAGTCATCGACGATGTCCTCCTTGAACCGCTCCGAGAAGTCCCAGACGTAGAAGGGGATGCCCAGTTTGCCGGCCACCACGGCCGCATCGCGCGAGTCCTCGATCGTGCAGCAGCCGCGCGAACCCGTGCGCAGGGTCCCGGGCATACGGCTCAGCGCCAAGTGCACGCCCACGACCTCGTGGCCCGCGTCCACGGCGCGCGCCGCCGCCACCGCGGAATCCACTCCGCCGGACATCGCTGCCAGAATCTTCACCGCTGTTCCCTCTTCCCCATTCGTTCGTCTGTTTCCCTCGCCGCGCTCATCGACCCGGCCGTACCGGCCCGACGGCGGCGCGCCCTCGGCACCATGTGCCCTCAGTTCAACGCATCGCGCATCCAGGCGGGCGTGGCCGAGACCATCCCCGCCTTCCCCGCCTGTGCCACCACCTGCGGCAACACCTCGATAAGACGGTCAACGTCGGCGACCGTCGTTTCCATTCCCAGGCTGAAGCGCTGGGTGGAACGGGCCGCATCCTCATCGCGTCCCATCATCATGAGCACATGGCTGGGCCGGTTGACCCCGGCCTGACAGGCCGAGCCGGTCGAGGTGTCGAAGCCGGCGAAGTCCAGCAGGAACAATAGGGAGTCGCCCTCGCAGCCGTCGAACACGAAGTGCACATTGCCCGGCAGGCGCTGGGCCCCGCGCGCACCGGACAGGTGCGCAGTGGGGACTGCGGCCTCGACTCCGGCGATCAAGCGGTCGCGCAGTCCGGACAGGTGCCCGGCGCGTTCGTCCACGTCGGCCAGTGCCAGGCGCGCAGCGGTGGCGAAGGCCACGGCGGCGGGCACGTTGAGCGTGCCGGAGCGAATCTGGCGCTCCTGCCCTCCCCCGTGCAGCACGGGCACCGGTTTGAGGTTCCGGCCCAGGATCAGGGCCCCCACCCCCACCGGCGCGCCGATCTTGTGCCCGGAGATGCTCAGGGCGTCCACACCCAGTTCCGCGAAGTCCACCGGGATCTGTCCGAAGGCCTGGACCGCATCGGTGTGCACGGGAATGCCGTGGGCGTGCGCCAGCTGCGCGATCCGCGCGATCGGCTGGATCGTGCCGACCTCGTTGTTGGCCAGCATCACGCTGACCAGCGCGGTGCGCTCCGGGGCCTCGTCCAGGGCGGCGGCGTAGGCGTCCAAGTCGAGCCGGCCAGCCGCGTCCACGGGCAGCCAGACGACCTCGGCCCCCTGGGTCTCCAGCCACTGGGCGGTTTCGATCACCGCATGGTGTTCGATCGTCGACACCAGCAGCCGGGGCCGGGGCAGTTCGACGGTGAAGGTGCCGGGGCGGCCGGGCACGGGCGTGTGCCGGGCACCGTCATTGCGCGACCACCACAGTCCCTTGAGCGCCTGATTGTCCGCCTCCGTGCCGCCGGAAGTGAAGATGACCTCGCTGGGATCGCAGTGCAGCAGACCCGCCAGGGTGCGGCGGGCGTCCTCCATCGCCAGGCGGGCCGCCTGGCCGTCGGTGTGCAGGGCCGAGGGGTTGCCGATCCGCTCCAGCTCCCTGGTGTAGGCCGCAAGCACCTCCGGCTGGATGGGATGGGTCGCGGCGTGGTCGAAGTATGCACGCATAACCCGTCCAGTTTAGAACCTGGCTTGGTGGACGTATAGCGGACAGCTGCGCGCCGTCGGTCACAGAGGTTCTACAGTGGAGGCCGTGACCACCCCGCAGAATCCCTCCGCCACCGCTTCGACCCACACGGCCCACGATCCCACAGCACCGGTACCCGAATCACCGGCAGCCACTTCCGTGCGCCGCGTCGCGGTGGCCGCCGGGATCGGCACCGCCGTAGAACTCTACGACTTCATCATCTACGGGCTGGCCAGCGCCATCGTCTTGAACAAGGTGTTCTTCACCCTGGACGATCCGCTGCTGGGCACCCTGGTCGCCTTCGCCACCATGGGCGTGGGCTTCTTGGCCCGGCCGCTGGGCGGGATCGTGTTCGGCCACTTCGGCGATCGGCTGGGCCGCAAGCGGATGCTGGTGCTGACCCTGACCGCCACCGGCCTGTGCACCGCGCTGATCGGCTGCATCCCCGCGGCCGCCACCTGGGGTATGGCGGCTCCGATCCTGGTGCTGCTGCTGCGCCTGTGCCAGGGCTTCTTCATGGGCGGTGAGCAGGGCGGGGCCTTCGTCATGATCACCGAACACGCACCGGCCGGCCGCAAGTCCTTCTTCGGCGGCTTCGCCACCGCCGGCTCCCCGCTGGGCTCCATCCTGGGCACCCTGGCCTTCACTCTGGCCACCGCACTCAGCGGCGACGCCTTCCTGACCTGGGGCTGGCGGGTGCCCTTCTGGCTGTCCCTGGTCCTGGTGGCTGTGGGCCTCTACATCCGCCTGGGCATCGACGAATCCCCGGAGTTCAAGCGCGTCAAGGCCACCGGCCACGTCGCCCGGTTGCCCCTGGGCCGGGTGCTGCGCACCGCATCCTTCATGCTGGTGGCCGGGATCCTGGTCAATCTGGGCTTCAACCTCACGATCTTCATCGTCAACTCCTTCTCCATGGCCTACGGCACCGAGGCTCTGCACATGGACCGCCAGGACATCCTGACCGCGGGCCTGATCGGCTCAGTGGCCCACCTGGTCACGGTGGTCGGCTCCGCCTGGCTGGCCGACAAGCTGGGGCTGACCCGGGTGATGGCAACCGGCGCGGTTCTCATGCTGCTGTGGGCCTTCCCGTTCTTCTGGCTGTTCGATCTGCGCACCCCGGTCGCGGCGACCATCGCGATCGCCGGGGGCTATGCGATGGGCGGTGTGCTGTTCGGCCCGATGGCCCACTGGTTCACCACCCTGTTCGCCCCCGAACTGCGCTATTCCGGGGTGGCGGTGTCCTACAACATCGGCGCCGTGCTCGGCGGCGGCCTGTCCCCGACGATCGCCACCTGGCTGCTGAGCTCCTTCGGCGGCCAGTCCTGGCCCATCAGCCTGTACCTGTGCCTGGGTGCGGTGCTTGCGGTCCTCGGTCTGTGGATGGCCCGCGGACATGTGCGCCAAGCGGCGTGACCGGACGGCCTGACCACGCGGCGGAGGGCCCGCTCCGGTTGATAAGCTGAACGTCGTGCTTACCCTGCTGACCTACACGCTCTATGCCCTTTGCGGCGTGCTCACCGTTTGGGCGGGGGTGCAGGCGATCCGTGACAAACCGGCGAATATGGCGCTCATCGTCTTCACCGGCGTGCTCCTGCTGGGGCTGCTGGTGCAACTGGTCCTGGGCATCGTGCTGTGGCCGCAGGCCGGCGGCACCGACGCCCTGCTGTTCTTCGGCTATGTGCTCACCGCGATCGTGCTGGTGCCGCTGGCGGGAGGCTGGGCATTCATCGAACTGACCAGGTGGGGGCCCCTTGTGTTGGCCCTGACCGGGCTGACCGTCATCGTAATGATTGTGAGGATGGACCAGATATGGCTCTGAAGCGCGGGCGCGCTCCCAAGGATCCGGCGCAGACAAGCCCCTACTCCGCGATGCACACCGGCCTGGGCCGCGCCCTGACCGCCGTCTACGGAATCTTCGCCCTGGCCGCGACCATGCGCGCGCTCTCCCAGATCATCCGCGAGTTCTCCGTGGCCCCGGTGTCCTTCATCCTCTCGCTCATCGCCGCGATCATCTACATCGTCGCCACCGTGTGCTTCGTGCGCGGCAGCAAGCGCAGCCATCACGCAGCGATCGCGTGCTGCGCGATCGAACTGGTGGGCGTCATCGCGGTGGGCATCCTCAGCTTCATGGAGCCCCAGCTGTTCCCCAAGGCCAGCGTCTGGTCGGGCTTCGGCGTGGGATACGGCTGTGTGCCGCTGTTCCTGCCCGTGCTGGGCCTGTGGTGGCTCTTCGGCATCGGCAAGCGGGTCGCGGCGCAGGAGGACGGCGCCCAGGACACCGGGACCGAGGCCGCCTGAGGCTTCCGCCCCCTCGTCCCCGGGCGCTGCCACCCGGCCCGGGTCACAGGCGCGCCGGCACCCGGACACCGGTTCAGCCGCGCCGCTGCAGTTGGGCGACCAGGTCCTCGCCCACGGAGCCGAACAGCGTCCGCGCCCAGATCGAATCCCCCTCGGCGTAGGGCCGGCTGCCGTCGTAGAGCCAGTCGGGCTGCCGCCCGGCCGCCAAGTCCTTGGCACAGGCCGCACAGGCCGGCAGCTTCTGGCCAGTGGCCGAAGTGGTGGCCCGCTCGCCGCGCACGGTGGTCTGCGCCGCGCCGTGTCCCGGATCGAAGACGCACAGCGTCTCCCCGCGCCTGATCGCAGCGCGTCGAGCCCTGCTCCCCACTGCTCTGCCCTTCCGCCCGGCCTTGTCCGGCCCCGACCGCGTGGCGCCGGTACGGCCACCGCGCTCGAGCTCATCGAGGTCCCTGCCCGCCAGGTTCAGTAGGACCAGGGCCCCGGCCAGATCCACCCGGCCGGCCTGTGGATCGTCGACGATCCCGGCGGCCAGAGTGTAGGCGTCCAGCCCGTGTTCGACGAGCTCGGCCCGCTGGGCGTCCAAACCGCTGACGTCGAAGTCGCGCAGCCGTCCGGCGATGTGCAGGCTGTCGGCGGAGAGCTCCCGCGCCAGATCGCGGCGCTGCAGTTCCCCCGCCTGGTCGAGGATCCGCCGCGGCAGGCGATACGGAGCGGGCGCCTTCCGCCTGGGCGACCGGCGCATCTGCCAGACGACCGCCCCGGCCGCCAGGATCAGCACCGGGACGAGGACCACTGTGAAGATCACCCCCGCTCCGGAATCGAAGATCTCCAGTGGCGATGACGCGGACGAGTGGTGTGAGCCGGTGCCGGTCTTGCGCTCGGGCTTGGTGAAATTCGGATCGCGCAGGGTCTCGACATAGGTCACGGCCTGCACCGGCGGTGGGTCCTGGCTTTCGTTGTCCTGCCCGGCCGCATTCATTCTGGCCAGCACATCGGACCGGTCCGCCGCATCCACGTCGACCTTGCTCCACACGGTGCCGGTCTGCGGCTTCATCACCAGGTACACGCCCTGGTCCTCGCGCGCTGCCGCGACCAGCGTGCCCAGATCTGACACGTCTGAGCGATCCGCCGGCACGATCACCACGTAGACCGGCACCCCGCCGCCGTCCTCCAACGCCTGCTGCAGGGAGTTCACGGTCGTCTCCCTGATATCGGGACGCGCCGCGGGATCGATGTAGAGGGGATCCTCGGCCAGGGATTTCGCGATATCACCGGAATAGCTCAGCGAACTCATGTCTCCGTGTCCTTCCGTCGATGCTTGCCGATGGCGATCAGCACGCCGCCCAGCGCACCACCGGCAAGTCCGCCGATCACTCCGCCGGACAGGGTCCCGCGCAGCAAGCTGGACTGTGAGGCCGATGGGCTGATGCCGAAGGACTCCCTGTCGTGCTTGGCGGGCAGACTCCGATACGGCTGCGAATCGTCTTCGTTCCACTCGATATCGCCGGCCTTGGAGACTTCTTCGTGGAGCGCGCCGGCGAAATCAACGGGCGTCCCCGGTTCACTCGCGGCCCCAGCCCGGGTATAGGAAAGCCGGGGATGCAGCACCTCGAAGCGCGCGGCCTCGTCGTCGGGAGTTCGGCCGGCGGAGGCGATGGTGGCCGAATACCCCGTGGCCACGAAGACGATCCCGTCCTGCCCTCGTTCGGCCAGCCCCGCCGCCAACCGGTTGGCCAGCAACGTGACGCTGCCGCCGGATTCATCCGAGGCGGCCAGGCTCGGCAGTGCGACGTAGATCGGCAGCCGCACGTCCCTGGCGGTGCCGGCCAAGGACGCGCGCTGGGCGGGATCGAGTAGTGCGGCATTGACCGGCGAGACGTAGACGGGATCGTCCTGCCAGTGATCGAGAATGGCGCCGATCCGGGCCCGGTCGTAGTCGTCCGCGTAGCGCCCTGCATCCGCCTGGGACACCGGCAGCGCATGGGTCAGGACGTATTGACTGCCCCCTATGCCCAGTCCCCCGCCGGCCAGGACCGCTCCGAGCACCAGCGCGGATCCGGCTAAGATCCGCCCAACCCGGCTCCGGCCCTGCCGGCTCCGCTCCTTCGCACGCGGACTCGACGCCTTCGCACGGGGCTGCGGGTCAACAGCCGGGCCGTGTGTGCCGGGGACATCGGATTCGATCGGGGCCAAAGATCCCAATCCGGTGTGCGCATAGCCGTCATCGCATTCGAAGTACGGGACCGCCGTGGCGCCGGGCGCCGGTGCGACCAAGAGACTAGCGGGACGCGTACCCGACTCCACTGCGGTTTCGCAGTCGGAACAGGTCGGCACGCTCAGCGCCCCGTGCCGGCTGCGGAACTGCACGGTCGAATCCGCCCGGCCGTGCAGGGGGTTGAAGAAGCAGTGCCCGGTCGGTTCGGCCTCCGGATGGCGGAGCAGTTCGTCCCAGCGCTGGTCCATCAGCCATAGGGCCACCATATCCACGGGACTCAACCCGCCGGCGGCGTGGCGGGCCTGCAGCGCGCCGATCGCCTCCGCGAGCCCGTGCAGCGCGCCAACGGTACGTGCCGCGCGTCCACCGGGGTCCTCGGCCGCCAGCGCCAACACGCGGTCCGCCGGTACTTCGTCATAGGTCCGGCGGATAGCAGCGGAGGCCCTGGAGCGCACCCGGCGGGGCAGCTCGGTGGGTTCGAGCACGCCCGCCATCCCCTTGTTGCGGCGCAGGATCACCCAGCTCAGCGCGGCGGCGACCGTGGCCGTCGTCGCGCCCAGCGCCACCAGGTTCGTTCCCGCTTCCTCGGCGACTTCCAGGGTGGACACGGTTTCGCGGGTGAAGCCCCGGTCCGTGTAGTCCGCCAGGTCCGGCTTTGGGCCAAGTCCCAGCCAGGCGCGGCCGGCGGCGATGTTGTAGGACATGAAACGCTCCGGATCGGCCAGGAAGTCCCCGCGCATATCCGTGTAGTCGCTCACCCCCACCAGGCGCCCGCTCATCCCCTTCGGACCGGAGGCGTAGACCAGTGGCCGGCCCCGGACCCGGGCGATCTGCTGGTAGATCAGAATCCGGGGTCCGCCATCGTCCAGTTCGGCAGCACTCAGCAGCCGGCCGACTGCCACATCGCAGCTGTTGAGCGTGGCATTGCGGGGCCGGCCCAGCTCGGGACCGAGGATGATGCGGATGTCGACGTCATCGGCCGTGGCAAGGCGGCGCAGTGTCGCCTCCAGCCCATCGGGCAACCCGGGGCGGACCTCCGGATCGGTCAGGACGGCGGTACCGGCGCGCAGCTCGTCTCCATAGAGCGCGTCCAGCGCCCGTGCGAGGGCACCTCCGATCGCGGTGTCGGTGGCCGCTTGATCGTTCAGGTCGGTCGAGGCCATGGGCTCCAGCCTACCGGAGGGCAGCGCCTCCGCCCGGACGCGCGCGGTCCCTACCCCTGGGTGCGCTTGCCCCGGGTCTTGGCACCGACCATGAACCAGCCGTCACCAGCCGCGCTGAGTTCCGCATCGTCGAGGTCCGAGGGCCGGGAGCCCTGCCCCTTGGCCTGCAGCATGTACGGCAGGGCCACGTCGATGACGACGGTGGAGCGGTTCTTGTCCCCGGTGATGAGCGCCTCGACGTCATTGCCCATGTCGACGCTGGCATTCGTCGAGGCTGTGGCCTCAACGGTGCAGCGGATCTCGCCCAGGGACACAGCACCCTCCCTGGTGCTCAGCGACATCGCGGACAGATCGGCAGCTTCCTCTACGGACTTGCAGGTGACCCCCACGTCCTTGAAACCGCCCGATTTGGATGCGAGTTTGTCGACATAGGCGCGGAAGTCACTGAAGGCCCTGCCCTCGAGCTGGATTCCCGCCGCTTCCTTCTGCGTTTTGCCCGGCTCCGCCCGCAGGTACTTCAGCAGGGCCTCCGTGGCCCCGCGATCCAGGTCGGTGAACTCGCCGGGGGCCGGCGCCACTGCCCCTGCGGCGTCCGCGGCCAGCTGGGGCGCAGACGCTGCCGGGAGGAAGAGCGATTGCACAACCGACCAGTCACTGGCAGCGGTATCGCGCCGGGCCACCAGGGCCTCCACGGTATCGTCACTGCCCGCGACCTTGGCAAAGGCCATGAACCACATGGGGTAGGCGTCGAAGGAACGGCCACCGGCCACCACCGATTCGAAGGCGCCGGCGCTCAGCTTCTTCTTCTCCGCCTTGGCGATGAGGATTTCGGCCTCCGTGCGGCTGCGCAGCGGGTCGGCCTGGAGCGCGTCGAGGTTCTTCCCACCGTTCTGCAGCGCCTTGTCCAGGCCCTTCACATAGCCGGTCATGAAGTCCCCCGCCTGGCCGGTGGCCAGGGGAACGCGGCTGTAGCTCTTGATGGTGGGGTCGGCGGGCTGGGCCACGGGCAGGGGCGCGCATCCGGAGACGCCGACCACGGTGCCCAGCACCACGGCTCCGGCGGCCACTCCACGCCGCGAGGTGGCGCCGTGGCGCCCACGGCCGGTAGGGGCCGCACGCTCCCGGCCGGCGCTTCGGCCGCCCGAATCAGAACGGCCGGAACCGGAGCGACCGGCGCGATCCGAATCGGACCGACCAGACCGACCACGACCGGAGCCCCGGCCCGTCCTCCCGCGCCGGCCAACGGTACGGCGGGCGCGCAGGAAGAAGAACAGGGCACCGCCCAGTGCCAGGACGACCCCGGCGAGGCCGATGATACAGAATGCCAGGACACCGTGGACGGCTATCTGCATGGTCACCGTGGCTCCTTGGAGATCGCCCTTTCCATCGGCGGGGGCGATGACGATGACGTTCGGAGCGGCGTCCAGATCGAAGGTCTGGGACACCTGGCTCCCGGTCTGCTGCTGAATCCACCAGTCACGGCCGGCGGGGGGCACCGCCGGCGCTGTGTCCCCGTCGAGTCGCCGGCTCTCCAAGGTGCCCGGCATGGTCCAACCCGTGATCTCCTGGTGGGCGATTCCCGTCAGATAGCTTTCCGAATCGACGCCGTTGGCGGTGCCCAGGAACAGTTCGCGTGAGCCCCCGCCGGATGTCGCCGTCAGGGTGGCCGAGGTATGGGTGAAGGGCACGACCTGTTCGTCCAGGGACACCGCATAGGTGCCGGGGGCCACTGTGATTTCCTTGGCCTCGAGCTTGTCGTCGGTTCCCACCGCCAACAGGGCGGAGATCACCGGCACCAGGATCGCCGCGGCGATGACAAGGCACAGCACGCCCAGCACGGGCCTGATGACGGTCAGTCGTGACACCGGGCCCGCTCCTAGAACAGCGCGCGCATCAGGCGGGCGCGGGCCTTGACGACACGGGCATCGGTGGCGCCGACGACCTCGAACAGATCAAGCAGGCGCAGGCGCACCGTCTCCTTGTCCTCTCCCGTCAGACCGGGCAACAGGCCCAGGAGCCGGTTGAAGGCATCGTCGACGTGGCCGCCGACCACGTCCAGGTCCGCGCATTCGAGGGCGGCTGACACGTTCTTCGAATCGTTCGCGGCAGCGGCGCGCACCCGTGCCGGGTCCTGGTCCTTCGTGCGTTCGAGCAGTTCCACGCGGGTCAGGCCCAGCTTGGCCTCATCGTCTGCGGGGGCTTCCGCAAGGGCGGCCCGGTAGATCTCCTTGGCCCGGTCCAGATCCCCGGCCTCCAGGGCCGCAATGGCCTCGGGGTGGGCGGGGCCGACGGGCTGTTCGTCCACCGGTGCGTTCGCCGGAACCGCGGTCTTCGTCATCCCCTGCTGGCCGGCCAGCTGCACCAGCTGATCCAGCACGGCCTTGACCTGGGCCTCGGGCTGGGCGCCCTGGAACAGTGGGACCGGCTGCCCCTGGATCAGCGCGATGATCGTGGGGATCGACTGGACCTGGAATGCCTGCTGCAGGCGGGGATTCGCGTCAACGTCGACCTTGCCCAGGACCGCGCGGCCGTGCAGATCGCGCACCGCCCGTTCGATCACCGGGGAAAGCTGCTTACACGGGCCGCACCATTCGGCCCACAGGTCGATGACCACGGGGACCTGGGCGGAGAGCTGCACGACGTCGTTGAAGGTCTCCTCGGTGACGTCGAAGACCAGGTCGGGGACGAGGACCTCGCCGGGCCCGGCCTGTCGCGGTGTGCCGGAGGCCGCGGCACCGCCCGCGGGCGCATCCGCTCCCGCGCGTCCCGGGTGGCGGACGGCGGAGAGGTCCAGGCCCTCCTGACCGGCGGGTGCGCTACCCGCATTCTGCGGCATCTGAGTCACGTGTTTCTCCTCTGTGCGTAGTTGCTTCGGCAGGGTTGCTTCGGCAGGCGCGGTCGTTCCCCGCGCGGTTATTTCAGCTTGGCGCCGGAGACCAGCTGGTCGGCGCCGATCACAGTGGCCTTGCCCGACTTCGGGATGACCATGACGACATTGCTCGCGATCTCCACCTCGAAGCCCTTCTCGGTCTTCGAAGCGCCCGTCAGTTTGTCATACGGCGGACTGAGCTGGAGCTCACCGGTTTCACCGTCCTTGGATTCGGGCTTGGTCGTCACGGTCTTCGTCACGGTTCCGAAGACCAGTGCCGAGCCGTCGGCGGTCGCCTGAGCGGCCAGGGTCTTTCCGGCCTTGTACGTGTACTCGACCTCTGCGTTGTTCTTCTTCAGGCTCTTGGCCTGATCGGCATCGGCCTTCACCTGGCCCTTGGTGAAATCGTCCGAACCGAATTCGGCCGCGCGGGCCTTCGCCTTCTTGCCCTTGGCCCCCTGGCCGTCCTGCAGCATGGCCGCGTAGTCCGACAGCGCCTTCTTCGGAGTCAGCGCCAGACCGGACTGATTCGGATCCAGCAGCGCCGAGCCCTGCCTTGCGTCGTTGAGCTCCGGGATCTGCGCGCCGGCCAGCAGAGTCGTCTGCGACCACAGCTTGTAGTCATCGCGCGGGGACTCCTGGCTGAGCACCAGGACCTGGGTCTGCCCGCCGCCGGAGGCGATCACGGTGGTCACCCGCGGCCAGCTCTGCGTGGCCGAGGACGCATTGCGCAGGATCTGCTCACTGGCCACCGCCGCGGGCATCGCATAGCCCTTCTTCGCCTTCTTGGCGTTCTTGTACGCGCGTTCCCGCTGGGCCAGGGCGGGTCCGGCGGCCCGCTGGGCCAGCGCCTTCTTGTCGCGGGCCTTGTCCGCCTTCGCCACCTGGTCGCCGATCGCGCCAAGGATCGAGTCGACCTGTTCGTCGGTCACCACGGCGGGCGCGCTCGAGGGCAGTGGCGCGGGCTGCGCCTTGGGCAGTTCCTCATCGCCGCCACAGCCGGTCAGGGCCAACACCGGAATGCAGGCCGCCGCCAGGCCGCGCGCCAGCCGTCTGCCCACACCGCGGGCCGGTGCTGCGTGATGTGCCGTGTTCCGGTGTGGTGCCACGGCCGTTGCGGAGTTCACTGTCGTATCAGCGTTCACTGTCGTCGCCTCCGGACGTGGAGCTGTCGGGGTTCGTCACGGTCTCGGGTGCCTTCTTCGGAGGTTCGGGGACCTTCTGTGGAGGTTCGGCCGCCCTCTGCGGTGGCTCAGAAGCCTTCTTCGGGGGCTCAGGGGCCTTGCGCGGTGCCGGGGCCGAGGTTCCCGGCGCCTGCCGGGGCACCGGTCGCTTCGCATCCTCGGCCTTGGGTGCCGGCTTGGCCTTGGGTTCCGACGAGGCCTTGGGCGCCGGCTTGGCCTTGGGTGCCGACGCGGTCGTTGTTGCAGGCTTGGCCTTCGGCGCAGGCTGGGCCTTGGCATCTGCGATCGGGCTCGCCGGTTCCTCTTCCTCGTCCTCGGCGAAGGTCTTCGGAATCGCGCGCTGGGGCTTCGCGGATTTGGCCTGTCCGGTCTCCGGCTTCTGCGCTTTCTCCGGTTTGGCCGCGGGCTTCGCGGGCTCGGACTCACCGGTCTTCTCGGCCGCGGTGGTCTCCGCACCAGCGACCGCGGGTTTGCCGGCCTCCGGCTCCACAGTGTCGGGCTTCGACTTCGCCCCCGCCCGCTTCGCGTCCACGGCGGTCGGAGTCGATTCCCCGGTATCCGTCTTCGGCAGAACAGTGGTCGCGTCCTCCGCAGCCGTGCCTGCGGCCGCCGAATCGGCTGCCGTCCCGGCCGCACCATCCACCGTCCCCGCGGCAGCGGCAGCGGCCGCCCCGACCAGGGGGACCTCGGCGGTGACGGTGGAACCGGTCTCGGCCAACCTGCGGCGACGTTCCTGCCTGCGGGTCCGGCGCGCCCGTTCCTGGCGCGAACTGCGGATGGCCAGAATGCCCAGCACCACTGCGGCGGCCAGGGCCAGGATGCCCAGGACGATCAGCGTCGTGGCCCAGGGAGTGCTGGCGTGGCTGAGCCAGCTGATGCTCACGGAGGTGACCTCTCCGGCCTTGCCGTCGCCCGCCAGCAGGAAGGCGGTACGTCCAGCGTCGTCCTTCCAGGTCAGGGTGACCTCGTCATCCCCGGAATCCTGCTTGGTGAACAGCTCACCACCTGCGGGGTCCGGGACGGAGGTGTCCTTGCCATCGCCGGTCGTGGTGGCGAGTTCGGTGCTCGACTGCAGGCCGGTGATCCGCGTGACGCGCGTGTCCTCACCCACCCAGGCGTCGATGTTCTCCTTGGACGCCTGCGACACGGTCAGGGGGCCTGTGCCCTTGACCTTCACCGTGGTCGGCACGTCGTAGAGGTTGAGGACGCCCGGTTCGATCACCGCCACAGGGGCGTCAGCGTCGATGTCGGCGCTGGCCGTGATGGTGTCGGAGGGGGCCCAGAACGTCTTCTGGCCAACACCGATGACGCCCAGCACGAGGCCGAGCACAAGGAAGATTGCCGACGCGATGAATCGCACGCTGGTTCCTTCGGGTAGGGACTGAGGTCAGAGCACTATTCTATTGGTCCCGCGTGAGAACTTGCCGAAAACCGTTGCGGCAATCGCCACACACGTACAATGACAGGGTGTCTAAGAACAACTCTGAAAACGACAGGATCGTCTGGATCGACTGCGAGATGACCGGCCTCGAGCTGGGCGTCGACGAACTGATCGAGGTCGCCGCGATCGTCACCGACTTCGAACTGCGGCCGCTGGACGACGGCATCGACGTCATCATCAGGCCCAGCGACGCGGCGCGGGCGCATATGAACGACTTCGTCACCAATATGCACACCACTTCCGGCCTGATCGAGGAATTGGACGGGGGGCTGACGATCGAGCAGGCCCAGGAACAGGTCCTGGCCTATATCAAGCAGCACGCCCCGGTGGCCGGCAAGGCGCCGCTGGGCGGGAACTCGGTGGGTACGGACAAGGGCTTCCTGCAGGTGCAGATGCCCGAACTGGTCGAGCACCTGCACTACCGCATCATCGACGTCTCCTCGATCAAGGAACTGGCCAAGCGCTGGTACCCGCGCGCCTACAACCACGCCCCCGCCAAGACCGGCGGCCACCGGGCGCTGGGCGACATCCGCGATTCGATCGACGAATTGGCCTACTACCGCAAGACCGTGTTCGTCTCCGAGGGCCCGACCTCGGCCCAGGCCCAGTCGATCGCCGCGGAGCTGGCGGCCAAGACCCAGGGCATGTCGCTCTAGGCTTCAGCCCTTGGCGGCCCTAGCCAGGCGCCCGCCGACGCGCGCGAGCTGCGCCAGGTCGTGCAGCCGCGCATCGTCGAGCGAATCCCAGGAGGCCGCCACGGCAGCGTCCGTCGCGGCCTCCAGTTCCGCGCGCAGGCCCTTGCCCGCCGCTGTCGGCACAGCGGTGTCGTCGTCTGCACCCGCGACCAGGCCCGCCGAGCGCAGGTGGTCGACGGTCTCGGCCCAGACCTCGGCCGTCCAGCCGTGTGCGCGTCGAGCCGCAGCCGGCGGGAAGGGCCCACCGTCCAGACTGTGCAGAATGCTGGCCACAGCACCCGTGACACCGCTGGTGGCCAGCACCGCCCCATGGCTGTCGCCGCGGTACTCCCGTAGGTGCGTGGCGGTGATCCACAGCGCCAGCACCGGGTCCGAGGCGCCCGGGACCTGGGCCAGGGCGGCCCGTGTGGCCGCCGACAGGGGCCGGTAGGTGTCGTCCATGGCCGCCACGACCGGGGCCAGTTCCTCACACAGCCGGGCCGCGTCCGCATCGATCTGCGCCGCGCCGCCGGGCAATCCGTCTTCCGCCGCGCCGGACCGCGCCCGCTCGACGAGGGCCGCGACCCCGCGTAACCGGGCCGCGTGCGCCTGCTGCGGGCTGGTCGTCTCCCAGACCTTCGGCAGGGACCGGCACACGTAGTCGTGACCGAACGCGTAGAACACCGAGGTCACGGCCTCTCCGCCAACGGCCCCCAGCGGGGCCGCGCGCGAGGCCAGGTACTGATCGGAACCGTGCACCAGTCCGGCCGCGGCCAGTTCGGTGCGCAGTTCCGGGGCGAAATAGGACGCGGAGTGGAAGGCGTCGAGGCGCCAGGTGAGCAAGCGGATGTCTTCACTTCTTCGTGAGTCGGTCATAGGCTCACCCTAGAGGCAGACGAACCCGCGGGCAATGCGCGTCCGGCGTGAGAGATATGTCACGGATTCCGGTATAAACCGGGTACTCCCAGCGGTTTTCAAGGCCTTGAACCATAGACTGGAAGTTCAGGTCCGATTAGCATCACGAAAGGCAGACGGTGGAAACCGAGATACCCCTGGGTAAGCGACGCCCGCTCTATCGGGCGTTCGAGATGCTGCCGGCCCTGATCAGCTACACCGCTCTGCTGCTGACGATCATCCTGCCGATCATCTCCCCGCGCGTCGGCGCCTACTACGTCCTGGCGATCGTCGCCATCATGTTCTACCGCGCGATCCGCGGCGCCTTCGACCTGGCCCACGGCTACAGCCGGTACAAGCGCGCGGCCCGGGTGGACTGGTCGGCCCGGCTGATGGACATCGGGCTGACGCTCGACGGCAAACGCGTCCCGCCCAGCCCGCCCGGCTCGTTCAAGGTCCACAAGCACCGCGAGCTGCTGGATCGGGTCAAGACGAATCCGGATATCTACCCGCACCCGTCGAACCTGCGCCACGCCGTCGTCGTGGCCGCGTACAACGAAAGCTACGAGGTCATCGCCCCGACGATCCGCGGGCTGTGCTATTCGACCACCCCGGGCGATCAGCTGTGCATCTTCTTCGCCTATGAGGAGCGCGGCGGGGACGGCATCGAGGAGACCGCCCAGCGACTCAAGGCGGAATACGGCCACCGATTCGGCCACTTCGAACTGGTCAAGCACCCCAAGGACCTGCCGGAGGAACTGGCGGGTAAGGGCGCGAACATCACCTACGCCGGCTACCGGGTGCAGAACTGGGCCGATGAGAACGGTCATGCGTACTCCGATGTCATCGTCACCACCCTCGACTGCGACAACAAGCCCTATGAGAGCTACTTCGACTACGTCGCCTACGAATACATCAAGGATCCGGACCGCAAGCGCCGCTCGTTCCAGCCGATCGCCCTGTATCTGAGCAATATCTGGGACGCGCCCGTCATCACCCGAGTGGTGGCCAGCGCCAACTGTGTCTGGAACCTCACCTCCACGGTCCGCCCGTACACGCTGCGCAACTTCGCCTCCCACGCCCAGCCGCTGGACGCCCTGGTGGAGATGGACTTCTGGACCAAGCGGTCCATCGTCGAGGACGGCCACCAGTACTGGCGCTCCTACTTCCACTTCGGGGGCAACTACAAGGTCCGCCCGATCCACGTGCCGATCTACCAGGACGCCGTCCTGGCCGGAAATCTGAAGAAGACCGCCATTGCGCAGTTCAAACAGCTCAGCCGCTGGTCCTACGGTGCGTCGGACGTGCCGTATGTGGCCCAGCAGATGGCCGATAAGCGCGCACCGTTCTGGCCCTCGTTGATCCGCTTCCTCAGCCTGTTGGAGGGCCACGTCACCGTGGCCTGCGTGTCGCCCATCATCGCCTTCGGCGGCTGGGTGCCCGTGATCATGATGCTGCGCTCCGGCGAAGCCGACGCATTCGTGCGCAACACCCCGTTCCTGATGGGCGTGATCCAGCAGGTCGCGATGGTCTCCCTGCTGACCTCCCTGGTCGTGGTGCTCAACCTGATCCCGCCCAGGCCCGCCAAGTACGGCAGGTTCCGTTCGTTCATGATGCTGGGTCAGTGGTTCTTCTACCCGGCCACCATGCTGATCTACAACTCCTCGACCTATATCTACTCCCAGGGCCGCCTGCTGTTGGGCAAGTACCGGGAGAAGTTCGATGTCACGGAGAAGGCGGTCGTCTCCGAACCGCAGCGCGACAATGTGCTGCGGCCGGGCAATTCGCCCTTCGACCGGGTCTAGCGGCGCTTTAGCCGATCCGGATGCTCACCTTCCTGTCGTAGAGCCGCACAATCGTCTGGGCCACGGCGCCCACCACGATCAGCGCGATGCAGACCAGCGCGAATCCCGGGATGCCCACCGCGCGATAGGACGTGGGTGAGAATCCCAGTGCGACCGATCCCACCAGGGACCCGACCCACCCGGATCCGGTGACGCCCCCACCCAGGGCCGGGACGGCGCCGGATGAGAGCAGGACCCACACCGACAGCAGGGCCGTAGCGACTCCCCCTGCCAGACCGCCGAGCACGTCGATCAGCCCGACGACCAGCCCGGCGATGAGCAGCCCCGCGACGAAGAACACCGCCAACCGGGCGGCCCAGGCGATGAGTTCGGTGGCCCCGTGTGGGAAGAACGGGCCGAATCCCCCGGCCGCACCCGCCCCGGCGGCCCACAGCGCACCGGCGAGTGCGAGCACCAGAGCGCCCGCGGTGCACAGCCACATCTTGGAGCTCAGGACCGAGGTCCGAGACAGGGGGCGCTGTCTGCCCCAGCGGCGCCAGGGCCCGAATCCCCACATGCCGATTCCAACGTTCCGGTCCACCACGATCGAGGTCGCAATACCCAGCACCAGAGCCGCGGCGGCCAGGGCCACCGGCATGGCCGTCAGGGAGGCACTGTGCAGGGAGTACACGTGCCGGGAGGCGCGCAGGTCTGCGGACGCCGGGGCCGCTGCAGCAGAGCCGGGCGCGGCCTCGGTCCCGGTGGATTCGGCCGCTACCAGCGAAGCGTACCGATAGTCCTGTGGCGCCGGGCCCTTGGCCTCGACCACGGTGAAGGCGAAGGCCTGGTCGAAGGCCGTGGCCAGTGCAGCCGGGCTCGCCTTGCACGTCTGCGCCGTTCTGCTGTCCTGGCACGTCCAGCGCTGGGCCTCCGTGTGGATCTGGTCCCGGCTGAACTCGAGGGCCTGGTTCATCACCTGGGTGCGGTATTCGTTCAGGACGAAATCATTCTGGGTCCTGGCCTGTGGGCCGGCCAGCACCTCGACCTTCGCCCGGTACTTCTTCGGATGGGCACCGGCCAGACCCCGCTCGTTCATCTCCGCGAGCAGCGTGCGGGTGAAGTCCTTGGGGAAGACGATGGCCAACGCACTGGTGCCGTCGGCCACCTGGGCGCGGGCACTGGCAGGACTCATCACGCGCTCGTGCGTTGCGAAGTCTACAGCCACCGCGCCGGTCTTGAGGCGCTCGGCGAATTCCTCGGCGAAGCTCAGATGATCGGTCATGGCACTTTGCAGGGCGGGCATCTCCATCGGCTCATCGTCGATGCCCACGGCGATCGTGAAGTCCGGATGGTCGGCCGGGGCCTGCCCACCCGCACGATCCCGCTCCCGCTGTTCGAGTTCGGCATCGTGGGCCGCGAACTGCGCATCGCCACGGGCCGCGGCAGCCGGGACCAGCAGCAGCGCGATGAGCAGGCCTACGGCGAGCGCTGCCAGCACGGGAATGAGTGCGGTCCAAGCGCGCTCCCGCAGGATCAGGCGCACTATACCGAGGGTTCGTCTCATAGCCCTAGGATCTCACCTGCGGCGGTGATGGTCCTGCACATTCCAGTGGCCATCCGCTGGGATCTGCCTGCGGCTGTGAATGACGAAGATCCCGTTCCTCCAGTGCGATCTGAAGGAACGGGATCTTCTATCCGGGTGGCTGACGGGGTTTGAACCCGCGACCCCCGCGACCACAACGCGGTGCTCTACCAACTGAGCTACAGCCACCATCGTGCCCTTGCGGGCAACAAGAGATATCTTAGGGGCACAGATCGGAGATTTGCAAACCGGGCTGCTACCACTGGCAGGAATGAGCGGCAGATCACACCTGAGGTAACGATTTCTGTCACGACATCCTTGTCAAAGCTTGAGAACCGCAACGATTGTGTTGCAGGTACCCGGGAACCACCACTTCAGGATGACAGCCGCGGGCTCACGTATGATCATGGATACTGTTGCCCTGGGCCGGCCCCATGCCCGCCCGCCTTTCCCAGCCGAACGAGGTCCCACCAGATGCTGAGCGCGAATGTGCACGTTGCTGCCGATAAGTCGGCGCAACTGACCATCGCCGGCACGACGACACAGCATCCCGACCTCGCCTCCGCCCTCAATGCGGCGCGTGGTTTCGGGCGGACCAACGCAGTCTGCATCAGACTCGATATCGTCGAGCCCTCTGGCGCCCAGCACAGTCTGGACATCGACCAGACCGGCGGCCTGACACCATCCGCTCAAGCAGACGCCCCTGCCGCCGCTGCACCGCAGCCACCGGCCGCACCGGCGGAACCCACTGCAGCCCAGGTTTCGGGCAGGCCCGCCACCCCACCGACTCCCCAGACGGAAACAGACCGGAAGCCGATCGCCCCGGACCCGGCACACGGGGCCTCTGCCCCCACCGTCGATCCGGCTCCGACCCCGAACCTTCCGACCCAGACAAGCGCAGATGCCATAACGGCGGATGGCCAGACAGCCGACCGGGCCCAGCCCTCCGCGAGCACGGAGAAACCCGGCACCCCCGCAGCCCTTGCGGGCACACAGTTCTCCGGCCCGGCCGATCCCCTGCGCCCGCGCGGCAGTCGCCCCAAGTTCGAACGGACCCGGAGTCGGCGCAAGCGCGCCCAGCGGATCGGCGGCCACGCCCTGACCATCCCCGGTATCGTCCTGCTGGTCCTGCCCATCGTCATCGCGATCGCCTATCTGTTCCCGCAGGTGGTGGGCAGCCCCGGCTCGGATGCCGCCGGCACCGAGGGCGTCAGCGCCGGCCAGGGGCAGTATTCCTCTTTGAACGTGGAAACCACCGAGGAGCCCGTGCCCGGCTTCTCGAAGACGTCCAAGTGGTCGGCGGGAACCCAGCGCAAGGCCTCGGCGACCGCCAGTTCGCGCGGCGTACTGATCGTCGAGGGCAAGTCACTGCGAGTCCTCAACCCCGCCACTGGCAAACAGCGCTATTCGACCAGTGTGAAGGACCCGGTCACCTTCGCCGTCGATACCCGCATCGGCAAGCAGAGCGCGCTGGTCTGGCGCACCGGGGACACCGCCTTCGCCCTGTTCGACGGCTCGAATCAACCGGTGAAGTACTCTCTGCCGAAGAAGGCCCGGATCAGCTCCGCGGGCTCCTCGATCATCATCAAGAGCGGAGACGCGCTCTACACCTTCGGCGAGCACACGCTCGACAAGCTGCCCCGACCGGCCATCGGATCCACACCCATGGCCCTGGACGAGAGCTCGCTGATCAGCGCGAAGTTCGCCGGTCCCCTCCAACTGACCGATATCCAGACCGGTCAGAAGACGGATGTGAAACTGGAGCAACCGGCCAAGGACCTGCACATCATCCGGTGGATCTCCGCCGGCTACGGCAATGTCGTGACCCTGTGGGGCGATTCCGGCAGCCGCACGAATTCGGGGCACGCGGTCCAGTTGGTCGTCCACAACGCCAAGACCGGCGCCATCAAGTCCACCGTGTCGACCAGCACCGATTCGATCGGCCAGGATGCCAAGTGGATCCGCGGACAGGGACACCAGCTGGCCGTCATCGGCCCCTACCTGTTCGATATGCGTACCGGCCTACTGGTGCGCGACGGGACCGGCCAGCATGTGGACCTGTCCGACCCCAGGGGTGCAGTGACACCCGGCATACTCGGAGGCGAGGCCGTGTTGGTATCCGGCGACACCGCCTGGCGGACCACGACCAACCTGCTGGCCGTGACCGATGACGGGCAGTTGGCAATCGTGCGCCAGGGCAACGGCTCGGTCGTCGCCTACCCCAAGGAATAGAAAATTGCCCGCCGGGTGCTTTGAGGTGAGGGGCACGGCCGGGTACCATGGGTGCAACTGCCCTTGTCCCCACGCAGATCGGATCGACCTTTGACGGTACGGAACGCGATGCGCCGGCTGGCCTTCGGCACAGTCGCGCTCCTCGTAGGATCCGCGCTGTACGCCACCGTGCCCGCTTCGGCCGATTCGCCGACCGCGAATTCAGCCCCGGAATCGACTGTAACCGCAACTGCGCCCGGCAGCCCGACGGACCCTGCGGAATCGCCGTCCACGGCATCTTCCGCACCCACGACCCCCAGCGCGGAGCCCACCGCGTCCCCGGACCCCTCGGCCTCCGCGACCCCGACCGAGGCCCCACTGCCACAGGAGTGCCAGGGCTCCGGCGATCTGCCCCGGGCCTGCCTGTCCCTGCTCGATCTGATGACCGGCGACTCCGCCTATTCCTTCGAGTTCACATCCGGATCCACAGGCCAGGTTCCCTCCCCCGCCCAGGCGGCCAAGGCCCTCGACGGCCGAACCATTCCCACGGCCGGCAAGGACGCGAAGGGTAATGCGACCAGCGCCGTGATCGGCATCGAGGACCGTTCGGGCGAGGCCGTGGCCACCTGGAAGGCGCTCCCCCAGCCCGCTGATTCCGTGCGTCCGACTCCCTCGACCGGCCCCACCACGGCACCGCCTCAGCTGCCGGGGATCGTCCCCTACGCCGCCCGGCCATCCACCGGACCGGCGACTCAGAGCCCTTCCGTGGGCGAGGCGATCAATCCGCACACGTTCAAGTTGAGCCTCAGTGGCGGCGTCCTGTCCTATGCCGCCAGGCCCTCCGACTCCGGTGGCTCGGATAGCGATTCGAATGCCGGTGGGGATGCCTCCGGCGGCGATGACGCCGACTCGGACGGTTCCTCCAACGCGGGTTCGGACGGCTCCTCCGACACCGGGGCCGACGGAAGCGCCGACGCTGGGAGTGGCTCCGACGGCGGCGACGCGGATGCCGGTGCAGACGAAGGCTCCGACGGCTCTGCCGAGGACGGCGGCAACGCCGATTCAGGCGGTGCGGCGGACGCGAGTGGTTCCGATCAGGCCGGCGCCGACGACAACGGTGCGGCCAACGGGTCCGGCGAGCCCTCCGAGCATCCGACAGACCCGTCCACCGAGCCGGGTACGGAACCGGGTACCGACCCCGGTGAGAGCAGCACCCCCGAGGACCCCGCCAGCAATCCCGGCGAGGATCCGGCGCCAGCGAATCCGGACGACCCCGCACAGACGGGTGGGGTGCCCGACCCGAACGAGGGAAACGGCAATTCGCATAAGTCGCCCGAGGCATCCAGTGCCCTGCCCGGCGAGGCCGGAGACGAACAGGGAGCTGACCCGGCCGGGGACTATTCCGACCCCGTTCCCCACACAGACGACGAGGGTCCCGATGCCATTCCGGACCCCAGCGCTTCGACGGCTCAGCCCGATTCCACCGCGCAGTCCACGCCGGCGCCGAACGCCGGCTCGGCGGCCTCGGCCCCGCGCCTGGTGCTGCCGGTCATCGGTCTACTGGCGTTGGGCGCGCTGGCCCTGCTGCTGGTACTGGTGGTCCTGCGCAAGCAGCGCAACCGGTAGATCCCGCCCTGCACACAAAAATGGCCTGGCATGTGCCAGGCCATTTCGCTGTGTACGCGAGAGGGGACTTGAACCCCTACGTCCGCAGACACTGGAACCTAAATCCAGCGCGTCTACCAATTCCGCCACTCGCGCGAACCATCCCAGATTAGTCCATGAGGACCGAAGGCGTTAAATCGGTGGACCGAGCACGGCAGCGCGAAGCCACACCGGCCCGAGCCACACCGGCTCAGGCCGCGTCGATCCCCAGCTGCTTGCGCACCCGGGCGACGTGACCGGTGGCCTTGACGTTGTACAGGGCGATCTCGACCTTGCCGTCGGCACCCACCACCACGGTGGACCGGATGACGCCCTGAACCACCTTGCCGTAGTTCTTCTTCTCCCCGAACGCGCCCCAGGCGGTCATCATCGACTTGTCCGGATCGGACAGCAGGGGGAAGTTCAGCCCCTCCTTATCGATGAACTTCTGCAGCTTCTCCGGCTTGTCCGGCGAGATCCCCAGCACTTGCACGCCCGCGGCCTGCAGAGCAGAAAGCGAATCGCGGAAATCGCAGGCCTCGGTGGTGCAGCCCGGCGTCATCGCGGCCGGATAGAAATAGACCACCACGCGCTGTCCCGCGTAGTCGTGCAGGCTCACGGACTCGCCCGTGGCATCGGTCAGGGTGAAATCGGGGGCCTCCTGGCCCACTTCCAGACGTGGCATCGGCATCCCTTTCTATGGATTCTCCTGCCTTCACCCTACCCGGCCACCTGTCCCACGACTGCGGCCACGGGATAAGCTTGGGGCAGAAATCCGACATATCCAACTCAACCCCTAAGGACAACCGTGAGCTCGAACGTCTACACCTCCGATGTGACCGTCGATACCGCTTCCAAGGCCCAGCTGGCCGAATCGATCCGCCTGCGCTCGGCACGCCTGTCGGGCAATGTCGACGAGCTGGTCGGCCGGCTGCACCCGAAGACCCTGGCCGCGCAGGCCAAGGCGACCGCCAAGGGCCTCGTCATCAACCCCGACGGCTCACTCAAGACCGAGGTCGCGGCCCTGGGCGGCGGACTGACCTTGGCAGCGGTGGCCGTGACCAGCCTCGTCCTGCTGCGCAAGCGCCGTGGCTGAGGACCCCACGAACCCGGCGGGCGACCCGCAGGCCCCGGCGAACCTGCCCATCCGGATGCTCTACGACCGCGTGCTCGTGGCCCCCGATGCCGAACTCGGCGAGCGCAAGTCCTCCGCCGGCATCGTCATCCCCGCCACCGCGGCCGTGGGCAAGCGCCTGGCCTGGGGCGTGGTGGCGGCGGTCGGACCGCATGTGCACCAGGTGAAGCTGGGCGACAAGATCCTGTTCGACCCCGAGGACCGGTCCGAGGTGGAGCTCGAGGCCACCGCCTACACCCTGCTGCGCGAACGCGATGTGCACGCAGTGTCGGAACCGGAGACGGAAACGATCACGGGGATGTACCTGTAGGACGCCCGTAGGACGCCCGTAGGACGCCCGCCCGGACTCGGAAGCGGCAGATAAAGCCCCGGCGTGTGTATTACACCACAAACGGCAGGATTTGCCGCTTTTGATTTTGCACCAGACCTCCGGGTGTGTATATTTATATCCGTTGCGCCTCTAGCTCAATTGGCAGAGCAACTGACTCTTAATCAGTGGGTTCCGGGTTCAAGTCCCGGGGGGCGCACCAGGCAGGTCTTCGGACCCGCCACGCACCTCTAGCTCAATTGGCAGAGCAACTGACTCTTAATCAGTGGGTTCCGGGTTCAAGTCCCGGGGGGTGCACAGGATGTTCCGAACCCGATCGCCGTCGCGATCGGGTTCTTTGCATTCAGCACCCGCCGAAGCCCTCAGCCGTGGGTGCGGTGCGGG
>NZ_JANIJX010000018.1 GCF_024580735.1 Brevibacterium moorei | reverse complement strand
CACGTCCGGTGACTCCGAAGCCGCCCCACGTCGTGGGTATCAACCTGCCGGAGCACGAAGCAGTCAGAAACTAGCCCGAGTGACTCCACACAGCTTGACACAGAGCGGTGTTGCAGGTTTGCGCATGCGAAGCGATCCAGGGCCCGGCGCGGACGCTCAGGCGCGCGCGGCGACCCGCTCGGCGTCCAGCCGGTCGACGTCGGCCAGGTCGATGCCGCGGGTCTCGCGGGTGAAGACGAGGGCGAAGAAGCCGATCACCGCGGCGATGAGCGCGTAGATCGCCACCGGGGTCGCATTGCCGTAGGCGTCCAACAGCGCGGTGGCGATGATCGGGGCCAGGGAGCCCGCCACGATCGAGGTCACCTGGTAGCCGGCGGACACACCGGAGTAGCGCATCCGGGTGGGGAACATCTCGGCCATGATGGCGGGCTGGCCGGCGTACATGAGGGCGTGGAAGACCAGCCCGGACATGATCGCGATGAAGATGTTGAGCGCCGATCCGGTGTCGAACAGCGGGAAGGCGAAGAATCCCCAGGTGGCGGCGAGCACGATGCCGATCGCATATGGGGCCTTGCGGCCGATGATGTCGCCCAGTCTGCCGACGAAGGGCACCAGGATCGCCTCGACGACATTGGCCAGCAGCAACAGGGCCAGGATCTCCGAATTGGGGATCCCCACCTTGACCGTCAGATAGGTGATCGACCAGGTGACCACCAGGTAGTAGTGGATGTTCTCGATCAGGCGCAGGCCCATGGCGCAGAACACGCCACGCGGGTAGCGCTTGAAGACCTCGGCGACCCCGTAGCGCACGCCATCCTCGACGACCTCGGACTGGGTCTCCTTGAAGATCGGCGCGTCGGAGACCTTGGAGCGGATGTAGTAGCCGATGACGACGATGACGACCGAGGCCCAGAAGCCCACGCGCCAGCCCCACAGCAGGAACTGCTCATCGGGCAGCACAGCCGTCATCAGGAACAGGATCGCGGTGGCCAGCAGATTGCCGATCGGCACGCCCGACTGCGGCCAGGAGGCCCAGAAGCCGCGGGATTCCCTGGGTGAGTGCTCGGCGACCAGCAGGACCGCTCCGCCCCACTCGCCGCCCACGGCGAAGCCCTGGATGAAGCGCAGCAGCACCAGCAGGACCGGGGCCATGAAGCCGATCAGGGAGTAGGTGGGCAGGCAGCCCATCAGGAAGGTGGAGACGCCCACTAGGACGATGGAGACCTGCAGCAGCTTCTTCCTGCCGTGTTTATCGCCGAAGTGTCCGAAGATCAGCCCGCCCAGGGGCCGGGCCAGGAAGCCCACCGCGTAGGTGATGAAGGCCGCCAGGATCGGCGTCAACGGGTTGTCCGATGGCGGGAACAGGATCTTGTTGAACACCAGGGTGGCGGCGGATCCGTAGAGGAAGAATTCGTACCATTCGACGACCGTGCCCGCCAGGGATGCCGCGACGACCTTCTGCAGGGTCGACCGGCTGGCGGGCTCCGCCTGGCCCTGCGGCGGGGTGGGGACGGGTTCGTTCGGGGTTGTCGAGCTCATCGATGCTCCTTTGCATGAGGTGAGGACAACACAGGATCGTACTCCGCTGAAGTGTGATCCACAGCGCTTTCACATCGTGCATTTAACAACACCCGTTGTGCAGCGGGGCCGGCAGAGTCCGGACAGGCGCCATCGCAAGCGCAGATTCACATCGCGTGAGGGTATATCCGCACGCGATGTGAATCTGCGCTTGCGATGCTAAAAGGTCAGCCCCCGCAGGTCCCTCAGCGCCCGCGCTTGTTCAGGTTCGCCAGCATCTCGTTGTAGGCGCGCAACTCGGCGTCCCCGGAACGGGCCTCTGCGCGGTCCTGGCGCTTGGCCTCGCGTTCGGAGGACTGGGTCCACACGTAGACCACTCCGATCGCCAACAGCAGGGTCGGGAACTCGCCGATCCCCCAGGCGATGGATCCGCCCAGCTGCTGATCGGTCAGCGCGGTGAACCAGCCGTGGCCCATATTGCCGAACCACCTTGCCTCGATCAGGGAGGTCCCGGAGACCAGCGAGATGCCGAAGAAGGCGTGGAAGGTCATGGTGATGAGCAGCTCGAGCAACCGCACCGGGTAGCCGAAGCGGTTGACCCCCGGATCGATGCCCACCAGGGACTGGGCGAACAGGTAGCCGGCCATGAGGAAGTGGATGAGCATGATCTCGTGCCCCAGGTGGTAGTTCAGCGAATACCACATGATGCCCGAATAGTAGAAGACGATGAGGGAGCCGGCGAAGTTCACCGCCGCCACGATCGGGTGGGCCCAGAACCGCATGTACGGGGTGTGTACGGCGTAGAGCACCCATTCGCGCACCCCGCGGGACCCGTCCGTGCGCGGTGCGATGGCGCGCATCAGCAGCGTCACGGGCGCCCCCATCACCATGGGCAAGGGCACGACCATGACGATGAGCATGTGCTGGATCATGTGCCCGGAGAACAGCACCTTGCCGTAGACCACGGGCCCGCCGCAGGTCACGTAGACCAGCAGCACCATGCCGATCAGCCACATCACCAGGCGCAGCACCGGCCAGTCGTCCCCGCGGCGCTTGAGCCTGACAAAGCCCCAGATATAGGCGACCGAGGCCCCAAGCGCCACGACGATCCACAGCGGGTCGGGCGACCACTGGGTGAAGTAGTGGGCGACCGTCGGGTAGGGCGGCAGCGGTTCGCCGGTGAGGATCTCGGCGGGGGTGGGGGTGTTCGCGGCCGCCTGGCTGACCGGGGGCTGCGAGCGCGAGAGCACGATGCCCAGGGCCATGACCGCACCGAACACCAGGGTCTCCACTCCCAGCAGCCGCCAGAATTCGCGGCGGGCATTGGCCTGGGCGGCCAGCCGGTCGATGACGAAGCGGCGGTGCAGATAGCCGATCGCGCCCAAGCCGATGGTCAGCAGGGTCTTGACCAGAATGACCTGCCCGTAGGGGGTGGCGAACCAGTCGTGCAGGGTGTGCACGCGCAGGGCGGCATTGAAGAAGCCGGAGAAGACGATGAGCGCGAAGGCCATGAGCGCGACCGAGGAATACCGGCGCACCAGCTCGGCCAGGTCCTTGCGCCCGGTCAGTTTGGGCGCCAGCAGGGCCAGGGCGATCAGCCCACCGAGCCAGGCCATGATCGACACCAGGTGCAGGCCCAGGCTGTTGACGGCCTGGGTGTGCCCGGCGGCCTCGGAGGAGTGCCCCATGAGTGCCTGCGGGATGAGGATCACGACCGCCAGCAGCAGGGTCAGCCCGATCCCCAGGTAGCTGCGCAGCCCGAACACCAGGGTGGACACGAGCGCGGCCAGGCAGACGATGAGCAGCCACAGCTGTCCCGATGCCACCTGGGTGACGTACTGGCCCAGCTGGGCGGAGAAGTTCCCTGCATAGGCCTGGGACCCGGCGGTGTCGACATAGGTCAGCAGCAGGACCGCGACGGCGGAGACCGTCCAGACCACCGAGGTGATCTGGGCGAGGTTCAACGCCGCCTGCCAGCCCGCATCCAGCGGCGGCTCCGAGCGGTCGACGCTCTGCCGGCCGGCCGCCTGGGACTTCTGCTGGGACTTCTGCCCGCCCTTCCCGCGGGCCTTCTTATGGCCGCGGACGCGGGGAGCACGCGGGATGACGAAGACGGCCAGGCCCAGTGCGCCGATCGTGATGGCCGTCGAGGTCTGGAAGACGAATTGCGCCACCGGCAGTCCCAGCCGGCCCAGCGGGCCCGAGTCGCCCAGGACCGTGGGCGCGGCCGCGCCCGTGAAGCTCAGGGCCAGCCAGCCGATCAGGATGCCGAGGATGACGAACAGCGGGATCGCGAGGCGGCGCAACACCAGGGCTGCGCGCAGATCCGGCTGTTCCTCAGTGTGCGCACGCATGGGCCCCATTCTACTTCTACGCCGCGTAGCGGAACCGCAACTCAGGAGTACAGGTCGCTGCGGCGGTCGGCCAGATACGTCGCCACCTGGCGTGAGGCCTGCAGCTGCGCGCGGCGCAGGGCCGCGGTGACCAGTTCGTATCCTTCGCTGGCCGAGGCCGCACCACCCTGGGCCAGGACCTCGGCCGTGGGCCCGGCCAGGGTGGACAGGCCGTGATAGGAGAAAACCTCGTCGGCGCCCGTGTAGTTGGCATAGCCCACATAGACCTGGTTCTCATATGCCCGGGCGGGCACCAGGGTCCCGGCCACGGCCTCGAGGCCGGTCATATTCGCCGTGGGGACGAGCAGCAGGTCGATGCCGGCCAGGGCCTGGGCGCGCACGAACTCGGGGAACTCCACGTCGTAGCAGATCCCCAGCCCCAGCTTCCAGCCATGCCAGCCGACCAGTTCCGGCAGGCGTTCTCCCGGAGCGAACTGGCTCCGGTCGACCTCTCCGTACAGGTGGGTTTTGCGGTAGGTGGCCAGGAGTTCGCCTGACTCGGAGACCAGGTTGACGCTGTTGTAGACGGGTGCACCGTCCGCCGGGTCCTGATCCGCGGGGCCGCCATCGGCGGGCATCTCCCCCAGTTCCGGATAGCCGTAGGCGATGGCGCAGCCGTGGACGCGCGCCAGCCGGGCGACCGAGGCGAACCGGGGACCGGTCGCAGGCTCGGCCAGTCTGCGCACATCCGCCGGGCCAATCGCATAACCGGTGAGGAACATCTCCGGGAACACGAGGATCCGGGGCGCGCCGGCACCAGCCGCACCCGTCGTGCCTGCCGCACCCATCGAGCCTGCCGCGGCATCGGCACCGTCCTCGGCAGCGCCGGCGGCAGAGGCCTCGGCAACAGCGTGCTCCATGAGTGCCAGGGCGCGCGCGGGATCACGCAGGATCGGCTCCGTCTGCACCAGCGTGACGCGCAGCCGCTCGGCCGGCTGCCCGCCCACGTCCACGGACTCTGCCTCGGCCGCGGCACCCATCAGTCCTCCAACCGGATCGGGCCGAGCTCATCGTAGACATCGCCAGGCCCCGGATTCTCCGGATGGGTGTGCCCGCCGAAGTGGGTCATAATGCCCCAGACGGCATTGAGCGCGGTCTGCACGGCGCCCTCGGCCCAGGCCGGGGTGAAGGCCACATCGTCGCCGGCTAAGAACATGCCGCGGAACTCGTCGGGTGTGGCGTCCTGCTTGAAGTGGGAGAACATCCGCTCGTTGTAGCGGTAGTGGCCGGGCAGCGCACCCTTGAAGGCGCCCAGGAAGTACGGGTCGGACTCCCAGGAGACGGTCACCGGTTCGCCCACGATGTGCGAGCGGATGTCCAGGTCGGGGTAGATCCTCCCCAGGGCGTCGAGCGCCAGGTCGACGCGCTCGGCTGTGGTGTGCGGCAGCATCTTCAGCGCATCGGACATCCACGAATAGCTCAGGCAGATCAGCCCCGGATTCTCCGGCCCGTCGTCGAACAGGTAGGTGCCACGGGTCAGCCGGTCGGTCAGCGTCATCGACAGCGGATGCCGGCCGGTGACCGGGTCGGTGTCCAACCAGAACGGCCGGTCGACGGCCACGAAGGTCTTCGAGGACTGCATATAGCGCGTGCGGTCCAGCGCCATCCACATGTCCTGGCTGAACAGCGACTCATCGCAGTCGATCTGCGTGGTCAGCAGCCACGACTGGCAGGTCGCCAGCACCGCGGGGAAGGCCCGGGTGGCCGTCGGCTGAGGGACGGAGGTGTCCTGGCCACCGGCGGTGCCGGGTGTGCCGGTGGCGCCCTGTGCGCCCGCCCCGGCCGAGGCCTCGGCCGGCCGAGCCAGATAGCGCACCTCGATCGTGCCGTCGGGCAGGCGCCGCAGCCCCTTGACCGCGCCGTGCGGGGCGCCCTCGTGCAAGGAGGCCAGGCTGGTGGACTCCGGCCAGTAGGCGCTGCCCGCGCCGGCGGGGCGCTCCCACAGGCCCACCGGCACCTGGTCGGCGCCGCCGACGATGAGTTCCTGATCGCTGTCGCAGTTCGTCACGACCACCCGCAGGATCTCCAGCATCGTGTTCGCGAAGTCGGAGTCCCAGCCGCCGGTGCCGAAGCCCACCTGGCCGAACACCTCGCGGTGGCGGAAGCTGAGCTTGGAGAAGGCCGCAGAGGAGGCGACGAACTCGTAGAAGCTGCGGTCGTCCCAGGCGCGCACGATCTCGTTCCACGCGGACTTGAGCCGGGCGGTGTCGCGCTCGCGGATCGCGTCCTGCAAGCCGGTGAAGCCCAGCTCCTCCTCCAGTGCCGCATCCCAGGCGGCTGCGACCTCGTGGAAGAACTCGGGCAGGTCCTCGAGCGTCTTGGCGTACCAGGTCTGTCCGGCCAGATCGACCACGGTGGAGCCGGCGGCCGGGGTCAGCGGGTTGGGGAAGGCGCGGGTCTCAAGCCCCAGTGCGCGGATGTAGTGGAACAGGGTCGTCGAGGAGATCGGGAAGCGCATCCCACCCAGTTCCGCAGCGGGGACCCGACCGCGGCCCTCGCCCGGGTCGATGTGTTCGGTGCGCAGCCTCCCGCCCAGGCGGGAGGCCTCGAAGATCACCGGCTTGAGTCCCAGGCGCATGAGCTCAAAGGCCGCGACCATGCCGGAGACTCCCCCGCCGATCACCGCGACCTCCGTGCCGAGGGCCTGCTCGGGGATGGTTCCGAGGCCCGCGGGGTGGTTCAGCCAATCGTCATAGGCGAAGGGGAAGTCGGGGCCGAAGATCGTCACCGGCGGTTTCCCGGTATCGGCCGTCACGGGTGCGGCCGGCAGGGTGTCCGGGACTACGGTTTCCGGAGCGAGCGACTCCGGCGCTGTCCGTACCGACAGGTCGGCAACGGGAGCAGCAGCGTGATCTGAAGCAAGCGTCATACGGGCATGCTACCGGAATCATTCCTGCGAATATGAACGGCGCAGGAATTTTTCCTGTCATGCCATGACTGGGTGGCCCATAATCACCCTGGGCTCGTCAGATGACCGGGGGAATCGCGCGGCCCTCATAGTAGGTCTGCAGGACCACGGTGGTGCGCGTATTGACCTGGGCCACCTGCCTGATCTGGTTGACCAGGGTCTCCAGGTCCCGCGGGGTGGCAACCCGCACCTGCAACAGGTAGGCGGCGTCGCCGGCGATCGAATGACAGGCCTCGATGCTCTCGATGTGTTCGAGCTTCTCCGGGGCGTCGTCGGGCTGGGCGGGGTCCAGCGGTGTGATCTCGACGAACGCGGCCAGCGGCCGGCCGATCGCCTCGGCGTCCAGGGTCGCATGGTAGCCCGCGATCACGCCCGTCGACTCCAGCCGGCGCAGGCGCGACTGAACGGCGGACACGGACAGGCCGACGGCCTCGGAGATATGTCCCAGGGTCGCGCGCGCATTGGCGCTGACCTCCCGGACGATCGCGGCGTCGACGGGGTCGTTCACGCGCGGGGGCGTGCCGCGCCTTTCGGGACTGTGCCTCTCAGGACTGCTCACCCTGCGATCGTATCAGCGGGGCATCCCGGCGCCCGGCCGGGAATTTCCCATGACGCACCATTGACCTATGCTGGAGGCGAATCCTCCTCCGAGCCGAACCAGCTCGCCCCGAGCCATACCGACCCCACCCCGAAGAGGCCCCATGGACGACGCAGGCAATCCCCTCGTACCCACCGTCGGCGATTTCGGCTTGTATGCGCTCTCCCTGGCATCCGTGGCCCTGCTGGTCTGGGCTCTGGTCTCCCTGGCCCGTTTCAAGGACATCACCGCATTGCGACGGCTCGCCTGGTGTCTTGTCATCCTCTTCGTGCCCTACGTGGGCTGCATCGCCTGGCTGGTGCTGAGCCGGCGGTCTACCGGCCCAGGTCGGCGACCGCCGCAACGGACTCGATGACGGCGCGCGCCGCATAGTCCAGCACCGCCGCAGGGGTGTGCGGGGAGAACGACAGGCGCAGCGCGCCCAGGGCCTCCACCGGATCCCAGCCCAGCGCGGTGAGCACGGCCGACGGTTCCGTCGACCCGGCCGCACAGGCCGAACCGGACGAGGCCAGCACCCCGTGGCGCCCCAACTCCAGCAGCACGGCCTCGGCGTGCAGGCCGGGGAAGACGAAGGACACCGTGCCGGGCACCCGGCTCTCCGGGTCGCCGGACAGCCGGGCCGCGACGCCGAGGTCCCCCAGACCTGTGAGCACCGCCTGGGCCAGCCGCCTGCCCGGTTCCCGGCCACACGGCAGCTCCTCCCCCGCCTGGTAGGCCAGGGCCTCCTGCTGGGCCAGATGCAGGGCGAGCGCAGTGGACACGCAGCCGGGCACGTTGACGGTGCCCGAGCGGATCCCGTCCTCCTGCCCGCCGCCGTCCATGAACGGTTCGAGTACGACACCGCGGCCCAGGGCCAACAGCCCGGCTCCCTTGATCCCGCCCAGTTTGTGTCCGGAAACGCTCAGGGTGTCCGCGACCCGTGCCAAGGGGCGCAGGTCCAGCCAGGAGCCGGCCTGGACCGCGTCGACGTGCAGCCGGGCGCCCGCGCCGTGGACCAGCTCGGCGATCTCCTGGATCGGTTGGATGGTGCCGACCTCGTTGTTCACGGCCATCACCGCAACCAGGCAGGTGTCCGGGCGCAGCAGTGCTGCGACCTGGGCCGGATCGACGATGCCGTTCATCCCCACCGGAACGGTTTCGATCGTGGCACCGTGCCAGCGCTGCAGCTGTTGTGCGGTCTGCAGCACCGAGGGGTGTTCGAGCGCGGAGACCAGCACGTGCCCGCCGCGGCGCCGGGCCAGCAGGGTGCCGTGCAGGGCCAGGGAGTTCGATTCGGTCCCGCCCGAGGTGAACACGATCCGCCCCGGTCGGGTCCCCAGGGTCTCGGCGGCCAGGGAGCGGGCCCAGTCGAGGGCGCGGGCTGCCTGTTCGCCGGCCTCATGGTGGCTGGCGGGATTGCCGAACTGCTCGCTGAGCAGCGGCCAGATCGCCGACAGCACCTCGGGACGCACTGCCTGGGTGGCGGCGCAGTCCAGGTTCACCGGCCCGGTCGGTGTGGTGGGCTCGGCGGGCTGTGTCGACTGCCGCGCTGCGGTGGTCTCCGGTTCGGTGGTTTCCGGTTCGCTGTTCATGAGGCCGCCAGGTCGTACGGGGAACGCGCCGGGTCGAACGCCGGTCCCGGATCGACCCGGACAGCGCCGGCTGTCGGAACGCACAGCCCCAGGTCGCCGGGCCGGCGGCTGACCGCCACACTCGTGTGCCCCGGCTTGGCGGGCCCCACCGCATCGGTGCGCAGATGGGCGCCGAGGGAATCGGTGCGCGCCTGGGCTCCTGCGGCGATCACCGAGGCCATGAGCGCCGCCGGATGCCCCGGGTGCTGCGCCAAGAGCCCCGATAGTTCGCGTCCGGCCGCGGCCAGGCCCTGTGCTTCACGTGAAACGCCGAGGTGCTCATCGGCGCTGAGTCGCACTCGCTCGGTCACAGCGGCAGGGGTAGGAGCCTGTGCTGTCGAGACCGGTCCGCCGGCCTCCGGCTGCCCGCCGGGTAGTCCTCCCGACAGCCGGCCGGCCGGCTCGACCGGCAGTTCATAGCCCAGCCGGATCCGCCCCGGTTCCCCCGCACGGCCCGCCGCCACGCAGGCGGCGGCCGCCAGCCCCGTGTGCACGGCCTCGAGCAGGGAATTCGAGGCCAGCCGGTTCGCCCCGTGCAAGCCCGTCCGACTCGCCTCGCCGGCGGCCAGCAGGCCGGGCACACTGGAGCGGGCGTGCCCGTCGACGACGATCCCGCCCATCCAATAGTGTTCTGCGGGCATCACGCGCACGGGCGCGGCCTCCAGGTCCAGGCCGGCGCGCGCCAGCTGTGCGGTGATCGTCGGGAAGCGCCGGGCCAGGAAGTCCGTGCCGTGGGACGCGACAATGGGCGAGGCGTCCAACCAGGCGCCGCCGGTGTCCCGGATGGCCGCGGCCACCCCACGGGCCACGATGTCGCGTCCGGCCAGTTCCGCGCGGGGGTCCAGGGCCGGCATGAAGCGCGCACCCGTGGCATCGCGCAGCACCGCGCCCTCCCCGCGCAGGGCCTCGGAGATCATGAAGTCCGCATCGGGGGCGAAGGTCGGGTGGAACTGCACCATTTCGACATCGGCGAAGAGCGCGCCGGCATCCCAGGCCAGCGCCAGGGCCGTCGGGTCATTGGCCCAGCGGCTGGTCCGCTTGCCGTAGATCCCGTTGATCCCGCCGGTGGCCAGCAGGACGGCTCCGGCTCGGATCGTGCGGGCCGAGGCCACACCGCAGTCCGCGCCCCCGGCCACACTCTGTGGCTCACCGCCGACCGCGACCCTGGCGCCCACCACGGCGCCGGAGTCCTCGAGCAGGCCGGTCACCCGGGCATCCGCCGCCATGTGCAGGCGGCCCCGGCCGGCTCCGGTGGCCTCGTGCGCGGTCTGTGCCACCACCTGCCCGGCGCGCGCCCGCAGTGCCGCGACGATCCCCGCGCCCGAGGCGTCTCCCCCACAGTGCAGAATGCGATCGGCGCGGTGCGCGGCCTCGCGGGTCAGGGCGTAACCACCGTCGGTACGGCGGTCCCAGGCGGTGCCCCAGGATTCCAGGGTCGCGACGTGGGCGGCGGCTGCCGCGCAGATCCGCGCGACCACGGCGGGATCACTGTGGCCGGCGCCGGCGTCCAGGGTGTCGGCGACGTGCACGGCCACGGAATCCCCCGCCGCGATCCCCTGTGCGGTGACCGCGGAGAACCCGCCCTGGGCCTGGACCGAGGCGCTCGCGGCGAAGTCACGCGCGTCCAGCAGGAGCACGTGCAGCCCCAGGCCGACAGCCGCGATGGCCGCGGACAGGCCGGCGGCTCCCCCGCCGGCGATCAGCAGGTCCACCGAGCCGGGCAGCTCGGTCGAGTAGGGCTGCGCGCTCATTTCGGCTTCGCCGCCAGCATCCGGTCCAGCGCCACCTTGGCGTTGCCCGCGACCTCGGCGGGGACCTCGATCCGGTTGACGACCTCGCCTGCGACCAGGGATTCGAGCACCCAGGCCAGGTAGCCGGGGTGGATGCGGTACATGGTGGAGCAGGGGCAGACCACGGGGTCCAGGCAGAAGATCGTCTTGTCCGGGTGCTGCGCGGCCAGCCGGTTGACCAGGTTGATCTCCGTGCCGATGGCGATCACCGCGCCGGGCTCGGCATTTTCCACCACCCGGCGGATCACGTCGGTCGAGCCCGATACATCGGCGGCCTGGACGACCGGCAGGGGGCATTCGGGATGGACGACGACCTGCACCTCGGGGAACTGGGCGCGGGCCTGGGCGATCTGCTCGGTGGTGAAGCGGCGGTGCACGGAGCAGAAGCCGTTCCACAGGATCACCTGGGCCTCGTGCAGCTGCTCCTCGGTGTTCCCGCCCAGGACCTGGCGGGGCTTCCACAGCGGCATCCGGTCCAGGCCGATGCCCATCGCCGATGCGGTGTTGCGACCCAGGTGCTGATCGGGGAAGAACAGCACGCGCTGGCCGTCTGCGAAGGCGCGCTCCAGCACGGTCGCGGCGTTGCTCGAGGTGCACACATAACCGCCGTTGCGCCCCACGAAGCCCTTGAGCGCGGCCGAGCAGTTCATATAGGTCACGGGGATGACGGGAACGCGGCCCGCGGCATCCGGTTCGGTGCCGTAGAGCTCCGTCAGCTGATCCCAGCAGGCCTCGACATCGTCCTCATTGGCCATATCGGCCATGGAGCAGCCGGCGGCCAGGTTCGGCAGGATCACCGCCTGGTCGTCACCGGAGAGGATGTCGGCGGTTTCGGCCATGAAGTGCACCCCGCAGAACACGATCGCCTCGGCCTCCGGGTGTTCCAGGGCGGCATTGGCCAGCTGGAAGGAATCGCCCACGTAGTCGGCGTGTTCGACGATCTCGTCGCGCTGGTAGAAGTGGCCCAGCACCACCGCCCGATCGCCCAGCGTCGCCTTGGCCGCGCGGATCCGGGCGTGTAGGTCCGCCTCCGAGGCCTGCCGGTACTCGGCCGGGATCTCGCCCTGGCGTGGGGCGGCGCCGGGGATGTGGTCGCCGGCCGAGGCGCCGGGGCCGTAGCCGGGTGCGCGGTCGATGTCCCATGGGGCGTTGCGCAGCTTGGAGTCGCAGGAGGATTGGCCGGGGCGGCCGAGGGTGAGGGTAATACTGGTCATTGGATTTCCCCTTCCGGGTCCGGGACCGGATCATGATCCGGGCTGGTCTTCGCGCGATACAGGCGCGGCGGGCGGTTGCGCACGCCCGTGAGCACCTGACCGGTGTCCTCGACGACACCGCGCGAAAGAATGGTGCGGCGGAAATTGGCCGGGTCCAGGCGTTCCCCGCCGATGGCCTCGTAGACCTGGCGCAGCTGGGCCAGGGTGAAGGTGTCGGGCAGCATCCGGTCGGCGACGTCGGCATAGGACACCTTGGAGCGCAGCCGGGCCAGGGCGTATTCGACGATCCGCTGATGGTCGAAGGCCAACGCGCCGATCACCGCGGGGTCGTCAGCGGGGAACCAGGCGACATTGGGGTCCTCGACCAGATCGGGGTCGGTCTCCGCGAAGCGCACCAGGGCCCAGTAGACGACGGAGACGGTCCGCAGGCCGATTCCCCGATCGGTCCCGCCGAAGGTGTAGAGCTGTTCGAGCAGGGTGGGTGCCAGACCGGTGGTGGCGCGCAGGGTGTGGGCCGCCGCCGTGCGCAGGCTGGTGTCCCCGCGCAGCGGACCGCCCGGCAGCGCCCACTGACCACGGTAGGGTTCGCGGGTCCGCCTGACCAGGGGCAGCCAGATCCGCTGCCCGCCGCCGTCGGCTGCCGCATCGTCCGGGCGCAACGCGAACACGACCGTGGACACGGCCAGGGGCGGAGCCACCGCCTGTCGTTCGCTGACGTTGAGGAACTGCGTGCGATTCATCTGCGTGTTCGTCACTCCCGGATGAGATCCCGGTGCGGTGCGCCCATCGTGTCGGCGCCCATCCCGGGATCCTTGTTAATGTGTGCTTGACTATAACTAATGATACACGAAGGCTCGTGCCACGACGTTGCATCGGGGCATCCTGGTTGGGGCGGCGTGGTGACCCGCCGCATCGCATGCGCAAACCTGCAACACATGCGTGTATATGCGCATGTGTTGCAGGTAAGCGCATGCGATGTGGGCCCGACGCCGAGGCGCCCGCGGGACCGTGCCCGGCCTCGGCCCCGGCGACGACGGGCCCCAGGACCGCAGGGCTCCGGAAACAGCAGGGGCAACCCCGCCGGAAAACGCCCCGGAAACGACTCAGGGCCCCGGTCTCCCTCGTGGGGAGGCCGGGGCCCTGAGCCCTAGCGATCGGATCGGTGTGATCCGCTCAGATCACTTGTTGGGGGTGCCAGCGGCTGCCTTGAGCTTGGAACCTGCCGACAGCTTCACGGAGTAGCCGGCGGCGATCTGGATTTCCTCACCGGTCTGCGGGTTGCGGCCCTTGCGAGCGGCACGCTCGGTGCGCTCGACGGACAGCCAGCCCGGGATCGTGAGCTTCTCGCCGGCGGCGACGACCTTCGAGAAGGAGTCGAAGACGCCATCGAGAACGTCGGAGACCTGCTTCTGGGTCAGACCGGTGTTCTCGGCAACTTCGGCAACGAGTTCGCTGCGGTTCTTAGCCATAGGTTGTCCTCCTTTAGGACATAGGGTCCTGGACTGCTAGCACAGCCCTGATATGCGTCTTAGAGACTACCAGCTCGACTTGGTGATGCCTGGGAGTTCGCCATTGTGCGCCATTTCGCGGAAGCGAACGCGCGACAGACCGAACTTGCGCAGGTAGCCGCGGGGGCGGCCATCGACCTGGTCGCGGTTGCGCAGGCGAACCGGCGAAGCATTGCGGGGCAGCTTCTGCAGGGCCAGACGGGCCTCTTCGCGCTGCTCGTCGGTGCTCTCCGGTGCGATGAGCTGCTTCTTCAGCTCCAGGCGCTTTTCGGCGTAGCGCTCGACGATGACGCGACGCTGCTTATCACGTGCGATCTTGGACTTCTTTGCCATATGTGCTCAGCGCTCCTCTCGGAAATCGACGTGCTTGCGGATCTTCGGATCGTACTTCTTCAGCACGATGCGATCCGGGTTGTTGCGGCGGTTCTTGCGGGTCACGTAGGTGTACCCGGTGCCGGCGGTCGACTTCAGCTTGATGATCGGGCGTACTTCCTGGGACTTCGCCATCAGAACTTCACACCCTTCGCGATGAGGTCGGTGACGACAGCGTCGATTCCGCGCTGATCGATGATCTTGATGCCCTTGGTGGACACGTTCAGGGTGATCGAACGACGCAGCGAGGGCACGAAGTAGCGCTTACGCTGGATGTTCGGGTTGAACCGACGCTTGTTGCGACGGTGCGAGTGGGACACACTGTGTCCGAAACCGGGAACCTGCCCGGTTACCTGGCATACCGATGCCATTTCTCTCCTCCAGTTCACTTCTGCCGGTGTATCGCGGAAACGCGGGGCGCCGCCACGACTCACCGGAGACATCTACACATGTTCTTCACCGGGCGATTCCACACGGAGGACCGGTCTTATGTCCCGACGGACAGCCAGAGCATCTCCTCATACCGCAGGCCTTCGCAGCAGGGCCTGAACCCCGCTGCATCCGACCGCAGCACTGGAACACTACGGTGTTGTATTCGTACCCGGTGATGGGTTGTGTTCGCGCGCACCGCACCAGACGGCACACGCGAGATGTCTCACCAGCGCGGAAGCCGAAGGCCGGTGAGAGACGGCCAAGCTGTGTGCTGCGCGGGGTGAGCACATACGCCTTACGGCGCACTAACTCCCCTAGTCTAGGCGATTCACCGGCCCCACGCCAAGCGGCGGCCGCAACCCGGGATTGTGATCTCGAGTACTTCCGCCATCGTGGTCCCTTGCCCGAGTAGGGCCCGCATGAGATTCTGAAGGGGTGAGCAGCGAACATCCCCGGCCCGATTCCGGCGGATCCCAGCAGGATCCCGCCGACCCCAGACGACCCGTGAGGATCCGCAGGGCAACCCCCGCCGCAGACCAGTACTCCACCCAGAGCCCGAACGCCACGGGAAATCCCCCCGGTACCCCGCCCCCGCCCAACACCCCCCCCACCCCCGGCGCGCAGCCGCAGCCGGGCGCGCAGCCGCAGCCGGGCGCACAGCCCCAGCCGGGTTCTCAACCCCAGCAGGCGGCGCCGGCCTGGGGCCAGGGCCCGCAGGGCGGTCTGCCGAACTGGCAGGACGCGGCCCGGCCCGATGTATACGCCGGCCCAGGCTCGCCTTTCACCGCGCCAGGGCGGGAACAGGGCCCCTGGTCCCAGGGGGATCCACAGCTTTCATCCCAGCCGAACCCCCAGGCGGGCCCGCAACCGAATCCCCCGGCCAAACCCAAACGCAGGGGGCTGTTGATCGGCCTGATCGCCGGGGCCTCGGTCCTGGTGCTAGCAGCGGCCGGCGGCCTGGCCTATGTCCTCCTGGGCAGGGACGACCCGAGCACCGTCACAGCCGCCCCGCCCAGCCCGCAGGCCAGCGCCGCACCCGGCGATGACACCCCGGGAGGGGCCTCGAACCCGGCGGATGAACCGGCACCGGCCGATAACCCCTCGAACGGCGCTCCGGCAGGAGGAGCCGGGGACGACGGCCAGGATGCGAATGCCGACGGCGGAGCCACCGACGCCTTCTCCCAACTGGAGCGTTCGGCCAAGGAGGGCACAGCGCAGGCCAAGGACCGGCTCGAGGGCAAATGGGTCGCGCAGATCTCCAGTAAGAAGAACAAGCTCTACGCCGACGGCAAGACCTGGGAATACGCGGACATCCTGGACGAGTACCAGGAGCTCCAACGCACCTACGGCAATGTGCTGATGATGGACTCCGACGACTTCAGCACCTTCAAGCTCAAGGGCTACTACGTGGTCGTCATCAACGAGCCCTACGATTCGGCCTCCGGCGCACTGGACAAGTGCGATGCGCTGGGGCTGGACAAGGACCACTGCTTCGCCAAGCTCATCTCCACCACCCATGGGGAGAAGGGCGCCACGAAGATGAACGGCTGAGCCCGGAAACCGACCCCGCAAAGCAGCGCAAGCGCAGAATCACAACGCACGCGGGTATATCCGCGTGCGTTGTGAATCTGCGCTTGCGATGCCGGAGTTCTACCAGCCCGGGGGTCGGCCCGAACCGGGATAACCCTGGCCGCCGGCGCTCCCCGGCACATTGGGCCCCGAACCCACCTGGGGCGGCGGGCTGGGCCATTGCCCACCCGGCGCCGCGACCGGGCCTCCCAGGAATCCGCCGCCGGGCTGCGAACCGGGATAGCCGCCGGGGAACCCACCGGGCTGCCCGCCTGAGCCACCACCCGGGTAGCCACCGGGCTGGGAGCCCGCGCCGGGGAACCCACCGGGCTGCGACCCTGTGCCCGGATAACCAGAGCCCGGATAGGCGCTCCCGGCGGAACCGGGATAGGCCGTGCCGGCGCTCCCGAGGTTCGCTCCGGCTCCGGCATCCGCGCCGGACCCGCCACGACCACCGCGTCCGGCGCCACGGGCCGAATTCCCGCCCCTGGCGCCGGTGGCCCCGGCTGCCGAGCCCAGGAGGAAGACGACGACGAAGGCCCACACATAGGCCAGGGCGCCGAGGATCAGCACAACCCACCAGCCCGCGCCCAGGCTCATCCCCTGCAGATGGGCGGTGAGCTGTTCGGTGTCGGGCAGCTGAATGCCCGAGCCCCCGGCGGCTGTGCCGGACCCCGCACCGCCCCCGGTGGAGGAGCCTCCGGCCGCGGCCTGATCCGCTACCTGGTCGATTGCGCCCTGTGCGTTCTCCAGCACCGAGCGCAGCAGTTCACTCGCGCGCTCCACATTGCCCTTGATCACCGAAACGGCGACCAGCAGGACCAGCACCGGCCCCAGCAGCAGGCCGGAGGCCCACAGGGTGAGGACATTGCCCCAGCGCGCGGACCCCGACAGGGTCACCACCAGCCCCACCAGGGCGCAGAACACCGCCAGAGCGAGCGCTCCCCGCAGGCCCAGATCCGCGGCCCCCAGCTCCAGGGGTTCGGGATCCCATGGCAGTTTCAGCCAGGTCAGGAACAGGCCGAGGACTCCCCCGGCCAGTGCGGGCAGCGCACCCAGACCCGCCATCACCTTGCCGGCCACATCCTTGGCGGCCCGTCCCGGATCCCCGGTCCCGGCCGGCCGCATCTGGAGTTCGGCGCCCACCCGTTTGATCGACTGGACCAGGGCCAGGACCCCGACGATGACCACTCCCAGCACCGGCACCACGATCGCCAGGACCAAGTTGAGCACCCGGCTGCCCCCTGCCAGACGGTCCAGCTGCAGACCGACGGGGACCGCCATCAGCAGGTGCACCAGGAGCAGCACCATGATCAGTTTGCCCAGCGCATCGCCGGCGATGTCGAAGACGATCGGACTCATTCCCCTGCCCTCTTCCTCAGTTGCCCGACATGGCGTAGATCAGCGGATCGAGCACCCGGAAGGGCGAGATCCCGCGTTTGGAGACATTGCCGCCCTGCGGGGAGTCCCCCAGTGCGGACACGACGAAGTACCGATAGGGCATAGCCATCCCACCGTGGGGATGTTCGACCTTGTTGACGATCGCCTCGGCGCCCATATGGTCCAACAGGCTGCGGGCCTCGATCGTCAGCAGATTCCCGTCGCGCAGATCGTACTGCCCGCCCGGGTGCGAGGTCTCGCGCATGAAACCGGCCCCGGCGTTCGACATCATCCGGCTCCAACCGCGGTCGTTGACCCCGGCCAGCTGTTGGAGCACATCGAACTTCGACAGGGCGATGCCCAGCCGGGGCGGATAGGCCCTGGCCGCGCCCGTGTGCTCCCCGCCGATCATCATGAGCAGGTTGTCCAGCACCCGTTCGGGGTTGCCGGGTTTGGCCTTGCGCGGGGGCACCAGTCCGCGCAGCCGGCGTTCGATCGCATCGACCGACAGCGGATCGAACATGAACAGGACCGTATCCGCGTGCGCCATGAAGCGCAGGTGGGTGGTGTCCTCCGGCAGGAACTCCATCTCCTCGCCCGCGACATCGCGCAGCACCAGGAACCGGGGGCGCGGGTCGCCGGGGGCGCTGATGGAGAAGATCAGCGGATCCAGCTGGTACAGCGAGCTGCCGTCACCGCCGGCGTCGGAGCGCCGGGTCGCCTGCATCAGGCCCATCTCCTTGAACAGCGGCTTCTCATAGCGGTCGCCGTAGTTCTTCGCCGTCACCCCGTCGGCCGGGCGCAGGCTGCCGCCCTGCTCCGCCAACCAGGTCTTGAGCGTTTTGATCACGGTGGCGATGTAGAGGCTCTTGCCCGAGGCCGGCGCCCCGCACAGCGCGACGATGCGCACATCGGCCTCGCGCCAGCCGCGCGGCAGCGGATAGTGGCAGTGGGGGCAGACCTCGACGCCGGGTGCCACCCCGGCGGGGACCTCCGGGTTCGATTCGACCATCGAGCGCACGTGCGGGCTCGGATCGGCGCCCCCGGGTCCTGCGGCCACGGGGAACAACCCGGCGTAGGAGCGCTCGCGCCCGTAGTACGAGGTCAGCACCGGGTCGACGACCGACTCCAGGCCGGGGCCGGTCAGGGTCCACATGTACTGGGACTGCGGCACCTCGGTGCAGCACAGTGGGCATTTCGACATCAGTGTGCTCCTCTTCTCGTGCCCTCACCGGGGCCGGTTGCCTGTTCGGCCGTGCCATCCCATCGGCCGGACCCTCCGTCCGGCCCTCCGCCGGCCGAAGTACCGCCGGCCGCCGGGCCTGCTGCGGGGGGACGGCCCACCGCGCGGACCGCGTCGAGCAGGGAGCCGACGATCTCGCGCAGCATCTGTGCGCGCCCGGACTCGGCCTGGGCGTCGTAGTCGGGCAGGTCGACGACGGTGGCGCCGTCGGGCAGATCCAGCCCCTGGCTCTCCACCGCCCAGGACCGTGGGGCCTCGAGCACCACCGGATGCCGCACGATCCCGTCGGCCCGGCGGGCTGCCGCCAGTTCCGCATGGTCGGCCGGCGGGGCATCGGAGACGATGTAGACCACGCCGGCGGCAGCCCCCGGCAGGCTCGCGGCCACCGCCGGCTCGGCGGCGAAGATCGAGTGGGGCGCCTGGGCCCGCCGGGCGGCGAGCACATCGGCCGGCAGCGCCGCCAGATCGGTCACGGGCACGGCCTCGACCCGGCCCGAGGCCAGGGCCGCCTGGACGGGCCGACCGTCGGAGACCACGCTGGCCACCCCGGAGAGGATCTCGAGGACCCGGTCGAGGCCGGGGACTGCTGCGAAGGATTCGGAACCGTCGACGACGATCGCCACCTGGCAGGGATCCACCGGGGCGTCCTGCGACTGGGCGCGGACCTCGGCCCTGGCGCGGGAGGCCAGATCGGTCAGCGTCCCGTGGCTGACCGGCACGGCGGCCAGCGAGACCACGAGCTCGGCGCCGATGAGTTCTGCTGTGATCAGGTCTGCACTCGTCACCCCGCTGACGTCGATCGCCTCGGCGAGGTGGATGGAGTCACCGGCCGCGCCGTCGGGTTCGCTCTCCAATTTCAGGTGCACCCGTGAGCCCACGGGGAACTCCCCGGCCGGATCGACCAGCCCGACCCGCAGGCCGCCGGTCACCTGGGGCAGCACGACCACTCCGGGGGTCGGCGCGTGCATCTGCACCGGAGCCCCCGCGGGGTCGGTCACCCGCAGCTGTGCTGCGGGGGTGGGCAGCCCGGCCGTCAGGGTCAACCGGCCGGCCCTGATCCTGACCTGATTGCCCCTCTCGAGCATGAAAACGGTCATGGCATGGGCCTTTCTACGGGACGGGGTGGTGCAACGGCGGCAGCCTGCCTGGCACCGGCGGTCTCCAGCAGCGAGCGCACCGTCTTGACCGCCTGGTCCGTGTCCTTGCGGCGGATGGTGCGGCGTTCCTTCTTGGCCGCCTTGATCGCGTCCTTCGCGGCCTCCTGCCGCGTATAGGCGATATCGTCGGCGGCCTGGGCGATGGCGGTGAAGCTGTCGTCGAGCGTGGCGGCGGGCACGCTGGCGGCCAGTGCCGCCAGGGCCCGTCCGATGGGGTCGCCCGGAGCGTGGAGCAGCGCGTATTCGGTGCCGCTGAGCAGGCCGGGGTCGAGGTCTGTGGCCAGCAGCCCCAGGGCCGAGAGGATCCCGAGACCCTCCACGTGGGCGGCGGCGCTCTGGTATCCCAGGGTCTCGATAATCCGGGCGGATCCCCCGTCGGCCGGACCGGCGGGCAGTGCCGCCGCCAGGGTGGTCAGGGCCTCGTCCGAAAGCTGCGGGAAGCGCCCGTGCAGGAGGTTCCGGGCGGCATCGGCATCGTCGGCCGAGGCGATCCGGCCCAGTTCCGCACTCAGCCGCCCGCAGGCCGCCGAGGCCAGCCAGGCCGCCAGCTCGGGTGCCAGGGCCGCCGTGTGGGCACTGGTGTGGGGCGGGGTCACCAGGCCGTGGACCTCGGCCAGGATGGGCAACGACCAGCGCGGGTCGAAGCCGGGGGCGGGGTGTCCGTAGGCGGTCAGCAGCAGGCGGGCGAAGACCGCTGCGCGCGACTGCCGGCGGGTCCGGCAGACCAGGGTGCAGACCCCGGCCAGGGCCTCGTCGAACGGCAGCCGGTTGAGCCGGGCCAGCAGCACCTCGGTGGGCAGCCAGCCGGGGGCCTCGGATTCGCAGCGGGCCAGGGCCGCGGCGTCGATGTCCAGCCGGGCCACCCGATCGCGCACCCAGACGGGCAGCAGAGGGTAGACGGAGCGGCGCTCATCGGGCAGGCCCGAGACCGCCCGCCCGCGCAGGGCCAGACGGACCAGGAAGTCACCGATCAGCTCGGTGGACATTCCGCGGTCCAGGGCCAGGATGGCCAGGTTCGCCGAGACCGGGTCGAATTCGTCCGCGGGCCCGGTGATCGCGGCCTCGGCGGCGGCGGGCAGACCGTGGGACAGCAGGCGCTCGGTCATGGCAGGCGCCACCTGGGCGACGACCCCGCCGGGCACGGCGATTCCGGCCTCGGCCGAGGCGGTCTGCAGGTGGTGGGACACGAAATCGCTCAGCGCGGCGGTCACGAAGTTCGCCAGGCGGGCGGAGAACGGCGCCAGGTGCTGCAGGTCTCCGGAGCCGGAGCCCGCGGTCCGCACCGCCTGGGGCCTGCTCAGCAGGTAGACGAGTTGCCCCTGCAGCGCATCGACGGCCTCAGCGGTCGCATCCGGTGCCTCCGGCAGCGGGGCGCCGTCCGGATCCGCCACAGCGCACAGGCCGGCCACGCCGGAGTCGACGATGAGGCCCGCCAGGCGGAACACGCCGGCGGCGGCATCCCGGCCGCCTGCCATGGTCTCCACCGTCTCGGCGAGCCTTTGGATCGCCTCGAGGGCGGCCTGCAGCAGCCCGGTCTCCAGGCTGCGCCAGGCGTCGAAGCCCAGGGCGGGCGCCTCGTGGGCGAACAGCCACAGCGGATCGTCGAGGATCCGCTCGAGCAGCACTTCGTCGCGCACCGTGCACAGTCCCGGATCCGCGGTCGGCGGGGCGGACTGTGCCTCGGCGATGGTGCTCCCACAGCTCGTGCGCACGGCGGCCAGGTGGACCGTGTGCAGGCGCGGGACGTGCACGGCTCCGGCGGGCACGGCCGCGGACAGCACCCGGGTGACCGGGGCCGAGGCCGCACCGGCCTGGTGTTCGGCCAGCAGCACGGCCAGTCCCCAGGCCGGCGCGGGCGCGGCACCGGCCGGGACCTCGTGGCCCAGGTCGGTGAGCCCGCCGAGCAGGCCCCGCAGTTGGCCTGGCTCGGCGGCCAGGGCCTGTTCCAGCAGCGCGGAGTAGGCGGTCGCGGGGATGGGCGGCAGGCCGCTGGAAAGGTGTTCGCCGGCGGGGCCGCGCTGGGGCAGGACCCCGTCGCCGAGCACCAGCACATCGGAGCGTTCGGCCAGGGCCGGCAGGTCGGCTTCGGGCAGCGTGACGATGTCGACTCCGCGTAGGCCGTCGCCGTCGAGCTCATGGGCCCTGGCGTACAGGCTGAAGGAGATCTGCGCCGCGGCGGCGGGCACCATCGTGTAGCTCAGCGCGGCGATGATCGTGGCGGCCCAGTCCTGCCGGTCGGTCACCAGGACCAGCCGGGTGCCGCCGGCGGGGGCCCCGGTTGCCCCGCTTGAACCGGCCGCACTATCTCCGGCCGTGGCATCGGCGCGGACCCGGGCCAGGGCATCGGCCGCGGCCAGCAGCTGTTCCCGGTAGCCCTCGGCGGACAGGGCCCCGGCCGCCAGGGCATAGCCGTCGGCGCCCAGGCCGGGCGCGGGCTCAACCGGTGCCGGGGTGCTCAGGATCGCCTCGATCCCGAAGGGCCGGGCGAAACAGCCGGAGAACCACATGTCGATCGGACGCAGATCCCCGCCGCCGGTCCGGTCGACGATCACATGACTGTAGACGTTCTCGGGGCGCCCGTAGGGGTCTGCCCCGGCGTGCGAGCCATAGGCCCAGATGGCCGGCGCCGCATCGGTGGCGGCCCGGTAGCGCAGCCGCGCGGGGATCGCCGCGGCGTCCGCCGCGGTGCGCGGCAGCACCGCGTGGTAATCGAGGCCGTCGACGACATTGCGCTGCATCAGGCGCAGTTCGGCCTCCTCGGGCGAGCCCGCTGTGTCCTTGATCCGCTGGCCGCCACCGGTCCCATCCGTCCGGGGCAGGGAGGCATAGGTGATCTGGGCGAAGCGGCTCATCTGTAGCCCCCGTTGCCCGGGCCCATGGGACCGCCGGGTGCGCTACCGGGGCCCGTGCCCATCCCGGGGCCGCCGGGACCCGGAGCACCGGGGCCGCCCTGCTGCTGCCGGAACAGGTTCATCCCGGCCACGTAGAGGTCGAGGTCCATCACATCGGGGTCGAGCAGCGCCACCGACTGCAGGTCCTCGGCCGGCAGATCGGCGAACAGCCGGATGAACCCGCCGGGCGCCTGGGTGAAGGCCGGCGTGGAGAACCAGCAGTACGGGATGTGTGCGGAGCCCGGGGCCGGGATCCGGTTCAGGTGCAGCCGGCCGGTGGGCTGATTGCCCTCGTCCGGGTTGAACAGCGTCACCTGCACACCGTCGTCGATGTGCAGCGGCATCCTGTCCTCGTTGTAGACCACCGCGAAGCGCAGGGACCGGGCGATCTCCACCTGTGCCAGTACCCGCACGAACACCTGCCAGGCACCCGAGGCGCTCAGCCCCGTGTGCGAGACCTCGTAGCCCAGCACGGTCACCGGCGGGCACTCCAGGGCCACGGGCGCCGAGCAGATGACCTCGCCGCCGGAGAACACCCCGGAGACCAGGTAGTAGGTCAGCGCGGCCTGCCCGGCATAACCCTCGATCGTCAGGGAACCACGATCCAGGTACTGGGACTTGTCGATCTCGATCTTCGCCGGCTGCGCCAGCACGTTCTCCACCGGGGTGCCGGAAAGGGCCTCGTAGACGCGCACCACGTCGGCGCCCTCGGGCCAGGCGAAGCCGATGTGGCGCCTGCCCACCCGCTCCACCAACCGGGTGTCGGTCACCGGGTCGACGCTCACACCGCCGATCACCCTGCCCACCCTGGCCTGGCCGCCGTGCAGGGCGACCGGGGTGAAGTAGGCGCGGGTCCAGCCGGCGGGCCAGGGCACCGAGCGCATCACATGGCGTCCGTCGGGCAGTTCCTCGACGGGATAGGACAGCCGGTCCTCCGGCTGCAGTCCCCCGCCGGCTGCCAGCCGGCCCTCGTCGATCGAGGCGTCGGTGAAGCCCTCAACCGGTTCGTCGAGCGTGCGGTAGATCTCCACCCGGCCGAAGCGCGGCGGGGTCCACAGCAGATCGAAGGACCGACCGCCGGATTCCGCGGCCTGGTACTCCAGGTCGGTCACCGGGGACAACGTCACCGGCATCTCGATGTCCACGCGCAGCGGATCGGACATGACGGACTGTCCGTCGGCGGTCACCTGGGCCATGATCTGGTAGACGTAGCGTTCGCCCGGGGTGGTGTCCGCGTCGTTGAAGCCGCCGCGATTGGCACCGGTCCCGGCGATCTGGTAGCGCGGATCACCCGCCGCGCTCGCGGCCCGGTCCGGGCGCGAACGGTAGACGTGGACGCCCACCGTGCCGGGCAGGACGGTCCAGCGGCCCACCACATTGGGCGCATCGACGTCGAGGTGGGCGTCGCGCACGCCGACGACCTGCCTGGCCTGAGCGTGGAGCACCGGTTGGGCGGTGCAGATCTGGTCCGCGGTGGCCCCGGGGTAGAACCACACTTGGAAGTAGCGCACGGCGGCCCTGGGCTCTTCGGCGTCGACGGCCGCGGCCGAGGCGGTCCGGGCCAACTGGGCGAAGTCCTCGGGATTGTGCGGCCTCGTCCCGTCCCCGCGCACCACCCGGTAGAGCCCGGGTTCCCCACGCAGCGGCCAGTGCAGCTGCGTCGCCCCGGCGGCGTCGACCGTGACCGAGGCCGCGGCCGGTTCGCCCTCGGACTCGCCGTAGCGGTAGACCGACAGGGCCAGCCCGGCCAGTTGCGCGTCCGGCAGAGCACCCTGCGGGGTGGGAGCGTCAGAGCTCGGGCCGGCAGAGCCGGAATCCGCCGCCGGGGTCCCGGAATCGGTGGTCGTGGAGCCGGCGGCCGAAGTCCCGCCGCCTGGGCCCGCCGGTGGCATGGCCGGGGGCAGGACCGGGAAGGCCGGGGCGCGCGGCGCCGGCGGTTGCGCTGCCGGTGTTTCCGAGTCCTCGGATTCGGCCGCTGCCTGCGACTGTGCCGGCGACTGCGGTGGTGCCGAGGGCTGCGGGGCGGCCGGGGCTGCGGGACCACCGGGCTCGGACTCATCCGACCGGCCCTGGGTCGCGGGCGCCATGGGGCGCAGCGGCGGGGGCAGGAACGGGGCGCCGGGGTTCTGGTCTTCGTTGGTCATCTGGCTTGAGTCCTCACGCTTCGGCTGGCGACGGATTTCACGGGGTGCTGGCTGTCCACGCTAGAAGGGCATGTCCCCGAACGGGTTGTCGTACTCCCCACCGCCGGGGGCCCGGGGCCCGGCTGGAGGTGCGGCGGGCGGATCGTTGGGAGGCCCCGCTGGAGGTGCGGCGGGCGGCTCCGCGGGGGCATCGGGCGCGGCCGCGGGGTTCACCGGCGGGGCCGCGGGACGGCTCTGTGCCACTTCCGGGTAGTCGCCCACATGGCTGCCGGGATCGCCCAGCGGGTTGAGCGCCCAGGCGCTGTCGGCGGCCCACTCGGGCATGTCCTCGACGTGCTGGGCGAAGCGCAGATCGTCGGGCCCCAGCGGCTGCGAGAGCTGCGTGTGCACGACGACGCGACCCAGTCCGGTGACCACGCTGCGCATGAATTCGCCGTCCTCGGCCAGCCGGTGCAGGTCCGCGCTGGCCCCGGCGTCCGTCAGCACGGAATCGTCGAGCATCTCCGGCCGGCTGTAGTCGGAGCCGGTGGGCGTGCCGACGGCGCCGATGAAGTCCTCGGTGGGCTGTCGGCCCAGGTTCCCGCTCAGGGACACGGTGCGCAGCAGGGTGGACCTGACCTGGTCCAGGCGCGGATTCGCCAGGCGCTGTCCGGCGTTGGCCCACCAGCCGGCGCTGAGCACCGGATCGGTGTCCTCGGTCAGCGCGCACTGCGCGACCCGCCCCAGGCTGCTGACCTCGGAATAGGAGGTCTCGTGGAACAACCGGCCCGCGTCCTCGGCGAGTACCGGATCGCCCAGGCCCGCGCGTTCGACGGTGCGGCCCAGGAAGGTCCGCCACTGGGCGTCCAACCAGCCGACGGGGAACATCTCCGCGCGCAGGGTGGCGACGGCGGATTCGACGGCGGGGCGGTCGACCACGAAGGAGGCCACCCCCGCGTTCAACGGCAGATCGTCGAAGCCGCCCTCGACCTTGGCGGTCCGGGGCCGGGCGGGGCCGAAGGGGCGGTGGACGAAGGCGCCCACCAGATCGGCCCAGCGCAGGTATTGGCCGTAGGCGTCGCCCAGGCGCGACAGGTCCCCCAGGGCCGCGGCCAGGTTCTGCCGATCCGCCTCCGCCTGGGCATCGGCTTGGGAGTTCCGGTGCATGATCGCGAACAGGGCGCGGCGGGTGTTCAGGAACTGTATGAGCGCCCCGCCCAGCCAGCCCAGGACGCTCAGGGCGAACAGGATCGCGAAGAGCCACCAGGCGAAGACCCCGATGAAGGACAGCAGCCCGAACAGCAGTGCGACGGATGTCATCACCCCGGTCAGGATGCGCATCTTGACCCGGGCGATGCGGTTCGTCTCCCCCAGTTCCCAGGCGCCGCCGTCGTCATCGGAGGCGGGCCGGCGGAAGGAGCGCAGGCGTTCGGCGACCTCGGCCTTGACCTCGTCCAAGGCGGTGGCCAGCGGTTCGCCCACCCGGTTGGTGAAGCTGGCCCGGTTCGTATTGAACCACTCGGTCATATCGCTGAACTGCCCGGCCGCGTCCGAGGACACCCCGGAGCCCAGCGCCAGCTGCTGGATCTGATTGCCCAGCTCATTGGCCTGCAGGATGTCAGCCGGCTGGACCGTCCGGGCGCCCAGCAGGCCGGCGGTCGCGCCCTGCAGCCGGAAGGGCTGCGCCGGGTCGCCGGCCAGTGCGCTGGGCCCGCGCACCACGGCGGTCCTGGTGCCCGCGTAGAGCGGCTGCAGGTCCTGCCCGCGGGTCTGGGCGTCGAGCATGGTGAAGGTGGTGTTGGTGTAACCGCGCCACAGCTCCGAGAGGTCCCGGTGCTGGGTCTGGCCGTTGCCGGTCAGCCGCTGTTCGAGGTTCTCCGCCGCCTGCACGGCGTCCTGCCAGTGAGCGGGATTGCCATTGGCGTCGATCCCGTCGACGACCACCGAATAGGCGGAGTCCCCGCCGCCGAACACCGCGCGCTGAACCGTTTGGGCGACGGCCGCCTTGCCCGAGCGCAGCAGGGCCTTGGCCCAGTTCGCCGGTGCCCCGCGCAGGGCCGCGAACAGGAATTGGAAGAAGTACTTCAGTGCCGCGCCCGCGGTGATTTTCTCCTGGGCCGGCACCTGGGGGGCCACCCGGTTGCGTGCGAGCACCCAGGAGTGTTTGCGCCACAGCGCGCTCGACGCCTGGTCCACGGCGGCCTGTTCGTTCTCCACCGCAACGCTTAGGTTCCCGCTCTCATTGGGCAGCGGATAGCCCTCGGAGACGTCGAACAGGCGATCGTGCAGGCCGTCCTCAACGGCGGTGGCGTCCACTCCGCGGTAGAAGGAGCGCGACAGCCGGGCCCGGTAGCCGGTGGCGGCCGCGGGGACCTCGTCCAGGGCCGAGGCCTCCACCCCCGTGTACAGGGCCGCGAGCGCGGCGAGCTGGCTGGCCAGGTGCGGATAGACCTCTCGCGGCGCCGCGGCGTCCACGGGGCCCGCGCCGATCCCGGGCCCGCGGGAGTCGCTGGCTGCGACGATCGCGTCGACCCAGCCGCTGGAGGACCCCAGGTCGACGGATTCCTCGGCTGCCTCCTCGGCGTAGAGCACGCGCAGGGCCTCGACGGCGGTCCCGCCGAATTCCTGGGCCGCCAGCCAGCGCAGTTCGTCGCCGACCCGGGTGACCAGGGCGAACTCCCCGTCCACGGCGCGGGTCAGGGCCACCACGCGAATGGTCCGGTACTGGCGCAGACCGGCCAGGCGGGACACCTGCACCAGGTCCTTGCGCCCGGCGCTGATCCCGAAGGCCGGCCACTGGCCGTTCTGCGCCTCGGCCGGGACCCAGACGAAGTCGGAGACCAGGCCGCCGGCGGACCAGTCGCGCAGGGTCTCGCGCACCCCCAGCAGGGCGGCGGGTGCGACGATGAGTGTCAGATCGTTGTCGGTGCTCATCAGAACGGCCCCTCGAGTCCTTCGGGCATGTTCCAGGCGCCGCCCGGCTGGGAACCGGATTCAGCGGCCTCGGCATTGGCCTTGGCCTCCTCGAGGACTCCCAACAGCCCCTGGGTGACCTGGACGATGTCCGGGACCAGATCGCAGAAGATCGGCGTGAGCGCACCTTGTGCTCGATTGGCCACGGCCACCACGGCGCCGCCGGGATGGCCCTGGTCCAGTTTGCCTGCGGCGAATCCCTGCACGGTCTCCAGGAACTGCCCGGCATTGCGGTAGCGCTCCTCCAGGGTGGGGGCCTGTGCCCGGCTGGGCATCCCCGAGGGGGTCTCGCCGGTGCGCAGCCAGTCCGCCAGCTGGTCGCGGGCGGCCAGTGTCAACAGGCCCGAGCGCGGCTCCTCCGGGGTGTTGTCGAAGATCCCGCGCAACACCCGGTAGGGCTTCAGGGAGGACAGCACCGGGGTCTGATGGGCGTTGCTGATCGCCAACAGCACCGATTCCAACACCGCGGGCAGCCAGTCGAAGCTCTGGCCGACGAACTCCGCCGGTGGGGTCAGCAGCGGATTGGGGAAGGACAGCCACTGGCCGGTCTCCCGGTCGTAGATCTGCACGGGCCGGTTGAGATTGCGCTGATCGGGGATCTGCAGCTGTCCGGTCAGCTGGGCCACATACCAGCCGGCGATCATCGCACACCGCTCGGCGTCCGCCATCGGCAGGGACGCCGGCAGCGGTCGGGCCCTCCTGAACTCCCAGAACTCGCGACGCAGGCCGGGCGAGCTGGCCTGGGACCAGGCGGTGGACACCGGTTGCAGGATCCCGTCGAAGACCAGCGGGGACAGATTGCCGAAGCTGCCGAACACGTCGATGTGGGTGATGCCGCTGGCGTCCTGCCCGGAGGCCACCGCATTGGAGAAGATCTCCTCGGTCTCCCTGGACACCGATGACTTGTCCGCCAGCGCCTTCTGCAGGTCGTCGGCCAGTGCCTGGTCGGAGCCGAAGGGCACAGCGGAGAAGGTGTAGCGGTAGTCCACGCTCTTATCCGTGTGGACCTGGGAGACGACGTCCGGATGCACGCTGCCCAGTGGCAGGGCACGGGTGAGCGTCTGCCGGAACTTCGAGCGCAGATCGGACCGGCGCCGGTCGACCTCGACCGGGGACACGCTGTCGTTGCCCAGCACGTAGTTCTCCAGCGACAGTGAGCAGTAGTCGTCGAAGACCTCATTGGGCCGGTTGATGAACTTCAGGGCGCGCTGGCGCAGCTCCGCGGGCCCGATGTGCAGTTCGTAGGCGGGCACCTTGGGCGTCAGGCGTTCCCCCGTATGCGGGTTCAGCGGGAGCACCGCCGGCTGCCAATCGCTGGAGACTCCCAGCAGGCCGCCGGGTGCCTTGGCGCCCTCGGCGGTCTTCCACCGCCCGGAGATGACATAGCCTGCGGTCAGGGTCTTCGCATTCTCCAGGGCCACCACCTGGCCCTGCGGCACGTCCGGGATGGATCGGGGAAGATGTTCGGTGTAGAGACCGTCGAACTCCGCTGCCGGGGTCAGCAGGACCTCGTTGTGGGCGGTGGCGAAGCGTTCGGGGACCTGCTTGTCGTCATCCGATGGCCAGGCTGCGTAGATATCGGTCTCCACCGTGGACATGCCGACCTTCTGAGCGGATTCGCGCACTCCCACGTCCAGCGACTCGATCGCGCGTTCGACCGCGCGGCCCAGGTGGCTGAGCACCTCATTGGGTACTGCGGCCAGGATCTGCTGCAGATAGCCACTGGCCACGATCTCGCCCAACTGCGCCACCCCGGCGTGGACGATGCGCACCAGGTTCTGTTCGATCAGGCCATTGGTGTTCAGCGTCTGCGAACCCATCGCGCCGACCTGCTGATTGATCTGCTGGGGCAGGGTGTTCAGGGTGGGCCTAGGCGCCTGGGACAGGCTGCTCAACTGCGGAACCACGGTGCCGGAGAGATACGATTCGAGCTGGCGGAGCAGTTCACGGGCATAGGGCAGACCGAAGGTCGACACCGAGGTCTCCACCGCACCTGCCAGGCGGCGCTCGAAGGTGTGCGCCCAGTCGAAGGCCCAGCGGTAGACCACGCGGTCGGTCCGCTGGCCCATATCCGGGCCGGTGCGCTGCATGTGTCCGGCCATCACGGCCAGCCACTGGTTGCCCGGCATCCCGGTTGCCGGTGCCATATTCGCCTCGAAGCCGGAGGTCTGCACGACCTCCTGGGACCAGGCGTTCGTCTGCACCTGGCCGATCGAGGAACGCAGCCACGTCACCAGCCCGGCCGGGGTGGTCGCCTGTTGGCGGTCCGGCAGGCCCATTTCACGCAGGAAGTAATCCCACTGGGATTCCACCAGGGCGCGCAGCTGTTCGGTGCTGCCCTGCTGATTGCCGGCCTGCAGATGTCCTTCGCGCAGGCGGTCCACCGCGGTCCGGGCCATCCGCTGAGCGGCGTAGTGCCGGTAGCGATCGCGGCCCAGGGACAGCCGGCCGAAGCCGAATGTGCCCCAGGACAGATCCTGCCGGTTCTTTGCGCCCCAACCCAGATAGGTGCCGTTGGCCGCGGTGTCCGAAGACGGATTGCCCAGGTAGAAGGCCTGGAAGTTCCCCGAGGCCCGGCCGGAGACCATGAGTGCCGCCAGGCCGCGGGCCAGGCCGCGGTACAGTCCGGTCTGCGAGCCGTCGCCGAACCTCGCCCGTTCCAGGCCCTGGTACTTACTCACGGGGAAGACGCGTGCGAAGGGCGGCTGGCCCGTGGAGTTCACGTGCTGGCCCAGGGCCTCGAGCGTGCGCACGTCGTGCGGTTCGGCAGCGGTGGTCTGGGCCGCGACGATCTCGCCCAACATGCCCAGGGCGTTGGGCTTCACCCCGCTCAGGTTGTCCGGGAAGATATCCGAGGTGTACATGAAGACGCCGGTTTGGCTGGAGAGCACGCCGTTGGTCTGGGCCAGCAACCGGCATACGTCCAGGGCCATCGAGGCGCCGGCGCCGCCGGCCATGGACGATACGACGAAGACCATGGTGGGCGAGGCGGGGTCGAAGCTGCCCGCACCCGGCAACTTGGCCGCGACCTCCTGCATCTGCGAGGTGGCCTCATCGGTGTTGAGCTGGTCGATCGCGTATTGCAGGCCCTTGAACACCTCCTGTGACCGGTTGAGCGTGATGATCCGGCCCACTGCGCGCATCTGGCCTGCGCCGGTGACCAGTGGGACGGTTACCTTGCGTGGATCGCGCGGGGCCCAGGTGACGAAGTCCGCCAGGTCCCCGGTGCGCATGAGCTTCTGGGTCACCGCGTTGTCCAGAACCGGATAGGAACCGGACGACGGCGCGGTTCCGATGTAGCGGCCGCCCTGATCGGCGACATTGCCGATCCCCTTGATCTTGGTATCGGCGGCCACCGGCACGTCCACGTGGACGAACTGCCAGCCGGCGGGCAGGCTGTCGAAGCCATAGGGCAGGAGTTCGGACTTCAGGTGGTCCATCAGCCGGGCCAGGGTCTCTCCACCCGAACCACCGCAGCCGACAACGAGGAACTTGAACATCTCTAGCCTTTCGGATCCGGGTGGATAACGTCGAGGTGCACCCCGGGGTGCGTCTTAGGTGCCGCGATCACGCCGAGCTTCACCATGAGGCGTCTCCCCACGGGTTCTGCTGCCCGGGTTGATTGCCCGGTTGCGGAGGCGTGCCCGGCTGTGGCGGGTTGCCGGGAGCCTGTGGCGGGCGCGCCGGCGGTTGTGGGGGCGCGGGCGGCTGCGGCGGTGCGCTCGGCTGTCCGGGCGGAGTGCCCTGACCCGGCTGTGGCCCCGGTGTGCCCTGGGTACCGGGCCCGCTGGGCGCGCCGAACGGATTTCCGCCCTGCGATCCCGGCGGAGTGCCCTGACCCGGCTGTGGCCAGGGCGCCGCGCCGCCGGATACGGCGGTCTGCGCGAACGGGTCGGTCTGCGCGAACGGATTGTCCTGCGGGCCCGCCGGCCCACTCTGGGCCCAGGGGTTGTTCGGATCGGTGCCGCCGCCGGAGGCGGCCTGCGCCTCGGCGGGCAGGGAGGCGTAGAGGTCGTGGGCCTCGCGATTGATCTGGGTCTCCAGCTCCTGCCGCTTGGCATCGGGCCAGCTCGCCGGCAGCAGCACCAGCAGCTCGGCGGTGTCCGCCGGCGCACCCGCCGTGCGCAGCAGCAGCCACTGACCGTGCACCGCCAGGGGCAGGCGTGCGGGCGACTTGCCCGGCGCCGAGGCCGCCACGGTGTACGTGCCCTCTGGGACCTCGACCGCGGTGTAGCCCACGCCCAGCGGCGAGGCGCCGATCCGGGTCCGCAGGGTCACGCCGGCCGCGTCGAGCTGCCTGGCCCCCTGCGGGTCCACGGGCACGGTGCCGCGCAGATCCGCGGCGCTGAAGGCGAAGCGGGAGCCCTCGCGCTGGACCTCGGTTGCGGTGATCTGCACGGGCGCGCGCACCACCACCAGGGGCTGTGCCGGGATCCGGGCGCCCAGCCACTTGATGAGGTACATGAGCGCCAGCGGGATGCCGGGGCCCAGGACCAGGGCGCACACGAGCACCAGCCAGAAGTTCACCAGGTTCAGCGGCTTGCTGATGCCGGCGCTGAAGGAGACCTCGACCGGGGTCGGATCGCCCTTGCCGTCAGCCGGTGCCAGCATCACGGTGAAGGTGCCGGAGACCGTGCCGTTGCCGGTCTGATCCGACTTCAGGTCCACGGGGAGTTCGTTCCCGCCGGAGACGCAGGAGTCCTTACCATTGGCCTGGGCACCGACCTGCGCGCCGGTGAGTTCCTCGGGGGCGGCGGCGATGTTCGTCTTGCCCGATTCGACCCAGGCACAGCCCTCGCCGGTCACCGGCAGGACCGCGTGCAGATCGACACTGCCCTCGGCCTGGCCGAAGTCCACCTTGGTGGGCACCGACGGGTAGTTCGCCGGGGCCTGCACGTTGACGTCCTGGTTCACCGCGACCACGCCCAGCTTGGTGCCGGCCACGGTCTTGCCCTTGTTCGCGGGATCCGGAGCGGAAGCCGTGGTCAGGGCCAGGGACATCTGCAGGTGGCCCGCACCGGTCGGCGCGTCCTGCATCGGCCAGGTATAGGTCTTCGATCCCAGGTCTGCGAACTTCGCGGTCTGCGCCAGGGTGTGGGGCACCGACTTGGCATCGGTGAACACCGCGGAGAATGTACCGGTGCCGCGGATGTCGGAGGCGGACACGGGCTTGCCGTCGCGGTCGGAGAATCCGAAGCTTACATCGGTCAAGTCCTGGCCGGAACGGAATTCCGCCGTGGTGGGGTCGGGGTACTTCTTCGAGTGCCAGACCGGCTTGAGGGCCGGTTCGATGTGCAGGTTCGAATGGCTCTGTGCGTTATTGGCGGAATCGTCCTCGGCCACGAAGGCGAAGCGCCACACGCCCACCTGTTTGCCGTTTGCGCCGTCGAGCTTGAACGACAGGCTGGTGCCCTCGGAGGTGTCCCACTCGTAGTGCAGGCGGTTGCCGCTGACGGTGATGTCCTTGGCGGAATCGGCCTGGTCGAGCTTCACGTTCTTGCCGTCGGGGCCCATGATGATGGCGCCCACGTGGTCGTTGTCCACGGTGGCGAAGGCGTCGACCTGCGGGGTGCTGGCGTCGAGCACGAACTGGTGGGACTGCTTGGTGCAGAACTTGCCGTCGGCGCACACGCCCTTGTCCTGGCGGACCACGGTGGAGCCCAGGCCGGAGATCTTGTCGAAGGCCAACAGTAGATCGTCGATGTCATCGGCCAGGTAGAAGTCGCCCGGTCGGGGGTCGACGAGTTTGCCGCAGGTCTGACCGCCGGAGTCCTTGCCCTCGACGATCGAGCGCATCAAATCGAAGGTCTTGCCGTCTTTGCCCAGGCCGACGCCGAACATCGCGATCTTGGCCGAGCGGACCTGGTCGGCCAGGCCGCCGGAGCGGCAGATGTCCTTCTGCGCGGCTGCTTCCGCCGCCTTGACACCCTTGTCGGTCTTCAGGTCGGCGTCCTTGGCGTAGGCCTTGCGCTTGCCGTATTTGGAGGCGGTGGCAGCGTCGCGCTGCTGAATGTCCATTTCGCCGTCGGAGAGCCAGACGATCGCCTGGCAGTGCGCGTTCTTGCCGCCGGCCGAGTTGTCCGAGCTGTCCTTGCCTGCGTCCTTCTCATCCGCCGAGGCCCGTTCGGCCAGCTGCTTGTGCGCCGAGTCCAGGGCGGTCCAGTAGTCGGTGTCGATGCCGTCGGTGCGCTTGTCCAGGTCCTGCACGGAGTTGCTCATCGATTCCGCGTCGGCCCGGCCGTTGATCCGGGTCCAGTCGCGTTCCCGCTGGTAGTCGTGGGCGAAGGTGCTCAGCGCGACGTTGAGTTCCGTTTTCGGGTCGTCGGCCAGCCGGTCGAGCAGCTTCAGGGTGGCCTTGACGCGCGTGTTCTTCGGGTCGGTGTCGCGCAGGCTGCCCGATGAGTCCATCAGCAGCAGCAGATCGGCCTTGCCGCCGCCGGCCACGCAGGCGCCGAACTGTTCGGGCAGGGGCAGGGCGTCCTTGTCATCGGTCGCGCTGTCCGCCGCCGAGGTGCCGGATGCACCGTCGACCGAGGTGTTCATCGGCTGGGCGGGGGCGGCGTTCGCGGGGACGGGGTTGGCCGGTGTCGCCGGGGATGCGGCGGGGGCGGCGGCCTCCGGTGCGCTTGCGGGGGCGGCGTTCGCGGCCGTGCCCAGACTGCTCAGGCCCAGCAGCAGTGCCGAGGCCGCCAGCAGCCGGGTGGTCTTGCCCGCCAGAGTGCTCAGGCGTCTGCCCATGACTGGTCTTCCCATCACATCCGTCCGATCCAGAAGGCGGTGAACAGCGCCGTCACGATGATTCCCACAACCGCGATCCCCGCGGCAGTCCAGTACAGGGGACCTGCCAGGGACTTGAAGGCGTAGAGGCCCGAGGCCCGGTTGCGCGTGTCCACCGCGCTGAACCGACCCAGAGTCAGCAGGGCGCCGGGCCCGGCCAGCAACCAGCCGATGGGCGCCAACCAATTCCAGGGCAGCAGCGCCAGGACGATCCCGACGACGGCCAGGCCCGCGGAGATGTAGAGGAGGACCAGTGGGGGCCCGGCGAAGCTGAAGTCCTGGTCGAAAGTGCCGCCCTGGGGATGCTGGGCGGAGAAGGGGGAATCGGGGGTCTGCGGGGTAGCGCCCTGCTGGGTAGGGCCCTGTTGGCCGAAGGGGTTCTGCCCTGCGGGTACTTGACCGGCAGGGCTCTGGGCTCCTGGGCCCTGCGCTCCTGGGCCCTGGCCGGCGGATCCGGTGCCGGGGCCGAAGGGCGATTGGCCCGGTGCCGCAGGATTACCGGCGCTCTGTCCGAAGGGCGCGGCGGCTCCCGGCCAGCTCCCCTGCGAGCCGTGCTGATTGTGGTCGAACGGAGATGTCACGCCGCATCATCCTTCCATTGTGAACACTCTCACTCACCCTACTCAGCGCTTATCCAGCTCCGCAAATCCTTTCCATCCCGTAATTCAGGGATACCTACTCATGTCGAGTACCCTGCGATTCTCCGCCCGGCGCTGCCGTGACACACACTTCTTGGGGTCATCTGTTTCAGATTCCACTGTTTGAACGGTGACATCTGAAACAGATGACCCAAGTCTTCAGTAGCTCAGATCCGGACGCCGACGCTGCGCAATTTGGCCCGCAGTCCCCCGCCACGGTGTCCCGCACTGCTCCGTACTGCGCTGCTCCGTCCCGGCTGCCGCACTGCATCTTGTCCGGCAGCCGAGCCCACGACGTCGGCCCATTCGACGCGGACCACACGGTAGTAGCGCTGCAGATAATCCTGCCGGTACTTCTCTCGACGGATGTCATCCTGCTCTGTGTATTTGGACCAGCCGTCTGCCTCGATGATGACCCCCAGGGATTCGATGAGGAAATCCACCCGATAGTGATTCCACCCGTTGTCGGTCACGAAGACGATCTGCTGCGTGAAGTCGTGAATGCCCAGCCGGTGCAGGGCCAGCGCGGTCAGACTCTCCAAAGGCGATTCCGCCAGGCCGGTGGCCCAGTCCGCCAGCCGGCGCGCCCGCTTCATTCCATAGGCGCCGGCCAGATCCTCCAACATGCCGAGGACCTCGTGCAGCCGGGCCCGACGAACCGCGAAGTCCTCGTAGTACCGGGCCCGCACCCCCGGATACCCGATCCCCACCTGGGGCACCGCCACGGGCGGACGCCAGTTCGCGAAGCGCTGCGGGTACCGGTGCAGGACGCCTGCATCCACATCGGAGCGCCCGCCGATATAGGCGTCCGCAGCGATGAAGCCCTGCAGCGGATCCGCGTCTCGCAGCAGGTCGGCCACTGTCCAGATGGGGTTGCTCATCGGGATGCCGGGCAGGTCGATGCAGGAACTGTGCACGAAGGCCTCCGGGATCTCGCGCTTACGCCGCTGCAGACGAGTCGTCCTCACAGCTGGGCGCAGTGGGTCCGATATGGAGAATCGGTCCAAGTGGCTGTCCATCAGGGGTATCCGCTGGGCGGCGGCAGCGCTGTGGTGGCTGAGCACCTGCCCTTCGAGCAGGCCGTACTCAGCGAGGTGGCCCAGATGGTGCTTGGTCCTCTGCTCGTAGACCAACGCCTTGGCCGCTTGCTCGCCGTGCTCGGGGTTCTCCAGGAGCTCCGGGGAATCGATCCAATCCCGGAAGGGGATGTGGCGCGGATCAGCACAGATCCTCGCGACTGCGAACATCCCGCTCGCCACGGTCCGCATGCAGCAGCCCACCGCAGAGTAGATGTCCCGCACTCCGAACTGCGCATTGATAAGCGTTTGACGCGATACGACGTTATACATGTCATGATCGTGACAACAATGGACGATCATTGGAAGAGGACGGTGTTCTCCTGTGTATAACACCATTTCGCTCCACAGACGATTGACCTGCGGTGCCCCCACCTCAAGTCTTGTGGCCATCTGTTTCAGATTTCACTGTTCAAACAGTGAAATCTGAAACAGATGGCCACAAGTCGCAAGCAGTCCGAACCGGCCCAGCCCTACAGCAGCATGATGCGCGGGTCCTCGACGGCCCGGCCCAGATCGGCCAGGAACTTCGAAATGACCTCGCCGTCGACCAACCGGTGATCCGCCGACACCGCAAGGGTGGTGACCTCGCGGACGGCCAACTGCCCATCGACCACCCAGGGCTTCTGTTTGATCGCCCCGAAGGCCACGATCGCGGCCTCACCGGGGTTGATGATCGGGGTGCCCGTGTCCACGCCGAACACGCCCACATTGGTGATCGTGATCGTGCCGCCGGCCTGCGCCGCAGGAGTCGTCCTGCCCTCACGCGCCGTGTTCGTCAGCGCGCGCAGCTCGCGGGCCAGGTCCTCCAGGCCCAGTGCGTCCGCGCGCTTGATGTTCGGCACGATCAGCCCGCGCGGGGTCGCCGCGGCGATGCCCAGGTTGATGTAGTGCTTGATGAGGATGTCATCGCCGTCGAAGCACGAGTTGATCCGCGGATTGCGCAGCGCCGCCCAGATGACGGCGCGTGCGACGACCAGCAGCGGCGTGACTTTGACGCCCTCGCCTAGGACCTTGCCGGCCTTGAGCGTGCGGACGAAGTCCATCGTGCCCGTGGCATCGACCTCGAGGAATTCCGTGACGTGGGGCGCGGTGAACGCCGAGGTCGCCATCGCCTGCGCCATGAACTTCGTGACGCCCTTGAACGGCATGCGCTCCTGCAGCTCGGCCGGGTTCGCATCGCGCGCGGCGCTCTGGCCCGTGGGCAGTCCGCTCACCGTGGCCGAGGCCCCAGCCGCTCCCGCTGTTCCTGCGCCCGCCGCGGCAACCGGCCCGGAGGTCGCGCCCGCAGCGCCGCCTGCCAGGAAGGCTTCGAAATCGGCGCGGGTGACCTCGCCGTGGACACCGGTCGGGGTGATCAGCGACAGGTCGACGCCCGCGTCCGTGGCGGCCTTGCGCACCGGCGGCTTGGCCAGCGGCCGAGCCCCGATGGACCCTGCGGCCGTGGCCGAGGTCCCCGCCGGGCTCTGCGCGGGTGCCTGGCTCTGCGCGCCGGCAGCCGGTACAGCCGCGGCGACCGGAGTGGCAGCAGCAGGTGCGGCTGCGCCGGCCGACACCGCGGTCGCAGCACCAGCGACAGGGGCGCCCGCCTTGCGGGGCCTGCGCTTCTTGGACCCGGCCTTGGAGCCGTAGCCCACCAGATTGGGGCCGTCTCCGGATTCGGCCGGCGCCACTGCCGCCGCTCCGGCTGCAGTGCCGGGCGCCGCACCAGCGGCTGCCCCGACCACGGCGGCGGCCGTGGCTGCAGCGGAACCGGCGGGGGCCTCGGCGCCGCTAGCGCCTGCAGTACCGGATCCACCGGGAGCCGCACCGGTGCCGCCGTCGAATTCGACGATGGGGGTGCCGACCTCGACGGTCTGGCCCTCGTTCACCAGCAGCCCGGTGATCACGCCCGCCTGTGGGCTGGGCAGTTCGACCAGCGATTTGGCCGTCTCGATTTCGACCAGCACCTGGTTGACCGTCACGGTGTCGCCCGGGGCGACCTTCCATGCGACGATGTCGGCCTCGGTCAGTCCTTCGCCCACATCGGGCAGCGCGAAAAGAGTGCTCATATTCCCTCTACCCTCCGAATCAGTAGGCCAGTGCCCGGTCGACGCCGTGCAGGACCCGGTCCAGGTCGGGCAGGTAGTCCTCCTCCAGCTTGGATCCCGGGTAGGGCGTGTGGAAGCCGCCCACGCGGATGACGGGGGCCTCCAGATGGTAGAAGCAGCGTTCGGTGATGCGCGCGGCGATCTCCGAGCCCAGGCCCAAGAACACAGCGCCCTCGTGCAGGACCACCAGGCGGCCCGTCTTCTTCACGGAGGCCTCGATGGTGGCGAAGTCGATGGGGTTGAGGCTGCGCAGGTCGATCAGTTCGACGCTGGTGCCCTCTTCGCGCGCGGCGGCCACGGCGTCCTGCGCCTGCGGCATGGTGGGTCCGTAGGCCACCAGGGTGACGTCGGTGCCGGGGCTGACCACCTGGGCGTGCCAGCCGTCCAGACCGCGGTTGGCCCGGTCGACATCGCCCTTGAGCCAGTAACGGCGCTTTGGTTCGAAGAACATGACCGGGTCGGGACTGGCAATGGCCTCCTGGATCATCCAGTAGGCGTCGTGGGCGTTCGACGGGCTGATGATCTTCAGTCCGGCGTGGTGGGCGAAGACGGTTTCCGGGGATTCCGAGTGGTGTTCGGGGGATCCGATGCCGCCGCCGAAGGGCACGCGGATGACCACCGGCATCTTCTCCGCGCCGCGGGTGCGGTTGTGCAGTTTGGCCAGCTGGGTGACGATCTGGCTGTAGGCGGGGTAGATGAACGCGTCGAACTGGATTTCGATGACGGGCTTGTAGCCGCGGACCGCCATACCGATCGAAGTTCCGACGATGCCGGCCTCCGCCAGCGGGGAGTCGATGACGCGATGCTCACCGAAGTCCTTCTGCAGGCCCTCGGTCACACGGAACACGCCGCCCAGCTTGCCGATGTCCTCGCCGATCAGCAGGACCTTGGGGTCGTTTTCCAGTGCCTTGCGCAGGCCGGCGGTGATGCCCTTGGACAGGGGCATCGTGGTGATGTCGGGCTCGTGGCCATTGGCCCTGGCCGCGATCTCCAGAGCCGAGGCCCCCGCCGGGTTGACTGCCGCTGGTTCCGTTCCAGCAGGATTCGTCGCAGCCGAGTTCGTTGCGGTGGTGGTCATCGGGCGTCAGCCTCCAGGTCCTCGGCGAAGCCGTCGAGGTAGGCCATGTACTCCCGCTTCTCCTCTTCGATCAGTGGGTGGGGTTCTTCGAACACGTAGTCGAAGATGTCGCTCACAGGCGGTTTGGGCATGGCCATGACGGCCTCGCGGATGTGGGCGGCCAGGGCGTCGGCCTCGCGTTCGACCGAGGCGAAGAAGTCTGCAAGTTCGGCTGCGGCGGCCGGGGACCGGTGGGCCGCCTCGGTCTCCAGGTAGGTCTTGAAGCGCACGATCGGGTCCTTGGCGGCCCACGATTCCGTCAGCGCGTCCGACCGGTACTTGGTCGGGTCGTCGGCGGTGGTGTGGGCGCCCATCCGGTAGGTGAAGGCCTCCAGCAGGCGGGGGCCATTGCCCGCGCGGATGTCGTCCAGGTTCGCCTTGGCCACGGCGTACATCGCCAGGATGTCGTTGCCGTCCACGCGGGTGCCAGGCACGCCGAACCCGGTGCCGCGGGTGAACAGCGGCGCGTTCATCTCCACCGAGTTCGGTTCGGAGATGGCCCACTGGTTGTTCTGGATGAAGAACAGAGTGGGGGCGTGGAAGGTCGAGGCGAAGTTCAGGGCCTCGGACACCTCGCCCTGGCTGGTGGCACCGTCGCCACAGCAGGCGATGGCCACCGCGTCGCGGTCCGGGTCGCCGGTGCCCACGTCCCCGTCCAGCGAGATGCCCATGGCGTAGCCGGTGGCCTGCAGCATCTGGGCGCCGATGACGATCGTGTAGGTGTGGAAGTTGTAGGCCTGCGGGTCCCAGCCGGCGTGGTTCTGCCCGCGGTACATCTCGAAGATCGTCTCCGGGCGCAGCCCGCGGCACCAGGCCAGGCCGTGTTCACGGTAGGTGGGGAAGACGAAGTCCTGATTGCGCATCGCGTGACCCAGGCCGATCTGGGCGGCTTCCTGGCCCAGCAGTGGCGCCCAGAGGCCCAGCTGACCCTGGCGCTGCAGAGCATTGCCCTCCGCATCGACCCGACGGATCAGCGCCATATCGCGGTAGAGTCCGCGCAGGTCCGCGTCCGTTAAGTCCGCGACGTAGCGTTCGTACGAACCGCCGTCGACTCGCCGACCTTCCGGGGTGAGCATCTGAACCATCGTCGGGTCGTGATCCAATATGGACTCCTTCGTCCCGATCATGTTCGATGTCATACCGTTCTCCTCACGTAGGGATGGCGTCTGGTTTGCAGCCACCATCGGATGGGGTGGGCGCCGTAGCCTGTAGGCCGACGTCCTGGTTATGCATGTCACATATTGATACAGATTAACGCACCAGGCCCCTCGGCGGCCACCGGTGGGCGATAGTTCCCCACACCGTCCGATTACCGGGTTCTACCCTACTTTTGTAGGACGTTGGATTATTTTTCCGAACAGCCGGGAAGTGGCCCCTTTGTGAGCCCGAACAATCGTTCGGGAAAACCCCCGGAAAACGGTTCTGACCAGGGCGCGCGAGTACCAACCCGGGTACCGTCGCGGGTACCGTTTCGGACCCCGGCAGCTCCGCTTCCCCGGGCCCGAGGCCACCGCCAGTCTGGCGCGAACCTCACCCCGCCCGGCGGTCGCGCGCAACCTGTGCCACAACAGCCAAGCGGATGTACTCCGACAGGCTCATACCCCGTCCCCTCGCAACATCGTGCACTGCTTCATCCAACGCTTCCGGCGCCCGCACCTTCCACGTCTTCGTGGTCGCCGCCTTACTGCCCGCCGAAAGCCTTGGACGCCCCATCGACACCCAGACCGCATCTTCGACACTCAGCTCAGGGGCAATACGAGAGCCGTCACGATGGACCGCATCCCCTAAGGGCTTGAGTTCGCCCGCTTGGGCCGCATCAGCCAGAGCGCCGAAAAACTCATCCTCGTTCTCTACCATCGGCCGTTGCCTTCCTTTCCTACAGAGCGTCGGACGTCTCATCTGTCCGAGCACCTCTACGTCAAATGTCGATAGAGGTCCGATAGTTCCATGACATGGAATATGACTATGTCAGCACCCAAGACACTGGCTATTACTTCTATGTACCGCTCGGTTTGCAAATGCGGGTGCCCGACGAACACTCGGGTAGGCAGGCTCTTTGCACTCGCAACGGACTCTGTCCCGGTGCTGTGAATCATCGCGTAAATCGCATCCTCATGAGCGATCCCATGGCGGTCAGCACTCGTGGTGAATCGGATGCCCATTGGCACTCCTCGCTCGTCCTCAGTCTCTCAAAAGCAGGGCCACAAAACAAGGCCTACAGTTTTCAGCTACCACCTCACCCCGGGGTGCGGACGGCTTCGTAGTCGCGGGTGGCCACGCGCTCGCCGGTGAAGAAGCCGCCCATGTCCTCCTCCCAGTCGGCCAGATCCTGTTGGCCCGCTTCCCGCAGGCGTTCCAGCGAGCGCTCGTACTCATCCCGGCTGTGCGAACTCCCCGGGTCCCCGGCGGCCTCCCCGTCGCGCTCGACCGTCAGTGTCGTCCAGTTCGCCGCGTCCGGATTCCGATCCCCGTCCAGGTTCGGCACGATGTCATCGGAGTGTTCGACGGCCAGCACCTTGGCATCGGCGGGTGCGAAGTCCGAGGTGGGCGATCCGGCCGTGAGCACCCCGCGCACGTCGTAGTCGCCGGCGAACTCCGGATCTGAGGCCAGGGACTGCGCGATGATCCCGCCTTGGGAGAAGCCGGTGAGCAGGATCTGGTCGTCGCGGCCGGCGCCCGAATCCCGCAGCGCGGTGCGCACCGCCTTGTGCATCGCGGTGTCGCGGCCCAGGACTCCCTGCGCGTTCGTCTTCAGGTCGGAGCCGGCCCGAGCCGGGCGCGCGCTCCATTCCGTGGTGCCCGGCAGGTAGACGATGAAGCGCTTGCGGCCGTCGGCCCCGCGGTACTCCTCGACGCGCACGCGCCCGTTGTCCACGCCCTCGGGGTTCGTCGCACGGGACCGGTTGAATAGTTCCCGCGCGTTCCCCGGTGCCCGGGTCCCGCCGGCGCCCGTTGCCCCGCCGGCTCCCCCGGCTGAGGCCGGACCTGCAGCGCCCGAGGCCGGACCTGCACCCGCTATCCGGCCCACTCCGCTCCCACCGGCCACCGCGCCCGCCGCGATGCCCGCAGCCGCCCCGGCCCCCACGGCATCCACCATGGCCCCGGCGCGGCTGTCATCGTAGACCTTGTCGACCCGGACCCCGGTGTCTCCCAGCAGACCCATCCTGCGCGCGGTGGCCACGGCGAGCGCCGTCAGTGTGCGCGAGTCGTGTGGCAGGATCCCACCGGGGCCTCCGTCGGGCCCCAGTTCCACGCCCGGCGGCAGTCCCACGAAGCCGTTGACGAAGCCCGGCAGGAGGTTCTCGATGAGGGTCCGGGTGGCGCCAGGATGCCGTGCCGCTGTGTCGCGCAGCCAGATCCCGGCAACGCCTCCGACGGGTTCCAGGCCCTTGCCCGCGGCCCCGGCCACGGCTCCCACGCCCTTTGCCCCTACACGGATCAGGGACTTCGCCACCTCCGGCTCGAACGTCCCGCCCACGAACGACAGTCCGGTGATGACGGCCCCTGCGGCCATCCCGATGCCGATCCCGCCGACCACCAACGGCACCGCCAGGTTGATCCCCACCACCGGCAGGACGACTCGGGCGGCGTGCCCGGCCAGATTCCCCAGGCCGCGCAGTGCCCGGTCGATCAGGCCGTCCACCAGGGACTCCGCGTCCCGATAGGCTCTGGCAGTCAGGCGCAGGGAGCCGGCCAGGGAAACGAAGTCCGCCGCCAGGCCGGCACTGTGCGCGGTGAAGGTGGACTTGGCCGCCTGGACCCTGGCGAAGGTGCCCGGCGACGCGATCGCGCTGAGGTCCTCCAAAGGGTTCAGGTCGGCCCAGGCGGCGCGCTTGGCCAGGCCGGACAGTTCTGACGCCACATCGCCCAGGAGGTCCGCCACGGCGTCCAGGTCATCGAGCCGGGCGCTGACCGATCCGGCGCCGCCCCTGACCTGTACCCAGCTCATCGCCACGCACTCCCCGGCCCCGGTTCGTCCCATGTGGCGGACCGCCCACCGGCTGCACTCCCCCGCTGACCGGGCCGGCCGCCCTGCTCCACTCTCCGTCCCCGCCAATGGGCGAAGCGCGTGAGGTCCTCGGAGAGCTGCCTGCGCAGCTCTCCGGCGAAGGCGGAACCGGACGGGATGAACTCGACGGCCAATGACAGTCCGTGGGGACAGTCATCGCAGCCGTGGACGATCAGCGGCTCCAGTTCGAAGTCGGCGGCCAGGACCGAGGCTGCGGACCCGCCCACAGGCCGCTGTCCCCACTGCGGTGCGGCCCGGGCCGGTTCCTCCCAGGGTGGGTCGTCGCAGAAGGCCAACGGGTCCAGGGCCGCGACACGCTCCGGGTCAGCGTCCGGATCGATGACCACCAGGCAGCCACTGATGGTGGCGCTTTCAGCATCCCTGCCCAGTTCGTCGATCAGCCCGGTCAGTACTGCGGGCAGTTCGCCCAGGCCGCAACTGCGCAACACCACCATGCTGTGCTGGGCCAGGTCTTCGCGTTCGGACGCCGAGGCGACGGCGGCCGGGACCCGATCGATCGTGCCGTGGATCCCGGCTTGGTTGCCGCGGATCCCGATCGTCAGCTCCAACCAGTCCGCATCCGTCATCAGCCGCAACGGGATGAGAGCCTCCGGTTTGGACATGCAGTGGCCCACTGCGGCCAGCTCATCGGCGAACTCCGCTGTGTCCCGGCGGAGCTGCTCCATATCGAGGCCCGTTTCCCCGGATTCCCCGTAGTCTTCGTATTCCTCATGCCGTTCCGTGCTCATATCCGTTTCGTCTCCCTTCCAGTCCCGGCACCCGGCCCTTCCGGGACACCGCATGCGCTAGACACCGAACCCACCCGGCCCTTCCGGGGCTCCGAACCCACCCGGCGCTCCGGGCCCTGGTATTCCCGGCGCCACCAGGGCCTCGGCCCCCGCCGCCGCAACCGCGGCGATGTGCGCGTCGTAGGCGGCTGCGACCTCGGAGGCGGCGTCGGCCAGGCGGTGCAGCCGCTCCAGACGATTGCCCACCGACTCGCGATACCGGTCGGCGGCGCGTGAGCGCCATTGCACGTGTCCGGCGCTCAGGGCCCGGCCCGCCAGGTCGTGCGCCTGGATCACCAGTGAGCGCCAGTTGTCCCTGGCGGCTTCCAGATGTGTCGTGTCCATGCACCCACTGAAGCCCACCGGCCTCGGGCGCGGAAGCCCCTGAAACCGTCCTGTGGACAACCGCGCGGCGTCCACAGCCGGCGGACGCGGCACTCGCCCGGCCATGCACAGGCAGATGACGCGTCGGTCACCTCACCCGGCGCACCCGCCCTGCACCCCGAGCCGATGGCCTCGCATGGCAACCCGAGCCCGGCAACCCCCGCACCCGCCCACGCAGGTCACCCACCGCCCCCGGCATGAGAACATAGAGCCATGACTCGTGTGACTCTTGCCCAGTTGGAACCCGCCATCGCCCTCGGCCCCCTGGATGGCCGCTACCGCAAGGACGCTGCTCCCCTGGTGGACTATCTGTCCGAGGCGGCGCTCAACCGCGACCGCATCCATGTGGAGGTCGAATGGTTCATCCACCTGAATGAACAGGGTGTTGTACCGGGGGTGCGCGCACTGCTCGACGATGAGAAGCAGCAGCTGCGCGACTGGGCCGAGGCCTTCGACGCGGAGACGATCGCCCAGCTGGCGACCTTCGAAGCGGTCACCGTCCACGACGTCAAGGCCGTCGAATACGCGATCAAGGAAGCCCTGAGCCAGATCGGCGCGGACGACCTGAGCGAACTGGTGCACTTCTGCTGCACCTCCGAGGACATCAACAACCTGTCCTACGCCCTGGGCATCAAGGGCGCGGTGCAGGACGTCTGGCTGCCTGCGGCGGCCAAGCTGATCGACCAGCTGGCCGCGATGGCCGATGAGCTGGCCGAAACCCCCATGCTGGCGCACACGCACGGGCAGCCGGCCACGCCCACCACGATGGGCAAGGAGATCGCGGTGACGCTGCGCCGCCTGGCCCGCCAGCACGCGCGCATCGCCGGAACCGAATTCCTGGGCAAGATCAACGGCGCCACCGGCACCTACGCCGCACACGTGGTGGCGGCCCCCGGCGTGGACTGGCCTGCGGTGGCGAAGTCCTTCGTCGAGGACAAGCTGGGCCTGACCTTCAACCTGCTGACCACGCAGATCGAGTCGCACGACTGGCAGGCGGAGCTGTACGCGGATGTGGCCCGGTTCAACCGGATCGCCCACAACCTGGCCACGGACATGTGGACCTACATCTCCATGAACTACTTCAAGCAGATCCCGGTCGAGGGCGCCACCGGTTCCTCAACGATGCCGCACAAGGTCAACCCGATCCGCTTCGAGAACGCCGAGGCGAACCTGGAGATCAGCTGCTCGCTGCTGGACACGCTGGGCGAGACCCTGGTGACCAGCCGGATGCAGCGCGACCTGACCGATTCGACCACGCAGCGCAACATCGGCGTGGCCTTCGGGCATTCGCTGCTGGCGTTGAACAACCTGGTCAAGGGCCTGGTCCGCCTGGACATCAACACGGCCGCGCTGAATGCGGACCTGGACCACAACTGGGAGGTGCTGGCCGAGGCGATCCAGTCGGTCATGCGCGCGGCCTTCCTCAAGGGCGTGCCCGGAATGGACAATCCCTACGAGAAGCTCAAGGAGCTCACGCGCGGCCACCGGGTCGATCAGGCGGAGCTGCAGTCCTTCGTGGCGGGCCTGGGCCTGCCGGACGAGGACGCAGCGCGGCTGGCGGCACTCACGCCGGCCACCTACATCGGGGTCGCCGCCGACCTTGCCAGGGCCGAGGTCGCGGCCTGGAGGGCGCGCGCCTGACACAGGGTACGACTCGGGTCCGGCGGACCGACCGGGTGCCCAATACCCGCGCCAGACGGCGCGGGTATCTGTGCGTGGTGGCGCTGCTGGCCGTGTGCTGCCTGGTGGTTGACTCGTTCATCCCCCGGGTGGCTCATTCGCGCCAGTACGCACTGTTCGGCAACTGGCTGTTCCACGCGAACACGCAGGAGAAGGTCATTGCGCTGACCCTGGACGACGGCCCCAGCGAGGATCCGGGGCCGGTGCTGTCGATGCTCAACCGGCACGGGGTGCGCGCGACCTTCTTCGTCAACGGCATGTGGATGGAGAAGTACCCGACGGTGGTGCCCCGGTTGATCGCCGATGGGCACCAGATCGCCAACCACACCTGGGACCACCGGCACATGATCGGGGTGGCACCGTGGAGCATGCACCAGGAGATCGCGGGGACCGACCGGCTGATCCGGCAGGCCGGATATACGGGACGGATCGCCTTCCGCGCACCCTATGGGGACAAGTTCATCGGCCTGCCGGCGTACATGACGGCGACCAACCGGCTGGGTGTGATGTGGGACGTATCCCCGGAGAACTTCCGGCCGGACCAGACCGCCCAGCAGATGGTGGAGCGCGGGATGAAGCAGGTGCATCCGGGTGCGATCATCGTGGTGCATCCCTGGTGGGACCGGGAGAAGACCCGGCTGGCCACTGGCATCATGATCGATCTGCTCAAGGCCCGAGGCTACCGTTTCGTCACGATCGACCAGCTCGCCGCGATGAACGGGCAGGGGTAGTAAGTTAGTCCCGGGTGACCCGCCGGGCACGGGCCGCTATCGGAGACATCCCCGCCTTGCCCGCAGTCATGGAATCGAAGGTATAACCGCATATGAGCACGCCCTCTCCTCAATCGCGCCGCCAGCAGCAGTCTCCGACTTCGGGACAGTCGGCGTCCAACCGTGGCGGCTGCGGTTGCCTTATCGCCATCGTCGTCGTGATTCTCCTGATCATCGCCGTGCTGGTCGGCATCTTCCATGGCAAGGACGATTCGGACGATTCTCCTGAGCAGAGCACAGTCGAAACGCCCACGCCCGCGATCACCTCCCCCGCACCCACGCCGGTCGAAACGTCGGTCGAGCCCGTCGACGCCTACGAGTACGACGATGATGACTCCATCGATGACGAAGATACCGACGACTCGGACGAATACGACACCGATGAGGATGACACCTACTTCGATGATGACTTCACCGATGATGAGGACGAGGACATTGACGAGGACGAGGACACCGACGACGGCGGTTCTGCCTACTACGCCAACTGCAGTGCGGTGAGGGCGGCCGGCGCGGCGCCCATCTATGCAGGCGACCCCGGATACAGCAGGAAGCTGGATCGGGACGGCGATGGAGTCGGGTGCGAATAGCTTAAGGTTCCTGCTCACATCACACAGTTTCGTCCCGGCTCCTTCCGTATACTTACTCCTCGGGAGTATGCCGTACGACTCCCGTACCCTCGGGAGGAACCATCGTGTCTCAGGCACCCCAACCCCTACAGAACCCCGGTCAGTACCCCAGTGACCCGGGCGGGCAGCTGCGTGAGCGCCCGCGCAAGAAGAAGATGTCCAAGGGCAAGCGCAACACCCTGATCATCCTATCGATCCTGCTGGTCATCATCCTGCTGATCGTCGGCGCGGTCGCCTGGTACGGCGGGGCGCTGGCCAAGAAGTACGACGAGGGCACGAACAAGCTGACGCAGGAACAGATCTTCGGCAAGGGCAACGACGTCGCGGATTCCAACGGCACCAATGTGATGCTGCTGGGTTCGGACGCCCGCGGATATGAGAACGTCGAGGACTACGACAAGTTCACCGGCGTGCGCTCGGACACCCTGATGATCGCCCACTTCCCCGCGACCAAGGGCAAGGGCGTGCAGGTCGTGTCGATCCCGCGTGACACCTTCTGGCAGATCCCCGGCAAGTCCAAGGCGAAGATCAACGCGGCGATGTCCTGGGGCGGCATTCCGCTGACCATCAAGACCGTGCAGGACTACCTGAAGATCAAGATCGACCATGTGGCCGTCATCGACTTCGAGGGCTTCAAGGACCTGACTGACGCCCTGGGCGGCGTGGACGTCCAGTCCCAGAAGGCGTTCAGCAGCCACGGCCAGACCTACACCAAGGGCACCAATCACCTCAACGGTGAGCAGGCCCTGTGGTTCGTGCGCGAACGCCATGCCTTCGCCGACGGCGACATGCAGCGCCAGCGCAATCAGCAGGCCTTCCTCAAGGCAGTAGTGAAGAAGACGGTCTCAAAGGACACCCTGACCAGCCCCAGCAAGGTGTCGAACCTGGTGGGCGAATTCGCCCCCTATCTGACCGTGGACGAGGACTTGAGTGCCTCGCGGATCGCCAAGCTGGGGCTGGGGATCGGTTCGATGACGGCTTCGGACATCACGTTCGCCACCGCTCCGATCAGTGGCGATGGACGCGAGGCCGGTGGCCAGTTGGTCCTGTACCCGGACATGGATCGCCTCAAGGACCTGCGCAAGGCCTTCGACGATGACACGATCGCCGAATACGCAGAAGAGAACGGCGACGAACACTACAAGTGACTCCCCCACTACTCAGCCGCTGAGCTGGCAGGAGCATCTCAGCGAACAAGATCCCCCGATCCCCGGATCGGGGGATCTTTGTGTAAATATTGTGAGAACTAGGTAGTACGCATGTGAAAAATCGGTGAACACACGGTACGCTGCTACACGGGGGAAGTTAGCTGCACTGTTATCATCCCCGCACCACGCCTACCACTAGGAGCTCCTCCGTGAGAATCATGGCCGTCTATGGCACCAGGCCCGAAGCTATCAAGCTGGCGCCTGTCATCAAGGCGATCGAAGATGCCGATGACATGGAGAGCATCGTGGTCGACACCGGGCAGCACCGCGAAATGGTCGAACAGGTCAACCGCGCCTTCGACATCCTGCCTGACTATGAACTCAGCATTATGGCCCCAGGTCAGAGCCTGAACCGGATCGTCTCCAAGGTTGTGGAGGGCGTGGATCCCATTCTGGAGTCCGAACGTCCGGACGCTGTCCTGGTTCAGGGCGACACGTCCACGGTCATGGCCACGGCAGTCGCTGCGTTCAACCGCCAGATCCCCGTGGTTCATCTGGAGGCAGGCTTGCGAACCGGAGACCTCAAATCCCCGTTCCCTGAAGAGGCCAACCGTCGGATGACCGCGCAGGTTACCTCCCTCCACTTGGCACCCACCGCCAATGCCCGCGAGAACCTCCTGCAGGAGAACATCTCTGATTCTCAGATCGTCGTGACCGGCAATTCCGTCATCGATGCTCTGATGGTCGCCACTACTCGTTTCGATGTGCAGTTCCACGATGAGTGCCTGGCCTATCTGGCTCAGGACCGTGCAGAGGGCGTCGCCGGACCGGTCATCCTTGTTACTTCCCACCGGCGGGAGAACCAGGGCCCGGCCATGCGAGGAATCGGTCTGGCCGTCGCAGATCTGGCCAGGAAGTTCCCCGCGGCTACCTTTGTGCTGCCGCTGCACCGTAACCCCAAGGTCCGCAAGGCCATCAAGCCCGCCGTTGAGGGTCTGCAGAACGTCCTCGTCGTCGAACCCTTGGATTATCCGGAGTTCACAGCGATGCTGTCACTGTCGGACATCGTTCTGACTGATTCCGGCGGTGTCCAGGAAGAAGCACCCAGCCTGGGCAAGCCGGTGCTGGTCATGCGTGAGAATACGGAGCGCCCGGAGGCGGTCGCTGCCGGCACGGTCAAGTTGATCGGGACCGACCGTGACCGTCTGGTTCACGAAGTGTCCGTCCTCTTGGAGGACCATGATGCATATGCCTCAATGGCCAATGCTGTCAATCCCTATGGTGATGGCCTTGCGTCCACCCGTGCTCTCGAGGCCATGCGCTGGATGTTCGATGCAGGCGTTCGCCCTGCAGACTTCGACACCGATACCGAATCCATCCTCCCCGCAGCCGAGTCGGCAAGCATCGCCCAGGAGATCTTCTAGTCTTGGAAATTCCCTTCAAGTCCGTTGCTGTCATCGGCCTTGGCTATATTGGCCTCCCCACCGCAGTCGTCCTTGCTCAGGCAGGACTTCAGGTCACAGGTGTCGACGTCAAGAAGTCCACGGTCGATTCAGTGAATGCCGGTCAACTGCCTTTCGTAGAGGCTGGTCTGGGCGAAGCTCTCAAGGCAGTAGTGTCGGCCGGCGCGCTCACCGCACAGTCCGAACCCCCACATGCCGATGCCTACATCGTGGCCGTACCAACGCCGTTCAAACAGCACCACCAGGCGGATCTATCTTTCATTCTTGAAGCGGCGCGCAATATAGCGCCCCAGCTCCAGGGGAATGAACTGGTCATCCTCGAATCAACGTCTCCCCCGGGAGCCACGGAGCAAATGGCTGCGGAGATCCTCAGTGCCAGATCCGACCTGACCGACCAGCCAGGCCTCCCCAACTCCGTGTACTTCTCACACGCACCGGAACGCGTCCTGCCCGGCCGCATCATGGTAGAGATGTCGCAGAACGACCGAATCATCGGCGGGACAACCCCACATGCGGCGGAACTCAACCGCCAGCTCTACTCGACCTTCTGCAACGGTGAGCTCCTCGTCACCGACGCACGCACGGCCGAGATGGCAAAGCTGACCGAAAACGCCTTCCGGGACGTCAACATCGCCTTCGCCAATGAGCTCTCGATCATCGCCGATGACTTGGACATCAATGTTTGGGAGCTCATCGAGCTAGCGAACCATCACCCCAGGGTGAACATCCTGCAGCCGGGACCTGGCGTTGGAGGACATTGCATCGCCGTCGACCCTTGGTTCATCGTTTCCGCCAGCCCAGAGAACGCCAAGCTGATTGAAACCGCGCGCAACGTGAACGATCACAAGCCCCAGGTCGTACTGAACAAGGTATACGAAGCGGTCAAACGCATCGAGAAGCCGACGATCGCGGTGCTCGGCATCGCGTTCAAGCCCGATGTCGACGACCTACGGCAGTCACCGTCGAAGGCGATAGCAGTCCAGCTCTCAGAGACTCTTCCCGCAGCAAAGCTCCTCATCGTCGAACCGAACATCGAGCAGCTTCCGCCCGAGCTCAATACTCGAAACAACGTTGCACTTACCGCCCCAGGTAATGCCCTATCCGTTGCTGATGTGATTGTATTACTAGTAGACCACACCCCATTCCGCCATTTATCGCTCACCCCTAAAACTGCGCAGACTCTAATTGACACTCGGGGAATATCCTCAGATAGCCTAGACTATAACACTAAATCTAAATAGGTGCTTCTTCGGCGACACACCGTCGACAGAGCATCACGCATAGACGTAATAAATCGCGCCATAGAAACAGGACCAGGAAGATCATGAATATACCAAGAGATATAGCAGCCAAAGCTTACCGCAAGTTAAAAGAGGCAAGGCGTTCGCTTCTGGAAAAGCAGAGTGAACCCATCAAAACACCTGCCGATACAGTTCCTGTTAAGAAACCCGCCAAGCTAGACGAAGCGGCACCTCAAGCAGCAGCGCCGGCTCAGCAGAAACGCAAAGATCCTAAATTATCCGTAATTGTTCCCGCCTACAATGTTGATGACTACCTAGAGGAATGTATAAATTCCATCCTAGTACAAGACTATGGAGACTTCGAGGTGGTAATAGTTGACGATGGATCTCCAGGAAAAACGCCGCTCATTGCCGATCGTTTGGCAGAAAAAGATGGCCGAATAACGGTAATTCATCAAGAAAATGCAGGCCTCGGAGCTGCACGCAATAAGGGCATACTTTGTTCGTCGGCCCCCTACCTCACATTCATCGATTCTGATGACACCATACCCCAACACGCGTTCAAGTCCATGATGGACTCTTTGCATTCCAGCGGATCCGACATTGCCGTTGGGAGTATCGCAAGGTTCAATTCAACACGGACCTGGACTCCCTTCTGGGTCAACCTTGTCCATGATATTCGCAGGCAGGGAATAACCGCAAAAGAATTACCTCCCATTATGTGGGATGTCTTTGCATGCAATAAAATATTCAAGCGCACAACCTGGGATTCAATCGTGGGAACATTCCCCGTAGGAACGCTCTATGAAGACCAAGAAAGTACAGCAAAGCTATTTGTAAACGATGCTACGCTGGATATTCTTCCAGAGGTTGTTTATAACTGGAGACTGCGCGAAGACGGTCAGTCAATAACCCAGAACAAGAGCAATATCGATGACCTTAAGCAACGCTTGAAAGTTGCAGAAGAGACGCGAAAAATAGTCTCTTCCTACACCCAAGAATATACTGATTACTGGTTTACCAAATGCCTAGGCGAAGACTTCTTCTACTACTACCGTGAAGTCCCTCGAACCGACCTTCAATTTTTCGAAGCATTGCAAAATGGCATACGTGATTTCTTTGACAAAGCCACACCAAAAGCAATATCTGATATTGCTCCGGTGCGGCGATGGATGGCTTATTTTACTGCCGTAGGAAACCGCGAAGGACTAATCAAGCTCCTGGTCCATCTGGACGAGTACAGGACATATTTCTCCGCAAAAAACCATGGTGAAGAGATCATCGCAACCATCCCAGATTTAGAAGAAGTTCTGGATTCCATTCCGGAGGAACTCCGGATCGCTTCATCTGATCATTTTGATGCGCAAGCACTAATAACAAATATCGAAAGTGATCAGGACGGATCGCTTATCATATCAGGGATGGCGTATATCCCAAACTATGACGAGGACATATTTGTATCTCTCGAGCTCCGGGGTGACTCGTCTACAATCGGTCCGTTCAGAGCAACGATGACAAACGGTGCTCCGCTGCAAATCACTGCCGATCCTTACAACTGGCACTCTCGCTCGGCCTTCACCGTAATGGTCCCGGCGTCCTCCCTGGATGCAGAACTTGAGTCATTTGATTCTACCGAAACTGATGAATATCATATTCTCCTAAATCTGTCCAACAAACATCAGAAGTGGTCAATAGAGAATCCCAAAAGGTCTGGTGACGGGCCAGCCGCGTGGCCGACCGTAGGTAATCTGACGGCCAAAGGTGCCCGATATGTGATCATAGGAGATCCTGCCTCCAACACCAAGGTCAAGTTCCTGCAGCCTCGCTTCATTCTTGACGATTTCTCACAGAATGGTCGCCACTATGAGGTGCATATAAGCATCAACGATACTGCCAATCTTCGAAATACAAATCTGTTCGATTTGTCCGCGGCGGCAGTATCCGTAAAGATGGACGGGAATGTTCTTCTGTCAGTACCTGCAAAAAATGTTGGAAGATCCATCCACGCCGAGTTTGAAATACCTCGCTCAGTCTGCGTCGACTCAAAGAAATTCTCTCAACTTTTGAGTTTGGAAGTGGTCTGCGATTCTCGCAGGAGATCCGCAGTTGCTGTCAAGAAAAATATTCTCCAGGATAATCTGAGAGACAAATATTCTCTGTGCAACTCTGGGTACGGATATGCGCAAATCAATATCTCGTGCCTTTCATCATTTGCCGAGTCTATCGAATACGATGAGACTTCAGACTCCCTTATTATATCGGGCCAAGCACTGATAGATCCGGAACACATTAGAACACATACACCCTCTTTCTCTCTGGTCAGAAAAGGGCATGTCATAAATGCAACTAGGGTTGAGTGGAACGCTTTAGAATCTAAGTTCAAGACCTACTACAGTCTGGTAGACTCGACGAATTCATATCGCGATCGGGGATTACCTGATGGCAGGTATATCCTCCAAGTTCTCCTTCCCACGAAGCAGCAACGCCCAGCAACGAGTTGGGTCCCTTGCACTGATGACCTCATGAGTCACCTTCCGCTCGAGCTCGAAACATCACACCATACAGTCAAGCTCACCGCCATTGGCAAGAGTCGGACCGTTCAGGTGCAGCTCACTGGCAGCGGGAACACTACCGAGAACCGTTCTGCGGTGGTACAGCGACACATGTCTCAGAAATATTTTAGGGATACTGCTAGGGCAGTCTCCAACAATGCTGTGCTCTTCGAATCGTTCGGAGGTAACTCTGTCTCAGATTCGCCCAGAGAACTCGACCGAATCATTAGCGACAAATACCCCGAAGTAGTTCGATACTGGTCCGTCCGCGATAGCAGCATCGTGGTTCCGGACGGTGCAGTACCACTGGTAGTTGGTACCGATGCTTGGATGAAGGCATTGGCTACTTCCAGAGTGCTCGTAAACAACAACAACTTCCCGCACTATTTCAGGAAGGGAGTCAATCAGTACTATATTCAGACTTGGCATGGAACACCGCTAAAGCAGATCGGTAATGATGTTCCTCCCGCTAATCTGTCTCTGCGGTACCGTTCACTAATGAAAAAAGAAGCTGAGAAGGAGTGGGATCTCCTACTCGCTCAGGCGGAGTGGTCGGGGAAAACTCTGTCATCTGCATTCGGTTACTCAGGAGAAGTATTCGCCAACGGGTATCCCCGAAATGATTCTTTGAACGACCCGGAAAGAGCACTAGAGGCTAACAACCGGGTCAGAGATCTGTATGACATCCCGGCGAATAACACTGTTGTCTTGTACGCACCTACGTGGAGAGATAACCTTAAGGACGCGTCCGGACGGTACAGCCGCGTATACAATCTCGACTTGCAATCAGCCGTTAAAAAGCTGGGTAGCAAATTCACGATTCTGTACCGCGGACATGCCAACTCGCTGAATTCTAATGCCAAGGATCTGCCTGCTGGCGTTATAGATGTTTCAGCGCATACCGATGTCAATGATCTTATATCGACGTCCGACATGATGATAACGGACTACTCTTCGATCATGTTCGACTACGTGACCACTGGAAAACCAATTTCCTTCCTTGTACCTGACCTGGAGCAGTACCGAGACAGCACCAGAGGATTCTATTTCAATTTCGAAGAATCTGCCCCTGGCCCTCTCTTCCGGTCCACACCCGATACTATTGATTGGATCCAAAGAACTGCGAATTCGGCTTTTGATGCAGATTTTAAGTATGCCGAGTTCAGAAGTAGCTTTGCTCCTTTCGACGATGGCAAGGCCGGCGAACGTCTTGTTAAGTCCATCTCCAGCAAACTCAACTGGACCAACTAGTGTACGTCTCCCAAATCTTGACAGTATACTTTCCGGTTGGACAGGGTGAAAACCGCCACCTTTTCATTCTTGTCTAGGCAGTGTCACGTATTTAGTGTAGTATAGTAGTAGGTGTTGTGACTTTTAGGTCATAAAGACCGGGCACCAAATCTAGTAAGCTGGAGTTTAAAGTGGAATTAGAAAATACATCTAGACTGGCCGTGACTTCTCAGTCGTATAAGGCTTCCCCGGGTACTCCCCGAACCATTTGGATGTACTGGGAGAACGTGTACTCCGATAAGATGCCGGACTATATTCGTCTTTGCTATGAAACAATTTGCGCTCATTCTCAGTCGCTAAATGTAGTGTTGCTCACTCCTGAGAATGTCAGAGATTATGTCCCTTCTCTCCGTGAGGATTTTGAACTTATTCCGCAGGTTGCACACAAGGCGGACTATATTAGAGCCGCGGTTCTTGCTGAAAATGGCGGAATGTGGATGGATATTGATTCCATCGCCATACGACCAATTAGGCTGATATTTGACTTGCTTTTCGATACAGGTGCAGTCTTCTATGGATGGAAGCCACTGGAACCAAGTATTGGTTTGATTGCGGCAGTTCCCCATCACCCTTTAATTGTCGCCTGGCGTGAGGCTATCGAGGAGCGATTGAACGGCGACTTAAGTCAGCGATGGGCCGGCATCGGGTACGATCTACTTTGGCCTCTCGCCAGAAAGATTGATTATACACAAATCGATCGCCGTATTTGTGCACCGACGCATTATACAGAAACCGGAAAATTTATCGAAGATTCTGACCCGGCTTCTCTCTTGGATGACAGGACTGTAGTCATCCAACTGTACAATAAGATGTTCTTTAAGACCTACGGCGCCATGGAGCGATCCAAGATCCTTGCATCTAATACGGTTATAGGACGGCTATTGAATGAACATATGAGGGCAGATCCGTCCTGGGTTACGACCAGTGAGCTGCTATCTGAAGACCCGGCAACTCCGGACCGGACTCGAGCTCTGGCTAAAGATCGCGGTCTAGATCTTGGAACTGCTTACATTCAACTCGCGGTCGAGCTCCACTCTTCTCTTACCAGAGGCTTCACCTTACACAAGTTCGCGAATTTACACCCAGAGTTGCGTTTAAAGTAGTCAATATTTTGAGTGTTTGATTGTTGACTCACAAGTGGTCGCCCTTTTGATTATATGGAGATTGTGATCGCCGTCTAATCAATAAGACCTTAGCCGCTTGGCGCGCAGGTCAGGCCTGATTCAAGAATACGTAGGGCTGGCCGCAGTCCCCGGGGGATGTGTTTCCTCCTATCGGTGCGTTACAGACATCGCATTCAAGGTCACTGTGTAGCACAGACTACTGATGCTCTCACGTATGTCCCCTAATGATGCCTCATTGGAACATAGGGGCTCGGGCTTCCTGGCCGCCTTCGTGGACAACCCATCCAGAAGGCTGGACCGGCTAGTGGCCTGCAGGGAGTAAGAAGAGTCCGGCCACTCATTATAGAAGCCTCGTTCGGCACTGCCATACGATTCGATATCCGGTGTATAGAGAAAAGAAGGACGACCTAGGGCTGCCCAATCGTAAACGATGCTCGAGTAGTCGGAGACAAGGGCATCGGATGCAAGCATGAGGTCCTCTACGTCAGGGAAATCCGTTACGTCGATAACGTCCTCACCCAGGGCATGGAACGAGTTCATGTGATGGCTGCGGACTAGCACCGTACATTTGCTGGCCTCTGCTAGCCACTCGCAATCTAGAAATGGAGACTCACCTTCACTCACCCCATGCCGTGCAGCCTCTCTCCATGTCGGCGCGTAGAGAATAACTCGTTCATTGAGTCCGATGCCGAGTTCTTTCCTCACCTCGGCGCCGCGCTCGGGGCCGGCCAGTAGGCGAACGTTACGCGGCTGCTCACCGACGTAGACCTCACCGGTGTAGCCCGTAGACGACCTCAGGTTCTTCTCCGCATCTTCCGACTGGGCCAAGAGCAGGTCCCACTGGGCAACCTGGCGCGTCATGAGACGCCTATACGTCAACGGGATGAATGCCTTGGGTGCGTCGAACAACAGCCGCTTGATCGGCGTGCCGTGCCAGGTCTGGAGGAAGTACTGCCCCTTCTGCTTCTGGAACCACTGCGGAAAGTTATTGTTCGTAACCAGGACTCGAGCCGAACGCGTGACCTCAGCCCATTCGCGGGTACCGATCACCAGCCGTTGCCCACCTACCGGAACCGGTACCGTACCGTCGATGACGGACCACCACATGGGCACATCGAGGCCCTCATCCTGTAGGTAGTCGAAGATCGCTCGCGGGTTGTCACCTGTCGTCTTGCCACTGTAGGTCTCGAAGACGATCCCCTGTTGCAGGGTGGTTGGCGGGGCGTCTATGAACTGCTGTCGTCCAAACCGTGTCCGTTCTTCCCTGTCCAGTGGCACACCCACGGTCAGACCCAACGTCTCATTGCCGCGTGGGGCAACCCGCACACTGCGAACCGGGCCCTCCAGATAGGTCTCCGGTCCATTCATCACATCGGCGGGTCGGCACCAGCCTTCTGGTTCCTCAGTGTCAGACACAGACCAGCGAACGAAATATCCGCCGGACGGCAACGCAGCATCGCCCACGTCCACGGACGCATGCCAAGTACCGGAAGTACCACCGTCGGTCACCTCAGCCCGGTATGCGGTGCCCGACGATACCAGCCAGATCACCGGAACAGGCCCCTGCGGATCTATCGTTCCGTCCAACTGAAGCAAGTGCTCCTCGATGGACACCTGGCACACCGAAACCCGGAACTTGCGCTGTTCGACCAAGGCAGTGCCGTCTGCCATAGGGCGTACTCTCACCGCAGCAGTATCACCGGCATCTGCTGGTGCGTCCCACAGCACCGGTGTTGTTTCACCGGAGGATTCGACGATCAGCCGGTATTGCCGTTCGGCCTCCCTCAGCTCGACAAGGTCGAAGACGACGGTGACTTCCGCTGTATCGCCGACGGACTTCGTGTCTCCGCTGCCGTCTATAGCATCCGCCCCGGCCTTCAACGGCAGTAACGCCACCCGGTCTATCCGGTTACCGGTTCCCAGGCTCGCACAGGCGATCTGCAACGTAAGCTTCGTACCCGCAGACGTGGCCTCGACCACGCGGAAGGGCGACCCGGCTCCCGGCCGGAACTCCAAGCTGCCGTCGGCGCCGGCTGCGAACACCAGACGCTGTTCTTCCCCGGCCGGAGGGCACGGTCCGATTCGGTTCGTCACCGGTCCTGGCGGCATCGCTAGGAGCGCCTCAACCGTATGCTGGCCGACCTGGGTACTCACCCGCAGCCTGACTGTTTCGGCCGGCAGTGTGGCGGTGGCCTCGAAGCCGGTGTCAGAATAGTCGGTCCACGGGTCGTTGGCCCGGAAATTCGCGTCGGGAGCGGGGCCCACCACAACCTGGTCAATTGGCCGCGCTAAACCGTCGGAACAGACCAGGTCGAACTGCAGCGGTTTTCTCAGCTCAGCAGGTAATCCGGGAACGTGCGCGTCGCCGGCTACCACGACCCGGTCAGGTCCCAGCCACGTCACCGTCTCAGTAGCGCACTGCAGCGAAAGGTCGATTGTGCCCAGGGTCCGTAGCGTTTCGGGGACGGGAGCGATTCGCCCCAGCATGGGTGGATTGGCAAGCAGACGGCCAGACTCCATCACAATCGGGACCGCGGTCGTGTCCTCGAGCTGTGAGCCGATGACCTCTTCCAGATCCTCCGGAGTCCCGTTGATCAACTCCCACGCGATCAACCGGTCCTGGAACGGGACCTCGGCCCACCAGGAATCCGCCAACCCCCACTTTTCAGCGGTGGCGGCCACCTTCGCAGCACAGGTGCGCAGATCCGGTTCGTATGCCGCTTCGTCGGTGTTCGGGACTTCCTTGGCGTACATGACCAAATCGCGGCCCAGCCAGTTAATCAGCAGGCGCAGGCGCACGCCCGAATCCACACTCGAGCCATCAACCATCCTGCTCATCCGGTCGATGATCGTCATGCGGTCGTGCAGATCATCCAGTTGCGCCTTCGACTGCGAGCGCGACTGCCGTCCATCGGCCAACCGCCACGAATACACGTCGGTTGTAAGCACGTCGATGGAACCGGCCTGCAGTGCAGCCCGCAAACAGGGTTCCTGGTCTTCGTAGTTGACGTCTTCGGGGATTCTGCCGACTTGCTTGCGCCAGAACCGCATGTCGAAGATCCGATTCCACAGAACCGGTTCGTCTAAGAGTTCGGGGAATGCGTTAATGGTCGTCCCGGTCCGCTGTTCGCGGTGCACCCGCGCCACGACCTTCGGCCGACTGTTCCCTGCTTTGCCATGCCGGCGGTACCCGCCGATGGCAAACGACGACCCGGACTTCTTCAAACTGTCCAGCAATGCCCGGTAGGCGCCGGGCAGCACTTTGTCGTCCGCATCGACGAAAGCCAGGTAATGGCCTCGGGCGATGTCGACCCCCCGATTGCGGGCGGCGCCGGCTCCATGGGTGTCACCGGCCCGCGACTCGACCAGGCGGACGCGCCTATCACGGGCTGCCAGGGCAGTCACGATGTCCTGCGAACCGTCGTCAGATCCATCGTCGACGACGATGACCTCGAGGTCGCGCATTGACTGGTTCAAGACGCTGCGCACAGAGGCCTCGATGAAGTCGCGGGCGTTCAGACACGGAATGACCACACTGAGTTCAGGGCGCTGTGCCCTGCGGAGCAGTCCGGCTGCGCGCTGGCGCAGACTCCTTTTCTCAGATGAGGACATGCTTTCGCGCCTCTCCGTACACCACCACGGGCCCGTTGGCCAGGATCTCCTCGTCCAGGATCCCCCAGGTGTGATCCTCGGTATTGGATCTTTGCTGGATATAGCCGTAACGGTCTGTGGAGAAGATCCGCCCGCCTGCATCCAAGACGTCGCGCAGGAACTGGGAGTCCTCGCCTTTCGTTCGGGCTGCGAAGGGGATGTCGCGCATTGTCTGCGCCTTCGCCATGATGGTGGGGCCGGCGATGAAATGCTGGAAGGACAGTTCCTGCTTGGGGAAGCGCAGGCACGTCATGTCACCGGCACCCAGGTGAACGTAGTGCGCAGCCTTGCCCACGACCTCGGCGCCGGTGTATTCCATCGCCTTGAGCTGGTCGAAAAGGTAGTGGGGTCCGTACAGGTCGTCATCGTCGATCTTCGCAATGGCATCGCCTGTGGCGGCCTGGACCAGAGTGTTGTAGCACTCCCCCAGGCTCAGTTCGGAGTCTCCTTCGAGCCAGCGCACGTCCAAACCCTGCTTCCGGGCGTAATCACGGTCGTCTGCAGTGGGAGTGAATCCGTGGGTCAGGATCAAAACCTCCAGGTCCACGTCCTGCTGGGCCGCCAGCTGAGCGATCACGTGCTGCAACTGGTGTGGACGGTTCGTCGACACCATGGCAGTCACCGTCGTAGCAGCACGATTCCGGCCGCCCAGGCCGATGTCTTCAAGGACCGTGTCGACCCGTTGGCTGTACGTATGCGACTTCCAAATGGTCCGTTGGGCCAAGTGGGTCATGTGTTCGCGCAGTTCGGCCGATCCGGTCAGCGCGCGAACCCAGTTCCGGGCCTGGTACCTATCCCCCGCCTGAGCGACTTGGCCGGCAGGGAAGAACGTGTCGATTGCCGGGCTGGGCGCGCTGAGCACCGGGGTGCCGCAGGCCGTGATCTCGAAGATGCGGCGGGCACACATCGTCTGGCTGTCCGGGATCGAATTGACGTTGAGGAAAACCCTGTAGCACCGGTTCGCCGTCAGCATTTCCTCATAGGACAGGCCCCCGACCACGCGCTTGTCATATGGGGTGGGAAAGCCATAGCGCTCGTCGACCTGTTCGAACCGGGAGAAGATCTCCAACCCGGTATTCATCCATTTGTCCGCATCCAGGGAACCGCCCAGCAGGACTTCCATTTGAGCCCGGCGTTCCGGGTAACGATCGCGGAAGTATGTACCGGCGAAGGCGACATCGCGTAGGCCATCGGTTGTCCAGCCCTTGGGCCGGACCGGATTGTGGATCGCAGGCTGGGCGGCAAAGGGCAGCAGTCCCACATTGTCGTGGCCGAGTTCACGCCGATAGTCGGGGAGACGTTCGCCTTCGGTTGTGTACACCCAATCGAACAGCTGAGCAGTGTCGAGGAAGTCCTCGAAGTGGACAGGGTCCTCCTTATTCCAGAAGACCGTGGGGATACCGTGTTCACGACAGTGCTCGACTAGAGACTTGAGGGTGTCGGATGGTGCGTGTGGTCCGGTGAGTTGGTACTGCCAGGCGTCGTCGTTGCCGTGCCAGGCTGATTCGACGAACAACAGGTCCAAGGGGTTCTGCTCGAGCTGGTCGCGCCACTGGTCCGGTAGAAGGCGGATCTGGTCCCACTCGTAGTCGAAGGCCAACAGAGTGAAGGAGTCTGCGATGATTCCGACCTTCACATCGCGACGCCCGTGCCAAGTCGCAGGATCCGGAAGGTCCCAGTGGGGGAAAGGATGGTCCTCGCCCGGGCGACCAAGAAGAGTAGCGGTGGGCGGTGCCATGGGAACCTTGATTCCTCTGCTGCCCTGTGCCCTGCGACGGCGTTCGAACTCACGTAGTTGCGCCAGGCCGCCATGTCGCAAGTGGTACAGGCGCCGGCGCCACAATGGCCCGCTCGATCGTTCCGGCACAGAAACTTTCCCTTCGCTTCGGTCACCTACACGGGCTCAGACCGTCCCCGGGACACTACTCACAGATAGCTAAGACGTTAACACGCAGAATACGTAACACGCATTTAACTCCCAGAAATGGGGATACAGTCTCAGTGCTTCTTGAGAGCGGCCAGGGTGTGAGCTGAACACAATGCTATAGAGTAGCCACGCCCGCACCGGCTCACCGTGAAAGTTGCATCCGCATTATGCAGGACCCTCATTCTTCCGACCAACGACCTGCTTCCTGGCGCCGCACTGCCCTGGGCCGTGGCGCCAACCTTGCGCGGCTGACTCCACTGATCGCCTCCGCTGTAGGACGGCTGATCCGAGAAGATCCCATGCTGTTCGCCGTCCAAGCCGTGCGCCGCACCCCGCATTCGGTCCGCGATCTACTGGGACGCCTACCCGAGCCCGCAGGAGAAGGCCGGACTCTCCGTTCCCTCTGGCTTCTCATGCTCGACCGGCGGGCCCAGCTGGAAGACGAACTGGCGCAGTCGCCGAACGCTTCGGGACATATTCAGGACTCCATCCGAGTTCAGCTGGGATTCCCCATCCGAACCGAGGGAGCCTCACCGCAAGCCCTAGCGCACCAACGGTGGGAACTCGGCGATGCCGACGAGGCCGTCGAGTTGGCCGAACCCGACCCCGGACGCCATGCACGTCTGGCCTCGGAACTCCAACTTCTGCAGCCCGGATATGAACTCCGTGTTCCCACCGTTCACTATGGCGACACAAGTTTTGCCAAAATGGCTGAGCCCGTGGTGGAATCTGCGTCGGCGATCAGGGCCATGCACATCGTGACGAACTCACTGCCCTGGACGTCCTCCGGGTACTCCATCCGCACACATTCGGTCCTCAAGGCTCAGCAGTCCGCCGGGTTGGAGATCACAGCGGTTACCCGTCTGGCATACCCGGTCACCGTCGGACTCCCCTGGGCCGGCGCCACAGAGGTACACGATGGCGTCTCCTATCAACGGCTCTTCCCCAAGCGGATGCCGCGCACCATGGAGGAGCGACTGGTCCGGCAGGTGCAAATGACCGTCGATCTAGCCTCCGATTGGCACCCACAGGTGCTCCATGCGACTACTAACTACCACAACGCGTTGGTGGCGCAGGCGATATCCAAGGAGCTCGGCATCCCGTGGGTCTACGAAATGCGCGGCGAACTGGAGAAGTCCTGGGTGGCCAGACAGCCTCGGTCACTCCAGGACCGGGCACAGGCGTCCCAGCGGTTCCACCTGATGCGCGACCGCGAAACCGAGATGGCCCACGCCGCCGACGCCTTGGTCGTGCTTTCCAATGTGCAACGGGATTCGATGATCGAACGCGGCATTTCCGCAGAGAAGATCCACGTCGTTGCGAATGCCGTAGCCGATGACCTTTTGGATGTGCCCCGCGATCCGGTTGCAGCCCGTAAACGTCTGAAGCTGCCGGTGGACGGGTTCTGGGTCGGCTCTGTGTCGTCCTTGCTGGACTACGAGGGTTTCGACACCTTGCTGCGCGCCGTCGCCGAGCTCAAGTCCAGAGGTGTAGACGTCCGCTGCGCGCTGGTGGGCGATGGTGTATCGCGTGCAGACCTGACTGCACTGGCCGCCGACCTGGGGATCGCCGACCGTGTAGTCATGCCAGGCCGAGTGTCTCAGGCCGAGACGACGGACTGGTACAACGCGCTGGACATCATGACGATCCCGCGGCGCGACACCGCAGTCACCCGCGCAGTCACCCCCATCAAGGGCCTGCAAGCGATGGCTCTGGGGCTGCCGCTTGTCGTCTCCAATCTGCCAGCACTGTGTGAGATCGGCAGCGACGAGGGGCAGGGTCTGGCCGTTCCGGCGGAGGACCCAGTGGCCTTTGCGGATGCCTTCCAACGCATCGCCGAAGACCCCGAGTTGGCGGCTTCTTTGTCCGCTGCTTCACGTGTTGCAGCCAGGGGTAGGACTTGGTCAGCCAATGGACGGAAGTATGCGGGGATTTATGCGGGGTTGGTGGGGAGGTAGGCGACTTCCGCTACGCAAGGACCTTCGAACTGCGGCAACCGTGTCAGTGCCAAGTGGCACACTCGCATTATGTATGGCTTTGATCGACACAGCGACTCTATCTGCAGCCAACGCGTGCCGGTCGACTACTGGTGGATCAGCGGTGGTGCGGTCAATGGTGAAGGTGCAATCGACACGATCCTGGACTTGGTTGAGCGGCTGCTGGCCGGCTGGGATTGGACCGACTATGCGCTTGAAGAAGAGCTTGGCTATTTGGCCGAACTCCTTGAGCGCGCGGGCCGGGGACACTTGGAGCCCCTGACGGAGATCAAACCGATCCAACGTGAGTTTTTCTACCGCATGTTCGAGATCCGGCATCAGGTCTCCGTCGTCCGAACCACACGAATGATGGGCAAGGTCATGGACCGCCGGGAATCAGCCGAACACGTGCGGATCTACCACGCAGAAGGCGGCACGCTACCAACCGGTCACGCGCTGGCAGCGCACGTGCACTTGAAACAGATCATGCCTGATGACACCCGGACCCGGGAACTTCAGAACACCCAGATCGACAAAGCGGTCGAAGTGCTGAGCGCAGGTGCGTCCAACCACTGGGGTATCCCACGGTGAGCCTCACCCTTGTCAAGTTTCCGCATATAGGATAAAACTTATACTATGACAGATCGTAAGGTCATCAGGGCTCGGTCCAGGGAGAACACGCGCGCGGTACTCGACTTCAAAGCGGCACTGGTTCAACAGCGCAAGGACCACCATCTGTCTCAACAGGAGGTCGCCGAACGGATGGGCGCCTCCCAGCCGACCGTCAGCCAGTTTGAGACCTATGACAGCAACCCCACCATGCGTACCGTTCAGAAGTACGCGAACGCTGTTGATGCACTGATACAGATGCACGTTCGAGATGACTGTGTACGGACCGACCAGCACACGAGTTGGAGCAAGGTCTCCGACGAGGACGGAAGCGGTAATAACACCCGTATGCCGATCCAAGTGACTAAAACTGGGGGACGATGGTTGGCCCAAGACCAATTGGTGGTGGTCGGACGATGACCGACACACCAGGCGCACTCAGTTTTGGGGAGCTCATTGACGTGGACATCGTCGCCATCCACGCGGACACCCGTAATCCCAGAGACAAAATTGATCAGTCCGCCACTGATAATGACGCCGGCATGGGCTTCATCGGCATCGAGTACAACTCCGAGATGGGAGCACTGCGGTTCCTCTTCGAGGCATACGCCAACAGCACGCAGGGTTATGTCTCGGCAACGGTCGCACCCGTCTTTGGCATGACAGAGACCGGCCTCACCTCGATCAGCAACAAAGCGCTTGACAGCTTCCTTAATGAAGTTGCCGCGCCGACCGCACTGCCCTATCTCCGGCTAGAGCTAGCCGATGCCAGCCGTCGTGTATTCTCTGAGCCCGTGACGTTGCCTCTTGCCCCGAAACACGGTTTCTCGTTCAGCGCACGCATTCGGAACGAGCCTTCGGACTCCTAACCGCATACACCCGTAACTCATGAGTTGAATACCCCTCCCGGGTATAGAATCGCTCCCATGACAGCACATCACTCAGACGCCACACCGGCCGTCGCCGCGGATGATTCCGCCGCGTCTGCACAGGTCGCGCCTGCACAGGACCACTCCCCCACCCACGCCCACCCGGGCACTCATACGACGGGCCATGGCCAGGCCGGCGGGGACCTCGGCGACGGGAAGAAACCGCACCCGGATCACGGCTACGACCAGGTCGCCATCGCCAAGCGCATGAAGCGCATCGAGGGCCAGGTCCGCGGGATCGGGCGCATGATCGACCAGGACACCTACTGCATCGACGTGCTCACCCAGATATCGGCCGTCACCGCGGCCCTGCACGCAGTGGGCGTCAACCTGCTCGAATCGCATATGAACCACTGCGTCGTCGAAGCCGCCCAGGAATCACCCGAAGCCGGCGCTGCCAAGATCGCCGAGGCCACCGCCGCCATCCAACGACTCATCAAGAGCTGAGGTGCGGGCTGCCTTGTCAGGCTTGAGCCGGGGAGGGAATGAAGCCACGGGCACGGAGCAAATCCTTCACTGCCTCGTCCTCGTCGAAGATGTAAGCCCGCGCCAATAAATCGTTGAACCTATCGGCTACCGACGCATCGTCTTCGTCGACAGGGATCGTCAACAGCTGAGAGTCGTCTGCACCGATCAGGCAGGCGTTGGCCGTAAAGATCGCAGTACGCTTATTGCCGTCCATGAACGGCTGCGCTTTGGCCAACTGGATGAAGAGCTCCAACGCCATTTCATGAACGTCCTTCTGGCCTATGGCGGAACACACGATTGCTTCCAAGGCCGCATCGCCTACCGCTGGGGGCAGATGCTGACCGTATCGGGTCCTGACCCCGATCCCCTGATCATCTCGTTTGAACTGACCAGGGAATATTGAGGCACTTCGAGTCAGCTGCGCATTGACCGCCTTGACGAACTGCCCATCCAGTGATTCACCTGTGTGGTTGATGACATAGGCGGAAACATCGCGCATATCGCGGAGAAGCTCAAGATCGGCTCGCGAGGTAACGCCGTGTAAGTCGCCCGATCGGAGGAAGTTCTGGGTGTCCAGCCGACCGGTGCCAAGACCGTCGAACACCCTGCCCGCAGAGTAGACGACAGCAGCCAGATCGGCAATCTGAAGACTGACCATGGCGATTGAGTCCTTTCGCTGGGCAAACGGGTCACTATGCATATCTTCCCACGCCAGGTTAGAGTCATCGCCAACATATACCCCATGGGGGTATACAATACCGGTTAGAACCACGAACTTCTGAGAATGGGAGCACCACCATGACCACCACCAACCTCAACGTCTCCGGCATGACCTGCGGCCACTGCGAGAACGCAGTCAAGGAAGAGCTGGGCAACATCGCCGGAGTCACCTCGGTCACGGTCGACCTACACGCCGGCCAGGTCAGCCCCGTGACCGTCGAATCGGCTGCCCCACTAGACCAGAAGGACATCGCCGCAGCCATCGACGAAGCCGGGTACGAACTGGTGTGAGCACGTCCGCTCCAGACTCTGCAGGCCACACCGCATACACCCGCCAGGTCACCCTGGACATCACGGGCATGACCTGCGCATCCTGCCAGGCCCGAGTCCAGAAGAAGCTCAACCGCTTGGACGGCGTGCAGGCCACCGTCAGCCTGCCCCTGAACTCGGCCTACGTCGCCGTCACCGGCCCCATCACGGACGCGGACCTCATCGCCACCGTCGACAAGACCGGCTACGGCGCAACCGTCCGCCCGCCGACCCCGCCGGCAGGAGCGGATGGCGAGGAGAACACCAACCAGGCGGGGGCCTCGGCAGCGGATCCCGACCACCTGCGCGCCCGTTTCATCACCGGCCTGATCCTGGGCATCCCCGTCATCGCCATCTCCATGGTCATGTCCTGGCACTTCCCCGGCTGGCACTGGCTCATCGCCGCGCTCAGCCTACCGGTCGTCACCTGGTGCGCCTGGCCGTTCCACCGCAACGCCTACAAGGCCGCCCGAGGCTTCAGCTCCACCATGGACACCCTGGTCAGCGTGGGCGTCACCGTGTCCACCGTCTACTCGCTGGTCACCATCGCGATCGCCACCGGACACGGCCACCTCCTCCACCTGCCCCACCACTACCACCTGTGGTTCGAGGGCGCCGTGGCCGTCACCGTCTTCCTGCTGCTGGGCCGCTACATCGAGGACCGCGCCAAGAAATCGGCCACCGCGGCCCTGCGCGCCCTGGTGTCCATGGGAGTCACGACCGCCCACCGCGTTGTGGGCGATGCCAGTGGTGCGGCCGGCTCAGCTGCGGCCGGCGGGACCAGCGTCGAAAGCACCACCATCGACGTTCCCGTGGCAGCCCTGGCACCCGGGGACACCGTCTTGGTGCGCCCCGGCGAGAAGGTCCCGGCCGATGGCACCGTGCTCACCGGCGCCTCGGCCGTCGACGAATCCCTGCTCACCGGCGAATCCGTCCCCCGCGAGGTCGCCCCGGGCGACCGCGTCACCGGCGCCACCGTCAACGCCAACGGCGCGCTGACGGTGCGCGTCGAACAGGTCGGCGAGGAATCCACCCTGTCCCAGCTGCAGGCCATGGTCGAACGCGCGCAGGCCGGCCGTCCCGCCGCTCAGCGCCTGGCCGACCGGATCTCCGCGGTCTTCGTGCCCGTCGTCTTCGCCATCGCCGCGGCCACCCTGCTGATCTGGGGCCTGGCCACCGGCGACTGGACCTCTGGCCTGCGCGCCGCCGTGACCGTGCTCGTCATCGCCTGCCCCTGCGCCCTGGGCCTGGCCACCCCCGTGGCCACCGCCGTCTCCAGCGGCCGCGGCTCGCAGCTGGGCATCCTGGTCTCCGGGCCCGAGGCCATGGAGACCGCCGGACGCATCACCACCGTCGTGCTGGACAAGACCGGCACCCTGACCAGCGGGAACATGAGCGTCATCGACTCCGAGCTGTCGCCGGCCGCACTGTCGGCCCTGGCCGCCGCCGAGGCCATGTCCGAGCATCCGATCGCCGCCGCCATCGCGCGGGCCGGTGCGGATGCGGCCACGTCGTCTGAGCCTGCGCCCCGGGTCGAGGACTTCAGCGCCATACCTGGCGGGGGTATCCGCGCCACGGTCGACGGCCGCTCCCTCCTGGCCGGCAAACCCGAGCTGCTGGTAGCCCAGGGCATCGCAGTACCTGCCGAGGCCTCGGAGTCGGATGTGCCGGCCACCATCGTGGCGCTGGCCCTGGACGGCGAATACGCCGGCCGAGTCCTGGTCGCCGACGCAGTCAAGCCGGGAGCGTCCCGTGCGATCGGCGAGCTACACGCCGCCGGTATCCGCACGGTGCTGCTGACCGGCGACCGCGACAGCGTGGCCCAGGCCGTCGCAGGGGAGCTGGACATCGACGAGGTCCACGCCCAGGTGGCACCCGGTGATAAGGAGGCGCGGATCGCCCAGCTGCAGGCGGCCGGACAGCGTGTGGCCATGGTCGGCGACGGTGTCAACGATGCGGCCGCCCTGGCCAGGGCGGATCTGGGACTGGCAATGGCCTCGGGCACGGATGTGGCGCGGGCGGCGGGCGACATCACGCTGATGCGCAGCGATCCCGGGCAGATCCCGCAGGCCATCCGACTGTCCAAGCGGACGCTGCGGATCATCCGCGAGAACCTGTTCTGGGCGTTCTTCTACAATGTCGCGGCGATCCCGCTGGCGGCCCTGGGCCTGCTGGATCCGATGATCGCGGGCGCCGCCATGGCCTTCAGCTCAGTGTGCGTGGTGCTCAACAGCCTGCGGCTCAAGAGGTTCGTGTAAGAATCGGCCTCAGTGCAAACCTGAGGGCTTAGTGCATGACGGGACCGTTGGGGTCCTTGACCTCTTCGGATTTGACGACCCAGTTCAGGCCCATGGCCACCAGGGTCACGACGATGAAGGTGACGACTGTGTACAGGCCGCACAGTGCCAGCGGCTTGAGGCCATCCCACGCTGCGGTGAAGATGATCGTCATAACGAACACCAGTGCGGCCGCCACCATGCCCATAGCCGCGCATTCCTTCATCGGAACGGCTCGGGTGGGCCGATTTCCGGACTGCGGGGCAGGCGATGCGGCATTGTTCTGTGCGGAGCTGCTCATAATGCCCTCAGTCTACGCGGCGTGGGAACAAGCGTCATTTCCCCAGACACTCGTAGGGCATAAACCGCTGGCCTACATGTGTTGCCTACAGGTGCAGGCTATACGGATGGGCACGACGTCTGGGCTGTGCGCATCGGCCGCGCGTCTGAGCGTGCGCCTGGGCCGCGTGCAGGGGCTGCGTGTGCAGAGGCGGCCGAACTGGCACACTAATACGAGTGAGACCCATCCCCGGAACAATCCTCGCGGCTGTGGCGTGTATCGCCGTAGCCGCTCTAACAGGCTGCGCGGACCCCTATGCCGTGACCGACCTGGGTCCGGCTCCACAGCTCACCGAATCCTCGTCCGATTCCTCCTCCACCGGGCGAACCTCTGGGCAGTCCGGCGACAAGGTACACCGCTACTCCCGCAAGGACCTCGTCAGCGCGGTGCTCACCGGGCCCTCGGCCACCGGTGGACAGGACGTGCTGGGCGTCCGCCAAGCCCTCCAGGCCTGCCCCGCCTGCCTGCACCGGGGCAAACCGTTCACGGTCGCGGGACTGGTGTTCGCCTCTGCATCCGTGGTGTGGGATCCGGCCAGGGCAACCGCCGGTGCAATGAACGGGACCGCGGACTCCGCCGGCAAGGCCGGGGACCCGCGCCCCTTCGCCCAGCTCCTCTTCACCACCGACGAGCGGACCCCGGACATCGCCCTGGTGACCACCGGCCGCAACATCACCCTGACCCCCGGCAGCGACCGCACGGTCGTCGCGGAGGAACGGTCGGGCGCGGCCTGGGCGGTACGCGTCTACCGCTATGTGGGCGGCCGCTTCGAAGGCGGTCAGAGAATCGAACACATCCCCTCCCCCACTCCCACCCCCTAGGACCGGGCACTACGGCAGACTTGGGACTGCGCTGGAGCGGGGTCGGAGGCACTACTCGGCTCCGGTGTCAGGGCTAAGCGGTATCCTTGGAACTTGAACGCTGCGACGAGTTTGCGCGCGCCACATCCGGACGCGCACAGCTTCGGGCCCCACGCGGGAACCGAAGTCCATCCGCCGCGGTCTGCCATGGATCGGAAAGGGATACAGGATTCACGGTGCACATAGTCTTGGTCGAGGACGACGAGGTCATCAGGGAGACCACCCAGCTGACCCTGGAGCGCTTCGGATACACCGTCAGTGTCTTCGCCGACGGCCGCGACGGATTCGAATACGTCATCGAGCACGGTGCCGACGTGGTCCTGCTCGACCTCATGCTGCCCACGATGAACGGCGCCTCGATCTGCCGTGAACTGCGCGAGCGCACCGACGTCCCCATCATCGTCATCTCCGCCAGATCGGAGCCGATCGACATCGTCCAGGCCCTCGAGGCCGGCGCCGACGACTATCTGACCAAGCCCTTCGACATGCAGGTGCTCAGCGCCCGCATCCGCACGGTGATGCGCCGCTATGGGGCGAGCACCGCCGGCCTCCCCTCCGGCGACCTTGCCGGGAACCCCGCCGGAACCGACCGGAACCCGACAGGTTCCGTCCCCGCTCCCCCGGCAGGCGCGCCCCGGACCACGCCCCAGGTGGGGCACGCGCGCTACCCGGGCCAGACCTCGGCGGCCCCGGAATCCTGGAGCGCTGAAGAGTCACAGGACGCCCAACAGACCCGCTCGGCCCAGCCCGTGGCGCCGGCGCGCACCGCGCGTTCGGGCCAAGGCGCCGCAGCCGTCCCACCTCGGGCCGAGGTCCCCGCCCGCTGGGCGCGCCCCGCCGGTTCCCCCGCCAGGCAAGCCGGCACTGCCCGACAGCCGGGCTCCATGCGGCTCGGCCAGGTCCTGCCGAACGCCGCGCCGCCCGACCAGCCCCGCACCCAGCCCAACACGCTGGACTTAGGCGCGTTGCAGATCGACACATCGCAGCTGCACGTGACCCTGCACGACAAGCCGGTGCACCTGACCCCTACCGAACTGCGGCTGCTCCTGCTGCTGGCCGACCGCCCGGGCCACGTCTACTCGCGCGAGGACATCGCGCACATGGTCTGGGGCACGGACTGGGCCGGTGACCTGCGGGTCGTCGATGTCCACATCCAGCGCCTGCGCAAGAAGATCGGGACCCGCCGGGTCACGACCATCCGCGGCTTCGGCTACAGCCTGGTCGCCTAGGCCCGGACACCAGCACCATGGCACTTCGGCTCCGGTTCACAGGCCCCCGCGGAGCGCACAGCACCCGCGTTCCCCGGACTCGCCGAGGCCCCCGCCGGTCACTGCGGCTGCGGATGGTCGCGACGGTCGTCGCCGGGGTCATCGTCGCGGTGCTGGCCTGCGGGCTGACGATGCGCGCTGTCACCCTGCGCTCTCAGGCCGAGCAGGTGCGCGACAAGATCACCGCGCAGCTGACCCAGGCGCGCATCATCTACCGCGACACCGGGGTACTCACCCTCGACGCCGTCGTCGACGACCCACAACTGCCGACCGAGGCCAGGGAGTCCGCCTCCGCCGGCTCCATGGTCACCCAGCTGGGCCGCGCCGACGACGGCCACGACTACCTGTGGGCGGCGTCCCCGCTGACCGTCGGCGGGCACGATGTGGTCATCTCCATCCGCTACTCGCAGGCCGAATACGACAATCTGACCCGCCAGATCGACCGCACCGTGGTCGTGGCGCTGATCGTCACGGCGATCGTCGTCGCCGGCGTCGCAGGTCTGGTCGCCGGACGCACCAGCCGCCGCCTGACCAAGGGAGCGCAGGCCGCCAGGGCGATCGCCGGCGGTGACACCTCGGTCAAGATCACCGCGGTCATCCCGCCGGCCGATGACGAAGTCCAGGACTTCGCCCAGGCGGTGGACACCGCCGTCGAACGCCTGGCCGAGCGGATCAGGGCCGAACAGCACTTCGCCGCCGACCTCGCGCATGAACTGCGCACCCCGCTGACCGGCCTGCTGGGAGCTGCGAACCTGTTGGAGGAGGACAGCCGCGCCGCCCAGCTGGTGCGCGAACGGGCGAACCGCCTGCATCTGCTCATCGAGGACCTCCTGGAGATCGCGCGGACGGATCAGGCCACCGCCGAGGTCGCCTGGCAGGATGCCAATGTGACCGCCGTGGTCGTCTCGCAGCTGAACAATATGGAGGCGGCCGGCTCCATCACCGCCGATCAGGTCACGCTCATCAGCCCCGATCCGCAACCGGTGTGGCGCACCGATGGCCGCCGGCTCTCCCGCATCCTGGGCAATCTGGTCTCCAACGGGCTACGGCACGGGGCGGCCCCCATCGACATCACCGTTGGCCCGGACTCTCTGACCGTCGAGGACCACGGACCGGGATTCCCCGCGCCGCTGCTGGCCTCGGGACCCACCCGGTTCAACACCTCGGCGACCTCTGGGATGGGCCTGGGCCTGGTCATCGCGGTCTCCCAGGCCCGTCTCATCGGCATGGAACTGGTCCTGTCGAACACGCCCACCGGCGCCCGCGCCCAGTTGGTCTTCTCCGACCCCCACACCCCCACCTCGAGTTCCACTACGTCCTGAAATGTCGATTGGGAACGCTCCCGGCATGGATTTTCGACATTTCGGGGCGTAGTGGAACTCCGAGTGCGGAGCTCCCGGGCCGCCCCTACTCGAGGAACTCCGGGCGGACGATCGGCAGGGGCTCGGTCTGCGGCCCACCGGTGCGCGCCAGCACATCGTCGAGCAGCCGGGCGCAGCGGATGTAGCCCAGATGCGAATAGGCCTGCGGGGTGTTGCCCAGGTGGGTTTCGGCCACGGGATCGTACTCCTCCGGCAACATCCCGGTGGGCCCCAACAACCCGTGCAGACGCTCGAACAGGTCCAGCGCATCCCCCGTGCGCCCCACCAGGGCGAGCGCCTCGATCAGCCAGCTGGTACAGATGTGGAACCCACCCTCCAGACCCGGCAGGCCGTCGGCGTAGTGGTAGCGGAACACCGTGGGCCCGGCCCGCAGGTCCCGCTCCACCGCGTCCACCGTGGCCACGAAGCGCGGATCGTCGCCCGGCAGCAGGCCGGACAGCCCCACGAACAGGGCCGCGGCGTCCAGATCGTCCTCACCATAGGCCACGGTGAAGGCGCCCACGGCCCGATTGAAGCCCTTGTCGAGCACGTCCGCGGCGATCGCCTCGCGCAGATCGATCCAGGTCCCCGGCACCGGCTTGCCGAACTCCTCGGCGATCCGCACCGCCCGATCGGCCGTCACCCAACACATGACCTTCGTGTACACATTGTGCTTCGGCGCGCGCCGGGCCTCCCAGATGCCGTGGTCGGGTTCCTCCCAGCGCCGAGACACAGCCAGCACCATCTGCCGGGTCAGCTCCCAGTGCTCCGGGCGCAACTCCCCCAGGGCCCTGGCACACTCCAACAAGAGCTCGGTGACCGGGCCGAACACGTCCAACTGCACCTGGTGCTCGGCAGCATTGCCCACCCGCACCGGCCGCGAACCGGCGTATCCGGGCAGATGGCCCAGCACGGCCTCGGTCGTCAGGGCCGAACCGTCGACCGCGTAGAGCGGGTGCAGCTGTTCGGGGCCCTGTGCGCCGGCCAGGATCCCGGTCAGCCAGTCCAGGAAGCCCACCGCCTCCTTGGTCGAACCCAGCTCCAGCAGGGTCCGCACCGTCATCGAGCCGTCGCGCAGCCAGCAGTAGCGGTAATCCCAGTTGCGCACCCCGCCCAGGCCCTCGGGCAGGGAACTCGTGGCCGCAGCCAGCGCCCCGCCGGTGGGCTCATGGCACAGCGCGCGCAGCGTCAGCGCCGAGCGGACCACCGCCTCCTGGTGCAGATCCGGCAGCTTCAGAGAGGCGACCCAGTCGCGCGAGGCCCTGTGCACCTCGTGGCGCAGATGTGCCGGCGGGCCCGAGAACAATTCGTCGAGCACACCGCCGGGCTCCTCGTACTCCCCGCCCAGCGCCAGGGCCAGGACCACGCGCTCGCCGGGCTCATTGGCCGGCACCACCGTGGCGACCGCTGTGTCCGAGCCGCCGATCCCGCCGGCGCCGGGCTCCCGCTCGATCCGGAAGCGCACTCCGGGGGCGTACAGCGTGATCGGTTCCGAGGTCGTGAGCACCCGCACGCCGCCGGGGATCAATTCCAGGCGGACTGGGGTCGCGCCGAAGTCCGGGCGCGGGGCGAAGCGGATCTGTGCCGGGGCGTCGCCGGTGAGCTCGCGCACCAGCACCGCGTCGGCGGACTTCGGGGTACTGGCCGGGGCGAAGTAGTCGTGGCAGTTCAGGCCCGGCCAGCGCGTCTCCAGGACCATCGAGTTCGTCCGATAGCGCTGGGTCAGTGGTCGCGCGCCGTCCGCCGCTGCCACGCTGAAGTAGCCGGCCTGCCGACTGCCGAGGATCTCGGCGAAGATCGCCGCTGAGTGCGGCAGCGGATAGGGCATCCACACGATCCGGCCGGCGGCGTCCACCAGTGCCAGGGAATGGCCGTTGCCCAGCAGCGAGTGCCGTTCGATCAGCACCGACTGCGAACCGAACAGCCAGGCCCGGCGCAGCTCGAACAGGCTGGAGAGCACCAGCGCCACGGCCTGCGGATCGGCCACCGTGAACGAGGCCGCGGTTGCGGAGGTGGAGGTCGTCGCGGCGGGCGAAGCGGCGGGCGAAGCGGCAGCGCCGGCGAGGGCGGCCTCGGGCGTGCCGACCCGGATGCCCAGGTCGCGGTCGCCCAGAGTGGCCAGTGCCGCCTCGTCCGAGGTGTCGTCGCCGATGTAGACGACCGCCGGATCGCGCAGCGAGCCGCGCAGCTGTGCCAGGGCGCGCGCCTTCGACGTCGGCACCACGCTCAGGTCGACCACATCCTTGCCGTGCACCGCGGTCACGCCCTCCCAGGACTCGACCTCGGCGACGGCCCGGCGTGCCAGGTCCTCGATGTCGGGGCCCAGGCCGCGCAGGTGCACGGCCACGCCCGTGGGCTTGGCCTCGACCAGCAGCGCAGGGGCCTGGGCCAACAGGGCGTTCATGCGCTCGCGGATGCGGGTGAGCAGGGTGCGGGCGGCGCGGCTGAGGAAGTCCTCGGTGTCAGGACTGTCCTCGATCCCGTGCGAGCCGAGCAATGTGACCTCGCGCGGGAGCCGGGACATGGCGGCCAGGTCGCGCAGCGCACGGCCGGAGATGACCGCCGAGTCGGTATCGGGCAGCGCCGCCAGCGAGCGCATGCTGGCGACCGAGATCGGCAGGGGGAAGGCGTGGGTGGGCCGGTCGACCAGCGGAGCGATGGTGCCGTCGTAGTCGGTGGCGACCAGCAGCGTGGGCGAGTGCGCAAGCTGGACCAGGCGGGCCAGCAGGCCCTCGGGCAGTTCGCGCGAGGCCTGGGCCAGGTCGCCCAACGGCCCCACCGTGGGGGTGGCCGGGTCCCATGCGCCGAGGCCGCCGGGATCGGGGAAGGCGGAGCCGGCCCCATATGCTTCCGTTGGTGTCACCTCGGCGCCCATCCGACCTCCTCGACCCGCCGACCCTCATCGTGGCCGACCTGCGACTTCGACTGTGGTTCCGACTCTAGTCGACGGCGGGGACCGATATGTGACGAACACGACTGCCCAAGGCGACAAGGGGGCACCACCCGGACGGTGGCTCCACACATGCACCGGTGGCAGCACAACTCACGATTTATCGAGCCACTGGAACTGTTGTGGAGCCACCGGTAAGGCGCAGGCACCTAGGCAAGGGGCACCCCGCCTGCGAGAGCCACATGGTAAGGCGCGGGCAGTCAGACTAGGGGCACCCGGCTCGCGAGAGCCACACGGACGGTGCAGGCGCGAAGGTTCAGGCGCGACCGTGCGGTTCGAAGCCCTCTTCGCCGTCGGCCTCGTCCCGGCGCTGGATGGCGACGAGCTCCTCGGCGGCCAGGATATCCGTGTCGGCCGCCGCGTCGTCATCGCCCAGGCCGGAGTCGCGCAGCGTCCGCACGCGCGAGCGGCGGGTGAACCCACCGATGATGTAGAGGATCGAGGCGATGAGGACCGCCGCTCCCGAAAAGCCCGTAACGCTCAGCGCGTGCATGCTGAAGCCCACCAGCAGTGCGATGCCCAGCAGCAGGTGCACGCAGCCGGCGATCAGATAGTCGTTGGCGTTCGGCGTGGCGCGCAGCAGCGCGTAGATCCACAGCTCGATGATGGCGTGCAGCACCGCCCATACGCAGACGGCCGCGCGCAGCTGGCCGGCGGTCGAGGCCAGGAGCAGGAAGACCAGGGCCGGGACCACGACGATCGCCTGGCCCAGGAGGGGCGTGCGGATGATCGCAGGACTGTACTTGACCTGGACGAGGATCAGCACGGCCTGCAGCACCAGGAAGACCGCGATGATGAGATCCGCGGTGCGCACGGGGATGCCCAGATTGGTCGGACCCCCCAGCATCTCGCGCGGCCAGAACACAGTCGCCAAGCCGAAGATCACGCCCAAGGCGCCGCGGATAGCCATCCACAGACCGGTCCCGGCGTACTGCTTGACCGAGATGGTGGCCGCGGGGCGGTCCGCATCGGTCTTGGGTGTCCCTGGTGTCCCCGAATTCCCGGGTGTCCCTGCTGAAGTCACGCCCACCAGTCTAGCGGGGGCGACCCCGAGCTCGCTCCCCCGGCGGCGCGCCCGCATCTCCTCCACATCACATGCGGAAACCTGCAACACATACGTGTATATGCGTATGTGTTGCAGGTTTCCGCATGTAATAGGATCAAACCTCTTCCAATCGTGTCTAACATGTAGCACCATGTGACCATGTACAACGTCTTTTCACGATCATCGCTACCAAATGATATTTCTATCGATAGATTGCTTCAATCATCCCGGGGTTGCTGCACCACGAGGAGACATCGCGGCGTATACGCCGTTGTGCGCGTATGCCAAACGCCTGCACATGCCGTGTTCATGCAGTGGATCGACTCGCCCGAACTCTTGGATCCCGGTCCGGAGCGCAGTGGTTCAGCTGCCGATCAGGGCACCGACCAGAGACACACCGACCATCAACCGAGGAATCGGTCGGCGGAGGGGCGGCCTGCGACAGGCGCATCCCCCGCAACGGTTTTTCAACGCGAAATCGCACATCATCTGGGACACATATCGACCCTCCGACTCGCACCCGGAGAGCACCTCAGCCACCGATCCGCCGCAGCAGCACAGGGGATCCCCCTCCCGACCCCGGACCTCGCCCACATCGAAGTATCCCGTCCCGAACGCCCGTCCTACACGAACAAGACCTTCCGGAAGCGACAGCGATCCGTTCCGGCGGAGCACCTGTACGACACCTGCGCGGCGTTGCCCGGCGTTTTGATGACCGATCCGTTGTGGACCGCTGCGGACCTCCTCCGGGATTGCGATGAGGTGCACGGAATCATCGCCGCAGACGCCTACACAGGCGGTATCTCCGAAATCACTGCAGGCAGGCTTGCGGCATACCCGAACCGGACCAGGACCGGACTCTATCTGCAGTTTCCATCGAACCTGGTGGAAAGGCACGGGCCCGAAGGCGCTCGCGCTCAGTTCGACCCCGCCTATCGGCACACTGCGATGATCGACGCTCTGGCCCGCACCAATGACATGGCGCCTGAAGCGTTCGGCCAGGTGGTCCCTCTTCTGGTGCCGCCGGGCCATGGTCCAGCGCAGCCTGCAAGCAATCCGCCACCCCCGGTGACGGGTGTCCCGGCAGCTACGCCCCGGTTGGTCCGCCACATCGCTCAGCGGCGAGAGAGGCTGCAACAGATCCTGAACCAACTCGCAGAGCATGCCGCGAGCAGGAACATGAGCAAAGCCAGGCGCTTGCTCGGTTGGTCCACCGGACTCGCCGAGTCACCCTTGGAATCGCTCACGGCATTGGCGCTCCACCGCCTGGGCATCCACGATTTCTGGCAGCAGGTGGCATTCCCCTTCGACGATGCCCTCGCGGGTTTCAGCGATCGGGTCGACTTCTACATTCCCCGCCTCAACCTCATCATCGAGGCCGATGGCTGGAGCAAATACAACGAGTACGGGCCCCGGATGAAGCAGGAGAAGCGCCGCGAGGACAGGCTCGCGCTACGACATGTGGTCATCCGCGTCGAGTGGAGCGATGTCCTGCCGGGACCGCGCGGGTACAGAATCATCGAGAAGTTCCGGGCCAAGGGGTTCAGGATCTGAGCCTCACCGACCCAGGACATGCGCATTGCGCGACCGGCCGCTCACATCGCGCGGCCCAGGCCCCGCATCGCGGCGAAGGGCGTGAGGCCAGGAGACCAGGCGGCTGGGACGGCGCGCGCCCCGGTGACGGGCCGGGCCCGAGTGCCTCAGCTCGCGCTGATCTTGAGGGTGGCCCCCGACTTCTCCACCTTGCCCGGCGTCAGACCCTTATTGGCCGGGCCCGCGATCTTCGATCCGTCCTCGGTCGAGAACACCGAGGTGTGGCACGGACACGTGATGTCGTCCTTGGTCACCTGCCGCACCAGGCATCCCTGATGGGGGCAGATCGCCGAGTACGCCTTGAAATCGCCCTTCGTCGGCTGCACGACCACCCAGCTGTTCTTCACGACGCCGGAGCCGACGGGGACCTCTGTTTCGGGGAGTTCAAGCGGTTCGGGCGCCTTCGACTCCGAACCACAGGCCGCCAGACCGCCGACCACAGCAACGCCCGTCACGCCCACAGCCGCGGACTTGAGGATGCGCCGCCGGCTGGGGGCCGAGACACCGGATCCGGCCGCGTTTGAGGCGACCGCGTTTGCGGCGACCGAGCTTGCGGCGGCCGCGCCTGCAGCCGTCTCGCCTTCCTCAGCTACGGAGTGATCATGGGTACCGGAAACGCGGAGGACAGAACTCATGGGCCCCACTGTAACCACTGGCCCGGACCATCGCCGCTAAGCCCGGCCTTCGACATCCGGCCGCCCGGTCCCTGAGACTCGACGCGAGGACGCTCAGCCGGCGATGGCCTCGGCCAGGGCCCTGACCACGGGCCAGGTACGCGCCATCCGCGCCCGGCCGTAGGCGGCGTCCGGCGAGTCGAGGCCGGCGGCCAGCGTGCGGGCGGACCAGGTGCAGGCGTTGAGACACAGCCTGGCCAGCGCACTCACCTCGACCAATTCGAGTTCCCGATCCGTGAGTTCGGCGGGGGTGCCGGCCGAGGCCGCGACGTAGGCGGAGACGCAGGCGCGCAGGGCGGCCAGCGGATCGTCCACGCCCAGCATCGTGTACGAGGCGGCGATCGCCAGTTCCGCCACGCGCGGAGCCGTGCGGGTGTCGCCGAAGTCGATCAGTCCGGTGATGTGCAGCGCGCCGGGCGTGGCCTCGATCGTACTCGCGGCGCCCGCGCCGAGCAGGATGTTGAAATCGTTGACGTCCTGATGCACGACCTGGCACGGCAACTCGGGCAGCAATGGCCGCACGCGCGTTTCGAAGGCACGCGCGACTCGCCGGGCCAGGGCGACGTCGGCGGACAGCCGGGTCCCCATGTCCACCGGGACCAGGCCGGCGGATTCGAGCGCTGCAATCCGATCGGCAGCCGAGAGCACATTGCGCCCGGTGGTCTCGAACGACCACGGGTGCAGGATCGGTTCGGGCTCGGCCGGAGCCTGCGCCAGCGCCGCGACCAGCCGGGCCGTCAGTCGGCCGACCTGCTGTGGATAGTCGGCCGGGACCTCGGCGGAGGCCGCGACCTCGCCGGCCAGGTACTCCTGCAGGCGCAGCATCACCCGGGGCCCGGCATCCGCCTGCCCATCGTCCGCCGAGGCCACCGCCGCGGGGCCACCGGCGTTCGCCTCTGTGCCCAACGGCGTTGTGCCCGTCGCCTGTGTGCTCGTCGCAGTAGCGCCCGGCAGCGCGGCGTCCTTGGGCACGGCGCCCTGGAGCGGCGCGGTCTGCGGCGCAGCGTCCGCAGGCGCAGGGGCCTCCGCCGCGGCGTCTTTCGTGGTGTCCTGCAATGCGGTGTCGCTCAATGCAGTGCCCTTCGGCGGCACCGCAACGTCCCTCGGCGGCACAGCGACGAGTGCCAGATAGCCCGAGGACTCGCCGGCCGCGGTCGAATACGGGTGCAGTGCAGGCACCTGTCGGGCCACCGGCAAGCCGGCGCGGGCCGCCAGGCCCTGCACGGCGCAGAACCAGTCGGCGTGTTCGACGGGCATCGTGGGACTGGGATACTCGGCCTTGAGCACATAGCTCTTGACAACGTCCTCACCCGAGGCGGTCACCACGATATTGACCGCGATCTCGCCGGCCAGGAAGCGGCCCACCTGCACGTCCAGGCCGAAGTGTGCGCGGCACAGTTCGGCGACCTCGGCTGGGGTCAGGGAATGCAGCGGTCGACTCATGCCCCCAATCCTATGGGAGCACCCCCGACCCTCGTCCACTACGACTCCACTTCGACCTTCGTCCACTACATAGCGAAATGTCGATTGGGAGCGCTCCCACCTCCGAAAATCAACATTTCGTCACGTAGTGGAACTGTTATGCGATGGAGCCTATGTAGTGGAACTCCGGCGAGATGAACCCCCGGAACCACGTGAACCGGATGGATCACCGGAACCGAGCCGGTCGCCTGCCGCAACCAGGCCCAAGCGCACAGCGGGGGCCACCGCGACCGACCATACGATCGAGCCCAGGACATCGGTGGGATGGTGGACGCCGACGATGAGCACGGTGCACACGATGAGCGCCGGATAGGCCACACACAGCACAGCGGCGATGGGCCGGGCCCGGGTCCTGCGCACCAGGAACCACACCCCCATGGCCAGCGCCACCGCGAACCCCGTGTGCCCACTGGGGAAGGAGGGATCGGCGGGCCACGCGGCAAAGGGCTGGGCCAACAGGGAATGGTCGGGCCGCGGCCGATCCACCAGCTCCTTGATCCCGGTGATCGGCAGCCAGGTCACGGCGACCGTCAGCACGAAGGTCAGCACGGCCCGGGGCAAGCGCGTTCCCCACCAGGCCAGCGCCCCGGCGCCGAGCAGCAGACCGATCGCGCCGGGGACCCGCTGGAATCCGTAGACGGCATCCGTCGAGGCCCCGACCCACCCCGGGTGCAGACCGTTGGCCCAGATGACGATCGCCATGTCGATCCCCGGATCCAGCCGCACCACCAGTCCCAGCCCCAGCACCGCGGCCGCGGCGACGATCGCCAGGGCGACCACGGCACGAGGATGGATAGTTGGGGCGAGGATGCCGGCACGGGTGCCCGCATCCCGGGCGACGGGTTCCGGCTGCCGGCCGGCCGCGGGTTCCCGAGGCTGAACCGGGTACTGCTCCGATTCAGGTCCAGGCCGCCCCGGCTGCTCATCGCTATGCATCCCTCCAGTCTCCCATGCACGACTCCGGTGCGGCAGCCGGCGCGGACACCACCCCACCTCGCCCGCACCCATAAGACGCACAAGGACGCGTCCGGCGTGCCAGACTAGGCGTATGAGCCGTGAAGCGAACCTCCGCCAGGGGTCCAGTCCCGAAGATTCCGAACTGATCCGCCGCCGCAATGCCGTCCTGTCGGACTCCTACCGCCTGTTCTACGAGCACCCGGTGGAGCTGGTCAGGGGCCAGGGCGCGCGCCTCTACGACACGGCCGGCCGCGAGTACATCGACATGTACAACAACGTCCCCAGCATCGGGCACTCACACCCGCTGGTCACCGAATACGTCTCGCGCCAGCTGTCCACCCTCAACACCCACACGCGCTACGTCACCCCCGCCGTGGTGGACTATTCGGAGGCGCTGCTGGCCGAATTCCCGCCGGCCCTGGACCGCGTCACCTACGCCTGCACCGGCTCCGAGGCCGTCGACCTGGCCGTGCGCATGGCCCGCTATTACACGGGCAACCGCGGCATCATCGTCACCTCGCACGCCTACCACGGCACCACCACCGCCTCGGCGGAACTGTCGCCGAGCCTGGGCGACGGCAATGCGCTGAGCCCCTTCGTCGAACTCGTGGAGCTGCCCGACCCGGCGGTTTCGGCGGCTTCCCCGGCCGAGGCCTCGGCCGCCTTCGCCGCGGCCGTCGAGTCCGCCGCCGTCCGGTTGCAGGAGATGGGCGCGGGACTGGCCGCGGTGCTCATCGACTCGATCATGTCCTCGGACGGGGTGCGGCCCGATCCGCTGGGGTTGCTGCCGGCGGCTGCCGCCGTCGCGCACCGCTACGGGGGCCTCTACATCGCCGACGAGGTCCAGCCGGGCTTCGGACGCACCGGCACCATGTGGGGCTTCGCGCGGCATCCGGCCGAAGTCGGCTCAGATGACACAGCGGGCGCGGCGGACACTGCCGGCACTGTCGGCACCGGCGCGGCGGCAACCTCGGCAGGGGGCGGGGCCGGGGCCGAGTCCTTCGTGCCCGATATCGTCGTGCTGGGCAAGCCGATGGGCAATGGCATGCCGATCTCGGCGGTCGTGCATCGGCGCGAGGTCGGCCGGAAGTTCGGCCAGAACGTCCGCTACTTCAACACCTTCGGCGGCAATCCCGTGTCGATCGCGGCCGCCCGCGCGGTGCTCGAGGTGATCCGCTCCGAGGACCTGCCGGCGCACGCGCTGCGCTTGGGCGATCGACTGGCCGACGATCTGAGCCGGCTCACGGCCGACCGGACGCTGAACATGAGCGCCGGCGCCGAACGGGGCGGGGCCTCGGACGCGCAGTCCCCCGCGGCAGGCGCGACGTCCGGCGCTGCAGTCGGCGCAATGCCCACTGCAGCCGGAGCAGCCTACGGCGCGGACCCCCGGTTCGCGCCCGTCCGGCACGCGGGGCTGTTCCTGGGCCTGGACGTACTGGACGAATCCGGTGCCCCCGACCCGGCCTCGGCGAACCGGTTGGTCAACGAACTGCGGGAGGCCGGAGTGCTGATCTCGGCCTCGGGCCAGGCGGGCAATACGCTGAAGGTGCGCCCGCCCCTGGCCATCACCGAGCCGGACGTGGACCGCTTCCTGGACATCTTCGCCACCCTCCTCCCCTGACCCACCCCACACACCGTCCCTGAGTTCCACTACTTGCCGAAATGTTGATATATCGGCGATTTCGAGCAGAAATCGACATTTCGTCAAGTAGTGGAACATCCAGCGCGACTCGCGTCAGCTCACTGTCCGTCGGGACCGCCGCGGAAGACGTCGTCGGTGCGGCTGCGGCGGCGGGTGCGCAGGCCCTGGTAGGACCATTGCCGCATGGGTGATGGCACATGCCATTGCAGCTTCCACGCCGTCATCCGGAAGGCGAACACAAAGGCCGCGATGATCAGCCCGGTCCACAGGTTGAACCAGTCCAGCCGGCACACCGCCGCGGTCAGCGCGCACCCCACCGCCGACGGGATCATGTACAGGTCGGAGCCGTTGAACACCGCCGGCAGCTCATTGGCCACCACATCGCGCAACAGGCCGCCGCCGCAGCAGGTGATCAGCCCCAGCACGATCGCGGCGGGCACATTGACCTCGAAGTCCAGCACCCGCACCACGCTGGTCATGCAGAACAGGCTCAGCCCCAGCGCGTCGAAGACGATGATGAGCGTGCGCAGCGGCAGCACGCGCTGCCCCAGGAAGTACACGAACACGGTGCTGAGCACCGGCGGGATCAGGTACAGCGGATTGGCCAGGGTGACGGGGAAGGTCACGAGGATGACGTCGCGGACGATCCCGCCGCCCAGGCCGGCCAGCGCGCCGAGCACCAGCCCGCCGGTGATGTCGATATTGAGCCGGGCGGCCAGCAGGTTCCCCGACAGTGCGAAGGCGAATACGCCGGCCAGGTCGAGGATGAGCAGGATCGTCTGGGAGTCCACGACAGTCGATTGTATCGGGGCGCGCCTTCCCACTCGCCGTTCCACTCGCCTCCCCACCCACGGCTCCGTCTGCCGCCCCCACCCGCCGCCGCGGGACGTCCCCCTGGGACGCCCGCCCTTGGGCCTGCCATGGCACCGGCCCGGCCACCCCAAGCGCACCCGGCCGCCCCGAGCACACCCGGCGTCCGCGCCCGAGGTCCCGGCCGGAACCTCGGCCCCGGAACCTTTGTGCTGCCGCGCCAGCGCGCCAAAGGCACCCAGGTCGAACCTTTTGGAATGCGGTTGTGCAACGGCGTTGCGCGTAGGCTGGGGCGCGGACCGTCACACTGGACGCGGTTCGGAGCCGGGCCGGACGGCGGCAAGACATGCCGCCGCACCCCGACCGGCGGACGCGGCCACCACGCAGACAACCGAGGAGTTCCCACCCATGTTCAAGCAGTCGGACAAGCTGGCCAATGTGCTCTACGACATTCGCGGCCCGGTCCTGGACGCCGCGGACAGCATGGAGGCAGCCGGCCACCGCATCCTCAAACTCAATATCGGCAATCCGGCACCCTTCGGCTTCGAGGCCCCCGATGCGATCCTCGTCGACATGATCAAGGCTCTGCCCACCGCGCAGGGCTACAGCGATTCGCGCGGCATCCCCTCGGCGCGCCGCGCGATCGTGCAGTACTACGAGACGAAGGGCATCCATAATCTGTCCTCCGACGACGTCTACATCGGCAACGGCGTCTCCGAACTCATCACCCTGAGCCTGCAGGCCCTGTGCAACCACGGCGATGAGATCCTCGTGCCGGCGCCGGACTACCCACTGTGGACGGCCTCGGTCGCACTGGCCGGCGGCACCCCCGTGCACTACACCTGCGATGAGTCCAACGGCTGGATGCCCGATGTCGAGGACATCCGCGCGAAGATCACGCCCAATACCAAGGGCATCGTCGTCATCAACCCGAACAACCCCACGGGTGCGGTCTATTCGGAGGAAACGCTGCGGCAGATCGTGACGCTGGCCGCCGAACACGAACTGCTCATCTTCGCCGACGAGATCTACGAGAAGATCACCTACCACGGCACGCAGATGACCAATATGGCCACGCTGACCGGGGAGGACGTCCTGTGCCTGACGTTCTCCGGGCTGTCCAAGGCCTACCGGGTGGCCGGCTACCGCTCGGGCTGGCTGGCGATCACCGGCCCCAATTGGAAGGCCACCAGCTATATCGAGGGCATCAAACTGCTGGCGAATATGCGGATGTGCGCCAATGTCCCCGCCCAGCACGCGATCGCCACGGCGCTGGGCGGCTATCAGTCGATCGACGCCCTGGTCCTGCCGACCGGCCGGCTGGGCGCGCAGATCGACTTCAGCTGCAAGCGGCTCAACGAAATCGACGGGGTCAGCTGCGAACCCGCCGAGGGCGCGCTCTACCTGTTCCCCAAGCTGGACGTGGAGAAGTTCGGCATCGTCGACGACGAGCGCTTCGCCCTGGACCTGCTCAAGGAGCAGAAGATCCTGGTCAGCCACGGCACCGCCTTCAACTGGACCGCGCCCGACCACTTCCGGCTCGTCACCCTGCCCTCGGTCGAAATGCTGTCCGAGGCCTTGGACCGGCTCGAGGAGTTCCTCGACGGCTACCATCAGCATGCGCAGGGCGGGCCGCGGACCATCACGCTCGGCGGCGCTGCCGCAGGTGCTGCGAGCGCGGATCCGGCGGCCGAGGTGCCCGCGGGTTCCGCGGACGTGGCCACCCCGGCTGCGGCTACCGCCGAGCCCTCCGAGGCCAAGGTGTCCGAGCCGGCCGCCGCTTCATGAGCCAGCACCGCTTCATGAGCGAACACCGTTTCGTGAATGCGTGCAGGGGCCGACGGGTGATCGACCTCGTGGACGACCGCGCGAGTGCTTTCGGAAGCACGCGGTGATTGCCGACGGCCGAGCCCACCCGGCCCGCCGCTTCGCCGAGCTGGCCGGCGCACCCTGGGCCAATGGCGCGGGCACGACGACCGAGTTGATCGGCTACGCGGAATCATCCGAGCTGCCGGGCCCGCCGAGTACGCCGGTGCCCGGCCGGGCAGGCCGTGCCGAGGCGTCTGGCAGGGCCGAGGTCCCGGCTATCCCAGCCGTGGCCTCGGCTGGGGCAGCCCCGCTGCAGTGGCGGCTGAGCGTGGCCGAATTGCTCGCGCCCGCCCCGTTCTCCGCGCTGCCCGGAGTAGCGCGCACTTTCGTGGCAGCCGACGGTCCGGTGGTCCTGAGCATCTCCGGACGCCGGACCGCCGTGGCGCCGGGCCGGGCCGTGCGCTTTTCGGGCTCCGAGCCCGTGGAGCTGCTGGCGCTGGAGCGCCCCTGCCACGCCGTGAACCTCATGGTCCGCAGCGCGTCCGGGCAGGCCTCGGCCCGCGGCGCTTCCGGGCTGGCCACTTCGACCACCGATCCGGGCCGGACCACGGGCCCGATTCAGGCCACTCACCTACCGGTCGCCTCACCCATCGCCCCGGGCCTGGTCGACATGCACGTCGTGGACAATGGTTCCACCCGGCGCGCCGTCGTCACCCTCGCCGGGCACCCCATAGCCGAGGTCTCCCTCGACGGCACCTTCGACCTCTACATTCCAGCGGCCTGAGGCCCGGACCGGCCGCCTCCCCGCATCGCATGCGCAAACCTGCAACACATACGCGTATATGCGTATGTGCCCTCTTTGCCAAGCTGGTTGTGAGTCAGTCACGATCAAGCTGAATCGCCCCGGGAATAATAGAGGCAGGGAGATTGGAAGAAGGAGATTCTCTCGTGCCAGTGAAATACACCGACGAACTCAAGGCTCGCGCCGTCGCGCTCGTCATCCATGCCCGGGCCGATCCC